>NZ_JBEGHP010000023.1:0-605331 GCF_040676255.1 Pseudarthrobacter sp. LMD1-1-1.1 | reverse complement strand
ACCAAAACCACCGGAAATAACGGTCATAATGGCTGCACAAAATTTGAAACCAGCTAAAAACACCAAACCACACCACAGGGGCGGCACGATTCGGCAAATTCAACCAATTACATACATAATCGGTATCGACAAACTTGGCACACTATTGAGTTCTCAAACAACAGACACATTCGAGTATTCCCGGAACAATTCAAAAAAGAATTTCTTTTCCGTATTTCTTCGCTGCGATGTTTTTATCTTATTTCATTCATATTCGCTTTTGCAAATCCGGTTGTTTTCCCGGAATTCACTCTGCGGAATGAATCCGCCCAGCAAAATGGGAAGCATTCTTCGTTCCATGCACCGCATGGCCGACAATTGCTTCTCAATATCAGTTGGGGGTTTGTCACCACTCAGCGGCGGCGACTCAGAAAACAATACACGCCCCTCCGCGGCCGCGCAAATCGGCCGCCGAGGGGCGTGCAGGTGGTAGGTTGCGCTCCCGCGGTTACGGGACCAGTACTTCCACTGTCGCCAGGTTCTTCTTGCCCCGGCGCAGGAGCAGGTACTGGCCATGCAGGAGCTCCGACTCGGAGATCACAGCTTCAGGATCCGAGACTTTCTCGTTGTTCACGTAGGCTCCGCCTTCACCCACGGTCCGGCGTGCGGCGGACTTGCTTTCGGAAAGACCGGACGCCACCAGCAGGTCCACAATCCCCATCTCATCCACCTGCACTGTGGTGGAAGGAAGTTCGGACGTTGCAGCCTGCAGGGTTGCCTTGTCCAATGCGGCCAAATCGCCGTTGCCGAAGAGCGCCGCCGAAGCTGCGATGACCTTTTCGGTGGCGTCAACGCCGTGCACCAACGAGGTCACTTCGAAGGCAAGCTTCCGCTGACCCTCACGGGCAAACGGACGCTCCGCCACCGAAACGGCAATCTCTTCAATCTCCGCGCGGGTCAGGAAGGTGAACACCTTGAGCCGGTCCACCACGTCCGCGTCCGCAGTGTTGAGCCAGAACTGGTAGAACGCATACGGGCTGCACATGCCGGCATCGAGCCAGATGGCGTTGCCCTCGCTCTTGCCGAACTTGGTTCCGTCAGAGTTGGTGATGAGCGGGGTCCCCAGGGCGTGGACGCTCTTGCCCTCCACCTTCCGGATCAATTCCGTACCGCTGGTGAGGTTGCCCCACTGGTCCGAGCCGCCGGTCTGCAGGACGCAGCCGTAGTCGCGGTAAAGCTGCAGGTAGTCCATGCCCTGCAGGATCTGGTAGCTGAACTCGGTGTAGCTGATGCCTTCATCGGAGTTCAACCGGGATGCCACGGCGTCCTTGCGCAGCATGGTGCCCACGCGGAAGTGCTTGCCCACTTCACGCAGGAAGTCGATGGCGCTCAGCGGCGCCGTCCAGTCCAGGTTGTTCACCATCCTGGCAGCGTTGTCCCCCTCGAAGCTGAGGAAGCGCTGCACCTGGGCCTGGAGGTAGCCAACCCACTCCGCCACCGTGTCCTTGGTGTTCAAGGTGCGTTCCGCCGTCGGACGCGGGTCCCCGATCATGCCGGTGGACCCGCCCACCAGGCCGAGGGGCTTGTGCCCTGCCAGCTGAAGCCGCCGCATGACCAGGAGCTGGACCAGATTGCCCAGGTGCAGGCTCGGCGCGGTGGGGTCGAAGCCGCAATAGTACGTGACCGGCCCGTTGGCGAGCAGCTTTTCGAGCTCCGCTTCATCGGTGGAAACATGGACCAGCCCACGCCACTTCAGTTCCTGCCAAATATTGGCGAAAGTGGGGTCGTTGCGCTGCGGTTCGAGGATGTTCAGTTCTGGCACGCTTCCTAAGTTAGCAGTAACGCCGATTGCCCCGTCAGCCGGCAATACCGGCGGGGACCGGTTGCGCCGCGATCAGCCGCAGCCTCTGCGTGGCGCGGGTCATGGCGACGTACAGGTCCCCCACTTTGCCGTGTTCGTGGTTGAGCATCACGGAGGGTTCCAGGACCACCACGCCGTCGAACTCCAGGCCCTTTGCCTCACGCGGGCTGATGACCACGATGTCCTGCTCGTAGCTGCCGGCCCCGGTGCCGATCCTGCGGCCGTATACGGCACGGAGGGCCGCCGTTGCCTGGGGCAGGAGGTCACCGTCGGCAATCACGGCGAGCAGGCCGCCGTCGAGCGCCGCAAGCTCCTCCGGAAGGACCTCCACCAGCCGGTCCACGATGCCGCCGGCGGGCACCTCGTCGATGATGGGGGCCCAGCGGCCCTCGCGGACGGCCTTGGGTGCGGAGACCACCAGGCCCGCGGCGTTGGCCATCCTAACGGCGGCCTCGGCGATCTGGGACGGGGTGCGGTAGTTGACGGTCAGCTCCTCCAGCTGCCAGCGGTCGCCGAACATCGGGGCCAGCGCCCCCTGCCAGGAATTGGCCCCGGCAACGGAGCTGGTCTGGGCAATGTCGCCCACGATAGTGAAGGACTTCAACGGGCAGCGGCGCACCAGCAGACGCCATTGCATGGGCGAAAGCTCCTGGGCCTCATCCACGACGATGTGCCCGAACGCCCACGTGCGGTCGCTCGTTGCGCGTTCGGCTGCCGTCTGCCGGGCTTCCTGCTCCCGGTTCTGCTCCGCCAGCTCCTCTGCGGACATCAACGGATCGACGCCGGCGGCCTCCATGTTGACCAGGGTCTGCTTTGCGTTGGCGAGGTCCCGGGCACGGTCGTGCTCCTGCTGGGCCAGCCCGCGTCCGGCGGCCGGGTCCAGCTCCCCAAGCAGCTCGGCGGCCTCATCCAGCAGCGGGACGTCGGACTCGCTCCACGGCGCATCGGCCGGACGCTGCAGCAGCGCCCGCTCGGCAGGGGTCAGGTGGGGGGTGCAGAACTCCAGCACCTCCGGCTTGCTGAAGAGGTCGGAGATGAGCTTCTCCGGCGTCATGGGCATCCAGCACAGGTTCAGGGCGATCCGGACGTCCCGGGCGGTCCGGACGTCCTCGGCCAGGTAGGAGCGGTCCGCGTTGTTGCCAATGTTTCCGGCCTCGACGAGCTCGGTCATCTGCTCGGTCAGTTCGCGCAGCAGGATCTTCACGAACGTTACGCGGGCCTCGTTGTACGGCTTTCCGGTGGCGCGGGCGCGTTCCCGCGCGCGGCGCACCTGCCGGGGCGTAAGGGTCAGCTTGCGGCCGTCGACCTCGAGGATCCGGTTCTGGGCGGGGACGCGCATGCGGTTGGAGACGGCGTTGGCCACGATGGCGGCCATGTCCAGCCGCCCCTTCATGGCGGCGACGTCGGCGTCTGTTTCCGGAACGGCGTGGATGCCGGGCATCAGGCGGCCAAGGCTAGCCATGACCACGCCGGTCTCACCCAGGGACGGCAGCACCCGTTCGATGTACTTCATGAACGACGACGACGGCCCCACCAGCAGCACGCCGGCACTCTTGAGCCGGTCACGGTGGGTATAGAGCAGGTAGGCGGCGCGGTGCAGGGCCACTGCGGTCTTGCCGGTGCCGGGTCCGCCCTGGACCACGACGGCGCCGGAGATGGAGGAGCGGATGATCCGGTCCTGCTCCGACTGGATGGTGCTGACGATGTCCGACATGCGGCCGGTCCGCTTGGAGTTCAGGGCAGCCAGCAGGGCACCTTCGCCCTGGAGCGATTCGTCGTCCGTGAGCATCCCGGCGTCCAGGACATCGTCCTCGATGGCCTTGACCTCGCGTCCCTGCAGGATCAGGTGCCGGCGGCGGCGGACGCCCTGCCGGTCAAAGGCCGTGGCCTGGTAGAAGTGCCCGGCCTCGGGGGCACGCCAGTCCACCATGAGACGCTGCAGGTCCTCGGTGGTGAGGCCAATGCGGCCGATGTACTGTGCTTCGCCGGAGTCCAGGTCCAGGCGGCCAAAAACCAGCCGGTCATCCACGGCGTCCAGCTGCGCCAGGCGGTCCTCATACAGTGCTGCGAACGCGTCCCGCTCCGAAACGTTCTGCATGGTGCCCACGGCTCCGGCACGACGGACCTGCGCCAACTGGCGGCGCTTCTCCTCCCGGAGTTCCTCCAGCCGGGCGTACAGGCCGGCTACATACTCCCGTTCGTGGGCCAATTCGGCGTCAAGCATTAACGTTCCCCTATCGCAAAAGACAGACCGTCCATTCTACAACCATTTCCGTTAACGCCGGTGAAACGTTGCATCCGGCCGGGGTTCCGCTGCCTGCTTCCGGGTCCGCGGCTTCGCTGCCTTGTATCTGGACACGGTAGGGTCGCCGGTCAGCCAGTACCGCCAGGCGTATTCGTCCGTGCCTCCGGCGCCGGCCACCCCCACCCGGGGACCGGAACTGACCGCGCCGGCGGGAACGGACGGAAGTTCGAGCCGGAACGGCGGAGCGAGCGCGTCGCGGCCGCTGTCCGCCGTCGTCAATCCCAGCGCTTTGGCAAGGCGGGCCGGCCCGCTGGCAAGGTCCGCAGGAGTTTTGGACGTTGGACGGCGCAGCCGGGCCAGCTGCAGCCCGTCCACCACTTCCCCTGCCCGGAGCAGCAGGGCGGACGCGACGCCGGCCGGACCGCACACGATGTTGGTGCAGTGGTGCATTCCATAGGTGAAGTAGACGTAGAGGTGGCCGGCGGGGCCGAACATGGGGGCGTTGCGGGGCGTGGGGCCGCGGTAGGTGTGGGAGCCGGGGTCCGGGTGCAGGGAGTCCTCGGGGCCCATATAGGCCTCCACCTCGGTGAGCCGGACGGACACGGCACCGTCGCGGGACTCATGGGTGAGCACGGCACCGAGCAGCTTTGGTGCGAGTTCCCGGGCGTCCGCGGACAGGAATTCCCGCAGCTGTGCCATTGCCCCAGCGCTTTGGTTCATTAGTTGACCTTACCCAGATCCCGCAGGTTTCATCCGCCACCGGAAAGGGGTCCGGGGTGGATCTGCACGCCCACGGCCATGTCCGATTTCCGCTAGAAGCCGTGGCCGGCGGCTGGCAGGATGGAGGAATGGACTTCTGGCAGCGCTACCGGGCAATCGATGCCCGCGATACCCGGTTCGACGGCCAGTTCTTTACGGCCGTCCGCACCACGGGGATCTACTGCCGGCCGTCGTGCCCTGCCAGGACCCCCAAGGCCTCCAACGTCACGTTCTACGAGACGTCCGCCGCCGCACACGAGGCAGGCTACCGCGCCTGCAAGCGCTGCCTGCCGGAGGCGGTGCCCGGAACCCCGGCCTGGAACGTGCGGCAGGACATCGCGGGGCGGGCGATGCGCCTGATCAACGACGGCGTGATCAACCGCGACGGCGTGGCGGGCCTGGCCGCCCGGCTGGGGTATTCGCCGCGCCAGTTGAACCGGATCCTCGGCCAGGAACTTGGCGCCGGCCCCCTGTCATTGGCCCGCGCCGCACGGGCCCAGACGGCCCGCACCCTGCTGGTTTCAACATCGATGAAACTCGCCGACGTCGCCTTTGCGGCAGGCTTCAGCAGCGTCAGGCAGTTCAACGAGACCATCGCCGAGGTGTTCGATATGACGCCCACGGCGCTCAGGAGGACCGTCCGCCATCCGGTGAACGGCGGCGGCGCCACAGCCCTGACCCTGGGCCTGCCCTACCGTCCGCCTTTCGATCCGGGCATCTTCTCCTTCCTGGCGGTCCGCGCCATCCCCGGGGTCGAGGACGGCACGCCCACTTCCTATGCCCGGACGCTGCGGCTCCCCCACGGGGACGCGCGCTTCAGGGTGGAGTACGACGACGGGGCCCGGGAACGGCCGTTGACCCTCACCATCGGCGCGGTGGACCTTCGCGACCTTCCGGCGCTGCTCAGCCGCGTCCGCCGGCTGTTCGACCTGGACGCGGACCCGGAGGCGATCGACGGCACGCTCGCCGCCGATCCCAGGCTTGCCGGCTCCGTTGCCTCCGCACCGGGGATGCGCCTGCCGGGCGCGGTGGATCCGCAGGAACTGCTGATCCGGGCCATGGTGGGCCAGCAGATCACGGTGGCGGCCGCCAGGACAGCCTTGACCCATTTGTCCGCGGCGGGCAGTCCTGCCAGTGCCCCCGGCGACGGCCTGGACCGCCTGTTTCCCACTCCGGCGGAAATCGCTGCTGCAGGACATCTGCTTCGCGGCCCCCGGCGCCGGACCGAGTCGCTGCTGCATGCTGCGGAGGCCATGGCCCGCGGCCGCCTGGACTTCGGCTATGGCGACGACCTCCCAAGCCTCACCGCGGCACTTTTGCCGCTCCCCGGCGTCGGGCCCTGGACGGTGGGGTACGTCGCCATGCGGGTCCTGGGTGCCCCGGATATTTTCCTTGCCAACGACGCCGCCGTGCGGAACGGGATCCGTGCCCTCGATAATGGGACCAGCGCCTTGAGCCCGGACTTCCGGGAGACCAGCCCGTGGCGCTCCTACGCCACCATGCACCTCTGGCGCGCTGCCGCCCGGCCCGCCGCAAGAACCACCATTCCCGCGAAAGGGACGCCATGAAAGCCCAACTGCTGCAGCTGTCCACGCCGGACGGTCCGTTTACGGTCCTCGCCCAGGATGGCGTGGTCCTTGCGTCCGGCTGGACGGCCTTCCTGGCGGACCTGACCGGCCAGGTCCATCCAATGCTGCGGCCCGACGCCGTGGAAGAGGTAACGGACCTTGGCGGGATCTCATCCGCCGTGGAGGCCTTCTATGCCGGTGACCCCGCCCCGGCCATGGCGGTGCCGGTCCGCCAGCAGTCCGGACCGTTCCGTGCCCACGCCTGGGACGTGCTGCGGCAGGTCAGGCCGGGCTCACCCGTCACCTACTCGGAGTACGCCGCCCTGGCCGGCAACCCGCGGGCCGTGCGGGCCGCCGCCAGTGCCTGCGCGTTCAACGCGGCTGCACTGTTCGTGCCGTGCCACCGCGTCATCCGGACCGACGGCTCGCTGGGCGGTTTCCGCTGGGGCCTGCGCATCAAAGAGAGCCTGCTGGCCCGCGAGGCCGCCTGACCACTCACTCCCCGCGAATGGCTACTTGGGGTCCGGCATCGCCGACGGCCAGGGCATCAGGCCGGGAAGATCGGTGCCGTCCCCGGCGGCCGTGGCCCGCAGGCTGTCCAGCGACGGCTGCCGGCCTGCGAGCCACGCGGCGATGTCCGTCACCATCCCGCTGACGACGACGGTGCTGCCGCCGGTTCCGAGGGTCAGCGGCGGGAGTGCCACGGGCTGCAGGACCAGCCGGGTTTCCGCCGGCACGCGGGCGGCGAGGAAGTCGAAGAGGTGGGAGCAGAATGCCCTGTTCCAGGTCTCGGGTCCCGCGCCGGTGTCCAGGTCCGCGGTGTGGATGACCAGCTCGCGCCAGAGCGCCAAACCGGCGTCGAAAATCACGCCGTCGCGGAAAGCGATGCGCGTTTGCCATTCGTCCTCCCCCAGCGCATCGAAGGCCGCCAGTGCCCGCTGCACCGCGGCCGCAACGTCCTTCCGGTGCTCCTCCAGGCTGTGGCCGGCGGCAAGCTCGATGGCCCGGTTGCGGCCGTCCACGCCGCCGTCGTACAGCTCCACCGTCCTGCCGGACCGCCCGTATTCCACCTGGCGGGCCAGCGCGCTGCAGATTCCGGCGATGTGGGCCAGGAGGTGGCCGCGGCTCCAGCCGGGAAGGGTGGAAGGGGCCCTTTCGCCGCCGGCCGGAATCCGGTCCACCGCAGCGGTCAGTGCGTCCGCGGCTTTGTGCAGTTCAGCGAGGAGGGCGGCAGGGGAAGGTGACGTCATGCGGTTAGCCTAGCCGAGCAGTCAGTCCAGCGGGCTTCCGTCCGGCCCGACACGGTGGCGGACGTGCCGGCGGTCGTTGCTGGCCTGCCAGAACTCGATTTCGGCCGGCTGGAGGGCGTAGAGCTGCCAGTCCGGGTTGTCGCTGCCGTCGGCCCGGGGCCGCTCGTGCCAGTCGACGGCGGAGGCTTCGGCGGAAAGCTCAACCACAGTGCCCGCCACCCGTACCTGGCGGCCCAGTGCCGGCCAGTAGAAGTTCATCGCCGCGCGCGGTGACCCCGACAGCTCGCGGCCCTTGCGGGAGGTGCGGGACGTGGCGAAGTGCCAGCCGTCGTCGTCAATGTTCTTCAGGATGAGCATCCGCGAGGACGGCTGCGGGGCGCCGTCGGTGCTTTCCCCCACCGTGGCGAGGCTGAACGCGTGCGGCTGCTGCTCCCCCGCATCCAGTGCCTCGTCCAGCCACTGCTTGAAGAGCAAGGCCGGGTCCTGCGGTGCGTTGCCGGGGTCGAAGCCGGGCAGGTCGGACGGGAAGTCGGGCAGGGTGCGAAGGAACTTGCGGAAGGTTTCGCTCATGGCCCCAGCCTAGCCACAGACGCCAAGGGCCCCGGGGAACATGCCCCGGGGCCCTTGGCAACAATGTTTCCTACCCGGCGTACTCCCGCACGCCGGCAAGCTCGCCTTCCAGCGCAGCCAGCTGGCGTTCCACGGCGGCCGGCGCCGTTCCGCCCTGGGAGTTCCGGCTGTTAAGCGAACCCTCCGTGGACAGCACGGTCCGGACCTCCGGGGTCAGGTGCTCCGAGATCGCGGCGTACTCTTCGTCCGTCAGGTCCCACAGCTCAACGCCGCGGGACTCCGCCTGCTTCACGGCGGCACCGGACAGCTCGTGGGCCTCGCGGAACGGCACGCCCTGGCGGACCAGCCATTCGGCGATGTCCGTGGCCAGCGCGAAGCCCTGCGGCGCCAGGGACTCCATCCGCTCCGTGTTGAATTTCAGGGTGGCGATCATGCCGGAGACGGCCGGGAGCAGCAGCTCCAGGGTGTCGGCGGCGTCGAACACCGGTTCCTTGTCCTCCTGCAGGTCGCGGTTGTACGCCAGCGGCAGGCCCTTGAGCGTGGCCAGCAGCCCGGTCAGGTTGCCGATCAAACGCCCTGCCTTGCCGCGGGCCAGCTCGGCCACATCCGGGTTCTTCTTCTGCGGCATGATCGAGGACCCCGTGGAGTACGAATCATCCAGCGTGACGAAGGAGAACTCCTTGGTGGCCCAGAAGATGACTTCCTCGGAGATCCGGGACAGATCCACGCCGATCATCGAGCAGACCCACGCGAACTCGGCGAAGACGTCGCGGGAGGCGGTGCCGTCGATCGAGTTGTGCACGGCGGAGAAGAACCCAAGGTCGGCCGCCACCGCTTCCGGGTCCAGCCCCAGCGAGGAGCCGGCCAGGGCGCCCGAACCGTAGGGCGAAACACCCGCCCGCTTGTCCCAGTCCTGGAGCCGCTGCACGTCGCGCAGCAGGGCCCAGGCGTGGGCCAGGAGGTGGTGGCTGAGCAGGACCGGCTGGGCGTGCTGCAGGTGGGTGCGGCCCGGCATCGCAACGCCATGGTGCGCCTTGGCCTGCTCCACCAGCGCGTCCACGGTGGCCAGGACACCGCGGGCAATGATCCGGGCGTGGTCCCGCAGGAACATCCGGCCCAGGGTTGCCACCTGGTCGTTGCGGGACCGGCCGGCGCGGAGCTTGCCGCCCAGCTGGGCACCGGCGCGCTCGATCAGGCCGCGTTCCAGCGAACCGTGCACGTCCTCATCGGACTCCGCCGGCAGGTAGGCGCCGGACGCCACGTCCTCGTCCAGCTGCGTCAGGGCCGCGAGCATGCCTTCGAGCTCCGCGTCGTCGAGCAGGCCGGCTTTGTGCAGCACGCGGGCGTGCGCCTTGGAGCCGGCGATGTCGTAGCGGGCCAGCCGCCAGTCGAAGTGCGTGGACTTGCTCAGCGCCGCGAGGGCGTCCGCGGGGCCGCCGGCGAACCGGCCGCCCCACAGGGCACCTGCGTTGGTTGCCTCCGTTTTTTGCTCAGCCACGCGGGCTACTTCCCTGCGACGCGGATGTCGCGGCCGGAAGCGACCTTGGCGGACATACCCCACAGCTCGATGAAGCCCTTGGCCTGGGACTGGTCGAAGGTGTCACCGGTGTCGTAGGTGGCCAGCGAGAAGTCGTACAGCGAGGTGTCGGAGCGGCGGCCGTTGACGATGGCCTGGCCGCCGTGCAGGGTCATGCGGATATCGCCGGAGACGTACTTCTGGGTGTCCTCGATGAAGGCATCCAGGGAGCGCTTCAGCGGGGAGAACCACTGGCCGTCGTAAACCAGCTCGGCCCAGCGCTGGCCCACGGTGGCCTTGAAGCGGGCCTGCTCGCGCTCGATGGTGATGTCCTCGAGGTGCTTGTGGGCGGTGATCAGCGCCATGGCGCCGGGGGCTTCGTAGATTTCGCGGGACTTGATACCCACCAGGCGGTCCTCGACGACGTCGATGCGGCCGACGCCCTGTGCACCGGCGCGGCGGTTCAGTTCCTTGATGGCCTGCAGCGGGGTGACCTTGACGCCATCGATCGCGACGGGCACGCCGGCTTCGAAGGAGATGGTGACCTCATCCGGTGCCGGCGGGAACTCCGGGGTGGCGGTGTAGTCGTAGATGTCCTTGGTGGGGGCGTTCCAGATGTCCTCGAGGTAGCCGGTTTCGACGGCGCGTCCCCAGACGTTCTGGTCGATGGAGTACGGGTTCTTCTTGGTGGTCTCAATCGGCAGTCCCTTTTCCTCGGCGAAGGCGATGGCCTTGTCGCGGGTCAGGGCGAGGTCGCGCACCGGTGCGATGCACTTCAGGTCCGGGCCCAGGGTCTGGATGCCGACTTCGAAGCGGACCTGGTCGTTGCCCTTGCCGGTGCAGCCGTGGGCAACGGTGGTGGCGCCGAATTCGCGGGCTGCCTTGACCAGGTGCTTGACGATGACCGGGCGGGAGATGGCGGACACCAGCGGGTAGTGGCCCTGGTACAGGGCGTTGGCCTTCAGCGTGGGGACGCAGTATTCGTTGGCGAACTCGTCCGATGCGTCGGCAACGTAGGCTTCGACGGCGCCGCAGCCCAGGGCGCGCTGGCGGATGGTTTCGAGCGATTCGCCGCCCTGTCCGACGTCGACCGCCACGGCGATGACCTCGGCACCGGTGGCTTCACCGATCCAGCCGATGGCGACGGACGTGTCCAGGCCGCCGGAGTAGGCCAGCACAATGCGTTCAGTCACTTTAAATGCTCCTTGTTGGGGTTGGTTGATTTGTTGTCTTCAAGCTTATTGCCCGGCTTCCTCAGCCAGTTGCAGGAAGCGGGCGGCGAGGTCCGGGCCACCCAGCGGGTCACGGGAAACCAGCAGGACGGTATCGTCACCGGCAATGGTGCCCAGGATGGACGGCATCACCGAGTGGTCGATGGCCAGGGCCAGGAAGTTCGCGGCTCCGGGCGGCGTCCGGAGGACTGCGATGTTGGCGGACGCTTCGGCGGTGACCAGCAGTTCGCTGCACAGCCGGGCGAGCCGGGCGTCCAGGATCTCCTGGGTGACTCCGCTCTTGGCGCCCCGTTCGCCTCCTTCGCCGGGGACGGCGTACACCAGGACGCCCTCCTTCCCGCGGACCCGGACGGCCCCCAGTTCCACGAGGTCGCGGGACAGCGTGGCCTGGGTGACCTGGACGCCGTCGTCCGCCAGCAGCGCCGCAAGTTCCGCCTGGGAACGCACGGACTGCCCGGTGAGGATGGCGGTGATGCGCGCCTGTCGGGCAGTCTTGGTGGCGGGGCTGGTGCCCGGGGAGGACGGCTGGGCGGACACTAGAACGTGCTCTCCCCTGTGCCTTCGACGGGGGAAAGTCCGTCCACGAAGGCAAGGCCCGAGCGGTGCATCAGCCAGGCCATCAGCGCCTTCTGGGCGTGCAGCCGGTTTTCGGCTTCGTCCCAGACGATGGACTGCGGGCCGTCGATGACGTCGGCGGAGATTTCATAGCCGCGGTAGGCGGGCAGGCAGTGAAGCACGACGGCGTCTTCCGCGGCGAGTGCCATGGCGTCCGAGTCCACGGAGTAGTCCCGGAACAGCTGCATCCGGGCTTCCTTTTCGGCCTCCTGGCCCATGGACACCCAGGTGTCGGTGGCTACGACGTCTGCGCCCTGCAGCGCTTCCTTGGCGTCGGTGGTGATGAGCACGGAGCCGCCGGTTTCGGCCGCACGCTCCCGGGCTGCCGCGACGATGTCCTCCGCGGGCAGGTAGCCCGCCGGCCCGGCGATGCGGACGTGCATGCCGGCGGTGACTCCGGCCAGGAGGTAGGAGTTGGCCATGTTGTTGGCAGCGTCGCCCAGGTAGCTCATGGTGAGCCCCTTGAGTTCGCCCTTGTGTTCCTTGACTGCCAACAGGTCAGCCAGGAGCTGGCACGGGTGGTAGTCGTCGCACAGGGCGTTGATGACCGGGACCCTGGAGTTCTCCGCCATGGCCACCAGGCCTGCGTGCGCGCCGGTGCGCCACACGATGGTGGACACCATCCGTTCGAGGACCTTGGCGGTGTCCTCCACGGATTCCTTGTGCCCGATCTGGGCTTCGCCCGGGTTGATGACCAGCGCGTTGCCGCCCATGTCGGCAACGCCGGTGGCGAAGGACACGCGGGTCCGGGTGGAGGTCTTGTCGAAGATCACGGCCACGGTCTTGCGGCCGCTGCCTTCCGCGGCGTAGGGCTGCACGCTGTAGGGGGCCGCCTTCATGCGGGCGGCAAGGTCCAGCACCTCTGCCTGCTCGGCGGGGCTGAGGTCGGTGTCCTTGAGGAAGTGCCGGGTTGCGGTGGTCACTGGGCGTCCTTAGCTGCTTGGAGGATTGCCGGGAAAGCGGAGAGGAAGGCATCGGCCTGCGCCGTGGTGAGGATCAGCGGGGGTGCCAGGCGGATGGTGCGCGGACCCGGGCTGTTGACGATGAAGCCGGCGTCGAGGGCCGCCTGCACCACGGCCGGCGCGACGTCGGCGTCCAGGTCGAAGCCGATCAGCAGTCCTTCGCCGCGGACTTCGGTGACGCCGGGAATGGCGCCCAGCGCGGAGCGCAGGTGCTCCCCCACCGCCGCCGCGTTGGCCAGCACGTTCTGGCTTTCGAGGGCGTGGAGGGTGGCCAGGGCCGCCGCGGTAGCCACGGGATTTCCGCCAAAGGTGGTGCCGTGCTGGCCTGCTGAGAGCAACGACGACGTCTGCTCACCAAAGGTGAGCAGGGCACCGATGGGGAAGCCTCCGCCCAGCCCCTTGGCCAGGGTGATGGCGTCGGGGACGATGCCCGCATCCTCGCTGGCGAGCCATTTGCCGGTCCGGCCGATGCCGGTCTGGACCTCGTCCAGGATGAGCAGGGCGCCCACTTTGCTGGTGGCCTCCCGCGCTGCCTTCAGGTAGCCCGGCGGCAGCGGACGGACGCCTGCCTCGCCCTGGATCGGTTCCAGGAACACGGCGGCGACGGTGTCGTCAACGGCTGCCTCCAGCGCGGCGATGTCACCGAACGGGATGTGCACCACGCCGCCGGGCAGCGGCTCGAAGGGTGCACGGTAGGCTTCCTTGGCGGTGAGTGCCAGGGCCCCCATGGTCCGGCCATGGAAGGCGCCCTCCAGGGCAATAATCTTCGTGCGTTTCGTGTCCCCGGAACCGGTGTTGCGCCGGGCCAGCTTGAACGCTGCCTCGTTGGCCTCGGTGCCGGAGTTGCTGAAGAACACCTTGGAGCCGGCGGGCGCGTGGGCCAATTGCAGGAGTTTCTCGGCCAGCGCCACCTGGGTGGGGCTGGTGAAGAAGTTGGAGACGTGCCCCAGGGTGGCCAGCTGGCTGGAAATCACCGACGTCACGAACGGGTGGGCATGGCCCAGGGCGTTCACGGCGATGCCGCCGAGCAGGTCCAGGTATTCCTTGCCGTCGGCGTCCCAGACCAGGCAGCCGGCGCCGCGGACCAGGACCCGCTGCGGCGTGCCGAACACGTTCATCAGCGAGCTGGAGTAGCGGGAGAGCCACTCGGAACCGGCGTGGCCCGTGGTTTCCACCAACTCATTCACTGGTGACTTTTCCATGGTGTTCATCCGTTGATCTCCTCGTCCGGGACTACCTGGGTGCCGATGCCCGCCGTCGTAAATGTTTCAAGAAGCATGGAGTGGGGCAGGCGCCCGTCCACGATGTGTGCGCGTTCCACGCCCTCGTCGATGGCCTTGAGGCACGCGGCCATCTTGGGGATCATGCCGGATTCGAGGCGGGGCAGCATGTCCCTCAGCTCCGACGCCGTGAGCGAGGAAATCAGCGAGGACTTGTCCGGCCAGTTGGCGTAAAGGCCTTCGACGTCGGTCAGGATCACCAGCTTGGAAGCGCCGAGCGCCGAGGCCACCGCCGCTGCTGCGGTGTCCGCATTGACGTTCAGGACCTGGCCGGTGGGCTGGAACCGTGCGGTCCCCGCCACGCCCTCACCGCCGTCGACGATTTCCGGGGCCACCGTGGAAATTACGGGTATGCGGCCCGCGGCGAGGATGTCCATGATGCCTGCGGGGTCGACGCCGACCACCTCGCCCACCAGCCCGAGGTCCACGTCTTCGCCGTCCACCACGGTCCCGGTGCGGACGGCGCGGAGGAGGCCGCCGTCTTCGCCGGACATGCCGACGGCGTAGGGGCCGTGGGAGTTGATAAGGCCCACCAGTTCGCGTCCCACCTGGCCGGTAAGGACCATGCGGACCACGTCCATCGCCTCGGGGGTGGTGACGCGCAGTCCGCCCTTGAACTCGGATTCGATGCCCAGCCGGCTCAGCATGGAGTTGATCTGCGGGCCGCCGCCGTGCACCACTACGGGGTGGATGCCCACATGGTGGAGGAAGACGATGTCCTCGGCGAAAGCTCGCCGGAGTTCGTCGTTGACCATGGCGTTGCCGCCGTATTTGATCACCATGGTGGTGCCGGCGAACCGCTGGATCCAAGGCAGGGCCTCGATCAGGGTTTCTGCCTTGTCCTGGGCGGCGGACATGCTGGTGGTTTCACGCGTCTGGGTGTTCATGTTGTCACTTTCCACAGCGGCTTGTGCCTGGCGGTATTGCCGTGGCCCGGGCTCCTAGCTGGAGTAGGCGCTGTTTTCGTGCACGTAGTCGTGGGTGAGGTCGTTGGTCCAAATGGTGGCTTCGGCGTCGCCTGCCTGCAGGTCGATTTCCACCAGCACTTCGCGGGGTTCCAGGTCCACCAGGGAGCGGTCATCGCCGATGCTGCCGTTCCGGCAGATCTGGACGCCGTTCATGGCCACGTTGAGTTTGTCCGGCTCGAAGGCGGCGTCGGTGGTGCCCACGGCGGAGAGCACACGTCCCCAGTTGGGGTCCTTGCCGAAGATGGCGGCCTTGAAGAGGTTGGAGCGGGCCACGGAGCGGCTGACCGTCTCGGCGTCGGCTTCACTGGCCGCGTTGAAGGTCCGGATGGCGATGTCGTGGCTGGCGCCCTCGGCATCGGCGATCAGTTTGCGTGCCAGCTCGGCGCAGACCTGGGTCAGCCCGGCACCGAAGGCCTCGGCGGACGGCACAGCCCCGGAAGCGCCGGAGGCCAGCAGGACCACGGTGTCGTTGGTGGACATGCAGCCGTCCGAGTCGGCGCGGTCAAAGGTGACGCGGGTGGCATCGCGGAGGACGACGTCGAGCATCTCCGGCTGCACGTCGGCATCCGTGGTGAGCACCACCAGCATGGTGGCCAGGCCCGGGGCCAGCATGCCTGCCCCCTTGGCGATGCCGCCGATGCTGAACTCCTGGCCGTCGGCGTCGGTGCCGATGAAGAGCGCTGACTTGGGCACGCTGTCCGTGGTCATAATGGCGGTGCCGGCGGCCGGACCGCCGTCGGTGCTGAGCTCCGCCGCGGCAGCCTCCACCCCCGGAAGGATCTTGTCCATGGGCAGCTGCTCGCCGATCAGGCCGGTGGAGCAGACGAAGACGTCAGTGGCCGAGATTCCCAGCACCTTCGCCACTTTTTCCGCTGTGCTGTGGGTGTTCTGGAACCCGGTGGGGCCGGTGCAGGCGTTGGCGCCGCCGGAGTTGAGGATGACGGCGTCCACCCGGCCGTCGGAGACCACCTGGCGGGACCAGTGCACGGGGGCTGCTGCCACCCGGTTGCTGGTGAACACGGCGGCGGCGGCCTTGGAGGGGCCGTCGTTGACGACCAGGGCGAGGTCCGGATTGCCGGAGGCCTTGAGTCCGGAAGTGACGCCGGCGGCCCGGAATCCCTGGGGTGCGGTGATGGTCACGGGGCTACTCCCTGCAGGTTGAGGCCGGCGGTTTCCGGCAGGCCGAGTGCGATGTTCATGGACTGCACGGCGCCGCCGGCAGTGCCCTTGGTGAGGTTGTCGATGACGCAGGTGACGATGACCCGGCCGGTGTGGGCATCGAAGGCCAGCTGCATGGCGGCATGGTTGGAGCTCTGGACCGATTTGGTGGTGGGCCACTGGCCTTCCGGCAGCAGGTGGACGAACGGCTCATCCTCGTACGCCTCGGCCCAGGCCAGGCGCAGTTCCGCCGCCGTGGTGCCGGCCTTGACCTTGGCCGTGGCGGTGGTCAGGATGCCGCGGCTCATCGGGGCAAGGGTGGGCGTAAAGGATACGGTGACCTGCTCCCCCGCCGCGTTGGACAGGCCCTGCTCGATTTCCGGCGTGTGCCGGTGGCCGCCGCCGACGCCGTAGGGGCTCATGGAGCCCATGACCTCCGAGCCGATCAGGTTGACTTTGGCGGCCTTGCCCGCGCCTGAGGTGCCGGACGCGGAAACGATCACGACGTCGTCGGGCTCCAGCAGGTGCGCGGCGAACCCGGGGGTCAGGGCCAGCAGGGCGGACGTGGGGTAGCAGCCGGGAACGGCGATGCGCTTGGCTCCCTTGAGGGCTTCGCGCTGGCCGGGGAGCTCGGGAAGTCCGTAGGGCCAGGTGCCGGCGTGGGCGGAGCCGTAGAACTTTTCCCAGGCGGCGGGGTCCTCAAGCCGGTGGTCTGCGCCGGCGTCGATGACCACCGTGCCCTCCGGCAGCTGGGCGGCGATCTCCGCGGAGGCGCCGTGCGGCAGGGCAAGGAACACGACGTCGTGGCCGGAGAGGTTCTCCACCGTGGTGTCCTCGAGGATGCGGCTGGCCAGCCCGTGCAGGTGGGGCTGGAGTTCACCGAGGCGGGAACCGGCGTTGCTGTGGGCTGTGATGGCGCCGATGGTCACACCGGGGTGCCCGGCAAGAAGGCGGAGGACCTCTCCCCCGGCGTAGCCGCTGGCTCCCGAAACCGCAACAGAAATAGTCATGCTCCGACTATACAGCAATAGTTATGCATTGGTACTGATAATTATGCATTCGAGCGCGTCCGGGTAACGCGGCACTTGTCGTGCCGCCCGGGAGTGTCCCTAGGATGGTTTCGGCAGCCGGGGCCGGAGACGCCGGGACCCGCGAAAGGAGAGCCATGACGCACGCAATCGTCGCACGGCAGGCAGGCGGACCGGAAGTCCTTGAGTACACGGAGGCGGAGCCCCCCGTTCCGGGCCCCGGGCAGCTGCTGGTCAAGGTCGGGGCGGCCGGCGTCAACTTCATCGACACCTATAAGCGCAGCGGCACGTACAAAGTCCCCTACCCCTTCACTCCAGGTTCGGAGGCCGCGGGCACTGTCGAGGCAGTCGGCGAGGGCGTGACCGGCTTCGCCGTGGGCAGCCGGGTGGCTACCGCTGAAGGCATCAGCTGCTACGCGGACTACGCGCTGGTGGATGAGGATGCCGCACTGCCGGTACCGAAAGGCCTGGATGTTTTCACTGCCGCAGCGCTCCCCCTGCAGGGCGTCACCGCCCACTACCTGATGAATTCCACCTTCAAGGTGGAGCCCGGCCACAAGGTCCTGCTGCACGCGGGCGCCGGGGGCGTGGGGCTGCTGCTGATCCAGCTGCTCAAGGCACGGGGCGCGGAAGTCATCACCACGGTCTCCACCGACGAAAAGGAGCAGCTTGCGCTCGACGCCGGCGCGCACCACGTGCTGCGCTACGACGGCTTCGCGGAGCGGGTCAGGGACATCACCAGCGGTACCGGCGTCGACGTCGTCTACGACGGCGTGGGGAAGGATACGTTCGACGGCTCCCTGGCAGCCTTGCGGATCCGGGGCATGCTGGTGCTGTTCGGGGCGGCTTCCGGGCCCGTCCCGCCGTTTGACCCGCAGCGCCTCAACGCCGCGGGATCCCTGTTCCTGACGCGCCCCACCATGGGCCACTACCTGCGGGACGCGGCGGAGCGGCGCTGGCGTTCGGACGAGGTGTTCGCCGCCGCGGCCGACGGCAGCCTGAAGGTCCGGATCGGTGCACGCTACCCGCTCAGCCAGGCCGGGCAGGCGCACCGCGACCTCGAAGGCCGCAAGACCACCGGGAAAGTCCTGCTGGTTCCCTAGGCACGGGCGACGTGAACAACGGGCAAACGCCCGAACGGCCTGAAACGGCCCGTCTAGGCGCGCACGACACCTTCCGTTCATCTTGTCCCGGCACAATGCGCAAGTGACTCAGCAGCAGGTCCCCTTTGGGGATTCCGGTTCCGGCGTGGAGCCAGCCAGCATCATCCGGGACGGTGCAGGAGCCGGCGGCCGGGACCAGGAGTCCGGGGACGCCGGCCACAGCGTTGCCGTTTTCCTGCCTCAGCTGGCCGGGGCTCCCGCGGCGCCGCCGGCCCGGACCCTCATTGATGTGCTGCAGGACACGGCCGCCCGGTTTCCTGACGCCTCGGCACTGGATGACGGCCGCACGTCGCTCAGTTACGCCCAATTGCTGGACGAGGTCCGTGCCACGGGACGCCGGCTCCACCTCGCCGGCCTGGGCGCCGGCGACAGGATTGGCGTGCGGATCCCCTCCGGGACCAACGAACTGTATGTCTCCATCCTTGCCATCCTCCTGGTGGGGGCAGCCTACGTTCCCGTGGATGCGGACGATCCCGCAGAACGGGCCCGGCTCGTGTTTGGCGAAGCCCGGGTGGCAGCCGTCGTGGGGGCCGGGGGCTCCGTCGGGCCGGGGCCGGCAGGTGCGGCACGCAGCGGTCCATTCAAGGGCGCGCGCCTGCCCGGACCCGGGGACGACGCCTGGATCATCTTCACGTCGGGGTCCACCGGAACACCCAAGGGGGTGGCCGTCCAGCACCGCTCGGCCGCAGCCTTCGTCGATGCGGAGGCCCGGCTTTTCCTCCAGGATGATCCGCTCGGCCCGCAGGACCGCGTCCTGGCCGGCCTTTCGGTTGCCTTCGACGCCTCCTGCGAGGAAATGTGGCTCGCCTGGCGCCACGGCGCCTGCCTGGTACCCGCACCGCGCGCCTTGGTCCGCACCGGCATGGACCTCGGCCCCTGGCTGATCAACCACGCAATCACCGCCGTTTCCACGGTGCCCACGCTCGCAGCCCTGTGGCCCGCCGAATCCCTCGAAAACGTCCGGCTCCTGATCTTCGGCGGCGAGGCCTGCCCGCCGGAACTCGCCGACCGCCTGGCCGTGGAGGGCCGGGAGGTCTGGAACACGTACGGCCCCACGGAAGCAACGGTGGTGGCGTGCGCGGCGCCGCTGGGCGGCCCTGGACCAATACGGATCGGACTGCCCCTGGACGGTTGGGACCTTGCCGTTGTCGATGCCGCGGGTGTCCCGGTGCCCGAGGGCGGAACGGGTGAACTGATTATCGGCGGGGTGGGGCTGGCACGGTACCTGGATCCGGCCAAGGACGCGGAAAAGTACGCGCCCATGCCCAGCCTGGGGTGGGAGCGGGCTTACCGCTCGGGGGACCTCGTGCGGTTCGAACAGGCGGGCCTGATCTTCCAGGGCCGCGCGGACGACCAGGTCAAGCTGGGCGGCCGCCGGATCGAACTCGGTGAGATCGACGCATCCATGCAGGCCCTCCCCGGAGTGGCCGGCGCGGCAGCCGCCGTGCAGACCACCGCCGCAGGCAACCACATCCTGGTGGGCTACCTTGCCCCCGCACCGGGCCACGACATGGACCTGGGTGCCGCACGGGAACAGCTGGCGGCAAGCCTTCCGGCGGCGCTGGTGCCATTGTTGACGACAGTTGACTCGCTGCCCACCAAGACCAGCGGAAAAGTGGACCGGCACGCCCTGCCGTGGCCCCTGGCGGGTGCAGGCGCCGCAGAGGCGGATGCCGCTCCGCTGAACCTTCCGGATGATGCCGCGTGGGTGGTGGAACAGTGGAGCAGCGTGCTGGGCAGCCCCGTCACATCGCTGGACGCCGACTTCTTCGCCTACGGCGGCGGTTCGCTGTCCGCCGCCCAGCTGGTCTCCGCGCTGAGGGTCCGCTACCCCACCATCACCGTGGCCGATGTTTACGCGACGCCGAGGGTGGGGGCACTGGTGGAGCTGGCGCGGCAGGTCAACCAATCCGGGGACTCCGCTCCTGCGCGGGAGCGGACGGTCCGGCCAACTGCCAGGAAGTCGCAGGTCTTCCAGACACTGATGGGTGTGCCGCTGCACATCCTGGTGGGCATGCGGTGGCTGACCTACCTCATGGCAATCAACAACCTGTTGGCCGGACTCGCCGGATTTACTGCCGCACCAACCATTTCATGGTGGTGGGTGGCAGCGTCCTGGCTGGTGTTCGTCAGCCCGGCCGGACGAATGCTGCTGTCCATCGCAGCCGCGAGGATCCTCCTCCGCGGCGTCAGGCCAGGCATCTATCCCCGGTCCGGGCGGGTCCACCTGCGGTTGTGGCTGGCAGAACAGATCCAGGACCTGGCAGGGGCCATCAGCCTCGCCAGTGCGCCCTGGGTGCCGTACTACGCCCGGGCGCTGGGGGCGAAGATCGGCAGGGACGTCCAGCTTCATTCGCTGCCGCCCGTCACGGGGCTGCTGACGCTCGGCAGCGGAGCCAACGTGGAACCGGAGGTGGACCTGTCAGGCTGGTGGATCGACGGCGACGACGTTCACATTGGGGCCATCCGCATTGGCCGCGGTGCCAGCGTGGGTGCACGCAGCACGCTGATGCCCGGCGCCTCGATTGGGGCCGGGGCGCAGGTGGAAGCCGGTTCCGCGGTGCTGGGGAAGGTGAAGGCAGGCCAATTGGCCGCAGGTTCACCGGCCCGCCGGCAGGGCAAGGCCAAACACAGCGTGCCACATGCCCCGCCCCAGGGCAGGTTTGCCGCACGTGCGTGGTTTGCCGGATTTTCCCTGGCGTCTGCGTGCCTGTCCTTCATTCCGTACCTGTCTGCTGCCGCCGCGCTGTGGGTCGCGTTCACCTTCGTCCAGGGCAGTACGTCGCTGACCGGGGCCCTCCCCCGGCTGCTGGCGGCCCTTGCTCCGGCATCGCTGGTGTGGTTCGCCACGAACGCCGTCCTGGTGCTGGTTGCCACGCGGCTCCTCTCCATCGGGATCACGGAGGGCTACTACCGGATCCGCAGCCGGGTGGGGTGGCAGATCTGGGCCACCGAGCGGGTGCTGGACCTGGCCAGGGACCTGCTTTTCCCCATCTACGCGAGCCTGTTCACGCCGGTGTGGCTGCGCCTGCTGGGCGCGAAGGTCGGTAAGAACGTCGAGGCCTCCACCGTGCTGCTGATACCGAAGATGACCACCGTGGGCGAGGGCGCCTTCCTCGCCGATGACACCATGGTGGCCTCCTACGAACTCGACGGCGGCTGGCTGCGGGTGGCACCGGCGAAGATCGGCAAAAGGTCCTTCCTGGGCAATTCGGGCATGACCGCCGCGGGACGCAGCGTTCCCAAGAACTCACTCGTGGCCGTCCTGTCCGCCACACCGGCGAAGGCAAAGTCCGGCACCTCCTGGCTGGGAAGCCCGCCCGTCCGGTTGCGGCGGACGGCGATCGCCTCCGACGATTCGCGCACTTTCCAGCCCCCGGCGCGGCTGAAAGTCGCCCGCACCCTGTGGGAGCTGGGCCGCTTTCTGCCGGTCATGCTCACGGTCGCCATCGCGGCCGGCACCATGCTGGCCTTCGACTGGATCGCAGCGACCTGGGGCTACGCCGCCGCCGCCCTGCTCACCGGCGTCGTGATGCTGCTGGCGGGCCTCGTGGCGGCAGGGGCGTCCGTCGCCGCGAAATGGGTGCTGGTGGGGCGGATCCGGCCCGGTGAACATCCACTGTGGAGCTCCTTTATCTGGCGGAACGAAGTGGTGGACAGCTTCATCGAACTGGTCACGGCGCCGTGGTTCGCCCGGGCAGCATCGGGCACCCCGGCGCTGGTCTGGTGGCTGCGGGCGCTCGGGGCGAAAATTGGCAGCGGCACGTGGTGCGAGAGCTACTGGCTGCCTGAAGCCGACCTGGTGGCCCTTGGCAGGAATTCCACGGTCAACCGGGGCTGTGTGGTGCAGACGCACCTGTTCCACGACCGTGTGATGAGCATTGACGCTGTTACGCTCGAGGACGGGGCCACCATGGGCCCGCACGGGGTCATCCTTCCCCAGGCCAGCATCGGCGCCGGCGGAACGGTGGGGCCGGCATCCTTGGTGATGCGCGGCGAAGCAGTGCCCGCCGCGACGTACTGGATGGGTAACCCGGTCAGCCCATGGAGCGGGCCCGGATCGCCGTCTGCCACCTAACCGAAGGTCCCATGAGTTCTTCAGCATCAGCCGCCCGGGGCAGCATTCCCGCAGCCACCGGAACCTCCCCGGACCCGTACCTGCCCGGTGCCGGGACAAACGCCTTCCGCGTCGAGCGGTACGAACTGGACCTGGACTACCGGGTGGCCAGCAACCGGCTCAGCGGCAAAGCGGTGCTGCACGGCGTCACCTGCGCTCCGACGTCGGCCATTGTCCTGGACCTCGTTGGCCTGCGCGCCACCAAGGTCCTGCTGGACGGCCGCAAACCGCTCCGGTTCAGCCAGCGGGCCGGGCAGCTGGTCGTCACCTCGCAAGCCCCCTTCGAACCGGAACAGCCCTTCACCCTGGAGGTGCGCTATGAGGGCAACCCGCGGCCGCGGCGCGGACCCTGGGGCCAGGTGGGCTGGGAGGAACTGACGGACGGTGTCCTGGTGGCCGGACAACCCAACGGTGCCCCCTCCTGGTTCCCCTGCAACGACCACTCCAGGGACAAGGCCAGCTACCGGTTCACGGTCACCACTGAAGCGAACTACCGGGTGGTATGCAACGGCGTACTGCAATCGCATACGGCCCGCGCCAGCCGGGAAACCTGGGTCTACGAACAGGCGGAGCCGATGGCCGCCTATCTTGCGACCGTCCAGATTGGCAGGTACGTGCCGTTGGAGCTGGACGCCGGACGGCACGGGGCCCCGGTTCCGCAGTCCGTGGCGGTCTCCCACGCCTTGGCGGACCGTGCCAGGACAGGACTGGCCCGGCAACCGGCAATGATGCGCACCTTCAGCAATTGCTTTGGCCCTTATCCGTTTCCCGCGTACACGGTGGTGGTGACCGAGGACGAACTGGAAATCCCGCTTGAGGCGCAGTCGATGGCAATCCTGGGTCCCAACCACCTGGGCCTGGACTGGGAGTCCCAGCGCCTGATCGCCCATGAGCTGTCGCATCAGTGGTTTGGCAATTCCCTGACCGCTGCGGGGTGGCAGGACATCTGGCTGCACGAGGGCTTCGCCTGCTATGCCGAGTGGATCTGGTCCGAGGAAGCAGGCGTTATGAGCGTGGCGGAGCGGGCCGCGTCGGCCTGGCAGCGGTTGCAGGCTGAGGACCAGGACATCCTGGTGGGCGATCCCGGTCCGGCGCGCATGTTCGATGACCGCGTGTACAAGCGGGGCGCCCTGGCCCTGCACGCCGTCCGGACGGCCGTGGGCGACCTCGCCTTTTTCGCCGTCCTGCAGGACTGGACAGCCGGTCACAGGCACGGCTCCGTCACGACGCAGGACTTCATCGTGGCGGTCAGCAGCGCCACAGCTGTCGATGCGGAGCCGCTGCTGCACCCGTGGCTTTACGAGGAGCCGCTGCCGCCGCTTCCGCTGGCCTGAACGGGTCCGGAGAGTGCGACGGCGGCGGCCAGGTGTGCGGGCAGCCCGGTTTCAGCAGGGCCCAGGTCCCGCAGGCCGGGACGCCGGCTGACGTCCACGGTGGACGGCGCAGTCCGGAGTCCGTCACCGGTCATTTTCAGCCAGGCTTCCTTGCGTGCCCAGAGCCTGGCCCTCGCCGCCGGCAGCAGCTCCACCCTGACGTTCCGGAGGTTCCGGCGCTCCGCAGGCGTCAGGGCAAGCCCGTCGAACCCGTCAAAGCCGGTACGGGACGGATCCTCGATGTCGGCGCCCAGCCGCGTTCCCGGCGAGGCGTCCACCACAGCCACCAACAATGTCCAGCCGGCTGCCCGGGACAAGCTCAATGCCAGCGGCACAGGGGCACCCCGATAGCTGTATCCCGGCCGGCCGTGGCCCACCCCGGGGCCGGTTCCGCACTGCGGGCAGCTGTAGGCCACGGTGAGGTCTGCGGCGGGAAGTGAGAGCAGCTCCGCGGCGAGCCTCCGCTGCGCCAGCCGGCCGGCCAGAAAAGCAATGCCGGCGGCTGGCGGCAAAGCCTTGGCCCGCGCCAATTCGACGCTGTCCAGGAGGCCTTCGGCGTCCTCCTGCGTCCCGCTGTCTTTCCCGGACAGCAGGAAGGGCGGGATGGCGCGCACTTCGCATTGCGCCATGACCCGCCCTTCCCGAAAAGCCTGGAGGAACCCTACCGCTGGACAGCTCCGAAGCGTTCGGCAGCCAGCGCCACTGCGCCTTCACGCGCCGCCGAGGCCTCGTCAGCGGTGAGGGTGCGGTCGGCGGCCCGGAAGCGGAGCCCGAAGGCCAGCGACTTCTTGCCGTCCTCGATGCCCTTGCCTGCGTAAACGTCGAACAGCGCCACGTCTTCCAGCAGCTCTCCGGCGCCTTCGCGCAGGGCGGCAAGGACGTCGTCTGCCGGCACGTCGGCCGGGACCACGAGCGCCACGTCCTGGGTGGCCACCGGGAACGTGGAAATGTGGCGGGCCACAATCACGTCCGGCGCGGCTTCGAACAGGGCATCGGCATCAAGTTCCAGTGCCACCGAACGGGCGGGCATGTCCGAGGCGGCCAGCAGCTTGGGGTGCAGTTCGCCGGCGTAGCCAACGGTCTCCCCCGTGCGCAGCGCCAGCCGGGCGGTGCGGCCGGGGTGGAACGCCTGGTGGCTGCCCTGGCTGACCACCAGGTCCACGCCCAGCACGTCGCCGGCAAGCCGGGCCACGTCCAGGGCGTCGGCCCAGTCCCACACACGGGGCGTGTGGGACGCGGCGGCCGGGGAATCGTGGCCGGTGAGGACTGCCGCGATGTGGAACGGCTGGTTCGGGACGCCGTCGTACAAAGCGTCAAGAACCTCATCGGCAGGCTTGGCACCCAGCGGCGGGATGGAGGCCGTGCCCACCGTCCCCTCGGGCAGGAACACCAGGCCGGATTCGAACAGGGCCAGGTCCCGGAAGCCACGGGAGTGGTTGCGCTTGGCCACCTCGATCAGTCCGGGCAGGATGGACGTGCGCAGGTAGCCGTGCTCCTCGCTGATCGGGTTGGCCAGCTTGAGGGCGGTCCGCGCCCCTCCTTCGTCAGCCACGCCGAAGGTGTCGTTGGCCGCCTTGGAGACGAACGGGTAGGACAGGACCTCGGTGAGTCCGGCGTCGGCCAGTGCCTGGATGAGGCGGCGGCGCTGCTGCTGGACACGGGTGAGGCCGCGGCCCGGAGGGGCGACCGGCAGCGTGGCGGGGATCTTGTCGTAGCCCACCAGCCGGGCGATTTCCTCGGTCAGGTCTTCCTTGGTCTCCAGATCGCTCCGCCAGCTCGGCGGCGTCACCGTCCACCCGGCGTCGTGCTTTGCCACCACGGCGCCCAGGTCCTCAAGCGAGGTGACGATCTGGTCTTCGGTGAAGTCGATGCCAATCCGTGCGGCAGCGAAGCCTGCGGGCAGCTCGATGGTGATGGTTTCCGGGGCGGTCCCGACGTCGGTGCCGGCTTCGTCGGCAGTGCCGCCGGCCAGTTCCACCAGGAGGTCCACCACGCGCTGGGCGGCGATGCCCGCCACCTGCCAGTCCACGCCGCGTTCGAAGCGCTTGGACGCCTCGGACGGCAGCTTGTGCCTGCGCCGGGACCTGCCGATGGACACGTCGTCAAAGTGCGCCGCCTCAACCAGGATGTTCGACGTCGAATCGCTCACCTCGGTGGCCGCGCCGCCCATGACGCCTGCGATGCCGATGGCGCCGGAGTCGTCGGTGATGAGCAGGTCCTCGGCGTCAAGGGTGCGTTCCTTGCCGTCCAGGGTGGTGATCTTCTCCCCTGCGGCGGCGCGGCGCACCACGATGTCGCCGGAGAGCTTGTCCAGGTCATAGCAGTGCGTGGGCTGGCCCAGTTCGAGCATGACGTAGTTGGAGATGTCCACCGGCAGCGAGATGGAGCGGATGCCGGCGAGCCGGAGCCGGGAGACCATCCATGGCGGAGTGGGACGGGTGGCGTCCACGCCCCTGACGGTGCGGGCCACGAACCGGTCGCAGCCGGCCTTGCCGTAGATCGGGGCGTCGTCGTTGAGCTTGACGCCGTAACCGCCGGAAAGTTCGGCCGGCGCCTGGACCCTGGAGGCGGGATCCGTGAAGGCGGTGCCGGTGGCGTGCGCGTATTCGCGGGCCACGCCGCGGATGGAGAAGGCGTAGCCGCGGTCCGGGGTGACGTTGATTTCGGCTGCCTGGTCGTACAGGCCCAGGAGCTCCATGGCGTCGGTACCCACCTCAGGGTCCAGCCCGATGCGGGACAGCACCAGGATGCCGTCATGGTCCTCGCCGATGCCCAGTTCGCGGACCGAGGCGATCATGCCGGCGGAAAGGTGGCCGTACGTCTTGCGGGCGGAGATGCGGAAGTCGCCGGGCAGCACGGCGCCCGGAAGCGTGACCACCACTTTGTCGCCCTCAACGAAGTTGTGCGCGCCGCAGATGATGCCTTGGACGCCGGACGGGTCGATGCCGTCCCCGGTGAGGGTCTGTTCCTTGCCTTCGGGGACTACGCGGACCTGGCACCAGTTGATGGTCTTGCCGTTGGTCTGCGGTTCCTTGACCAGGCTCAGGACCTGGCCCACCACCACGGGGCCCTGGAGGGTGTCCGTGGGACGGTGGACGGCTTCTTCTTCAAAGCCGACCTTGACCAGTTCTTCCATGACGTCTTCGGCCGTTGCTCCGGCCGGTACTGCTGCGAATTCCCGCAGCCAGGAAAGTGGGATACGCACTGTTAGATCTCCATCCCGAAGTGCTCGCTGAACCGTACATCGCCTTCGATCATGTCGTGCATGTCGGCAACCTCGTTGCGGAACATGAGGGCACGCTCGATGCCCATGCCGAAGGCAAAACCTGAATAGACGTCCGGGTCGATGCCCGCAGCGCGCAGGACGTTGGGGTTGACCATGCCGCAGCCGCCCCACTCGATCCAGCGCGGGCCGCCCTTGGCGCCGGGGTGGAAGATGTCCAGCTCGGCGGAGGGCTCGGTGAACGGGAAGTAGTTGGGGCGCAGGCGGACCTTCGCCTCCTCGCCGAACATTTGCCGGGTGAAGTGCTCCAGGGTGCCCAGCAGGTCCGCCATGGACAGGCCCTTGTCGATGGCAAGGCCCTCAAACTGGTGGAACACCGGGGTGTGGGTGGCGTCCAGCTCATCGGTGCGGAACACCTTGCCCGGGCACAGCACGTAGATGGGCACCTCACGCTCGAGCATGGAGCGGACCTGCACCGGGGAGGTGTGGGTGCGCATCAGCAGGTGGGCTTCGGGCGGCTCCACGAAGAAGGTGTCCTGCATTTCGCGGGCCGGGTGGTCCGGCTTGAAGTTCAGGGCGTCGAAGTTGAACCACTCGGATTCCACCTCGGGGCCCTCCGCGATCTCCCAGCCCATTCCCACGAAGATGTCCGCCACGCGGTCCTGCAGGGTGGACAGCGGGTGGCGCGCACCGGCGCGGCGGCGGCGGGGGGCAGCGGTGACGTCCACGGTCTCCTCAACCAGGATCCGGGCATCATTCTCGGCTTCGAGTACCTCGGTCCGGTCGGCGAGCGCCTTGTTGACCCGGCCGCGGGAAGCACCCATCAGCCTTCCGGCGAGCGCCTTCTGGTCCTTGGGGAGGCGGCCGATTTCCCGGTTGGCCAGGCTAAGCGGCGATTTTTCGCCGCTGTGGGCGAGGCGCACCGCCTTCAGCTCGTCAAGGGTGGCCGCACCGGCGATGGCGGTGATGGCCTGGTCTACAGCGGCGTTGATGGCGGCCTCATCCGTGGGGTTCGGGATGGCGGCGCCCGGCAAAGTTTCAGTCATCTACTGTTCTTAGCTACGAGTCGTGGCTGCCTGCGGCCGGGGCAGCCCTGCGCGGTTTCCCGCCCGGTGCCTCCGTCGCTGGCAGGTCATGGATGAATGCGCTGAACGTCAGTGTCATTCAATGACCAGGTCAGGGCTCGCCGGCAGGACCGGCGGCCACTGCCCTCCAGTCTAGTAGAACCCTCCGGTTACCATGGCCTCATGACGTTGCGGCAGCACGCAGGTTCGGTGAATGGCCCGACGACGGCCCAGCGGCTCAGGCGGGCAGCAAACCTCCTCAACGGGAGCACCCTGGCCGGGCTCGCCGTCGCCCTGGCCGCCCGGACCCGGATCAGCCGGGGGCCGCGCGGCCTGATCATTGCGGCCGGCTACCGCTGGCGGCTGCCGTTCGCCGGCGCCTTCACCCTGGGCAACGTGGTGCTGTGCCGCAGCACGGCTGCGGACCTGCTGTCCCGGCCTGCGCTCCTGGGACACGAGGAACGGCATTGCAGCCAGTACGCGTGGTGCCTGGGGCTGCCCTTCATCCCCTTGTACCTGGCAGCCGCCGGCTGGTCCGTGCTGCGCACCGGCAATCCGGGGACGGCGAACATCTTCGAGCGGCGGGCAGGCCTTGCCGCCGGCGGTTACCCACTCCGGGCGGCGAGGCAGCCGTGACGGGCCAGGACCCGCAGGACCGCCGGGATCCTGGGGCCATCACCGTCACGGGGACTGGATGGGCGGAGGCCGCACCGGACCTGATGCTTGTTTCCATAGGCGTGGAGTGCCGCGCCGAATCGGTGGCGGAAGCCTACGCGGCAGCAGGCAGGGACCTGGCGGCAGTTGGAGCGGCCCTCCGCAGCCGGGGCGTTTCCCCGGACGATATCCGCTCGGCCGGCCTGGCCGTCCGAGCGGACCTCGCCTGGCGGGACGGTGAGGGCCAGCGGCTTGTGGGCTACATTGCCTCCAGCAGCCTCGCGGTCAGGCTGCGGGACCTCGGCAGCGCGGCGGCCACAGTTTCAGCAGCCGTCCACACCGCCGGGGACAATGTCCGCCTGAACAGCCTGCAGCTGGTCCTTTCGGACGACTCAGTGGTCCGGGCGCAGGCGCGTGACGCGGCCTGGCAGGACGCGCTGGGTTCCGCTGCGCAGTATGCCGCACTGGCCTCGGCCGGCCTGGGCCGGGTCCTGTCCGTCACCGACCAGCGCCCGGCGCCGGGACCGGTACCGTTTGCCGGGCTGCAGCGGGCATCCGCCACGGAAGGTCCACAGGTTGAGCCGGGCCTGAACCGGGTGGAGGCAGCCGTCACCGTCACATGGGAACTGCGGCCCTAGCCCCGATGGCGCCTGGAGCCGTATGGGCCGCGTCGAGGCATAGTTTCCACTGGCTTCGACTGCGTGGCGCCTTGACTTAAATTCGAACATGTTTTCGAATGGGTCCCATGAGATGGGAAGCGCAAGCACTGGTGCCCACGCCGGAAACCGCAGGAGGACCCGGTCCCGCGCTGCTTCCGCTGGCCGGGCTGGTCCGCTCGGTCACCACCCCCGAGTTCGCCGGGATCACGTTCCACGAGGTCACCGCAAAATCGGTGCTCAACAGGGTCCCGGCGGGATCGAAGATGCCTTTCGAGTGGACAGTGAATCCCTACCGCGGCTGCAGCCACGCCTGCGTTTACTGCTTTGCCCGCAAGAGCCACACCTACCTTGACTTCGACGCCGGCATGGATTTCGACAGCCAGGTGGTGGTGAAGGTCAACGCCGCGGAAGTCCTCCGGAAGGAACTGAACAAGGCCTCATGGACGCGCCAGCAGGTGGCGCTGGGCACCAACACCGACCCCTACCAGCGGGCCGAGGGCAGGTACCGGCTCATGCCTGGCATCATCAATGCCCTGGCGGAGTCCGGCACTCCCCTGTCCATCCTTACCAAGGGGACCCTGCTGGCACGGGACATCCCGCTGCTCAAGAGTGCTGCCGCACAGGTGCCGGTAGGGCTTGGCATCTCCCTGGCCATGACCGACGAAGCCCTCTCCGAGGCCATCGAGCCCGGCACCCCGGGGCCCAGGGCCCGGCTCAAACTGGTGTCCCGGCTGCGCGAAGCCGGGCTGCCCTGCGGCGTCATGGCGATGCCCATCCTGCCGTGGCTCTCGGACAGCGATGAATCCCTGGATGCGCTGTTCGGTTCCCTGGCGGCCGCCGGCGCAACCGGAGTCAGTGCGGGCGCGCTGTACCTGAAGCCGGGCACCAGGGAATGGTTCATGAAGTGGATCGCCGCCAACCATCCCGAACTGGCCGGCCGCTACCGGCGGCTCTACGGGACCGGCTCCTACGCGTCCAAGGAATACCGGACGTGGCTTGCCGGCAAGGTCCGCTATTTCAAGGCACGCCACGGCTTTTCGCATTCCTCCGGCTTCAGCCACCGGGACCTCAACAACAGGGACCTCGACAACCGGGACGTGGATGATCCACGCGCCGAGGAAGCGGAGTATCCGGCGGGGAGCATTCCGGCTGCAGCGCCCGGAGGTCACACGGCTGCTTCAGCGCCGCCGTCCGCGGTGCAGGATTCCCTGTTCTGAGCAGCCTGGATTATCGGGCGTGGGCCCGGCCCTGCCCCGGTGCCAGTGCGCCCGCTGACTCCAGGAGGGCACGCACAATCGGGTAATCGGCCGGAATCCACGGCAGCCCCAGGACTGCTTCGCTGTCCTGCAGCCGGATCCAGCGCAGTTCGTCATGGTCTTCCAAAGGTGCGGGATCGCCACGGGTCACCTCGGCGAACCACACCCTCATGCTGGCCCGGTCGTTCAGGGGCCATCCGGCCGGTGTTTCCGCCGGCAGCTCTGCCCCCAGCCGCACCCCGATTCCCAGCTCCTCGGCCAGTTCCCGTACCAGTGCCGCTTCGGGCGCCTCGCCGTGTTCCACCTTGCCTCCGGGGAACTCCCACAGCCCGGCGAGGTGCTCCGGAGCGCTCCGCCGCGCCACCAGCAGTGCCGTTGGATTGGCAAGCCTGTCCACCACGGCTCCGCCCACTACCTGAATCAGTTCAGTCACCGGCCCATTCTATGGGCCACAATGGGAACAGCCCGGATCAGCATTTCCCGTCCCAGGGAATAGGGCCTGCCCGCCCGGGGTTGGCCTCACTGTCCGGACCTTCCTGCCCCATTGCCGTGGCGTCCCGTCCCAGTTCCCGTTCCACTTTTTGAAAAGCAGGCATATGAGCAGCGTCCTTTCCCCGTCCACGGCAGCCCGCACCAAGACCCCCAACGTCGGCATGGCCATCTTTGCCCTGGCCATGGGCGGGGTGGGCATCGGCGTCACCGAGTTCACCATGATGGGCCTGCTGAAGGAAGTGGAACAGGGCCTGGGGATCAGTACTCCAGAGGCCGGGCACCTGATCTCCGCCTACGCACTGGGAGTAGTGGTCGGCGCTCCGCTCCTTGCCGCCGTCGGCGCCAGGCTCCCCCGCAAGAAACTGGCACTGGGCCTCCTGCTGTTCTTCACCGTGGCCAACCTGACCTCGTTCATAGCCCCTGACTACGGGACGATGCTCGTGTCCCGCTTTGCCGCCGGGCTGCCCCACGGGGCGTTCTTCGGAGTTGCAGCCGTCATCGCTGCATCCCTGGTTCCCCCCACCCGGCGGGGCTGGGCCATCTCCATGGTCATGGCCGGGCTCAGTGTCTCCAACGTGGTGGGCGTCCCGTTCGCCACCTGGCTGGGCCAAACCTTCGGGTGGCGCCTGCTGTTTGTCCTGGTGGGCGCCATCGGCCTGGTGGCCCTGGCCATGGTGTGGAAGTTCGTCCCGTTCCAGCAGGCCCACCCCGATGCCAGCATCCGTCGCGAACTTGGCGCCCTCAAGCGGCTACAGGTCTGGTTGGCCCTCCTGGTGGGCATCGTGGGCTTCGGCGGCTTCTTCGCCACCTACACCTATATCGCGCACACCATGACGGCCGTGGCCGGCATCCCGTCGGGGCTGCTCCCCCTGGTGGTGGCCCTGTACGGACTGGGGATGGTGGCCGGCAACATCGTGGGTGGCAGGTTGGCCGACAAATCGGTAATGGGCACCCTCTACCGGGTCCTCCCGGCCATTGCCGTGGCCCTGGTGGTTTACGCGGTGGCAGCCCACTGGCAGTGGAGCGCCATGGTGATGGTGTTCGTGGTGGGAGCTTCCGGTTCCATGCTGATCCCCGCCCTGCAGACCCGGCTCCTCGACGCCTCCCCGGATGCACCGTCGCTGGCATCTTCCCTCAATCATGCCGCCCTCAACGTCGCCAACGCACTCGGCGCGTTCCTTGGTGGAGTGGTCATCGCCCTCGGGTGGGGATTTGTTGCCCCGGCACTCGTCGGCGCCGTCCTGGCCGTCCTCGGTTTCGGCGTCGCCCTCCTCAGCGGCCTGCTGGAACGCAAGAGGCCGCTGGCGGGCTAAGCTGGCGCCCACTGCGCGCCCCGAGGCCACGGCCCCTCCAACTCCCCGCCGATTCAGGCTCCTAACGATGCGGCAACGCCCTTTTTGGGGCTACTGACTTTGCGGGGTGCTTATGTTAGCTTGAGGCTCATCGGGACTATTAATCCCGGTCACAATGAGGAGGAGACATGGGTTTTCTTGCTTGGATTATTCTGGGCCTGATTGTCGGGGCCATCGTTAAAGCCGTTATGCCCGGTCGGGTCGGCGGCGGCTGGGTTACCAGCCTCATCCTGGGTGTCGTTGGAGCCATCGTTGGCGGCTGGATTGGCAGCCTCCTGTTCAACAAGGGCGATCTTGCCTTCTTCGACCTCGGCACCTGGATTCTCGCTATCGTCGGCGGCCTGGTTGTCGCCGGCATCTACGGAGCCGTCACCGGACGCGGAAAAGCCAGCCGCGCTCCCTGATAACTCTGTCCTGCAACAACCATCGGGCCCCGGATTTCCGGGGCCTTTCTTTGTGCCCGGCAACAATGCTGCCCCGCGGATGTGCATGCGGGCACCGGGAGTCCGGCCGGGCGCGGGCCGCCGGCCGCCGTCGTGCTCCCCTTACCCGGCGCGGACCTGCCCGGCGGCAGTGTCGGGGCGGCGCTGGGATCGGGCGCTGGCGTAGAGGCACACGGTGGCTGCGGTTCCAAGGTTGAGGCTTTCGGCCGCGCCGTATACCGGAACCGCCACCCGGTGGTCCGCCAGTTCAAGCTCCTCATCCGAGAGCCCCTGGGCCTCATTCCCAAAGAACCAGGCGGTCGGTGCAGCGAGGTCAAAAGCGGATTCAGGGCCGTCCCCGGTGAGCCTGCGCCGCGCGTTCTCGTCCTGCAGGACATCCAGGTCCAGCTGCCCGTAACCGTCGGCAGCGAGGACGCCGATGCCCCGGGCCTTGCAGGCGGCGGCCAGTTCCGCGGGATCTGCGGCCAGGACGACCGGAAGATGGAACAGCGACCCTGCGGTGGAGCGGACCGCCTTGGGATTGTAGATATCCACGCTGGACGCTGTGAAAATGACGGCGTCGGCACCGGCCGAATCGGCCGCACGCAGCACGGTTCCTGCATTTCCCGGGTCCCGGACCTGGCACAGCACGGCAATCAGGCGCGGGCCGGCGTCGAGCACGTCCGCCAGCTCAACGTCCACGAACCTGCAGACGGCCACGATTCCCTGCGGGTTGACGGTGTCCGCCATGGCCGCCAGGACCTCATCGGTGGCCAGCCGGGCGTTGGTGCCTTCGGCGAGCTCTTCGAATTCGGGGAAGCGGTCCAGGCAGCTTTCGCTGGCGAATACCTCGGTAACCACTCCGGGCGCTCCCGCCGCGAGGCGCTGCTGGTGGAGCTTGAGGGCTTCCCGGACCGCCTGCGGCCCCTCGGCAAGGAACTGGCCACGCTTTAAACGGGCCGGGCGCCCTGCAAGCCTTGCCACGTCCCTGACCCGATCGGCTCGGGGGTTGGACAGTGGAAGATCTTGCGGGCGCCCGGTTTCGTTCATACAAGAACTGTAGTAGCTGACGCTTCCAGTTCCTGAACTGGCCCCTCAGGCGAGGGGCGGCAGCGGCTGCTAGGCTGCGGCAACCTTCTTGGCGGAGGTGTCTGCCGGCAGGGAGTCCTTGGCCACCTGGACCAGTGCGGCGAAGGCGTTGGCGTCAGAAACGGCAAGCTCGGCCAGCATGCGGCGGTCAACCTCGACCTCAGCGGCCTTCAGGCCCTGGATGAGGCGGTTGTAGGTGAGGCCGTTGGCGCGGGACGCAGCGTTGATGCGCTGGATCCACAGGCGGCGGAAGTCGCCCTTCTTCTTCTTGCGGTCACCGTAGCTGTACACAAACGAGTGCAGCAGCTGTTCCTTGGCCTTGCGGTACAGGCGCGAACGCTGTCCGCGGTAACCCTTCGCCCGTTCAAGAACAACCCGGCGCTTCTTGTGGGCGTTGACCGCCCTCTTCACACGTGCCACGTGCGTACTCCTTCGAAAATCTGATCCCAAGCATCTGTTGCCGGTGTTCCGGCGGCCTGAGAAGGCTGTTTGGCAGGTGACGAACCACCGGTGGGCGGTCCATCAATAAACTTGGAAACTAGATGCCGAGCATCTTCCGGATGACCTTGGCGTCGCCCTTGAAGACGATCTTGTCGCCGGCAAGGCGGCGGGTCAGGCGGCTGGACTTGTGCTCCAGGTAGTGGCGGCGGTTGGCCTGCTGGCGGCGCAGCTTGCCGCTGCCGGTCAGCTTGAAGCGCTTCTTAGCACCACTGTGGGTCTTCATCTTCGGCATGGGAACCGATCTCCTTACGTTTCTGCGGACCCGGGGGCCGGCAGTTCTATCGCGCAGCCACCCCTGCGGGCAGCATGCTGGTTGCTGACTGCCGGGGACACGCCCCGGCAGCTGTGAACTAGTTGGTCTTCTTACCGGCCGGCTTCGGCACTGCCTTGGGGGCAGGGCGGGCAGCAGGCTTCGGTGCAGCAGGCCTGGCCACCGGCTTCGGCGGCGCAGGCACACCAGTCGGCTTCGGCGCCGACGGTGCGGCAGCTTCCGGCTTGGCGGCAGCAGCAGGCTTGGGCGCCGGAGCGGCGGCCTTCGGTGCAGCAGCCTTGGGAGCGGCGGCCTTCGGGGCTTCCTGCTTCGGAGCTTCCTGCTTCGGAGCAGGAGCCTTGGGGGCTTCGGCCTTCGGGGCTTCCTGCTTTGGAGCTTCCTGCTTCGGAGCGGGGGCCTTGGGGGCTTCCTGTTCAGGAGCGGCAGCAGGGGCTTCAGCCGGGGCGCTGTCCGCGGCCGGTGCCTCCGGTTCAGTGGAGACGGTGAAGCCTTCCGGCAGGAGGTCCGCCAGTGACTGGGTCATGGGGGCCTGGTCCTCGCCGGAGGTGTCAACCCGTCCCGCAGCCTTGGCTTCGTTCTGGGCCTTGGCCTCGGCGCGCTGGGTTGCCCGGCGTGCTTCCGCCTTGGCCTCAGCCTTGTTCTTCAGCGGACCAACCACCATGACCATGTTGCGGCCGTCGATACGGGGGCTGGACTCCACCACGCCGACTTCGGCGACGTCGTCCGCGAAGCGCTGGAGCAGGCGGATGCCCATCTCCGGACGCTGCTGCTCACGGCCACGGAACTGGATCATGGCCTTGACCTTGTCCCCGGCGCCGAGGAAGCGCAGGGCGTGGCCGCGCTTGGTCTCGTAGTCGTGGGTGTCGATCTTCAGGCGGAAGCGGATTTCCTTCAGAACCGTGTTCGTCTGGTTCTTCCGGGCCTCACGTGCCTTGACTGCGGCCTCGTACTTGTACTTGCCGAAGTCCATCAGCTTGCACACCGGAGGCTTCGCCTGAGGTGCAACTTCAACGAGATCAAGGTCGGACTCGGCAGCCAGGCGCAGGGCATCCTCAATACGGACGATTCCTACCTGTTCACCTGCAGGGCCGACCAGCCGCACCTCGGGGACGCGGATACGCTCATTGATTCTTGGCTCGCTAATGTTAAAGCTCCTGTGTTTGTTGTTGAGTCCGGCAAATGAAGAAGGCCCCCAATTGCCGGAGCAATCGAAGGCCTCAAAGAGGTTGGACCGGCAACCCCGCAAAGGGCTGCACGCGCACGGTCCCGGCAAATGCCGGCCCATGCCCAACCAGGTACCCGGCAACCTTGCGTCCCTGCAGGTTCCAAAGGAACGGGTGGGACAGCGGCTGACGCGGGTGGGAGAGAACTCCGCTTGCAAACTGGAAGCCATTCTACAGAAAAAATTCCCGTCAACGCCGCGAAGCGCTGTTGGGAACCTGATCGTTTGGGACAATCTCTGAAATAACGACATCCAGTCGGTCTGTGTCAAGCTTACCAGTATGAGCACCTCAGACAGTAATTCGTACGTCTTCGAGCCCGGCGAAGCAGGCGCAGACGTTTCACAACAGATCCGCGACATCTCCGAAGTTCCCGCCATCGAGGTCATCACCACGGCCGCCGTGCACCTGATGAGCGCGGCCGCGGTAAAGCTTGGCCTGGCCGCAGAGGACAACGCAGCCGAACTCAAGGACCTCGACGAGGCCCGGAAGCTGATCACCGCGCTGGCCGGCCTGGTGACCGCAGCAGCCCCCGAGATCGGTTCCCAGCACGCAGGGCCCTTGCGCGACGGACTCCGGTCCCTGCAGCTGGCTTTCCGTGAAGAGTCGCTGATTCCGGATGCACCGGGCAGGGGCCCGGGTGAAAAGTACACCGGGGCCGTGAACTAGGGAGCAACTCCCCCAAGCAGCGTCCGACGGCGCGACGGCCTTTGCAGGCTGTCCCGCCGTCGCGCTTTAACTCCCCGCTGGACGGGGCCGCTCAGGCGGCGGCGCGGCGGCGGCGCTGCTGGAGCGCTAGGCCCACCAGGCAGAGCAGCACGCCGGCGGCGCCGACGGACACGAAGCCGCCGGAGGGGCCCATGATGTCGATGAAGACCCCGGCGAGGGGCGAACCGAGCGCAACGCCGGCGGTCAGCGCGGAACCGTACCAGCCCATGGCCTCCCCGCGCCGTTCCTCCGATACCAGGTCCGCGACCTTCTCGGAGGCCGCGGACAGCACGGGGGCGCAGAGCAGGCCGGGGAGGACGGATATGAAGGCAAGCGTCCACGTGTCGTGGGCGAAGGCCATGGGTAGCGTCAGCGCGGCCATGCCCAGCAGCAGGATGACAGGTGGAATGGGCCGGTGCATGGCGCCGTAAATCAGGCCGCCCAGCACAGAGGCAGCGCACCAGAAGACAAAGACAATCCCGATTTCGCTCTGGTGGCCGCCGGTTTCCAGGGCCGCGACAATGCCGACGTCGGTGCCGCTGAGGACCATGCCCGCGCCGGCGGCAACGGCGAAGAGTGCCGCGACCGTGGCGGTGAACCAGGCGAAGCCGCCGGCCAGCCTTCCCCGCAGGCCGCTCTGCGCCGCGCTGGTGGCCGCGCCCGCAGGGGCCAGCTCCGCGGCCGCTTCCTGGACATGCGCCGGTGCCGTGGAGACGACGGCGACTTCCGCAGCGTGCTGTTCATCCTCGACGCATTCGACCGTTTGGTCCCGGCTGCGGGTGGGCGGGTTGAACCACATGAGGAACAGTCCAGCGAGGGACGTAGCCACGCCCACCACCGTCAGTCCCGCAGTAGTGTGGCCGCTGGTAGCTACGACGGCGCCGGCGGCCGGCCCGATCATGAACACGAATTCCGTGGTGATGGCGTCCAGGGCAAACGCGGTGCGCCGCTGATCACCCTCGGCCAGGACACCCAGGGATTGCCGCACCACGCTGAAAATGGGCAATGTGAGCAGGCCGCCCACGAAGACCAGCGGCAGGAGCCACTGGTACGACACATGGGGCACGATGGACCAGATCACGGTCTCCGAGATGACCGACGGGATGAGGGCGGTCCGCAACCCCACGGTGTCCACGCGCCTCCCCCGCCACGGCGCCCCGAGGGCAATGCCGATGGTCAAGACCGCCGCTGCAGCGCCGGCTGCGGCGTAGCCCTGGCCCAGGGTGAGGACGATATGCAGGGTCAGCAGGACCCCCGCGGCTGAATGGGGGATGCGGGCAACCATGCCCACCAGCAGCAGCCGCCGGATCGGCCGGATGGCGAGCAACTCCCGGTAGAGAGCGAAATTCACGAAGCGGTCCTTCAGGGTATTCCGCTGGACCGGCGGGGATCACCCACCCTGCAGCGGTTAATCGGGAGCGCGCCTCAGTTTGATTTCAAGGGAGTCGACGCGCTCCCCAAACAATACATTCCGTGACCACTTTGACTGCAGGCCGGCCACCAGCTCCTGCACACCGGCAGCGTCGAGGCCGTCTTCAAGGTACAGCACCACTTGCAGCTCCGGCCCGGCACCACCGCCTGGAACAACAGAGCCGTCGGCGGCCATGGCGGCCACTCCCCTGCCGGGCAGCAGCTCGATGCCGCGGACAGCCGCGAAGCCGGCGGCAGCGGTGCCCATTTCGGCGGCCAGCTCCTGGTCACCGTAGGAAGGGGTCCAGCCATGCTGCTGGGCGAGGGCCCAGACACCGGGCCTGCGCACCACGAACGTCACGTCGGCGCCCGGATCCAGGACCAGGAGTTCTGCCCCTTCGGCGACGGCCGAGAGCGCCGCGCGGGCGGCATAGACGGCCACCGGACGGGCTTCGGGATGCCAGGCGGACAATGCGTCCGCCGACGTGAAGGCCGGCAGCGCAGTCCGTCCGTCCGCAGCCTTCAGCGTCACCAGCGCCATATCCGCCTGTTTGTCAGCGTGCAGCCCGTGCTCTGTTTCTGCCTCTTCAGCCAGCTGCGCCACGATGGGAATGAAAACCCGGGCCGTGGCCAGCGACGCAACGACGTCAGCCTCGTCGCCCCGCCCCTGGCGGAGCGCGGCAATTGCGGCGAGGTAGCCGACGTCGGCCGTTCCGTCGTCGTCCTCGAAGTTGTGGATCTTTGCGTCCTCACCGGCGAGGCTGCGGCCGGCCCATGGCTGGCCCGCGGAGTCCGTGGCACCACCGGCGCCTGCCAGCGCCGCCGCGATGTGTCCGGGCAGGTGGCGGGCGGGAGGGTTTACCGGTTCTTCGGAGCTGGGCATGGCCGGGCTGCTTCCCCGCGCCTAGCGGCGGCCGGCGACGTCGAGGGCTTCGGGCAGCGTGAAGGCTCCGGCGTAGAGGGCCTTGCCCACAATGGCGCCTTCGACGCCCAGGGGAACCAGCGAGCGGAGGACCTTGAGGTCGTCCAGGCTGGAGATGCCGCCGGAGGCCACCACGGGCTTGCCGGTCTTCTCCACCATCTGGCGCAGGAGTTCAACGTTCGGGCCCTGCAGGGTGCCGTCCTTGGTCACATCGGTCACCACATAGCGGGCGCAGCCGGCCTCTTCGAGGCGGCCCAGCACGTCCCACAGGTCCCCGCCTTCCTTCGTCCAGCCACGGCCGGCCAGGGTGGTCCCCCGGACGTCAAGGCCGACGGCGATCTTGTCGCCGAAGCGCTCGATGGCCCGGGCAGTCCACTCCGGGTTTTCCAGTGCCGCGGTCCCGAGGTTGACGCGTGCCACACCCAAATCGAGGGCTGCTTCCAGGGTCTCGTCATCGCGGAGGCCGCCCGAGAGCTCCACCTTGATGTCCAGCCTGCCCACCACCTCGCGGAGCAGGTCGGCGTTGGAGCCACGCCCAAACGCTGCGTCAAGGTCCACCAGGTGAACCCATTCGGCGCCCTGCTGCTGCCAGTTCAGCGCCGCTTCGAGGGGCGTTCCGTAGCTGGTTTCGCTTCCTGCCTCGCCCTGGACCAGCCGGACGGCCTGGCCGTTGACGACGTCGACGGCAGGCAGCAGTTCAAGTACCGGCAGGTCATGTGCGGTGGTCATACTCATCCTCGGTGTTGGTTCTTCGGTTTCGGGCAAAGGCGGGTGGAAGTCGGCGCGCTCAGGCAGCGCCGCGGAGCCCCTGGATCAGCCGGCCGGCAGCGTGAGCAGGTAGGCGGCGACCAGCGACATGGCGGCCAGGACATAAAAGGCCACCTGGGTCCAGAGGGGCTTGCGCTGCTGCCGGAACGAGATGCCGCCGCCAATCAGCAGGCCGGCGAGGCCCGTCAGGAGTACGGGCCACATCTAGGCGTCACTGCCGGCGTCGGCGGCCGGGGCGCCGGAGTCAGCGGCGGCCGGCTTGCGCAGGCCTTCCACCCAGTTGCGCAGGAGCCGCGCACCGGCATCGCCGGACTTTTCGGGGTGGAACTGGGTGGCGCAGAGCGGGCCGTTTTCTACGGCGGCGATGAACGGTCCGCCGTGCTCGGACCAGGTAACCAGGGGCGGCGCCATCCGGGGCTGGATGACGTCGAAGTTCCATTCCTGCACGCCGTAGGAGTGCACGAAGTAGAACCGTTCGTTTTCGACGCCGGCAAAGAGTTTCGAGCCTTCGGGGACCTTGACGGTGTTCCAGCCCATGTGCGGAACAACTTCGGCGGGGAGTGCCTCCACCTTGCCCGGCCATTCGCCGATGCCCTGCGCTTCGGTGCCGTGTTCGACGCCGGCTTCAAACAGGACCTGCAGGCCCACGCAGATCCCAAGGACCGGGCGGCCGCCTGCCACGCGCCGGCCGATGAGCCGGATGCCGTCCACGGCCTTGAGCTCGCGCATCACGGTCTCGAACGCGCCGACGCCCGGCACCACCAGGCCGTCCGCGTTCAGCACGTCTTCCGGCTTGGCGCTCAGGACCACTTCCGCGCCGGCACGTTCCAGCGCGCGCACGGCCGAGCGGACGTTCCCGGACCCGTAGTCCAGCACCGTGACCGTGGGCTTGCCCTCCGGCGACGGCAGCCTGCGCGACGCCGACGGGTCGATGATTGCCCCGTCCTTCAGGACCTGCCCGCTCACAGCGCACCCTTGGTGGACGGGATGCCCTCAACCCGGGGATCCGGTTCGACGGCGGCGCGGAGGGCGCGGGCAAAGGCCTTGAACTGTGCCTCGACGATGTGGTGCGGGTCCCGGCCGGCAATCACGTTCATGTGCAGGCAGATGCCGGCGTGCAGGGTGATGGCCTCGAACACGTGGCGTGTCAGGGACCCTGTGAAGTGGCCGCCGATCAGGTGGTATTCCTGGCCCGCCGGCTCACCCCCGTGCACCAGATACGGGCGGCCGGACACGTCCACCACCGCATTGGCAAGGGCCTCATCCAGCGGCACGGTGGCTTCGCCGAACCGGCGGATGCCTGCCTTGTTGCCCAGGGCAGTCCGGAGGACCTCGCCGAAAGTGATGGCGACGTCCTCCACGGTGTGGTGGACGTCGATGTGGGTGTCGCCGGTGGCCTTGACCGTCATGTCGATCAGCGAGTGCTTGCACAGGGCGGTCAGCATGTGGTCGTAGAACGGCACCGAGGTATCGATGTCCGATACGCCGGTTCCGTCGAGGTTGATCTCCACGAGTACGGAGGACTCGCTGGTGGCACGCTCCATGCGGGCGGTCCGGGCAGCAGCCGTATTCGATCCGGTTGGACTCATGGTGAAGGATCCTTAGTGGGAGAAGGAGTGGTTCAAGGCGACCAGCGCCGCAGTATCAAGTCTAGGCGTGAAGCGCGGCGTGGCCGGCAAGGATGCGTTCCAGGGACGTGAGGAAGGCTGTGGTTTCCGCCTCAGTGCCTGCGGTGACCCGGAGGTGGCCCGGGATGCCCACGTCCCGGATGAGCACGCCCGCGTCCAGCAGTTCCTGCCAGACCTGGTGCGGATTTTCCAGGCCGCCAAAGAACACGTAGTTGGAGTCCGACGCGGCGGGCTTGAGGCCCATCCTGGTCAGTTCGGCCACGATGCGGTCCCGCTGCTTCTTGATGTCCTCGACGTCGGCCATGAGCGCTTCGCGGTGTTCGAGTGCGGCCAGGGCGGTGGCCTGGGTGATGGCGGACAGGTGGTACGGCAGGCGGACCAGGCGCAGGGCGTCGGTGACCTCGGGTGCAGCAGCCATGTAGCCGAGCCGGGCCCCCGCCAGGGCGAACGCCTTGCTCATGGTGCGGGACACGATCAGCCGCTCACGGCCGGGCAGGAGCGTCAGCGCGCTGGGCGTTCCGTCGTGCGCGAACTCGTGGTACGCCTCATCGACTATGACGATGGCCTGGCTGTCCGCACCGGCCTCGTAGACGGCCTCCACGACGTCCAGCCCAAGCCCGGTCCCGGTGGGGTTGTTGGGCGAGCAGAGGAACACGATGTTCGGCTGCAGTTCCTTGACCTGGCGCGCGGCCGACTCCGCGCTGAGGTCATAGCCCTCCGCGCGCTCCCCGGTGATGTACTGCGTGTCCGTTCCGCTGGCCAGCAGGGGGTACATGGAGTACGTGGGCGGGAAACCAAGTACAGTGCGGCCCGGACCGCCAAAGGCCTGGAGGATCTGCTGGAGGACCTCATTGGAACCATTGGCGGCCCACAGGTTGGTTTCATCGAGCCCATGCCCGAGGTATTCCGCCAGGGCCTTCCGGAGCGCGGTGAACTCACGGTCCGGGTAACGGTTCAGCCCCGCAGCGGCCTCCGTCACGGCGGCACTGATGGCTGCGCGCACGTCGGCGGGAACACCATGGGTGTTTTCATTGACGTTCAGCAGAATGGGGACGTCCAGTTGGGGCGCCCCGTAAGGGGTCAGGCCGCGGAGGTTGCTGCGGAGGGGAAGCCGGTTCAGACGTTCTAGCTGGTCGTTCACCTGAACAGTTTAGTTGCCGCGGCAACGACCGGAAAATGTGACGGTTCCTGTTCGCCCTCGGCATGTCCCGCGGCGGCCCGCTCCAGGGCTTGCCAGCCAGCCAGGCAGGCCACCCTGGCAGAGGCCACGAACTCAGGGGTGGCGCCGGTCAGTGGGCGGCCGGTCAGTGGGCGGCCGGTCAGTGGGCGGCCGGTCAGTGGGCGGCCGGTCAGTGGGCGGGGACGGTCAGTGAGTGGGGACGGTCAGTGAGTGGGGACGAAGAGCTGCTGGCCCGGAAGAACGGTGCCCGCGGCAAGGTTGTTGAGCTGGACGATGTCCGCCACGACGTCCCGGGCGTCCCGGTCCGGAGCGACGGCGCCCGCAATGGCCCACAGCGACTGGCCGGACTGCACGGTCACCGTGACGGTGGGCGTCACGGCAAGGTCGGCGGCCGAGTCCGAGGCCTTGGCCGGGGAGTGGAAGAGGCCTGAAAGCGACAGCAGGAGTACAGCCAGGAGCACGAGCGGAACTCCGATCAGGACGATCCTCCCCCGGCGGGTCAGCCGCAGGGGTGCGGACGAAGGTGAAACCTGGTGAAGAGATAAAGCTGACATGAACTAAGCCCTCCTGGACTTGCCGTGCTGCCCGGGTGTCCGCCCGCTGCTGCCTTGCCGTTCATATCGCGCCGGGACTTCTCCCGGCCGCGTATTCGAATGGGGCACCTGCTGGTTAGAACACATGTTCGAACTTTGCTTGTTAAGTTTTAGCACCTATCAACGAACATTGTCGAGACTCGCTAGAACAAATGTTTGAAAAAGCAATGTGGCTGGCCTAGTTTTGAAACCACAGAACATCCACCACTGAAGTTGAACAGCAGGGTCTGACAATGACAGTGGGAGTCCTTCCGGCGGCACTGTGGAACAGCGGCACACGGAAGATCCGGCGGCAAGCGAAAGGCATTGGCGAATATGGCAGCAGCAGCCGCCGGGGGCAGGACCGCCCCGCAATCCAAGAGGACAGCCAAGGGCCTGACCCCACGGCAGAAAAAGATCCTCGAAACCATCCAGCGCTCGGTCAACGAGAACGGTTATCCGCCCTCCATGCGCGAGATCGGCGATACCGTCGGCCTTGCGAGCCTGTCCAGCGTGACCCACCAGCTCTCACAGTTGGAGAAGCTGGGTTACCTGCGCCGCGACCCCAAGCGGCCGCGCGCCATGGAAGTGCTGATGCCGCTCACGCTCGACGGCGGGGGCAAAGGCGCCGGCGCGTCTCCTGCGCCGCAGGCTGCGGGCGGCGGCGCCACGGTCACCGAACTGCCCACCGCGCTGGATACGGCCATGGTTCCGCTGGTGGGCCGGATTGCCGCCGGCGGCCCCATCCTCGCCGAACAGCTCGTGGAAGACGTCATGCCGCTGCCCCGCCAGCTGGTGGGCCAGGGCGAACTTTTCATGCTGAGGGTGGCCGGTGACTCCATGGTGGACGCCGCCATTTGCGACGGCGACTGGGTGGTGGTGCGGCGGCAGGCTGACGCTGCCAACGGGGACATTGTTGCTGCCCTGCTGGACGACGAGGCGACCGTGAAGACGTTCCGCCAGCGCGACGGACACACCTGGCTGCTCCCCCAGAACACGCAGTACGAACCAATCCTGGGCGACCACGCCACCATCATGGGCAAGGTCGTCTCAGTCCTGCGTTCGCTCTAGCCTGCGCACGCCTGCGCGGCATCCGCGCAGGCGTTGTCCGGCGGTTTCTCAGGAAGCGTCTGCACCAAGCCGGGTGAGCGCAGCCAGCGCCTTGGCGCGATCGGTGGTGGCCCAGAACGGGGGCAGCGCCCCGCGCAGGAATCCCGCATAGCGTTCGGTGGCCAGCCGTGAGTCCAGGACAGCCACCACCCCTTTGTCCCCGGTAGACCTGATCAGGCGGCCGGCGCCCTGCGCAAGCCGGATGGCCGCGTGGGTGGCGGAAACGGACATGAAGCCGTTTCCCCCTGCCTGCGCCACGGCACGCGAACGCGCCGTCATGAGGGGATCGTCCGGCCGCGGGAAGGGGATGCGGTCTATCACCACCAGCCGGCAGGATCCTCCGGGAACGTCGACGCCCTGCCACAGGGACATGGTTCCGAAGAGGCAGGTGTCCGGTTCGTCGGCGAATTGCTTCACCAGGGCGGTCATGGTCGACTCGCCCTGGCAGAGAACAGTCATATTGAGCTTGGGCCGGAGGGCATCGGCGGCCTCTTCGGCGGCCCGACGCGAGGAGAACAGGCACAGGGCGCCCCCACCGGATGCCTTGATGAGTGCTTCGAGTTCTGACAGCGCTTCCGGTGACACGCCGCGGCCGGGCTTGGGCAGGTGGCCGGCGACGTAGAGGATGCCCTGTTTGGGATAGTCGAAGGGCGAGCCAACATCCACGCCCGTCCAGCTGGGGGCTCCGTCGCCTACCAGGCCCAGTCCCCCGGCCGCCGGTTCAAAGGCGGAGCCAATGGCCAGGGTGGCAGAGGTCAGCACGACGGTATGGTCCGCAAAAAGCCCCTCCCGCAGCCTCCCGGCGACGGATAGTGGGGCTATGTTGATCAGCACCGGTGCACTGTCATCGGGCGGTGAGTATCCCTGGCCGGGGTCGAAGGTGCTGGCGCGGGAAAACCACACCACTTCGCGGTTCTCGCGTGCAGCAATGAGCCTTTCGCAGAGTTCCAGGATGAGCATCAGCCGGGAACGCGCCAGCTGCCGCCCGCCGTCGGCTGTGGTGTTGCTGTCTCCTTTGGAATCGGACAACGCGGCCCGGCACGCTTCACGCAATTGGTCCACGCAGTCGAGCTGTTCATCGTTCAGCCCGTTGGGAAGCAGACCGTTCGGCGCGCCGGCAAGAGCCAGCTCCAGGTTTGCAGCTGCGGCGTTCAGGGCATCAACGGTGATGGCGGTATGTTTCCGGGCACCCGAAGCGGCAGCGTGGACCATAGCCACGGACAACTGTCCGGACACGGCGCCAGTGACCCGGTCCTGCAGTTCGTGCGCTTCGTCCACCACCACGACGTCGTATTCGGGCAGGACCGCGAGTCCCTCGAACGCGCTGACGGCCAGCATGGCGTGGTTGGTCACCACCACATCGGCGTCGGCTGCGTCCTGGCGGGCGAGTTCGCTGAAGCATTCGGCGGCCATTGGGCATTTCTGTGCCCCCAGGCATTCCATCGACGTCACGGAAACCTGGCGCCAGGCACGGTCGGTCACACCCGGCAGGAGCTCGTCCCTGTCGCCGGTGGCTGTCTTTTCAGCCCATTCGCGGAGCCGCACCACTTCCTTGCCAAGCTGCGACGATGGTCCGCCCACGGAAGCAGCGAAATGTGGAACGCTGGTGTCCTCTCCCAGGGAGAAGAGCTGACCTTCCGAGGGCTCCTCTGACGGGAACCCGCCTTCAAGCTTGTGGCGGCAAACGTAGTTGGACCGCCCCTTGACCAGGGCAACCTTGACCGGCCGGTCCAGTGCCGGCGTGATGTTCTTCAGGAGCCGGGGCAGGTCCCTGCCCACAATCTGGGTCTGCAATGCCAGCGTGGCCGTGGACACCAGGGCCGGCTTGTTGCTTTCCAGGGCATGGGCGATAAGCGGCACCAGGTAGGCGAGCGATTTGCCGGTGCCGGTGCCTGCCTGGACCAACAAGTGGTTGCCCGTTTCGATGGCCCGGGCCACCTGGCGGGCCATTTCGTGTTGTCCGGTGCGGCTTTGTCCGCCCATGCCGGCGACGGCGCGGTCGAGCAGTTCAATAACGAACTGCTCGCCCGCCGTCTGCGCAGCTTCGCCGGCCGCGGGGTCAGTCATTGACGACGAATGGTTCCAGTTCAGACGCGAGGCCCTCCCGGACCATCACGGCAGCCCTGGTGCCTGCCTCAACGTGGTCCAGGCTGAGGATTTCGGCGTCGGACTCGTGGAGCTTGCTGAGCAGGTCCCCGCGGTCGTACGGAATGAGCAGCTCCATCTTGACCGATGGCCGCGGAATGGACTCACTGATGGCCTTCAGGAGTTCCGGAATGCCCTCCCCCGTGCGGGCGGAGACCACCACGTGCCGCGGCTCGCGCTGCTTCAGCCGTTCCACCACGAAGGGGTCGGCTGCATCGGCCTTGTTCAGGACGATGATTTCCGGCACCTTGCGGGCATCGACTTCGCTGAAGACCTTCCGGACCGCTGCGATCTGCCCTTCGGGGTCAGGGTGCGAAACGTCCACCACGTGCAGGATCAGGTCCGAGTCGGCGACCTCTTCCAGGGTGGAACGGAAGGCTTCCACCAACTGGGTGGGCAGCGAACGGACGAATCCGACGGTATCGGCCAGGGTGTACCCCAGGCCGTCAGCGGTTTCGGCCTTGCGGACGGTGGGATCCAGCGTGGCGAACAGCGCGTTCTCCACGAGGACACCTGCGTCCGTGAGCCTGTTCAGCAGCGAGGACTTGCCGGCGTTGGTGTACCCGGCGATTGCCACGGAGGGCACTTCGTTACGACGGCGGTTGGCCCGTTTGGTCTCGCGGGCCGGCTTCATGGCGGCAATTTCGCGCCGCAGCTTTGCCATGCGGGTACGGATCCGGCGCCGGTCCAGTTCGATCTTGGTCTCACCGGGACCACGGGAGCCCATGCCGGCAGCAGCGCCACCCACCTGGCCACCGGCCTGGCGGGACATCGACTCGCCCCAGCCGCGCAGGCGGGGAAGGAGGTATTCCAGCTGTGCCAGTTCCACCTGGGCCTTGCCTTCGCGGCTCTTGGCATGCTGCGCGAAGATGTCCAGGATCAGGGCCGTGCGGTCGATGACCTTGACCTTGACGATGTCTTCAAGGCCGCGGCGCTGGGAAGGTGCCAGTTCGGCGTCCACCACCACGGTGTCCGCGCCGGTGGCCATGACGATGTCCTTCAGCTCCTGGGCCTTGCCGGACCCCAGGAACGTCCCGGGGTCTGGTTTGTCGCGGCGCTGCACCAACCCGTCAAGGACCTCCGAACCGGCGGTCTCGGCGAGGGCGGCGAGCTCACGCAACGAGTTTTCGGCGTCGGCAAGCGTTCCTTCGGACCAGAGCCCGGCGAGGACGACGCGTTCCAGGCGCAGCTGCCGGTATTCGACCTCGGTGACGTCTTCGAGTTCGGTGGACAGGCCTGCCCGCCGGCGCAGCGCGCGCCGTTCCTCGAGGTCCTGCTGGTCGCCGTCGTACGTTGAGTGTTCTTCGTCAAGGCGGGAAATGGCCTGCGCCTTGCCAAGCACCGCTTTTCCACTGCCGCCTTCACCACCGGGCGTGCTGACGTTTCTGGCCGGTACGTCCTTGGCGAGGATCCGGTCGATGACAGCCTGGATCTCCTGCGGACTCATGTCCTGGGCGGCTGGATCGGAACCGGTATTGGGCTGGCTGGTCATGGTCTCCTTTGAAGATTCGGCAGTTCCAGAATAGTGCTGATTGGGTGGAAGTTGGAAAGTATTCGCGCTGGGCTGACGGCCTGCGGTCATGCAGTTCTCCTGGTTGTTTCGCCGCCGGCTGCGATGCCGGGGCTCGAATGCCGCGTCACGACGGCGGCAGGGCTGGAAGAGGCCGGAGAATGGCAGGAAGTGCAGCAACGGGCTGACTTTCGAGTATTGTCCGGCGTCCGGCTCAGACGGAACGGTCTGGCCGGTGCGCAAAGCGGAAAGCATGGAAACCTGCGTCGCTGCGGGACGGACTGTCGCTGGAGGACAGGCTGCGGACGGGCATGGCCCGTACCGGCTACTCGAAGATCAGGAACATGCCTTCCAGCGTAGCAGAGGGCCTTCACGCCGGTTTCCCATTACGCTGCAGGGGGAACTACTCTGGCCAGTTATGGAGTCCGCACACTATTTCAGCACGTCCCCTGCCGGCCCCTTTACCCGGAAGCCTTTGACGGTGGAATTGGCCGGTGAGACGCGACGGCTCCAGACCTCCACCGGCATCTTCAGCCCCGACGGAATCGACAAGGGCACCGCGGTGCTCCTCGCCGAAGTTCCGGCCCCGAATCCCGAGGGCAATCTCCTGGATATCGGGTGCGGCTGGGGTCCGGTGGCGCTCACTATGGCGCTGCTGGCCCCCCAATCAAAGGTCTACGCCGTGGACGTCAACGAACGCTGCATCACCCTGACCAACGAGAACGCCGCCGCGCTGGGACTGTCCAACGTCGTCGCCAGCACGCCCCAGGCCGTGGATCCCGGCATCCGCTTCGACACGATTTGGTCCAACCCTCCCATCAGGATCGGCAAGGACGAACTGCATGCCCTGCTCAAGCTGTGGCTGCCGCGCCTGGCGGAGGGCGGCACCGCGTGGCTGGTGGTGCAGAAGAACCTTGGCTCTGATTCCCTTCAGCGCTGGCTGGCCGCCGAACTGGACAGTTCCTTCACCGTGACCCGCGAATCGACGTCCAAGTCCTTCCGGATCCTGAAGGTCAGGAAAGCGTCCCACTCGCCACAATGACGGCGGGACCGCTGAGCTCCACATGCTCGTGGCCGCCGGGGCCGGCGAAGAACTTCACGCCCACCACTCCTCCCGGAACGTGGACCTGCCAGGCGTCGGGGGCTTCTGCCCCGGCCCAGTGCCTGGTGGCGACGGCGGCAGCACAGGCGCCCGTCCCGCAGGACTGGGTCTCCCCTACGCCGCGCTCGTGCACCCGCATGGTTACGGAGCCGACGCCGTCATGGACCAGCGGTTCTGCCGGCACCACGAATTCCACGTTGGTCCCGTTCGCGGGTACCGGGTCGACCTTTGGGGCGGTGAACAGCCGGGTGCCCGTGAGCTCCGCAAGTTCAGCGAGGGCCACCACCGTGTGCGGGTTGCCCATACTCACGGAGAGTGCCGGCCGGGGAACCTCCAGCCCGTCGGCGGTGACAAGGGAATCCATGGCCTTGGCGCTGGCTTCCCCGGGGAAAATGAACTCCCAGGGTCCCATGTCCACCGCGTAGCCGTCTCCGGTCCGGACCACGGTCTTGACGCCGGCCCGCGTGCCGATGGTGAGCGATCCGCCGTCGGGCAGGTCGATCAGGCCCTCGGTCCGCAGGAAGTGGACGAAGACCCTGACCCCGTTCCCGCACATCTCGGACAGGGAGCCGTCGGCGTTGCGGTAATCCATGAACCACTCCGCGTCCGGGGTGCCGGCCAGCAGTTCGCGGCCCTCCGGCAGGAAGCGGGACGGGACGGCCCTGATCAGGCCGTCGGCCCCGATGCCACGGTGCCGGTCGCACAGGGCGGCGGCCTGGTCGGCACCGATCACGTGCGTCCCCTCGGGGTCCGCCACCAGGACGAAGTCGTTGCCGGTGCCGTGCCCCTTGGAAAAGCGGAGCCCGCTCAGTGTGCGCAGGGCGGGCCCGGTGGTTTCTGCGGGGGTAGCATTCATGATCCCAAGCGTAGCGGCGGATGCTGCCGGTCCTGAAACCGCAGCTACCGGCACAACTCCGCTGCCTTGCCAATGAGCTCCGGAGCCTGCCAGTCCAGCCACGTGATGCGGGGATCGGCGCGGAACCAGGTCAACTGGCGCCGGGCAAACTGGCGGGTGGCCACGATGGTTTCCTCCGCGGCAGCCTCGACGGTGGAGGCGCCATCGAGGACCCGCAGGAACTGTGCATAGCCCAGGGCACGGGACGCGGTCTTGCCGCGGCGCAGGCCTTTGGCATCGAGCATCCGGACCTCCCCCAGCAGGCCGGAGTCCACCATCCGGTGCACGCGGGCTGCCAGCCGGTCCCGCAAAACCTCGCGGTCCACGCCGAGGCCCACCTGGACGGCGGGCTGGTGGTACTCCCTCCGCGGCATGTAGGAGCTGAACGGGCGCCCGGTGAGTTCGTGGACCTCCAGCGCGCGGATGATGCGCCGTGCATCGGAGACCCGGGCAGCGGAGGTGGGATCCACCCTCCGGAGCCTGGCCAGGAGTTCACCTGTGCCGACTTCCGCGTGCTCCGCTTCAAGCCGGGCACGTAGCGCAGGGTCGGTCCCCGGGAATTCCAGGACGTCCAGGGCGGCCCGGACGTACAGCCCGGAGCCCCCTGCCAGGATGGCGCGCTTGCCGCGCCCATGGATGTCGTCGATGGTTTCGCGCGCCTGGGCCTGGAAGTCGGAAACACTGGCTTCCTGGGTCACGTCCAGGATGTCGAGGAGGTGGTGCGGCACTCCCCTGCGCTCGGCCACCGTGATTTTGGCGGTGCCGATGTCCATGCCGCGGTAGAACTGCATGGCATCGGCGTTAATGACCTCGCCGTCCAGTTCGAGGGCAAGGTTGACGGCAAGGTCGGACTTTCCGGAGCCGGTGGGACCGACGACGGCGATGATGGGCGGGGCAGCCACCTGTCAGCGGGTGCGCAGCGGCAGTGAGGGCATGCCGAGGGAGACGCCCTTACGTGCCTCTCCGGAACCGGGGACCGGCGCGCCGCAGGAGTCGGCCTGGGATCTGTCCCACGCGTCCCCTGCCCGTGAACGGCGAAGGGTGTAGTCCTCAGGCGTGGGGTCGGCGACCAGGTGGAAAGCCGCGGCCTCGGTGATGGTGACGGTGACGAGGTCCCCCGGCCTCGGGGCAGGTGCACCCTCCGGGACCGAGAAATGGACCAGGCGCTGGTCCTGCGACCGGCCGGACAGCCGGTGGGTTTCCTCAGACTTCCGCCCGGACTGTGCGGTCACCATGACTTCGAGCCGGCGGCCAAGCTGCTTCCGGTTTTCCTCCGCGGCGATGCGGTCCTGCAGCGCGGTGAGGCGTTCGAAGCGTTCCTGGACCACGGCCTTGGGGAGCTGGTCGGGCAGGTCAGCCGCGGGCGTGCCGGGACGCTTTGAATACTGGAACGTGAAGGCGGTGGCGAAGCGGGACTTTTCCACCACGTCCAGGGTGGCCTGGAAGTCTTCCTCCGTTTCACCCGGGAAGCCCACGATGATGTCGGTGGAAATAGCGGCGTGCGGGATCCTTTCGCGGACCTTGTCCAGGATGCCCAGGAACTTGGTGGACCGGTAGGAACGCTTCATGGCCCGGAGGATGCTGTCCGACCCGGACTGGAGCGGCATGTGCAGCTGCGGCATCACATTCGGCGTCTCTGCCATGGCGTCAATGACGTCATCCGTGAAGGCGGCGGGGTGCGGGCTGGTGAACCGGACGCGTTCGAGCCCCTCGATCTCTCCGCAGGCACGCAGGAGCTTGGAGAATGCCTTCCGGTCCCCGAATTCCACCCCGTAGGAGTTGACGTTCTGGCCGAGCAGGGTGACTTCAATGGCGCCATCGTCCACGAGTGCCTGGATCTCGGCGAGGATCTCTCCGGGCCGGCGGTCCTTTTCCTTGCCGCGGAGGGCGGGCACGATGCAGAAGGTGCAGGTGTTATTGCAGCCCACGGAGATGGACACCCAGCCCGAGTAGACAGAGTCACGTTTGGTGGGCAACGTTGACGGGAAGACGTCCAGGGATTCCAGGATCTCCAGCTGCGCTTCGTTGTTGTGCCGCGCCCGGTCCAGGAGGGCGGGAAGGGCACCGACGTTGTGGGTACCGAAGACTGCGTCCACCCACGGCGCCTTCTTGAGGATCGTCTCGCGGTCCTTTTGTGCCAGGCAACCGCCCACGGCGATCTGCATGCCGGGGTTGGCCGCCTTCACGGGGGCCAGGATGCCCAGGTTGCCGTACAGCTTGTTGTCCGCGTTTTCCCGGACCGCACAGGTGTTGAACACCACCACGTCGGCATGCTCGCCCTCCGCCGGGACGTAGCCCGCGGCCTCGAGCAGGCCGGACATCCGTTCCGAGTCGTGGACGTTCATCTGGCAGCCGAAGGTGCGCACCTGGTAGGTGCGGGGCAGGGCTCCGGTTTGCGGGTCCGTCCCTGCGTCGACGGAAGGGGTGGCGCCGGATTGGGGGGAAGGAATGGTCAAACTCACCCGTTAAGGGTACCGGCTTTGGAGGCCCCCGCTGTCGGGGTCCTGCTGGGAATCGAGGACATCGTTGACGATCCGGAACGCCTGCGAGGGCTGGTAACCCTTTCTTGCCAGCATGGACGCCAGGCGCCGCACTGCCTTGTCCCGTTCCCCGGGACCGGACAGGTCTGTCCCGGGCCGGAGCTTGCGCTCAACCAGGGCGCGCGCAGCGGCCTCCTCGTCGGCGTCACTCAGTTGTTCCAGCGCTGAAGCCGCTGTCTCCTGGTCGATGCCTTTCTCAGCGAGCTCACGCGTCAGCGCGCCCTTGGCAAGCTTGCGGGACTGGGCGCGGCTCCTGACCCACATGTCAGCGAATTCTGCATCGTTAATCAGCCGGACTTCCTGGAACTTGTCCAGTACGGCCTCGGCGACGTGCTCCGGGATGTTCCGTTCGGCCAGTTTCCGGGCAAGCTGCAGCCTGCTCTTAGGCGCCGCCGTCAGCTGCCGGTACACGATTGCCTGCGCCACCGTAAACGGGTCCGGTTCGGCGTCCGCGGCCTGCGGGTCGTCAGGGACTGCATACCCGTCCGGCACCCCTGTTGAGGGGGTGCCGGTACGGGGCCGCCGTGTTCGTGGTCCGGTCAAGGGCTAGAACCCGTCGACAGCTTTCAGCTTTGGTGAGTCCTTGGACTCATCCTCCGCAGGCTTGACCCCGACACCGAGCTTCTCCTTGATGAGGCGCTCCAGCTCGGCGGCCAGCTCAGGGTTGTCGCGGAGGAACCGGCGCGAGTTCTCCATGCCCTGGCCCAGCTGGTCACCGTCGTAGGTAAACCAGGAGCCCGACTTCTTGATGATGCCGTGCTCAACGCCCATGTCGATGATGCCGCCCTCACGGGAGATGCCCTGGCCGTAGATGATGTCGAACTCGGCGACCTTGAAAGGCGGAGCCATCTTGTTCTTGACGATCTTGGCCTTGGTCCGGTTACCGACGGAATCGGCACCCTCCTTGAGGGTCTGGATCCGGCGGACGTCGATGCGGACCGACGCGTAGAACTTCAGCGCCTTACCACCGGTGGTGGTTTCCGGGGAACCGAAGAACACGCCGATCTTTTCACGGAGCTGGTTGATGAAGATGGCGGTGGTCTTCGTCTGGCTCAGGCGGCCGGTGATCTTACGCAGTGCCTGGCTCATGAGCCGGGCCTGGAGGCCGACGTGGCTGTCACCCATGTCGCCTTCGATTTCAGCGCGCGGCACCAGGGCGGCCACGGAGTCGATGACGATGACGTCCAGGGAGCCGGAGCCGACCAGCATGTCCATGATCTCCAGGGCCTGCTCGCCGGTATCCGGCTGCGAGACCAGGAGGGCATCCGTGTCCACGCCGAGCTTGGCGGCGTAGTCCGGGTCCAGGGCGTGCTCGGCGTCGATGAACGCTGCGATCCCGCCCGCGCGTTGTGCGTTCGCCACGGCGTGCAGGGCCACGGTGGTCTTACCTGAGGATTCAGGACCGTAGATTTCAATGACGCGGCCGCGCGGGAGCCCGCCAATGCCAAGGGCGACGTCCAGGGCGATGGAGCCGGTGGGGATGACTTCGATCGGAGCGCGGACTTCGTCGCCCAGGCGCATGACCGAGCCCTTGCCGAACTGCTTGTCAATCTGGGCAAGCGCTGCTTCCAGCGCTTTTGCACGATCCGGGGCTGCCGCCATGGTTGACACCTCTAATGCTTTCTCGATGGTGGCCTTCGCGGCCGTTGTATTGGTCATCTCTGACGCTAAGGGGACCCACTGACATTCCGGCCGGAGGACAACGGCTATGTGGATAAACCCGATGGAAAAAGCATAGCGTTATCCGAACAGGTATTCGAAGACTGGAGTTCCTGCGGCGTGTCAGGCGGCAGGATTCCTGCTGCCTGCATTAGGGCGGGCGCCGCCGTCAATCGCGGCGCGGGGCGATGTCGCGCCCGAGCCGCCGTTCCGCCGGGACGTCCTGGACGTCGCAAACAGCAAGCCATACCCTCCGCGGCTCAACGCCCGCGGCCAGGGCCTGGTCAGCGGTGCGTCCGCCTACGCCGGCAAGGACCAGGGTACTGCTCAGCACGCGGGAGTACCCCGCACCGAACTCGTCATCCATCAGACGCCAGTACTCGCTGATTCGCATCGGTAAATCCTCTCATGATTGCGGACCCTAGAATTGTTGCCATGAGCAACTCCCCGGATCTCCCGCCGCGGCAGGACACAGGCAACGATGCCGCCGACGCCGCGCTTCAGAATGTCGAACACCAAATCAGCCTCTTTTGGCGGCGGGCCCGGGCCATCTCCAACCAGCTCTCGCGCGAGGTTCACCCGGACATGGAGCCTGCCGCGTATGGGCTCCTGACGGTCATCCGCCGGGAAGGACCCATCCGGCTCACCGACCTTGCCATGAACATCGGCGTGGGCAAGCCGTCGGTCAGCCGGCAGATCGCCTTCCTGGAAAGCCTGGGCCTGGTGTCCAAGGAGGCGGACCCCCTGGACCGCCGGGCGCAGTCCATCCGGCTGACGCCGAAGGGCGAAGAGAAGATGCACCAGGTCCAGGACGCCCGGCGCCAGGTCTTCCAGGAGCGGCTGCGCGAGTGGCCGGTGGAGGACCTGCAGGAGCTGGCCCGCTGCATGGCCAAGCTGAACTCCACCTATGAGCGTGACGGGTTCGCCAGGGAAGCGGCGGACCCGTCCACCGCGCAGGAAGACGCATCCGACAACTAGGCGACAGCAGGAAGCCCCCGGCACGGCCGGGGGCTTCCTGCTGTTTCCTCGTCCCACTCCGGGGTGGGGCTGCTTTTACCGGGCGCCGGAGAGGAGGCCCGTGGAGAGTTCGTCGTTCAGTTCAGTGTTGAGGTCGCGTTCCAGGTCACGGCCGTAACGCTGGGAGAATTCCTGCGGAACGGTGTCCGGAACTGCGACGCCTTCGGCTACTGCCACGCGGTCGCTGACCTCACGGAGCATGCTTGACAACGGAACATCCAGTGCCGAGCAGATCGAGGACAGAAGCTCTGATGATGCTTCCTTCTGGCCGCGCTCCACTTCGCTGAGGTATCCCAGGGAGACACGGGCGCTGTGCGAAACTTCACGGAGCGTGCGCCCCTGACGCTGGCGGACATCGCGCAGGACATCACCGATTTCGTGACGAAGTACTACCATCTTGCGCTCCTTCTGTTCGCTCTTAGCCTGTTCGGCGAGGCCCACATCCTTCCAGCGGACAACGCCGTTTACGGATACGGGCTGCTTTACCATCTGTATCGCCTTGCTCCCTCATTGGTCAGGTCCGCCGCCGGCGAACCCGTCTTGGTCATTTCATCCTAGGCGCCTCCGCTCTCCGGAAGCGACACAATGTAATAACTAATCGGTACCGGCTTTTGTTCCCGGCAACTTTACGCCCGGTAACTTCGCAGGCTGCGAAGGTCAGCCGGACAGGGCCTCAAGCAGTCTTTCCAGCGCGGCGCCGCACGCAGCGGCCCGGATGTCCGGCCGGCTGCCGGTAAAGGTGTATTCGAAACCGGCGGTGCCGGCAGCCGTGGCAATACCAATGTAAACCCGGCCCACGGGCTTGCCGTCATGGGCCTCGGGGCCAGCGACGCCGGTGGTGGAAAGCCCGACGTCGGCGCCCAGGACAGTGCGCGCCCCGGCCGCCATGGCACGGGCGACGTCGGGGTCGACGGAGCCGGCACGGGCCAGCAGGTCGGAAGGGACGTGCAGCACCGCGTCCTTCACGGAGTTCTGGTAGGCCACCACGCCGCCCTGGAGCATGCCGGAGGCTCCGGGCGTGTCGGCGAGGACCGCGGACACCATTCCGGCCGTCAAAGATTCCGCGGTGGCAACGGTCCGTCCTGACTCGAGCGCCTGCCTGACGGCTTGGGCGGCCAGCTGGTGGAGGTTGCTCATGCCTGTTCCTGCCCTTCCGCGGTCCCTGCCTGGCGCTTGCCCTTCGCACGGAGGCGCATGGCTTCAATCACGTATTCAACGCCGGTCCACAGCGTGATTGCCACGGCGGCCATCATGACGGCAAACGCTACCCATGACATCCACGGCGCGAACGCCCCGAACGGCAGCAGGTACAGGAAGATCGCTGCGGTCTGCACGACGGTCTTGAGCTTGCCGCCGCGGGAAGCGGGGATGACGCCGTAGCGGATCACGAAGAAACGCAGCGCAGTGATGCCCCATTCCCGGACCAGGATCACCAGGGTTGCCCACCAGGGCAGTTCGCCCAGCAGGGACAGCATCACCAGGGCGGAGCCGATGAGGAGCTTGTCGGCGATGGGATCGGCGATCTTGCCGAAGTCCGTAACGAGGTTCCGGCTCCTGGCGATATCGCCGTCGAGCTTGTCGGTGTAGATGGCGACGGCGAACGCCGCCACCGCCGCCCAGCGCCACGGTCCGGAGGTACTGTGCAGCCCCGGCGCATCCGCGACGAGGAACCACACGAAGAACGGGACCAGCACAATGCGGATCATGGTCAGGACATTGGGAAGGTTCCAGACCCCGGCTCGGCCTTGGCCGGCGGCGGTGGCATCGGTGCTAGTCACGTTCCTAGGCTACCGGCCTAGCGTCCCGTGAGGGACCACGCGTTTCGGAGCCGTCGTCGTCATCGCCGTAGCCGCCCGGGGCCGAATCCGAGCCGTCGTAGTATTCGACATTCTGCTTCCTCTGGTCCAGGTCCGCAGCCACCAGGTCTTCGGCGTAGCCGCCCTGGGCGATGTTGGCGTTGGCATTGTCACTGAGTGCGGCGGTCTGCGAGTCAGGCGCCGCAGGGGCTTCCTGGCCCTTCATCGCGGCGAGGACGGCGGCGAGGTCGTCCGGCTTCACCAGGACGTCACGCGCCTTGGAACCCTCCGAGGGGCCCACCACTCCCCTGGATTCGAGGAGGTCCATGAGCCGGCCGGCCTTGGCGAACCCGACCCGGAGCTTGCGCTGCAGCATGGAGGTGGAGCCGAATTGGGTGGTGACCACCAGTTCGGTGGCCTGCAGCAGCACCTCGAGGTCGTCCCCGATGTCGTCGTCGATCTGCTTCTTTTCCGCTTCAGGGGCGACGTCGTCACGGTAGACAGCCTGCAGCTGTCCCTTGACGTGCTCCACCACTTTGTGGATCTCCGACTCCGTGACCCAGGCGCCCTGGACACGCATCGCCTTGGAGGCGCCCATGGGCAGGAAGAGCGCGTCACCCTGGCCGATGAGCTTCTCGGCGCCCGGCTGGTCCAGGACCACCCGGGAGTCCGTGACGGAGGACGTGGCGAAGGCCATGCGCGAGGGCACGTTGGCTTTGATGAGGCCCGTGACCACGTCGACGGAGGGCCGCTGGGTGGCCAGGACCAGGTGGATGCCGGCGGCACGGGCCAGCTGGGTGATGCGGACGATGGAGTCTTCGACGTCGCGGGGGGCCACCATCATGAGGTCGGCGAGTTCGTCGACGATCACCAGCAGGTACGGGTAGGGCCGGATGACGCGTTTGGAGTCGACCGGCGGCTGGACCTTGCCGGCGCGCACGGCCTTGTTGAAGTCGTCGATGTGCTTGAAGCCGTAGTTGGCGAGGTCGTCGTAGCGGGCGTCCATTTCCCGTACCACCCACTGCAGCGCTTCGGCCGCCTTCTTGGGGTTGGTGATGATGGGAGTGATCAGGTGCGGAACGCCCTCGTAGGCGGTCAGTTCCACACGCTTGGGGTCCACCATGACCATGCGGACCTCGTCCGGGGTGGCACGCATCAGGATGGACGTGATCATTGAGTTCACGAAGGACGACTTACCGGCACCGGTGGCACCAGCCACCAGGAGGTGCGGCATCTTGGCCAGGTTGGCCACCACGTAGCCACCCTCCACGTCCTTGCCCACGCCCATGACCATCGGGTGATCCGTGCGGCGGGCGTTCTGGCTGCGGAGGACATCGCCCAGGGAGACGGTTTCGCGGTCCGTGTTGGGGATCTCGATGCCGATGGCCGACTTGCCCGGGATGGGGCTGAGGATGCGGACATCGCTGGAGGCGACGGCGTAGGAGATGTTCTTGGACAGGGCGGTGACACGCTCCACCTTGGTGCCCGGCGAAAGTTCGATCTCGTACCGGGTGACGGTGGGGCCGCGGCTGAAGCCGGTGACGGTGGCGTCAACGTTGAACTGCTGCAGGGTATCGGTCAGGGCGGCGACGACGGCGTCGTTCGCTTCCGTGCGCTCCTTGGGGATGGATCCGGGGGTCAGGAAGTCCGAGGCCGGGAGGGTGTACGTGACATCGCCGGCGAGCGAGAGCTGCTCGGTCCGCTGCGGGATGGGAACGGGCGGCGGCGCGGGCGCCACCGGGTTCGAGGGCACGGTGGGCGCGGCGGCAGGCTTGCCCGGAGCCGCGGCACCCGGGATGACCAGGGGGATGGCTTCGGTGGCGTTTTCCGGCGGGGCCGCCTGCGAACCGGCGCCCAGGCCCTGGGCGGCCTTGATCTTCTCGACGGCGATCTCCGCCTGGGTGGGCCGACGCACGCCCGGCGCGGGCCGGGCAGGTTCCTGCTCGTCGTCGTCAATGACGGCGTGCTCAAACGCTTCGTCGCCTACGTAGCCCTCAAGGCCCGGCTCGGACTCCTGGTCCTTGCCAAAGAGCTTGCGCTTCTTCTTGCGGGGTGCGGCGGGGGCCGTCCGTTCCAGGTAGCTGCGGTCGTGGACGTCGGGGCGTTCCTGGTCCATCAGGTCGATGCCCATGAGGTGCTCGTAGGCTCCGCGGATGCGGCGCGGGATGGCCGTGAACGGGGTGGCCGTGATAATCAGCAGGGACACGAAGGCGAGCAGGCCGTAGAGGGCCACAGGAACGGCGGGATGGATGGCGGCCAGCGGCGTGGCGGCCAGGAAGCCAAGCATGCCGCCGGCTTTGCGGAGGCCGTCGAAGCCGTCGGCGACGGTGGGCTGGCCGCCCAGGATGTGCGCCAGGCCGCAGCCGGCGAACGTCATAATCAGGAAGCCGATGCCCACCCTGTTGTTGCCCCGGCCGTCGGAGGGCTGCCGGAACAACCGGAAGGCGCAGACGAACAGCATGAGCGGAAGCAGCAGGGAGATCCAGCCGAAGGTGCCGTTCACCACGGCGTAGACGGCGTCCGGGAACCAGCCCGTCAGGCCCCACCAGGCGAACGTGGCGATGAAAACCCCCAGCGCCAGGTTGAACAGCGCGGCGCCGTCGCGGCGGTCCTCGGCAGGAAGGTCACTGACGTCGTGGCCGATGCGGCGCACTCCCCCGCCCACCAGATGGCCCATGCCCAGCCATGCTCCGCCGACAACGCGCAGCAGCCACGGCTGGTGGTGTTCGACGGCGGGAAGCTGGCGGGTGCGCGCGGTGCTGGATGAGCCGCCGCGCCCTGCCTTGCTGGCAGTGGAGCCGGTTCCGCGGGCTGTGGAGCTCCCGGATTTGCTGCCGGAGCTGCCCCTGCCGGTACCTTTGGGCGCGGAAGTAGTACGTGTGGCCATAGTAGCCACGGTACCGGAAGCATGCTGTGATTCCGGGGATATCGGGGCCCGGGGAGCGCATCGGTTGGGGGCACCGGCCGCACCGCCCGGACACGCGGAAGGCCCCGGTTCGCGGTGAACCGGGGCCTTCCGAACCTGCCCTGCGGCAGCGGAGCTAATCTCAGGCCTCGAGCACCACCGGGATGATCATGGGCTTGCGGCGCAGCTTGCGGTTGACCCACGTGCCCACGACGCGGCGCACCACCTGCTGGAGCTGGTGGCTGGTGTGGTCGGCGTGGTTCTGGACTGCTTCTTCCAGTGCCGCGTTGATCTTGGGGATGATGTCGTCGAAGACTGAATCGTCCTCGGCAACACCGCGGGCGTGGATCTCGGGCCCGGACACCACCTTGCCGGTGGCCCGGTGGATAACCGTGATGATCGAGATGAAGCCTTCATCGCCCAGAATGCGGCGGTCCTTGAGGTCCGCGTCGGTGATTTCGCCCACGCTGGAGCCGTCAACGTAGACGAATCCAACCTCCACCTGGCCCACGATGTCCGCCTGGTGGTCGCGGAGGTCGATGACCGTGCCGTTGTCGGCAAGGATGACGCTGGCTTCCGGGACGCCGGACTCAATGGCGATCTTGCCGTTGGCGATCAGGTGGCGGGTCTCCCCGTGCACGGGCATGGCGTTGAGCGGCTCGAGGATGTTGTAGCAGTAGAGCAGTTCCCCGGCTGCTGCGTGGCCGGACACGTGGACCTTGGCGTTGCCCTTGTGGATCACGTCGGCGCCGAGCTTGAGGAGACCGTTGATGATCCGGAACACCGCATTCTCGTTGCCCGGGATGAGGCTGGAGGCCAGGATGACGGTATCGCCGTCGCCCACCACCACGCGGTGGTCGCCGTTTGCCATCCGGGACAGGGCCGCCATGGGCTCGCCCTGGGAGCCGGTGGACATGAGGACCACGCGGTTGTCCGGCAGGTTGTCGATGTTCTTGATGTCGACGATCAGCCCGGAAGGGACGTCCAGGTAGCCCAGCTTCTCCGCGATGGCCATGTTGCGGACCATGGAGCGGCCCACAAAGGCCACCTTGCGGTTGTGCTTGGCAGCGGCGTCAAGGACCTGCTGCACGCGGTGGACGTGGGAGGAGAAAGACGCCACGATGATGCGCTTGGTGGCCTGGCCGAAAAGCCGCTCCAGGGTGGGGCCGATTTCCTTCTCGGCCGTGGTGAATCCGGGCACGTCGGCGTTGGTGGAGTCGGACATGAAGAGGTCAACGCCCTCCTCGCCCAACTTGGCGAAGTGGCGCAGGTCGGTGATGCGTCCGTCCAGCGGCAGCTGGTCCATCTTGAAGTCACCGGTGTGCAGGACCGTGCCGCCGGCCGTGCGGATGAACACGGCAAGGGCATCCGGGATGGAGTGGTTGACGGCGACGAACTCGCATTCGAACGGCCCGAATTTCTCCACCTGGCCTTCTTCAACGGTCAGCGTGTAGGGCCGGATGCGGTGCTCCTGCAGCTTCGCCTCGATCAGGGCCAGCGTCAGCTGGGAGCCCACCAGGGGGATGTCGTTGCGCAGGCGCAGCAGGTACGGCACGGCGCCGATGTGGTCCTCGTGGCCATGAGTGAGGATCACGGCCACGACGTCGTCCAGCCGGTCCTCAATGTACGAGAAGTCCGGCAGGATCAGGTCAACACCGGGCTGGGTTTCCTCGGGAAAGAGGACGCCGCAGTCCACGATCAGCAGTTTGCCGTCGATTTCGAACACGGCCATGTTCCGGCCGATCTCCCCCAGCCCGCCAAGCGGGACGATCCGCAGGGTGCCCTGGGGCAGGCGCGGAGGGGTGACGAGGCCGGTAAGGGCAGTTTGGGTCATAGTGCACTTCTTTCCAGGCGGAAGGGTGCCGGTCTTAGCCTCAGGAGAAGACCAGCCCCGCTTCCGCCAAATCCCCGCGGATGGTTTCGATCTCGGTTTCGTCCGGCTCCACGAGGGGCAAACGGACAATCGAGTTGGGCAGGACTCCCTGCCATTTAAGAATCTGTTTGGCTGCCACGGCCCCCTGGACACGGGTCATGGTTGCGCGGACCACGGGCTGCAGCTCGAAGTTGATCTTGCGCGCAGTCCCAAGGTCATTGGCGTTGACGGCGTCGATGAGCTCGCGGAAGCGGCGGGTGGCGACGTGGGTGGTGACACCCACCAGGCCGACGGCGCCCAGCGCCATCCAGGGAAGGGTCAGCCCGTCGTCGCCCGAGTAGAACAGGAGGTCGGTTTCCGCCATGACGCGGGTGGCTGCGGTGAGGTCTGCCTTGGCGTCCTTGACGGCGACGATGTTGGGGTGCTGCGCCAACCGGATCATGGTGTCGGGTTCGATCGGAATCGAGGACCGGCCGGGGATGTCGTACAGCATGACGGGTACGTCCACGGCGGAGGCGATGGTCTCGAAGTGGGCGCGGACACCGGCCTGGCTGGGCTTGTTGTAGTAAGGGGTCACCAGGAGGAGGCCGTCGACGCCGAGGGCAGCAGCCTGCTGGGAGAGGTGGACCGAGTGCGCGGTGTCATTGGTGCCGGTCCCGGCAATGATGGCCGCCCGGCCGCCCACGGCGTCCTTCACGGCGCGGAACATGCCGAGGTTCTCTTCGTCAGTCAGCGTGGAGGTCTCGCCGGTTGTGCCGGTGACCACCAGGCCGTCACAGCCGTCGTCGACCAGCTTGCTGGCCAGCGCTGCCGCCTGGTCGTAATCCACTGCGCCGTCCTTGGTGAACGGCGTGACCATGGCGGTCAGGAGGGTACCGAGGGCAGGGATATGCGCGGAAGAGTCAGCCATGGAAAAAACGTTACCCTGTCCCCGGCTGGTTAGGACAATGCCACGGGCGTGACGAACGTCAAATACGGCGACGCCCTGGCCGTGGAGCGTCCGCCCCCGCATGGCAATAGCGGCCGACCGCCGACTGCCGAAGGCCCTCTGCCCAGGATGCGAGCCGCTGCGCCGCCCGCACGTAATGGAACAACTCCGTGGGCGTCAGGGCATCAAGATCCGTTTCAGCAAGCCTGCGGGCCAGCTCTGCCCCCTCCGGCTGGGCCGCAAGGCTGACGCCTTCCCGTTCCCACGCAACGTCCTCCGCGGGCCGCCCGGAAACGAGCTGGCGGAACAGGTAGTCCACCACTCCTGGACTCATCGCCTTCAGTGGCCCGTCCGCGGCGCCAGGATCCCCGGGCGGAAGGTCGTCCGGGGCGTAACGGCGCGGCAGGCTCCCGGACTGCACGTGATCCGCCTGGGCGGTGCCTGCCGGCGCACGGCCCTCCCATGCAGGACCCGCCTGCACATTGCCCGCCTGCACATTGCCCTCCCGCACGGGGGCTGCCTGCAGACTGCCCTGCGGGGCTTCCGGCTGCCGGCGCCCTTGCCCGCTGGTTTCATGGGCGGCTCCCCCGGCCGCTCCTCCCCTGGATCCGGATGCTCCGGACGACGTCATTTCCATACCCGACATGCTATTCGAACATATATTCGAATACAAGGGATGCTGGCGCTCCGGGCACCGCTGGCACCCGCTGTGACAAGCGACCCAGGAGCAGCATGTGAGACGATCTGGTCATGACGTCCCGAAGCCCGGCCACCCGGTCCCGCAAGGCCCCAGGCAGGCAACAACAGGGGCGCCTCCGGGGCATCGACGCCGCCCGCGGCGTGGCGTTGCTGGGCATGATGGCCACCCACCTGCTGCCGACGTTCGAATCGAATGCAAACCTCACGCCAACCTGGATTGGCCTCACCTTCTCGGGCCGGGCCGCCGCCCTCTTCGCCGTGCTGGCCGGCGTGGGACTTGCCCTGTCCACCGGGAAGGACAAGCCGCTGGCGGGCCCCGGGCTCTCCGCCGCCCGGCGCGGTGTGGCGCTGCGCGCCCTGGTGATTGCCGCCGTCGGACTTACCCTGGGCGGCCTGGAGGTGAACGTGGCCATTATCCTGGTCCACTACGCCGTGCTGTTCCTGTGCATCCTCCCCTTCCTGGGGCTTGGCGTGAAGCCGCTGTGCGCCTGGGCCGGTGGCTGGATCCTTGCCTCGCCCGTGCTGGCATACCTCATGCGGCCCTGGCTCCTTGCCCCTGAGCCTCCCCTGAAGCTGGGCCACAACCCGGGCTGGGAAGACCTCGGAACACCTTCCCGGCTGCTCGCGGATGTGTTCTTTACCGGCTACTACCCTGTGTTCCAGTGGCTGTCCTACCTGCTGGTGGGGCTGGTGATCGGGCGCCTGGTCCTCACCAAGGCACTGGTTCCCATATTGCTGCTGGCGGCCGGAACGGTGGTGGCCGTGGCAGCCAAGGCCCTGGGGGCAGCGGCCATGGAGGACTGGGGCGGCCTGGCAGCGCTGGGAAAGGTCCTCAATTCCCCGGGGTATCCGCTGGGCAGCGTGCTGCAGGTCAACCTGACAGGTATCCCCCAGGAGGGCTCCTGGTGGTGGCTGGCATCGGCCGCACCGCACTCGGGAACTCCGCTTGACCTGCTGCACACCTCGGCAGTGGCGGCGGCAGTCATTGGCGCCTGCCTGCTGCTGGGGCGCCTCGCGGAGTGGGTGGACCTGGACCTGCTGCTTCCGCTGCGCGGGGCCGGCGCCATGACGCTGACCCTGTACACAGTGCACGTCTGGGTGGTGTCCAGCTTCTATCTGAAACCCCTGCCCGCCGGCTGGACGGAGGACGGGATGTACTTTGCCCAGGCGGCCACCGCCATCACTATCGGCATTGTCTTTGCGCGGCTGTCCTGGCGCGGCCCGCTGGAATGGGCGGGCCATGCGGCGGCCATGGTGGGCCGGGGCGGCTTCAAGGCCCTCTCCTGAACCAAGGCCGTGCACCTCGTCCGGCCCGGCTTCGCCCCGCCCTGGAATGAAAAAGAACCCGCGCCCCCACCGGAAAGTGGGGCCGCGGGTTCCGTTCTGAAACCGGCTGCAGTGCGTCGGCTGCTACTGCGGGGTCAGGGTGAAGGTGGCCGTCTTGTCGCCGAAGTCATCGTTGACAACAACCTGGGTGGGGCCCTTCTTCACATCAAACGCAATGACGCCCTGGCGGACATCGCCGGCACCGACCTCGTCGGTGGGCAGGGCGCCCATGCCATCGTCAAGATAGACCAGTTCGCCCTCTTTGCCCTCGGCGTCGTAGACCTTGAAATTCGAGGGGCTGGAGAAGCTGCTTCCGGTCAGCGTCTCCCAGGACACCTTGACCGCGAGGAAACCGCCGTTCTTCGGCTGCATGTAGGTCATGCCCGGGATTTCGGCCGTGTAGATGGAATCGAGGACGCTGATCTTGACAGTGTTGCCTTCGGACACGGTGGCAACGAAGGAGTTCGCACCGGCGTCGGCGCCACTGGACGGAGCGGCTCCGTTCGACGGGGTTGTTCCACGCGACGGGTTGGGCGCTGCCTGCGAGGCCGACGGAAGCTCGGGAGATACGGGGAGCTTCCGGTTGTCGAGGGCAGCTCCGATCATGGCGACGGACATGATGGTCAGCAGGATTCCGGTGATGATGCTGATGAGCCAGACGACGCCGGTGATGATCCAGGCCTTCTTCTTGTTCTCCGGGTAGCCCTCAAGCGGGCGGCCATCCTTGTCCCTGGTGTTTCCGGTCAAGGTGATGATCAGGTCCACGATGGCCCAGATGCCGAGGCCGCCGGCCGTCAGGAGCTTGGCGATGGCCGAGCCGATCTTGCCAAGGTAGAAGCGGTCCGCGCCGAAGGTACCCAGCAGCAGCGAAAGGATCCAGGTTGTCATGAACGACTTCCGGGGACCGTCCGGGTAGGGGCCGCTGCCGTGGAGCCCCGGCTGGTAATCCCCCTGCGGAGCTCCGGGGTAGTGCCCCTCAAAAGTGGATTGTCCGCCGAAGGTGGACGGGGCCGGCGGAATGGGCGGAGCGGACGGCCCGCTCTGCGATGGGTTGGGGAAATTCGGGTGGCTCATGGATGGTCCTTCTGTCCAAAGGTGCGGGTTCTTGGGTGCACGGGTGCAGGTGTGCGGGCGGTTCAAGGGTGGGGTGCGTGCAGCATCAGGCAGCCTCCGGCTTCCCGGCACGCGGCAAGGGAGCGCTGGTGCGTGGCAGGGATGGGTGCGGCTGCCCGGGGAGAGGGCCTGGGGTACAGCTGGCCCACGCCCGCGGCATGGACATGGCCAACCTCATGCTTTCCCCCAAAGCTAAAGAGTCTTTACTAAACAAAACCTACCGCGGACGGCAACGGACTGCGATGGGCAGAAATGCCCATCGCACTAAACGGCGCAGGAGGCCGCGGAGCGCGGGGCCTGCGGGAGCAGGGCCGGCGCAGGCCGGTATCAGGAGGCGGCGGTGAAGAGCTTCACGGCGTCACGCATGGACGCCCGCGCACGTTTGCGGTCGCCGGCCGCGTCGTAGGCACAGCTGAGGCGGAACCAGGAACGCCAGTCATCGGGAGCGGCCTCGGCTTCGGCCCGGTACTTTTCGAATTCAGCGTCCGCCGCGGCCCGGACGATCCGGCCGCCCGGCGTGCGCGGAAGCTCATCGACGGGCAGCCCGCCTTCGGCTTCCAGGACCTTGGCCATCTGCTCGGTGCGGGTACCGAACATCAGCTCGCGGATCAGGGCCCAGGCACCCACCACAGGCAGCACCAGGTAGGCGGCGCCGATGGCCTTGGCCGTGAGGTTGCTGTCCGTCAGGAGCAGGAGTGAGCGTTGGAACGACACCACCAGGTAGAAGACCAGCAGCAGCGTCACAGCGCCCACCCAGATCTTGGTGCGGTTCTTCCGGAAGCCGGCAAGGAGCCCGTTCACGGCTTAGAGCCCCAGGTCCAGGTAGCCGTCCAGGCCGAAGGTCAGCCCCGGGTGTGCGGCAACGTTGCGCAGGCCCAGGAGCACGCCGGGCATGAACGAGGCGCGGTCGAAGGAATCGTGGCGGAGGGTCAGTTGTTCGCCCGGGCCACCCAGGAGGACTTCCTGGTGTGCCACGAGGCCGCGAAGCCGGACACTGTGGACCCGGACGCCGTCCACCTCACAGCCGCGGGCGCCGGCACGTTCACTGGTGGTGGCATCCGGGCTGGGCGGCACCTGCGCTGCCCGGCGTTCGGCGGCGATCAGCTCAGCGGTGCGGACTGCGGTGCCGGAAGGGGCGTCCACCTTGTCCGGATGGTGCAGCTCGATGATCTCCACCGATTCGAAGTATTTGGACGCCTTCGCGGCGAAGGCAGAGGCCAGCACCGAGCCCAGGGCGAAGTTGGGGGCGATGAGAACGCCGGTCTCCGGGTGCGCTGCCAGCAGGGATTCCAGGGCGGACAGCCGCCCCGTGTCCCAGCCGGTGGTTCCCACCACGGCGTGGATGCCGTGCTCGACGGCGAAGCGGACGTTCGCTTCGGTGCTTTCGGGAACCGTCAGGTCCACCACGTACCGGGCACCTGAGGCTGCCAGCTGCTCCAGCGAGTCACCCCGTCCCAGGGCTGCAACGAGCTTCATGTCGGGCGCGGCGTCGATGGCCTTGACGGCCTCGGCGCCCATGCGTCCATTGGCACCAAGGACGGCCACCAGCTTGGGAACGGAGTGTTGTTCGGTCATGGCATTAACCCTACCGGCGGGACGGGTGCGGGCAGGAACCGGATGGCGTGCGTTACCTCGCACCCGGGGGCCGTCCGGGCAGCAGCGTCAGCTGCCTGCGCCGACCCATTCGACGGTGCCGTCCGAGAAGAACTGTTCCTTCCAGATGGGCACCTGTTCCTTAATGCGGTCCACCAGATCGGAGCAGACGGCGAACGCCTGCCCGCGGTGCGCGGCGGACACCGCGCACACCAGGGCGGGGTCCCCGATCTCCAGCATCCCGATCCGGTGCGCCGCCCAGATCCGGACGGGCTGTCCGGTGCCGGCACCTGCTTCGGCGTTCTGTTCGGCAACGAGGCGCGCGACGACGTCGGCCATCACCTGGTGCGCCGTGGGGTGCGCACTGTAGCTGAGGCGCTCAACGGCCTTGCCGCCGTCGTGGTTGCGCACCACGCCGCTGAAGCTGACCACGGCGCCGGCCGTGTCGCTTTCCACTGCGGCGATTGCCTGGTCCACGGAGATGGGCTCCGCGCTCAGGACCGCGCTCACTACTTCGAATGCTTCAGTGCCCATGTCCGCCTTCCAGCTGGTCACAAAGATGTCCGATCACCGGGTCCAGGACGGTCAGCCCGTCCATGACGCCTTTGGGCGATCCGGGCAGGTTCACGATGAAGGTACGCCCGGCGGCACCGGCATATCCCCGGCTGAGGGCAGCCAGCGGGGTCTTGGCAGCGCCGGCGCGGCGAATCGCCTCCATGATGCCGGGGATTTCCCGGTCCAACAGCGGCAGGGTGACGTCCGGTGTCCGGTCGTCCGGGCTGAGGCCGGTGCCGCCGCTGGTGATGACGACGGCGGGGTGCTGGGTGAGGAGCGCCCGGATGGCGGCGCCCACGGGATCGCCGTCGGGGACCACCATGGCCGGGAAGACGTCGAAGCCATGTTCAGTGAGCCAGTCGGTGATGACCGGTCCGGTCTCGTCGTCGTAGATGCCGGCGGCGGCCCGGGTGGAGGCGATGACGACGCCGGCCTTCCGCCCCTGCACGTCGCCGTGCCGGTGCGGTTCGGGGAGATGCAGGATGTGGGGGGTGGTCACAGGGCCCAGTCTCCGCTCTTGCCGCCACTCTTGGCCAGCACCTTGATGTCTGTCAGGACGGCATGTTTGTCCACGGCCTTGATCATGTCGTAGACGCTGAGGGCCGCCACCGACGCGGCGGTCAGGGCCTCCATTTCCACTCCCGTGACGCCCCGTGTCTTGACAGTGGAGCTGATGGAGACGGCATCTTCGCCGAGGTCGAAATCGACCGTGACTTTGGCGAGGGGCAGCGGATGGCACAGCGGAATCAGGTCCGGGGTCTTCTTGGCCGCCATGATGCCGGCGACGCGGGCGACGGCCAGCGCGTCCCCCTTGGGAAGCCCCCCGGTGCCCAGGAGCCGCATCACCTCCGGGGTGGTCCGGACCGTGGCGGTGGCCGTGGCCTCGCGGGTTGTTTCTGCCTTGGCGGAAACATCCACCATCTGGGCGCTGCCGTCCTGGCGCAGGTGCGTCAGTGCGGGGGTTTGTTCTGCGTTCACAACATCCATACTTCCACCTCGTCGCCGGCGGCGAGCTCCGTTACGCCAGCGGGAACGTGGACCAGGACGTTGGAACCGGCGAGCGCGTGCATCAGGTGCGAGCCCTCGCCGCCCTCCAGCTTCACGGACCCGTCCGGCTGCAGGCTTCCACGCCGGACCTGGTGCTTGTGCGCGGGGGACGCCAGGGGCTGGTCCAGGCGGGCACGCAGGGGCAGCCTCGGTGCCGGCGCCCCGAGGAATGCTGACAGGGCGGGACGGAGGAACATTTCAAAGGACACCAGGCAGCTGACCGGATTGCCCGGGAACCCAAGGAAGGGAACGCCGTCGAATGTTCCGATTCCCTGGGGACCACCGGGCTGCATGGCCACGTGCAGGAACTCGACAGGCTGGCCTGCCATCGCCTGGCGCACCACCTCGTAAGCGCCCTTGCTGACCCCGCCCGTGGTCACGATCAGGTCCGCGCGCGGGCTCCCGGCGCGCAGCAGCGCGAGCAGTTCCGCGGGGTTGTCGGTGGAAATGGCGGTGCGCCGGACAGTCAGCCCGGCCTGCTGCATGGCGGCTTCCAGGAGGGTTCCGTTGGAGTCGTAGATCTTGCCCGGCGCGAGGTCCCGGCCGGGATCCACCACCTCGTCCCCGGTCGTGACAAGCAGGACGGTGGCGGCCTTAGAAACCGTCACTTCCGGGATGCCCAGCGCGGCGAGCAGCCCCAACTGCGCCGGCCCCAGGCAGGTACCGGCAGCCAGGGCCCGCTCCCCCGCAGCAATGTCGCTGCCGGCGGCGCGGACATACATTCCCGGGGCGGTGGCAGGCAGTTTCACGTCGCCGTTCCAGTTCACTGCGCCGTCCGGGCCGGGCTCCGGGAAGCGGTCCGGCACCGCCCTTTCAATGGGTACGACGGCGTCAGCCCCCTCCGGGATCATGGCGCCGGTCATGATGGGGGCGGCCGTTCCGGGCGCCAGCGGCTGCGGGCTGGACCCGGCTGGAACCGGGGGCACGATGCGCAGGTCCGCGCCGGCGCCCGACAGGTCGCCCGAGCGGACGGCGTACCCGTCCATCTGCGAGTTGGCGAACGGAGGAAGGCTGATCGGAGCGGCGACATGGTCCACCAGGCCGCGGCCCAGCGCCTGGATGAGCGGCAGGACTTCCGTGCGCTCCGGCGAGCGGAGCGGCTGGAGGAGTTCCGCAACGGCGGCGGCATGCGCAGCGACGCTCCGCGCATGCTCGGCCTTGCCGTGGGGGTGGCTGGTCATGGGTACGCCTTTGGTCGCGGCCATCAGGATTTCACGTCCACTCTAGCCGTGTGGAATCCCGTAGCTCCGTCCGGCGCCGGGGGCCGCGCCGTTTCGTCCTGGGGTTCACCCAACAGGTTCGTGGCCCGGACCTGGACCTCGTACTGCCCCGGGGTGAGGTGGACGGCCAGCTTCCACTGGTACCACGTGTCCACCGAGATGCCCGGGGCCAGCTCGGCTTCCTGCCACGGTCCCCGGTTGACCCGCAGCTCCACTTTCCCAATGCCGGTGTGCTGGGCCCAGGCAACTCCGGCGAAAACCACGGTTCCTGCGCTGACCGGGCGCCCGCTGCGGGGCACGTCGATGCGCGACGACGTCTTGATGGGCCCGCGCGCGGACCAGCCCCGCGGCGTCCAGTACCCGGCGTCGTCGGCGAACCTGGTGACCTTGAGCTCGGTGACCCACTTGGTGGCTGACACATAGCCGTAAAGGCCGGGGACCACCAGGCGGACCGGAAAGCCGTGCTCCAGCGGCAGGGGCTCACCGTTCATGCCCACGACAAGCAGGGCGTCCCTGCCGTCGGTGAGGGCATCCAGTGGCGTTCCGGCGGTCCAGCCATCGGCGCTTCGGGAGAGGACCATATCCCCGCCCGGCTGGGGACCGGCCAGGGCCAGCAGTTCACGCACCGGCCAGCCGAGCCAGCGGGCGTTGCCAATCAGGTCCCCGCCCACCTCATTGGACACGCAGGCAATGGTGACGTGGCGTTCAACCAAGGGCTTGGCAAGGAGGTCGGCGAAGGAAAGCTGGACTTCGCGGGCCACCCGTCCGGTGACTTTGAGGACCCACGTCTCCGGGCTGACCGCGGGGACAGCCAGCGCTGTGTCGATTCGGTAGAAGTCCGGGTTCGGGGTGACCAGCGGCGGCATGCCGGCCACGCCCGGCTCTGCAGCGGCGGGAATGGGCGGCGCGGCTGACGCCGGCAGGGGAAGGGAAATGCGTGCCCTGGCTTCACTGACCGCTGCGGCGGCGCCGCGCCAGATTCCCGCCAGCACTCCGCCCAAAGCAGTGGCCGCGGCAGTGGTGGCAAGGGCCTGGAGGAAACTGCGTCGGGAAGCGGCGGTGCCGGTTCCGGCAGGCCCTGTGTCGCCGGGGCCTTCGCCTTCCGGGCCTGCGTCTCCAGGTTCCAGGTCCTCCCACGCCTGCAGCCGCCGGGCCAGGAAACGCAACAGCACGACGGCGACTGCCGCGGCCAGGAGCGGAAGCACGAGGGCTGCAGGGGTCACCTGGGACCGTGTCAGGACCGCTGCCACGCCGGCCAGCCCGAAGATGCCCATCACGGCGGCACCGGCGAACCGCCGTCGGCGCTCGAGGACGCCGGCAACTGCGGCCAGCACGGCAATGGCCAGCGCCATGGCCGCCAGGAGCGCAGCCTTGTCCGCCGTGCCGAAGAGGGCGATGGCCCAGTCCTTGACACCGGGCGGGACGGCATCGATGACAGCCCCGCCCACAGCGGTCAGCGGTGAAAGGGAGGGGCTGGCAAGACCTGCCGCCAGCTCCCCCACGGCGACGCCGCCGGCGGCTGCACCTATTCCGGCAGCCGCGGCCCAGCGGGCCCCGGTGCGCAGGACTGCCCGGTGCCGGACGGGACTTTCCGCACGCTCCCCAAGGCCGGCGCCGTCGTCGTCCGCTCCGTGCTTTTGCCGGGAACTCCTCACAACTTCCAGCATAGGTTCGCCGGCGCTCCCCGCGTGGATGATGTCCCCGGATGCGCCAGGTGCTTCCGTCTCCCGGTCACAGGTGTGATGCGCGGCGCAACGTGGCGTAGCCTGAATTCATGAGTGTCCAGCTAGGCATGCCGCAGCCGCGGGAGGAAGCAGCATCGGCGCTGCCCGGCGTCCCCGCACGACGGCCCGCGGATGCGCCGGCGGGACTGGCGGACCGGTATGGCCGCCGCGCCACGGACATGAGGCTGTCCCTGACGGACAAGTGCAACCTCCGCTGCACCTACTGCATGCCGGCGGAAGGCCTGGAATGGCTCGCCAAGCAGGCGGTGATGTCCGCCGGGGAAATCGTGCGGATCGTCAAGGTCGGCGTGCAGCAGCTGGGCGTCCGGGAACTGCGGCTGACCGGAGGTGAGCCTTTGGTCCGGCATGACCTGGTGGACATCATCGCGGCCCTGCGGGCCAACCACCCGGACCTGCCGATCTCCATGACCACCAACGGCGTCGGCCTGGCAAAGAAGGCGGCGGCGCTCAAGGACGCCGGGCTGACCCGCATCAACGTGTCGTTGGACTCGCTGCATGAAGAGACGTTCACCAAGCTGACCCGGCGCCCATTCCTCAACCAGGTCCTGGCCGGCGTCGACGCTGCTTGGGCTGCCGGCCTTGGCCCGGTCAAACTGAACGCGGTCCTGATGCGGGGCATCAACGACGCCGAGTCGCCGCAGCTGCTGGCGTGGGCGTTGGAGCGCGGGTACGAACTGCGGTTCATTGAACAGATGCCGCTCGATGCCGACCATGGCTGGACGCGGCGCAACATGATCACCGCCGCCGAAATCCGCGGACTGCTGTCCCGGGACTACGTCCTCACCCCGGATCCCCGGGCGCGTGACGGCGCTCCCGCGGAGCGGTTTGAAGTACGACGGCGGGTGGCGGGTTCCGCTGATACCGACAGCCCGGTTTTGGGAACAGTGGGCATCATTGCCTCCGTCACCGAACCGTTCTGCGCCGACTGCCGCCGCACCAGGATTACTGCCGAGGGCAAGATCATGAGCTGCCTGTTCTCACGCGAGGAGTTCGACCTGCTGGGCCTGCTGCGCGCGGGCGCCTCCGATGCGGAACTGGCGCAGCGGTGGCAGGACGCCATGTGGATCAAACCAAAGGCCCACGGCATGGACCACGTGGGACTTGACGCTGCGGACTTCGTCCAGCCGGACCGCAGCATGAGCGCCATCGGGGGCTGACATAGATGCTTGTACGCTATTTTGCTGCCGCGCGCGCTGCAGCCGGCTTCGAGGAAGAAAAGTTCCAGCTGCCCGAGGGCGCCACGGTAGCGGACCTGCTGGCAGCCATCGCCGCCGTGGAGCGCGCGGAGCCTCCGGCGGGCACTCCGCCGCTTCCCCGGCTTCTTTCGCGGAGCAGCTTCCTGCTCAATGAGGTGGCCGTGCGGGACCAGGCAACCGTCCTTGGCCCCGGCGACGTCGTGGACGTGCTGCCGCCCTTCGCCGGGGGCTAGGCGCTTAGGGCTGCTGGAGCCATGACGGTTTTGACTGTCGGGGTTTCGCGGTAGGGGCTTGATTGTCAGACCCACGCTGGATGATGTGGGTATGGGAATCAGCGGTGGTCTTGGGGCGGTGTTGGAGGGTGTTCATACCTCTGTTGCTGCCCTTGATGCTCTCGCTCTTGAAGACCGGAACCTCGAACATTCAGCGCTGAAAGCTGCGGCTGGCGATATTGACGTGCTGCAGCACCGGTACGAGCTGTGCCTGGAAGGCTTGGGGCTGATGGCCCGGCTGGAGGCGCAGCTCGCCGCGGTAAAGTCCCGGCAGGCTGCGCGGGCCGTTGAACTGCAGGAGGCGATGACGCCGCCGGATGCTTCGGTCCAGGACCGCACCTACGCGCAGATGTCGACGGTGGAGGAGATCGCCGGGGTCCTGACCCTCAGCTCTGCCGCAGCTGGGGTGTTCGTGGAGCAGTCGCGGCGGATTTGTTCCCTGCCGCTGGTGTTCGATGCACTGTCCGCCGGGGACATGTCGTGGCAGCACGCCCGGATTGTCGCGGACGAAACCGAAGGCCTCGATGGGGCTGGTGCTGTTGCGTTGGTTGCGCATTTCTTCGACCCCGACGCACCCCAGCCCGCCCGCGGCGCGGCCCCCGGCGACCTCGTTCCGTCCCGGTTCCGGGCGAAGGTCCGTGGTTGGCGGGAACGCCACCACCCCGAGTCGATCGAGAAACGCCACGCAAAGGGAGTGGCTGACCGGCGGATGGAATTCACCCCCGACCGCGATGGCATGGCCTGGGTCTCGCTCTACCTCCCCGGCGACACCGCCTGCGCCGTCTGGAACCGGACCACCGCCACCGCCCGCGGACTCCAAGGCCCCGACGAACCCCGCACCCTCACCCAGCTCCGCCCCGACATCGCCGCATCACTGCTCCTCGGCACTGGGAACACCACACAGACCGGCAAATCCACGGAGGTCGGGCAGGTCCCCGCCCCGCGGGCAGACGTCCTGGTGACGGTGCCAGTATTCTCCCTGCTCGGCCAAACCGACGAACCCGCAATGCTCGATGGTTTCGGGCCGATTCCGGCCTCCATGGCCCGCAAACTTGTCGCCGACGGGGCTGACTCGTTCTACCGGGTCCTCGTCGACCCCAGGGACGGGGCACCCCTGGAAATCGGCAGGAAGAACTACCGGCTCACCGAAACCATCAAACGCTGGATCAGGCTGCGCGACGCCAAGTGCACGTTCCCCGGCTGCACCAACCGCACCCCCGACAACGACACCGACCACCTACAAGCGTGGGAACACGGCGGCACCACGGGAATCAGTAACTTGGCACAGCTCTGCCCTAAGCACCACCGGCTCAAACATCACAGCCAATGGACACCAGATCCGGCCAACAAGAATGAACCACCCGGCTGGACCTCACCCACCGGACGCCATTACAACCCAGAGCATCAGGATGCAGAACCAACCCACTGGCCGCCAGGAGTGGGACTCTTAAATGCGTTTCCCTATGAGGAAAGTGCATTGCTGGGCACAGACCCGCAGGAAAAGTTTCTTACGCCAGAAGCGATCCCCCTCGACGACCCCCTGTGGGATGAGTTCTACTCGCGCCCTTTCATGCTGCCGCCAGACCCATTGAAGGACTGTTGGAACAAGATGCAGTCCTGGCCATAGTGGACCTCAAGCGCTCCCCCTTCACACTGTGGGCCCTCGACACCCCGGCGAGCAGTTCAAGCCAGTCGAAGCACCTCAGTCCCGGCGGAAGACCGAGCGCATAAACGGCCTGTAGGCCGGGCTTCGTCCATCCGCAGCGGCTTCCCCACCTGCTGTGCCGCCGTCGTCGTCCCTGGCAACTGAGCGCAACTCGGTGACGTGGGTCAGGACACCGTCACGGAGCAGGAGGGAGTGGCGGGTCCATCCGGCGTCGCTGGGACGATCAACGCGGAGGACGCCGTGGCGCCAGGTACAGCGCGCGGCAGTACCGGGCGGCACGCCAGTACTGTCCACGTAATACCAGAGCACGTCGTTGTGGACCGGATCGACAGTGAAGATGCCGTGGCCTTCAAAATGGCTGCCGTCCGGTTCGACGTGGCGGTAGCTCTGCACGACGCCCAGTCCCGCGGCCACCCGGCTGTAGGTCACCTCGGCGTCGACACTGCGTTCGGGCCCCCATGGGCCTGCAGCGACGTGGGTTTGGCCCCGCCAGTGGCCCAGAAGGCCGGACAGGGCAGGATGCCCTTGCTCCATTTCGTGCACCGCCCATCGCCCCGCCTGCAGACATGAACCCCCTGCACCTCAGGATGGACTCTTCTGCGTGGCGCCGCCAGCCTCTGTGCCGTATGCAGCCGGTTGGCTACAGCCCGAAGGTCTCGGTCTCGTGGAAGGGACCTACTACCGTGATGGTCCGCGGCGCGGCAGCAAGTTCGGCTGCAAGTTCCTGGACCTGTTCGGTGGTGACGGCTTTGATCAGCCGCAGGGTTTCATCGATGTCCTGGTATTCACCGGACACCAGCTCGGCGCGGCCCAGCCGGGACATCCGGGAGCCGGTGTCCTCCAGTGCCAGGACAATTCCGCCGCCGAGTTGCCCCACGGCTTTGCGGAGTTCGTCGTCGGAAATTCCGTGTTCGGCGAGCTTGTCGAGCTCAATACCCAGCAGGTCCACCACCTGGCGCACCTTCGACGGGGTACAGCCCGCGTACATTCCAAAGTAGCCGGCGTCGGCATAGGACGACGCAAAGGAGTAGGTGGAGTAAACCAGTCCACGCTTCTCGCGGACCTCCTGGAACAGCCGGGAAGACATGCCTCCGCCCAGGACCGCGTTCAGGACGCTCATGACGTAGCGCCGTTCGTCGGTGGCAACGATCGTGGGGCATCCCATGATGATGTTTGCCTGCTCCACGGCGCGCTTGACCACATGCAGGCCGGCAGTTCCCGTGATCAGGGCACGGTCGGTGGAACGACGCTGCACCGGCGCGGCGTCGGCTTTGAGGGACCAACCGGCGGTCTGCAGGGCATCCACCACCAGTCCGCACACCATGTCGTGGTCCAGGCCGCCCGCGGCGGTGATCACCAGTTCTTCAGGCTTGTAGTACCGGCGGTAGTGCTCCCACACTGAATCGCGGGCCACGGCCTTGATGGCGGCCGGGGTGCCGCCAATCGGCCGTCCAAGGGGGTGGCTGCCGAGGACCGCGGCGACGAAGTGCTCGTGCGCCACATCCGTGGGGTCATCGCTGTCCATTGCGATTTCCTCCAGGATGACATCCCGTTCCTGCTCCATCTCGTCAGGATCCAGCACGGCGCCGGTGATCATGTCCGCAATGACGTCGATGGCCATGGGGAGGTCGGAGTCCAGGACGCGGGCAAAGTAGCAGGTGCTTTCCTTGGCTGTTGCCGCGTTTGATTCGCCGCCCACCTCATCAAAGGCAGAGGCGATTTCCAGGGCCGTGCGGCGCCTGGTGCCTTTGAACAGCAGGTGCTCCAGGAAGTGGGTGGACCCGTGCTGGCCGGGCGCCTCGTCCCGGGACCCCACACCCACCCAGAACCCGATGGTGGCCGACCGCTGGCCCGGCATCGCCTCCGTCAGTACCCGCACTCCCCCTGGCAGCACTGAACGCCGGACCTCGGACCCACCGTCGGAGCCGTGGACCAGGGTGTCGCCGGCGTGGTTCTGCTCAAGCGGCAGGGGTACAACAGTCATTGATGCCTTTCAGGACGGGCAGCCGGATCTGGCTGCCATCGTAACAGCGGCGGGACCGGTGGATCATCCACCGGTCCCGCCGATTCGTGCTTATGCCGGGAAGCCCGGGCTGTTAGACCTCAGCGCCTTCAGCGGGCTCCGTGGTGTGGGCGCGTTCGGTGTCTACCTCCGCGCCTTCTTCCTCGGCAACCACCGGGGCGAGCGAGAGCTTGCCGCGGTCATCGATCTTGGTGATTTCCACCTGGACCTTCTGGCCCACCGAAACAACGTCGTCGACGTTGTCCACGCGCTTGCCGTTGGCCAGCTTGCGGAGCTCGGAGATGTGCAGGAGGCCGTCCTTGCCCGGGGTCAGCGACACGAAGGCACCGAAGGTGGTGGTCTTGACGACCGTACCCAGGTAACGCTCGCCGATCTCGGGGACCTGCGGGTTGGCGATGGCGTTGATGGCGGAACGTGCTGCGTCTGCAGACGGACCGTTCGTGGCGCCAATGTAGACCGTGCCGTCGTCCTCGATGGAGATGTCGGCGCCGGTGTCCTCCTGGATCTGGTTGATCATCTTGCCCTTGGGGCCGATGACCTCGCCGATTTTGTCCACGGGGATCTTGACGGCGATGACGCGCGGTGCGAACTCGGAGAGCTCGTCCGGGGTGTCAATGGCCGAGTTGAGGACCTCGAGGATGTGCAGGCGGGCTTCGCGGGCCTGCTTCAGCGCTGCGGCCAGCACCGAAGCGGGGATGCCGTCGAGCTTGGTGTCCAGCTGGATGGCCGTGACGAACTCAGAGGTACCGGCAACCTTGAAGTCCATGTCACCGAAGGCGTCTTCGGCGCCGAGGATGTCGGTCAGCGCCGCGTAGCGGGTCTGGCCGTCAACCTCGTCGGACACCAGGCCCATGGCGATGCCGGCGACGGCGGCCTTCAGGGGCACACCGGCGTTCAGCAGGGACAGGGTGGAGGCGCAGACGGAACCCATCGACGTCGAACCGTTGGAGCCGAGGGCCTCGGATACCTGGCGGATGGCGTAGGGGAATTCCTCGCGGGACGGCAGCACGGGCACAATGGCACGCTCTGCCAGGGCGCCGTGGCCGATTTCGCGGCGCTTGGGCGAGCCCACGCGGCCGGTCTCACCGGTGGAGTACGGCGGGAAGTTGTAGTTGTGCATGTAGCGCTTGCGGGTGACGGGAGACAGCGAGTCGATCTGCTGTTCCATCTTGAGCATGTTCAGCGTAGTGACACCCATGATCTGGGTCTCGCCGCGCTCGAAGATGGCCGAACCGTGAACGCGGGGCAGAACCTCAACCTCCGCGGTGAGCTGGCGGATGTCCGTCAGGCCACGGCCGTCGATGCGGATCTGGTCCTTGAGGATGCGCTGGCGAACAACGTGCTTGGTGACCGAGCGGAAGGCTGCGGACAGTTCCTTCTCGCGGCCTTCGAACTGGCCTGCCAGGTTGGCGAGGACTTCGTCCTTGAGTGCGTCGGAAGCGTTGTCGCGTTCCTGCTTGTCGGCGATCTGGAAGACGGCGGCGAGCTTGTCGGCGGCAGCGGACTCGACGGCAGCGTAGGCGTCGTCCTCGTAGTCCAGGAAGACCGGGAACTCGACCGTGGGCTTGGCAGCGCGGGCGGCCAGGTCAGCCTGGGCGTCGCACAGGGCCTTGATGAACGGCTTGGCAGCCTCCAGGCCCTCGGCCACAACCTCTTCGGTGGGGGCGGTGGCGCCCTGTTCCTTGATGAGGTTCCAGGAGTTGTCCGTGGCTTCGGCCTCGACCATCATGATGGCAACGTCGTCACCGGCAACGCGGCCGGCAACCACCATGTTGAACACGGAGTTCTCGAGCTGGGAGTGCTTGGGGAAAGCAACCCACTGGGAGCCGTTTTCGTCGTTCACCAGGGCAACGCGGACGCCGCCGATGGGGCCGGAGAACGGCAGGCCGGACAGCTGCGTGGACATGGAGGAGGCGTTGATGGCCACCACGTCGTAGAGCTCGTCCGGGTTGATGGCCAGAACGGTGACCACGATCTGGACCTCGTTGCGCAGGCCCTTGATGAAGGCGGGGCGCAGCGGGCGGTCCATCAGGCGGCAGGCCAGGATGGCTTCGGTGGACGGGCGGCCTTCGCGGCGGAAGAATGAGCCCGGGATACGGCCGGCAGCGTACATGCGCTCTTCGACGTCGACGGTCAGCGGGAAGAAGTCGAAGCCTTCACGCGGGTGCTTGCCGGCGGTGGTTGCGGACAGCAGCGCGGTGTCATCGTCGATGTACACCATGGCCGCGCCGGCTGCCTGCTTGGCAAGCCGGCCGGTTTCGAAGCGGATTACGCGCTTGCCGAAACGGCCATTGTCAATGACTGCTTCCGAGAACTGGATTTCGGGACCCTCCAAGAGAGTCACCTCCGTTTCTTTTTTACGGAAGTCCAGCCGCATCAACCTGGCCAGCATCTGTCTACTGGCCCTGCACCCGGTCATCGATCGAGACCCACGGGCCGCCGGCTTCAGTCAACGAAGCCGTTCCCGGGGATCACTACCGAGGACCGCGAATGCGTGATGCGGTTGATCCTCCTGTTTAGTTTTTCATTTGAAGAAGGCGGCCCGTTCCGGATGGAAAGGGCCGCCCCAAAGCCAGACTAGCGGCGCAGGCCGAGGCGCTCGATGAGCGAACGGTAGCGGGCGATGTCAGTCTTCTTGAGGTAGCTCAGCATGCGCTTGCGGCGACCAACCATGGCCAGCAGACCGCGCTGGGTGTGGTAGTCGTGCTTGTGCTCCTTCATGTGCTCAGTCAGATCCTTGATCCGCTGGGTCAGGACGGCAACCTGGACCTCCGGTGAACCGGTGTCGCCTTCGGCGGTTGCGTATTCCTTGATGATGGACTGCTTTACAGCGGCGTCAAGTGCCACAATAACTCCTTGGGAATGTGCCGTGAGGGCCCAGGTCAGTAACTCACTGCCGGGTCTGCCGTGTTCGTCCGCCCCGGTAATCCGGAAGGGGCCGCCACCAACAGGAACCAGCCGCCACGGACTGCAGCCGGATCCATCGCCCAGTTTACCGGCCCGGGCCTAACCTTGTCGAAACACCTGCGGCGGGATCACCGCTGTGGTCAGCCCTGCAGCCTGTCCCGGATGGCGGCCATGCCGTGAAGCACTTCGGCAAAGCTGGTGCTCAGGGGTGACAGGCCCACCCGGATGCCGTGCGGCGAGCGGAAGTCGGGGATGACATCGCCGTCCCACAGGGCCTCGACGGTGGCCTTGGTGAACCCAGCGTGGTCCACCGTGATGTGGCCGCCCCGCTCCCCCGGATTCCGTGGCGTGGCCAGCTCGGCTCCCAGGGGTGCCAGCCACGCATCGAAGACCTCAACGGCGAAGGCGGTAAGGTCTTCGGACTTCGACCGGATGGCGGCCATGCCGGCCTCTTCGATGAGGTCCAGGGTTCCCTGCATGGCGATCATGCCGAAGATCGCGGGAGTGCCGCTGAGGAATCCGCGGATGCCGGATGCCGGCTGGTAGCCGGCCGCCATTTCGAAAGCGTCTTTGCGGCCCATCCAGCCCCAGATCGGCTGGTTCAGTGCGGGCAGGTGCCGCGCGTTGACGTAGGCGAACGCCGGGGAGCCGGGGCCTCCGTTGAGGTATTTGTAGGTGCAGCCCGCGGCGAAGTCCACGTCCGCGCCGTCCAGGTCGATCTCCACCGACCCCGCCGAATGGCACAGGTCCCACACCACCAGGGCGCCGGCGTCGTGCACTGCTTTGGTGATGCCGGGCAGGTCAGCGAGGTGGCCTGAGCGGTAGGCGATCTGGCTGAGGAGGACGACGGCGGTGCGCGGCCCGGTGGCCTGGCGCACCTGCTCGAGGGTCACCCCTGCGGCGGGGTCCGGTTCAATCCAGCGGAGGGTCAGGCCTTCCTCGAGGGCGATGCCTTCCACCAGGTAGCGGTCGGTGGGAAAGTTCTCGGTATCCAGCACCAGCTCGTTCCGGTCCGGGTCCGCCACGGCGGCGAGGGCTGCCCGGATCAGCTTGTACAGCACAACGGTGGTGGAGTCGGCGATGATGGTCTGCCCCGGCGCCGCACCCAGGACGGCACGGCCCAGCTGGTCGCCGACGGCCTGCGGCATGGCGAGCCACTGTTCGTCCCAGCCGCGGATCAGCCGGCCGCCCCAGTCGTCGCGGATGAAGGAGGCGACGTCGTCCGCCGTGCGCTTCAGCGGCCTGCCGAGCGAGTTGCCGTCCAGGTAGGACAAGGGTATGTCCGTGCCGATGAAGTGGTCCCGGTAGTGCGCCAGGGCGTCTTTCCGGTCCAGCTCTTCGGCGCGCTGCCGGAGCGTCCCTGCTGCCCCGCCGGCGGTGTCTTCTTCGTGGATGCTCATTGTCCGATCTCCGTCCTGACGGCGAATAATTCCGGGAAGAATGTCAGTTCCAGGGCCTTCTGCAGGAAAGTCACACCGCTGGATCCGCCGGTGCCGGTCTTCATGCCGATGGTCCGCTGGACGGTGCGCAGGTGCCGGAACCGCCAGAGCTGGAAGTTGTCCTCCAGGTCCACCAGTTCCTCGCAGGCCTCGTAGGCCGCCCAGTTGTCTGCGGCATTCTCGTAGATGTGCTTGAAGAGCGGTACCAGCTCCGGGGTGAACTCATGGGCGCGGGTCACGTCCCTGTCCAGGACTGCGGGTGGGACGTCGAAGCCCTGCCGGGAGAGGTAGGCCAGGAACTCGTCGTAGATGCTGGGAGCAGCAAGCAGTTCCTCGAGCATTGCGTGGGCCTCAGGATCGGATTCGAAGACCGGCAGCATCTTGCGGTTCTTGTTTCCCAGGACGAATTCGACGGCCCGGTATTGTGCGGACTGGAACCCTGACGAGTTGCCCAGGAAGCCCCGGAACTGCGAATACTCGGTGGGTGTCAGGGTGGCCAGCACGGACCACTGTTCGGTGAGGGTCTTCTGGATGTGCTTGACCCGGGCGATGCCCTTGAGCGCCGAACCGAGGTCGTCTTCGCGGAGCCAGGCAGCGGCGCTGCGCAGTTCATGCAGGACCAGTTTCAGCCACAGCTCCGTGGTCTGGTGCTGGATGATGAACAGCAGTTCGTCGTGGTGTTCGGGCTGGCTGACCGGCTGCTGGGCACTGAGCAGGGTGGGGAGCTGCAGGTAGGAGGCGTAGCTCATCCGTGAGCTGAAGTCGCGGACAATCCCCTTATCCAGCTTGCGGGTGTTCTTCTCGACGGACACGTCCTGCCTTTCGTTGTTGTCACCCGGGCCGTACTGTCAGCGGCCGCCCAGGAGCTGGTGGGCCTGGGCCACGTCCAGCCGCATTTGTTCCACCAGTGCCTCAGGGCCACGGTAGGCCACCATGCCGCGAAGCCGCTCCACGAATTCAACGATCACTGTCTGGCCGTACAGATCGAAGTCCTCCACGGCTTCCTTGGGCCTGTCGATGACGTGCGCCTCGACCTGGCGGCTGACGCCGTCGAACGTGGGGTTGGACCCCACGGAGATGGCCGCGGGCCAGCGCTTGCCGGCCTGGTCCACCAGCCATCCGGCGTAAATGCCGTCGGCGGGAATCAGTCCTGTGGCGTTGGAGGCAAGGTTCGCCGTGGGGAACCCCAGCGCCCTGCCGCGGGCGGCGCCGTGGACCACTTCGCCGCGCATCCGGTGCGGCCGGCCCAGGACCGAGGCAGCGGTGGTGACGTCTCCGGCCTGCAGCGCTTCGCGCACCCAGGTGGAGGAACAGCGGCGGTCCGTGCCGTCGTCGTCATGCAGCGGGTAGCCTTCGGCCCCGAATTCGCTGATCACCTGAACTTCGAAGCCAAATTTTTCGCCGAGCGCCTTCATGGTGTCCAGGTCGCCGGAGTTGCCGCGGCCGAACCGGGCATCATGGCCGATGACCACGTGGCTGGCGTGCAGGCAGTCCACCAGGTACTGCTCCACGAACTCTTCGGCCGTGAGGCTGGCGAGGTCCAGGGAGTACTTGACCACCAGGATCGCGTCCAGGCCCAGCTCGCCCAGCGCCTCCAGCTTGTCATCCAGGCCCATGATGAGCTCCGGTGCAGCCTCCGGCCGGTGGATCACCGCGGGGTGGGGGTCGAACGTGACGGCCACTGCCTTGGCATGGGAGAGGCGGGCCGACCGGATCAGCTGGGACAGCACCTGCTGGTGGCCTCGGTGAACGCCGTCGAAGTTGCCGAAAGTGACAACAGATGGGCCGAAGTCCGCCGGGACATCGGACGGATCGTTCCAGATGTAAACCATCACCCTCGCCTTAAGCTGCCTGAAAGCATCAACGTTCCGGGACCCTTCCGGCCGCGGAACTCTTCAAGATTACCCGGATTCACTGTGCAGCTTTGCCCGTCACTGCGCAGTCTTCGCCTGTGAGGGCCGGCGCCGGTAAAGCCACACCAGCCCCAGGATGGGCAGCAGCAGCGGGATGAAACCGTAGCCGCGGCCAAACAGCGACCAGACGGTCTCATGCGGGAACTGCACGGAGTCCAGGATGCTCAGGGTCCCCACCACCAGGACGCCGGCAAGTTCCACCAGCACCGCCGCAACCGAAACCTTGAACCATGTGGTTCCGGCCTTGGCCAGTGACACGGTGGCCAGGATGTAGACCAGGGCGGCAAAGGCGGAGAGCAGGTAGGCCAGGGGTGCCTCGGAGAACTTGGTGAGGATCTGGTAGCCGGCGCGGGCGGTGGCCGAGATGGCGAACACCCCGTACACCGCGATCAGGAGGCGCCCGGGCCCGGTATTGCGGGTGTTGCGGACGGTTTCTCCGGTGGCGGGCTGGGCCTGCTGGTCTTTCATTTCTGCTGCTTCTTCCACTTCAGTACCAGATCTGGTTCATTCGGGCTGCCATCACCAGCGCCGTGACGCCGACGGCGGCCAGGACAAAGTTGCTCCACCGCGTGCGCTCCAGGATGGACCAGTAGATGGCGGCGGGTGGCAGGAGCATCGCGGTGGCCATGTAGCCCCAGAACTCCCAGGCTTCCCCTGCGATCGGTTCGCCGGCGATCACGCGGACGATCGACCCCACCAGGTAGACCACCAGGGCCACTTCGACGGCCACGACGGACAGGATGGTGACGTCGTTGGGTGCCTTCTTCAGGATCCCGGCGCCCAGGCACAGCAGGGTGGATACCAGGCCGACCACCAGGATGATCCAAAAGTACGCGTCCACGCCTATGCCTCCGCTGCGGAGGTTGTTGCCGCACCGTCGCCAGGTCCGGCCCCGGCGCCAGGCCCGGTGCCGGGGGCGAAGACCAGGACCGGTTTGGCGTAGCTTCCCGCGTCGGCGAGAAGGGCCACCAGGGTGCCGTCGGGAGCGAAGGCCGCGGCAGGGTGCTCCACCGTGGCGGCGCCGGGCGTCCCGGCTGCAGCACCGGCCGCGATCCGCCGGCCGAAGGAGATCTCTGCGGTTTCTTCGGCGGTGAGTTCTCGGTTGGGCATCAGCGCCCTGGCGGCGAGGGACATGTCCAGGACATTGAGCTCATCGGCGAGCTGTTCGAGGGTCCGCGCCTGGTCCAGCGAGTAGGGCCCCACCTGGGTCCGGCGGAGCGAGGTGAGGTGGCCGCCGACGCCGAGGGCGTTGCCCAGGTCCCGGGCGAGGGCGCGGATGTACGTGCCGGAGGAGCATTCCACCGTCACGTCCAGGTCCACCACGTCCGCTGCCGCGTCCCTGCGGATGCCATGCACGTCGAACCGGTGGATGGTCACGGGGCGCGCGGCGAGCTTGACGTCCTCGCCGGACCGCACGCGGGCGTAGGCGCGTTCGCCGTTGACCTTGATCGCGCTGACGCTGCTGGGCACCTGCTGGATGTCGCCCGTCAGCTCCGCGACGCCGTCGTGAATCTGCTGGTCGGTGATGCCGGCCGCGCTCGTGGTGGCCGTGACGTCGCCCTCCGCGTCGTCGGTCACCGTGGACTGGCCCAGGCGGATGGTGGCGGTGTAGGTCTTCGAAGTGCCCACGATGTAGGTCAGCAGCCGGGTGGCTTTGTTGATGCCCAGCACCAGGACACCGGTGGCCATGGGATCGAGGGTTCCTGCATGCCCCACTTTCCGGGTCCCTGCGAGGCGCCGCATCCGGCCAACCACATCATGGCTGGTCCATCCCTGCGGCTTGTCCACTATCACCAGTCCAGAAAGCACGCCTCCCAGTATATGGGCGCAGGTTGGGGCGCATGTGCAGGGTACCGGCCGGGAGCGGACGACGGCGGCAGCCCACCACGACGGCCACGTCACCGGGGCGGGCGGAGGCGGGGCAGGGGACGGCTAGGATGGCTGGCATGCCTGAGCTTGCCGCCCATGTCCGCGACGTGCCCGTCAACCAGATCCGCGAAATTACCGAGGCCGCCTGGCGCACTCCCGGCGCCGTGGTGCTCAGCATCGGGGAGCCGGGCTTCCCCCTCCCCCGCCACGTCCTGGACGCCGGCATCGCCTGCCTGGACCGCGATGAAACCAACTACACGCCCAACGCCGGGATCCCGGCCCTCCGGGAAGCGTTCGCCGCCAGGTTCCGGGAGGAACAGGGCGTGGACGTCGGCGCGGAGCGGATATACGTGGTGTCCGGCGCCCAGCAGGGCCTGCACTTCGCCATGAGCCTGCTGCTCTCCCCCGGCGACGAGATCCTGATCCCGAACCCGGGCTACCCCACCTTCGCCATGACCAGCCGGCTGCTGAACGCCGTTCCCGTCGGCTATCCCCTGCACCCGGACCACGGCTTCCAGCCCCGGGTCGCGGACGTGGAAGCCCTCATCACCAGCCGCACCCGGGTCCTGGTACTCAACTCCCCGTCCAACCCGCTGGGCGCCGTGCTCAGTGAAGACCTGGTCCGTGAGCTGGTGGAGCTGGCCCGCAGGCATGACATCTGGGTCATCTCGGACGAGTGCTACGAGGCGTTCACCTACGATGTCCCGCATGTCAGCCCGGCAAGGTTCGACGGCGGTACGGCGGAGGATGCGCGGGTGTTCACCTCATTGACGCTGTCCAAGACCTACGGCCTGACGGGCCTGCGGATCGGCGCGCTCATCTGCCCGCCGGGGCTGGAGCAGCAGATGGACAACGTCATGGAATCGATCGTCTCCTGCGTGGCGTCCGCCCCGCAGTACGCCGCGCTCGCAGCCCTCACCGGGCCGCAGGACTATGTGCGGCACGCGCACCAGCACTATCGGGACAACCGGGATGCGGCGTCCGCGGTCCTGGCGGCGAAGGGCATCCGCTACCTGCCGGCGCAGGGCGCGTTCTATCTGTGGGCGGACATGTCCCATGTGACCGGCGGCGATGTGCGGAGCTGGGTCCGGCAGTTCCTGGCCGACTCCGGGGTGGCGCTGGCTCCCGGAACTGCGTTTGGATCCATCGGCGAGGGGTGGGTCCGGATCGCGCTGTGCGGCCGGAAGCAGGATCTGTTGGAAGGACTGTCCCGGCTTCCTGCCGCCGGCCGGTAAAACCCGGGCCAGGCAGTATCAGCTGCGGGCGCCGGCCAACGCTTTGTCCAGCCAGGACCGGAGCGCCTCTGCCGGCGCGGCGCCTGCCTGGCGTGCCGCGACCTTGCCGTCCACGAGCACCATCAGGGTGGGGATGGCCTGCACGTCGAACCGCCGCGACAGGCCGGGCGACTTGTCCACGTCCACCTTCACCAGCTTGATCTTCCCCGGCCGTTCACGGGCCAGCTTGTCCAGGACGGGGCTGACCATGCGGCAGGGTCCGCACCAGGCCGCCCAAAAATCCACCAGCACCGGAACTGGGGACTGCTCCGCCACGGCAGCGAAGTCACCATCGCCCGCGGACACGATCCACGGCAGGTCTGCCTTGCAGTTGCCGCAACGGGGGTGGCCGGCAGCCTGTGCGGGCACGCGGTTGGTCTTCCCGCAGCTGGGGCAGCTGACGAGTGTGGGTTCCATGGCTAGTATTCCTTCCTGCTGTCAAAGGCGCGCCACGTCTGGAAGGGGAGGTCCGACGTCGGGATGTCACCCCTGGTCACCGGCATCAGCTCCGGCGCGGCGCCGTTGAAGTAGTCGTAGAAGAGCGCGTCATCAAAGCCTGCAGCCGCTGCCCCGTGCCGGTCGGCGGCGAAGTAGACGTGGCTGATCCTGGCCCACAGGGCCGATGCCAGGCACATGGGGCACGGCTCACAGCTTGCGTAGAGGACTGAGCCGGTGAGGTCGAAATTCACCGTCGCTGCCGCCGCGGCCCGGATGGCCACCACCTCGGCGTGGGCGGTGGGATCGTTGTCCCGGGTCACCCGGTTGACCCCGGCGTGGACGCGCCCGTCGAGGGTCACCACCACCGCTCCGAAGGGGCCGCCGCCCTCGCCGACGTTCCGCGTGGCCAGGTCCACGGCCTGCCCAAGGTATTGGCTCAACTCAGGGTCGATGGAAGGGCTGTTGCCTTGGTCCGCGGAGGTCATAGCACGATCCTAGCCACGGGCGCCCCGGAGGGGGATGGAAAGGGGGCCAAAAAGGGGAGATGCCCCCAACCACTACCAGCCGGTACGGGCCTACGCTTGCGCCCGGGGGATCCATTTTGCCTCCGCGGAGGCTCCACATCCAGCCCGCAAGGGCCCGCACCCCGGAGTACCCAATGAACAAAAGACTCGCACTCTTAGCCTGTACGGCGGCCTCGGCCGCTGCCATCGCGTCCGCAGGCCCTGCCGCCGCTTCCGCCAAGACACCGGATTACGATGTGGTTGCAGGAGGCTTCGTCTCGCCGCTGCATGTCACTGCCGGACCCGGAAAATCGGTCCTGGTGTCCCAGGATTTTGCCGGAAAGCTCACCCGGATCGACCGGGACGGGTCCACGGAGGACCTTTCCACGGACACTCCCCAGGGCTGGGAGGTGGCCGGGGCCGACACCCGCGGCAGCACGACGTACTTCCTTGAAAGCGTGGGCGCCGGCCAGGGCGACCCCGCAGGGCTGCACGGGTACCTGAAGTCCATTGACGCCCGGGGCGATGTTGAGACCATCGCCGACTTTGCCGATTACGAGCGGAGCCACAACCCCGACGGTGACCAGCACTACGGATTCGGCGACGACGTCAGCGCCCAGTGCCTCGCGGCGTGGCCGCAGTTCCCGCCCCCCAGCTATAAGGGCATCGTGGATTCCCATCCATATGCGCTGGCGGTGCGCGACAACACTGCCTATGTTGCGGATGCAGGCATGAACGCCGTGCTCAAGGTGAACCTGAAGAACGGTGACATCGACACTGTCGCCGTGCTGCCGCCGCGGCCGGCCGTGGTTCCGGCGGGCCTGCGGATTCCCACGGACATGATGGGAAACACGGTGGAGGTGCCCGCGTGTGTGGTAGGCCATGAGTATGCGTTTGAGCCGGTTCCCACGGATGTGGGGATCGGACCTGACGGGATGCTGTATGTGACGTCCCTGCCGGGCGGCCCGGAAGGACCTGAACTCGGGGCCCGCGGTGCCATTTTCAGGATCAATCCGTGGAACGGCGACACCGACCTCTGGGCAGAGGACATCCTCAGCCCCACGGGCCTGGCGGTAGCAGGCAACGGTGATGTCTATGTTGCATCGCTGTTCGGCGGCGAGATCCTGAAGTTCACCTGTGACGGGGACCGCTCCCAGTTCCTGGCGGTGAACATGCCCGCCGATGTCGACATCAGCGGCCATACGCTCTACGCCACCATCGACGCCCTGGGTGACCCGTCGCAGCCGCCTGCGGGCAAGGTCATCAAGGCCGACCTCCGGTAGCGGCAGCCTGCCGCGCCGGCAGGGCGCGGGGGGATTAAATGCCTCAGGGCCCGGGATACGTTCCCGGGCCCTGGTGTGCGTCTTTACTTGTGGCCGTCCTCGTCGAGGTCCTCGTCGTCGGTGAGGTCCAGGTCCTCTTCGTCGAAGTCGTCCTCGTCGATGTCCACGTCGGCGGACGCATCGGACTTGTAGGGGTCGGCGTCGCCTGCGTGCCGCGCGTTGGCGGCAAGGGCGGCCACCTCGGCGTCGCGCCTCTTGGCCTCGCGGAGCAGTTCTTCGAGGTTGGACGCGACCACCGGAATCTGGTCAGCCACAAACTCAAGGGTGGGGGTCAGGCGGACGGTGATGTTCCGGCCCACCTCCTGCCGGAGCACGCCCTTGGCCTTCTCAAGCCCCTTGGCAGCGTCGGCCTGGACAGCCTGGTCGCCAAAGACGGTGTAGTAAACAGTGGCGTGCTGCAGATCATTGGTCACGCGGGCATCAGTAACAGTAATGCCCTCCAGCCGGGGATCCTTGACCTTCCGGCCCAGAGCCTCAGCAACAACAACCTTAATCCGCTGCGCCAACTTGGCAGCACGTGCCGGATCAGCCATGAACAACTCCTATAAGAAGAAAAAATTAGGGACGTACGACGGCGGCACGGGGGCCGCGATCGGACGTTTCAGTTATCTGCCACGCACCTGGGGCCGGCTGCCCCGCGCTGTGGCGAGTGCACGACGGACCTGCGTTGGATTTTTCCGGCGGCCAGGGAGTGGCATCGGGCCTGCCGGAGCTGGGTGGCCGACGTCGTAAGACGTAGGCCACCCAGCGAAGGGGCGGGGCCGCCGGAAGAATCCAACGGCCCCGCACCTTTGCACTGCTGAGTCGCCCGCAGGCAGAACCAGACTAGACGCGCGGCTTCTCGCGCATCTCGAAGGTCTCGATGATGTCGCCTTCGGTGATGTCGTTGTACGACCCAAGACCGATACCACATTCGAAGTCCGTGCGGACCTCGGTGGCGTCGTCCTTGAAGCGCTTGAGCGTCTCGATGGTGAGGTTGTCGCCGATGATCTTGCCGTCGCGGCTGACGCGCGCCTTGGTGTTGCGGCGGATGATGCCCGAGCGGACGATCGAGCCGGCGATGTTTCCGAACTTGGAGGAGCGGAAGACTTCGCGGACCTCGGCGGTGCCGAGCTGGAATTCTTCGTATTCCGGCTTGAGCATGCCCTTGAGCGCTGCTTCGATGTCATCGATTGCTGCGTAGATGACGGAGTAGAAGCGCATGTCGACGCCTTCGCGGTCTGCCAGTTCGGCAACCCGCTCGGCGGGCTTGACGTTGAAGCCGATGATGACGGCGGAGTCGACCGTTGCCAGGTTGACGTCGTTCTGCGTGATGGCACCCACACCGCGGTGGATGACGCGCAGCTGCACGCCTTCGCCGACGTCGATCTTGAGCAGCGCGTCTTCGAGGGCTTCCACGGCACCGGACACGTCACCCTTGAGGATGAGGTTGAGGGTGTCGATCTTGCCTTCGGCGACGGCCTGGTCGAAGTCTTCCAGGCTGATGCGCTTGCGGCGCTTGGCCAGGGCGGCGTTGCGGTCGGCTGCTTCACGCTTCTCGGCGATCTGGCGGGCGGTGCGCTCGTCAGCGGTCACGAAGAAGGTGTCGCCGGCGCGCGGCACGTTGGACAGACCCAGCACCTGGACGGGGCGGGACGGGCCGGCCTCGGTCAGGGCGCTGCCGTCGTCGTCGAACATCGCACGGACGCGGCCGTGGGCCGTGCCTGCCACGATGGTGTCGCCGACGCGCAGGGTACCGGACTGGACCAGGACGGTGGCAACAGCACCGCGGCCCTTGTCCAGGTTGGCTTCGATCGCGATGCCGCGGGCGTCCTTGTTCGGGTTGGCGCGCATGTCCAGGGCAGCGTCCGCGGTGAGCAGGACGGCCTCGAGCAGCTCGTCGATGTTGAGGTTCTGGCGGGCAGAGACCTCGACGAACATGGTGTCGCCACCGTATTCCTCGGGAACCAGGCCGTACTCGGTCAGCTGGCCGCGGACCTTGTCCGGGTTGGCGCCTTCCTTGTCGATCTTGTTCACGGCCACGACGATCGGCACATTGGCCGCCTGGGCGTGGTTGAGGGCCTCAACGGTCTGCGGCATGACGCCGTCATCCGCTGCGACCACCAGGATGGCGATGTCGGTGACCTTGGCACCACGGGCACGCATGGCGGTGAACGCCTCGTGGCCCGGGGTATCGATGAAGGTGATCTTGCGGTCGGTGCCTTCATGGTTGTGCGTGACCTGGTAGGCACCGATGTGCTGGGTGATGCCGCCGTGTTCGCCGGCCATGACGTCGGACTTGCGGATGGCATCGAGCAGTCGGGTCTTACCGTGGTCGACGTGGCCCATGACGGTGACTACTGGAGGACGTGCCTCAAGGTCTTCGTCGCCTTCGGCTTCGAGCTCAGCGTCGAAGTCGATGTCGAAGCCGGAGAGCAGCTCGCGCTCCTCGTCCTCCGGCGAGACAACCTGGAGCTTGTAGCCCAGTTCCTCGCCGAGCAGGGCGAAGGTCTCTTCGTCCAGCGACTGGGTGGCCGTGGCCATTTCACCGAGGTGGAACAGCACGGTGACCAGTGCGGCGGGGTTTGCCTCGATCTTGTCGGCGAAGTCCGTGATGGACGAGCCGCGGCGAAGCCGGATGACAGTGTTGCCGTCGCCGCGGGGTACGCTCACGCCACCCAGCGACGGGGCACTCATCTGCTCAAGTTCCTGGCGCTTGGCGCGCTTGGACTTGCGCTGCTTGCCACGGCCTGCGCCGCCCTTGCCGAAGGCACCCTGGGTACCGCCGCGGCCGCGGCCGCCCTTGCCGAAACCGCCGCCGGCGGGAGCACCGCCACCGCCACCGGGACCACCGGTGCCGGGAGCGCCACCGGGGCGTCCGGGACCGCGGCCGCCGCCGGGACGGCCTGCACCTGCGGGTGCGGGACGCTCAGTGCGGTTGGGCATCATGCCGGGCGTGGGACGGGGACCACCGGGACGCGGTGCACCCGGACGGGGTCCGCCTGCACCTGCGGCGGGGCGGGGCCCACCGGCACCGGCTGCGGGACGCGGCCCACCGGGACGCGGTCCGCCTGCACCTGCTGCGGGGCGCGGGCCACCTGGACGGTCGCCGTCGGTGCGGCTGCCGCCGGGACGGGGCATGCCCTGCGAGGTGGCAAACGGGTTGTTGCCGGGGCGCGGGGCGCGCTCACCGTCTCCGCCGCGGCCCCGGGGCATGCCCTGGGAAGTGGCGAAGGGGTTGTTGCCCGGACGGGGTCCGCCGGGACGGGGGCCGGAGGCACCCGGTGTGGATCCACCCGGACGGGCGGAGGGAGCCGGGGTCTCGGCCTTGGGGGCCGGGCGGGCACCGGGCTTGGCACCCGTGGAAGGAGCACCCGCAGACGGTGCTGCGGGGGCGGCAGGCGCGGCGGGAGCCGGCGCTGCCGGTGCAGCTTCCTTGGCATCGGGCTCGGCGGGGGCGGCCGGAGCCGGGGCCTCAGCCTTGGGGGCCGGAGCCTTGGGCGCAGCCGGGCCGGGAGCCGGGGCTGAAGGACGGTTGCCTGCTGCGGGAGCGGGCGCCTTGGGGGCAGCGGCGGGCGCTGCGGCCGGAGCCGCCGACTTTGCGGCAGCGTCGGGGAAGGCGTTGCGCAGTTTACGCACAACGGGGGCCTCGATAGTTGACGAGGCGGAGCGAACGAATTCGCCCAGTTCCTGCAGTTTTGTCACTGCATCTTTGGAAGTTATACCGAGCTCTTTGGCGAGCTCATGTACGCGGACCTTGGCCACATTTCTCCTGTCTCGGTCCGCACCGAGCCAGGCACGAACCGTCTACTTCTTACTGCGGACCCCAGCCGCTGTTGATGCGAAGGGGCCCATTGCAGAGCGCAACAAAGTTGTCATCGTTACGCACTCATCGCTGGGAACTCATCGGGTTTCCATCAGATTTCTGACCCGCTTTCAGGTTGGACGGTTGGTGTTGCAGCCACCGGGGCGGCGTCAACGTTCGGGCCTGACGTGATCCGGTGTTCGACAGCGGCGGTCCCGGTTGCGCCCTGAAGGGCACGCCCGAATGCTCGCCGCTTGATCGCCAGAGCCAGGCACGATGCGCTGGGGTGCAGCCATGCACCCCGGCCAGCCATCCGGCGTCGTTCATCCACCAGGACAGCGGTTGACCCGCTGCCTTCGGCGACGAGCCGGAGCAACTGCGACCGCGGACCCTTCTTCCGGCAGCCGATGCAGGTACGTTGGGGCTGATTCCCGGTGGAAAGCATTTCTGCCACGGTCATCGTCCTGACGTTCTTTCTGCTGGCCGCAGGTTTTACCGTTTCCGCAGTCACGGAAACGAGCACGCCCAAGGCACACGGCTACCGGCCGTTAGGCGCGGTCTTATCTATTCTAGCCCCTCCGGGCCGTTCTGCCCGAAACCGGGTGGCTGTTGCGGTGCAGCAGCCACCCTGCCCGGACCTCACTTATCGCGGTTGCCCGCGGCGTCGGAGACGATGTCGATGCGCCACCCGGTCAGCTTGGCCGCCAGGCGGGCGTTCTGGCCTTCCTTGCCGATGGCCAGGGACAGCTGGTAGTCCGGGACCACCACCCGGGCGGAGCGTGTGGCCTCGTCCGTGATGGTGACCGAATTCACGCGCGACGGCGACAGGGCACTGGCAATGAACGTGGCCGGGTTCTCGCTGAAATCGACGATGTCGATCTTTTCGTCGTTCAGCTCGGTCATGACGGCCCGGACGCGGGAGCCCATTTCACCGATGCAGGCACCCTTGGCGTTGATACCCGGGGTGTTCGCCTTGACGGCGATCTTGGTGCGGTGCCCGGCTTCGCGGGCCAGCGCCACGATTTCCACGGAGTGGTCGGCGATCTCCGGCACTTCGAGTTCGAAGAGCTTCCGGACCAGGCCCGGGTGTGACCGGGACAGCGTGACGGACGGTCCCTTGGTGCCGCGGTGCACATCGATGACCAGGGCGCGCAGCCGGTTGCCGTGGATGTACTTTTCACCGGGAACCTGCTCGGGCGGCGGCAGGAGAGCCTCGATTGACCCCAGGTTGACCTGGATCATGTGCGGGTTGTTGCCCTGCTGGATGGTGCCGGACACCAGTTCGCCTTCGCGGCCCTTGAATTCGCCCAGGACGTTGTCGTCCTCAACGTCGCGGAGCCGCTGCAGGATGATCTGCCGTGCGGTGCTGGCAGCGATGCGGCCGAACCCCTCCGGGGTGTGCTCGAATTCACCGATGGGCGCGCCGTCGTCGTCAATCTCGACAGCCCAGATGGTGACGTGGCCGCTCTTGCGGTCCAGTTCGGCGCGGGCTTTTTCGAAGGCGCCGGGTGACTTGTGGTAGGCCACCAGGAGCGCCTGCTCGATGGTGGGGATCAGGAGGTCCAGCGGGATTTCACGCTCACGCTCCAAAAGTCTCAGTGCGCTCATGTCAATATCCATCAGGCCTCCTCGGAAGGTCCATTGTGTTCAGGTTCCAGACCGTCCTCCGGGAGGTGGCTGAATTCGATCTCGACTTTTCCGTTGCGGATCCTGTCGAAAGGAAGTTTTACCGGGTCACCCTGCCGGGGCTTCATGCCCTTCTTGACGGGCACCTCGGGGATAACCGTCACTCCCCCACTGTCCACGGCGTGGATGCGGCCGGTGACGTTTTCGCCCTGGATGACGTTGACCTTGACCATCCGGCCGCGGGCGCGGTGCCAGTGCCGGGGTTCGGTCAGGGGACGCCCGACGCCGGGTGAGGACACCTCGAGGTCGTAGGGCCGCCCGTCGTCGTTGGGGTCGTTGTCCAGCACGTCAGAGAGCACCCGGGAGATGTCCGCGATGACGTCAAGGCTGACTCCGCCGGTCTCCTCCTGCGGCAGGTCCACCACAACGTGGACCACCCGGTGGGAGCCGGGGATGATGGCAACATCCTCGAGGTACAGGCGGTTGGCCTGGACCGCGGGTTCCAGGAGGGCCCGGAGCCTGGCAGCTTCGGGATTGTGGGCCGGCGCGGATCCGCTTCCCGTACCGGTATGGTCTGGTGAAGCCGTGGCTTCTGCATTGCTCACGATGCCGGCCGCCCTCCCTATAGATGATGTGGTGTTTACTAGCGTAGCTATTTTACCGGTCCAGTGGTGCACCGGGGTGCCCCCTCAGCGTGACACCATGGTCTGTTGTGAAAGACCGCCGCCAGGACACCGCCCCCCGCATGCGCCCGATCCGATTTGCCGTCTTCGCGCTTGCTGCCTTGGTTGTCCTGAGCCTCGGTTTCGCCCTGATTCCCGCGGAAAAACCTGCCCCTGCCGAGCCTCCGTTTTCTGAGCGCGCCCGGGCGGCAGCGTTCAGTGCGGCCCTCGATCTGCGGGCCGCCGGAATGGAGCTCGCTTCCGCGGGCGCCGCGGATTCCACCGCTGTGGACCCTGTTGTGACCTTGCTGACCATTCAGGCCAGGGCGTTGATGTCCCCGGGCGCCGCCTCCGTGACCGGTGCCCCGACCGTGCCTGCGGCCGGCCCGCCCCAGGCATCGCCGCAGGCAGGTGCATCACCAGCGTCCGTCGCCGGTCCACGAAACACCGCGGAGCTGGTCCAGGCCCTGGCCACCAGCGGGACCATCCGGCTCAGGGACGCTGAAACGGCCGACGGCGGCATGGCACGGCTTCTCGCGGGTGCCGGCACCGCGCAGCTCATCGCGGCCGGGCGTCTTGCCGCTGCCGCCGGGGTCCCCGCACCGCAGGGAACCCCAGGACCCGACGCCGAGGCGCCCGGGACAGCAGCAGCCGCTTCCCCGTGCCCCTCGCCTTCAGTCCAGGCCATGTTGTCCCCGGCCCCTTCAGGCACGCCGGCCTCAGCCCCGCCCGCCTCAGCCCCGTCCGCCAAGGACAGCGCGGCGCCAGGCACTGCCCCCGGCACGCGCCAGGCCCTGGCCGCGGCCGTTTCCGCCGAGCAGCGGGCCGTTTACGGCTACCAGGCGGCGCTCCCCCGCCTCGCTCCCGCCGAGGCCGGTCCGGCGTCGGAATTCCTGGGCGTGCACAAGGATCTGGCTGCGGCCGCGGCGGAACGGCTCCGGGCGGCCTGCGGCGGCCCCGTGCCGCAACAGCCCGGGTACGTCCTCGATCCGGGCTTCCTGGCTGCCCCGGCCGCCGGGCTGGGCAAACTTGAGGCGGCAACGCTGGCCTCGTATGGCGACGTTGTGGCCGTCTCGCAGGGCCAGGACCGGACATGGGCCCTGGCAGCCCTTCGCTCCGCCGCAGGCCGTGCCCTGCGCTGGGGAGCAGACCCCGGGCCTGTGCCGGGCCTGCTCCTGGACACCGGGCAACTGCCTGCCCTTCCCGCCGGGACCGGCCTGGCGCCGTCGCCCGCCGCATCCTGACCCCCGCTGAACGGACCGCCGTCCCGCCCTGGATCCGGTCCCGAAGGAAGGCCTTGTGGAGGGTGGCATTGGGCGGGCGGGGGTGGTTTGCTGAAGGGATGAACGCGGACGAACCGGCCGATGCCCCGGGGACCAATGCAGCCGGCCCGGACCTGAACCGCCACCTGGAGACTGAGCCGCACGGCGACGATACAGCGCACCGGCTGAACTGGCTGCGCGCCGGTGTCCTGGGCGCCAACGACGGCATCGTCTCCGTTGCCGCCATCGTCGTGGGCGTGGCCGGGGCCACCGCCGAGCTGGGCCCCATCCTCACGGCGGGCGTAGCCGGGGTGGTGGGCGGTGCGGTGTCCATGGCGCTGGGCGAATATGTTTCCGTCAGCAGCCAAAGCGACAGCCAGCGGGCGCTGATCGAGAAGGAGCGCCGCGAGCTGGCGGAGGACCCGGAAGCGGAACTGGCTGAGCTGACCGCCATCTACCAGGCCAAGGGCCTCACCCCGGAGACGGCGGCCAAGGTCGCCAGCGAGCTTACGGCCCATGATGTCCTGGCAGCGCACCTGTCCGCCGAGCTCAACATCGACGAAGCGGACATTGTCAGCCCCTGGCACGCGGCTTTCGCCTCGGCCATTGCCTTCACCATTGGCGCCATCCTGCCCATGCTGGCCATCCTGCTGCCACCGCCAGGGATCCGGGTCCCGCTGACGTTCATATCGGTGCTGGTGGCCCTGGCGTTGACAGGTGCACTCGGTGCCTGGATTGGCGGCGGCTCGAAAACCAGGGCAGCTGTCCGGGTGGTGGTGGGCGGCGCCCTGGCCCTCGCGGCAACGTTCGTGATCGGCAACCTGCTCGGCGCCTCCGGTGTTGTCTGATCCCGTAGTGCCCGGCGCCTTGTCATCGGGCGCCGTGCCGGCTGCCGTTCCCGTTCCCCCTGACCTTGCTTCCCGCTATGCCCGCAGCAGTGCGGGACGGGCCTGGCTGGGCAGTCTTCCGCGCCTGCTGGCCGAGCGCCTGGAACAGTGGCATCTGGAGGTTGACCTGGCGCCGGGCTGCTTCCCCTGGAGCGGCCACGGCGGCCTGGTCGTGCCGGTACGGCAGGATGACGGCTCGCCGGCAGCCCTCAAAATCGCTTTTCCCCACGATGAGGCCACGGTGGAGCGGCATGCGCTGGCGCTCTGGGACGGCCGCGGTGCCGTCCTCCTGCTGGCCTCGGACAGCGGATCCTGTGCCATGCTCCTGGAGCGCCTCGACGCCGGCCGGTCATTGGCGGACCTGCCGCTGGATGAGGCAGCGCAGGTGTGGGGCGGATTGGTGCGTCAGCTGGGACTCGTCCCGGACCACCGCCCGGAATGGCAGGAGTTCACCCACATAGCTGCCCGGGCCGAACAATGGAGCGATGACCTGCCCGCGGACTGGGAACAAATGGGACGGCCGTTTCCCCGGTGGCTGTTGGAAGCGGCGCTGGAGGTGTGCCAGACACGCGGCGCGGTGGGACGCCGGTCCGGCCGGGATCTCCTGGTCCACACGGACCTGCATTTCCTGAACATCCTGGCCCGGCCTGGAACAGCGGAGGCAGCCGCGGCCGGCTATGCGGCGATCGACCCCCAGCCCATGATCGGTGAGCCCGAGTTCGCGGTTGCGCCGCTGCTCTGGAACCGCCTGGGAGACCTGCCCGCGGCCCGGCCCGCTCCAGCGCTCCTCGGCCGCTGCCACGATTTCAGCACCGCCGCCGGGCTGGACCCGGACGCGGCCAGGGAATGGGGCATCGCCAGGGAGGTGGAAAACGCGCTGTGGTATGCCGGGAAGGGCCATAGGGGTGACCTGGCGCGGTCGCTTTGGGTAGCCAGCACCCTCGCCGGAAACACCCTGGAGGGCCTGCCGCATCCCCATTCGCTGCCGGAACCTGGGCAGGGCGGATAGGGTCCCGCCCTGCTGCCGGAAGGCGGGCACTGGTGCTGGATGGTCAGGGGTTCCGGACGGCGGCGAGGGCGTTCCGGACGGCTCCCACGGCCGTGGCTACGTCTTCCCCGGCCGTCTGCCAGTTGCTCACCGAAACCCGGAGGATGTCGCGGTCGCGCCACCGGGAACCGGACATCCAGACCTTTCCCTCCTCGATGATGCGGGCGGTGACCTTGCGGGTGGTCTCGTCGTCTCCGAAGGCAAGGGACACCTGGGTGTAGCCGACGTCGTTGACCACCTCGACGCCGTCGAGCCCTGCCATCCCCTCCGCAATGGCTGTGGCGGCTGCAGCCATGCCTCCCACCTGCGCGGCCACCCCCTCGCGGCCCAGGCTTTTCAGGGCCGCCCAGACCGGCACTCCCCGTGCGCGCCGGGACAGCTCCGGGACCTTTTCGAAAGGGTCGCCCGGGCCTTCGGCGTCATGCACCAGGTAGCTCGCATGCAGCCCCATCGCAGCCCTCAATGCCGACGGGTCCCGGACGATGGCGATGCCGCAGTCGTACGGTACGTTCAGGGTCTTGTGGGCATCCGTGCCCCACGAATCCGCCTCTTCAAACCCCTGGGTAAGGTGCCGCAGTTCCGGCACCGCGGCGGCCCACAGGCCGAAGGCACCATCGATGTGCACCCATGCGCCATGTTTGCGTGCGACGGCGATGGCCTCGGCAAAGGGATCAAAGGCACCCGAGTGCAGGTTGCCGGCCTGGAGGCACACCAAAGCGGGTCCGGAGCCGTCGGCAAGGGCCACGTCGAGCGCTGCAGGGACAAGGCGGCCCTGGCCGTCGGCGTCGACCTCCCTTGGCTTGCCAAGGCCCAGGTAGCGCAGGCCAAGGTCCACGGTGTCGTGCCGTTCCCGTCCCACGAAGCAGCGGATCCGGGGTGCACCGGACAGGCCGTCCCGGTCCAGGTCCCAGCTTGCGTCCGCGAGTAACCGCCACCGGGCAGCGGCCATGCCGGTGAAGTTTGCCATGGTGGCGCCGTTGACGAAGCCGACGTCGGCCTCCTGCGGCAGCCCCAGCAGCTCCAGCACCCATTGACCGGCGGCTTCCTCGATGGCTGCCGTCGCCGGGGTCGCGTAGCGGAGACCGGCGTTCTGGTCCCAGGCGCTCACCAGCCAGTCTGAGGCCAGGGCAGCGGGCAGGGTGCCGCCGATGACCCAGCCGAAGAACCGGCCCGAGGGCATGGCCATAAGCCCGGGCTCGGCCTGCGTGGCCAGGAAATCGATCACCTCAGCAGCGGGCATGCCTGCTGCGGGCAGCGGCCCGCCAAACACGCCGGCAAGATTAGAGGCAGGCACGCGGGGGCCTACAGGGCGGTCCCGGAGGCTGGCCAGCCAGGCCTGCGAATGCCCTGCTGCGGCTGCCAACGCCGCGGCATACCCGTCGTCGCCGTGTGCCATACCTGCATGCTACGCCGGGCACGCCCGGGTCACGAGAACCAGTTTCCGGGCCGGGGTCAGGCGAAGTTCTCCTGCCAGACGTCGTAGCCGAGCTTGACGATCAAGGCCCCGACAACCACCAGGAAGACCACCCGGACAAACTTGCTGCCCTGCTGCACGGCGGTCCGGGCGCCCAGATAGCCTCCGGCCATGTTCGCTGCCCCGAGCAGCAGGCCGATGCCCCACAGGATGGAGCCGTGCGGGAGGAAGAACAGCAGCGCCCCGGCGTTGGTGGCCATGTTCACGATCTTGGCCTTGGCGCTCGCTTCCAGGAACGCATACCCCATGGCGGACACCAGTGCGATGACCAGGAAGGACCCCGTCCCGGGGCCGATGAGTCCGTCATAGAACCCGATCACCGCACCGATGAGGCAGGCCACCACATAGTGCCGGTGGCCTTCGTGCCGCAGTGCCGTCAGCTCGCCGACGCTGGGTTTGAGGGCGGTGAAAAGCGCGACGGCGACCAGCGCCACCACGATGATGGGCTTGAAGACCCCGGCAGGCAGGGTGGCCGCCAGGCTCGCCCCGCCGAAGCTGCCCGCGAGGGCTATGACGGCCATGGGGACGGCCGTCCGAAGGTCCGGCCCGACCCTCCGGTAGTACGTGGCGGCGCTGGTGGCGGTCCCGAAGATGGAGCCCATCTTGTTGGTGGCCAGCGCCTGGACCGGCGCGATGCCGGGAACCAGCAGCAGTGCGGGAAGCTGGATAAGGCCCCCGCCGCCCACCACCGCGTCAACCCAGCCGGCTGCGAATCCAGCCACCACGATCAGGATGATGGTGGTGAGCTGGATCGATTCGAAGCCGGAGATCACTGGTTGCGGACGGCGTTGACCACGTAGTCGACGGCCTTGTCCACCTCGATGTTCTCGGCTTCACCGCTGCGGCGGTCCTTGATTTCCACCACACCGTCCACCAGCCCGCGGCCCACGGCGAGGATGGTGGGCACGCCCACCAGTTCCGCGTCGCCGAACTTCACGCCGGGCGAGACCTTGGGACGGTCGTCGTAGATGACCGACAGGCCTGCCGCTTCAAGGTCTGCCGAGAGTTTCTCCGCTGCCTGGAAGATCTCCTCGCCGCGGCCCACGGCCACCACATGCACGTCGGCAGGTGCCACGGTGCGGGGCCAGACCAGGCCGCGGTCATCGTGGTTGGCTTCGGCCAGGGCTGCCACGGCCCGGGTTACGCCGACGCCGTAGGAACCCATGGTGACCACTACCTGCTTGCCGTTCTGGTCCAGCACCTTGAGGTCCAGGGCTTCGGCGTACTTGCGGCCCAGCTGGAAGATGTGGCCCATTTCGATGCCGCGGGCGGTTTCCAGGGGGCCGGAGCCGTCCGGCGAAGGATCGCCGGCGCGGACTTCGGTGCACTCGATCACGCCGTCCCAGGAAAAGTCGCGGCCCGCGACCAAACCGAAGACGTGCTTGCCGGCCTCGTTGGCACCGGTGATCCAGGCGGTGCCGCTGACCACGCGCGGGTCCACCAGGTAGAGGAGCTTTGTGGCGCTCTCGGCGCCGAGGAGGGCCTGGTCCAGGGAAAGGCCCGGGCCCAGGTAGCCCTTGACGATCAGCGGCTGCTTCTTCAGGTCCTCATCGCCCGCCTGCTCAAGTCCGATCTCGCCCGCGATGGGCAGGAAGGCGCCGATGTTGGCTTCGACGCGCTTGAGGTCCACTGCGCGGTCGCCGGGAACGCCGATGACCACCAGCTGACGCTCACCGGTGGGCAGCGTGACGGCGAGGACCACGTTCTTGAGCGTGTCGGCGGCAGTCCAGGCGCCGCCGTCGGCCTCTGCCCGCGGGGCAATCTGGTTGGACGCGGCAACGAGGGTCTCGATGGTGGGCGTGTCCGGGGTGTCCAGGACTTCCGCGGCCGGAGCATTGGTGAAGTCGATCGGGTCGGGGACCACCGTGGTGACAGCCTCCACGTTGGCCGCGTAGCCGCCTGCGGAGCGGACGAAGGTGTCCTCGCCGATCTCGGTGGGGAACAGGAATTCCTCGCTCCTGGATCCGCCCATGGCGCCGGCAGTGGCCGCTACCGGCACAACTTCGAGTCCGAGGCGCTCGAAGATCTTCAGGTAGGCGGCGCGGTGCGCTGCGTAGCTGGCATCCAGGCCGGCGTCGTCGACGTCGAAGGAGTAGGAATCCTTCATGATGAACTCACGGCCGCGGAGGAGCCCTGCCCGGGGACGTGCCTCGTCGCGGTACTTGTTCTGGATCTGGTACAGGCTCAGCGGCAGGTCCTTGTAGGACGAGTACAGGTCCTTGACCAGGAGCGTGAACATTTCCTCGTGCGTGGGGGCCAGCAGGTAGTCGGCGCCCTTGCGGTCCTGCAGCCGGAACAGTCCCTCGCCGTATTCGGTCCAGCGGTTGGTGGCCTCATACGGTTCCCGGGGCAGCAGGGCCGGGAAGTGGACTTCCTGGGCTCCGATGGCCGTCATTTCCTCGCGGATGATTTCCTCGACCTTGCGCAGGACGCTGAGCCCCAGCGGCAGCCAAGTGTAGATGCCGGGGGCGGCGCGGCGGATATAGCCGGCGCGGACCAGGAGTTTGTGGCTGGCAACCTCGGCGTCGACGGGGTCTTCGCGCAGCGTGCGCAGGAAAAGCTGGGACAGTCGTAGGACCACGGGTGGTATCCGTTTCTGGGGAAGTGCTGGGTCAGCAGGGCCGGACAAATTCGTCTGGGTACTAATCTACCGGCACTCAACCGGCGGGACTTACTGGCGGTGGCGGGAGCACCAGGGACCACCCCCGGACACAGTAGAGCCACGCCCGGGAATACAAAGCCCCTGGCCCCCCAATAGGGCTGGTCATCGCATCCGGGCGTGGCTCAACGCCGTTATCGCCTGAGTACTGGTGAGGACTGGTGAGACCGCCCACCCCACTTCCAGCGCAGCTAGATCGAACTTATGTGATCGTGCACACGTTTGACAAGTGTTTTTATTTTGGGAATCCGCTTGCCCCGTGTTTGCCGCCGGTTGTTACTGCCTTTGCCTGTTGTTACTTCACCAGGGCGGCCGCGGAGTCAAGGAGCGCACCTGCCCGACGGACGGCGTCGGCCTCGCTTGCGCCGCCGGACGCAACCGAGGTGAGCACCACGCCCTGGCGGACCAGTTGCGCCGTGATGGTGGACTGGGTGCGGCCGTCCGGCAGGGCACTGTCCGTGCGGTAGGCGACCGCACCGGGCTGCGTGCCGGCGTCCACCGGCGTGATGGTGACCGAGACGTCCATTCCCGAGGCAGTCATGGTCATTGAAGAGCACTTCGCCAGCTGCTCCGATGGGTCGGCAACCTTGCTGAGGAAGCTTTGGTCCAGGCCGGCAACCAAAGACAGGGCAGTGACAGCGCCTGTGGACGCATCATTGCTCATGCCCACCGCCATGGCTGCTCCGTCGACCGAAGGCACGGTGCTTGCGGCAGCCAGCGCCTTGCACTCCTCCGGCTTGACGTCGATGGAGGCAAGCATCGACTTCGTCTGCTCCAGCGTGGTGTTGATATCGGCACTGGGCAGGACGGTCAGCCTCCGGTCGGCCGCGTCCCGCACCTGGCCCACTATGGCAGCCAGCTCTTCGGCCGTGTATGCTTTCGCCGTCGGGGTTGGCGTAGGAGTTGCCGTGGCGGTGGGCGCGGCGGCTGTGGTGCCGGAGCCCGCGGACGGTGCCGGTGAGGACTCTGCGGCCTGCGGCCCGGGACCCCCACACGCAGAAACTGCTACGGCCAAAAGGACTGACGCCCCGAAAGTTCCCAGCACCGATGTCTTCACTTTTCCCCCAATATTCTGCTTGGAACCGGCGACCGCCGGCTAGAAGAGAACTGTAGCGAAGGTGCCCACCTGGCGGAAGCCGACGCGTTCGTACGTGGATCTTGCCCTGGTGTTGAAGCCGTTGACATAAAGGCTGGTCACGGGTGCTATCTGCTGGGCCTTTTCCACGACTGCCGACATGTAGCCGGCACTCAACCCCTGGCCGCGGAAGACCGGGTTCATCCAGACCCCCTGGACCTGGGTGACATCGTCCGTGACCGCCCCCAGCTCGGCTTTAAAGACCACCTCCCCCGCGTCATTGAGGTGGACCATGGAATGACCCTGCCGGATGAGGCCCTCGACGCGGCGGCTGTAGAACTCCCTGCCGCCAAGGTAGGGCGAGTAGCCCACCTCCTCCTCGAACATGGCGGCGCAGGCCGGGAGGATGCGGTCGAAGTCGGCCAGGTTCCCCAGGGCCAGGCCGGGATCGGGCTGCACCAGGGGCGGTCCCTCAATGACCATCAGTGGCTGGTCCGCCCGGACCTCGTGGGCACGGTGGCCGAGCTCCGCCAGTTCGGCATGGAGCGCCAGCACCGCATCCGCCGGACCGAAGGCGGACGCATACCGGCGCCCGGAGCTGTTGGCGGCCTCGGCCACCAGGGGGGCCAGGGCGGGATCGAGCTGGACCGGAACCAGGTTGGCTCCGGCCCAGCACGCACCTGCAAGGATGCCGTCGTCGAAAACGCCGATGACCCCGGCACCGCCGCTGGTGGGTGCCGCCGTTCCCGTGGCACGAAGATGCGCCAGGATGAATACGTTGGTTACCGGGTCCTGCCCGGCGAGCGATGTCAGCGCGGGGGTGTCCTGGCCGTCGAGGGTACGGACAGAAAGACCCGCGGGGTCCGCCGCGTCCTTACGAGACGCTAACCACGGGGCTACCCTTGACAGCATCTTCGCCATCGGCCTCCCCCATCTCTTCCGCGATACGCATAGCCTCTTCGATCAGTGTCTCAACAATTGCGCTCTCGGGAACAGTCTTGATGACCTCGCCCTTCACGAAGATCTGGCCCTTGCCGTTGCCGGAGGCAACACCAAGATCAGCTTCGCGGGCCTCACCGGGGCCGTTGACGACGCAGCCCATGACTGCCACGCGCAGCGGGATCTCCATCCCTTCCAGCCCGGCGGTGACCTGTTCTGCGAGAGTGTACACGTCAACCTGGGCACGGCCGCAGGAAGGGCAGGACACAATTTCAAGCTTGCGAGGGCGCAGGTTCAGCGACTGGAGGATCTGGTTGCCCACCTTGATCTCCTCCACCGGCGGCGCGGAGAGGGACACCCGGATGGTGTCGCCGATGCCGCGAGAGAGGAGCGCCCCGAAGGCCGTGGCGGACTTGATGGTCCCCTGGAAGGCGGGGCCGGCTTCGGTGACGCCCAGGTGCAGGGGCCAGTCGCCTTTTTCCGCGAGCATCTCGTAGGCGGCCACCATGATCACGGGGTCGTTGTGCTTTACGGAGATCTTGAAGTCGTGGAAGCCGTGTTCCTCGAAGAGTGAGGCTTCCCACACCGCTGACTCAACCAGCGCTTCGGGGGTGGCCTTGCCGTACTTCTTGAGGATGCCCGGCTCCAGGGAGCCCGCGTTGACCCCGATGCGGATGGAGGTGCCGTGGTCCTTGGCGGCGGCGGCGATCTCCTTGACCTGGTCATCGAACTTGCGGATGTTTCCGGGGTTCACGCGCACTGCCGCACAGCCGGCCTCGATGGCTGCGAAGACGTACTTGGGCTGGAAGTGGATGTCCGCGATGACCGGGATCTGTGATTTCCGGGCGATGATGGGCAGCGCCTCGGCATCGTCGGCGGACGGGCAGGCCACGCGGACAATGTCGCAGCCGGACGCCGTGAGCTCGGCGATTTGCTGCAGGGTGGCGTTGATATCCGTGGTGGGCGTGGTGGTCATGGACTGCACGCTGATGGGGAAATCAGATCCGACGCCTACCGAGCCGACCTTGATTTGGCGCGTCTTGCGGCGGGGGGCAAGGACGGGCGGTGGTGCTGACGGCATTCCCAGGCTGACCGAGGTCACGTGGACTCCTTGAGTTGAAAGGGTAAAAAGGCGGCTACGCGGCAATCCCGGCCAGCATGCCGGTTACCGGAGACCATTCGGTGATGCGGGTTCCGGCGATCACACCGGCTTCGGCGAAAGGGTCCTGCTTGAGGATCGAGTTGAGGGCGCCTTCATCTGACGCCTTGAAGATCAGCAGGGCACCCGCGCCGTCGCCGTAGGGGCCGCTGGCCACGATGACGCTGTCCTGTGCCAGGCCGCCTGTCCATTCCCGGTGCGCGGGGCGGACCTCATTGCGGGTTTCGGTGGAGTTGGCGGCATAAACGTACTCAACGGCAAAAACTGTCATACCGCTACCCTATCGCCATGGCCGCCCTGGTACCGTCCCAATCCCCAATGCCGGAGGATGTGCCGGGACGGAGCGGACTGCGCCCAGGGGGCTGCGGTCAGTGCAGGAAGAGGACTTTGACCGCGGCCGCGGTGCCGGCGGCCCAGAGCATGGAAGTGAGGGTCCCGATGATGAAACGCTCAGCGGCCACCGGCGTCTCCTTCAGCTCGGCGAACCTGCCCAGGCCCTTGATCGCAACGATGTAGGCGATGGCCACGGGCTGGCCGGTAAGGATGGCAAGGCACACCCCCAGCCGCTCCAGCACGCCGATGATGGCCCCGCCGCGCAGGATGCGCTGGCTGGGTGCAGCGGGTCCGGCTGCGGGACCGTTCGACGCCGGCCGGCCGGGAGTAGCGGTCAGCTCACTGTCCACTGCCTGGTTGCCTGCACCCCCGGCAGCGTCACGAGCCGGGTCTGCGTCAGGAACCGGGTCTGCGTCAGGAGCCGGGTCTGCGCCCGCCGCCGGTACGGTGCCTCCGCGCGACCCCGGGGATGCAGGGGAAGGGTCATCGACGGTGACGTCAGCCGACGGGTCCTCTTCCGCCGCCCGGGCTTCCTCCGCGGCCTTGGCGGCATCTGCCTTGTCGTCGATGGTCCGGGCGAGCTTGAACACCAGCGCAGTGACCGGCCAGCCGGCAAAGCCCGCCACCAGCAAGGCCACTGCCACCCACAGTGCGGTCACGTGTCTCCTTCAATCCGGTCCGCCGGCTTTCGCTGCCCAGGCCCCTGCCGCTGCGCAGGCGCCTGCTGCTGTTGCTGCGCAGGGACATCCTTTTCGGCCTGGCCAACCCGGGAGTCGGCAAAACCAAGGAGCATGGACGCGGCCGGCCTGGCTGCCCATTCTTCCTGCCACCCGGAGCGAAGCACGGTACGGCTCACCGACTGCTCCGAAATTCCGAGTTCAAGCGCCACGTGCTTCTGGCTTCCGTGCCGGCCCTGGCCCTGGCCCCGCGCGCCCAGGCGGCGCAGGGCGTCCACCACCCGCCACTGCGCTTCCGTGCGGTCCTGGACAAGCCGGCCCAGCAGCCGGAGCACCGCCTCCGCATTGGCACAAGCCTGCACCCCCTCCGCTGCAGCGACACCTTTGGCCGCTTCCCCTGCCATGATGCCGGGCACCACCGACAACGGCACCTGGGAACCGGCGCCCTTGGCAAGCTCAACAGCCTTCCGCGCGGCAACAAAGGCCGTTCCGGTTCCTTCCCGGGGACTGGCGTGGGGCGGCAGGACCACGGTCCCAACGCCAATGCCTATGTACCAGTGGCCGCCGCGGAGCGCGTGCAGGGCTATCTCCACCACGGCGGAGGCGTCCCGGACCACTCCCTGGACTTCATCCCCTACGGAGCGCTCGAAGACCGGCTGTTCCGGGTTGGGCAGCTCAAGGCCGGCAAGCTGGTCCAGCAGGGCCGGTACACGGTCCTGGTCACCGGTACTTCCGCGCTGGTCGATGGTCATGACGAACATCTCTCAACCATAGGCGGTTGAGAGTGATCAATCAATCAGATTTGGCTGATTTTTGAAAGTCAACCGATATGGGGCGATTATCCGAACAGGTTGACCGGCTTGACGATGTCCGCGTAGATCAACAACGCGCTCATGCCCATCAACAGCGCCGCGACCACGTACGTGACGGGAAGCAGTTTGGCGATGTCGAAGGCCCCGGGATCCGGCCGCCCGCGCAGCTTTGCCACCCGGCGCCGGACGCCCTCGTACAGGGCGCCCGCAACGTGGCCGCCGTCAAGTGGGAGGAGCGGGACCAGGTTGAACACCGCAAGTGCGAAGTTCAGGCCGGCCAGCAGTCCGACGAGGGTTGCCACCCGGGACTGCATCGGCACGGCCTCCATGGCTGCCACCTCGCCTGCAACCCTGCCCACGCCAACCACGCTGATGGGCCCGTTGGGGTCGCGCGGCTCTTCGCTGAACGCAGCCTTGGCCACGCCCACCACGCGGGCAGGCAGGTTGAAGACAACACCGGCCACCTGGCGGATGTTCTCCCCCGCCATGGGCAGGACGGACGACGCCGGCTGGGGCACCAGCGCCGTCTGCGCGCCGATGCCAAGGAATCCGACGTCCTGGTACTGGAGGTTGCCGGCGGCGTCGGTGGCCTGGCGACCGTCGGTTCCCATGACCGGCCGGGCCGACAGGACGGGGGTCACGGTGGTGGATACCGGGTTGCCGTCCCGCTGCACCGTAATGGAGACTTCCTTGCCGGCGGAAGCGCGGATCCATTCCGTCAGCTGGTCCCACCTGGTGACAGGTTTGCCGTCGAAGGAGGTGATGGTGTCATTGGGCTTCAGGCCGGCCGCGGCGGCGGGCGTCAGCTGGCAGTCGGTGGAATCGGGGTCGACGGTCTGCCCTGCGGCTACCTGGCACTTGGAGACGTCGGAAATGGTGGTGGTGGCCGTCGCCACGCCGAAGCCCATCAGCAGAACGGCGGTGAGCAGCACGCCAAGGATCATGTTCATGGCCGGGCCGCCCAGCATCACGATGACCTTCTTCCAGACCGGCAGGCGGTAGAAGACCCGGTTTTCGTCGCCGGGCCCCACTTCCTCGTGGGCCATGGAACGGGCCTCGGTGGCCAGCGTCTGGAACATGCCGGTGCTCGAAGGCCGGACCGAGCCGTCCTCCTTGTTCGGCGGATACATGCCGATCATGGAGACGTAGCCGCCCAGCGGCACGGCCTTCACGCCGTATTCGGTTTCGCCCTTTCGGCGCGACCACAGTGTGGGGCCGAACCCGATCATGTACTTGGTGACGCGGACCTTGAAGAGCTTGGCGGGGACCAGGTGGCCCACTTCGTGGAGCGCAATGGACACGGCGATGCCAAGGGCGACGAAGACAACGCCGAGGATGAAAAGTAGGACAGGGGTCATGGAGGTGCTGCTGCTTCCTAGAGACTGCTGACTGCTAAACGTTCGTGGGCCCGGGCGCGTGCCCAGCTTTCAGCATCCAGCACGGATTCCACCGTCAGCCCGGAGGAACCTGAGTGTTCGCTGAGCACACTGTCCACGGTGTCGACGATGTCGGTGAAACGGATCCGGCCGGCATGGAACGCCGTGACCGCTTCCTCGTTGGCCGCATTGAAGACAGCAGGGTAGGTGCTCCCCTGCTTGGCGGCGTCCTTGGCCAGCCCGACGGCGGGAAAGGCATCCGTGTCCAGCGGTTCGAAGGTCCAGGTGGCGGCCTGGGTCCAGTCGCACGGGACGGCGGCGTTGGGCACGCGCGCCGGCCAGCCGAGCCCCAGGGCAATGGGCAGGCGCATGTCGGGCGGGGACGCCTGGGCGATGGTGGAGCCGTCCACGAACTGGACCATGGAATGGACCACGGACTGGGGGTGCACGACGACGTCGATCCGGTCCAGGGGAATGTCGAACAGCAGGTGGGCCTCGATGACTTCCAGGCCTTTGTTCACCAGGGTGGCCGAGTTGGTGGTGACCATGACGCCCATGTCCCAGGTGGGGTGGGCCAGGGCTTCCCGGGGGGTGACGGCGTGGAGCTCTTCCCGGCTCCTGCCCCGGAACGGTCCTCCTGAAGCTGTGAGGATGAGCTTGTCCACCTCATCGGCAGTGCCGGAGCGCAGGCATTGGGCGATGGCGGAGTGCTCCGAATCGACGGGGACGATCTGGCCTTCGCGGGCTGCGGCCTTGACCAGGCTGCCGCCTACGATCAGGGACTCCTTGTTGGCAAGGGCAAGGGTGGCCCCGGACTTGAGGGCCGCGAGCGTGGGTGCCAGGCCGATGGATCCGGTGATGCCGTTGAGCACCACGTCCGCCTCAATCGCGGCGATGCGGGCGGACGCGTCCGGGCCCGCCACGATCTCCGGCCGGTACCCCTGGCGGCCTGCCGCAGCGGCGGCGTCGCTGATCAGCGCCGCCAGCCGGGCAGGATCTCCGCCGGCAATCCCCACCGCCGCGGCGCCGGTGTGGACCGCCTGCTGCGCCAGGAGTTCCAGGTTGCCGCCCCCGGCACTGAGCGCCACCACCTCGAACAGGTGCGGGGCGCCGTCGACGACGTCAATCGCCTGGGTGCCGATGGAACCGGTGGATCCGAGGAGGACGATTCTGCGTGGCTGCATGGGTTAAGTATCCCGCACCCGTCCGGGCCCCTTTGACGCCCCTGGCCCTGCTCCGCCCGGGCCCGATGGTGCACCTTGACCCCCGCGTGACCGGGCGTAACGTGGAATCCGTGGACTGGCTGTGGTGGTTTGACGCGCCGGAATACGGGTTCGCCCGGCAGGTGCTGCAACGGGGTGTGGCGGCGCTGTATTTTGTTGCGTTCCTGTCAACGATGAACCAGTTCCCCGCCCTGCTCGGCGAGCGCGGCCTCCTCCCGGTGCCCGGGTTCCTGTCCGCGTTCCCCCGCTTTCGCCGGCCTACGCTGTTCCGCTGGCGGTACTCGGACGGGCTGCTGCGCGGAGTCTGCGCCGCAGGGCTGGTGGTGTCGGCGCTGCTGGTGGCCGGAATCCCGCAGCTGGGCCCGCCCTGGGTGCCGCTGCTTGCGTTCCTGGCCCTGTGGCTGCTGTACATGTCCATCGTGAACGTGGGCCAGACCTTCTACGGGTTCGGCTGGGAAATGCTGCTCCTGGAGGCGGGTTTCACGGTGGGCTTCCTGGGTTCCAACCAGACGGAGCCGCCCCGGACCATCCTGATCCTGACCGTGTGGCTGGTGTTCCGGCTGGAGTTCGGCGCGGGAATGATCAAGATCCGCGGCGGCAGGGAGTGGCGCGACCTGACCGCCCTGTACTACCACCACGAAACCCAGCCCATGCCCGGGCCGTTGAGCCGGCAGGCCCACCTGCTGCCCAGGCCGCTGCACCGGATCGAGGTGGTGGGCAACCACATCGCCCAGCTGGTGGTGCCGTTCCTGCTGTTCGCACCCCAGCCCGTGGCAAGCGTCGCGGCGGGAGTGGTGGTGGTGACCCAGCTGTGGCTGGTGGCCAGCGGCAACTTCGCCTGGCTGAACTGGATGGCGATCGTGCTGGCGTTCGCGGCGGTCAGCGACCCCGTGGCGCACGCCGTGATCCCCGCCATCCCCGCGGACTGGAATGCCGCCGCGGGTGCCCGGCCGGAAACCCCGCTGTGGTGGCTGGCCGTGACCTTGGCGGCGTCGGTCCTGCTGCTGGTGCTGAGCTACTGGCCGCTGCGGAACCTCTTCTCCCGCCGGCAGCTGATGAACGCCAGCTTCAACCGGTGGCAGCTGGTCAACGCCTACGGCGCGTTTGGCACGGTGACCAAGCAGCGCATCGAGATCGTGGTGGAGGGCACGCTGGACGAGGACCCCGGTGACAGTTCGGACTGGCGCGAGTACGGCTTCAAGGGCAAGCCGGGGGACGTGCGCCGGATTCCGCGGCAGTGGGCCCCGTACCACCTGCGGCTGGACTGGCTGATGTGGTTCCTGCCGCTGCGGACCGTGCACGAGGAATGGTTCTACGCCTTCCTGGGCAAGCTGCTGGCGGCGGACCGGCAGATGCTGCGGCTGCTGCGGAAGGACCCGTTCGACGGCGCCGCGCCACGCTGGGTGCGCGTGCGCAGTTTCCATTACCGCTTCGCCAGCCGGAAGGAGTTCCGGGAAACAGGGAACCGCTGGGTGCGGACGCTGCTGTATGAGCCGATCCCGGCCACGTCCCTCCGGCGGCCGGAGGGATGGCAACGGTAGTTATGCCTCCACGGCAGCGCGCCGGACGATCTCCTGGGCGTGCTTGAGGATGGGGCCGTCGATCATTTTGCCCTGGTACTTGAAGACCCCGGAGCCCGCCGACGCGGCAGCGTCCAGCAGGGCGGTGGCTGCGGCCACCTCATCGTCCGAGGGCGCATAGGCCTTGCGGACCACGGCTGCCTGGCTGGGATGGATGCAGGCCTTGGAGCTGAAGCCGGAGGCCACGGCGTCGGCCGCTTCAGCAGCCAGCCCGTCGAGGTCCGGGATGGTGGTGTACACGGCGTCCACTGCTTCCTTGCCGTGCGCCCGCGCTGCCAGGAGCACTGACGAGCGGGCGTGCAGGGCCACTGCCCGGTAGCCGCCGTCGTCCGTCCGGCTGGACGTGCCGCCCAGGGAAGCCAGCAGGTCCTCAGCCCCCCACATCAGGCCCACCACATTCGGCGCCGCGGCGATCGCCGGGGCGTTGAGGACGCCCACCGCCGTTTCGCACAGCGCAATGACCTGGTATCCCTCCAGCGCCTTGAGCTGGTCGGCCGATTCTGCCTTGGCCAGCATCACGGTGCGGTAGGGCGTGTGCGCCAGGCAGTGCAGGTCTTTTTCGAAGTCCTCGGTGCCCACGGGGTTGACCCTGACAATGGTGCAGCTGGGCTCAAGCTCGGGCTCCACGCCGGTGGTGCCCAGCTGGGCCAGGATGGCGCCGCGGGCCCGCTGCTTGTCTGCCGGCGCCACCGCGTCTTCGAGGTCCAGTATGACGGCGTCCGCGCGGGCGGCGGCCTTTTGGTAGCGCTCGGGACGGTCGGCGGGGCAGAAGAGCAGGGCGGGGCCCATCACAAAGGTCATAAGGCTATTCTCCGACGTTTTGGCTGCTCTGCGCGTTCTGATGTGCCTCCCGGGTCCACATCAGGCAACTGCGGGTGGCACGTGCCACCACGGCGCCGTCCTGGTTGCGGCCGGTGTGCTCCATGGTAACGATGCCCTGGCCCGGGCGTGAGGCCGAAAGCCTCCTGCCGGTGACGACTGTCTCCGTATACAGCGTGTCCCCGTGATACAGCGGGTGCGGGAAGGAAACGTCCGTCAGGCCCAGCTGGGCGATGATGGTCCCCTGGGTCAGCTGGGTGACGGACTGGCCCACCATGGTGGCCAGGGTGAACATGGAGTTCATGAGCCGCTGCCCAAAGGGCTGGCCGGCGCTCCAGGCGGCGTCCAGGTGCAGCGCCTGGGTGTTCATGGTCAGGGTGCTGAAGAGGACGTTGTCCGTCTCCGTCACCGTCCGGCCCGGACGGTGCGCATACACCAGGCCGTCCTCAAGTTCGTCGAAGTACAGCCCGCGCTGCTCGATGACCCGCCGGCCGCCGTCTTCCGTGGGTTTACGGTCCGCGGGGTTGCCGTCCGTGGGGTTGCTGCCGGTCATACGGTGAGTTCCCGGTCTTCCTCAAACAGGTCCGCACCGGTGGCGGCCACTACATCCTCCACGGAGACGTTGGGGGCCAGTTCGCTCAGGACCAGCCGCGATCCGCTGCCGTCCCGGACGACGTCGATGACGGCCAGGTCCGTGATGATCCGGTCCACGCAGCCCTTCCCGGTCAGCGGGAGCGAGCATTCCTGGACGATCTTGGGGTTGCCGTTGCGGTCGACGTGTTCCATCATCACGATCACGCGCTTGGCCCCGAACACCAGGTCCATGGCCCCGCCCATGCCCTTGACCATCTTTCCCGGGATCATCCAGTTGGCCAGGTCACCGTTGGCGGCCACCTCCATGGCGCCGAGCACGGCCACGTCAACGTGGCCGCCGCGGATCATGCCGAAGGACGTGGCCGAGTCGAAGAACGCCGCTCCCCTGTTGACGGTGACGGTCTCCTTGCCGGCGTTGATCAGGTCGGGATCGATGGCATCCTCTGTGGGGTAGGGCCCGACGCCGAGGATCCCGTTCTCGGAGTGCAGCACCACTTCCACGCCCGCCGGGATGTAGTTGGGGATCAGGGTGGGCATCCCGATGCCCAAATTCACGTACTGGCCGTTGCGGAGTTCCCTGGCTACGCGTGCCGCGAGTTCGTTGCGGGTCCAGCCTTTGGTTTCCGCCGATGTGGAGTCACCGGGGCCGGAATACTGCCGGGAACCGGCCCGCCGGTATTCCGGGCGTACGGCTTCGGGCCGGGGCGCTTCGGGGCTGTTGGGATCCATGGTCATGCTCCTGCCTGGTTGAGTGCCACCGTCCGCTTTTCGATCCGTTTTTCCCCGTCCTGGGCCAGGACCACCCGCTGGACGAAAATCCCGGGGGTGTGGATATGTTCGGGGTCCAGTTCGCCGGGCTCCACAAGTTCCTCCACCTCGGCGATGGTGATGCGCCCTGCCATGGCGCACAGCGGGTTGAAGTTCATGGCGGTGGCGTGGAAGACCAGGTTGCCGTGCCGGTCGCCCTTCCACGCGTGCACCAACCCGAAGTCAGGTGTGAGTGACTCTTCCAGGACGTAGTCCACTCCCCCGAAGGAGCGCACTTCCTTCGGGGCGGAAGCAACCGCGATCCCGCCGTTGGCGTCGTACTTCTGCGGCAGGCCGCCGTCGGACACCTGCGTGCCGACCCCTGCCTTGGTGTAGAACGCCGGAATCCCGGCCCCACCGGCCCGCAGTTTTTCCGCCAGCGTGCCCTGCGGGGTGAGCACCACCTCGAGCTCGCCGGCCAGGAACTGGCGGGCGAACTCCTTGTTTTCGCCTACGTAGGAGCTGATGGTGCGGCGGATGCGGCCGTCACGGAGCAGGATGCCGAGGCCCCAGTCGTCCACGCCGCAGTTGTTGCTGACGGTTTCCAGCCCCGAGGTGCCGGCCCGGTGGAGGGCGTCGATCAGGGCCACCGGAATTCCGCAGAGCCCGAACCCGCCCACGGCCAGCGACGCGCCGTCGGGGATGTCCGCAACGGCTTGGTCTGCACTGGCAACAACCTTGTCAATCATCATTGATCCTTTCGGGCCGGCTAGAGTCCCAGTTCGCGGGCGATCAGCATCAGCTGGACCTCCGTGGTGCCCTCCCCCACTTCAAGGATCTTGGAGTCGCGGTAGTGGCGTGCCACGGTGAACTCGTTGATGAAGCCATAGCCGCCGAACACCTGGGTGGCATCCCGCGCATTGTCCATGGCCGCCTCGCCTGCGACCATCTTAGCGATGGCCGCCTGGGTCTTGAACGGCTTGCCGGCCAGCATCCTTGCGGCCGCGTCGTAGTAGGCCAGGCGGGCCGTGTGCGCCCGCGCTTCCATCCGGGCGATCTTGAACGAAATGGCCTGGTACTTGCCGATTTCGTGACCGAACGCCCGGCGCTCGCGGGCGTATTTGACGGACAGGTCAACGCAGCCCTGGGCGGCACCGGTGGCCAGTGCGGCGATGGCGATCCGGCCCTCGTCCAGGATGGACAGGAAGTTGGCGTAACCGCGCCCCTCGGCGCCCAGCAGGTTTTCCTCCGGCACCCGGACGTCCTTCAAGGTGAGGGGGTGGGTGTCCGAGGCGTTCCAGCCCACCTTGTTGTAGGGCTTTTCCGCCTTGAAGCCGGGTGTGTCGGTGGGTACCAGGATGGTGGAAATCTCTTTTTGGATGGACCCGTCTTCGCGCTCCTTCTGCCCGGTAACCGCCGTGACGGTGACCAACCGGGTGATGTCGGTTCCGGAGTTGGTGATGAACTCCTTGTTGCCGTTGATGACCCAGTGGCCGTCCTCCCGCCGGGCGTGGGTCTTGGTGCCGCCGGCGTCGGAGCCTGCTTCGGGTTCGGTGAGCCCGAACCCGGCGAGCGCCTGGCCGGACGCCAGCATGGGCAGCCATTCCTGTTTCTGTGCGTCCGTGCCGAACCGGTACACCGGCATGGCACCGAGGGACACGCCGGCCTCCAGGGTGATGGCGACGGACTGGTCCACACGGCCCAGCTGCTCCAGCGCGAGCGCCAGGGCAAAATAGTCCCCGCCCATGCCGCCATACTCCTCCGGGAACGGCAGCCCGAACAGGCCCATCTCCGCCATCTGCTTCACCACTTCATAGGGGAAGCTGTGCTCTTCGTCGTGCTTGGCGGAGACCGGGGCCACCACGTTGTCCGCGAAGTCGCGAACGGTGTCGCTGAGGTCCTGGTATTCCTCGGTAAGTTCAAAACCGGTCATGGTCAGGCTCCTTCGCCTTGCTGGGTGTCTGTGTCTGCGTCTGCGTCGGTGTCCGTGGAAGCGGGTTCCGCACCGGTGGGATGGGGGTGGATGGTGGCCAGGATCTGATCCGCCTTCACAAGGTCACCGGTGCGGGCGGCCAGGTGGACCGTTCCTGCCAGGGGGGCCACCAGGTGGTGCTCCATCTTCATGGCCTCCACGGACACCAGGACCTCCCCGGCCTCCACCGCATCCCCGTCGCTGACCGGGACGGCCACCACGGTTCCCGGCATGGGCGAGCGCACCTCGGGGTCCGCCGCACCTTCCTGGCGCTGCACGGCTGCCAGTACCCGTTCCAGCCGTGCTTCACGGGTCAGGAGTTCCAGCCGGCAGGACCAGCCGCCGTTGCCGAGGAAGAGCTGGAGCGGCTGCCCGGGCGGTACGGCCACCTGGTACTCCCGTGCCTCCCCGCCAAGGGTCAGGACTGCGCTGCCGTCCTGCGCCAAGCGCAGCGCGGCGGCCTGCCGGGCGCCGCCGTCAACAGCAACCACGGCAGTGTCGGCGCCGGTGGGGCTTCCGCTGACCTGCACTGTTGCCACACCGCCGTCGGGCGTTCCCAGGCTGATCCGGCGCGGCGCGGGCGCACCAAGGCGCCACCCGCTGCGGGCCTGCCACGGTCCGCCGGGCGGCGCGGGGTGGTCCTGCGCCTCCCGGGTGAGGGCGTACAGGGCGGCGGCCACCAGTTCGGGGGTGCCGACGCGCCGGAATTCAAGCGCCGGCTGCTTCCGTTCGATCAGCCCGGTGTCCAGGTGCCCGGCGCGGACATCGGAATCGTTGACCAGGAGCCGCAGGTACTCGACGTTGGTCTCAATGCCCAGCGCCGTGTAGCCGGCCAGCGCCGCGTCAAGGGATTCCAGGGCCTCAGTGCGGTCCCTGCCCCAGGCGATCACCTTCGAGATCATGGGGTCGTAATTCGCGGAGAGCTCCAGGCCCTCCACCAGGGATGAATCCACCCGGACGCGGCTGTCCGTTGCGTCCGGCAGTTCGTCCAGCTGGAGGACCGTCCCGGTGGACGGGAGGAAGTTCTTCTCCGGCACCTCGGCGTAGACCCGTGCCTCCACCGCATGGCCGGAAAGGCTGACGTCAGCCTGCCGGACGGTCAGCGGCTCACCGGCGGCGATCCGCACCTGCCATTCCACCAGGTCGATTCCGGTGACCATCTCCGTGACAGGGTGCTCCACCTGCAGCCGGGTGTTCATCTCCATGAAGAAGAACTCATCCGGCGCATTGTCCGAGACCAGGAACTCCACGGTTCCTGCCCCGGTGTAGTTCACGCTGCGGGCAGCGTTGCAGGCGGCCTCGCCGATCCGAGCACGGACGTCCGCACCGTTGGGAAGGCTTTCCAGCAGGGGCGAAGGGGCTTCCTCGATGACTTTCTGGTGCCGCCGCTGCAGGGAGCATTCGCGTTCGCCGAGGTGGATGACGTTGCCGTGGCCGTCCGCCAGCACCTGCACCTCGATATGCCGCGGTGTGGTCACCAGTCGCTCCAGGAACAGGGTGTCGTCCCCGAAGGCGGCTGCGGCCACACGCCGTGCGGTGGCCAGGGCGGCGGCCAGGTCCGCCTGCTTTTCGACGACGTGCATGCCTTTGCCGCCCCCGCCGGCAGAGGGCTTGATCAGGAGGGGATAGCCGACGGCGGCAGCAGCGTCCACCAGTTCGCTGTCCGTCATGCCGGGCCTGGCAATGCCGGGGACCACTGGCACGCCATACCCTGCCACATGGTTCTTGGCGCGGATCTTGTCGCCCATGACGTCCAGGGCTTCCACGCCGGGACCGATGAAGGCAATGCCGGCTTTTTCGAGGGCACGGGCGAAGTCCGCATTTTCGCTCAGGAAGCCGTAACCGGGGTGGACCGCGTCAGCGCCTGACTGCCGGCACGCCGCCAGGATGGCGTCGATGCTGAGGTAGCTTTCGGTTGCCGCGGCAGGGCCAATGCGCACGGCAGTGTCAGCCTCGCGCACGTGGCGGGCGCCGGCGTCGGCATCGCTGTAGACCGCGACCGACCGGATTCCCAGGAGCCGCAGCGTGCGGATGACGCGGCACGCAATTTCACCACGGTTGGCCACCAGGACGGCGCTGAAGAGGGGCCCGGTGCCGGCTTCTCCGGCCTGGGCGCCGGTAGGGCCTTGGTGCATGGCGGTATTGGTCTGCATGGTCATTGCTGGCTCACATCCGGAAGAGGCCGAAGGAGGTCTCCGGCAAGGGGGTGCGGGAGACGACATCAAGCGCCAGGCCCAGGACGGTGCGCGTATCGGCGGGGTCGATGACACCGTCGTCCCACAGCCGGGCGGTGGAGTAGTAGGGACTGCCCTGGTCCTCGTACTGCCGGCGGATGGGCGCTTTGAAGGCTTCCTCGTCCTCGGCCGCCCATTCCTCCCCCGCCGCTTCGTACTGGTCCCGCTTCACGGTGGCCAGCACGCCGGCCGCCTGGTTTCCGCCCATGACCGAGATCCGGGCAGCAGGCCACATCCACAGGAACCGCGGCGAGTATGCACGGCCGCACATGGAGTAGTTGCCGGCGCCAAAGGAGCCGCCGATGACCACTGTCAGCTTGGGGACGCGGGCAGTGGCAACGGCGGTCACCATCTTGGCCCCGTTTTTGGCGATGCCGCCCTGCTCGGCGTCCCGGCCCACCATGAAGCCGGAGATGTTCTGCAGGAACAGCAGCGGGATGCCGCGCTGGTCGCACAGCTCAATGAAATGCGCGCCCTTGAGCGATGACTCGCTGAACAGCACGCCGTTGTTGGCCACGATGCCCACGGGGTGTCCGTCGATCCGGGCGAATCCCGTGACCAGGGTGGTGCCGTAGTCCTTTTTGAACTCGTGGAACCTGCTGCCGTCCACCAGGCGGGCGATGACTTCATGGACGTCGTAAGGTGCGTTGACGTCCGTGGGCACGGCGCCGTAGAGGCCTTCGGGGTCCGCTGCCGGTTCGACGGCGGGTTCCACCTGCCAGGCCGGTGCGGCGGGAGGCGGCAGGGTGGCAACGATGTCCCTGATGATCTGGAGGGCATGTTCGTCGTTTTCGGCCAGGTGGTCCGTCACTCCGGAGACCCGGGAGTGCACCTCGCCGCCGCCCAGCTCCTCGGCGGTGACGATTTCCCCGATGGCTGCCTTTACCAGCGGCGGGCCGCCCAGGAAGATGGTGCCCTGGTTCCGGACAATGACGGTCTCGTCGCTCATCGCGGGGACGTAGGCTCCGCCGGCCGTGCAGGAGCCCATGACGGCGGCCAGTTGCGGGATCTTGGCCGCCGAGAGTCGCGCCTGGTTGTAGAAGATCCGGCCGAAGTGCTCCTTGTCCGGGAACACCTCGTCCTGCTTGGGCAGGAAGGCGCCTCCCGAGTCCACCAGGTAGATGCAGGGCAGCCGGTTTTCCAGCGCGATCTCCTGGGCGCGGAGGTGCTTCTTCACCGTCATGGGGTAATAGGTTCCGCCCTTGACGGTTGCGTCGTTGGAGATCACCAGGACGTGGCGGCCATGCACCAGGCCGATTCCGGCGATCACTCCTGCGCCGGGTGCGTCGTCACCGTACATCCCGTTGGCCGCAAGGGGCGCAATTTCCAGGAAGGGGCTGCCGTCATCCAGCAGTTGGTCGATCCGGTCCCGCGGCAGCAGCTTGCCCCGGGCCACGTGGCGGTCCCGCGACTTTTGGGGCCCGCCCAGCGCCGCATCCGCCAGCTTCTTCCGCAGCTCCCCGGCGAGCGAGAGCTGCTCGTCCCGGTTGGTGCGGAAGGACTCGCTTGCCGGGTCGAGCCGGGTGGCCAGGGTCTCCATCGACGTTCCGTCCTTGTGTGGGTCCGGGCGGCCGCCAGGCCAACTCGGTTAGTGACTAATAACTGAAATTCAGGTTAGTCTCGATTAACTGTGATGTCCAACACATCGCTGCGTTGCTAGACTCTGGGCTGGCTCAAGGAGGAAAAGTGTCCAGCAATACAGCGCAGCCGGCCCCTGCCGCCCAAGCCCCTGCAGTCCAAGCCACCACAGCCCAGGCCCCCATGGCCCAGGCCGCCACTCCCCCCACGCCAACAACCCAGCGCGGCAGGGCCAAGGAGAACCGGCGGCAGGCTTTGCTGTCCGCTGCTGCCTCGCTGTTCGCGGCCAACGGCTTCAACCGGGTCTCGCTGGAGGACCTTGGCGCGGCGGCAGGCGTCAGCGGACCTGCGGTGTACCGCCACTTTCCGGGCAAGCAGGCAGTCCTGGCGGACTTGCTGGTCACGGTGAGCCAGGAACTGCTCGACGGCGGCCGCCAGGTGGTGGAGCGTACTGCCGACCCCCAGGCCGCGCTCCGTCAGCTGGTGGAGTTCCAGGTGGATTTCGCCCTCGGCAAACCGGACGTGATCCGGGTGCAGGACCGGGACTTCACCAACCTGTCCGAGCAGGACCAGCTGGCCGTACGCACACTGCAGCGCAGCTACGTGGAGGTGTGGGTGGACGTCCTGGCCAAGGTCCATCCCGCGACCGACCACGCTGAGCTGCGGATGCGCGCCCATGCCACATTCGGCCTGATCAACTCCACCCCGCACTCGGTCCGCAGCCATGGCAGGCGCATGGCTGCCGGCGTCGCCCGTCCCTTGCTGGAACGGATGGCGCTCGCCGCCCTGACCGTACCCTCGGCCTGACCCGCCCGGCACTCGGCACCACACGAGCGGCCCCTGGCAGCACAACCGGCCCCTGGCAGCACCGCTTATGCGGGCCGGGGCCGGTGATGTGCAGGCCAGGAGCCGCTACACCATGGTGAGCACCATGCCCGGCTCGGCCAGGATGGCCCCCACGTCCGCCAGGAACCGGGAGCCTTGCTCCCCGTCCACCAGGCGGTGGTCGAAGGACAGGCTCAGCGTCAGCACCTGGCGCAACGCCACCTCGCCCCGGTATTCCCATGGCATGGTCCGGACCGCCCCAAGGCCAAGGATCGCGGCCTCCCCCGGATTGAGGATGGGGGTGCCTGCGTCGATGCCGAAGACGCCGATGTTGGTGATGGAGATGGTGCCGCCGGAGAGGTCCGCCGGCGTGGTCTTGCCCGCGCGTGCGGTTTCGGCAAGCGCCGTGAGCGCCTGGGCCAGCTGCGGGAGCGGAAGGGCCTCGGCGTCCTTGATGTTCGGAACCGTGAGTCCGCGCGGCGTGGCGGCGGCGATGCCCAGATTCACGTAATTGAAGGTGACGATCTCCTGGTTTTCTTCGTCCCAGCGGGAATTCAGTGCCGGGTTGCGGCGCAGGGCGATCAGGAGGGCTTTGGCGGCGAGCGTCAACGGGGTGAGCTTGATACCCGCGAACTCCCTGCTGGTCTTGAGTTTGGCCAGCAGCTCAAGGCTCGGCGTGACATCCACGGTCAGGAATTCGGTGGCATGGGGCGCGGTGAAGGCGCTCTGCACCATCGCGGCAGCGGTGTGCTTGCGTACCCCCTTGATGGGGGTCCGGGTCTCCCGCTCCCCCGGCGTGGCTCCGCCTGGGGACGCGGCCCCCTGCGCCTGCAGGGCAGGTTCCGCGGCGTGGCCGGAAAACTCCTGCACGTCCTCCCGGGTGATCAGGCCGCCGGGACCGGTTCCGGGAACCTGGGCGAGGTCCAGGCCAAGGTCCTTGGCCAGCTTGCGGACCGGGGGCGTGGACCGGGGACGTTCGGCGGCCTTGCCCTCCGCAGGTGCTGGCTGGACAGCTGCAGGCTCGACCGGGCCGGCCTCCGGGGCCTTGGTTCCCCCTGCCTCAACTACCGGGGCAAAGTTCCGCGCCCGGCGCGTGGGGCGCCCGGAACCTTCGACGACGGCGCCGTACCCAACAAGGTTCGGTTCCCTTTTCGGGGTGTCCAGCGCAGCCTCCCCGGACTCCGCGCCCGCGGCGCCGGACGGCGCCAAAGGTGCGGACCCGGCGTCGTCCGCCACCTCGAAGGAGACAATCGGCTTGCCCACCTCCACCACGGAACCGGGCTGTTCATGAAGTTCTTTGATGACCCCGGCGAAGGGCGACGGGAGCTCCACCACGGCTTTGGCGGTCTCCACCTCGGCGATGACCTGGTTCAGGCTGACGGTGTCGCCGACGTCCACTTTCCAGCTGAGGATTTCAGACTCCGTAAGTCCCTCCCCCAGGTCCGGGAGCCGGAATTCCTTGATCATGGTGGCGCTCATCCTTCCAGTCCGCTCAGGGAATTGGGGCGGCCCAGGGCACGGTCCACGCCGTCCAGGATGCGGTCCAGGCCCGGGAGGTGGTGCATTTCCAGCTTGGAGTAGGGGTAGGGAATGTCGAACCCCGTCACCCGGACCGGAGCGGCCTCGAGGTGGTAGAAGCACCGTTCGGTGATGCTGGCCGCCACTTCCGCTCCCAGCCCGCCGGACTGGGCAGCCTCGTGCGTGACCACCAGGCGCCCGGTCTTGCGCACCGAGGCCACCACCGGTTCGTAGTCCACGGGGGCCAGCGAGCGCAGGTCGATGACTTCAATGGAGATGCCCTCGTCCGCGGCGGCGGAGGCTGCGTCCAGGGCGGTCTTGACCAGTGGCCCGTAGGCCACCAGGGTCACGTCACTGCCGTCGGTCAGCACCCGGGCCTTGTCCATGGGGAGGGTCGAGGCAGGATCTGCGTTCTCGTCCACCTCGCCTTTGTCGTGGTAGCGGCGCTTGGGCTCGAAGTAGAGGACGGGATCGTCACAGGCGATGGCCTGCTGGATGACCGTATAGGCGTCCTGGGGGTTGGCCACGGTGACCACCCGCAGCCCCGAGGTATGGGTGAAGTAGGCTTCCGGGGACTCGGAATGGTGCTCCGGTGAGCCAATGCCGCCGCCGAACGGGACCCTGATGGTGATGGGCATTTTGACGGCCCCGCGGGTGCGGTAGTGCAGCTTGGCCACCTGGCTGACGATCTGGTCGAAGGCCGGATAGATGAACCCGTCGAACTGTATTTCCACGACGGGCCGGTAGCCGCGGTAGGCCAGGCCGACGGCGGTTCCCACGATGGCGGACTCCGCCAGCGGGGTGTCCACCACGCGGTGGGTTCCGAAGTCCTTTTGCAGGCCGTCCGTCACGCGGAACACGCCGCCCAGGGCGCCGATGTCCTCGCCGAGGAGAACCACCTTGGAGTCGTTTTCCAGCGACTTCCGGAGCCCGGCGTTGATGGCGCGGGCAAAGGTCAACTGGGTCATCAGCGTGCACCTTCCTCTGAAACGGCACCTGCGGGATCGCCGAAGGAGGCCAAATACCGTGCGTAATGGTCCTGCTGGCGTTCCAGCCAGGAATTGGGCGTGCTGTAGACATGCTTGAAGATGTCCATGGGCTGGGGCTCCGGCATGGTGGTGCAGCCGCGGCGCATTTGCGCGGCCACGGTGTCGGCCTTGTCCTTGACCTGCTGCTGCAGCTCCTCGGTCAGCAGCCCCTTGCGCTCCAGGAGGCCGGCCAGCCGGCTGATGGGGTCCTTGGCGGCCCAGTCCTCCAGCTCATTGGCGTCCCGGTACCGGGTGGGGTCGTCGGCGGTGGTGTGCGGCCCCATGCGGTAGCTGACGGCTTCGATGAAGGTGGGGCCGCCACCGCGCCGTGCGCGGTCAAGGGCCAGCCTGGTGGCGGCCATGACCGCCAGGACATCGTTGCCGTCCACCCGCAGGCTGGGGATTCCAAAACCGGTGGCGCGGTCCGCGAGTTGGATGTGGGACTGCAGGCGCACCGGCTCGGAGATGGCCCAGTGGTTGTTGGTGCAGAAGAACACCACCGGGACCTGGAAGCTGGCCGCGAACACCATGGCCTCGTTCACGTCACCCTCACTGGTGGCACCGTCGCCAAAGTAGGTGACGGCCACGGCATCGGCACCATCGTTCTGGATGCCCATCGCGTAGCCGGTGGCATGCAGGGTCTGGGCGCCAATGATGATCTGCGGGGTGGCCATGTTGATGCTGTACGGGTCCCAGCCGCCGGAGGCGTTTCCGCGCCAGACCCGCAGGAGGTCCGTCAGGTCCACGCCGCGGCAGTAGGCCACGCCGTTCTCGCGGTAGCTGGAGAACACAAAGTCGTCTGCGCGCAGTGACCGTCCGGACCCGATCTGGGCCGCCTCCTGGCCCAGGAGCGGGGGCCAGAGGGCCAGCTCCCCCTGCCGCTGCAGGGCGGTGGCCTCAACATCAATCCGCCGGATGACGGTCATGTCCTCAAAGAGGGAGCACAACTGGTCATCGGTGACGTCCCGGACCCAGAAATCGAACTCCGGGTGGCTGATCCGTTCACCGGCCGGGGTAATCAGCTGAAGGAATTCCGGCCCGGTTTCTCCTGGATTCCCTGCGCTTTGGGGGGTGTTAGCGCCGTCATGGCCCGTTTGGTCTGTAGACACGATTGCCGCAACCTTCGAACGTCGTTGACCCGTGGTTTGCGGGCTTTTGGCCCCTGCCGCCACCGGCCTTCCGGGCGTCATTGCCCCAGATACTGTGACCCTACTCACAATGCCCAGAGGGTACAACCACCGCCGCTGTTTCTGAGCAAAGTGCCCTGTCCCGCGCCCCGGCACCGTGCTAGCGTTGCGCATTATGCGAGCTTTGGATGGCACTGACACCCGCCTGCTGTCGGCGTTGGCGCAGGATCCGCGCCGTACCGTGGTGGCCCTCGCGCAGAAGCTTGGCCTGTCCCGCAATACCGTCCAGGCGCGCATGGCCCAACTGGAAAAGAAGCACGTCTTCCTGTCCTTCGAACGGCGCCTCAACCCGGTGGCACTGGGCTATCCGCTGATGGCGTTCATCTCCGTCCACGTCCAGCAGCAGAAACTCGGGCGGCTTGCCGGGGAAATCGCCGCCATCCCCGAGGTCCTGGAGGGTTACGGGCTGACGGGGTCGGCAGACCTGCTGCTGCGCGTGGTGGCCAGGGACGCCGAGGACCTTTTCCGCATCAACGGCAAGATCCTGGCGTGCGACGGCGTGGAGCGGGCAGACACGGCCCTGGCAATGGGCGAGCTGATCCCCTTCCGGGTGCAGCCCCTGCTGGACCGCGGCTCCGAAGGCAGCTAGCAGCAGCGGAACCCCCGGTGCGGCACTTCAGGCACGACGGCGGCGGCCTGGGTTATAGGCTTGTTCCAGTCATCTGCCGGGCCGGGACGGTCCGGGGCAGTCCGCCGGCGCCAGAGCGCCTGTTCCACGAAAGGCCCACCCTTGAGCAGTCCCCAGGATCCGTACCGGCAGCGCCAGGCGGGCTTCACGCCACAGCAGTTTGGCCGGCTGCCGGAGCAGCCCGCGCCGTTCGGCCTTCCCGGGGAGCCGCCACGCCAGCGGAGCCGTCGGAAGCTGTGGATCATCCTTGGCAGCATTGGCGGGGTGCTGCTCCTGGTGATCCTCGGCATCGTGATCCTGGTGAACGTGGTGGGAAGCGCCACCAACCAGGCACGTGGCCTTGCGGATGATTTCACCAAGAAGGTGATTGCCGGGGATTCGTCCGGCGCCTACGACGAATACCTTGACCCGGACTTGAAGAAGCAGCTTTCCAAGGAGGCCTTCATCTCCGGCGTTAAGAGCCTGGAAATGGACAGTTCCTGCCAGCCGGCATACAACAACCTCAAGGTTGCCACCGATAACGGCGTGAAGTCCGCCGAGGTGGTGGGCCAGATCAGCTGCACCGGAAAGAAGGTTGACCTGGCCTACCGCTTCCAGGGCACCGACAAGCTGCTGATGACCAACATCAAGCTGCGCCCCGCGGCCTAGCCGGGACCAGCCGGACGGAAAATGCAAAGGGTACTGACCTTTTCACCCATCCGACCCCGGCAATGATCCGAATCGCTTCCGAGGGCCCCGTCCGGGGCCCACATCCGGCGGGACAACCCACCCGCCCTGAAGGAAGGATTCGGACCATGCGCAACTCACCCAACCGCCTCGTCGCCACCATTTTCGGAGCCGTCTACCTGCTGGTGGGCCTCCTGGGCTTCGCCGTAACGTCAGGCGTCGGTTTCGTCGCCACGGAAGGCGCCAACCTGATCATCTTCGAGGTCAACCCGCTGCACAACGTCATCCACCTGGCCATCGGCGCCGCGCTGCTCTTCGCCGGCCTCCGCGGGACTGACAGCGCACGCACCGTGAACTCCTCCGTCGGCGCCGCCTACCTCCTGGTGGGCATCGTGGGGCTGTTCCTGCTGAATTCGCCGCTGAACATCATCGCCCTGAACGGTGCCGACAACGTCCTCCACCTCGCCAGCGCCGTGCTCCTCCTCGGCGTGGGCCTGTCCCTGGACAAGTCCCCGGCCGCTGCCCGCGCCTAGCATGCCAAGGTCCGGCATGGTTTCGCTCCGGCCCACGGCACCGCCGGCCCACCCGGTGACGGTACAGTCCACGGCGCCCCAGGCGGACTCTTCGGTTCGCCTGGTCACCGGGTTCGCCGGCTTCGGTGCGGGCTCGGTCAACCTGGCCATCTCCTCCAGCTTCCTTGCAGCGGGCTCCCCTGGACCGGCAGGGCTTCTTGCGGGTGTGGCGGCCGGCCTGTGGGGAGCCGCTCTGCTGGCCGGAGCCGTGGCCTTCCTGGCCAAGGACCGGCTGGCCGGCAACCGGTGGGCGCGGTACGCCCTCGCAGGCGCGGCGGCGGCCCACCTGGCCGCCATCGCGTTCCCCACGTCCACCACCTCCGGGCTCAGCCTGACGCAGCTTTCGGCGCTCCTGCTGACGCTGATGATCATCGCCTCGCTCGGGTGGCTCCAGCGGCACAGTGGCCAGCAGGACAGTGCACAGCAAGACAGCGCGCGGCAGCCGGCAGGGGCCGGCATGCGCCCGCGGAGGCTGTTGCTGGCAGCGTTCGCCGGCGCGGTACTGGTGGCCGGAATTACGACGCCGGGCCTCGCCGCCTCGACGGCCGGCCAGTACGCCGTGCCGCATGGTGAACACGGGAACCTGGCACCGGGCGGCCACCACCAGCGCTGACCGCCCGCGGGAAAACCCACCGGTCCGTCCCCAACGAAAGAGCCTCCGTGCCGCAGCCCGCGGCAGGAGGCTCTTCACGTTGCGCCGGAACAGGTTCGGCGCTGGTGGGTGTGGTCCCTGTTTCAGGGCCTCCCCGTTCCGGCGTGTCCCGGTTCGGGGAGTGTCCCGGTTTTAGTGGTCCACAGCCTTTTCGGCACCGATGCCGGTCAGCGAGCGGACTTCCATCTCGGCCTGCTTCGTCACGTCCTCCCGCCTCTTGTCCAGGGTGGTGCCCAGCCAGCCCAGGAAGAAGGCCAGCGGGATCGAGACGATGCCCGGGTTGCTGAGCGGGAAGAGGGCGAAGTTTGCCCCGGGGATCATGGAAGTCTTCAGTCCCGAGACCACCGGGGAGAAGATGATGAGCAGGATCGCCGAAGCGAGGCCGCCGTACATGCTCCACAGCGCGCCCTGCGTGGTGAACTTCCGCCAGAACAGGGAGTAGATGATGGTGGGCAGGTTCGCCGATGCGGCGACGGCGAAGGCCAGTGCCACCAGGAAGGCCACGTTCTGGCCGTTGGCGAAGATGCCGCCCAGGATGGCCAGGATGCCGATGACCACCACGGTCCGCCGGGCAACCCGGACTTCTGTGGCGGCATCGGCCTTGCCCTTGGCGATGACATTGGCGTAGATGTCATGCGCGAACGATGCTGCGGCCGTGATGGTGAGGCCGGCCACCACCGCCAGGATGGTGGCGAACGCCACCGCGGAGATGAAGCCCAGCAGCAGTGGCCCGCCCAGGTGGAATGCCAGCAGCGGAGCTGCCGAGTTGACGCCGCCGGGGGCGCCCTTGATCGTGTCCGCTCCGACCAGCGCTGCGGCGCCGTAGCCCAGCACCAGGGTGAACAGGTAGAAGATACCGATCAGCCAGATGGACCAGACGACCGATTTGCGGGCTTCCTTGGCGGTCGGGACCGTGTAGAAGCGCATCAGCACGTGCGGCAGGGCGGCGGTGCCCAGCACCAGCGCCAGGCCGAGGGACATGAAGTCCAGCTTGGAGGTGTCCGATTTGCCGTACTGCAGGCCCGGGTTGAGGACGGCCGGGTTCTTGGCGGTCTCCACGGCTCCGCCCAGCAGGGCCGAGAGGTTGAAGCCGTAGATGGCCAGGACCCAGAGGGTCATTACGGCGGCGCCGGCGATCAGCAGCATGGCCTTGATGATCTGGACCCACGTGGTGCCCTTCATGCCGCCGATCAGGACGTACATGATCATGAGGGCGCCGACGACGATGATCACCAGGGCCTGTCCGCCCCAGTCGCTGATGCCCAGCAGGAGGGAGATCAGGCTTCCCGCCCCGGCCATCTGGGCCAGCAGGTAGAAGAAGCAGACCGCGAGGGTGGAGATGGCGGCGGCGATCCGGACCGGCCGCTGCTTCAGCCGGAAGGACAGCACGTCCGCCATGGTGAACTTGCCGGTGTTGCGCAGCAGTTCAGCCACCAGCAGCAGCGCCACGAGCCAGGCCACCAGGAAGCCGATGGAGTACATGAATCCGTCGTAGCCGTTGATGGCGATGGCCCCGGTAATTCCCAGGAAGGAGGCGGCGGACAGGTAGTCGCCGGCGATGGCGGTGCCGTTCTGCGAGCCCGTGAAGGAGCGTCCGGCGGCGTAGTAGTCGGCGGCGGTCTTGTTGTTGCGGCTGGCGCGGAACACGATCACCATGGTCACGGCCACGAACAGGCCGAAGATGCCCATGTTCAGAAGGGTGGTGTCCTTGAGGGCGGCGACATCCACCGCGGCGGGAATTGCGATCATTTGTTGGCTCCGCCCACTCGGTTTCCGTTCTTATCGAATTCGTGCCCCTCGATTTCGTGCCTGATCTCGGTGGCGATGGGGTCCAGCCGCTTGTTGGAGTAGTGCACGTACCAGCCGGTGATGGCGAAGGTCGAGACGAACTGGAGCAGGCCCAGGATCAGGCCGATGTTGATGTTGCCCCAGACTTTGGTGGACATGAATCCCACCGCGTAGTCGGCGAGCAGCACATAGGCGAAGTACCACAGCAGGAAGGCCACTGCCATGGGGAAGACAAAGCTGCGGTGACGCTTGCGCAATTCCTGGAACTGCCCGGTCGACTGGACTTGTTCAAAGTCCACGGACGCCGCTGCGTCCGGAGTATGGGCATCATTACCCATCGTTCCTCCTCATTGAGTTGCCGGAACACACCGGGCGGAGGGCCCCGGACTGCTGGACAGGGGGCCTGGCCGGCAGCACCACGCAGGGGCACCGCAGATGTGACACCAATCACTTTGCCGCCCGCGCGCCGCTGTGTTCCAGCACTTCACCGCCCACTGTCGCTCAACGGTTGCGATGCTGCGGCAAGCGGCACCCGCCGCTACGCTGGGCACCATGCCGGACTCCCCCCTCCTCACCGCCGCGGCCGTTGCGGTGATCGCCATGGCCATTGCCGTCGTCGTCGGCGTGGGCCTGAAGGTGCTCCGCTCCTTCCGTGAGCTGGGCACTGACGCAGAACGCGCCACGTACCACACGCTCCACGCTGCCTCCCAGGCCGGGCAGCACCTGCGCCGCGGGCTGAACCCGGCGGGCGCCGCGAAAGCCAGCCGCCAGCTGCGGGCCCTGCTGGCCTGCGATGCCCTGGCCATCACGGATACCAACGGTGTCCTGGCCTGGGACGGCGGTGCCGAGGACATCAGGCCACGCCTGATGGAACTCGCAGCGGATGTCCTGGCGTCCGGCCGGACAGCAGTTCTCTCCGCCGGTGCAGACGGAACCGACGGCCACCTTGCCGGGGTCATCGCCCCGGTGCGCGCGGGCACCCGGGTGGTGGGCGCGGTGGCAGCTTTCGCCCCTTCCGCGGGGGCAGGCCTGGTCAGGGCAACGGGGGAAGTGGCCGACTGGGTCGCGGTCCAGGTGGAACTTGCCGAGCTGGACGCCTCCCGCACGCTGCTGATGGAAGCGGAAGTCCGGGCGCTGCGCGCCCAGATCAGCCCGCATTTCATCTACAACTCGCTCAACGCCATCGCATCCTTCATCAACACCGATCCGGAGCGGGCCAGGGAGCTGGTGGTCGAGTTCGCGGACTTCACCCGCTACTCATTCCGGCGGCACGGGGACTTCACCACCCTTGCCGAGGAGCTCCGCTGCATTGACCGCTACCTGCTCCTGGAGCGTGCCCGGTTCGGCGAGCGCGTCCAGGTCAGCCTGCGGATCGCCCCGGAGGTGCTGGGCACCGTCATCCCGTTCCTCAGCCTGCAGCCGCTGGTGGAGAATGCCGTCCGGCACGGGCTCGAGGCCAAGGCGGGCCCCGGGCACATCAGCATCACGGCGGAGGACGCCGGGGCCTTCGCCGAGGTCACCATCGAGGACGACGGCGTGGGGATGGATCCGGAGCATCTCCGGTCCGTGCTGGCGGGCCATACGGACGGGGACCATGTGGGGCTGCGGAATGTGGATGCGCGCCTCCGCCAGGTGTACGGCAACGATCACGGCCTGGTGGTGGAAACGGCGCCGGGCGAGGGAACGCTGATCACCATGCGGGTGCCGAAGTCCCAGCCCGGGCATGATGCGTGAGGAGCGCCGTTCCGCTGGAAGTACCCTAGGAGAATGATTAACGTCCTCGTCGTTGATGATGAGCTGCCCGCCGTTGAGGAGCTGGCTTTCCTGCTGGGCAGGGACGAGCGCATCGGGAAGGTGCTGCGTGCCACGTCCGGCGCTGAAGCGCTTGCGGCCCTGTCCGCCGGCGGCATCGACGCCGTTTTCCTGGACATCCATATGCCTGCGGTGTCAGGCCTGGACATCGCCGGGGCCATCGCCCGCAGCAGCAATCCGCCGGCCGTTGTTTTTGTCACTGCCGATGAGGACCATGCCCTGGCTGCGTTCGAACTCGCCGCCGTGGACTACCTGCTCAAGCCGGTGCGCGCCGAGCGCCTGGCACGTTCCGTGGGGCGGATCAGCGAATTGCGCGACGGCGGGGCGGCACCGGAGATGATCACGGTGGACCAGGGCGGGACCACCAGGATGATCCGGCGCGACGACGTCACGTACGTCCAGGCACAGGGCGACTACGCGCGGCTGCATACCGCCGACGCAAGCTACCTCATCCGGGTGCCCCTGGCGGACCTTGAACAGCAATGGGCGGACGCCGGCTTCATCCGCACGCACCGCTCCTACCTGGTGGCACTCAAGCATGTGTCCTCGATGAAACTGGCCGCCGACGGGCCGCGCGTCACCGTGGCCGGTGCCGGCCTGCCCATCAGCCGCCGGCACCTGCCCATCGTGCGGGAGAAGCTGGAGGCAACCAGGATCAGGCCGCACGCATGACCCGGGTCCGGGTTACGGCCCCGCGCGCGTCTGCGCGCACCGCGGTGCGCGGCACACCCCGCGCGCTCGAGTCGCGGGAAGCGGCGCAGGACTCCGAGGTGGGGCAGGTGTTTGTCCGGTCGCTGATCAGGTCCCAGCTGCGGCTGGCTCTGGTGGTGGCGGGCGGCTTCCTGCTGATCCTGGCCGCATTCCCGCTGACCCTGGTGGTGGTTCCCGGCCTGGCCGATACCCGGATCGCCGGCATCCCGTTCGGCTGGCTGCTGCTGGGCGCGGGAATCTACCCGGTGATCGGCTTGAGCGCATGGCTGTACGTCAGGACGGCGGCACGCAATGAGGCGCGGTACCGGGACCTGGCAGGGGAACAGTGATGCGCAGGTGAATGCCGGCGTCGCCATCACAGCGGTCGCGGTGGTGTCCCTCGCCACGGCCATCATCGGGTTTTACGGGCTCCGGATCTCACGCACCACCGGCGACTTCTACGTTGCATCCCGGACCGTGCGCCCCTGGTGGAACGCGTCGGCGATCGGCGGGGAATACCTGTCCGCAGCCAGTTTCCTGGGTGTGGCAGGCCTCATCCTGCTGTCCGGGACGGATGCACTCTGGTTCCCGGTGGGGTACACCGCCGGCTACCTGATGCTGCTGCTCTTCGTTGCCGCCCCGCTGCGCCGGTCCGGCGCCTACACGATTCCGGACTTCACCGAGTCCCGGCTCGCCTCCCGGACGGTCCGGCGCGTCACCAGCCTGGTGGTGGTGATGGTGGGGTGGCTGTACATCGTGCCGCAGCTGCACGGGGCAGCGCTGACCATCCATATCGCCACGGGCCTGCCGTCCTGGGTGGGTTCCGTTGCCGTCGTGGTGGTGGTGTGCCTCACGGTGGTGGCAGGCGGGATGCGGTCCATCACCTTTGTCCAGGCGTTCCAGTACTGGCTGAAGCTGACGGCCCTGGCCGTGCCCATCCTGTTCATCGTCTTCGTGCTGGCCGGCCAGGGGGCGGAGCCCCAGTCCCTGCCGGCGGTCAACCCCACGGGCGTGGCACCTGCCGGGCTGTATCAGAACGTGTCCCTGCTGGTGGCGCTGCTGTTCGGCACCTTGGGACTGCCGCACGTGCTGGTGCGTTTCTACACCAACCCGGACGGGCACTCGGCCCGGCGGACCACGCTGATCGTCCTGGGCCTGCTCTCCGTGTTCTACCTCTTCCCCACGGCGTACGGGCTGGTGGCCCGGATGTTTGCCCCCGACCTGGCCCGCTCGGGGCAGCCGGACGCCATGGTCCTGCGGCTGCCCGGCGAACTCGTGGGCGGGGTACCGGGCGACCTGCTCAGCGCCCTGGTGGTGGCCGGTGCGTTCGCGGCGTTCCTGTCCACCACCTCCGGCCTGGTGGTCTCCCTGGCCGGCGTGATCAGCCAGGACGTGCTGGGCGGAAGCGTCCGCGGGTTCCGGCTCGCGGCCGTCGTCTCCGCCCTGGTCCCGCTCGGCTTTGCGTTCATGACCGGTTCCCTGGCACTTGCCGGCAGCGTGGGCCTGGTTTTCGCGTTCACCGCTTCCACGGTCTGCCCCGTCCTGCTGCTGGGCATCTGGTGGCGCGGCCTGACCGACGCCGGAGCCATCGCCGGCATGGTGACCGGCGGGGTGCTGTGCGGCGGGGCGATGATTGCGGGCGCAGTATCGGGTTCGGGCCTGACGCCGCCCTGGCTCGCGCAGCCGGCGGCGTGGAGCGTGCCTGCCGCGTTCGCGGTGATGGTCATCGTGTCCCGGGCCACTTCCCACCGGATCCCGGGGACCATGCCGCGGATCATGACCCGCCTGCACACCCCGGAACGGCCGCTGGCAACGGAACGGTGATCGGGAGGACAATAACGCCATGTCCATCGAGGACGGCGGCACCTCCCACCAGCACGGCGGGGTCCCTGCCTCCGTGCGGGCCCAGCTGCTCGCCACGGAGCACTGGGGCCTGCTGGCATCGCGCAGCACGGCCCAGGGCGAGGTGCTGACCCGCATCAGCATGTTCCTGACGTTCACTTCGGCCAGCATTGTCAGCGTGGCTCTGGTGGGCCAGGCCACGGGCTTTTCGGATGCCTTCGTCCTGCTGGCAGTGGTTGTCCTGTTCATCGATACCGCGATCGGGCTGCTGACCCAGCTCCGGGTGATGAACGTGGCCCATGAGGACCTGATGTACGTCACGGCCATGAACAGGCTGCGGGCCGCGTACGTGGACCTCGATCCGGGCGTGGCGCCGTACCTGATGGCCGCGCACCACGACGATGAGGCCGGTTCGGTGCAGACCTACTATTTCTTCGGCAACCGCGGCTCTTTCAGCCATGTGGCGGGCAGCAGCATGATCTTCATGACGACGGCGAACGCTGCCTTGATTGCCATTGTTGCCGGGCTGCTGGTAACCCTCGCCGGGGCAGGGACAGCGGGCGGCCTTATCGTGGGGGCTCTCTGCGGCGTGGCGTTCCTGGCGGTGTCCGCGGCGCGCGGGTACCGGAGCTACCGGGACGTGTGGCGCCGCTTCACGCCGCTTTCCCCCACCCCGCCGGCCGGGGACTGAAAGCCCCGGCGGCAGAGACGTGTCAGTCGATGGCCGCCATCAGCTCGACAACGCGGTCCAGGAAGGCGTCCACCTGTGATTCCTCGTAGCCGTCGCGGCCCACTGCGGGACGGAAGACGGCGCGGCGCACGCTGTCCACGCTCAACGGCTTGTCCTGTTCGAGGTAGGCGACGAGCTCGCGGCACAGCCGGTCGACGTCGTCGGTGTTGTAGCTGCGGGCCTTCTTCTTGGTGGGCCGCCGGAAGCGGTCTCCGTCGGGCCGGTGCAGGCGGACCCGGAGGATGCCGGAGAGGCTCCCGATTTCGCGCAGCCAGGCTTCCTCGCCGCGGGCCGCGATCAGTTCATCCCGCTCCCGGCGGGCGAAGGCGTCCTCAAGCCGGTCCAGGGCGGCGTCCACGACCGTGGCGGAGTAGCCGCCTTTGACGGGATCGAAGGACACGGCCCTCACGTCGGCGCTGTTGACGGGGTCGGTAGCGGCCTGGGGTGTTTCCAGGGAGATCCGTGCCCGCTGCAGGAACTGGTCCACCTGCCTGGCGTTGTACCCGTACTCGCTGCGCTGCACGCGCTCAAAGGACGCAGGGATCTGCCGATGAATGTCCAATGCCACTTCGTTTCCTTCAATGCTCTTCAGCGGTAGTGCTTCCGCACCAGTTTAGGGGGCCGCGATTGGTGCGGCGGCCCGGGACCATGTTTGTGTCGGGGGCCCGGCGCGCCGGGCTGGAGGGTCAGGCGCCGGCCACCAGGCCGTACAGGATGAACGCCACCGGCGAGGCGAAGACGATGGAGTCCAGCCGGTCCATCACTCCCCCGTGCCCGGGCAGGATGCTGCTCATGTCCTTGACGCCCAGTTCACGCTTGACCATGGACTCGGCGAGGTCGCCGGCGGTGGACGCGGCCACGGTTCCGACGGCGAGCACGGCGCCCACCCACCACGGTTTGTCCAGCACGAAGAGGGCTGCCAGGACGCCGATCAGCATGGCGCCTGCCACGGATCCGGCGAAGCCTTCCCAGGACTTCTTGGGGCTGATCTTCGGTGCCATGGGGTGCTTTCCCAGCGACGCGCCCACCAGGTAGCCGAAGGTGTCGTTGGAGACCACCAGCAGGAGCATGACGGCGATCTCCCACGCGCCGATGGGGGCCATGCCGCCGGGCCAAAGCCCCAGCGGGGTGGTGCCTGCGGCGTGCAGCGGCAGCGCGGCGAAGCTGATGAAGAAGGGAACCCACCCCAGGGTGAAGACACCGGCGAAGATGCTGTTGGCCGATCCGGCGGCGCTTTCGATCGAGCGCCACAGCAGGACGGCCACCGCACTGAGCAGGAGCGCGAACAGCTGGCTTTCGATGCCGCCAAAGTAGGCGGCGAAAGGCATGGCCAGCGTGCCGGTCATGACCGGCACGATGGGCATCCTGGTGCCGTTGGCTTCCAGCGCCCGGTAGATCTCCCACACGCCAAAGACGGCGAAGGCGGTGACGATGGCTACGAACGCCAGCGGGAGGAACAGCAGCCCTCCGAGGACGGCGATAAGCATGGCCAGGCCCACCACGACGGCGGCGGGCAGGTTCCGCCCGGCCTTCGGCGTCGGGTTGCTCCTGGGCTGCTTCCCCCGTGTGCGCGCCCGTGGTGCGGGGGCCTGATCTGCCTGGCCCATCAGACTTCGAGCAGCTCTGCTTCCTTGCGCTTGAGCAGTTCGTCGATGCCGTCCACGTGGGCCTTGGTGAGGCTGTCCAGTTCCTTTTCGGCGCGGTTGCCTTCGTCTTCGCCCGCTTCGCCGTCCTTGACCAGGCGGTCCAGGGTTTCCTTGGCCTTGCGGCGGATGTTGCGGATGGAGATCTTGGCGTCCTCGCCCTTGGTCTTGACGATCTTCACGTATTCCTTGCGGCGTTCCTTGGTCAGCTCAGGAATGGTGATCCTGATGACGTTGCCGTCGTTGGACGGGTTCGCGCCGACCTCGGAATCGCTCAGGGCGCGTTCGATGTCCCGCATGGCGGTCTTGTCGAACGGGGTGATCAGGATGGTGCGGGCGTCCGGGATGGCGAAGGAGGCCAGCTGCTGCAGCGGCGTGGGCGAGCCGTAGTAGTCCACCAGGACCTTGTTGTAGAGGCCCGGGTTGGCGCGGCCGGTGCGGACGGCGGCGAAGTCTTCCTTGGCTACCTCTACCGCCTTGTCCATCTTTTCTTCGGCTTCGAGCAAGGTTTCTTCGATCACGGTCTCTCCTGACGGTTCTGGTGCAGTCCGGGGCGCCGGATCCATGCACTCACGTGGTTCTTTGTTGCTGGTTCCGTCCCCGCCCGGAGGGGCGGGGACGGAACTGTCCTGAAATCATCCTAGCCGCAGCTAGGCGGTGACCAGCGTGCCCAGCTTTTCGCCAAGGATGGCGCGGGTGACGTTGCCTTCACCCTCCATGCCGAAAACCACCATGGAGAGGTCGTTGTCCTTGCACATGGTCATGGCCGTCTGGTCCATGACGCGGATGTCGCGGCGCAGGGCATCGTCGTAGCTGAGGGTCTCCAGCCGCTCCGCGGTGGGGTCCTTCTTGGGGTCCGCGGTGTACACGGCATCCACCCCGCTCTTGGCCATGAGGACCACGTCGGCGTGGACTTCCAGCGCGCGCTGGGCGGCCACGGTGTCGGTGGAGAAGTAGGGCAGGCCTGCGCCGGCGCCGAAAATGACCACGCGGCCCTTTTCCATGTGGCGGATGGCGCGGCGGGGAATGTAGGCCTCGGCCACCTGGCCCATGGTGATGGCGCTCTGGACGCGGGTTTCCACGCCCGCCTGCTCCAGGAAATCCTGCAGCGCCAGGCAGTTCATGACCGTTCCCAGCATGCCCATGTAGTCGGCGCGGGAGCGGTCCATGCCGCTCTGGGACAGTTCGGCGCCGCGGAAGAAGTTTCCGCCGCCCACCACAATGGCCACCTCCACTTCGGGGACGGCTGCTGCGATCTGCTTGGCGACGTTGCGGACGGTCTCGGGGTCGACACCGAGCTTCCCACCGCCGAAGACCTCGCCGGAGAGCTTCAGGAGGACCCGCCGCCGGCTCTTTTCCGAATGCGTGACAGTGTTGACGGCTTCCATGATGCCTTCCCGTTGGTGACTCTGAAAAAAGGGTATCCTGCCGGATCCGGTGCCCGGAACCGGCCGCGGTCCAAATGGACTGGACTGCCAGCCGTTTGGGCGCATGCAAAAGGGGCGGCCACCGAAGTGGCCACCCCCTTGCAGTTTCGGCTAGGAGCCGACGCGGAAACGCGTGAAGGCGGTTCCCTTGACACCGGCCTCTTCGAGGACCTGTGCCACGGACTTCTTGGCGTCCTTGGCGAATGCCTGGTCAACCAGGACCTCACCCTTGTAGAAACCCGTCACGCGGCCTTCCACAATCTTGGTGAGGGCAGCTTCAGGCTTGCCCTCGGCCTTGGCGGTCTCTTCGGCGATGCGGCGCTCGGACTCGACGAGCTCGGCCGGAACGTCCTCACGGGTGAGGTAGTTCGGGGCCATGGCGGCGATGTGCACGGCGACGTCGTGGGCAGCGGCGGTGGCGGCTTCGCCTTCACCGTCGACAGCGAACAGAACGCCGACCTGGGCCGGGAGGTCCTTGGAGGTCTTGTGCAGGTAGGCGTCAACCGTTGCACCCTCAACGCGGGAGATGCGGCGGACAACAACCTTCTCGCCCAGGATGGCGCCTTCTTCGACGACAACCTCGGAGAGCGGCTTGCCGTCAACGTCGGTGGCCAGCAGGGTCTCGAGGTCGGCAGCGCCGGACTCGACGGCCACGGCCAGGACCTTGTCGGCCAGCTGGATGAACTTGTCAGCCTTGGCGACGAAGTCGGTCTCGCAGTTGACCTCGATCATGACGCCGACCCCGTTGCTGACCTTGGCGGCCACGAGGCCTTCAGCGGTGGAGCGGCCTTCGCGCTTGGTAGCGCCCTTGAGGCCCTTGATGCGGATGATCTCGATGGCCTTCTCGGCGTCACCGTTGGCTTCGTCAAGAGCCTTCTTGACGTCCATCATGCCGGCGCCGGTGCGCTCGCGCAGGGCCTTGATGTCCGCGGCAGTGTAGTTCGCCATGTGAACCCCTCTGTCTAGAAATGTGTGGTGGTGTACGGACCGACAGGACGGCAGCCCACGGAGGTGGGCTGCCATCCTGTCAGCAGCTCCGGCTGCTGACAGCGCGGAGAATCCGGATTTTTGCGTGTGTTACTTGGCGTCTTCGGCGGGAGCCTCGGCGGCAGCCGGAGCTTCCTCGGCGGCCGGGGCTTCAGCGTTCTCAGCCGGAGCGGCAGCAGCTTCTGCCTTGCTGCCTTCGAGGAGCTCGCGCTCCCACTCGGCCAGCGGCTCTTCCGGAGCTTCGGTGGCGCCCGTGCCGCGGTTGTTGCGGGCGATCAGGCCCTCGGCAACAGCGTCGGCAACAACGCGGGTCAGGAGGTTCACGGAGCGGATGGCGTCGTCGTTGCCCGGGATCGGGAAGTCGACTTCGTCCGGATCGCAGTTGGTGTCCAGGATGGCCACAACCGGGATGTTCAGCTTCTTGGCCTCGTCAACGGCGAGGTGTTCCTTCTTGGTGTCGACAACCCACAGCAGGGACGGAGCCTTGGTCAGGTTGCGGATACCGCCCAGGTTGGACTCCAGCTTGGTGAGCTCACGCTTGAGGAGCAGGAGTTCCTTCTTGGTGTAAGCGGAACCGGCGACGTCGTCGAAGTCGATTTCTTCGAGTTCCTTCATGCGCTGGATACGCTTGGCAACCGTCTGGAAGTTGGTCAGCATACCGCCGAGCCAACGCTGGTTGACGTAGGGCTGGCCCACGCGGGTTGCCTGCTCGGCAATTGCTTCCTGGGCCTGCTTCTTGGTGCCGACGAAGAGCACGGTGCCGCCGTGGGCAACAGTGGCCTTGACGAACTCGTAGGCGCGGTCGATGTAGGACAGCGACTGCTGCAGGTCGATGATGTAGATGCCGTTGCGCTCGGTGAAGATGAAGCGCTTCATCTTCGGGTTCCAACGGCGGGTCTGGTGTCCAAAGTGGACGCCGCTGTCAAGCAGCTGGCGCATGGTTACGACGGGCATTCCGGCGCTCCTTATTTTCCGGCAGGTCATTCATGAGAAAACCCGGAGGCTTCTTACCCTGCCAATAGTTGACGGTTGATCAGCGTGGCCCGGACGGGCCGTGCTCCTGGCATCCCCCGCCCTTCCCATCAGGACGAAAGCCTGACCGCAGGAAGCGCGATCCTCCATGGACGACGCCGGGGCGTTGGCTGCCGGAGGGCTGGATGCGCGTAGTCAGCCGCTGCTCCCCCACACTCCTGAATGAGATGTGCCGACGCGATCCGGACAGGGGGATGCACCGCGGGGGTGGACCACTGGGACGTAACGCGTTGAGGGCGCAGCAAACTGCTCCATCAAGTGTACTACAGGCACCCCCGCCCGCCGGACAGTCCGTGCCTGCCCGGGCCGTTGTCCACATAGCCGGAACCGGCCCTGCCGGCGCGCGGCGCAGGCGGGCAGGCTGGTCGCATGAAGACATCAATCCTGCTGGCCGCATTCCTGCTGCTGCCGGCGTCGATTGCCGCCCCGGGCGCCGGCCTCCCGAACAGCGCAGCCCTCCCCTACAACGCGGCAATTCCCAACAGAGCAGTCATCCCCAACAGAGCAGTCATCCCCAACAGCGCAGCCATTCCGAACAGCGCCGCCGGCTTCAGCCATGCGGCCGCCGGCCAGCAGGGAAGTACGACGACGGCCACCCGGGCGGGTGCCACCCCTTCCTGGCAGTGGCCCTTGGCACCGCGCCCGCCGGTGCTGCGCCCTTTCGATCCGCCGCCCAAGCCATGGCTGAGCGGGCACCGGGGCGTAGACCTTGACTTCGGCACAGGCACGCAGGTCTTGTCACCTGCAGCCGGAACGGTGAGTTTCGCGGGCGTGGTGGTGGACCGTCCCGTGATCACCATCGACCATGGCGGCGGCCTGCGGAGCAGTTTCGAACCCGTGGAAAGCACGTTGGCCGTGGGCGCCACCGTGGCCCGGGGCGAGGTCATTGGCACTGTGCTGCCGGGGCATTGTCCGGCGGCGCAGTGCCTGCACTGGGGCGTGCGGGAAGGAGAGGACTACGTCAATCCCCTGCAGTTCGTCCTGGACCTCCGCCCGTCCATCCTGCTGCCGGTAGCCGGTGGACCATAGCCACGGAGAACGCAGGCATGGCCCCGGAGCATCAGTCAGTCAGACAACTCCCCGTGGGGGCGTCCCGCCTAGACGATCGCCGAGATCCCGGTGATGGCCCGCCCTGTCACCAGGGTGTTGATTTCGGCCGTGCCCTCGTAGGAGTAGATGGCCTCCGCGTCGGCGAAGATTTTGGCCATCCCGTAATCGGTCACGATGCCGTTGCCGCCCAGGATGCTGCGGCCCAGCGCCACACTCTCCCTCATGCGGTCGGTGGCGAAGGCCTTGGCCAGTGCGGATTGTTCGTCCTTCGCCTCCCCGGCGTCCTCCAGCTGGGAGAGCCGGACCATCATGCCCATGGAGCTGACGGTGTTGCCCAGGATCCGGACCAGCTGGTCCTGGATGAGCTGGAAGGAGGCCAGGGGGCGGCCGAACTGCTGGCGCTCCACGGCATAGCGGCGGGCAACATCGAAGGCGGCCATCTGGAGCCCCACGGCCTGCCAGGCAACTGACAGGCGGGTGACTTTGAGCACCTTGTTGACGTCGCGGAAGCTGTTGGCGTTGGCGAGCTTGAAGTGGTCCGGCACCACGACGTCCGTCAGGACGATGTCGGCATTCTGGACAGTCCGCAGGGAGATTTTGTTCTCGATCTTTGTTGCGCTGTATCCAGGCAGCGTGCTGTCCACCAGGAAGCCCTTGACCTGGTTGTCCGCCACGTCGCGGGCGTACACCACCACCCAGTCGGAGAACGTGGCATTGCCGATCCAGCGCTTTGCGCCGTTGAGGATCCAGTTGTCCCCGTCCCTGCGCGCCGTGGTGCGCGTTCCGCCGGCCACGTCACTGCCGCCCAGCGGCTCGGTCAGGCCGAAGGCCCCGATCTTCTTCAGCGCGTAGATATCGGGAAGCCATTCGTCCTGCTGCTCCTTGGACGCCAGCAACTCAATGGAGCCGGTGAACAGTCCATCGTGCACGCCCAGGAACGTGGCGATGGAGGCGTCCGCACGGGTGGCTTCGGCGTGCAGCATGCCGGCGAAGAGGTTGGAATACCCCTGCCTCCGCACCGGGCTGACCAGGTCCAGCCCGGCAAGCTTCGGTACCAGGTCCATGGGGAACTCTCCGCGGTTCCAGCAGTCCACCGCAATGGGCTTGACCTCACGCGCCAGGAAGTCGCGGACTTCGGCCAGCCGGTCCTGCTCCTTGCCGGAGAGAAGCTGCTCGAAGGCGAAGAAGTCGCCGTCGGCGTAGGGAAGCTCTGGGAAATCGGCTGCGGAGGTGGCCATGGTTACCTTCTTTGATGATCAGCGCTGACCATGCCGCGGAGCGGAGCACGGTATGTTACTGGTCAGTAACATACCGCAGGGTGCTGGGTTAACCAAGAAAACCGCGGCCAACGAAAACTCGTCGGCCGCGGTTGAGGTAGGGCTACTCGGACTTGAACCGAGGACCTTAGGATTATGAGTCCCGCGCTCTAACCAGCTGAGCTATAGCCCCCCAAGCCCCGGGAGCAGGTGTTCGGACGCCATGCTCCGGCAGGGCAAAAACACTCTAGCAAACCCGGGAAAGGGTTCAGACCACTTTGTCCTCGTAGGAGGCGCCGCGGTACAGGTCCTCGAAGGTCTGCAGCGTCCCCTGGATGCTGTGCGGCTCCACCAGCTGCCGGCTGGCGCGGCCCATGGCCTGCTGTTCGTCCTTGGGCAGTTCCAGCACCTGGGTGATCTTCTTGGCCAGGTCATCACTGTCGTTGGGAGTGAAGAGGTACCCGTTCTCGCCGTCGCGGACCAGGTGCGGCAGCGCCATGGCGTCCGCCAGGACCACGGGGGTGGAGGCGGACATCGCTTCCAGTGTCACCAGCGACTGCAGTTCCGCCGTTCCGGGCATGCAGAACAGGTCGGCCCGCATGTAGGCGGTACGCAGTTCCTCGTCGCTGGCCAGGCCCAGGAATTTGACCCGGCTGGTGAGGCCGAGCCGCCGCACCAGATCCTCCAGGGCGGAGCGCACTTCGCCGCCGCCCACGATCTCCAGGTGTACGTTCAGCTCCGGCGGCGTTTTGCCGATGGCCTCGATCAGCACGTCCACGTGCTTTTCCTCGGCGAGGCGGCCGGCGAACAGGACGGTGGGGTGGGCGTGCGGCTCGATGTGCTCACCGGGCTGCAGTTCATAGGCGGCGGAGTCGATGCCGTTGGACAGCGGCAAAACCTTGCGGAGGAAGGCGTGCTCGTGCATGGCGCGGGCGGCAAGCGGCGTGGGCGTTGTCACCACGTCCGCCTGGCCCATGACCTTGCCCATGTCCTTCCAGGAGACCCGCCCAATGATGTCCTTGAACCACTGCGGGAACGGCAGGAAGGGGTTGAGGTTTTCGGGCATGAAGTGGTTGGTGGCAATGATGCGGACGCCGCGCTTCACAGCCTCATAGAGAACGTGCTCGCCGATCATGTAGTGGCTTTGGATATGCACGACGTCGGGCTTCACCCGGTCGAAGAGGAGGCTGATTTCCTTCTTGATTTCCCAGGGGAAGCAGAGGCGGAAGCTCTCGTGGGTGAACGCCTTGTGCGAGCGGAGCCGGTGCACGGTTGCTTCCTCGCGGAACTCGGTGAAGCTCTTTCCCTTGCTGTCGCGGGACGCCAGGACATGGACGTTGTGGCCCCGGGCAGTCATTCCCTTGGCCAGCCGGTAGCCAAACTGGGCCGCGCCGTTGACGTCCGGCGGATAGGTGTCTGCGGCGATGAGGATGGTCAGGGGGCGCTGGTCGGCGGGCGTGGTCATGGGGAGTACTCCTGATGGTCACGGTGCGGACAGCGTGGAACTGACAGCACGGTTGGCCACTGGCGCAAGGCGCCGGGCTTCGTGGGATTGCTGGTTACAGACGGGAATGGACTAGTGGGACGGCCTGCCGGCGGCCTTCCGCGCGTCCTTCTTGCGCTTGGTGACCTCCGGGTGGTGCCGGGAAAGGGCGATAACCCCAACGATAGCAAGGGCGGCAGCCGTTCCCATCGCAATGGCCATGACGGCATGGACGTCGGGGCGCAGTTCGCCCAGGATGATGACGCCAATGGCAATGCCCACCATGGGGTCCACCACCGTGAGTCCGGCGATCACCAGGTCCGGCGGACCGGTGGAGTACGCACTCTGCACGAACCAGGACCCCAGGCCGCCGGCCGCGATGATGGCCACCACCGAATACCACTGGACATTCAGCAGGAAGAGGCCATTCGGATCCAGGAGGTGCTTGCCGATGATCCGGGTGAGGACTGCCACAAAGCCGAACAGGATGCCGGCGCCGAGGATATAGATGAACGCATTCATCCGGTGCTTGAACGTCACGGCCAGCGTGCCGAACAGTCCCACCGCCAGGGCCAGCAGCAGGACGATGGTGAGCTCATCCTCCGGGCTGACATGGTGGTTCTCCTGGGTGACGTTGACCGCCAGGAGGACGAAGAGCGCCGATCCGGTGACGCACGCGGCAATGGACACCGCTGTGGCGCGGTTGATGGTCAGGTCCTGGTCCCGGGCATTGACCACAGTGGTGATCACCAGGGCAATTGCGCCGATGGGCTGGATGACCGTGAGCGGTGCGGAGACCAGGGCGACGGCATTCATCGCCATGCCGGTGCACAGCAGCAGGAGTCCAAGCATCCACCGCGGATTGCGCAGGAGGCGCAGGAAGCCATTGGAGCTCAGGGCCAGGCCGCCGGTATCGGCTTTGACGGCACTGCCCTGGCGCTGCGCACCCAACGCAAGGCAGAAGGCGCCAAGCACCGCCAGGCCGACGGCAAACCACACCATCAGCCGTTCCCGCCGTCGTGCTGTTTCAATGCCCGGCCCTTGCGCAGCATGGCCCGGAAATAGTTGTACGCGGCAATCCAGTGACCCACCAGGCCCAGGCCCAGCACCACCCAGGCGGTGGCGAAGAGCTGGTCGGAGAACCCGGTGTCCAGCCGGGAAAGGACCAGCAGCGGCGTGCCCAAAAGCAGCAGCCCGGTCCGCACCTTGCCCACCACGCTGACCGGGAGGTCCGGGTGGCCGCGGAAGAGGGAGAGAGTCAGTACCAGCAGGACGGCATCGGGCACCACCAGCGCGGCCAGGTACAGCCAATGCACGACGCCGGCAATCACCAGGGTGAAGGCCACCGCCAGCAGGGCAAGGCGGTCGGCGATGGGGTCAAGGACCCTGCCCAGCTTGGAGGCCTGGTCGAACCGGCGGGCGATGTAGCCGTCAATCCAGTCCGTCCCTGCCATGACAGCCAGGACGATCACGCCTGCCCCGTACTCCTTTTGGGCCAGGACCAGCCAGATGAAGAGCGGAACACCCATGAACCGCACCACGGTGAGCAGATTGGGAATAGTGGCCACGCGGTCATGGTCCACCTGGGGACGGCCGGGGCGGGCGCCTGCACCTATGAACTTCACCCGTCCCCCTCTCCTTCCTGCTGCGCCGCGGCGCGGTCATTCGGTTGTGCCTTCAGAGGCGGAAACAGCCTCCGCCGGACTTTTGCGTGGCGGAACAGGGGCCTAGTTGGCGCGCAGGAGCCTGCGCAGGAGGACCACCAGGACCGTACCGGCGGCGACAAGGGCCGTCAGCGGCTTCCAGCGCCGGGGCAGGTCAGCGGAGGCGGACAGGGCCGCAAACCGCTGCCCCGCCTCGTCCAGGCCGCGCTGGGCCAGTACCTGGCCTTCGCGCGCCTTGACCCGGGCGGCGGCCAGCACATAGCGCGTCTGGGTCTTGACGTCCAGTTCCGTGCCGAGCTCGTCGCGGACCTCGGTGAGGTGGTGGCGGCGCTGGCTCAGGCGGCGCACCAGCTCGGGTTCGGATGCGTGCGGGAACTCCTGGTCGTGCCGGGCGGCCTTGGCTTCCTTCTCGGCTTTTGCCTTGGCCGCTGCCTCGGCCTTGGCGGCCTTCGCAGCCTTGGCTTCCGGGCTCTCAGGATCCAGGACGGCCGGGTTGAAGGCGGAACCTTCGCGGGCGACCCCGATATCGTGCCTGATGCCACGGATGGTTTCCTCCGGCATCAGCGGCATGGCCTTCTTGAACCGGGCGAGGCCCACCAGGCCCCCGACGAGGGCGATCAGCAGGAAAGCGGCGGAAACCAGGAGGGCTGCCAGCCACGCGGGCATGATGGTGGCCAGCCCCATGATGGCAGCGACGATCAGGCCGACCACCAGCAGCGCCAGGAAGAGGAGCGCTACGGCGAAGAAGGCCGCGGCCACCCCCACCTGGACGCCCTTGCGCTTAAGTTCAATCTTGGCGAAGGCGATCTCGTCATTGAGCTGGCGGGGGGCCAACCGGAAAAGGAGTCTTGCCGTCCCGGGCAGCGCAGTGATACGCAATCCCGGGCTGGTACGCCCGCTGTGACGTCCGCTCATCGGTTCCGCCTTACTGGTTCATGGGTCCATACTGCATCCGTTTAGTGCGGAAATGTGCAGCCGCACAGTCCACGCCACCAAAACTACCATTCAGGTTCAGGGCGGACTTGGGGGCTTGCCGGACGGCGCGGCCTACAACGCTGCAAAAACCGCCATGGCCGGGCCTAGGATTGTTCTCCGTGACCAATCCCCCCAATCCGGGCGACCTGCTGACCCGCCGCCGGAAGCTTCTGTACATCCTCCTCCTGGGCGCTTTGACGGCCCTCGGTCCGTTCACCATCGACCTGTACCTGCCCGCCTTCCCGGCGCTGGAGGCAAGCCTGGGGGTGACCGAGGCCCAGGTCCAGCTCACCCTGGCGGGCACCACGGTCGGTTTCGCGTTCGGACAGCTGGTGGTGGGTCCGTTCAGCGACAAGTTCGGCCGCCGGACTCCGCTGATCCTGGCCACGGCGCTGCACATCGCAGCATCCCTGGGCGCGGCCTTGTCCACGGACATCACCACATTGGGGATCTTCCGTGTACTGATGGGCGTGGGCGCGGCCGGCGGCGGCGTGGTGGCCATGGCCATGGTGCGGGACCTGTTTTCCGGCTACGCCATGGTGCGGATGTTCTCCCGGATGTCACTGGTCAACGGGCTTGCGCCCATCCTTGCCCCCGTCATCGGTTCACAGCTGCTCCTGGTGATGCCGTGGCCGGGCATCTTCGTGTTCCTGGCTGCCTACGGGACGTTGGTCATCGTGGCCGCCCTGCTCCTGGTCCGCGAGACGCTTCCGCCGGAAAAGCGGGGCCGGAGCGGAATGACCGCCCGGCAACGCTACCGGGCGCTGTTTACGGACCGGATCTTCGTGGGGCTGCTGATGGTGGCGGGCTTCAACTTCGGTGGCCTCTTCACCTACCTGTCGGCCTCGCCGTTCCTGTTCCAGGACGTGTTCGGGTTCTCCGCCCAGCAGTACGGGCTGCTCTTTGGCATCAACTCCCTGGGCATCGTGGCCGGCGTGCAGACCAGTTCGCGGCTTATCAGGATTGTGCCTCCGCAGTGGATCCTGGCGGGCGCCACGGCCTGGATGTTCCTGATGGCCATGCTGATCGTGGTCTTCGACCGGGCAGGCCTGGGGCTATGGGGCGTGATGGTCCCGCTCTGGTTCTACATCATGGGCACCGGCTTCATGTTCCCCTGCGTCCAGGTGCTGGCCCTGGCCGGGCACGCGGCCCAGGCGGGAACGGCAGCCTCGCTGCTGGGCGCGGCCACGTTCCTCATGGCCGGGCTCATCTCCCCCGTGGTGGGCTGGCTCGGCATCACCAGCGCCGCTCCCATGGGAGCAGTGCAGGCGGCCTGCATCCTGCTGGCGATCGCAGCACTGTGGCTGGTGGTGCGGCCGCGCACGGTACCCTCGATCCACTGAGACCCACCTCCACTGTGGTCCGTGATTTCGGGCCTGCGTGACCCTGTCCCCACTCCCCCTCGAAAGGCAGCCTGTGAGCCGCACACACCGGAATGGACGGGGACTCTTCCTCGGGGCGGTGCTTGGCGCCGTCGTGGGTTATTTCGCCGGCCGCGCCCTGGGCAACCCCGCCTGGGGCATCATCCTGGGGACGCTGGCAGGCGCGGCGATCCTGTACCGGGTGAATCCGGGGTCCCGCGGCCGCCGCTGAAGGACGTGCCGCGATTTTGTTGTGGCAGGCCGGTGCGGCATTCCCTGCCGCCAGGCCCGCTCCCGCGATAAAATGATGCCGTGCCCAACTGGCAGAACCAACCGCCACTTCCGGCCACATGGCAACGGTGCGACGCCCGGATCCTGCCACTGTGGTGGGAGCGGCTGTGTGCGCAGGCCGGACAGCAGTCCGCGGCGCTGTACGCGGCGGGGTTGTTCACGGAAGACCGCCGCCGGCCCATCGCCCAATGGTTCAATCCGGCCTTCAACGCGGCCCTGCTGGTGGCCCCGGAAACCTCGCCGGAATGGCCGGTGCAGCGCTTCGGAATTTTCTACGCTCCCCCGGACTCAGGCTTTGTGAGGATCCACTCCGCGCCGCACGAGTGGAGCCCGCGTGAACCCCGGAAGTCGCCCACGGAGCAGGAAGCCTTCCAGGCGGCCATCGCCGAGGCGGAAAGGTTCCTGCAGGTGGAAATGGATTTCGTCTGAACAGACTCCCACCCCGCGGAAACAAAAATCCCCGTTCCTCCATGTGGAGGAACGGGGATTTTTTGTTGCGCTCCTCCTGCTGGACTTGAACCAGCAACCCTTCGATTAACAGTCGAATGCTCTGCCAATTGAGCTAAGGAGGAATGAAGCAGGTATGACATTAGCAAAGGATTCCGGCCGAAGGGAAATCGGCGGTTTTCCGGGCCCGGACGGCCCTGCCGGGAAACAAAAATCCCCGTTCCGGAGGCCGGAACGGGGATGGAAGCTCCTCCTGCTGGACTTGAACCAGCAACCCTTCGATTAACAGTCGAATGCTCTGCCAATTGAGCTAAGGAGGAATGAAGCGGGTATTAGCCTAGCAAACTCTTGGCGCGGAAACGAAATCGAGGGGCCGTGACCTGGCCCACCTCCGGGTCCGCTGGCCGGGCCACCCCTACGACTCCGCGCGCAGGGCCCGGCGTTCCATTTCCAGCATCATCAGCTCGCGGTTGAGCCGCTGGTAGGTCTCCGGGTCCGCCGCCGCGTCAAGGCGCTGCAACTGGCCCATCTTGTCCGCCTTGACCCGGGTGATCTGGAGTTCGAAAAGCCGGGACAGGATGTCGCGGCAGTACTTCAGCACCGCTTCTTCGGTGTGGGCCGGCAGCGGCACGACGGCGAGCTCGGATACCAGCGGCCGGAGGGGTTCCGGCACCTCGTGCATGACGTGCTCCACCCACCGCACCGGATCGACGGTCAGGCCGGGACCAGTAGCGCGCATGGCGTCATGGACGGCCTGGAAGGCAGGGATGGCGAACCGGGCAGCGGCAAAGCGGTCCCACACCCCGCCGGCCAGCAGGGAGGGCTGCTGCAGCGCCACCTCGAGCGCCTGCCGCTCCATGGAAGCCACGGGATCGCGCGGGTCCGGGCGGTGGAAGGAGGGGACAACGCCCGACGACGGCGCGGCAGCTAGGCCGGGTGCCCCCGCTTGGGCAGGGGCCGGGCTGGAGGGGCCGCCTGGCTGCGGCTGGCCCGGGGCCGGGGGGCGTCCGGTCTCGCCGCGCTTTCCGGCGTTCTTCACTTCGGCGTTGACCATCCGCAAGACCTCGTTGGGGTCCGGCATCCCCAGCCAGCCGGTCAGGGCCTGGCAGTAGCCCGTCCGGGTGGAGGCGTCGCGGATGGCCGCCACCACGGGCACGGATGCTTTGAGGCCCTGGACGCGGCCTTCAACGGTGTCCAGGTTGAACTGCTTGAGCGTGCTGCGGATGGCGAACTCGAACAGCGGCCGCCGGGACTGGATCAGGGCGTGCACCGCCTCGTCCCCGCGGCTGAGGCGGAGATCGCACGGGTCCGCGCCTGTGGGTTCCACGGCCACATACGTCTGGGCGGTGAAGCGCTGGTCCTCTTCAAAGGCGCGCAGGGCTGCCTTCTGCCCGGCGGCGTCGCCGTCGAAGGTGAACACCACTTCTCCCCCGGTGCCGTCGTCTGACAAAAGCCGGCGGGCGATCTTGATGTGCTCGGTACCGAAGGCGGTGCCGCAGGTGGCTACCGCCGTCGTAATCCCTGCAAGGTGGCAGGCCATGACGTCCGTGTAGCCCTCCACCACCACCAGCTGCCTGTCCTTGGCGATGCTCTTCTTGGCGAGGTCGATGCCGTACAGGACCTGGGACTTCTTGTAGAGGGTGGTCTCCGGGGTGTTGAGGTACTTAGGGCCTTGGTCGTCCTCATACAGCTTGCGCGCGCCGAAGCCGATGGTGTCACCGGCCATGTCCTTGATGGGCCAGATGAGGCGCCCGCGGAAACGGTCGTAGATGCCCCGGTTTCCTTCGCTGAACATTCCGGTGAGCTTGAGTTCGGCGTCGGTGAAGCCGCGGCCGCGCAGGTGCTTCAGGAGGGCGTCCCACCCCTGGGGTGCGTAGCCGCAGCCAAAGTGTTCCGCGGCGGCCCGGTCGAAGCCGCGGCCAAACAGGAAGTTGCGGGCCGTTGCGGCGCCGGGCGTGAGCATCTGCGCACGGAAGAATTCGTCCGCGATCTTGTGTGCGTCCAGCAGCCGCTGGCGGCGGCCCACTTCCTCGCGGTTGGGGCCGGTTCCACCGTCTTCGTAGCGGAGCTCGTAGCCGATCCTGGACGCGAGCTTCTCCACGGCTTCCTGGAAGGAGCTGTGGTCCTGCTTTTGGACAAAGGCGATGACATCGCCGTCCTCGCCGCAGCCGAAGCAGTGGTAACGGCCTACCTGGGGACGGACGGTGAAGGACGGCGAGCGCTCGTCATGGAAGGGGCACAGGCCCTTGAAGGTTCCCAGCCCGGCGCCCTTGAGCGTGACGTAGCCGTCAACCACTTCCTTGATGTCCGTGCGCTGGCGTACTTCGTCAATATCTTCACGTTTAATCAGCCCAGCCACACAGCAATCTTAGTGTCACCGGCCCGGCGTCACTGCCCGGGCACCCGCGTCCCGGGTTCCGGTGTCCTCCCGTCGAGCAGGCTGAGGGCCAGCTTGGGGCAGAGGAAGACGGCCTCCTGTGCGGCTTCACGGTCGGCGTCACGCAGCGGAACGTCGGTCCTGTCGCGGCCTGTCTTTCCGCGCGCCACGGGGTACCCCCAGTCGTCCCGGTCCAGCACCCCGGGAAGCAGTTCGGCACACAGGCCGCGGCCGTCGCAGCTGGTCCAGTCGATATGCAGGTGGGTTTTCATGCCGCTGCGCCTCCCGGGCCCGTGCAGTATCCGGAAAGGTGGGCGCGGAAGTCTGCGGCGAAGACCTCCAGGGCACTGCTGACCAGCCCGGTGGTCCCTTCCGGGTGCCTGCACGCGCCCCGCCCGGAGACCAGCCGCCCCAGCCGGTCCAGTTCGGAGGCAAGGCGGGGATTTGTTTCCCCTCCGGCGATCCGGTTGAGGACGGATGCCATGGCCGGCAGCCCGAACATGCAGGGCCCGCACTGCCTGGCGGACTGGTCGGCAAGGTAGCTGACGATCCGCGCCGTCGCCTGGATGCCGCAGGTCTGCAGATCCAGGGCGTGGATCACTCCTGCGCCCGGCCGGGCGGTCCGGTCCGGCGGGCCCACGGGTGAGAGCGCGTGCGCCGCGGGCCGCACCCACCGGCCGTGGTAGCCGCCCACCAGGACGGCGGACAAGGCGGCAGGGTCCATGCCCGCTTCCTGCAGGACCGCCGAAAGCTGCGCACCGCCGGGCACCTCCAGCACCACATCCCGTACCGGGGCAGGACCGGAAACGGACACCAGCCGTGTGCCCGGGTCCGTCGCGGTGCCCGCCTGGCGGAACCATTGCGCCCCGTAGCGGGCGATCAGGGCAACCTGGGCGAGGGTTTCGACGTTGACCACCAGTGTGGGCCGGCCGTTGAGGCCGGATTCGCTGAGGCGCCGGCGTTGGTCGGTGGGGACGGCGTTGCCGTTGCCGATCATATTGACGACGGCGCTCGACTCGCCGGAGATGAAGGTTTCGGGTGCCTGCACTACCCGGATCCGGTTGCCCCGGGGGCGTTCGCCGATGGCCTGCTGCACGCGGGGCAGGCCGGCCGCCGGTGCGTAGACGTACATGCTTGCGCCGCCAAGGGCCGCGGCCAGGGCGGCCAGCCCGTCGATGACGAGGTGGGGCGCGTGGGCAAGGAGGGTGCGGTCTTTGAAGCTGAGCGGTTCGCCCTCGGCGCCGTTGGCGATCACCACCGGCCGGGCCGCAAACAGGCCCTTCCTGCCGGACCCGGCAGCGGCAGTGGCCTTGCGCCAGGTTTCGAACGCGGCTCCGCCCCGCCCGGTCAGTCCAGCCTCCCCGAGCGCCTCCAGCAGGCCGGCTCCGGCGGCGTTCGGCTCCCAGGGTCCGAAGGTGTCGAGGTGCTGTTCCAAGCCGGCGTCAGGGCCTGCTGCCAGGAGCCGCGGTTCCTGCCCCCTGTTGTCCTGTATGGCGTGGAGGGGCGCGGTCGGGTAGGTGTCCTTGGCGGGGCTCACGGGAGGTGTCCTTGCCGGGCGTGGGAGGTTTCGAGGAAGGAGGGGCTCAGCCGCCACAGCAGGGCCGCGGCTACGGCCACTGCGGACGCCGCGGCCAGCAGGAGGAAGCAGCCGCTGGAGACGTCGGTGCCGTTGCCCAACGCGTGCGCCATCGCCACCGGCCAGACGCCGTAGCTGAGCCAGTGCACGGCCTTGAAGCTGCGCTGCCCGATCCGGTGCCGCAGCAGGCCCGTCACCACCACGGCCAGGACAAGGTCCAGCGCCACGGTTCCCAGCCCCTGCCAGAACGGCTGGAAGGAGCCCAGGAACGGCACCACGATGTCCACCGGGTTGAGCTTGGCAAAGGAGTCAAGGAGCAGGGACCCCACATGCAGTCCGAGGAACACTGTGGCGAGCAGGGCGATGTTCCGGTGCAGGAGGCTGATGGAGAACCGGGGCAGCACCAACAGGGGCCGGCCGGACCGGTTGAGGATGCCCAGCAGCACCGACGCCGTGAACAGTGCCAGGGACACGAACCCGCTGACCCGGCCGAACGCCCACATGGCCTCATCCATGGCCGCCACCCCCGGGAGTATTGCTTTCTTCGGTGTTCCCAACGGGGTTCCAGGTTTCCGGCGGCCAGCCGCTGGTGGTGGCGACCCTGCCCCGGCTGTCCACCAGCCGGGCAGCAATGCCTTCGGTCCGCAACCAGTCCAGGGCAGCGAAGCCGCGGACAATGGCCGCGGTACTGAAGGCGTTCGCTTCCAGGCAGGTGGGCGCTGCGACACTCACCGAACGCCAGACCGGCTCGGCGGGGAGGCCAAAGCGGGGGTCAAGGATGTGGTGGACCTGCATCCCCTGGTGCTGCCAGCGGCGTTTCTGCGTACTGGACGTGGCCACGGCGAACCCCGGGGCCAGGGAGATGTACTGGGCAGGGTCGGCGGGAAGGTCCTGCACCATGATCTGCCAGTGGCCGGGCTTGCCGTCCTCCTGCGGTCCGGGCCCGGCGCTGGCCAGGTCACCGCCCAGGCCCACGAGCACCCCGCAGCCCAGCTCCCGGTAGACAGCTGCGGCCGCAAGATCGGCCGCGACTGCCTTTGCTGACGCCCCCAGGTCCAGGCGGAGGTCGTCCGGCACGGTGAGGGTGCCTGCCCCGAGCTGGAGGCGGGACCAGCCGGGGGCCCGGGGCGTCGATCGATGCTGCGGTACCGGCTGGGATGGCACAGGCTGCGGCGGTACCGGCACACTGGTGAGCCCCGGCCTGCCCTGCATTCCCGGGCCGTGGCCCAACGCGGCCAGGTCGGCTCCGAGAGTGGGGTCAACGTCGCCGCCGGTCATCCGGGCAGCGTCCAGGGCACGTTCAAGGAGCAGCCGGAACATGGGGCTGATGCTTACACCCCGCGCCATGTGGGGCTGGAGCATCATCAGTTCCGAATCTTCGCGGAAGCGGCTGCAGGCGAGGTCAACCTCCGCCACGGCATCCCGGACAATGTCCCCGGCCGCGGCAAGCAGTGCCGGTTCCGTGACCGTGACCGAGGCCTCAAGCCCCCAGACAGTCCAGCTGGTGTGCGCTGTGCCGTGCGGAGATGCTGTGCCGTGCGGGGGTGCTGTGTGTTCGGCGGTCCTGGCAGCCGGGGCACCGGGACCTGCCATTGCGGAACGTGCCACGTCAAGACCCCGAGGACCGGCCGTGGACGGTACCGCCGTTGCCTGGCTGGACCGGCGTGGTGCTGCCGTAATTGCCGTAGCTCTTGGAGCGGCGGGGGCTGCTGTCCTGGTGGGTCCCGTAGTCATCGTCGTCGGAGCGGGCAGGACCGGTTTTAGGGGTGCTTCCCTGCGTGCTGGTGTCCGTGGCGGGAGTGGTCCTGGCGATGACGGACGGCGTTGCGGCGTACACGGCGGCTGCCGCGACCCCGGCAGCCGCGAAGCTGCCCACACCTACGGCCGCGGTGATCCCGGTGGCCAGGCGCTTGCCCCTGCTGCGAGTACTCATGACCAGCTCCCGTTCCTAGCGGCCTGTCTTTCCTCCCATGGTGCGCTTCGTTCCTGTGTAGATGCTTTAAGGAAGCTGTTGATCGGGCGGACGTCCGGGCTGGAGCCAGCGGCGGGTCACCAGAGCGAGGGCAGGCTCCCCACCAGGCGCTCGTACATGGCCAGGGCCGATCCATCGGTGAGTGAGGCCACCTGGTCGATGACCACGCGAAGGCGCGCGCCGTCGTCGTCCGCCGTCCGCCAGTCCGCCGCGAACATCGGCTCCAGGTGCCGGTCACCCGTGGCGCTGAGGGCGGTCACCAGGGCATGGAGCACTTCCCTCTGCCGCTCGTAGATGGGTTGCCGGTGCTCCGTGGTCATCACGAAGGTGGTGGCCAGGCCCTTCATCACCGCGATCTCCATGACGGTTTCGTCGGGAACCATCAGTTCGGCGCTGTAGCGGGTCAGGTTTTCCGGCCCGTAGACGGCGCGGGTGGTTTCCAGGGCACTCTGGCAGAACCGGCCGATCAGCTGGCTGGTCATGTTCTTCAGGGCCGCCATGGATTTGCGGCTGCCGTCGGCCTCGCGCACCCAGACGTCCGTGGCCTCCAGCCGGGCGAGGGCGGCGTCAATGGCGGCGGGGTCGTTGTGCGGCAGGTACCACTGCTTGGCGTAGCCCACCACGCGTGCGCGGTGGTCCGGGTTGTCCATCCAGCGCAGCTGGAAGTGGCCGGCGACGATCGCGTCTTCCACGTCATGGACGGAGTAGGAGATGTCGTCCGCCAGGTCCATGACCTGGGCTTCGAGGCAGGTCCGGCGTTCCGGAGCACCTTCGCGGAGCCAGTTGAAGATGGGGAGATCATCCTCGTAGGCGCCGAACTTGCTGGTCCTCTGCCCGTGGATCACCGGTGCCTCCAGCGCTGACCAGGGATATTTCGACGCCGCGTCAAGGCTGGCGCGGGTGAGGTTCAGTCCGGCCGGGTGGCCATCAGCCGTGAGCACCTTGGGTTCGAGCCGGGTGAGCAGGCGCAGGGTCTGGGCGTTGCCTTCGAAACCGCCGATGGCGTGGGCCACCTCGTTCAGCGCCGATTCGCCGTTGTGGCCGAAGGGCGGGTGGCCGAGATCGTGGCTGAGGCAGGCGGTGTCCACCACATCCGGATCGCAGCCCAGCGCCCGGCCCAGTTCGCGGCCCACCTGTGCCACTTCCAGGCTGTGGGTGAGCCGGGTCCGGACGAAGTCGTCCGTGTCCGGTGCCACCACCTGGGTTTTGGCGCCCAGCCGGCGCAGCGCAGAGGAGTGCAGCACGCGGGCGCGGTCGCGTTCGAAGTCGGAGCGGTAGGTGCTCTTGGGCGGTTCCTCCACCCAGCGCGCGGAGTCGTGGGTGTCGTAGCCCGGCAGCGCCAGGGCTGCGGTGGGGGTGCCCGCGGGCGGGTGTCCGGCCAGGGATGCCTCAGCCACCGGAAACGTCCAGCTCTGCGGCCGCGATGTCCTTGGACTGGTCCTCGTTGAGTGCCCGGGAGTCCAGCCAGTCCTTGGGCAGGGCGGGCCTTTTCGGCGAGCCGGCGCGGCCGCGGGGGCCCTCGGCGTCCACTCCGGGGTAGGGCGAGTCCAGGTCCAGCTCGGCCAGCGTGTCCCGGAGCACCTCCAGGCTGGTCACCAGGGCCAGCCGGGTGCGCAGTTCCCCTCCCACCACGTAGCCCTTGAAGTACCAGGCGATGTGCTTGCGGATCTCCCGCAGTGCCTTGCCTTCGTCGCCGAAGGTTTCCACCATCAGTTCAGCGTGGCGGTACACGCCTTCGGCCACCTGGCGGAGGTTGGGGCGGTGCCGGACGTCGCTGCCTTCGAACGCGGCCTGCAGGTCGCCGAACAGCCAGGGCCTCCCCTGGCAGCCGCGGCCCACCACCACGCCGTCCACGCCGGTTTCGCGGACCATCCGGACGGCGTCCTCAGCGGACCAGATGTCGCCGTTGCCCAGCACCGGAATGTCCGGAAGGGCTTCGCGGAGGCGGGCGATGGCGGACCAGTCGGCCTTGCCCGAATAGAACTGCGCGGCCGTCCGGCCGTGGAGCGCGACGGCGGCGACACCGGCATCGCGGGCGATCCGGCCGGCGTCGAGGTACGTGAGGTGGTCGTCGTCGATCCCCTTGCGCATCTTGATGGTCAGCGGGATGTTGCCTTTGGAGGCTTCCTTAACGGCGGTCTGCACGATCGAGGTGAAGAGATCGATCTTCCAGGGCAGGGCCGAGCCGCCGCCGCGCCGGGTCACCTTGGGGACGGGGCAGCCGAAGTTGAGGTCGATGTGGTCGGCCCGGTCCTCCTCCACGAGCATCCGCACGGCAGCGCCGACCGTGCCGGGGTCCACGCCGTACAGCTGGACGGAGCGGACCTTTTCGTCGTCGTCGTGCGAAATGATGCGGAGGGATTCGGGGGTCCGCTCCACCAGCGCGCGGGAAGTGACCATCTCCGCCACATACATGCCGCCGCCGTACTCACGGCAGAGCCTGCGGAAGGCGGAGTTGGTGATGCCGGCCATGGGAGCCAGAATCACGGGGGTGTCCACCGTGATGGGTCCCAGCTTCAGGGGCGGGAGTTCCAGCTTGGGGGCGGGAGGAGTTGCAGCAACAGTCACCTGTCCATTGTTGCAAAGCCGGGCAAATCGGTGATCCCGTCCAGTGCCAAAGTACCTGTCCCCGGTTTCGGACGGCTGTTAGCGTGGCGCGGGGACGGACAACCAGCCAGGAAGTTTGAAGGAGACTTGCCCATGCTTTCCGACACCGCATACCCCGTGATCCAGGCGACCCTTCCCGTCGTCGGCGAACATATCCAGGAGATCGCCTCCCGTTTCTACAAGCACATGTTCGGCGAACACCCCGAACTGCTCAACGGCCTGTTCAACCGCGGCAACCAGGCCGATGGCCGGCAGCAGCAGGCGCTGGCCGGTTCCGTTGCCGCGTTCGCCGGCTTCCTGGTCAACGACCCCACCCACCTGCCGGACCACCTGCTGTCCCGTATTTCGCACAAGCACGTCTCCCTGGGCCTGAGTCCTGAGCAGTACCAGGTGGTGCACGACAACCTAATGTGGGCCATTGTGGATGTCCTGGGCGACGCCGTGACCCCTGAGGTGGCCGCGGCCTGGGACGAGGTCTACTGGCTCATGGCCAACATGCTCATCAACAAGGAACGCGGGCTCTATGACGCAGTCCGGCTGAGCCCGGAAACTGTCTGGCGCACCTGGCGGGTGGCCGAAAAGATCCAGGAAACCGACGACGTTGTCAGTTTCGTGGTGGAGCGGACCGACGAGAGGGAGGTCAAGCCGTCGCTGCCGGGACAGTACGTCACCATCCGCATGCAGATGCCCGACGGCGTCCTGCAGCCACGCCAGTACAGCCTCACCCAGGCCGACGACGGCCAGCACCGGCGGTTCGCCGTCAAGCGCGTGCGCACCGAGGGTGCGCCGGACGGTGAGATGTCCAGCCTCCTGCACGACCACGTCAATGTGGGCGACGAGGTCACCCTCTCCGCGCCCTTTGGCGATGTGGTGCTGGAATACACTGACCGGCCCGTGGTGCTGGCAAGCGCGGGCATCGGAGTCACGCCCATGGCCGGCATGCTGTCCCACCTGGTCAAGTCCGGTTCGCAGCGGAAGGTCCTGTTCCTGCACGCGGACGACTCCCCTGCCTCCTTTGCATTGCGGAACCAGGTGACGGCCGACCTCGCCGCGCTCCCTGATGCTTCCCTCCATACCTGGTTCCTCAACCCGGACGGCGGGGGCTCTTCGGCCGACGGCAGCGTGCATTCCGGATTCATGAACATCAAGGACGTCCAGTTGCCGTCCGACGGCGAGTATTACCTCTGCGGCCCCATGCCCTTCATGCAGGCGGTGCGGACCGCCCTGGTGGGCGCAGGCGTGCGGGCGAAGGACATCCAGTACGAAGTCTTCGGCCCGGACCTTTGGCTGGCCGACTACCAGTAACCCGTAGGGGGCACTGAGCGCAGGTCCAGCCTTGGGTTTGGACGCAGGTCAGCCGCGGTCCGCCCGCCGGCCCCGGCGGGTGCCGGCCTCTTCCGTGGGCAGGACACCGGGTTCGACGGCGGTGCGCCGGCTGCGTTCCTCAAGGGCGGCTGCGGCGAGCGCCCCGGTGTCCGCGACGTCGTCCGCGTGGCTGTGCCCGGCGTCGTGCGTTCCGTCCCCAGGCCCGGCGATTGGTGCCTGCACGCCGCCTGCCTTGATGCCTGTTGCCTTGACCACGAGGACGGCGATCAGGGTGGTCACCGGGATGGCCAGGACAAGTCCGATGGATCCCACGAGCGTCCGGATGACCTCCTCGGAGAGCTCGGCGCTGGTGAGGGTGTCCATGAGTGGCCGGTCGTAGAGCATGACGATGATCAGGATGGGCAGTGCGGCACCGGCGTAGGCGAAGGCGATGGTGTAAACGGTGGAGGCAATGTGGTCGCGGCCGATCCGCATGGCGGACGTGAACAGCTTGCGGGCGCTGCTGGCCGGTGCCAGTTCGTAAAGCTCCCACACGGCCGAAGACTGGGTGATGGTGACATCGTTCAGGACGCCCAGGCCGGAAATGATGAGTCCGCACAGGATGACGCCGGATATTGAGATGTTCGACGACGTGTTCACCAGGGTGGCGGCGTCGTGGCTGCCCACGCCGGCGAGGTTGGCGGCGTCGGTGGCCCAGGCCGCCAGGAGGGCCGTGATGGCCAGGCCGAAAATGGTGCCCAGCAGCGCCGTCGACGTGCGTGCGGAGAACCCGTGGGCGAAGTAGAGCACCCCGATCATGATCACCGTGGAGCCCACCAGCGCCAGCAGGAGCGGCGGTTTGCCTTCCACCAGGCCCGGGAGCAGGAAGTTCGCCAGTACGAGGTATGCGCCCACCAGGCCGATCAGGGCCCGGAGCCCCCGCCACCTGGCGACGGCGATGACCACCACGGCGTAGAGGACGGCGAGCAGGACAATGGGCATGGTCCGGACGAAGTCCACGAAGATGTAAGCCGGGGACCCCTGCGACCCGGTGGCGCCCTGGGCGTTTGAAAGGTTCAGGTACCGGATCTGGTCGCCGGGTTTGACCCCGTGGGATGCGGCCACGTCAGGGTTGATGACCACCTTTACCGGGCTGCCGCCCTTGTCCTGTTCGGTGAAGGCGAAGGTGCAGTCCGAACCTTGGCCTGGCGCCTGCTGCGGGGCCTGCTGGGCGGGTTGCTGCTGGCCTGTTTGTTGCTGGCCGGTGTCCTGTTGCCCGCTCCCCTGCTGGTTTGTTCCCTGCTGGTTTGTTCCCTGCTGGCCGGTGTCCTGCATGCAGCTCCCGGTGACCACGTTCTGGATGGTGCCGGTATCGAAGGTGACGCCGGGGGCGGTGGCGTACGGGTTGGCCAGCGAGACCCCCTCCTTGCTGCCGGACGGCCACAGCGCGGCCATCCCTGCCAGGGTCAGCAGCGCCAACGGTATGAGCACGGCGGCCAGGATGCGGTTCGCCTTGCTGCGGGCAGCCATCGCCTGGGGCGTCGGCTCCGAATGATCCAAGGAAGCGTGGGAGTGACCGGCGCCCATCAGCAGTACAACCTCATGGTTGAACTCTACGTGCGGCGCCTTAGGGTTTATAAATGGACCATCGGGATGGGGAGGAACCAGTCATGGACAACCGTGGTGCACAGGGGGCCGGCAGCAGGGGAACCGGTACTAGTGGGGCCGGGACGGGTACCAATGCGACACCGGACAGCGGCGCGGTGCGGGCCGGTCAGGCGCCCCTTCTTCCCGCCCACCGGCCGGTGCTGAGCGTCCTGGAAGCATCCGGCAGCACCAGGGGCGTGGTCCTGGTCCTCCACGGCGGCAAGGCCCACAGCCGGGAGCCGGTGGAGGCGCGGCACCTGAGCCCGGCCAGGATGATTCCTTTCGCCAGGCACCTGCACCGTGCCGGCCGGAAACACGGACTGGCCGTCTGGTCCCTGCGCAACAGTGTCCGCGGCTGGAACGGCCCGGATATGTCCCCGCTGCAGGACGCCCGGTGGGCCCTGCAGCAGATTGCGGAACGCCACCCCGACGTTCCCGTCTTCCTGCTGGGCCACTCCATGGGCGGGTTGACCGCCGTGTGCGCGGCAGACCATCCGCAGGTGGAGGCCGTGGTGGCGCTGGCGCCCTGGCTGGGCCCGGAAACCCCGGTGGAGAGGGTCAACGGCAGGAAAGTCCTCATCATCCACGGCACTACCGACCACATGACCAGCCCCTCACAGTCGCTGGCCTTCGCGCGCCGGGCTTCCGCTGACGCCGCAAGCATGCAGTACGTCTCACTCAAGGGCGTGGGGCACTTCATGCTGCGGAAGGTCCGCGTGTGGCAGACGTTGGCCACCGGGTTCGTCATCAAATCCTTCGCCGAGAGCACGGGCGCCGGCGTCCAGCCGTCCCGTGCCTTCACGGATCTACTTCCCGAGTCCTCCGTCCACGTCACCCTGTAGGCCGGAGCCGTGCCCTGGCGTCCCCCGGCCAACGACCACTTCTACCGCCTGATCGTCCGCACCGGCCAGTTCCTGCGCTGGGCCCTGCAACTGGACATTCAAGCCACCGGCCTGGAGCACCTGCCTGCCCAGGGACCGGCCCGCGGCCCCTCCCGGAAGGCCGTCCGCGGGCACGGCGCGGTGTTCGCCGTGACGCACTTCGGCTACGTGGATTTTGCGGTCGTCGAACTGCTCCTCTGGCGCAGCACCCGGGCCCAGTTGCGGTTCCTGGTCCACCAGGGCGCGGCGGACCATTGGCTGGCGGGGCCCGCCATCAGCGCCAGCGGCCATGTGGTGGTGGGATATACCGGCCGCGCAGACGCTTACGCCGCTGCCGTGGCCAGGCTGCGGGAAGGCGAATACCTGGCGGTGTTCCCCGAGGCTGGGGTCAGCAGGAGCTTCACCGTCCGCGAATGCCGCACGGGGGCTGTCCGGATGGCGGCGGAAGCGGGGGTTCCGGTCATTCCGGTATCCATCTGGGGCGCCCACCGCATCCTGACCAGGGGACATGGCTTCTCCTTCCGCCGCAGCTGGCGGGCGCCGGTCCGGGTCCATGTGGACGAGCCGGTGGTATTTCCCGCCGGCGTCGACGTTGAAGCGGCAACGGAAGCTTTGCGCGGCACGCTGCAGGCGGGAATCGACCGCTGCATCGCCGGCTTTCCGCTCCGGCCGGAACCCGGGGCATGGTGGATGCCGGCACGGCTGGGCGGCGGTGCACCAACTGACGCCGAACGGCAGCTGCTGGACGCCGCCGACGCAGCCGCGGGCCGCCGTCGCGCTCCCCGCGGAAAGTACCAGTCCAAGTAGGTAGCGCCAAGTGTCGTTTTGAGGGGTCGAAACGACACTTGGCGCTACCCAGTTGGGGCGGGGCTGGTTAGTCCGAGACCACCAGGGTCTCCGCGCCCGCCAGCCGGGCTTTGCCGCTCTCCAGGAGGGGCTCGACGGCGGCGCGCAGGGCCGTCATGGAATCGTCCAGTTCAAGCATGACCGGGTGCTGGTAGGCGATCAGGGCGAGCATGTCCCGTACCGCCTCGGCGGCATCGTCAGCATCGAGCGAGGGCTCGTGGCCAACGAAAACGTCCGTGGGCGTGTCCACGCCCGGGCCCACCTCCGCGTTGGGTGCGTCGTCAGGCCCGGCGGGGGCGGCGTAGCTGACCGCGAACGCCCGGATGCGGCCCTTCTTGCTGGGTGCCACACCCTGGCCGAACGCGGATTCCGGCTGGGCGCGGAGCACGATGGCACCGTGCGCACCGGTGAGCTCGTCCAGGAAGAGCTTCTGCACCTGGCCCACGGAGAGGACCCCCGGGGAGTCCCAGCCGTGGATGGAGGTGTAGTAGCGGCCCACCACGTCAGTCAGCTCCACCGAGCCGGTGGCCAGGTCCATGACGATGTCCGAACCGGCGTTCTCACCGTCGATGGGCCGGCCGCCGTGGTCCTTGTCCGGGAACACGGGCAGCCGGAGGGCTCCCGGCTCCACGATGACCAGCCGGGAACGCTGGATGGGTGCCAGCCCGGCGGCTTCGGCGAATGCGGCGCCGGGGCTGCCCGGCTCCACCTTGGCGCGGAGCTTGGAAACGCCCGACGGCGCGTGGCCGGCCTCGCGGCGCAGCATGGCCAGGAGGGTGGCACCGATGCCGTTGCGGCGGTGGTCCCGCGCGACTTCAACGTACGTCCACAGGCGTTCCGGGTGCAGGGAGGCTTCATAAACGACGCCGGCGGCGACGGGGATACCGACGCCGTCAACAACGTCCTCGGCCACGATGCAGCGGCGCCACGGGGTGCCGTTTCCTCCATTGGAGGACACGGCGAGGGCGCCGCGGAACTGGCGGGCCTGCGCGGTCTCCGGACCGCCCCAGATTTCCAGCAGGGCAAGGTCGTCGCCGTCCCGCCATTCGCGGTATTCGATGGCCATGCTCAGGCGCCGATCAGCCGTGCCGCCAGGTAGCCTTCCACCTTGTCCAGGGAGACGCGTTCCTGGCTCATGGTGTCCCGCTCGCGGATGGTGACGGCCTGGTCCTCGAGGGTATCGAAGTCCACGGTGATGCAGAACGGGGTGCCGATCTCGTCCTGGCGGCGGTAGCGGCGGCCGATTGCGCCGGCGTCATCGAAGTCGATGTTCCAGTTCTTCCGCAGCTGCGCACCCAGGGCCTTGGCCTTCGGGGACAGGTCCTCGTTGCGGCTCAGCGGCAGCACGGCGGCCTTGACCGGCGCCAGGCGCGGGTCCAGCTTCAGTACCGTGCGCACGTCCACGCCACCCTTGGCGTTGGGGGCCTCGTCCTCGGTGTAGGCGTCCACCAGGAACGCCATGAAGGAACGGGTCAGGCCGGCCGCGGGCTCGATGACGTACGGGGTGTAGCGCTCGTTGGTGGCCTGGTTGAAGTAGCTCAGGTCCGTGCCGGAGGCCTTGGCGTGGGTGGAGAGGTCGAAGTCGGTGCGGTTGGCGATGCCTTCCAGCTCGCCCCACTCCGAGCCCTGGAAACCGAAGCGGTACTCGATGTCCGTGGTGCCCTTGGAGTAGTGGCTGAGCTTTTCCTTGGGGTGTTCGAAGAAGCGCAGGTTCTCCTCGCGGATGCCCAGGCCGGTGTACCAGGCCATGCGCTCGTTCATCCAGTACTTGTGCCACTCTTCGTCCGTGCCGGGCTCGACGAAGAACTCCATCTCCATCTGCTCGAACTCGCGGGTGCGGAAGATGAAGTTGCCGGGGGTGATCTCGTTGCGGAACGACTTGCCGATCTGGCCGATGCCGAACGGCGGCTTCTTCCGGGAGGTGGTGAGCACGTTGTTGAAGTTCACGAAGATGCCCTGCGCCGTTTCGGGCCGCAGGTAGTGCAGGCCCTCTTCGCTGGCCACCGGGCCAAGGTAGGTCTTGAGCAGGCCGGAGAACTCCTGCGGCTCGGTCCACTGGCCGCGGGTGCCGCAGTTGGCGCAGGCGATGTCCTTCAGGCCGTTCTCGGCGGGGCGGCCCTTCTTTTCCTCGTATTCTTCCTCGAGGTGGTCGGCCCGGTAGCGCTTGTGGCAGGACAGGCATTCCACCAAGGGGTCGGAGAAGACCTCAACGTGGCCGGATGCTTCCCATACCTGGCGGGGCAGGATCACGGAGGAGTCCAGGCCCACCACGTCCTCGCGGCCGCGGACCATGGACTGCCACCACTGGCGCTTGATGTTTTCCTTCAGCTCGGCACCGAGGGGGCCGTAATCCCAGGCAGAGCGCGAACCGCCGTAGATCTCACCGGCCTGGAACACGAAGCCCCTCCGCTTGGAGAGGGAAATGACCTGGTCGAGGACGGATTTTGCTGCCATGGGGTAACTCCAATTTCTACAGGGCCGCTGGGTGCGGTCCGCGGGTTGTCAGGCCCGGCGCTGCCTTGCACCTGGGGCGCAGGGCAGCGGGTCGGGGCGGATGAAGGAAGATCGTGGAAAAGCTTGTGTCCTAGCGTACCGGCCGCTGCCTGCGCAGCGCGCCCCGGGGCCACGGCAGGGTGGCCAGGACAATGGCGCCGAGCGTGAGCAGGGTTCCCAGCACGGTGGCCGGGGCCACGACGGTGCCCGGGGCGGGCAGCGCCAGGTCCAGGGCCAGCGAGCCGAGCAGTTGGCCCGCGATCATGCCCAGCCCGGTGACCAGTACGCCCAGGCTGCGGACCAGGAGGGCGCCCAGCCCAATGAACACGCAGCCCATGGGGCCGCCCAGGTAGTACCACCACTCCCCCGGCAGCGGGTTGGCGGGGCCGGCCACCGCGAGCTTCACGGCCAACGCGACCCAGAGCACGGTGCAGCCGGCCACGAAGTTGACCAGCGTGGCGGCAATGGGAGTGCCGTAGTGGAGGGTGGCGGTGCCGTTCATGGCCTGCTGGAAGCTCATGAGGAACCCCGCCGCCACGGGCAGCAGGAGGGGAAGCAGCAACCCGGCGGCCCCGTCCCCTGAGCCTCCACTGCTGAACCGGGGCGACACCGCCCACGCGACGGCGGCGATGGTCAGGATGCAGCCAATGATGCGGATGCCGGTGACGGATTTCTTTCCAGCCGGCCCGATTCCCAGCCGGTCCACCAGCAGGCCGCTGACAGTCTGTCCGGTGACGGTGGCCACGGTGAACAGTGCCACACCGAGGATGCCCACGGTGAAGGACTGGGCAAAGACGAACAACGCACCGATGGCACCGGCCACCACGTAGATGCGGGGAAAGGCACGGTTGCGGACCGCCGGGATGATGGCGGCCAGGCCTGCCCGTCCCCGCGGCAGGACCAGGGAAATGACGATCATGACCAGCAGGCCTGTGCTGAAGCTCACGGCCGCCGCGGCGATTCCGTCATTGAGGCGGGCGCCCAGCGCCCCGTTGATGCGGCCCTGGACGGGGATGGCCAGGCCGGAACCCACGGCCAGGGGCAGGCCTGCAAGTACCGGCAGGCGCGAAGGGGAGGTCATTGAATCCACCTTAGTTCAGGCATTATTGCTCTATGAGCAACCCCATTGAGGACGTCCCCATCCGCGACACCATGATCCGGCTTGGCCAGCTGCTGAAGCTCGCCAACCTCGTTGAGGACGGGGTGGAGGCCGCTGAGCTCATCAAGAACGGCCTGGTCAAGGTCAACGGCGAGATCGATGACCGCCGTGGCCGCCAGCTGCACAACGGAGACACCGTCACGGTCAACGGCCAGAGCGTCCGGGTGGTCGCGCCCAACGCTGACTGACGGCGCCGGCGGGGCGCCGGGGGCGCCCAAGCCGCCGCGCGCCGTCGTACGTCCTATTTGTTGAGCACTTCGTGGGTGAGGAACTCCCCCACGTGCCCGATCTCCTGCTGGTTGATGCCGTGCCACATGCCGGTGTACAGCACCTTGGTGAGCTTGACGTGCTTGCGCACCCAGCCCATGGTGAACTCGATCTTGTCCTGGGTGATCACGGGGTCCTGCTGGTCCCGGCCCCAGAACATGGGCACGGTTCCGTCCAGCTCGGCGTCCTTGAACGTGGGGTCATCGGCGGCGTCGACCACGAAGCCTGACAGTCCGACGACGGCGGCGAAGTCCGTGGGCCGCTGGCGCAGGAGCGTGGTGGCCATCGCCATGCCCATGGAGAAACCCAGCAGGGTGACGGACGGGTGCCCCACCCGGATGGTGTCGATCCACTCCAGCACGTAGGCCGAAGCCTTCTTGACCCGTTCCAGCGAGTACTCGATCGAGGCCGTCAGCGGGAACCAGGTGAAGCCGGGGCCCATGGCGATCGGCGCCCGCAGCGAGGCGACCGCGAAGTCCCCGGGCAGCAGGTCGGCCAGGCTGAGCAGGTCCTGCTCATTGGCGCCGTAGCCGTGGAGCAGCACCAGCAGCGGCTTGCCGGCGCGCTGGTCTTCCGGATGGGACCAAAGGACAACGGGGGCAGGAAATACTTCGGCGTCAGTCATGGTTTCCATTCTTACAGTTACCGGAAAGTAACAACCTACGTTCGCGTAGGCAGCAAGACGGAAGGCAGGATAGGACCGTGACTGACGCAAGTGCCATCCAGACCCCGTCCGCGCACCCCGGTTCCCACCCCTGGACCCGGTATGTGGCGATGGGCGACTCCTTCACCGAGGGCATCGGCGACCCCGAACCCTCAAGCCCCGGCGGCCACCGCGGCTGGGCCGACCGCGTTGCCGAAGAGCTGGGCCGCACCCAGCCGGATTTCGCGTATGCCAACCTTGCCGTCCGCGGCAGGCTGCTGCAGCAGATCGTGGACCAGCAGCTGGCCCCGGCCCTGGAGCTGAAGCCGGACCTGGTCACCCTCTCCGCCGGCGGGAACGATCTCATCCGCCCCGGCGGCGATCCTGACGCCCTGGCCGAGAAACTCGATTCCGTGGTCCAGATCCTGTCCATGGGCGGCGCCACGGTGGTGCTGTTCAACGGGCCGGACACGGGTTCCTCCGTGCTGGGCAGGATCCGCAGCAAGGTGGCCATCTACAACGAGAACCTGCGGACGGTGGCGGCCCGGCATGACGCGGTCATCGCGGACATGTGGTCGCTGCGGCAGCTGAGCGACCCGCAGATGTGGGACCAGGACCGCCTGCATTTCTCCCCCTTGGGGCACCACACGATTGCCGCGATGGTGCTGGACGCGCTGAACGTTCAGCATTCGCTGGAACCGCTGCAGCCCAAGCCGCTGCCGCCGCGCACGTGGCGGGAGGCCCGGAGCGGGGACTTCGTGTGGGCACGCGAATATTTCGTGCCGTGGGTGCTGCGCCGGCTGCGGCGCCAGTCCTCGGGTGACGGCGTCATGGCAAAGCGGCCGACGCCGGGTCCCATCTTCGGCCCGGGCGTCCCGTTGGGTTCCGGCGAGGGTCCGTTGGGAACCTCGGAACCCAGCCGCCGGTAACGCTTCCGGGGTTAGGCTGGAAGGACAACACTCGAGAGGTGCGGCACCGTGAGCAGCTTGTTTTTCTGGATCATTATCCTGTCCTTCGTTGTCCCCATGGCCATGCGGGCGTACCGGCGTTCCATGGCTCGGCGGGACCGGGGCCAGGGCTTGCCCGGCCAGTTTCCGGGTCCGAACCAGTTCCCTGGTTCCAACCAGTTCCCGGGCTATGGCCGGTTCCCCGGTTCCGCCGGGCCGCAGAGCAACCAGCCGCGCGACGGGTACACCCAGCAGGACTACTTCTCCGGCGGCTTCGGCCGGCCCGGCCAGCAGGGCCAGCCGCCCGTGCCGTACCAGTACGGGCAGCCGCCCATGACGGACCCCCGTTATGGCGCTGGGTCGCAGGGCTTCGGGCAGGAACCGCCGTTCCGGCAGCAGCCGTACCAACCGCCCTACCAGCAGCAGCCGTACCAAGCGCCCTACCAGCAGCAGGGACGGGAGCAGTCTTCCGGACCCGCCACTCCCCCGCCACCCTCGGGCCCGCAAGGATACCGGGCGCGGAAACTCGCGGAGCTGGACCAGCAGTACAGCAACGGTGAGCTGTCCATGGAGGAGTACATGAAGCGACGCGGCGACATCATGAACGGCTAGCCGCCCTGGTGCTTAGCAGCCCCTCCACACAACAGGCCGGGGACCGAATGACGGTCCCCGGCCTGTTGTTTCTTAACCCGGTCTGGTGTTGTTTAATCCGCGTGCCAGGTGGTGGTGCTTAATCCACTTGCCTAGTCCACTTGCGGGAAGCCCAGGTCGATCACGGAGGTGGAGGGGTCCGGCCAGCGGGTGGTCACCACTTTGCCGCGGGTGTAGAACCGGATGCTGTCGGGCCCGTACATGTGGGTGTCGCCGAACAGCGAGTTCTTCCAGCCGCCGAACGAGAACGTGCCCACCGGGACCGGGATGGGGACGTTGACGCCCACCATGCCTGCCTCAACGTCGAACTCGAACTGCCGCGCCGCCCCGCCGTCGCGGGTGAAGATGGCCGTGCCGTTGCCGAACTGGTTGTCATTGACCAGCTGCACCGCGTCGCTGTAGGTATCGACCCGGACCACGGACAGGACGGGGCCGAAAATCTCGTCGTCGTACACCTTCATGCCCGGCTTGACGTGGTCCACCAGGCTGACCCCAATGAAGAACCCGTCGGAGTCGAACTGCTGGGAGCGGCCGTCCACCACTACGGTGGCCCCTTCGCCTTCGGCACCTGAAACGTAGGATGCCACCCGGTCGCGGTGCTCCGCGGTGATCAGGGGACCCATCTGCGAGGCGGGGTCGGTTCCCGCACCGATCTTCAGGTCTGCCATGCGGCTGGATATCGCCTTCACCAGGTCGTCGGCGATGTTGCCCACGGCCACCAGGACGCTGACGGCCATGCAGCGTTCACCGGCGGAACCGTAGGCGGCGGAAACCGCCGCGTCGGCAGCCATGTCCAGGTCGGCGTCGGGAAGCACCACCATGTGGTTCTTCGCGCCGCCCAAGGCCTGCACCCGCTTGCCGTGATCAGCTGCCCGCTTGTAGATGGACTGGGCCACGGGGGTCGAGCCCACGAAACTGACTGCCTTCACCTCAGGGTGCTCGAGCAGGACGTCGACCGCTTCCTTGTCCCCCTGGACCACGTTCAGGACCCCGGCCGGCAGGCCCGCCTCGGCGAAGGCCTCTGCGATGAAGACGGCCGCCGACGGATCCTTCTCGCTGGGCTTCAGCAGCACCGTGTTGCCGCACGCCAGGGCGCTGCCGATCATCCACAGCGGCACCATGGCCGGGAAGTTGAACGGGGTAATGCACGCCACCACGCCCACCGGCTGGCGGACGGAGTGCACGTCGATGCCGCTGGAGACCTGCTCCGAGCGTTCGCCTTTGAGCATGTGGGACAGGCCTGTGGCGAAGTCGATGTTCTCCAGGCCGCGGGCAATTTCACCTTCGGCGTCGGAGAGGACCTTGCCGTGCTCGCTGGTGAGGATCGCCGCGAGCCCGGACTTTCGCTGGGTGAGGATCTCGCGGACCTTGAAGAAGATGGTGGTGCGCTTGGCCAGGCTGGTGGCCCGCCAGGCCGGCAGCGCGGCGCGGGCTGCGGCGATGGCTTCCTCTGTCCGTGCCGCCGAGGCGAGCGCCACCTGCTTCTCCTGCTGGCCGGTGGCGGGGTTGAAGACCGGACCGAAGCGGTCGGCATCGGTGACGCGGGCGCCGTTGATGTAGTGCGGAATGGTTTCCAAGGATGTCTCTTTTCCTGCGGTTCTTGCGGCATGGTTGGTTGGACTGCGTGTCTGCGTTGGACGGCGCGGTTAGTTGGACGGCGTCCCGTCGGCGGGCTGGAGCGAGCCGTCCACGAGCTTGATGATCATGGAGCAGTCCTTGCCCGCATCACCGGCGTCAATGAGCCGCTGGAACAGCTGCTGGACATGTTTGCCAATCTCCAGCGGCGTGCCGGTGTCGTCGGCGGCGCTGATGGCCAGGCCGATGTCCTTGTTCGCGAGCTCGGTGGTGAATGTGGGTGCGAAGTCGTTGTTGGAGGCCGCGGTGGGAACCACTCCGGGGACCGGGTACCAGGTCCGCAGCGCCCAGGAGTCCCCCGACGAGACCGAGGCGATGTTCCAGAAGACCTGCTTGTCCAGGCCCAGCCGGTCAGCCAGGACCGCACCCTCCGCGGTGGAGGCGAGGTTGATGAAAAGCATCAGGTTGTTGCAGATCTTGGCTGCCTGGCCCGTGGTGGGGCCACCCGTGGGAATGATGTTTCCGGACATGGGCCCGATGTAGCCCGAGGCGTCTTTGACGGCACCCTCTTCACCGCCCACCATGAACGTCAGGGTTCCGGCCTCGGCACCGCTCATTCCGCCGGACACCGGGGCGTCCACGAAGCGGAAGCCGGCGGCAGCAGCGGCGTCGTGCAGTTCCTGCGCGGAGGCGATGTCGATCGTGGAGGAGTCGATGAGCAGCGTGCGGGTATCCGCATGCTTCAGAACACCGTCCTCCCCAAGGTAGACGGCGCGGGCGTGTTCACCCTTGGGCAGCATGGTGAACACGGCGTCCGCGCCGTCCACCGCTTCGGCGATGCTGGCTGCACGCTTGACGCCGCCTGCCTCGGCGGCTGCCAGTGCCGCGGGGTTAAGGTCGAAGCCGCGCACATCGTGCCCGGCCTTCACCAGGTTCACCGACATGTGGCCGCCCATGTTGCCCAGGCCGATCCATCCGATAACTGCCATGCGTAAGCTCCTTTGCTTCCATTCCGGCGTTCCTGCCGGCATGTCTGTGTCTACGATCACACCCTGCTAGAGTGCAATCAAGGGGAAAAATTACAGACGCTCTGTGCATTGATGCACACAAGAGGAAGGCCGCCCGTGGATTCGAGACGGTTGCCCAGCCCCGACGACCTGCTCATCCTGCTGACCGTGGCGCGCCTGGGCCGGTTCAATGCGGTGGCCGAGACCCTGGGCACCACCCACACCACCATTTCCCGCCGCATCCTGGCCCTGGACAAACAGCTGGGCGGGCGTACCCTGGAGCGCAGCCCGCACGGCTGGGAATTGACGAAGCTTGGTGCGGCCGCGGTAGAGGCGGCGGAGGCGATCGAAAGCACCCTTGGCTCGTTGTCGGGCCTGATCAGCCAGGACCAGAGTGCCCTTGCCGGCCTGGTCCGGGTCGCCACGACCGATGGAGTGGGAGCCGTGTTCGTCACCCCGTCGCTGGTGCGGCTCCAGCAGCAGAACCCGCAGCTGAACATCGAAATGCTGAGCGCCACCCGGAAAGTCAGCCAGAACCGGTCAGGGGTGGACCTGGAGATCGTGGTGGGCCGGGCCGACGTCAGCACCGCGCAGACCATCTTCCTGAGCAACTACTACCTGCGCCTCTACGCCAGCCCCGGCTATGCCGCGCAGCACGGCCTGCCGGAAACGCTCGACGACGTGGGGCAGCACGCGTTTGTCTCTTACGTGGAGTCTGCGCTCCAAGTGGCGGAGCTTGGGCCCCGCTGGTCATCACAGCTTCCGACGCCCAGGACAAGCTTCCAGGCCACGAGCGTGTTCGCCCAGGTGGAGGCGGTGCGCCAGGGCGCCGGCATTGGGCTGCTGCCGAACTTCATGGTGGGAGACCGTGAAGATTTCGTCCCCGTCCTGCCAGGTGATTTTGAGCGCCAGCTGCCCATCTGGGCCGTTGCACGGCCGGAGTCGCTCCGGTCAGCGCGGGTGCAGGCCGTGATCGCGGCCCTGAAGGACGAGGTGAAGGAGCGCTCGTTGCTGCTCGCCGGGTGAGGAGCCGGGCCGGGTGAAGAACCGGGCCTGACAGTTCAGGCCCGGAAGAGCCGCCGCACTACCTGTCCCGCTGCGAGCGCATCAAGGCCCTCGTTGATCTCGCTGAGTGGCCGGGTGTCGGTGTGCAGCAGCTCAACCGGCAGTTTGCCGTCCCGCCAGTACCCGAGGTACCTGGGGATGTCCCGCGCTGGAACGGCGTCGCCCATGTAGGAGCCCAGCAGCCGCTTGCCGGCCCCGGCGAACTGCAGGGCCGGCACCGTCAACTCTGCGGAGGGGTGGGGCAGGCCCACGGAGACCACCGCGCCACCCCTGGTGACCCGCTGCAGGCAGGATGCGATGACACCGGCCGAGCCCACCGCTTCGATGGCGACGTCGACTCCGTCGCCGGCTGCTTCCTCAATCAGCCGCCCCGCGTCCTCCGGCGTCCCTACCGCGGTGGCCCCGGCGTCGCGGGCCAGCTGGTGCTTCCCCTGGTTGGGGTCGATGGCGATGACGCTGGCGGCCCCGGCCAGGCGGGCCGCCATCACAGCGGACAGTCCCACCGCACCCAGGCCGAACACTGCCACGGACTGGCCGGGGCCCACTCCGGCGGTGTTGAACACCGCTCCCATTCCGGTGAGCACGGCGCAACCAAACATCGCCGCCACGGTGTCCGGGACGTCGTCGTCAATCACCACCACTGATTCCCGCGCGACCACCGCGTAGTCAGCGAAGGCGGAAACGCCCAGGTGGTGGTTGATCCGCTCCCCCGCCGGCGTCCGCAACAGTGCCGGACCATGGAGCAGGTCTCCGGATCCATTCACCTCGGCTGCCCGGTGGCAGAGCGCGGGCCTGCCGGAAAGGCAGGCCCGGCACTGGCCGCAGCTGGGCACAAACACCAGAACCACATGGTCCCCCACGGATACGTCGGAGACGCCGTCGCCCACGGACACCACCCGCCCCACGGCCTCATGTCCAAGGGCCATGGGAAGGGGCCGGACGCGTGAACCGTCCACGACGGACAGGTCCGAATGGCACAGGCTCGAGTAGGTGATGGAGACTCCGAGCTCACCGGCGCGCGGCTCCGGCTGCTCCAGCTCCTGCACCAGCAGGGGCCGGGACTCGGCGTAGCTCTGTTTTCCCTCGGCGCCGGCCGGGGCGGGAACGGTGGAATAGAGGACGGTGGCTTTCATGTGCCTACTTCTTGCTGGCAGCGAGCAGGTCTGCCGTGCCCTTGGCGTCGGCCGCGTCAACGTCGTGCAGCGAGATGCCCCGGGTTTCCTTCAGGAAGAAGACCGCGACGGCGGTGATGGCACACGCGATGAGCAGGTACACCGCCACCGGGACGGAGGACTTGTAGGTACCCAGCAGGGACGCGGCGATGATCGGCGCCAGTGAGCCCGCCACGATGGACGTCACCTGGTATCCCAGGGAGACGCCGGAATACCGCATCCGGGTGGGGAACATTTCCGCCATGATGGCGGGCTGCCCGGCATACATGAAGGCGTGGAACACCAGGCCGATCATGATGGCCGCCAGGATGATGACATCGTTCTTGGTGTCCATCATGGGGAAGGCAAAGAAGCCCCAGGTGGCACCCATGATGGCGCCGGCCATGTAGACGGGCTTGCGGCCGAAGCGGTCCGACAGCTTTCCCACCATGGGCACGACGGCGAAGTGGACGGCGTGCGCAAGGAGCAGCAGCAGGAGGATCCGCGTGGTGTCAGCCTGCACCACCGTCTTCAGGTAGGTGATGGAGAACGTGACCACCAGGTAGTAGAGGATGTTTTCCGCGAAGCGCAGGCCCATGGCGGTGAAGACGCCGCGCGGGTAGCGCCGGAACACCTCGGCCACGCCGTAGCCCTTGTGGCCGGCGTCCACCTCTTTGCGGGCCTCCAGGAAGATGGGAGCGTCGTTGACCTTGGTGCGGATGTAGTAACCGATGATGACGATCACGGCGGAGAGCCAGAACGCCACGCGCCAGCCCCAGCCCAGGAACGCGTCCTGCGTCAGCGTGGAGGAGAGGACGAACAGCACGGCCGTGGCCAGCAGGTTGCCCAGCGGCACTGCCGATTGCGGCCAGCTGGCCCAGAAGCCGCGTGACTTGCTGGGGCTGTGCTCTGCCACGAGGAGCACGGCGCCGCCCCATTCCCCGCCCACGGCGAAGCCCTGGGCGAACCGCAGGAAGACCAGCAGCGCGGGCGCCCAGTAGCCGATCTGTCCGAAGGTGGGCAGGCAGCCCATGAGGAAGGTGGAGACCCCCACCAGGATGATGCTCAGCTGCAGCAGCTGCTTGCGGCCGAACTTATCGCCGAAGTGGCCAAAGACGATGCCGCCGATAGGGCGTGCGACGAAACCGACGGCATAGGTGAGGAAGGCGGCGATGATGCCGTCCAGTTCCGTGCCGGCGTTGGGGAAGAAGGCCTTCCCGAACACCAGGGTGGCGGCCGATGCGTAGAGGAAGAACTCGTACCATTCCACGACCGTGCCGGCCATGGAGGCCGTCACCACTTTTTTAAGGCCTGAGGCCTTGACGTCGGTTTCCTCTGTACGCCTTGCGGCGGAGCTTTCCGTACTCATGCGAACTCCTTCGGCGTCGTCGTCGACACCACGGGGACCAGTCAATGGCAGACGGGTGTGATGCACACCACGAAAGCCGGATTCGATGAGTATGGTCTGCCTGCGGCGCAACCTCAACGCCGATTAGTGCAGAACGCATCTGCAGGAATGCACATTAAGGGCTGTGCGCCAGGCGGCGCCTAGACCAGGAAGCTGTTCCGCAGCCGGCCGCCCAACTGCCCGATCTCGGTGAGGAACCCGTCGTGCCCGATCGGTGCCTGGATGACATGGACGTCCACGTCCCCGGGCAGCGCCTGGGCCAGTTCGTGGGACTGCGACGGAAAATAGAGCCGGTCCGAGTCGACGGCGGCCACGAAGAACCGTGCCGTGGAGGCGGCGAGGGTTTCGGTCAAGGTTCCCCGTCCCCGGCACACATCGTGGCTCATCAGTGCCTCGGTCAGGGCGATATAGCTGTTGGCATCGAAGCGCTTCACCAGCTTGTTGCCCTGGTGGTCCAGGTAGCTTTCCACCTGGTAGCGGCCGCGGGAGGCAAGAACTTCCCCCTGCAGGGGCGACTCGGGCGCCTGGGGTGCCCGGCCGAAGCGGCCTTCCAGTTCGGCAGCCGACCGGTAGGTGATGTGGGCGATGCGCCGGGCGAGCGCCAGCCCGTCTTCCGGGCACGGACCGCCGTAGTAGTCCCCGCCGTTGAAATTGGGGTCCTGCCGGATGGCCAGCGTCTGGGCCTGCGCGAAGGCAATCTGTTCGGCAGTACTGGCGGCTCCCACGGAGATCACCGCGCAGCGCTGCACCCTTTCCGGGTACGTCACCGCCCATTCCAGGGCGCGGGCGCCGCCCATGGATCCGCCGAGGACGGCGAACCAGCTCTTGATGCCCAGCTGGTCCGCGAGCCTTGCCTCGGCAACGGTGCTGTCGCGCAGCGTGACGAGGGGAAACCTGGAGCCCCAGGGCTTTCCGTCCGGCGCGGGCGATGACGGGCCCGTAGATCCGTAGCAGCCGCCAACGATATTGATGGACACCACGAAGAAGCGGTCCGTGTCCACGGGAGCGCCGGGGCCGGCCAGCTGTTCCCACCAGCCTTCTTCGTCGGTGTCGCCGCGGGTCACGTGGGTGCTGCCGGTCAGCGCATGCTCGATCAGGATGGCGTTGCTGGCGTCCGCGTTGAGCGTCCCCCAGGTTTCGTAGGCCAGGGTGACGTCCGGGAGGTATCCCCCGGCTTCGAGTTCCAGTCCCCCGATGGAGGCGTAACGGACGATTCCGTGTTGGGGGATGGTGGTTCGGGCGACGGTAACCGTCATGGCAAGACCTCTTCTACGCGCTTGCCTGCCGTCGTCTGACCGGCAGGCCAGGTCCTCACCCGGGGCACCCCACCGCGGATGGAGGGTTGCCGGCCAGCAAGCCGGGGCTGTCACTGGCACTCATGACCTGGTTCGAGTGTACGAAACACCCCCCACTCCAGGCCAAGAGTATGACTGGTTGTGACTTCCCGGTTCGCCGGCCGGCACATGCTGCGACGCTCGCGTTTGGGGCTACGCGTCGGCGCCCTTGGCTGCCCGGAAGCCTGCCTCCAGGTCGGCCAGGATGTCGTCGATGTGCTCCAGGCCAACGGAAAGCCGGACCAGGCCCGGGTGCACGCCGGCCACAACCTGCTGCTCCGGCGAGAGCTGGCTGTGCGTGGTGGACGCGGGGTGGATGACCAGGGAGCGGACGTCGCCGATGTTGGCCACGTGGGAATGCAGCTCCAGGGCGTCGACGAAGCGCTTGCCCGCCTCTGCCCCGCCGGCCAGGTTGAAGGCCACGACGGCGCCCGTCCCCTTGGGTCCGTACTTGCGGCCACGCTCGTACCAGGGGCTGGAGGGCAGCCCCGCGTAGGCGACGGATTCGACGTCGTCCCTTGCCTCCAGCCAGCGCGCCACTTCCGTGGCGTTCGCAACGTGGCGCTCCACCCGCAGGCTCAACGTCTCCAGGCCCTGGGAAATCAGGAACGCGTTGAAGGGCGAGACGGCTGAGCCGAGGTCGCGCAGCAACTGCACACGGGCCTTGAGGATGTAGGAGAGGTTGGCGCCGAGTGCGCCGCCTTCACCGAGATCGCGGGCGTAGACCAGGCCGTTGTACGTGGGGTCCGGGGTGTTGAAGCCGGGGAACCGCTCCGGATCCTTGCCGAAATCGAACTTGCCGGAATCGACGATGACACCGGCGATGGCCGAGCCGTGGCCGCCCAGGTACTTGGTGGCCGAGTGCAGGACAATATCCGCACCCCACTCCAGCGGGCGGATCAGGTACGGCGTGGACAAGGTGTTGTCCACAATGAGCGGAACCCCGGCCTGGTGGGCCACCTCGGAGATGCCTTCAATATCCAGGACGTCCTGGCGCGGGTTGGACACCACTTCACCGAAGAAGAGCTTGGTGTTGGGCTGCACGGCATCGCGCCACTGGTCCAGGTTGTCCGGATCGGCCACGAAGGTCACCGAGATGCCGAACTTCTTCAGCGTGTGCGCAAACAGGTTGTAGGTTCCGCCGTAAAGGCTGGGGCTGGCCACGATGTGGTCGCCTGCCTCGGCGATGTTCAGGACAGCGAAGGTTTCGGCGGCCTGCCCGGAGCTCAGCAGCAGCGCGGCCAGGCCTCCTTCGAGGCTGGCAATCCGTTGCTCGACGGCATCCTGGGTGGGATTGCCGATGCGGGTATAGATGGGCGCAAGTTCAGCCAGGGCAAAACGGTTGGCGGCGCTTTCAGCGCTGGGAAACACGAATGACGTGGTCTGGTAGATAGGCAGGGCGCGGGCCCCCGTGGCGCTGTCCGCCGCCTGGCCTGCGTGGATCTGGCGGGTTTCGAAGGACCATCCGTTGGACATCCAAATCTCCTTTGACATGGGCCCGGCATGCTCACCGGCAGTACGGGCCGCGCTTGCTCCCGGCTGTTGCCGGGGAGCCAGGTCTTCACCCGGGGCACCCCACCGCGGATGGAGGGTTGCCGGCCAGCGAGCCGGGGCTTGGCGCTGGCACTCATGACCTGGGCCCAGTCTAGGAACCGGACGGTTGCCGTGGACAGCATTGTGACGAACATGGTCTTCCGGCCACTGTCTCGGCCGAATAACGGGGGCGCCGGGCGCCACAAATACTAGTAAGGGTGCCCTTAGCTGAGAGCCTGATCACAAAGTGCCAAGATGTTCGCATGCGCATGGATCACGTCTCTTACGCCTGTGAACACGAGGGCCTCGCGGCCACTACCGAACGTATTGCAACTGCCCTCGGCGTTGAGGCAGTGAAGGGTGGCGTACACCCCCGCTTCGGAACCCGGAATATGATCATCCCGCTCGCCGGCCACAAGTACCTCGAAGTCGTTGAGGTCCTGGACCACCCGGCATCGGACAAGGCACCGTTCGGACAGGCAGTACGTGCCCGCTCCGCTGCTGGTGGCGGCTGGATGGGCTGGTGCGTCGAAGTGGACGACCTCGCCCCCTTCGAGGAACGCCTGGGCCGCGCCGCCGTGAACGGCAACCGCAAGTTCCCGGACGGCCGCGAACTGGTCTGGAAGCAGATTGGCATCCTGGGCCTCATCGCCGATCCCCAGGTGCCGTACATGCTCAAGTGGGAGGGCGATCCCTCGCTCCACCCGTCCCACGCGTACGAGAGCAACCTCAAGATGAGCTGCCTGACCATCGCCGGTTCCGCCTCGCGCGTCACCGAGTGGCTGGGTGAGCCGGTGGAGAAGCCGCTCGAGGACGTTGCGGTGGAGTGGGTCGCCCCGCACGGAACCCCGGGCATCCTCTCGGTCACCTTTGAAACCGCCAACGGAGCCGTCACCATCTGACCCTCCCCCGTTCCTCCCCGGATCACTTCGGGGAGGTCCCCGGGTTGTGCCCGGGCAAACTTCGGCCGCCATTGGGTGGTGACAACGGCGTCACCACCCAATGGCGGCCGAATTAATTTAAGAAGCTGCCCCCTGCGCCGCTATGAAGGACGCCAGCATGAACCGTGCACACTTTGGATGTCAGTGCCTCGTTGGATGATGTGGGCATGGGAATCAGCGGTGGTGTTGAGGTGGTTTTGGAGGGTGTTCGTGCCTCTGTTGCTGCCATCGATGCGCTGGATTTCGAAGATACTTCCCTGGCTGCCGGCGCCGGCATTGGTTCCCGTGTTGACGTGCTTCAACGGCGGTATGAGATCCGGCTGGAACGGCTGGAGGTTGCGGCCCGGCTGGAGGCGCAGCTCGCCGCGATGAAGGCGCTGGATACTGCCGAAGCCGTTGCCTTCCAGCAGGCGATGACGCCGCCGGACGCCACTGTCCAGGACCGCACTTACGCGGACATGTCGGTGGTGGAGGAGATCGCCGGGGTGCTGACCATCAGCTCGGCGGCCGCGGGCGCTTTGGTGGAGCACTCACGCCGGATCTGCTCCCTGCCGCTGGTGTTCGATGCACTGTCCGCCGGGGACATGTCCTGGCAGCACGCCCGGATTGTCGCCGATGAGACTGAAGGCCTCACCACCGAGGGCGCCCTGGCGTTGGTGGCGCACTTCTTCGACCCGGCTGCACCCCAGCCCGCCCGCGGCGCGGCCCCCGGCGAGCTTGTTCCGTCCCGGTTCCGGGCGAAGGTGCGTGGTTGGCGGGAACGCCACCACCCCGACTCGATCGAGAAGCGCCATGTAAAGGGTGTGGCTGACCGGCGGATGGAATACACCCCGGACAAGGACGGTATGGCCTGGATCTCCCTCTACTTGCCCGGGGACACCGCGTGCGCTATCTGGAACCGGACCACCGCGACCGCCCGCGGCCTCCAGGGACCAGACGAACCCCGCACCCTTACCCAACTCCGCCCCGACATCGCAGCATCGCTGCTCCTCGGCGCCGGCCACGCCGAGGAAGACGGTCCCGGCCTCGGCATTCAGGGCACGGAGGGTGTCACCGGGGTCGGGAAGGTCCCTGCGCCGCGGGCCGATGTCCTGGTCACCGTGCCCGTGTTCGCCCTCCTCGGAGCCACCGACGAACCCGCCTTACTGGACGGCTTCGGACCAATCCCGGCGTCCATGGCACGGAAACTTGTCGCCGACGGGGCGGAATCGTTCTACCGGGTCCTGATCGACCCCCGCGACGGGGCACCACTGGAGATCGGCCGGAAAAACTACCGGCTCACCGAGGCCATCAAACGCTGGATCAGGCTGCGCGATGCCAAGTGCACCTTCCCCGGCTGCACCAACCGCACCCCCGACAACGAAACCGACCACCTACAAGCGTGGCAACACGGCGGCACCACCAACGTCAGCAACCTGGCCCAACTCTGCCCCAAACACCACCGGCTCAAACACCACACCAGATGGACGCCAGATCCGGCCAACAAGAATGAACCACCCGGCTGGACCTCACCCACAGGCAGGCACTACAACCCAGAACACCCCGACCCCGAACCGGCCCAGTGGCCATCGGGAAGCTTGCCGGTCGATGCTGTTGCGGCGCCCGTCGAAGCATCAGCTCGGCCCGGATCCATGGCTGGACTTGATGACACTGCCCGGCTTAGTGACACCGTTCCACCGGCTACGGCGCCACCATGGCGCGGGCCGCACCTATCGGAGGATCCGTTGTGGCAAGAGTTCCTTGCGGGGATGCCGGTGTGGCCTGATCCGCCTGTCGAAGAACCGCCAGGTGAGAACATGGTGGACCCCGGCGAGCTTTGCCCCACTGATCCCTTGTGGGATGAGTTCCATGCAAAGTTTTTCGAGCTGCCCGCTGACCCGCAGGCGGACTGGCAGCTGCTGCTGGGCATGTGAATGTGGGTGGTGTTGGGCATTGCGGGGACGCAGCACTTGTGCCGCTCAGGTAGCCCCTAAGCCCCACTGCCAGGCCGCGGCGGCGCTATCCCAGCCCCACGGCCTTACCGAAGAGGCTGAAGCCGACGAATGCCACGATGTCCAGCAGCGCGTGGGCGATGACCAATGGCATGACGCGCTTGGTGCGGGTGTAGAGCCAGGCGAAGACCACCCCCATCACCGCGTTTCCAATGAAGGGCCCGAAGCCCTGGTAGAGGTGGTAGCTGCCGCGCAGCAGCGAGCTGACGGCGATGGCGAGGGGCGTGCTCCAGCCGAATTTGCCGAAGCGGTCCAGGAGGTAGCCCACCACAATGACTTCCTCGAGCACCGCATGGCGCATCGCCGACAGGATCAGGACCGGAACAGTCCACCAATACGAGTCCAGTGCACTGGGAATGATGGCGGTGGTGATGCCGAGGGCCCGGCCGGCCGCGTAAAGCCCCAGGGACGGTACGCCAATCAGCGCGGCGAGCCCGACGCCCTGCAGGAGGTCCCTCCCGGGCCGGGCGAAGTTGAATCCGAGCTTTTGGAATGCCGAACCGGAGTTGCGTGCGTTGCCGGGCGAAGCCTGCCGCTGGTCGGTGAGGAAGTAGAGAACCAGCAGTACTGGAACCAGCGCAAAGATGATGTCCAGCAGCTGGTAGGTGAGGTCGAAGTACTCGCGGGTGCTTTGCGACCGGTTCAGGGTGGAGGTGCCCTCGGCCAGCGGGGCGCGGGTCATCTTGTCGAGCAGCTGCACCACGGAGTAGACAGCGGACTGGCCCAGGGACAGGCCCAGGACGATCCAGACTTCGAGCCGCAGTTGACGGCGGGAGGGAACCAGCATGTTCCCATCTTGCCTTCAGTTTCTGGATCCGGCCTGATGGAGCTGCAGATGTTGGACAGCACGGTACGCGGGCCGCGCACCGCCCAAGGGGTTTAGGCGGGTGCGACGATCACTTCCGTGCCGTTGGCTTCGAACGCTGCCTTGTCACGCGCAGAAATGCCGGAATCGGTGATCAGCCGGGTGAAGTCATAGCCATCCATGGTGGCAAAAGCCCGAACGCCAACTTTGGAGGAATCAGCCAGGACGTAGGACACCCGGGCGCGGGAAGCCAGCAAGGCGTTGACAGAGGCTTCCCCCTCCCCCGTGTTGGTGGGTCCCACTTCTGGGTCGATGCCGTTGACACCGATGAAGGCGATGTCCAGCACCACCTTCTGCATGATGATGTCCGTGTAAGGGCCCACGAGCTCGTACGACCGCGGGTTCAGGATGCCGCCGGTCACCATCACCTTGATATTGGGCCGCACCGCCAACTGGCCGGCGATGTTGATGGCATTGGTCACCACTGTCAGCGTCGGCTGGTTTGAGGGTGCGTTCAGGTCCTCGCGGGTGGCCAGGATCTGCGCAAGGGCGGTGCTGGTGGTGCCACCGCAGAGACCGATCACCGCACCCGGCCGGATCAAGGCAGAGGCACACTGCGCGATCTGTTCCTTGGCTTCGGCATGGTCGTCGCGGTTGTAACGTCCGGGCAGGTCGTATGCGAGGGCGCCCGTGGTGGCGCCGCCGCGGGTCCGCGTCAACAGGCGGCGCTTGGCAAGGCTGTCCAGGTCGCGCCGGGCTGTGGCAGGGGAAACGTTGAGGGTGCTGACGATCTCGTCAACCTCCACCTGCCCGGTCCTGGCCAGCAGGTCGAGAATCGCCGTCAGCCGGTCGGTGCGCGTCATACAAGCGGGCCTTTCGATACATCAGCCACCACTCCTGATGACGTTTCCTGATTATAACCCTAGGGAAACAATCAGGAACAATCAAAGTGGTGCCTTTGATTACCGTTCCCGGGTTCCGGCCCGCCAGACAGCGTACGTCAGCGGCATCCCCGGCCGGTAAGCGAGGTGCGTCGCGGACGGTGCGTTCAGTAAGTGCAGGTCCGCCCGGTGTCCGACGGCGATGGACCCCACGGCGCGTTCGCCGTCGGCATCCCGGCCGGCTTCCTTGTGCAACGCCAGGGCGCCGCCGTAGGTGGCGGCACGGACAGCCTCGTGCACGCTGAGGCGCATCTGGAGCACGGCCGTCGTCACGCAGAAAGCCATGGAGCTGGTGTACGACGTGCCCGGGTTGCAATTGGATGCCAAGGCCACCTGCACACCGGCGTCGAGGAGTTCGCGGGCGGGGGCCAACGGCTGGCGGGTGGACAGGTCGCAGGCAGGAAGGCAGGTGGCAACAGTGCCCCGCTCCCCCGTCCCCACGGCAGGGTCCCAGCCCGACCAGGACGCAGCCAGCGCTTTCACATCCTGCGCTGCAAGGTAGTTGACGTGGTCCACGCTGGCCGCGCCCAGCTCCACGGCGAGCTGCACACCGGGGCCTTCACCGAGCTGGTTGCCGTGCACGCGCAGCCCCAGCCCGGCGTCACGGCAGGCCACCAGCACACGGCGTGACTGCTCGGCGTTGAACGCGCCCTCCTCGCAGAAGACGTCAGCCCACTGGACGTACGGGCGGACCGCGGCGAGCATCGGCCCGCAGACCAGGTCCGTATAAGCCTCCGGATCCTGCCCGACAGGCACCAGGTGCGCGCCGAGGTAGGTCACCTGGTCCGCGATGGTGGAGGCAATGCGCGCGCTCCGGGCCTCATGCTCAACGTCCAGTCCATAGCCGGTCTTGGTTTCCAGGTAAGTGGTGCCCTGGGATACGGCCTCGGCCACCCGCCCCATGGCCAGGCGGGTGAGGTCGAAATCGGACGTGGCACGCGTGGCGTCCATGGTGACGGCGATGCCGCCGGCGGCGTAGGCCTCCCCCGCCATCCGTGCCTCGAATTCTGCGGTGCGGTCCCCGGCGAACAGCAGGTGGCTGTGCGAGTCCACCCACCCCGGCAGCATGGCCCGGCCGCCGGCATCGACCCCGTCATCCGCGGCGGGAGCATCGGCCGCTGCCCCAATCCAGGAGATCCGTTCGCCCTCGACCACCACCGCCGCGTCCTTCAAGACCCGGTGTTCCAGGTCCTGTGTCATCAGCTCGGCGATGTTGGTGATCAAGGTGCTCATGGAATCATTCTTCAGCGTCGGATGGACCAGCGTGTGGCTGCCAGGGCCTGTGCTGTCCGGGATTCCGGACCGTCCGCACCCCCATCAGCAAGGGCGGCACCGCCGGAAGAGTTCAGCGCGGCAAGAATCTGCCCCGCTGCCAGCTCGGCCATCGCGGCAGAGGTCTGGAAGCCATAGCCGCCCTGCCCTGCCAGCCAGTAGAACCCGGCAGCCTCGGCATCGAACCCGGCCACCGGCACCCCGTCCGCGGCTTCCGTGCGCAGGCCCGTCCATGCCCGTCGGATGCCGCTGATCCCCAGGCTGGTGAACGCATTGAGCTTTTCCACCAGGCGTTCCACATCGCCGGGACGCGGGCGCGCATCTTCGGCCCCGCTGGGCACAGTCTCCGAGGGAGAAATCAGCACGTCCTGCCCGTCCGGCCGGAAATAGAACGTGTTGTCCGCCGCTGCCACCATGGGGGTGGCGGCAGGCAAGGGATGGTCGACGGCGGCAATCGCCGCAGTGCGCCGGTACGGCTGGAGTCCCAGCTTCTCGACGCCGCTAAGCACCGCCAGTTCGTCCGCCCAGGCGCCTGCCGCATTGACCAGCACCCCGGCCTCAAAACCCTCTGCACCGGCACCCACCTGCCACCCGGAACCCAGCCGTTGTGCCGAATGAACGCGGGCACCGGTGATGATGTCGGCTCCGGCGGCGAGCGCCCGCTTGCGGTGGTCCTCCAGCAGCAGGGGCGCGTTGCAGCCAAAGGAGCCGGTATCCAGTCCGGCGGCTTCAAAGGTTCCCGGGACCAGCGCAGGGCACAGCTCAAGGGCACGGTCCACGGCAATGGACTGCATGTGCCCGCTGGCCTCCGCGGCGACATCCTCCGCAGAGCCCACCAGCATGAAACTGCGCTGCGTCAGGACGGGTTCGGGCGATTCTGCGTCGCGGGCTGCGAGCAACTCAAGGGTCCGGACGGTAAGCTCCTGCACCACGGGAGGCCCGTAGCTTGGGATCAGCTGGCGGGCGGAGCGGGAGGACGTGTGGTACGCCAGTTCCTGCTCCGCCTCCACCAGCGCAACGCTGCAGCGGCCGGCGAGGGCGGACGCGAGGGACAGGCCGGCGATGCCGCCGCCCACAATCAGGACATCGTAGTGTGCTGCCATTCGTCCATCCTGACAGAGTTCCAGCGAACTGAAACCCCGCCGTCGGGGAGTCCCGTCAGGCTGCTGCCTCGGCCCGGCTGGCGACGAAGGCGCCTACGCACGCTTCGACGTCGTCCGCTGAGTGCGCAGCGGAGAGCTGCACCCGGATCCTGGCGGCACCCCGCGGAACCACCGGGAAACTGAAGGCGGTGACGAAGACGCCATGCTGCAGCATCCGGTTCGCCACCTTGGCCGCCACGACGGCGTCGCCAAACATGACCGGGACAATGGCGTGCTCGCCGGGAAGCAGGTCGAAGCCCTCCTCGGTCATCCGGCGGCGGAACAGCCCGGCGTTTTCGAACAGGCGGCGGCGGAGGTCGGCCGAGTTCTGCACCAGGTCAAGCGCCTTGAGGGTCGCGGCAACAATGGCGGGAGCCAGGGAATTGGAGAACAGGTAGGGCCGCGCCTTCTGGCGCAGCATGGCCACGATCTCCCCGCGTCCGGAGACGTACCCGCCCGACGCTCCGCCCAGAGCCTTGCCGAAGGTGCCGGTGTAGATGTCCACCCGGTCAGAGACGCCGGCGTGCTCGGGAGTGCCCGCACCGGTGGCGCCGATGAAGCCCACCGCGTGGGAATCGTCCACCATGACCATGGCGCCGTACTTTTCGGCGAGGTCGCAGATGGCCTCAAGCGGGGCCAGGTAGCCGTCCATGGAGAACACGCCGTCAGTGACAATCAGTGTCCGGCGGGCGCCCTGCGCCTCCTGCAGGCGGGCCTCGAGTTCGGCCATGTCCTGGTTGGCGTAGCGGTAGCGGCGGGCCTTGCAGAGGCGGATCCCGTCGATGATGGAGGCGTGGTTGAGCGCATCGGAGATCACGGCGTCGTCCGGGCCCAGCAGGGACTCGAACACGCCGCCGTTGGCATCGAAGCAGCTGGAGAACAGGATGGTGTCCTCGGTGCCCAGGAACGCGGAGACCTTGGCTTCCAGTTCCAGATGGAGGTCCTGGGTGCCGCAGATGAACCGGACGCTGGCCATGCCGAAGCCGCGCTCATCCATGGCGGCCTTGGCGGTGCTGATAATGTCCGGGTGGTCAGCCAGGCCCAGGTAGTTGTTGGCGCAGAAATTGAGCACATCAGCTCCCGGGCCGCCAATCTGCCCGGCGGTGATGTGGCTGGACTGGGGCGAGCTGATGCTGCGTTCGGTCTTGTACAGTCCCGCGGTGCGGATCCCGTCCAGTTCTTCGCGCAGCTGGTCCTTGATGGAGGTGTACATGGGGTTCCTTACAGTCGGGTCCAGTCGAGGACAACTTTGCCGCCCACGCCGCTGCGGGCGATCTCGAAGCCCTTTTCCCATTCCGTGGCGGCCAGCGTGTCCGTCACCACGGCGGAGATGCCGGCGTGCAGCACTGGGTTGGAGGCGAGCATGGCGCTCATGGCGTACCAGGTTTCGTACATTTCGCGGCCGTAGATGCCTTTGAGCGTGAGCATGTGGGTGACCACTTTGCCCCAGTCGATGGTGATCTCCTGGCTGGGCAGGCCCAGCATGGCGATCCGGCCGCCGTGGTTCATGTTGTCGATCATCTCAGGCAGGGCCGAGGGGTGGCCGGACATTTCCATTCCGACGTCGAAGCCTTCGCGCATGCCCAGCTCACGTTGGGCGTCCCGCACCCGGGTGGTGGAGACGTCGATGGCAAGATCGGCTCCGAGCTGCCGCGCCAGGTCCAGCCGCGGCCGGGACACGTCCGTGATGACGATCTTCCGCGCTCCGGCGTGGCGGGCCACGGCGATGGCCATGAGGCCGATGGGGCCTGCGCCGGTGATGAGCACGTCCTCGCCCACCAGCGGGAAGCTGAGTGCTGTGTGGACGGCATTTCCGAAGGGGTCGAAGATGGCACCGAGTTCGGGCGTGACGGAGGGATCATGGTGGACCCAGACATTGGTTTCGGGGATCACGACGTATTCGGCAAAGGCGCCATCGCGCTGGACTCCCACGCTGACCGTGTGGATGCACATCTGGCGGCGTCCGGCACGGCAGTTCCGGCAGATGCCGCAGACCACGTGGCCTTCGCCGGAGACCCTGTCCCCGACCTTGACCTCCCGGACGTCCTCGCCCACTTCAACCACTTCGCCGTAGAACTCGTGGCCGGCAATCAGGGGGGCTTCGATGATCCCCTGCGCCCAGGCGTCCCAGGACTGGATGTGCAGATCCGTGCCGCAGATTCCGGTGGTCATGACCCGGATCTTCACGTCAGCCGGGCCTGCTGCGGGTTCGGGCCGTTCGACGAGCTCGAATCCGGCGTGGGGGCCGGCTTTATACAGGGCCTTCATTGGCATCCTTACTGCTTGGCATTCAATCTGCGGGGTACGTCCCCATTGAAGCCCTGCCGATGCTTTAGCACAACAGGGATTTTCTCAATCGACGATGTAGCAGTCCTAATGATTAGAGTGGACGTATGGAGGTTCATCAGCTTGAAATCCTGCGGGAACTGGGCGCCCTGGGCAGTGTGAAGGCCGTGGCCGATACGCTCATGGTCACCCCGTCGGCAGTATCGCAGCAACTGGCGCACCTGCAGCGCACCGTGGAGGTGCCGCTGACGCGCAAGGAAGGCCGGAACCTGGTGCTCACGGAAGCCGGCCAGGTTCTCGCTGACGCGGGCGCCGCCGTCGTCAGTGCCATGGCCGACGCCCGCGGCGCGCTGGGCACTTACCACGGCTCGCCCGCCGGGAGGGTGACCGTCAGCGGGTTCCACAGCGCGGGGCAGGCCCTGTTCGCGCCGCTGGCCCGCATGCTGGACCGGCCGGAGCACCCGCGGATCGAGCTGTCCGACGAGGACGTCGCGCAACAGGACTTCCCGGCCCTCACCGCCCGGTACGACCTGGTGCTGGCGCACCGCATGGACCACAGTCCCCGCTGGCCGGCGGAGCGGGTTGCGGTGATCCCGCTGGCGCATGAGCCGCTGGACGTGGCGCTGCCCGCCGGCCATCCCCTGGCCCAACAGGAGACGGTCACGGCGGACGACGTCGGTACAGAGGCCTGGGTGACCAGCCACCCCGGCTACTCCCCCGCCGATGTCCTGTCCGCCGTCGCCGCCGTCTCCAGCCGCGAGCCTAATATCGTGCACCGCATCAACGACTATTCCACCGTCGCGGCACTCGTGGCCGCCGGCGGTGTGGTGGGGCTGCTCCCCAGATACACGGCGGGCCCGGTCCTGAACCCGGACATCGTGCTGCGACCCCTGGAGGGGATCAGCACCCGCCGCAGGATCGACCTGCTGGCCCGGCCGGAGAACCTCAAGCGCCGCTCCGTGGTGATGGTCTGCGAGGCGCTGGAGGACATCATGGCGGGGCTGGTGAAACAGGGCTAAGCCGGGCCGGCGTACTGGAGGCTACGAGTCCTGGCCGTCCTGGTGGTTGCCCTTGCCCATCTTGTGTCCAAGTCCTTGGCCGTTACCCGGCGCATGGCCCGGCCCGCGTCCCAACCCACGCCCCAGCCCCAGGCCGGGCCCGTCACCGGCGCCCTTCACGATCCGCGTGGCCGTGGCTTTGTCCCCGTCCTTGACGCCGGCGATGCGCACGGTGTCCCCGGCGGCGATGTCCGCGATGGTCCCGTCCGTCGGCTTAAGCCGCTTGCCGTCGTCGGACTTTCCACCGGGGCTGGGCGTTGCTTCCGGGCTGGGCGTTCCACCTGGATTGGCTGCCGGGGGAATCGTGGTCACCTTCGTGTCGCCATTGACGGTGTAGGTCTGGGAGAAGCCGTCCCCGCTCTTGACGGTGATGGCGGTATCGCTGACCGACTCCACGGTCCCGTTCTGTTCCAGGACCGTCTGGTAGGTTCCGTCGGGCTTCCTGGCGACGCCTTCGCCGTGCAGGAGTTGCCCGCGCTCGGCCTTGCCGGGCTTATGTGGCCCCGGGGCGTTGCCTGAGTTGCCGGGCGCTGATTGTGATGATGGTGAGGGCGACGGCGTGGGTGCGGGCGTCCCGGTTGCCGACCAGGCGAGGGCGGCCCCTGTCCCGGTAAGTGCCACGGCCACGGCACCGGCCAGCACCGCCTTGCGCATCCTCATAGGTTCCCGGACCACCATGGTTGTTCCTCCCGCACGCAGCCAGGGCACCGGCGCCCTGTGGGCTCCAGTGTAAGTCCGCCGCAGGCGCCCAACCACGGGTAGTTTCACTGAGCGCCGCCTGAGTACTTAACGCGGAACTGGGTAGCACCAGGTGTCGTTATGAGGGTTCAAAACGACACCTGGCGCTACCCAGTTGGGTCCTGCAGGGGTGTACTAGACGGTGACGCCCAGCTTCTCCAGGATCAGTTCCTTCACGCGGCCGGCGTCGGCCTGTCCACGGGTAGCCTTCATGACCCCGCCCACGATCGCGCCGATGGCCTGCACCTTGCCGCCACGGATCTTGTCCGCGACGCCGGGCTGCGCGGCGAGTGCGGCGTCGATGGCTTCCAGGAGGGGCCCGTCGTCGGATACGACGGCGAGGCCGCGCTTCTCCACGATCTCCTCCGGGGTGCCCTCACCGGCGAGCACGGCGTCCAGCACCTGGGAGGCCATCTTGTTGTTGATCTTGCCCGCCTCAACCATGCGGCTCAGCTCCACCACCGTGGCAGCCTCGACGCCCAGCTGGCCGGGGTCGACGTCGGCAGCCTTGGCGCGGCCCACGATCTCACCCATCCACCACTTGCGGGCCACGGATGCGGTGGCGCCGGCGGCAATGGTTTCCTCTATCTCGTCCAGGACGCCGGCGTTGACCACGTCGCGGAATTCGAGGTCGGAGTAGCCCCAGTCGGCCTTGAGGCGCTTGCGGCGCTCGGCCGGCGGCTCGGGCAGGGTGGCGCGCAGTTCCTCCACCCATTCCCGGGAGGCCACCACGGGAACCAGGTCCGGTTCCGGGAAGTAGCGGTAGTCGTCCGCGTCGGACTTGGCGCGGCCGGACGTGGTGGTGCGGGTGTCCTCGTGCCAGTGGCGGGTCTCCTGGATCACCGGTTCACCCGAGTCCAGGACAGCGGCGTGGCGCTGGATCTCGTAGCGGACGGCGTGCTCCACCGCGCGGAGCGAGTTCACGTTCTTCGTCTCGGAACGGATGCCGAACCGCTCACGGCCGTGCGGGCGGAGCGAAACGTTCGCGTCGCAGCGGACGTTGCCCCGTTCCATCTTCGCGTCGGACACGCCCAGGTTCTTCACGATCTCCCGGACGGCCGCCACGTAGGCCTTGGCCAGTTCCGGTGCACGGGACCCGGCGCCCTCGATGGGCTTGGTGACGATTTCCACCAGCGGAACACCGGCACGGTTGTAGTCCACCAGCGAGAAGTCGGCGCCCTGGATCCGGCCGGTGGCGCCGCCCATGTGGGTCAGCTTCCCGGCGTCCTCCTCCATGTGCGCGCGCTCGATCTCCACGCGGAACACGGTGCCGTCCTCGAGCTCGACGTCCAGGTAGCCGTCGTAGGCGATGGGCTCGTCGTACTGGGACGTCTGGAAGTTCTTGGGGGTGTCCGGGTAGAAGTACTGCTTCCGGGCGAAGCGGCAGGATTCGGCGATCTTGCAGTTCAGCGCCAGGCCGATCTTGATGGAGGACTCGATGGCCGTCTTGTTCACCACGGGCAGGACGCCGGGCATACCCAGGTCCACCTCGTTGACGTTGGTGTTGGGCTCGTCGCCGAAGACGTTGGGGGCGGAGGAGAACATCTTGGTCTTGGTGTTCAGCTCCACGTGGACCTCGAACCCCAGGACGGGATCGTACTTCTCCATGGCCTCTTCGAAGCTCAGGATGTCATCAGTGCTCATTATTTTGCCTCCTGGGTTTCGAGGGTTCCGGCAACGGCAAGGTCGGGAGCCTGGGCCAGCAGCGGGCCGCCCCACTTGGCTTCGAGCAGCGATTCAAGGACCGCACCCACCCGGTACAGGCGGGCGTCCTCGCGGGCCGGGGCCAGCAACTGGATACCGACAGGCAGCCCGTCCTCGTCCGCCAGGCCGCCAGGCAGCGACAGGCCGGGGACGCCGGCAAGGTTGGCCGGGATGGTGGCGACGTCGTTGAGGTACATGGCCAGCGGATCGTCCAGTTTTTCGCCGAGCGGGAACGCCGTGGTGGGGGCGGTGGGCGAGATCAGGACGTCAGCCTGCGCAAAGGCGGCCTCGAAGTCCCGCTGCACCAGCGTGCGGACCTTCTGGGCCGAGCCGTAGTAGGCGTCGTAGTAACCGGCGGACAAGGCGTAGGTGCCCAGGATGATGCGGCGCTTGACTTCGTCGCCGAAGCCGGCGGCGCGGGTGGCACCCATCACGCGTTCGATGGTCATGGGGCCATCTTCGGGGAGGACGCGCAGGCCGTACCGGACGCCGTCGAACTTGGCCAGGTTGGATGAGGCCTCGGACGGCATGATCAGGTAGTAGGCGCCCAGGGCGTACTGGAAGTTGGGGCAGGAGACCTCAACGATCTCCGCGCCGGCTTCCTTGAGCAGCTCCAGGGCGTCGTTGAAACGGTTTTCGACGCCGGCCTGGTAGCCCTCGCCGTGCAGTTCCTTGATGATGCCGATCCGCAGGCCCTCGACGTTGCCGGTCTTCGCGGCGGCAACGAGGTCCGCCAGGGGTTCGGGCAGCGAGGTGGAGTCGCGGGGATCGTGGCCGCCGATGACCTGGTGCAGGAGCGCGGAGTCCAGCACGGTGCGGGTGACGGGGCCGATCTGGTCCAGGGAGGACGCCATGGCGATGGCGCCGTAGCGGGAGACGCTGCCGTAGGTGGGCTTCACACCAACGGTTCCGGTGACGGCGCCGGGCTGGCGGATGGAGCCGCCGGTGTCCGTGCCCAGGGCCAGGGGCGCCTCGAAGGCGGCGACGGCGGCAGCGGAGCCACCACCCGAGCCGCCGGGGATCCGGTCCAGGTCCCAGGGGTTGCGGGTGGGGCCGTAGGCGGAGTGCTCCGTGGAGGAGCCCATGGCGAACTCGTCCAGGTTGGTCTTGCCCAGGATGGGCATCTTTGCGGCGCGAAGGCGTTCGACGACGGTGGCGTCGTACGGGCTGTGCCAGCCTTCGAGGATCTTCGAGCCGGCGGTGGTGGGCTGGCCGATGGTGACGATCAGGTCCTTGACGGCGATGGGGACGCCGGCCAGGTAGTGCAGTGCTTCTGCTTCCGCTCCGCCGGCGGCGCGGATGGCGTCCACCTCGGCGGCGACGGCGAGCGCTTCTTCCGCGTTGACGTGCAGGAAGGCGTTGACTTTCCCGTCGACGGCGGCAATGCGGTCCAGGTGGGCCTGGGTGGCTTCGACGGCGGTGACTTCGCCGGCGCGCAGCTTCTCGGCAAGCTGTGCGGCGGACAGCCGGATCAGGGTGCCGGCGCTGGTGTTCTTTTCAGTCATGTCTATGCCTCATCCAGGATGGCCGGAACCTTGAAACGGTTTTCGTCGGAGTCCGGGGCGCCGGAGAGAGCCTGTTCCGCGGTGAAGGTGTGTCCCACGACGTCCTCACGGAACACGTTGGTCAGCGGGATGGGGTGCGAGGTGGCCGGGACGTCGTCCCCCGCGGCCTCGCTGACGGACTTGACCGAATCCACGATGACGGCGAGCTCGCCGGCCATCCTGTCCAGCTCTTCTGCACTCATCTCGATGTGAGCGAGCCGCGCGAGATGCGCGACGTCGTCACGGTTGATCGCAGCCATGGATCTCCCCTGCAAAGTTCGAATTGTTTTCCGATCCAGTCTAGTGCGGAAACGCAGATGCCCGTCTGACATCCCCCAGCGGGCGTCAGACGGGCACCTTCGATACCCGGCCTGCCTCGGGGACAGGAGCACGGGCAGCTATAGACTAGCCGATTCCAATGGCTCCGGTAAGCATGCCGACTCCGAGCATTACCAGGGAGATGACGGCGGTGCGCCACAGGACCTTTTTGTGGTGGTCGCCCAGGTCCACCTTGGCCAGCGAGACCAGCAGCAGGATGGCCGGAACCAGCGGGCTCTGCAGGTGGAACGGCTGGCCGGTGATGGAGGCACGGGCCATGTCAGCGGCGCCGACACCGTAGTGGGCAGCGGTTTCGCTGAGGACGGGCAGGACGCCGAAGTAGAACGCGTCGTTGCTCATGAAGAACGTCATGGGAATGCTGAGCACACCGGTGATGACCGCCATGAACGGGCCCATGGAGGTGGGGATGATCTGGACCAGCCACGCGGACATTGCTTCCACCATGCCGGTGCCCTTGAGGACGCCGGTGAGGACGGCGGCGGCCATGACCATGCTGACCACGGCGACGATGGACGGTGCGTGCGCAATCAGCTGGGCGCCCTGGTCCTTGACCTTGGGGAAGTTGACCAGCAGGGCGATTGCTGCGCCCACCATGAACACGAACGGCAGCGGGATGACGTTGGCGACGAGCACCACCATGACGGCGACGGTCAGGGCCAGGTTGAACCAGAACAGCTTGGGGCGCAGGGTGCTGCGGTTGGGGTCGAGCGCGGTGTCCGCCATGGCGGAGTCGTGCTCGTCCACCAGGGTTTCGGTGCGGTCCAGGACCGCCACCGAACCACCGGCGGGGGCTGCTCCGCCGGGGTTGCCGCCCTTTCGGCGGCCACTTCCAAAAGCGCCGGTTCCGGAAGCGCCGGTGCCTGAGGCACCTGTGGAGGTGCCGCCGTCGAACTCTTCCGCAGTGTCCGGCACGCCCCAGATCTCGGGGGCCGTGGCGCGGAGGCGGTTGCGTTCCTGCAGGCCGAGCAGCCAGGAGAAGGCGAAGACGACCACCAGGCCGGCCACGAGGGACGGGATCATGGGGACGAAGACGTCGTTGACGTCGATCTTCAGGGCGGTGGCGGCGCGGGCCGTGGGGCCGCCCCAGGGCAGGATGTTCATGGTGCCGTTGGCCAGGCCGGCCACGCAGGTGAGGACCACGGGGCTCATCTTGAGGCGCAGGTAGACCGGCAGCATCGCGGCGGTGGTGAGGATGAAGGTGGTGGACCCGTCGCCGTCCAGGGACACGGCGGCGGCCAGGATGGCGGTGCCCAGGACCACCTTGGCGGGGTCGTTGCCCAGCTTGCGGAGGATGAACTTCACCAGCGGGTCAAAGAGCCCGACGTCGATCATCAGGCCGAAGTAGATGATGGCGAACATCAGCAGGGCCGCGGTGGAGGTCATGGACTTCATGGAGTCCATCACCATGTCGCCGATGCCCAGGCCGGCACCGGCGAACAGGCCGAAAACAGTAGGGACAATGATCAACGCCAGCACTGGCGTCAACTTCTTCGTCATGATCAGCACCATGAATACCGCGATCATGGCGAATCCAAGTATTACCAGCACAGCCGGCTCCTTCTTGTGAACAGCGGCACAGCGGTGTGACGCGTGCTACAGACTGTAGGGTGGCGGCCGTCACGGCAGTGCCTTTGGCTCAATTGATTGGCATACTGCTTATTGGGAGCATTTTGCTCATTGTGCTCACAGCGCTTAGGCGCCGAAACCATGGCCCGCCGCCACCCGTCAAGGAGGATGAATGCAGCGTTCCGCGCCCCGGCAGCCGCTGCGGTTTTCCACCCAGACGCTGTTGCTGCAGCTGGCCGTGGTGCTGCTGGTGGTGCTGCTGAGCACCTCCGTGCACGCGTGGCTGACGTATGACCGGGTGGGCAGCGATGCGGAGAACCAGGCCCTGACGCTGGCCCGGACCGTTGCCTCCGACCCGGAGGTCCGTGCCGATGTGCTGGCCATCAGCGGACAGCCCGGCACTCCCCCGGCAGCAGAGCTCCTGGCCGGGCCACTGCAGGCATCCGCCGAGGCGGCGCGGACCAGGACCGGCGCCTTGTTCGTGGTCATCACGGACGAAACGGGCATCCGGCTGGCCCACCCGGATCCGCAACGGCTCGGTGAGAAGGTCAGCACGGACCCCTCCGAGGCGTTGTCCGGGCAGGAGGTCACCACCCGGAACACCGGAACACTCGGCCCGTCCGCCGGCGCGAAAGTTCCGGTCTACGCACCCGGCACCGGCGCGGTGGTGGGCGAGGTGAGTGTGGGTTACTCCATGGAAACCGTGGCCCAGAGCGTGGCCCGGGACATCGGGCCCGTGGCACTGACCGCCGCGGGCGCCCTCCTGGCCGGCGTCCTGGGCTCCTTCCTGCTGCGCCGGCGCCTGCAGCGCCTCACCCTGGGCCTGGAACCGGAAGAGATCAGCACGCTGGTCCATGACCAGGTGGCGGTGCTGCAGGGCGTGGACGACGGCGTGATCGGTGTCAGTGCCGACGGCCGGGTCAGCGTCTTCAATGCCGCCGCGCAGCGGCTGCTGGGACTGCCGGACCTGTCGGGATCCCGCTGGGAGGACGCGCCCGTCCCGGAACAGCTGAAGTCCCTCACGCGCCCCGGGACCGGGGTTGCGGGCCCGGCGGTTGCCACCGGCGGATCAAACCAGGATGCCCTCGAGCTGGTGGCCGGCGGCCGGGTGCTGGTGGTGAATGCGCGCAAAGCCCTGCACCGCCGGGAGGACCTGGGCTGGGTGGTCATGCTGCGTGACCGGACGGAACTGCAGGAGCTTACGCGGCAGCTCGACGCCGTGGGCACCATGTCCACCGCGCTGCGCGCCCAGCGGCACGAGTTCGCCAACCAGCTGCACACCCTTGCCGGCTTCCTGGGCATCGGGCAGCACCAGGAGGCGCGTGATTACCTGGCCGGGCTCGCCGCCACCGGCCCGCTGAAGTTCCCGGTGGACCAGGCCGAGCTGCTGCAGGACCCGTACCTGCAGGCCTTCGTGGGCGCCAAGGGCGTGGAGGCCGACGAACGGGGCGTCGCACTGCGCATCGGGCCGGAGACCCTGGTCCGCGGGCAGGTGACGGAGGCCCAGGACGTGACCACGGTGCTGGGGAACCTGCTCGACAACGCCGTCAACGCCGCCGTGGCGGGCTCGTCCGCGGACCGCTGGGTTGAACTGGAGGTGCTGGATGAGCCGGGCGACGACGGCGGCACGCTGCACGTCGTGGTGGCGGACTCCGGTGACGGGCTGGCAGAAGGCACCGACACGGAGGCCGTGTTTGCCGAAGGTTTCACCACCGCTTCCGGCCCGGTCCGCGCCGGCGGCGGCCAGGGCTTCGGGCTGGCGCTGGCCCGCCAGCTGGCACGGCGCCGGGGCGGCGATGTGAAGGTGCTGGACCGCGGGGCCAGGGGTGGCCCGGGGGCCGTGTTCATGGCCACCCTTCCGCACACGACGGCAGGGAGCCCTGCCGCGAAGACCACGGGGGAAGCCGGAAAGGAAAAGAATGGCTGACGATTTTCGGGTCCTGATCGTGGACGACGACTTCCACGTGGCCAAGCTGCATGCCGCCTACGTGGATTCGGTGGCGGGGTTCCTGGCGCTGGCGCCCGTCGGAACGGCGTCGCTGGCCCTGCAGGCGATCCACAGCCTGCGGCCGGACCTGGTGCTGCTGGATGTGTACCTTCCGGACGCCTCCGGCCTGGACCTGCTGCAGCAGCTGGACGTGGACACGATCATCCTCAGTGCCGCGTCTGATCCCGCGTCGGTCCGGGTCGCGTTCCGCCGCGGCGCACTGGGATACCTGCTCAAGCCCTTCACGGCGGAGTCACTGTCCCAGCAGCTGCGTTCCTATGCCCGGTACCGGCGCCTCCTGGGCCAGCCGGGGGCACTGGACCAGGACGCCGTGGAGCGCGCCAAACGCGCGCTGATTCCGGGGGACGTCACGCCGTCGTCGAAACCACGCTCCGCAACGGAGGCCGCGGTGCTGGAATCGCTGGCCCCCGGCGAGCAGTACTCTGCCGCCGAGGTGGCCGCCCGGGTGGGCGTGTCCCGCGCCACCGCCCAGCGGTACCTGTCCTCGCTGGCGGACGACGGCGCAGTGGACATCCAGCTCCGCTACGGCACCACCGGCAGGCCCGAGCACCGCTACGGCCTGCCGGCACGGTAGGGCCGGAAACTTACTCGCTCTTCTGCGCGACCAGTTCGATTTCGACGAGCATCTTCGGGTCCAGGAACGGGAGCACGTGGACCAGGGAGAGGGTGGGGCGGATCTCGCCGAACACTTCGCCGTGGGCCCGGCCGGCCTCTTCCCATTTGCTGATGTCCGTCAGGTACAGCTTGGACTGCACCACGTCCCCGTAGCCGAAACCGGCATCCGCCAGGACCTTGCCGAGTTTCTGCAGGATGTACTGGGTCTGGGTGTAGAAGTCATCCCCCACGATTCCGTCGTCACCGCTGGCTGCGGTGGCAGAGATGTAGAGGGTGTTGTCCACCTGGACGGCGCGGGAATAGCCGAGGGTCTGTTCCCAGACGGATCCGCTGCCGAAGGTTTTGCGCATGGGTGGGCCTTTCAAAGCTGGAATGGGTCGCCACCACTGTAGGGCTGCTACAGGTCGCGCCGGTAAACCAGCAGTTTTATGTCGGTTCCGGGGACCAGCCAGTCCCGCTCAGGCACCCGCTGGAAGCCGGTCTTGCGGTACAGCCCGTGCGCGCTTTCCCAGGTTTGACCGGTGGTGAGGGCCACCGCACGGATGCCGGGAAGGGTCCTGGCATGGCCGATGATGGCGTCCACCATGGCTTTGCCGGCGCCGCTGCGCTGCACGGCAGGGTCCACCACCAGCATCCGGAATTCCAGCTCATCCTGCAGGGCGATATCCGCGTACGGCTCCCCCGCCAGCGCCAGCGTGACGGAACCGATGACAGCTCCGTCCCGCTCCGCCACCCAGATGGTGGCCTGCTCCGCGCGGGATGCCACGTCCATGATCTTGACCATGTAGGGGTGCGCGGCGTCGTCGAAGTAGCCTGCCGAAAGATACGAATCTCCGGTGATGCGGGCAATGGCGGCGAAGTCGGCCTCGACGGCGGGACGGATGGTTATCTGCGGCTGCACCCGTCAATGCTAGTGGCGGGCCGGGGCGCCGTACGGCAGGAAGGCACTTTCCGTGACAGAACTATCAGAACGGGTGGCCCCGCTCTTTCGATGAGGCTGGTTCCCATGCCCACTCAGAGCGGAAACTTGCCGGACAGCTCCAGGCTGGCGGCACAGGTCCAGGCGTCCAGGCGTTCGCCATCGGTGGGGCCGCCGTCGAGGGGGCTCGTCAGGCGCGGCCTGCGCACCCAGCAGCCGGCCTCCTCCGCGATCAGGGCGCCGGCTGAAAAGTCATGCTCATTCAGACCCCGCTCGCCGTAGGCATCGTGGGTTCCGTCCGCCACCATGCACAGGTCCAGGGCGGCGGAACCAAGCCGGCGGACATCGGCAAAGCCATCCATCAAAGTACCGAAGGCGGCCGCCTGCTGGGCGCGGACATCGGGCTCGTAGCTGAACCCGGTGGCCAGGATCTGCCCGGCGCGGCCCGGAACCGGTCCGTCCAGCCTGGTGACAATGCCGCGTTCGTCCAGCCACGCGCCCTGGCCGCGGGCCGCGTAGTACACCCGCCCCAAGGCAGGGGCGTTGACGACGCCGGCCAGCCAGACGCCGTCGGCATCGGCAACCGCCACGGAGGTGGCGTAGTAGACGATGTTGCGGATGAAGTTGGTGGTGCCGTCCAGGGGGTCGATGGACCAGCGGTAACCGGTGGGGTCGGCGGCCCGGGTGGTTCCCTGTTCCTCGCCGGTGATGCTGTCGCCCGGGCGGGCAGCGGTGATGACGCGGCGTACGGCGTTTTCCGCGGCCAGGTCGAAGGCCGTGACCCAGTCCCCGGCCGCTCCCTTGTTGCTCGCGTCCAGGGCGTTGCCGTCACGGCCGGAGAGGACTTTAGCGCCTGCCGCGGCGGCCTGTTTGGCTACCTCCAGCAATTCCGTTGCGGACGTCATGCGTTCTCCTCCACGGTGCTGTCCTGTACTGTGTCCTCCCCTGCAGAGGCAGGTGCGGTCGCCTCTTCGTTGCCCTCGTCATCCCCGCCCGGTTCCACGGCATCTCTTGCCGCGGCATCCCCCACGGCCGCCGGGCCGCCGTCAAGCAGTTGCCGGAACCCGTCCTCGTCCAGGACGCGGACGCCCAGCTGCTCTGCCTTGTCCAGCTTGCTGCCGGCACTTTCGCCGGCCACCACGTAACTGGTGTTCTTGGAAACGGAGCCGGCCGCCTTGCCGCCGCGGAGCAGGATGGCTTCCTTGGCTTCGTCGCGGCTGAAGTTGGGCAGGGAGCCCGTGACCACCACGGTCAGTCCCTCAAGGGTGCGCGGAATGGACTCGTCGCGTTCGTCCTCCATGCGGACCCCGGCGGCGGCCCAGCGGTCGATGATCTCGACGTGCCAGTCCTCGGCGAACCATTCCTTCAGTGCGGCGGCAATTGTGGGGCCAACGCCGTCCACATGCGCAAGTTCCTCCTCGGACGCGGCGCGGATGCGGTCCATGCTGCCGAACGCCTGCGCCAGGGCCCGGGATGCGCGGGGACCGACGTGGCGGATGGACAGGGCCACCAGGACGCGCCACAGCGGCTGGGTCTTGGCCTTTTCAAGTTCCTTGAACAGTTTCTGGGTGGTGGCGGTGGGCTTGGACGGCGACTTGGCCGTGCCCTTGCTGAAGAAGTACGGCACCAGCTCGTATTCGCCGGTGGGAACGCCTTTACTCTTCTTTTCACGCCGGATCCGGACACCGGCCAGGTCCTCGGGGGTGAGGTCGAACAAGCGGGCTTCGGAGGTCAGCGGAGGGGTGTCCGGTTCGGCAGGCTGGGTCAGTGCGATGGCCGCCTCCCAGCCCAAGGCCTCGATATCGAAGGCACCCCGGCCGGCTACGTGGAACACGCGCTCCCGGAGCTGGGACGGGCAGGACCTCGCGTTGGGGCAGCGGACATCCACGTCCCCCTCCTTCGCAGGTGCCAACGGGGTACCGCAGGATGGGCACTCGGTGGGCATCACGAAGTCGCGTACCGGCGGGTCCTGCTGGTCCCGGAGGTTCAGGACCGGGCCCACGATTTCGGGGATGACGTCCCCCGCCTTCCGCAGGATGACGATGTCGCCGATCTTGACGCCCTTGGCCTTGACCACGTCCTGGTTGTGCAGGGTGGCCATTTCCACGGTGGATCCGGCAACCTTGACCGGCTCCATCACACCGTAGGGCGTGACGCGGCCGGTGCGGCCCACGTTGACCTGGATATCCAGCAGCTTGGTGTGGACTTCCTCCGGTGGGTACTTGTACGCCACGGCCCAGCGGGGAACACGGGTGGTGTTGCCCAGGGCGCGCTGGGTGGCGAAATCATCGACTTTGATGACGATGCCGTCGATTTCGTGAAGCAGCTTGTGGCGCTGGTCCCCGTACCGCTTGATGAATCCGAGGACGTCGTCCCGGGCTTCCAGCACCTCGAAGTACGGGCTCACCGGCAGGCCCCACTCCTTCAGCAGGCCGTAGGTCTCCGACTGGCTGCCGGCGGCAAGGCCCTCCCGGGCGCCGATGCCGTGGACAAACATTTTCAGTGGCCGCTTGGCCGTCTCCGCCGGATCCTTTTGCCGCAGCGAGCCGGCGGCGGCGTTTCGGGGATTGGCCAGCGGCGCCTTCCCGGCTTCGATCAGGGCCTCATTGAACTCGGCGAAGGCCTTGGACGGGATGAAGACCTCGCCGCGCACTTCCATTTCGGCGGGGAAACCGCTGCCACGCAGTTCCTGCGGGATTTCCTTGATGGTGAGCAGGTTGTGGGTAATGTCCTCACCTGTGGTGCCGTCGCCGCGGGTGGCAGCCCGCACCAGTTTGCCGTCGCGGTACAGGAGGTTGACCGCCAGGCCATCGATTTTCAGTTCGGTCAGCCACGCCGCCTTTGCTCCGCCGTCCCCGATTTTTTCGATGCCGGCCTCGGCCCGGTTCAGCCATGCCTCAAGCTCCTCCAGGGAGAAGACATCCTCGAGGCTGTACATCCGCTGCAGGTGTTGCACCGGAGCAAACGCGGCGGACACCTCGCCGCCCACTTCCTGGGTGGGTGAATCGTTGGCCACCAGTTCCGGGTGCAGCGCCTCGATCTCCTCGAGGCGGCGGAAGAGGGAATCGAACTCGGCGTCCGATACCAGCGGCGCGTCCTCCTGGTAGTACGCAAACCGGTACTTCCGGACCAGGTCCGCGAGGTTGTCATATTCCTCGCGGATGGCCTCGGTGGGAATCGCTTCGGGCTCGTGCGGTGCCGTGGTCCGGGCGGCGGTCTGTTCTGCGGGTCCTGGTCCTGTGCTCACAGACCTATCTTGCCTTACACCTCCGACAGCCACCGGGCACGGCGGCGTGGCAGGCACCCAGGCTCAGTGCGACCGGAGCCGGTTGCGGTTCCGGTTCCACCAGGCGAAAGCTCCGGCGGACGCACCCACCAGCAGTGTTCCGATCGCGATGGGCCCCAGTGCCGGCCCGTCCGGGCCCCCGCCCCCGGCGGGAGCAACGGCGGCCAACTTGGTGGGCGCAGTGGTCCGGGTCACGGGACTGTTCCAGTCCTGTCCACTGGAGGGGCCGGTGGGCGGGCGGTAGCCGGCAGTCGCTGAGGGGGTTTCGGGGGCGGAATCGTCGGGGACCGGTGCCACCGTTGCCGGAAGCCGGGCCGGGTCCGGGGGCGGGATGTCACCCTGCGCCGGCTGGGGCTGGACAGTCGGGGCGGCCGGCACCGCCGGGGGTGCCGGCTGGGCCGGCGGCGGCACGGGATCCTTTGATTTGCGTGGGCGCCCGGTTGGGCCGGCGTCGGGGCTGCTGGCAAGGATGGGAATGCACAGCAATCCGCAGTCGGCTGGCGCCTGGGTGTCCGACGCCGGAGCGGGCGTGGGGTCGGCAGTGGCAGCAAGTGCCGGGCCTGTTGGGAAGAAGCCAAAGGCCAGGGCCAGGACAGCTGCGGAAGCCGTCGTCGTAACAGCGTGGCGGACCGGGGCGGACGGGGTCATTGCTACCTTTCGATGCGCGCAGCCCCCCACCACGGCTTTCTGGTGTCCCCGGTAGTCTTCTACAGCGCCGGGCGGGGCCGCAAATCCGCCGCAGCAGCGGCCCCGCCTTTTTCGGGCCTGCTCAGTCCCGGTTTTCCGGTGGAAGCGCCACCTGGATTTTCCGCGCTTTGCCGCGTCCCACCACGTACCCGCGGCCCGGGATGAAGTCCGGACTCACCCGGCCCAGCGAGGTATTGAGCAGGCTGTCGCCTTCGATGTCCCCCGGGTTGAGGAGCAGGCCCCGCCGCCCGGATTTGAACGGCTGGGCAAGCTGCCAGGCACTGGACCAGGTGGAGGATTCGGACTCGCCCACCACCCATTGGTCCGCCTTCAGCGACGCGGTCACCAGCTGCGCCATGCCGGATTCAGCGATGGTGTCGGTGAATTCCGTCAGGCCCTCGATGAAGAAGGCCACCGCTCCCGGATTCCCGGTGGAGTGCTCCACCAGGTCCTCCACCACCTCGGCGAGGTCGTCCGGTCCCACCACCGAGCGGTTCCAGATGGGAAGGGAGGCGACGGCGGACCGGCGCGACCCGAGGTAGATCAGCTCCGTGGCGGGGTTGGACCGGCGCAGTGCGTAGGCCAGGGTCACCAGGGCCACGGTCCGTCCGGCACCCGGCGGGCCTGCCAGCAGCAGCGGGCCGCGCGCCATGAGCTCTGCGGGCTGCAGGGACTCGTCGTCCACGCCGATCACCGGCAGGTCCGGGCTGCCGGCGGGCAGGACGTCCAGGTCCACCTGCTCAGGCAGCCGTTCGATGCCCGGCGCGGTGTCCAGGCCCTGGCGCAGCATGGCTTCGCTGAGCTTATGGACTTCCCGGGCCTGCAGGGCCAGGTTGGAGTTGCCGCCCAGGACGGCGAGCTGCACTTCAAGTCCGTCCAGCAGCCCGCGTCCCGGGGGCGACGTGGCGGTGAGCACATCCCTGGGGACGTCCATCGAGATGTAGTCGTCTTCATTGGAGAGCCGCAGCACCAGCCGGCGCTGGATGGAGGCGAGCAGCGACGCGGGGACGGCGTTGGGCCGGTCCCCCGTCACCACCAGGTGGATGCCCAGGGTGCGGCCGTCGGTGGCGAGCTGCAGGAAGATGTCCCAGAGCCCGGAAAGCTTGCTGTGCTCGTAGGCTTCCCGGAACGCGGACATGCCGTCCACCAGCACGAAGATCCGCTTCTCGTCCGGCCGGTTGGCCAGCTTCCGGTACTCCACGATGGTGGACGCCCGCACCTCTGCGAACTGTGCGGACCGCAGCTCGGCGATGTCCCGCAGGAGGCGCAGCAGGCGCCCAACGCGTTCCACGTCGTCGCCGTTGATGATCTCGCCCACGTGCGGAAGCTCCTCCAGCATCCGCAGCCCCGAAGAACCGCAATCGATGCCGTACACGTGGACCGGGCCGCCGCGCGGGGTGACCGCGGCGGCAATGGCAATGCCGCGCAGGGCTGCGGACTTGCCGGAACCGCCCGTGCCGTAGATGGCCATGTTGCCGTCCCGGTCCGGTTCGTAGAACACGGTGGGCTGGTCCTGGTGCACGGGATCGTCGGCAACGCCCAGGAGCAGCTGTTCGTCGGTGCGGGGGTTGGGCAGCTTCGAGAAATCGTAGGTCTTGGCCAGTTCATCCAGCCATGGCTTGCGCGGCGGCTGGATGGCCAGGGTGTCCGCGGCGTGCACGATGGTGGAAGTCATCCGGGCAATGTCGTTGGGGCCGGCCGGTTCCTGGGCGACGGGCTTGTCAGGGGCGGGCGCTTCCCAGCTGGGACCGGAACCGAAAGCCATTTCCACGATGTCGATCTGGGGCCGCTGCGGCTTGTCGGTGGTCCAGCCGCCGGCGTAGCCGGTCTGGAACCCCTGGATGCGGCCGGGCCCCGTCTTGGCGGCACCGCGGCCCGGAATGGCGGGGTCGAAGTAGGCGGCGTCCGGGACGCCCAGGATGTCCGTGGCATCGTCCTCATCGGCCATGCGCAACGCAACCCGGAGGTTGGTGTTGGCGCGGAGGTTGTCCTTGATGACGCCGGCGGGCCGCTGGGTGGCCAGGATCAGGTGCAGGCCGAGGGAGCGGCCACGGGCGGCCACATCCACCACCCCGTCCACGAACTCGGGAACATCGTTGGCCAGGGCGGCGAACTCGTCCACGATGATGATCAGGTACGGCGGGGCTTCCGGGTCTGCCTCGCGCTGCAGGGCCAGCAGGTCCTTGGCCTTCTTCCGGTTCAGCAGCTGCTCACGGTAATGCAGCTCCGCGCGCAGGGACGTCAGGGCGCGGCGTACCAGGTGCGGGGACAGGTCGGTGACCAGCCCGACGGTGTGCGGCAGGTTGATGCAGTCCGCGAATGCGGCGCCGCCCTTGTAATCCACGAACAGGAAGCTGACGCGGTCCGGGCTGTACGCCGCGGCCATGCCCATGACCCAGGACTGCAGGAACTCGGACTTGCCCGCGCCGGTGGTGCCGCCGACCAACGCGTGCGGGCCCTCGTTCTTCAGGTCCAGGTACAGCGGCTCGATGCCCTTGGACCCCACCAGGGCCCGGAGCGTGCCGTTGTCCTTGCGGTTCGCCACCGCGGTGGCGTGCACGGAGTTGTTTTCCGTCCAGCGCTCGGCCACGGACTGCGGGTTGTCCAGGAAGTCCTTGCCGATCAGGGTCGCGTAGGACACGGCGCGCGGCAGGTCGGAGTCGTCGTTGACGGGCTTGCCCACGTCCACCACGGGGGCCAGCATCCGGGCGAGCTGGGCGGCGAGTTCCGCGTCCACGCTCTCGCAGCTGACGGGATAGGTGTGGCGGCCCAGGCGCACCTGGCCAGTGGTGGTGCCGTGGTCGCCGTCCACCACCATGAAGTCGCGGCAGGCGGCGGGCAGGGCCTGGATGTCGGTGGCCACCCACAGGACGTGGACGCCGGAGTCGGGCCCGCGTTCCGCCAGCCGGGTGAGCCGGCCGCGGTCCACGGGAGCGTCGTCTTCCACGATGACCAGCACCGAGGGAAGGACGGGCTCTTCGAGTTCGTGTTTGGCGGGGTCGATGCCGGGGCGCAGTTCCGGGGCAGTCCGTTTGGCCGCCGCTTCGCGGGCGTCCACCAAGTCCTCAAGCCGGGCCAGCAGGGAGGAGCCGCCGGCAGACCCGGCTGCCAGGTGGTCCCCGCCCAGCGGGCTGTGCCCCGAGCCCACGTGCGGCAGCCATTGCAGCCAGTTCCACCGTTCGCGGGACTGCGCGGACGTGATGGCCGTCAGGACCACCTCGGCCGGGGAATGCAGGCCCACGAGCTGCAGCACCATGCCGCGGGCAACATCGTCCACCAGGCCGCGGGCGCCGGCGATGCCAAGGGCCCCGGAGGTGCGCAGCTGGGAGACCACGGGGACGCCTTCGATCTCGCTGAACTGCTTGATGCAGTCCTGGATCTCGCGGGCGTACTGGACTTCGGTGTCATTGTTGGAGGGTTCCTCCAGCGGGATGCGGGACGGCCCGGTCCCCAGCCCGAAGCGCAGGCCCAGGAACGAGGAGTGCTCGGGCCGGTGCGTCCACAGCAGTGGCCCGAGCTTGTAGATGGCATCCACGGTGTCGCTGACCGACGGCGCTTCCTGGAGCCGGACCGCCCGTTCCACCTGCTGCAGTTCGGTGAGGTCCTGCCGGAAGGCGGCCATGGACGCCCGGAACTGCTTGAGCTGTTCCTTCTGCTGCTTCCGCGTCCGCATCCTGGTGTCCACGTAGTGGCCCACGATGAACAGGGGCATCATCAGCATGAACACCATGGACAGCACGTTCTGCGTGACCGCGAAGATGACCGCGCCCATCATCAGGGGTGCCACCAGCATGATGTACGGGAACGGCTGGTCATCGGGCCGCTTGGGCCCGGCAGGAAGGACGCGTTTGGGCACGTCGAAGCGGGGCACCACGCGCGGGGAGCGGTTGAAGTCCACAAGGGGCGACGTCGGCGCTGCCGCGTGATTATGCCCCAGGGGCACCACGGTGACGGTGGTGTCCCCCAGGGTCACCGTGTCGGACGAGTTCAGGGTGGCGCGCGTGACCGGCAGCCCGTCCATCAGGAGGCCGTTGGCGGAGTTGGTGTCCACGATCTCGATGCTTTCGCCCACCGTGATCCGGGCATGCCGTTTGGACGTGAGCGGATCCGTCAGGCGGATATCCACGTCCCGGTCCCGGCCGATGTAACTGGTGCCGATGGGCAGCGAAAATTCGCGGCCGACGTCGGGCCCGGACAACACGCGCAACGTGGCCGCAGCAGGCCCACGGCTGGCTCCGGGTTCGTGGAACTGCCCGCTGACCTGGGCCAGCGACACCACGGAGCCGGGGCGCAGGCCCGATTCGAGCAGGTTGTCTTCGCGGGCCAGGACGTTGCCGCTGATGCCGGCACCCACGAAGGCTTCGTCGATGCGCAGGGACAGGTTGTCCGGGGCAGGGGTGCCCTTCCGGTCAGGGTCGGCCGCCCAGAGCACGGTGGCGATGTCGGCCACGGTGGCCAGGCCGTCCACCGTGACGGCCAGGTCCTTGGCGTCGGCGGGTTCGCGGCGGAGTGTCAGCCGGATCCTCATCCTTCGTCCACGCCCCTCATCTTTTCGAGCAGGTACAGGTCATCGGGTGTCACCAGGTGGGTGGTGACGGCGTGCTCCACCAGGCGGGCGCGGCGGTTGGTGGCCAGTTTCCCGCCGCCTCCGCGCAGCCCCACCACGCCCACGCGGTCCAGCTTGTCGCAGACGTTGTCCAGTTTGCGGTTGAAACGGGTCAGCGCCCAGCCCAGGGTCCTGGCGGCGGCCGCCGAGGACGGGATGGTGCTGAACCCGGTGCCTTCGCGCCGGAGCACGGGCTCGGCGAGGGCCACGATCAGCGCCTTCTGGGCGTCGGTGAAGACCACGGGGCCGATGGTGGTGTCGCCGCTGCTGGCGCCTTCCCGGGCTTCCTGCCGGAAGGATGGCGTCTTCAGGTGCACGGCGAACTCGTAGGTGGTGGGCCCGGCCGTGAAGATGACGTTGGTGTGGCTGAACACCAGCGGAATCCGGGCGCCGGGCGACAGCCAGGCCTGCATGCCGCCGGACGCGTCAGCCACGGTGGCGGACAGCATGCTGCCGACGTTGCTCAGCCACCAAATGCCGTCGTAGCGGGCCACCTGCAGGAACTGCCGGTGCAGGTACGGGTTGTCGTCCACTTCAAGGTCGCCTTCGCGGCCGATATTGAAGATGTCCTCATCCGATGGCTCGTACCATTCGCCACAGAAATCTATTGCTAGATCCCCCATGATCTGTGCCTCCTCAGTGGGCAATGTGTTTGCATCATCAGCTGGCTAGTCCTGCAGGCAGGCGATGGAGTCCTGGCCTTCCGGCGAGGCGCTGCCGTCGGCCCGCACCAGGATCACTTCCAGGCAAATGGGAGTGGGGCCGAACCCGGAAACAAAGGTCTTCGGTACCTTCGTGGTTTCGTAGGGACCGTCCGCCTTGGCGGATTTGGTGCGGTATTTGTAGGAGTCGCCCTCCCTGGGCTGCGGGTTGGTCCAGGAGAAGATGATGGTGTTTGGATCTTCGGGCTTTCGTGATGCCGTGAGGCCTTCAACACTGGGGACGGTGCCGCTGTCCACGGCGTCCGCCGGCGGCTTGCTGACCTGCTGGGTGTCCACTGCTTTGGGCGTTCCGGTCGCAGTGTTGGCCACCACGATGCCCACCACCGCCGCCAGGGCCAGGAGGGTTCCGCCGGCCAGCGCGAGCCAGAGGTTGCGCTTGCCATGGTCTGCCGCCGGCTCCGCCTGGGGCTGGTCCACGTTCACGGGCCGGTGCACGGTGGCGTCGGCGGTGTAGGTGTCCGGCCCGGCGTCGTCCCTTACCGGGGCCCCATACTTCGCCGCGCCGGTGCTGCCGCGCAGGACGGTGGACTGTGCCCACTCCCCCTGGCCGCCGCCGTCGGCCGCGTCTGCTCCGGGGCCAGCCGCTCCGGCGGGGGCCGCCGGGATGGAGGGCACGGCCGGGGCTTGCCGCCATTGGCCGGGGCCGGCGGGAGTGAAGGACGACGGCGGGAGGGCACCACCGCGGCGTCCCGTGGCGTCGGTTCCGGCGCCGGGTGAGCCGGGGCGGGTGCGGGCCGGGAAGGTGGGGGCGCTGCCGGTGCGCTCGGGATCGATGGCGGCGATGCTGCGGACGCGGGTTTCCTCGGTGCCGTCGTCCGGGTGGCTTTCCTCCTGCTGGGGTTCCTCTAGGACTTCGAAGGGAGTCACGGAGAGGTTGAGCTCAGCCTGGATCCGCTGGAGGGCCAGGGCGAAGGCGTGCGCGGAGGAATACCGTGACTGCGGCGACTTGGCCATGGCGGTGGCCAGGGCCAGTTCCAGCGATTCCGGCACGTCCGGACGGCCCAGCCGGGGCAGCGGCAAGTTGCTGATCCGGTTGATCAGTTCCCGCTGCGAGTTGTCCGCCCCCGGCATGACGAAGGGCGAGCGGCCGGCCAGCAGGGTGTACAGGGTGGCACCGAGGGCCCACACGTCCACCATGACGCCGTCGACACTGCCGTCGCGGAACTGCTCCGGCGGGGACCAGGGAATGGACATGCCCGAGTCGTCGTCGGAGTCCCCGGCAAGGGTGCCGGAGATCCCGAAGTCGGTCAGCGCGGGACGGTTGTAGTCCGTCACCAGGATGTTGGCTGGCTTGATGTCGCGGTGGGCGATTCCGGCACGGTGCGCGGTTTCGACGGCGGAGGCCACCTGGATGCCGACGGCCAGGACTTCATCAACGCTGAAGCGCTGCCGCCGGTACCGCACGTCCAGGCTGGGCCGGGAGCAGTACTCCATGGCCAGGTAGGAATGCCCGTCGTCCGTCACTTCCGCCTCGAAAATGGTGACGATGTACGGGTGCGAGGACAGCTGGGCCATGAGGTTGGCCTCGGACTCGAAGCGCCGGCGGGCGCCTTCGGTCTTCAGGTCCGAGAGCAGCACCTTGACGGCGACTTTCCGGCGCGGCCTGTCCTGTTCGTAGAGGTAGACGTCGGAGAAGCCGCCCGAGCCGAGCAGGCTGATGTAGGTGAACCCCGGAATGCGGGGCGGCGGCGCAACAGGCCGTTTGGAACTCAAGGAATCTCCTCAAAACGCAATGAGATGTTGTCGCCCAGTTCAGCGATATCACCGTCGAGCAGGATGGCCATCTCGTTCTGGGCGAGACGGCGCGGCGGTTGGCCTTCGCGGACCAGGACGGTGCCGTTGGTGGCCTTGAGGTCGCAGAGCATCACGTGCCAGCCCTCAAGCCGCACCTCCACGTGGGACCGCGAGATGTCACCGCCCGGGCTTGCCACCTGCACCAGGCGCGGCATCACGCCGCCCTGGACCCGGGACACCGACGGCTGGCGGCCGATCACCATGGACTGGTCGAGGTCCAGCAGGTCGCCGGTGGACAGCCGCATCCGTCCCAGCCTGGGACGCGCTACCTGCACCGCGTCGGGCAACAGGGCCGCCCCGCAGACGCTGCACTGGGCGCGGGTGGGCGGATTGGCGTGGCCCTGGGCGCAGACGCGCGCCAGCACCAGCGGGCCGCCGCCCGCGTCCTGCCGGGCCGCAGGTGCGTCCGCGGCAGGGCCGGCCGTTGATCCGGCGACGCTGCTCTTCATGACCGTCTGGCCATCATGGTCGGGATCGAAGCCGGCAGCGGGTTCCTGGCCCGTGTCCGGCTGCTGGACCTGTGGGTCATGGACTGACGGGTTATGGGCGGGCGGCCCATCGGCAGGCAGCTCATGGACAGGGGCACGCCCGAAGGCAGCCGGACCGGGCTCATAGGCAGCCGGAGGTCCCTGGAAGGGCGCGGGCTCCCGGGCGGGAGCGTCGCTGCCGGTGCCGGGTTCCGTCGGTGCGGGTGCCGTCCCTGCAGTGCGCCAGGGGACGGAATCGATGAGGACACCGGAGGAAGCGGGACGGGACGGAGTGGCAGCCGTGCCGTTCGAGCCGTCACCGGGTCCGGCTGGAGCGTCTGAACGGGTATCTGCTGGTCCGGCATCTGCTGCTCCGGCAAGTCCTGCTCCGGATTCGGCCGACGAGGAATCCCGCGCCGAATCCTCCCCCGTGCCCAGGGCAGGGAGTGGTTCAGGTGCGGGCAGCGCCGGCTGTTGCTGCGGCACTACATGTCCGGAGTCGGCGTCGGGGTCCTCCCGCACGGCTGCGTCTTCGATGTTCCGCATGACGGTCCGGTCCCAGAGGTGGTCGTAGGACGTAGTCATCTCCACGGCGGGACCCGTATCACCGTGGCCTGCCGCGGGGGCGGTTGAGTCCATGCCTGCTCCCGCGGAACCGGGCAGCTCCGATCCTGGGTCCCCAGGGCCGGCCGGGTCTTCGGTGCCGGTTGCTTCGAGAAGCTCTCCGTCGGCGTCAATGATCGCGCCGGGGGCAATCGTGGCCTCCGGGTCGAGGTGGTGCGCGGCGGGTACCGGATCCGGCAGCGCGTCAGGTTGCTGCGGGTCTCCGGCGGTTGCGGCCGGCATGCCACTAGGGGTCCCCACGGGGGAATCGTCGGCTGTTTCGCCCCCACCTGCTGGCGCTTCGGGGGCCAACGGCGGAGCGAAACCGGCTGGACCGTCCACCTCGCCGGAAGAACTGACGGCGAACGGGCCATCAACACTGGCCGGTTTCCCCGGGGATTCTTCGCGGTCCACTGCGGCAGGACCACCGACGGCGGCAGGGCCGGCCGGCGCGCACAGGGTCAGCGTCTGGAGCAGCACCACACCCTCCCCCAGCGGCAGTTCAGCCAGCGGCAGTTCAGGCAGCGGCTGTTCACCCAGCAGCTGTTCACCGAGCGGCTGGCCGGGGCGTCCCGCGGCCTTCCCCGCCGTGGCACCGCCGGCGATACCCAGCCGGCATGTCCCGGGCACGACGAACCTGCGCTCGTTCCAGGTGGTCACGTCTCGGCCGTCGAGCTCCACCGGGCCGCCGGGCTGCTCCACGGTGAGGTCGAGGTCACCGCGCAGGAAGACCCGCAAGGACCCGTTGAAATCCAGGATGCCGAAGGACGGGATGCGGGTCAGGGAGCCACCGGAACTGCTGGTGACGGCTGCCAGGACCTCGTGCGGCTCGGGCTGCGAAGCCAGGAGCTCCCAAATGGCCCCTGCGAGTCCGGCGGGTGTCTCCGGGCCCAGGAGGACTGCGGTCCCGGACCGGACGATGCCCAGCCAGGTGCCGGGAATGTAGCTGGCGCCGGTCATCGTCCGGGCTCTCCGTCCTGGTCGGTGCTGGCTTCGACGGGCGCCGGCAGGGGCTGCGTGACGGCTTCGGACGCAGCCGGCCGCGGCTGCGTCACTTCGTCCCCGTCCGCCGGGGTGTGGCGGGGTGCCGTGGTGCCGGTGCCGTCGTCGTTCGCTACGTTCCTGGCGTCCACCACGATGGCCGTCACGTTGTCCCGGCCGCCGCTGCGCAGGGCAGCCTGGATCAGGGCGTCCACTGCGTCCTGCGGCGCAGCCACGGTGCTGAGGATCCGGAGGATCTCCTCGTCCGGCAATTCCCCGGTGAGGCCGTCCGAACAGACCAGCACCCGGTCGCCTTCCTCCACGGGGAGGAGCCAGTAGTCCGCCTCCGTTTCGTCCCCGGTGCCCAGGGCCCGGGTGACCACGTGGCGGCGGGGATGGACGGTGGCTTCCTGTGCGGTGATCTCGCCGGCGTCCACGAGCTCCTGGACCTCGGAATGGTCCACGCTGATCTGCTCGAACCGGCCCTGGCTGAGCCGGTAGGTGCGGGAATCGCCAATGTTCATGACCAGCCAGTACGGCACGCCCATTTGCTCCACCACCACAGCGCCCGTCAGGGTGGTGCCGGCGCGGGCGCCTGTGGCTTCGCGGATGGAGGCGTCGGCACGGACCAGGTACTCCTGGAGGAGGGACGCGGTAATGTTCCGCTCCCCCGTGGTGACCTGGGGCATTTCTGCCAGGGCGCGCACGCACAGGCCGCTGGCGATTTCGCCGGCCTCGTGTCCGCCCATGCCGTCAGCCACGGCGAAGACGGGGTCGGCGGCGATGTAGGAATCCTCGTTCAGCTCCCGGCGGAGTCCCCTGTCCGTCCCGTAGCCGTAGGTAAGGCTGAGGCCCGGCCCCGGCTGGATGGTGGAGGAAACACTGGCGGGGTGCTGGTTCATGCCTGTCCTAGGTAAAAGGTACGGTCTCCAAAGTGCACACTGGATCCCGGGGTAACAAACGTGGGGACGCCCGGCACCAGGGGGGTGCGCAGGCCGTCCGGGGTGGTGACGGCGCTTCCGTTGGTCGACTGCCGGTCCGTCACCCAGATGCCCGCACCGTCAGTGAGCAGGTGCAGGTGCGTCTTGGAGATGGAGCGCCCGGGGTCGTCTACAGCCAGCAGCTGGGCGTGCTGTTCGCCCGATTGCCCCACCGGGTTCCGGCCCACCAGGACGCTGCGGTCCAGCTGGAAGTCGCGGCCGTCGTCCAGGCGGATGCGGAGGACGGCCACCTGGGCTGGTCCTCCGGCGCCGGGACGCACCTGGGTGCGTTCGACGTCGTCGTCCACATGCTGCGAAGGCACCCGGTGCCCCGGGGGAACGCCTTGGGAACCGGCCGCGGGCGGCGCGAAGGACGCCGGCGAGGTGTACGGCATGGTCTGCGAAGGCATGGTGGCCGACGGCGCAGGTGCTTGCGGCGCGGATGCCTGCGGTCTGTTGACCTGCGGCGCCGGAGCCGCCGGGGCCGGGTTGTACGGGGCCGGGACAGCAGGTGGCGGAGTTTGCAGTACCGGAGCAGGTGGCTGGGAGCCAGGGGTTTGGGGTGCAGCGGCTTGGGGTGCGGCGGTTTGCGGTGCTTTGACCCCGGCCACCGGGGACAGCACCTGCTGCACGGGCGGAAGGTCCAGGGGCGCGAAGCTGTAGGGACCCTGGATGCCGCCGGTGGTGATGGGGTCCCTGCCTGCCTTGACGTCGAACACCAGGGTCTTGGCAGCGGTGTCATTCCAGCCCCGGAGGCCGCCGTTCTTGTCCCAACGGTTGGAAACCACCACCAGCACAGCCCAGGCAGCACCCACCAGGAGCAGCGGGCCGAGGATGAACAGGGCGGCGTCAAACCATTTGAAGACCACTACCAGCACTGCCGCCAGCAGGGCCAGGAGGATGCCCGCCCCGGTGATGAGGCCGCGCAGGAACACAGCGCCCGCGCCGGGTGCGTAGCCGTCCTGGTCCGCGCTGCGGATGCCCATGGCCAGGTTGCCGGGCGTTTTGCCGCTGCGGGCTTCCAGACCGAGCACGACGAACAGGTAGGCCAGGGTGAGGCCCAGGCCGATTCCGCCGAACAGCACCAGGGAAGAGGTGTCGTACACGATGAACCCGCCGCTCCTGGTGCGGGTGATCCCGGCAAATCCGATGGCGAACGTCACCACCAGCACTGCCACCCCGGGCAGCCAGTCGATGACGGCAGCGCCAAGCCGCTTGCCCGCCGCAGCCGGAACAAGCTGAAGGTTCACTGCCATTCCCGTTCCTCCCCCTGGAGCGGCTTCCACCCTTGTGGAACCGCCGGTTGTGCCCGGCCCGGTGCCCGTATGCAGGGTGCCCCTGCGCGCGTTGCCCGTATGTGCTGTGCCCGCCGGCTGACCTGCCGGGGGCCTTTCTACTACCGGGATAGTACCGGGAATCCCGGGCGCATGCGTGGGGCGCGCTTCCCTGGCGTCACTCCTGTCCTGGTGCTCCAGCGGGTCCGGGGTCCTAGTGCGGCGCGCCGCCCGGTTGGGCAGCGGCGCGCCGCAGGCGGTGCAGAAGGTGGCTCCCGCGCGGATCTGCTGTTGGCAGCGCGGGCAGCGTTCGGCGTCGGGCATCACTGCTGGTGGGGTCCTTGGTGGTCTGGCTCGTTCGTGTCCCGGGCCGGTGCGTCCGGCCGGGGCGATGAAGGTGCGTTGGGCGTTTCCGCCCGGCCCGTGGCAGGGTTCCCGCCCGCAATCCGGCGGCGTGCGGCAAGGATCCCGCCCACCGCCGGCAGGGCCACACGGCCGCCGCGCAGCTTAAGGCCCTGGCCGGAGTTCATCGCGGTCCTGGCGTCGGCAAGGAGCGACCGCGGCGAGAACCGTGCCTGCTGGCGCCGCCAGAATCCGATGGAGGAGGTCATCTCCTTAAGGGACCCGTCAACGATGGTCCAGTACTCGCGGACCTCCTCCTCGGTGGGCTCCCCCGCTCCGAAGATCGAGGCGTCCGCCCGGCGCGCCAGCATGGTGGTGGTTCCCTGGGTGGCTGGGAACGCTTCGGCCAGGACGGCAGCACTCTCCCGCCGCGTCGCGCGGGTGTCGACGGCGGCGCCCAGGTCTGTCGCAAGGCTCACCACCTCGTTCCATCCTCCGCCCACGCGCTGGGCGGGGTGCCCATCGCGGAAACGCGACTTCCGCCGTCGTGTCTTCAAGAGGGCGATCAGCAGCAGCGGCAGGGCCAGGATCACCAGCGGGATCGCGACGACGCCCAGGGCACCCAGGAGGGCACCCCAGAACAGCCACGGGTTGTTCTTCTTCTGGTCGGCATCCAGCGCGTCCGGTGAGGAGTCCGGCGGCAGGTCTGCCGGCTCCTGCGGCGGGGGCGGCGGCTGCAGCACCTGTGGCTTGGGCTTGGACTTGTTCTCGGGGTCAGGCGGGATGGGGATGTTGTCCTTGGGCGGGGTGGGATCGAAGCTGACCCAGCCAACCCGTTCAAAGGCGACCTCAACCCAGGCGTGGACATCCTTGCCGGTGATCTTCACCTCGCCTGCACCGTTCTCCGGGCTGGTCGGCTCAGGGTAGAAACCCATCACCACGCGGGACGGGATGCCCAGGTGGCGGAGCATCAGGGACATGGCCACCGCGTACTGCTCATCGTCACCCAGCATCTGCTTGGCCGTCAGCAGGCTGCGGATGCGGGCCGAGCCGTGACCGGAGACGCTGGGCAGCTGGCCTTCACTGACCAAACCGTTGCTGAACGCCCCGGTTTTTTGGAAGTGGGCTTCGATCTGGCGCACCCGGTCGATGGCGGTTGGCGCATCGGCGGACAGGTCGTTGGCCTGGGAGCCCACCACCGGCGGCACCTCCAGTGCATCCGGGAGGGAAATCTTTGCGAAGTCGTACTGCGTCAACTGCCCGTGCTCGAGCTTGACGGGATCGGAGACCTGGACGCTGTAGGAGTCGCCGCGGGACAGCCCGCTGGTGGTCACCGCGGTGTCGGAGCCGGGGTTGAAGTAGAGGCCCGCAGCGGCGGCGGAGCCGGACTGGTCAAAGCTGATGCCGGTGGTCTTTCGTCCGCCGGGGACAAAGTAGCCCTGGTAGTCCTCGATGTTGATGCTGATCGAGTAGTCGTTGGTGGGCACCACACCGGATGAGTCGGCGAGGGTGTTGATGGATTTCGCATCGCCCACCTTGCTGAAGTTTCCGGAGCCATTGGGGTCCATGTTGTAGTTAGTCCCGTTGAAGGCATCCAGGGCGCCGAGCCGGACCCGGCCGTCCCTCGGGAGGCCCTTGACCACGAACAGGGTGTCGTCCTTCTTGTCCTTCACGTACGTCCGGAAGCTTGCCAGGGGCGTGATGTAGTCCTTGGGGTCGAACGGGGGCACCACCACGTTGCGGAGGACTTTCCGGTCCTCTCCTGCGCTGACCAGCGGTGCGGCCACTGCGGTGACTCCCACGCTGGCGGCAATGACTCCCGCAGCCATGCCCAGCCGGCGGATCCGGGCACGCCGTGCGGCGGCGGTATCCGTCTGCGGGTTGTTCACGGACACCCGCCGGGTGTTGTTCCGCCGGAGCGCGTCCCGGCGGAACGTTGCCCACGCGATGCCCAGCACGGTCAGGCCGATGCCGCGTTCCAGGGTCAGGAACGCCGCGTTGGTGCTGAAGGCGATGCCCGTGACGAACAGGACCAGCACGGGCAGGAGGGGCAGGTAGGGGCTTTTGGTGCGCCATGTCAGCAGCGCCGCGACGAGCGCCGTGATCAGGGAGCTCAGGAAGGGGACAATCAGCACGCCGCCGGCAGTTCCCACGGGCACGCCCACCGTGAGCATGTCCTTCCAGGCGAAGACGACGCCGAGGAGCAGGGTCCGCAGCGAATCCAGGGTGGGGACGAAGCCGGCGATGGCAGCATCAGGGACCGCCAGCCAGGTGCCAAAGAGCAAGTACGCGGCAAGGGCCAGCGCGGTGGTGATGAGCAGGCCCAGGCGCAGGTGGGCGTTGACCGCGCCGATGGCCAGGCCCAGGATGATGCCGCCGAAACCCGACAGCAGGTAGTACGGGTCCCCGCCGAAGCTCAGGCCGAAGCCGAGCAGTCCCAGGCCCAGCAGGACCAGCAGGGCTCCGGCGTCGAGCAGGAAGTGCCACAGCGGCTGGCCGTCCGCGAACGCCGACTCCTGGTTGGCCACCTTGCGGCGGCTGCGGGTCTGCGGGGCAGGGGTTTGTCGGGGGGCAGGGGTTTGTCGGGATCGGCCCGGTGCGGTGCTCATGCTGCCGCCTTTCTCAGCACGATGGCAAGGTCGGCCAGGTCGCCGAGGGTCAGGACAGTAAGGTCTGCGATGTTGGCCCGGGTGGGGGCGGCGCCGGCTTCCACCCTGACGGCCAGGCTGCGCACACCGGGCGGCACGGAGGCGGCGGCGGAGCGAAGCTGGGTTGCCGTGACGTTGCTGCCCACCACGAAGAAGACGACGGAGGCGTTGGGCACGGTGTCAGCCAGGGTCCGGGCGAGGTCGACGGCGGTGCGGCGCATGGGGGCGCCGACGATCCGGGTCATGTCGTCCAGCATGTTGCGGCCGGTTTCGCAGCGCAGGGGGCCCTTCTGGGTCAGGACATCCAGTTCACGCTGTTCGCGGATGGCCTGCCGGCCGATGGAGGCGGCCACGGAGATGGCCATCTCAAACTCGGTCTCGGAAGCGTATTCCTCGGTGTTGATGGACAGCGAAATGGCCAGGTGGGCGCGGCGCGTTTCCTCGAACTGGCGCACCATCAGCTTGTTGGTGCGGGCGGTGGTCTTCCAGTGGATGTGCCTGCGGTCATCGCCCGGCACGTAGTCGCGCAGGGCGTGGAAGGAGACGTCGGCGCTGGAGAGGTCCGTGGTGGGCATGCCCTCGAGGTCGCGGATGAAGCCTGCGGCGGAGCCGGCCAGGGCCACGGTCCGCGGGTGGACGAAGAGGTCCTCCGGCTCAGTCCAGAGGACCTGGCGGCGCAGCAGGTGCAGCGGGTCCGCCCGCACGGAGCGGACCGGTCCCACCACGATGACGGCGCGGCGCGCGGTGGGGATGGTGAACAGGTCTTCGTGCACCTGGCCGGGCTTCATCCGCGGCAGGTGGAACACGGCGGTGGTGCTGCCCACCGGCAGTTCCAGCGCGGCCGGCAGGAGGGGACGCGCGGAGGTGTTGGAGACGGCGATGCTGCCGACGGCACTGTCCCCCACCGCCACCCGCGTGCGGGCCAGGTCCAGGACCACCCCGTACGAGGACCGGCCCAGGATGAAGGCCACTGCGATGACGAACATGGCGAAGGCGGCTATGGCCGCCGCCGTGGCTTCCTGCCAGCCGAATGCCTTTCCTGTGGTCCAGAGCAGGATCGCGGCGGCGAGGACGGACCAGCCCAGGATGCTGACCACGGAAAGCACCGGCCACGCGTACTTCAGCCAGGTGTCCCGGACGGACTGCCATGCGGGCGTCAGGGCCTGGAGTGCGGTGCTGCTGGCCTCGGACCACACCGCGGCAGGGTGCAGCCGGGTGGGGCGGCCGTTCCGGTGGAAGAGTTGCAGGAAACGCTCCGCGAGCCGGGTCAACGGGGTACCGCTGGACGTGCCGTCGGACATAGGGGTGTGCCTTCGTTGTTGCGCTGGAATGGAATGACGGTGGCTGCGGCGTTCGGCCGCAGCCGGGCGGATCAGGCGTTGGTGCGCTGCTGCGGGGCGGCGACGTCGGCCAGGATCCGGGTCAGCACGGCCTCAGCGGTGGCGCCGGAGAACTCTGCTTCGGGGTCCATCACGAACCGGTGGGTCCACACCACGGAGGCCAGTTCCTTGATGTCGTCCGGCAGGACGAAATTCCGGCCCTGCGCGGCGGCCCAGACCTTGGCGGCCCGCACCATGGCCAGGGCACCACGCACTGACACCCCAAGGCGCGTTTCCGGGGCGTTGCGGGTTTCCTCGCACAGCCTGGAGATGTATTCCAGCACGGCAGTGTCCACGTGGGCTGTTGCGGCGAGATCTGCCATGTCCGCCACGGCCTGGGTGGTGATGACGGCGGAGAGTTCCTTGGAGCGGTCCTTCAGGTTGCTGCCGCCCAGGAGCCGGACCGTGGACGCGTGGTCCGGGTAGCCGATGGAGGTCTTGATCAGGAAGCGGTCAAGCTGCGCCTCGGGAAGGCGGTAGGTACCTGCCTGCTCGATCGGGTTCTGGGTGGCCATCACCATGAAGGGCCGCCCTGCCGAGTACGTGACGCCGTCCACGGTCACGCGGGATTCCTCCATGACCTCCAGCAGCGCCGACTGGGTCTTGGGCGAGGCACGGTTGATTTCGTCGGCCAGGACGATGTTGTTGAAGATCGGGCCCTTGTGGAACTCGAACTTCTGCGTCTTCTGGTCGTAGATGGTCACACCGGTGACGTCGGAGGGCAGCAGGTCAGGGGTGAACTGGATGCGGTTGTTGGAGCCCTGCACGGTGGCAGCCAGGGCGCGGGCAAGGGAGGTTTTGCCCGTACCCGGGGCGTCCTCGAACAGGACGTGGCCCTCGGCCAGCATGGCGGTGAAGGTCAGCCGGATGACGTGTTCCTTGCCCAGCACCGCCTGGCCCACGTTGGCAACCAGCTTTTCGAACGTGTCAGCAAACCACTCGGCCTGCTCAATGGTCATGGTCATGAGATGTGCTTCCTTCTGATGGATCGAATCTTCTGTGAGCCCCGGGTAGCCGGGCCCACAGTTGTGCTTCCGGAGATTGCTAGCGGTTTGGCATGCCGTTCGGCGGGTTGCAGCCCACATTGGAGGTGTCGCAGCGGAGCCAGTTGCCCGACGCCATCCCCGAATTCAGGTGGTACCAGATGCCGCTCGGGTTGTTGGAGGTCTTGTACCAGACCTGGTAGCGGTCCGCCGTGGAGGGGGCACCGGCATCGAGCCACTTGCCGGCACCGGTGCACTGGGACGGATTGCCGGCAATGTAGCTGTCCGTCCCCTGGCGGGGCTCCGTGCAGCTGCGCACCGGGCTTGCCGTGACGTACCAGTCCGTGGGCGGGGGTGGGGTGTTATCCGGACCGGAGGTAGAGGTCACCGGTCCGCCGATTGCCCCGTTGGTGACGGTGTAGGCGCGGACCCGCAGTTTGTGGCTCGTGCTCCACCCGCCGGCTCCGGTATCGAACTTGTTCGCCTTGCCGACGTTCTGCCAGCCGCCACCATCCATGCTCACCTCGTAGTAGCTGAGGGGCCTGCCGTTCGTCGCCGGGTCATTCCAGGTCCAGTGCACCTGGCCATCGCCCTTCGCCGAGGTGCCGCCGTTGATGCTGGGGGCATTGGCAGGACCGTAGGGGTTCCCGGTGCCGATGGCCTTGGCGTCACCGGACATATTGTTCTTGGTGGACGTGGCAATGATGGTCACGGTGATGTCCCGGCCATTGGTCATGCCACCGATGGTTCCTCCCCCGGCCTTGATGGCACCGGTCTTTCCGTCGGCGTTGTATGAGTAGGCAATCTCGGACGCCGTGGAGCCGTTGCGCTGCGCATCCGTCAGGGGCGTGAACGTCACGTCGAGCTGGCCGCTGGTCCCGTTCTCTTTGACGGTTCCAGCGTTGACAGTGCCAGGTTTGCCTGCTGCCCGGATTGCGGCGGACTGCGCGCTCGTGCCGCCCGTTCCGGCCTTGTTGGTTGCCGAGACCGTAAACGTGTAGTTCGTTTCCGAGTTATCCACGGTGACGTTCTGCGAGGTGCCGGACACCTGCTGGCTGGAGACCGCGGCACCGCCCCGGAGCGTGGTCAGGGTGTAGGCCGAGACCGCGTCACCGTTGTTGTTGGGCGCGGTCCAAACCACCCTCAGCTGGCTCTGCGAACCCACCGGCGTCGCCTGGGCCACGCTCGGCGCCGCCGGAGTGGCGGGGACGCCGGCCGGCACCTCGGCCGCCGAATACGGGCTCCACTCGGAGGGGTCCTTGGCATCGTTGCGGGCCAGGACCCGGACCTTGTAGGAGACGCCGTTCTGGAGGCCCTTCCAGACGTAGCTGACTGACGTCAGTCCCTGGATCTGGGCGTTCTGCCCGGCCGGAGCCGGCGAGATTTCCAGGTCGTAGGACTTCACGGGCGAGCCCTTGCTCGCCGGGGCACTCCAGTTCACCGTCAGCTGCTTGTCGCCGAACTTCAGCGACGGCGCCAGCGGCGTATCCGGTTTGACGTCCGGGCGCACGTCGGCGGACGCCGGCGAGCGGTCGGAATCGCCGAACTCGTTGGTGGCCGTCACCTGGAAGTGGTAGGTGGTGTTGTTGGTCAGGCCGTTCAGGGTGCAGGTGTTGGCCGGGCATTCCTGCCGGAACCCGCCCTCACCGTAGACGGTGTACTTGGTGATGGCGGAGCCCCGGTCGGCCGGTGCGGACCAGGTGAGCAGTGCGGTCTGGTCGCCCACGCTCTGCGCCTGCGGCGTGGTGGGGGCTGCAGGCTTGTCCTTGACGGTCAGCCGGACACGCGCGGTGGCATGCCTGGAGCTGTCCTGCGTCTTGTCTTCCACCGTGTACGCCACCACCATGGTTCCGGTGAAACCGGGCGCCGGCGTGACGGTCACAGAGTCACCGTTGACGCCCACATTGCCGCTGCCCGTTTCGGTGTTCGCGGCAATGATCTTCAGCGGTGTTTCAGGGAACGGATTGGCGTCGTTGGCCAGCACATTGATGGTCACCGGCTTGCCGGCGGCGGCGTTGTCCTGCACGTCGTCGTTCGCCACTGGCTTGGGCCGGTTGGAGGCGGTCACGGCAAGCTGGTACGTGGCCGTGGCCTGGAGCCCGCGGGGGTCGGTTGCCTTGACCTGCACGGCGGCGCGGGTTCCGGTTGCCGTGGAATCGGCCGCCGAAACTTTCAGCGTTTTGCCTTCGATGCGTGCGTTGAAGCCGCCCGGGGAGTCCCCCACCACTTCGTACTTCATCTTCTCGACGTCGTCCTGGTCCGGATCGGAGGTGAGCTTGCCGAGGTCCGTGGTGGCCGAGTCACCCTTGGGAACATCCACGTTGGCGCCCAGCAGTTCCGGCGGGTTGTTCTTGTTCGGGTCCGGGAGGACCTTGGTGCGGATGCTGAGGGTGGACTTGAGTCCGGCAGGATCGTCCGGTCCGGTTCCGTCGGTCACCTCGAAGGTCAGTGAACCGGGACCTACGTAATCCGCACCTGCCGTGTATTTCAGGCCGGTGCCGTCGCGCGTCACCGGATCGCCGCCGTCGGCACCGATGAGCTTGATCCGGTCCGCCTGGGTCAGCCGGGGTGAGCGTCCCTCCCGGACCTTGACCCATTCCTTCAGGTCGACGTCGACGGACTGGCCGGCAACCACCTCGATGACTTCGTCCTTGGCCAGGGTGGGAACCTGCTGGCCAAGGCCCGGCACCCAGATGATGGCTGTGGACTGCTGGCCGTCCACGTCTTCCACGGTGTACGGGATGAGCTGTGGCTGCTCGGTGAGGTCCACCAGGATGTTGCCGTTGCCGCCGGGCCGCGCCGTGGTGGCGTCCGTGCTGATCTTCAGGTTTTCGCCCACGCCGTCGGGATCCTCGTCGTTCTTGAGGACCGGAACGTCTACGGCGGTCTTCCCCATGGCCTGGGCGGACGTCACCCTGTCGTCACGGGCGATCGGCGCCTTCAGCGGCACGTCGTTGTCGACCACCAGGCGGATGGTGGCCTGGGCGGTGGCGTCCCGGTCGTCCGCGATGGTGTAGCGCACGTTGACGGTTCCGGCCTCGTTGGGGGCCAGGAGGATGATGCGGCCGCTGTTCTTGCTGACGGTGGCCTGCAGGGCCGGGTCGGCCTCGATGCCGTCGGTCAGGATACGGATGCGGTCGCCGTCGGGATCGGTGTCGTTGGCGAGGGCATCCACGGCGATCTGGCGGCCCGGGCGCACCCTGACCTCATCGTCCACGGGAGTGGGCTTTTGGTTCATGTCACCGCGGGGTGCGATACCCACCGTGACGGTTCCCGTGTTCACGGCGCCCTGGCGGTCCACCACCTTGTAGCGGAACGTGTCGGTGCCGGCGCCATCCCCGGCAGCAGTGAAGTCGATGAAGTTGCTGCCGACGGTGGCGGTTCCCATGGCGGGGGTGCTGTCGATGCCGGTCAGCTGCACGGAGTCGCCGTCCGGATCGATGCCGTGCAGGGGAACCGGAATGCGGACGGTACCGGCAGCCACCACCCGGGCGGTGAGGTTCCGCGGCTGCGGCCGGGAGTTCTCCGCGCCTTCGAGCGGAAGGATGTGGATGGTCACGGCGGCGGCGCTCTTCTGGCCTTGCGGATCCACCGCGTTGTAGATGGCGCGCACGGTCTTGGGCTGGCTGCCCGCAATGAACCGGAGCGTGTTCTCGGAGACGAAGCTCTTGCCGTCGGCAGGATCAACCGCCTGCGGCAGGACCGGGTCCACGGTCAGTTCCTGCCCCTGCGGGTGGGTGTCGTTGTCCAGGACGGGGATGGTGACCACGTCATTGACGCGTACATTCACCTCGTCCGGCTTGGGCTGGGGTGCTTCCACCACGGCCGGTGCCGGGACCGGCACCACGGAGACTGAGCCGGTGGCCGACTTCTTTCCGTTGGACATGGTGTATTCGAACAGGATGGGGTCCTTGGTCCCCAGGATGTCCGTGATGCGCAGGACGCTGTGGTTGATCACGCTGACGGACACCGTCGCATTGTCCGGGAGCTTCACGGACTGCAGCACCAGGACACCGCCGGAGGGGTCGGAGTCATTGGCCAGCGGGTCCAGCAGCACGCTGCCGCCGGTGGGCATCAGGGCAACGTCATGGACTGCCACGGGGTCGCCGCCGTCGTTGCCGGATTCCACATCCACCCGGATGAGGCCCTGGCTGCTTTGGGGGCCGTTGCTGGCGATATAGGTCAGGTAGACGGGGCCGGGGGTGCTGCTGCGGAACGTGAAGGTGCCGCCGTCGGTGACGGGGCCAAGTTCGGCCGGGCCGTTGGCTTCCACCTGGGCCAGGCGGAGGGCACCTCCGTTGGGGTCGACGTCGTTCTTCAACGGGGAAATGACCAGGTCCTGGCCCACCACGGCGGTGACGTGGTCAGCGTTGACCACGGGTGCCAGGGCTCCGGGCGGCTGGACATTAACCACCACCTTGCCCGTGACGGTGGCGCGGCCGTCCCAGATGGTGACCTGGACGTTCTTCTTGCCGGCGGTGGCGCCGGAATCCTGGAAGGTAAGCAGCCCGTCGCGCCGGACCTTCACCTGGTCCTGGTCGTTGTCGGCCTTGGCGTCCAGCAGGACCAGGTCGTCGCCGTCGGGATCGATCCAGTCGGTGAGGATGTTCTGGCTGACGGTCTTGCCCTGTTCCACCAGCATGGTGGTGTCTTCGCCGCGCTTGAACTTGGGCGGCTTGTTTTCGTCGGGTCCCACCACGCTGAGCGTGACCTGGCCCGTGGCGGACAGGCCGCGGCCGTCCGAGGCACTGTAGTTGAAGGTCTCGGTGCCCGGCTTGGCGTCTGCGGGGACGGTGATCTGGAAGGCGGTGCCGCCGTAGATGCTTTCCAGCGTTCCCGATTTGGGTCCGGCGTCCCCCACCGCTGCGGTGAGGACGTCGCCGTCGGGGTCCGAGTCGTTGTCCAGGACGCTGAGGATGGTGGTGCGGCCCGGGCGGACTCCGACGGCGTCGGGCTTGGTTTCCGGCGGACGGTTGGGTTTGGTGCGGTCCGGCAGGATGTTGATGGTGTTGTTGTCCGCCGACTCCTGGTCCTGGTCGTCGGACTGGTTCTTGGGTGGGATGACGTCGTCCCAGTTGTTCACCAGCTGCATGTTCTGGTTGACCAACCACACATTCCCCGAGTTCACATCATTCAGGACCACCAGGTCCCGGTTTACCCGGAAAACATACGACGGCGACGCACTCGCCTTCGGCACCGCAACATTCTTATCATCAGCATCATTGACGCAATCCCGGACATACTTGTTCGCACCCGACCACGCCGCATGCACACACCCGCCCAACTGCACCGGCGCAGCAGGAGCCCCCTCGCCGTCGAACACCACCGTCTTCGCCGTCCCACCATCCAACGGCTGCTTCAACAACGCCTTCCGCGTCGCCACCGCCACAACATCACTGCCCGGCCCAGGCTGCTGCAACTTCGCATCCCGCGCATCCTCCAACGCCAACCGCTTACCACCAGGCAAAAACAAGCTCCCCGCAGCAGCATCCAACACCACCGGCCGGTCCCCCACCACGGTCATCTGCAGATCCCCGGCACCCTTAAGACCATCCCAGGTACTGGACTCCGACGACGTCACACCACCATCAGCGTCAACCCCCGTCACCCTCACCACACCCGTCTTCGGATCCGCCGAATAAATCCGGTCATCAGAACCCACCACAGACACAAGACCCGCCGAACCAACCATCACCGGCTCGGACGCTTCCTTATCAAAACCATTCACCGTGGACGGAGACACCGCCCACACCTTCCCCGACACAGCATCCGTCACCGAAATCGTCCGCGCCCCAAAACTCACATCAGCCGCCCCAGGCAACTGCTTATCCCCACCCAACCGCATATTCGCCGGCGACACCTGGTTCAACGTCGAACCAGTCTCATCATCAACAAACACCTCACCGGCATGCTGCAACACATCAAACGTCGTCGACGCCGGCGTCACCGCACCATCCAACACCCGCGACGGATAATTCAACCGCCCCACAGCATTCCGGGACTTCGAAACAACCCACACACCACCGTCATTCAACTCCACCTCAGTGGTCTTAAACCCCGGATACAACACAGCACCCGTCACCACCACAGCAACCACAGCACCAAACGCAGTACCAGTGACGAGCTTCCTATGTCGCTTTTTCAGCCCAAGCTTCCCCAGCAGAGTTGTCACAGCGTTACTTTTCCCTCAGATTGTGTAGCCAGATGGCGGCCCGGTCGCAGGACAGGCAGCAGGCTTTCTTTCCCCGCGGCAAGCCTACCGAACCGCCGCAACCCCTGCGATGGGGACAACTGCCCGCCCACCCGGGCCCTGCCTGTCAGCAATGTGGGGCTCCCAGGCCGGCGGGATCCGCAAGCGTGGTGTGGCCGGCGATGACGTACCGGCCAACGTTGCGCGCGGAACCGGATTCAACCCGCCACCAGCGGACGATGCCGTTACCGGACCAGTTGTCGCTCTGATCGATGTAGCACGCCACCATGATGCGGTCCTGGTCCGCCTTGTAGAACCAGGGCGGGCTGTCCGCGTTGACGCCGTCACAGTCGAAGTAGGGACTTGGCCGGTAGTTCGAGCCGCCCAGGGTGAAGGTGCAACTCCTGACGAAGTTGGGGTCGGAGGTCTTGATCCGGGTTTCCCACAGTCCCTGCTTGCCGGCAGTGGCGCTGGCCGTGACCACCGCGCTGCCGGTGCCGACGGAGTTGAAGGTCTGGACCGCAATGGTGACGGTGTCACCGAAGTTTGCCGTGTTGACCGTCCTGCTGCCGGAGGGGGCAACGTTTTCCCAGCCGCCGTTGTTGATGCTGATCCTGGTTTGCGCCACGTCATTGGTGCTGGTGGACGGGGAGGACCAGTTCAGGGTGGCGGACTTTTGGTTCACGCCGCCGTTTTGGCCGGACGCCGAGGGGGTGCCCGGGGATCCGTACGGTGTGGTGGTGGCAGGGGTGCTGGCGTCCGAACTGGGCGCCACCGTGGAGTTGGCGACGACGGTGATGCTGACCGCGCTGCCGTTGGTAAAGCCGCCGATGGTCTGGCCGGGCGTGATGGGGCCGCGGGCTCCGTTGCTGGCGTTGTAGCTGTAGCTGACCTCGTTTTCGGCAGAACCGTTGCGTTCCGCCGCGGTCAGTTTGCGGAAGTCCACGGTCACGGCGCGTCCTGCTCCGCCGGTGTTCGCCGGCGTGGCCGTGACGCCGGAGACCGTTGCGAGCTTGCCGGTGGCGCGGCGGGGCGCGGAGGGCGGGCTGACCGCGCCTTTGCCGGCCTTGTTCTCAGCCTGCACCGTGAACGTGTAGGCGGCCTCGGAGTTGTTGGCAGTGAAGTTCGCCGTGCGGACGTTGCCGGGGACGGTCTGCGTCTGGGCGGGGGCGTTGCCACCGCTCATGGTGACGTAATAGGTGCTGATCGGATCGCCGTTGGTGTTGGGTTCGGCCCACGTGACCCGAAGCTGGTTCTGGGTCCCCACGGATGATGCGACGGCGGACGAAGGTGCTGCAGGTGCCGCCGGGACACCGGCGGGATTGTCCTCCGCAGAATACGTCCCCCAGTCGGAGGCGCCAAGCTCGTTGACGGCCTGCGCACGCACCTTGTACTTCACGCCGTTGGTGAGGCCGGTCCAGGTGTAGTTCAGCCCGGCGACCTCGTTCTTCACGGCCACCCCGCTGGCCGGCGGCGGCGAAATTTCCAGGTTGTAGTGCTTCACCGGTGAGCCCTCGGTCTTCGCCGCGGGCCAGGTGACCGCCATCGTCTTGTCCCCGGCCTTCACCGTGGGGGCTTCAGGCGGTGACGGCTTTTCGTCAGGGCGGATTTCGTTGGACTGCGGCGAAGCCTGCGAGTCCCCCACCTCGTTGGTGGCGAGCACCGTGAAAACGTACTTTACGTTGTTGGTGAGCCCGCTCAATGTGCAGGTGGTGGTGGGGCACTTCTGTTCGAAGCCGTTGTTTGAGCGGACGGTGTACCCGGTGATGGGCGCTCCATTGTCCGACGGCGGGGCCCACTTGAGCACGGCGGTGCGGCTGCGGACGTCGGTAGCGCTGGGGGCGGACGGTGCGTCGGGTTTGCCCCGGACGGTGAGCCGCAGGCGGCCGTCCACCTGGCGGGACAGGTCGCCTGTCTTGTCGGCCACGGTGTAGCGGACCACCATGACTCCCTTGTACCCGTCAGCCGGGGTAACGGTGATGCTGTCTCCCGACACGGACGGCTGACCGGCTGCGGAGCCCGTCTCCACCGTGGCGCCAACGATCCGCAGGGGCGTGTCCGGGAAGGGGTTGAAGTCGTTGGCCAGGACGTTGACCTGTTCGGTCTTCCCGGCGTTGGCCTTGTCCACCGCATCATCGTTAGCCACCGGCAGGGGCCGGTTGGAGGCAACGTGGCGTGCGGTGATGGTGGCACTCACGGCGGGAGACCTGCCGTCGGTGACCTTCACCTGGATGTTTCCGGTGACGCCGATGCCCAGGGAACCGTCAGCGGTGATGGCGAGGGTGGCGCCGTCGACCTTTGCGTTGAATCCGGCGGGAAGGGTCCCGTCCAGTTCGAAGCGGAGGTTGTCCTTGTCCCGTTCGTCCACGTCCTTGGCCAGCCCGGCGAGGTCCACCGTTGCCTGTTCGGCCTTGGGAACATCCACGGAGGTACCGCTGAAGGTGGGCGGATGGTTGGCGTTGGGGTCCGGGATCACCTTGGTCATGATCACCAGCGTGGATTTCAGGCCGTCGCCGTCGTCGGGTCCGGAGCCGTCCGTCACTTCGAAGGTGATGGAGCCCGGGCCCACGTAGTCCGGTTTCGCGGTGTAGCGCAGGGCCTTGCCGTCGGACTGGATGACGCCCTCCGGTGATCCGCCCTGGACGCGCACGGAGTCGGCCACGGTGATCCTGGCGGTGCGGCCGTTGCGGACGCGGACGTATTCGGACAGGTCCAGGGTGACGTCCTTGCCGGACATGACTTCAACCGGGTCGGTCTTGGCGAGGGTGGGATACTGCGCGCCTTGGCCGGGGATCCACATCAGGGCGGTGGAGGTGAGGCCGTCGACGTCCGTGACCGTGTAGGGAATCAGCTGGTCTTCAGGGGTGAGGGTCACCACCACGTTGCCCGAGTCGCCGGTCCGGGCGTTCGGGTTGCCGTCGGGGAGGCTGATCTTCAGCTCGGAGGCCACGCCGTCGGCATCGGAGTCGTTTTTCAGGACGGGGACGTCAACAGCGGTCTTGCCGAGGGTTTCGGCCACCGTCACCCGGTCGTCCTTGGCCACGGGGCGCTTGAGTTCGGCGTCCGGGCTGATCCGCACCCGGATCACGGCGCTGGCGGAAGCCTTCTTGTCGTCCTGGATGCGGTAGCTGATGCTTTCGTTGCCGGCGGTGCCGGGCGCAGTGAACAGTACCTTGGCGCCGTCCGTAGCCTCGACCTGCAGGTCCGGCTTGGCCTCGAACCCGTCGGAAACCAGGCTGAGCGGATCGCCGTCGGGGTCCGAATCGTTGGCCAGCGCCTCCACGGCCACCTTGCGGCCGGGCCGGACGTCCACGGCGTCGTCCACGGCGATGGGCTTCTGGTTGTTGGCCTCCGGCGGGGCAATGCCCACAATGACGGTTCCGGTGTTCTCGGCACCGATCCTGTCCCGGACCCGGTAGGTGAAGCTGTCAGTGCCGGCGGCGTCGCCGGCGGCCGTGAACTCGAGGTAGCCGTCGCGTACCACGGCGGTTCCCATGGCCGGTGCCTTGTCGATGCCGATGAGCTGGACGGAGTCGCCGTCGGCGTCGATGCCGTCCAGGGGCACGGGCACCTTGACGGTCATCCCGGCCACCACGCGGGCGGTCAGGTTGCGGGGCTCGGGCCGCGTGTTGCGGTCATCGTCCCGGGCCCGGATGCGGATGGTGACCTGTTGCGAGTCCACCTGCCCGGATTCGTTTTGGACCTTGTAAATGGCGTACACGGTCTTCGCTTCGGGGCCGGCCACGAACCGCAGCTGGTCGCCCGCCACGAACATGCGGCCGTCGGCGGCGTCAGGCTGCTGGGCGAGTTCCGGCAGCAGGGTGAGCTTGGAGCCGTTGGGGTCGGCGTCGTTGGCCAGGACGGGGATGGTGACGACGTCGTTCGCCCTGACCGTGGCCTCGTCCGGCTTGGCCTGCGGCGCCTGGAGCTTGGCCGGAGCGGGAACCATTAGCACGGCGATCTCGCCGGTGGCGGACGAGCGTCCGTTGGAGACGGTATACCGGACCGTCAGCTGGCCTTCGGCGCGGATGTCGGTGATCCTCACCACCGAGTGGTCCAGCACTGCCACGCTGACCGGCAGGCCGGCGTCGGCGGTTACGGACTGCACCACCAGCACTCCACCGGAGGGATCCGAGTCGTTGCCAAGGACGTCCACCAGGACATCCCCGCCGGTGGGAAGCAGCGCCGTGTCGCGGACGGCGACCGGCGCACCCTGGTCGGTGCCCGGCACCACATCGACGCGCACCAGCTGTTGGGCGCTGGCCGGGCCGTTGGTCACCAGGTAGCTGACGTAGTGGGCGCCAAGGGTCCGGGAATTGAACGTGAACGTCTGCTGGTCCGGGTTCAGGGTAGCTGTGGACTCGGCATCCGGCGTGGCCTGCGCCAGCCGCAGTGCCCCGCCCTGCGGGTCCGAATCGTTCTTGAGCGGGGTGATGACGGTATCGGTGCCGGCCACGGCCACCACATGGTCGGCGTTGGCGATGGGCGGCAGGGCCCCGGGGCTCCTGACGTCCACAGTGACCTTGCCTTCGGCGGTGGACTGTCCGTCCGAGACTGTGACGGTGAGGACTTTCCGGCCCGGGGCGGTGCCGGAGTCCTGGAAGGTCAGCTGGCCGTCGGGGCGGATCCGGGCCTGGTCCAGCGGGTCGGTGCTGGACACGGAGACGGCGAACAGGTCATCGCCGTCGGGATCAATCCAGTCCGGAAGGATGTTCTGGGTGACCGCTTTGCCTGACTGGACCACCAGCGTGGTGTTCCGGTTGGGCTTTTGCCGCGGCGGGGTGTTGGTGCCGGGCGGAATGATGTTGAGGGTGATGTCCGCCGACGCTGACAGCCCGCGGCCGTCATCCACGGTGTACTTGAAGGTTTCGCTGCCGGGCTTGTCGGCGGGCACGGCCACCTGGAGGCCCGTGGATCCGTAGATGGGCGAGACGGCGCCGGTTTTCACGCCTTCGGGGGTACGGACGGTGAGGACGTCGCCGTCGGGGTCGGAGTCGTTGTCCAGGACGGGCAGGATCGTGGTCTTCCCTGCGCGGATGCCGAACTGGTCAGGTTTGGCCACGGGGGCGCTGTTGGGCTTGGTGCGGTCCGGCAGCACGGTCTGCTGAACTTCGTCGGCGGAGTCTTTGTCGGCGTCGTCCGAGGTCTGCTGCGGTGGGATGACGTCGTCCCAGTTGTTCACCAGCTGCATGTTCTGGTTGACCAACCACACGTTCCCCGAGTTCACATCATTGAGGACCACCAGATCCCGGTTCACCCGGAAAACATACGACGGCGACGCACTCGCCTTGGGCACCGCAACATTCTTATCATCACCATCATTGACGCAATCCCGGACATACTTGTTCGCACCCGACCACGCCGCATGCACACACCCGCCCAACTGCACCGGCGCAGCAGGGACCCCCTCGCCGTCGAACACCACCGTCTTCGCCGTCCCACCATCCAACGGCTGCTTCAACAACGCCTTCCGCGTCGCCACCGCCACAACATCACTGCCCGGCCCAGGCTGCTGCAACTTCGCATCCCGCGCATCCTCCAACGCCAACCGCTTACCACCAGGCAAAAACAAGCTCCCCGCAGCAGCATCCAACACCACCGGCCGGTCCCCCACCACGGTCATCTGCAGATCCCCGGCACCCTTAAGACCATCCCAGGTACTGGACTCCGACGAGATCACACCACCATCGGCGTCAACCCCCGTTACCGTCACAGCCCCGGTCTTCGGATCCGCCGAATAAATCCGGTCATCAGAACCCACCACAGACACAAGACCCGCCGAACCAACCATCACCGGCTCGGACGCTTCCTTATCAAAACCATTCACCGTGGACGGAGACACCGCCCACACCTTCCCCGACACAGCATCCGTCACCGAAATCGTCCGCGCCCCAAAACTCACATCAGCCGCCCCCGGCAACTGCTTATCCCCACCCAACCGCATATTCGCCGGCGACACCTGGTTCAACGTCGAACCAGTCTCATCATCAACAAACACCTCACCGGCATGCTGCAACACATCAAACGTCGTCGACGCCGGCGTCACCGCACCATCCAACACCCGCGACGGATAATTCAACCGCCCCACAGCATTCCTGGACTTCGAAACAACCCACACACCACCGTCATTCAACTCCACCTCAGTGGTCTTAAACCCCGGATACAACACAGCACCCGTCACCACCACAGCAACCACAGCACCAAACGCAGTACCGGAGAACCAGCGGGAGCGCGCCAGGCGGCTCCACCGGGGCGTGCCGGAGACAGGGCTTTGGGCGCGCGTTTGTCCGCGACGTTTCATGAGTGAAAATCCCCCGGTAGATCTAGGCCCTTTGCCTGCAGCCGGCGTCACGGGACCCCGGGCACCACAACGATACCGCTATACGCCAACAAATGGACAAATTCTTTCAGCAGGCCTGGCGGCGGCCAAAACCTGGTTCCTAGTCGAGGACCAGGCCCTTGCCCCGGCCCCGCGTGAGGCGGACGGGATTGATCTCGCCGAAGCCGCGCACGTTTTCCGGCTCCTGGGGAATCAGGACGAACCGCTCGTCGTGCTCCAGGGCGGAGGCGGTCATGGAGTCCACCAGCACCGTTCCCGGATCCGCAAGGGTGGTCAGGCGCGCTGCGAGATTGACAGTGGGACCGTAGATGTCGCCCAGGCGGGACAGGATCCTGCCCCACACCATGGCCACCCGGGCTTCGGGGAGGATCTCGTCCTCGGTGAAGGCCTCGGCGAGCGCCAGGGAGATCTCGGCACCGGCTGCCGGGGTTTCGGCGATGTACAGGACTTCATCGCCCACCGTCTTGACCAGCCGGCCGCCGCCGACGGAGATGATCTCGGCGCACTTGTTCTCGAAGCGCTGGACCAGGCGGGCGAGCGTCTTTTCGTTCATCCGGCGGGACAGGCTGGTGTAGGAGACCAGGTCAGCGAACCCCACGGCGCGGGCCAGGGGCAGCGGAGCGTCATCCTCGTCGCCTTCGCGGCCTTCTTCGCTGGCCTGCAGGCCGGCTTCGGCCCGGACCGCGAGCCGCTGGACCCCGGCGTTGAGCTGGCGGCGCCAGGAGTAGACCAGCACTTCCTCCAGCGCGTCCACCAGCGCGGGCAGTTCGTTGACCAGGCGCTTGCGGGCCACGGCATCCGTGACGCCCTGCTCGTGGACCATGTCCTCCACCAGCGCTTCGATCTGCCAGACCACCATGCGGTCGGTCATTTGGCCGATGGAGCGGGTCACCGAAATGGCGGCTTCCTCCGTGAGCTTGCCGGCGCGGACCAGGTCCACCACCGTGGACAGGGCCGCCTGGTCACGTTCGGTGAAGGCCACGTCCTCATCGCCGAAGTTCGGGAACCCCAGGGCGCGCCACAGTTTGCGGGCAGAGAGCAGTGAGAGTCCCGCGCCGGCAGCAACTTCACGGCGGCGGAGCTTGCGTTCACCACCCAGCAGCCGGGCTTCGAGCGCCTTCATGGCCAGGCGTTCGGCGGACATGGCACCTGTGGGCGGGTGCCGGTCGACGGCGGGCATCTCCGCGGGGGAATCCGGGCCGGCCAACGACGCGCCGGCGTGGTAGTCGCCGGAAGCAGGCTCGACGGCGGCGGTTCCGGTCGGGATGCGCTCGACGCGTTCCTGCTGGGCCTCATCGGTCATCCCGTCCACCTTCTCTCATGTCCTCCGGAAAAGCACCGGCGGGGTAATACGTCGCGCCACCCGGCTGGGTCCCGCTGTCCTCCGGCAGTTCCCCGATGGCGTCGAGGATAAAGTCGCGGAACCGGGCAACCTCGGGCACGTCGCGAAAGGTCACCATGCCCTGGTGCCCGGTTTCCAAGGATATATTCCCTGAGCGCACCAGTCGCTGCAGCAGCGATTCATGGACCGTCAGGTTGCGCACCGACGCCAGGTTCACCTGCTGGTCCCGCCGGTTCAGCAGGCCATACCGGGCCACCATCCGCTGGCTGGTCAGGGTGTAGCGGGTGCCTTGCCAGCGCAGCAGGCGGGGCAGGCAGTAGCCCAGCCATACGGCTGCGGCGGCGAGGACGCAGGCGGTCACGAGCCAGGGCGTCCACTGCCGGCCCAGGGCGGGCGCCAGGCGGGCGGCCCCGCCGCGGATGACCCAGGCGCTGGCGAAGGCGGCAAGTGCCGGCGCCAGGACAAAGGCCACGGCGGCTCCGGTGAGCTTCCTCGGCTGCGGACGGGTAGTGACGATGACCTGCTCCCCTGGCACGAGGGTTTTACGCATACCCACCCTGGTTTGGCGCGTCCGGGGATGTCCAGGGCCGCAGGTGCACCACGTCACCGGCGGTGACCACGTGCTCGTGCGAGTCCCGGTCCACCACCAGCAGGGAGCCGTAGTCATCCAGCCGGGAGGCATGCCCAATGATTTCGTGGTCGCCGGGCAGCTGCGCGCGTACCTGCTTTCCGAGGGTGACCATGACGGCCTCCACCCTTTTGTGCAGCGAAGGGCCCCCCGCCATGCCGGCCGTCGGGTCGCCGTCGGCGTTGCAGAAACTGCGGTACAGGACGGCGAAGTGGGACAGGTAGCTCTTCAGCAGCGCGGTGCGGTCGGTGGTGCGGGCACCTTCGATGGCCACGGACGTGGCAGTGGGAACCGGAAGTTCGCTTTCGCGCAAGGTGACGTTCAGCCCGGTGCCCAGGATCACGGGGGGCACGCTGCCGTCCACCATGGGGCCCAGCTGGGCCAGGATGCCGGCGATCTTCCTGCCGCGCACCAGGACATCGTTGGGCCATTTGAGCTCGGCCGGGAGGGCCGCCGTTTCCAGCAGCGTTTCACGCAGCGCCAGGGCTGCGATGAGGGACAGCCAGGAGTAGCTCTGGGTGGGGAGGGGCCTGCCCTCCGCGTTGACCGGACGCAACACCACAGAGACAGACACCGAGCTCAGCGGGGGCGCCTCCCACCGCCTGTCCAGGCGTCCCCGTGCGGCTGTCTGGTACTCCGCCGTCAGGACGGAGAGGTCCGGCCAGGCCCCAGGGTCCACCGTGACACCGCGCAGGAGGTCGGCGTTGGTGGAGCCGGTGGAGTCCACGACGTCGATCCGGGGGATCCCCGTGGCGGCGAGGAAACGCTGGTCGGCCAGGTCCCCTCGGTTCAGGGGGGAACCCGGTGCATGTGCGTCATCCATAGCTAGATCCTACCGAGCCTGGCCCGGTCCCACCCAGCCACCTGCCGTCCCCGAGCAGACCGTCAGGGCACCGCCGGGGGCCCGCTAAAGGAAGATGTCGGGAACCAGCCGGTCTTCCGGTGCCCCCAGGCTGTAGGGGCGGAAGTCGGTCACGCCCGCGGCGGCGAGGACCTGCTCATCCGTGTAGAAGTTGCCCGACGGCGGCGCGCCCGCGGCGAGGTTGCTTCCGGTCAGGACGGCGTGGGCGGCGTCGGCCATGATCTGCGGGCCGCGGGCGGCCAGCACCATGGTGTCGCCGTGGGGCATGTTGCGGATGGCCGCCGTGTCGATCAGCGTGCATGGCCACAGTGAGTTGACCCTGATCCCGTCAGCCTTCAGTTCCTCGGCCAGGCCCAGGGTGGTCAGGCTCATCCCGTATTTGGCCATGGTGTAGGCGAGGTGCTTTCCAGCCCAGGAGGGGTGGAGGTTCAGCGGCGGCGAGAGCGTCAGGATGTGCCCCTGTCCGGAGGCACGCAGCGCCGGGAGCGCCAACTTGGACAGCAGGAAAGTGCCGCGGACGTTGATGTCCTGCATGAGGTCGTACTTCTTCATGTCCACGGCGTCCGTGGTGGAGAGGTCAATGGCGGAAGCATTGTTGACGACAACGTCGATGCCGCCGAACCGGTCCACGGCTGCGGCCACTGCGCCTGCCACGTCCTCGTCCCTGCGCACGTCGCCCACCAGGGGCAACGCCTGGCCTCCAGCCGCCTCCAGCTCCCGGGCTGCGGTGTAGACCGTTCCGGCAAGCTTGGGGTGCGGCTCCCCCGTCTTGGCAAGGAGGACGATATTGGCCCCGTCCCGGGCCGCCCGCAGGGCGATGGCCAGGCCGATCCCGCGGCTGCCACCGGACAGCAGGATGGTCCGGCCCGCCAGGGAGCCGGCGGCCCGGTACGGGCTTTCGGAGGCATGCAAAGCATCGTCGCTTGAAGTCATGGGAACACTGTAACCCAACTATGTTACCGGCGAGTAACATTGCGAAGGGGTTGCTCGACCCGCAGAAAATTGTAGGTTCCCTACAGCCGTCGGCGCCCAAACCGTCACTAGACTTGCCAGCAGGGTTGGTCTTTTGTGTGGATGCTACTTAAAGCGCCGGACAACACGGGCCGCCAGCCGACAGAACTGACCTGCTACAGAGCCGGAGACACTTGATGAGCCACGATCTGACAACGACAGCGGGAAAGATTGCCGATTTCCGCGACCGCCAGGCGCGCGCCGAACAGCCTTCCGGTCCCGAAGCCATCGAAAAGCAGCACGCCCGCGGCAAGAACACTGCCCGCGAGCGCATCGCGCTGCTGCTGGACGAGGACTCGTTTGTTGAGTTTGACGCCCTGGCCGTGCACCGCTCCACCGCCTTTGGCATGGAAAAGAAGAAGCCGCTGGGCGATGGCCTGGTCTCCGGCTACGGCACCGTGGACGGACGCCTGGTGGCGGTCTACAGCCAGGACTTCACGGTCTACGGCGGATCGCTGAGCCAGGTCAACGGCGAAAAGATCGTCAAGGTCCAGGAGTTCGCGCTCCGCAACGGGTGCCCCGTCGTCGGCATCCTGGACGGGGGCGGCGCCCGCATCCAGGAAGGCGTGGCGTCGCTGGCCATGTTTGCGGACATCTTCCGCAACAACGTCCACGCATCCGGCGTGGTGCCGCAGATTTCGCTCATCATGGGCCCGTCCGCCGGCGGCGCGGCCTACTCCCCCGCGCTCACCGACTACGTGGTGATGGTGGACAAGACCTCACACATGTTCATCACCGGCCCGGACGTCATCAAGACCGTCACCGGCGAGGACGTGGACATGGAAACCCTCGGCGGCGCCCGGCAGCACAACGCCACCACCGGAACCTCCACCTACCTGGCCTCGGACGAGACAGATGCCATCGAGTTCGTCCGCGAACTGCTGGACTTCCTCCCCTCGAACAACCTGGCAGAGGCACCGGTCCTGGGGCACCAGCAGGAGTTGGAGATCGACGACGACGACCTCGCCCTGGACACGCTGGTTCCGGATTCAGCCAACCAGCCCTACGACATGCGCGCAGTGGTGGAGCAGATCGTGGACGACGGGCACTTCCTGGAGATGCAGGCCCTGTACGCGCCCAACGTGATGATCGGCTATGGCCGGGTGGAGGGCCACACGGTAGGCATCGTGGCCAACCAGCCCCTCCAGTTCGCCGGCACCCTGGACATCGCCGCATCGGAAAAGGCGGCCCGCTTCGTGCGCCACTGCGACGCCTTCAACATCCCCATCATCACCCTGGTGGATGTCCCCGGCTTCCTGCCCGGCAAGGACCAGGAGTTCCAGGGCATCATCCGCCGCGGCGCGAAGCTTCTCTACGCCTACGCCGAGGCCACCGTCCCCAAGCTCACCGTCATCACCCGCAAGGCCTACGGGGGCGCCTACATCGTCATGGGCTCCAAGAAGCTCGGTGCCGACCTGAATCTGGCGTGGCCCACGGCGCAGATCGGCGTGATGGGTGCGCAGGGTGCGGTGAACATCCTCTACCGCCGCGACCTCGCAGCCGTTGCCGAGGACGGCGGCGACGTCGAGGCCCGCCGCGCCCAGGTGATCCAGCAGTACGAGGAAGAACTCCTCAACCCCTACCAGGCCGCCGAGCTGGGCTACGTGGACGCTGTCATCGCCCCCTCGGACACCCGTCTCCAGATCATCAAGGGACTGCGCGCCCTGCGGGACAAGAGGGCCAGCCTCCCCGCCAAGAAGCACGGGAACATCCCGCTGTGATCAGCACCCCAGGGGCGCCTGAGCCCGCCGAAGCCCCGGACGCGGCAGTCGCCGCACCCCTGCTCTCTGTGGTCAAAGGGCAGCCGAACGCCGAGGAACTGGCCGCGCTGGCCGCCGTCGTCCTTTCCCTCAGCGGGGAAAGCCCGGCGCCGGCCAGGACCGCCAGCGTGCGGCACTGGGTGCGGAGGCAGCAGCTGCGGCTTGCCCCCACGCCCGGACCGGGAGCCTGGAAACGCAGCCAGGGCTGACAGCTTCCACATCCTGTCCATGCGGCCGGTAGGCTCGGGATGTGACTACCGACACTGCACCCGCCACGCGCCCGCATACCCGGATCGACGATGTCGCGGACAACTACACCGACACCCTGATCAGGCTCAATCCGACCTTTGCCACCACCCTTGGCCTGCCGGGACATGAGACGGAATACCAGGACTTCTCCCCTGCCGGCATCGCCGGGTTCGCCGAGGCGGCACGGGACGCCCTCGTTGCGCTGGAAGGCCTGGAGCCGGAGGACGACGTGGACGCCGTCACCCTGGACGCCATGCAGGAGCGGTTGGGCCTGCAACTGCTGATCCATGCCTCCGGGTGGGAGTATGCGGACCTGAACAATATTGCCTCCCCGGCCCAGGACATCCGCGCCATCTTCGACCTCATGCCCACCGGAACCGAACAGGACTGGGAGCACATCGCCGGGCGCGCACACAACGTGCCGGCGGCCATCAGCGGCTACACCGAGTCCCTGCGCATGGCCAAAGATGCAGGCAAGGTCGCCGCTGCCCGCCAAGTGCGCATCGTCATCGAACAGGTCAGCAAGTACGCCGCCGGGGACGGCTTCTTCGCAAAACTGGCCGCGGGTGCCGCCACGGATGCGGGGCCGCTTCCCACGGCCCTGCAGGAGAAGCTCGACGCCGGTGCTGCCGCCGCCCGCCGGGCCTACGCCGGCCTGGCGGAATTCCTGCGCACCGAACTGCTCCCCGCTGCTCCCGAAAAGGATGCCGTGGGCAGGGCCCGCTACGCACTGGCCTCCCGGTCCTTCCTCGGCGCAGAGGTGGACCTGGAGGAAACGTACGCGTGGGGCGTCCAGGAACTCGACCGCCTCATCGCGGAGCAGGAACAGGTCGCAGCCGCCATCAAGCCAGGCGCCACCATTGCCGAAGCCAAGGAAATCCTCAACAACGACCCCGCACGGCAACTGAAAGGCACGGAGGCGCTGCGGCAATGGATGCAGGGCCTCTCCGACAAAGCCGTGGCCGAACTCTCCGGCGTGCACTTCGACATCCCCGAGGTGATGAAGACACTTGAGTGCCGGATTGCCCCCACCGACGAGGGCGGCATCTATTACACCGGCCCGTCCGACGACTTCAGCCGGCCCGGCCGCATGTGGTGGTCCGTTCCCGCAGGCGAGGACACCTTCACCACCTGGGCCGAAACCACCACCGTGTACCACGAGGGCGTCCCCGGCCACCACCTCCAGGTGGCCACCGCCACCTACCGGCGCGAACTGCTTAACAAGTGGCGCCGGAACGTCTGCTGGACCTCCGGCCACGGCGAGGGCTGGGCCCTCTACGCCGAGAAGCTCATGCAGGAACTGGGCTACCTGAACGATCCCGGCGACCACATGGGAATGCTGGACATGCAGCGCATGCGGGCAGCCCGCGTGGTCTTCGACATCGGCGTGCACCTCGAACTCGAGATGCCCGAACGCTGGGGAACCGGCACCTGGACCCCGGACAAGGGCTACGGATTCCTCAAGGAAAACCTCCCCATCAGCGAAGGCCAGCTCAACTTCGAGTTCACCCGCTACCTTGGCTGGCCGGGCCAGGCCCCCTCCTACAAAGTTGGCCAGCGGCTCTGGGAACAGATCCGTGCGGAGCTGGAGTCACGGCCCGGGTTCGACCTGAAGGAGTTCCACACCAGGGCCCTCAACATCGGCTCTGTTGGGCTCGATACCCTGCGCCGGGCGCTGCTGGGCTGACAGTCCATCCCCCGGCCGGATCCCTGGCCGGCGGACCGCGCCCCCGGCATTCGGTGGACAGCGCCCACGGCAATCCATAAGCTTACTTACTAAATTGCCGTGGCGCGCACCGCCGTATGGACAGGGAGACGACGTTGACCAACCTCCAAGGGACACCGGCCGGGACGGGGGTGCGTGGGGAACTGCGCCAGGACACGACCGTCGGCGGCAAGGACCTCACCAGATGGGACACCCGGACAGGCCGGCGCCTGGTGGAAGTGGTCCACCGCATCAGCCAGGTACTGGGCCCGCATGGCGCACTGATCCTGACGCTGCTGGTGGGGGCGGTCATTTCCGCCGCCCTGACCGCCGCGTTCAGCGAGGTCTATGAAGCGGTCGTGGCCGCCGACGGGGTGGCCGGACTTGACCATCCGGTATTGGCGGCCAGCAAGGACCTCCGTACCCCTGCCCTGGATGTGGCGGTCACGGCCTTCACCGATGTTGGCGGGACCATCGGGATGCCGGTCCTCGCCGTCGCCATCATGGCGGTGCTCGCGTTGCGGCGCCGCTCCTGGACCCCCGTCATCCTGATCGTCACCGCGGGCCTGGGTTCACTGCTGATGACCATCGCCGGCAAGCGCCTCGTGGGACGCACGCGGCCGGACCTCAGCGACGCCGTACCGCCCTACGAACACTCGGCATCGTTTCCCAGTGGACACTCACTGAACGCGGTGGTGATAGCAGGCATCGTGGCGTACCTCATCATCCTGCGGCTCCACTCGAACCGCGCCCGCATCCTCACCGCCGCGGCGGCAGCCCTCTTCGCCGTCGCGATCGGCCTAAGCAGGGTCTTCCTGGGCCATCACTGGCTCACCGATGTGCTGGCGGCCTGGGCACTGGGTGCCGCGTGGCTGGCCATCGTGATCACCGCCCACCGGCTCTACCTGACGGTCAGGAAACACCACGAACCACGAGACGTTAAGCACACCTCCGCCGGGAATAAGTAACAAATGCTGTCGCTATCCCTGATTCTCCGGGGATTTCCGGCTGGGGCCCGCATCCCAGCCGCGTAATATTTCTCAATGTTGGTTCGACGTGATATTTAGCGGAGGTCTAGCTTGTTCTGGTGAGCACTCAGACAAGCACCCCCTCCCCCGCAGGGAAGACCGGATTCCAGCTCCCCAAGTGGGCGGGTTCCTTCGGCTTCCAGATCATCGCCGCCCTCATTGTGGGTCTTGGCCTCGGCCTGCTGGCAAAGTACACCGGCAGTACCAAGACCAACCCCAACGCCCTCGGCGCCACGCTGCAGACCATCGGCTCAAGTTATGTGTCACTGCTGCAGACCGCCGTTGTTCCGCTGATCTTCACCGCCGTCGTCAGTTCCATCTCCAACCTGCGGCAGGTATCCAATGCCGCCCGGCTGGCGTGGAACACGCTCCTGTGGTTCGCCATCACGTCCCTGATCGCCGTGCTGATCGGCATGGGACTGGGCGTGCTGCTGCAGCCCGGCGCCAACACCGGCATCGCCGGAGACGCCAAGTACACCGGCAAGTCCGGTGACTGGTGGGCCTTCCTCGTAGGCCTCTTCCCCAAGAACTTCCTCGGCCTGGGCGCCAGCTCCACCGTCGCCGATTCCGGCGCCGTCACCACGTCGGTCAGCTTCAACGTCCTGCAGATCCTGGTCATCGCCATCGCGGTGGGCGTCGCCGCGCTGAAGGTGGGCAAAGCCGCAGAGCCGTTCCTCACCCTTAACGCATCAGCCCTTGCCGTGATCCAGAAGGTGCTGTGGTGGATCATCCGCATCGCGCCGCTGGGCACCATCGGCCTCATCGGCAACGCCGTCGCCGTCTACGGCTGGGACACCATCGGCTCGCTGGGCAAGTTCACCGTTGCCATCTACGCGGGCCTGGTCCTGGTGCTGTTCGTGGTCTACCCCATCCTGATCCGCAGCCACGGCCTGTCCATCAAGCAGTACTTCTCCGGCGTATGGCCCGCCGTGCAGCTGGCCTTCGTGTCCCGTTCCTCGGTGGGAACGCTGCCGCTGACCCAGCGCGTGACCGAGCGCAGCCTGGGCGTCCCCCGCGCCTACGCCTCCTTCGCCGTGCCCCTGGGCGCCACCACCAAGATGGACGGCTGCGCAGCCATCTACCCCGCCGTCTCGGCGATCTTCGTGGCCCAGTTCTTCGGCATCCACCTGGACTTCAGCCAGTACCTGCTGATCGCCCTGGTCTCCGTCCTCGGCTCCGCTGCAACCGCCGGCACCACCGGCGCCGTGGTGATGCTCACGCTGACGCTCTCCACGCTGGGACTGCCGCTGGCCGGCGTCGGACTCCTCCTTGCCATCGACCCCATCCTGGACATGGGCCGCACCGCGGTCAACGTCGCGGGCCAGGCACTGGTCCCCACCATCGTGGCCAAGCGCCAGGGCATCCTGGACGAGTCGCTGTACAACGCCCCCCGCAACGGCACGCCCTTTGTTGAGGAAGAAACAGGCAGCGATGCCGCCGCCGGTGGCCCCGCCACGGACGGCACCAGCGCCGACACCGCACCCCGCGAACTGCAGGATGCAAAGGCATAACGCGCAGCAGCAATGAAAGACGTCCCCGGGAAACCTCCCGGGGACGTCTTTTTTGTTTCATGGGCTGTGCCTCCGGCCATTCACCGGCCGGCAGCAGTCAGCGGCCGGCATCAGTCAGCGACCGCCCCCGCCAATCACCCCGCTCTGGACCGCCTTGGTCACGGCGTCGGCTTCCGCCTGCGTCAGCTTTCCATCGGCCACGGCCTTGTCCAGGCGCGTCTTGAGCGCGGCGGCGTGCTCGGACTGCTCCTCGCTGCGGATCTCCTGGAGGGCGGCCGTCACCTTCGCCTCATCGATGCCCAACGACTCAGCCAGGGACTTGGCGAGCGCGGCCTCGCGCGCGGCGGGGTCCGGCTTCTGGCCGTCGGCGGGCGGAGCGGCGGGCTTGTTGGCGTCGCGGAAGGCCTTCAGCGCGTCAGTCACCTTGGCTTCGTCCACACCGAGTTTCGCTGCCAGCGCGGAGGCCTGCTCCATGCCGTGGCCGCCGCGGCCGCCATGCCTGCCCATGCCGTCGTGGCCGGTGCCGGTGCCGCCGTCAGCGGAGGCGCTGGAACTTGCACTCGGCGTGGGAGCGGGAGTTGTGGTGGTGGCAGAGGCCATGCCGGCCACGCCGATTCCTGCACCGAGCGCCAGCGCCGCGGCTGACAGGCCCAGGGTCATCTTCTTCGTGCGTGTCATTTCTTGTCTCCTGATTCGCCGTCGCCTGACGGCTGCTGGTGATACGCCTGGTGGCGGGACATTCCAAGCATCCGCGACCAGGTTCAGCAAAGGCTGTTGGGAACCTTTCGTTCTCCTGTGAATCCGGAGACACCCCCGCACCTGAGCCCCCGCGCAGATAACTTGCATGCAGTGCAAACTTGCACGTAGTGTAAGGCCGTGCCCAGCCCCTTTTCACCGCCCGACGCGTCGCAGGACGCCGGATCCGCCGCCCCTTCCCGGCGCGAGCTGAACAAGGCCGCCACCCGCCAGGCCATCACCGATGCCGCCCTGGGACTCCTGCGTTCCAAGGGCCCCGGCAACTTCACGGTGGAGGACATCGCCGATGCCGCAGGCATTTCGCGGCGCACTTTCTTTAACTACTTCAGCAGCACCGACGCCGCCCTGGCGTCCATCGTCCATGGCTTCCTGGACAACGCCATCCAGCAACTGCGCCTCCGCCCGGCGGACGAGCCCATGCTTGAGTCGGCCCAGGCCGCACTGGTGGCCCTGGCCGATCCCAAGGCCATCGCGCCCCTGGCTGAACTGTTCACTCTGACCCAGCAGAGCCCGCTGATGTCCCACACGGAACTGGAGGCGTGGGACCACTGCCGGGCCCAGGTCTTCACCGTGGCCCGCGAACGCCTCGCCGGCACCCCCGGGGAGCGGGACGAGCTGTATGTCCACGCCCTGGCCGGCTCCATCATCTCCTGCGGAAAGGCCGCCATGGAGGTCTGGTTCAGCCGGCGCGGCCCGGACCTGTCACCCGCCTCCCTGGCGGAACTCCGCCAACTGCTGATCGATGCCATGGCCCTGCTGGGCGCCGGCTTCACCACCACTGCTTTCCCATCCGCCACCCGTTCCTCCTGATCAGATCGGTCCTCCCGCATGGCACTCCTCCTCTACCGCCTCGGCAAGTTCTCCTACCGCCGGCGCTGGCTTGTCATCTCCCTCTGGCTTGCCGTGCTGGTGGCCGTTGGCGGTTCCGCCGCGGCCTTCCATGGCACGCTGTCCAACAACTTCCAGATCCCGGGTACCGAGACCCAGCGGATCGCGGACAAGCTCAAGCAGGATTTGCCGGCAGCCTCGGGCGGAAGCGCCACGATCGTCTTCGAAGCCCCCGACGGCGGGTTCAAGGCTGAGAGCCGCGCGGCCGTCACGGATGCGCTGAAGAAACTCCAGACCATCCCCGAGGTCCGCGGCACGGTGGATCCGTTCGCCACCCAGGCCCAGGTGGACCAGGCCGGCAAGGCCATCACCGACGGCGAAAAGCAACTGGCGGCCGGCCAGGCACAGCTGGACGCCTCCCGGGCGCAGCTGGAGGCCGGCAAGGCACAGCTGGCGGCAGCCGAGCAGCAACTCACCGCCGCCGGCGCGCCCGCAGCCGTGGTCGAGGCCCAGCTGGGCCAGCAAAAGGCAGCGCTGGCTGCCGGCCAGGCCAAGCTCGACGCCGGCGCCCAGGAACTGGAGGCCAACAAGGCGAAGCTGGAACTTGGCAAGCGCCAGGCCCAGGCGGCCTCCGCCATCCGCTTCGTCTCGGAGGACAACAAGGCCGCGGTGGCACAGGTGCAGTTCAACACCTCCATCAACGGGCTCGCCCCGGCGGTGCGCAAGCAGGTCCAGGAGATCGCCCACGAGACGTCCTCCGCCGGCGTCCAGGCCTTTGCCAGCAAGGAAATCACCGAGGACATCTCGGCCCTGTTCGGCACGGCGGAAATTGTCGGCATCGCCGTCGCGGCGCTGGTCCTGATCCTCATGCTGGGGACGCTGATCGCGGCCGGACTGCCGCTGCTGATGGCCATCATCGGCGTCGGCGTGGGCGTCGGCATCACCTTCGCCCTCTCCGGCCTGTTCGACATGAGCTCCATCTCCCCCATGCTGGCCCTCATGCTGGGCCTCGCCGTCGGCATCGACTATTCGCTGTTCATCGTCAACCGGCACCGGACGCAGCTCCTGGCCGGAATGGACCCTGAGGAGTCCGTGGCCCGGGCCAACGGAACCTCCGGCAACGCGGTAGTCTTCGCCGGCCTGACCGTGATCATCGCCCTTGCCGCCCTGGTGGTCCCGGGACTGCCGTTCCTCACCGTCATGGGCCTGGCCGCCGCGGGAACCGTCGCAGTGGCGGTACTGGTCGCCATCACCCTGACCCCCGCCATGCTGTCCCTGATTGGCCGCCGCATCATCTCCAAGCGGGCCTGGGCCAAGTCCGAGGCGCACAACGCCGAGCCGGGCCACGAAGCCGCAGATATCGCCGTCGACCGCGAACGAAGCACCCACGGGTGGGGCGGCCTGGTCACCAAGCACCCCTGGGTTGCCCTGACCGCCGGCATCGTCCTGCTGGGCACCCTGGCCCTGCCCGCCACCGAGCTCCAGCTGGCCCTGCCCGATGGTGGCTCCGAGCCTGTGGAGTCCGAGGCCTACCAGGCCTACGACCTGACGGCACGCAGCTTCGGCGAGGGCGTCACCGGGCCGATCGTGGCCGTGGGCGAGTTTCCCGCGAACCTTGACGCGGCCCAGGCGCAGAAGCTGCAGTTCGACATCGCGGACAAGCTCCGGGCCGTGGACAACGTGGTGGCCGCCGTGCCGGTGGCGCTCAGCGAGGACCGCCGGACCGCCGTCTTCCAGGTCATCCCCAAGGAAGGCCCGGCCAGCGCCAGCACGGTCAAGGTGGTCTCCGAACTCCGGGGCCTGAACGCCGGGATCAAGGCCGACTACGACGTTGCCATGGGCCTGACCGGCCAAACCGCCGGCAACGTGGACGTCTCCACCAAGCTCGGTGACGCCCTGCCGCCCTACCTGGCGATCGTCGTCGGACTTTCCCTGATCCTGCTCCTGCTGGTGTTCCGCTCCATCGTGGTCCCGCTGCTGGCCACGGGCGGATTCCTGCTGTCCCTGTCGGCCGCCTTCGGCGCCGTGGTGGCCGTGTACCAGTGGGGCTGGCTGGGGAACGTCTTCGATGTTGCCAATCCGGGCGCCGTGCTGAGCTTCCTGCCCATCATCCTGATCGGCGTGCTGTTCGGCCTGGCCATGGACTACCAGGTGTTCATCGCCTCCGGCATGCGCGAGGCCTACATGCACGGATCATCCGCCAAGGAAGCGGTCCGGGTGGGCTTCCGGCACGCGGCCGCCGTGGTCACCGCCGCCGCGATCATCATGGTCAGCGTGTTCTCCGGCTTCATCTTCAGCCACCTCACCATGGTCCGGCCGCTGGGCTTCGCGATGGCCTTCGGCGTCCTGTTCGACGCGTTCGTGGTCCGGATGACCATCGTCCCGGCTGTGATGTACCTGCTGGGCGCCAAGTCCTGGTGGCTGCCGCGCTGGCTGGACCGGATCCTGCCGGACGTGGACGTGGAGGGCGCCAAGCTCAACCGCGGCCAGGCCGCACCGGCTCCGGGCGAGCTGGTCCACTAGGCTGAAACCGTGCTGCATCTGATCCTCGCCTCCCAGTCCCCCGCCCGCACCAAGCTCCTGGCGGAGGCCGGCATCCGGCACACCGTGCTGGTCTCCGACGTCGACGAAGCGGCCGTCCAGGCGCAGTACGGCGTCACGGACCCGCACGACACCGCGCTGCTGCTGGCACGTGCCAAGGCCGAAGCCGTCGCCGCGCTGCCGGAAGCGGAGGGCGCGCTGGTGCTGGGCTGCGACTCCGTTTTCGAGTTCGACGGCGAGGCGCACGGCAAGCCGTACACCGCCGACGTCGCGCGGGAACGGATGCTCCGCATGAGCGGGAGCGCGGGGGTGCTGCACACGGGGCACTGGCTGGTGGACTGCAGGGACACGGACGACGACGGCGCCGCCCGCGGTTCGGGCGCCACGCTCGGGGCGGTCGCCTCCGCCGAGGTGTCCTTCCTGGACATGGCACCGGAGGAGATCGACGCCTACATCGCCACTGGCGAGCCGCTGCACTGCGCCGGCTCCTTCACGATCGATGGCCTGGGCGGGGCCTTCATCCGGAAGGTCGACGGCGACCCGCACGCCGTCGTCGGCCTCTCCGTCTCCACCCTGCGCGGCCTGCTCGCTGCTGCCAACGTTCGCATCACGGACCTCTGGCCGCCGCGGTAAAGTACTCCCTTTTCTGCACCACTTGTAGCTTCCCTACAAAGGCGGGCCGGTTTACACGCGGATTCCGCAAGTAATATCGGCGGAACCTCCAAAACCGCGCTAGGCTCCCTGAAGGAAAGAAGGAGACGCCTTGTCAGCAAATTTGGAGCAGTCCGCAGGAACCACGCAGCCCAGCCTCACAAAGGTGCTGATCGCCAACCGCGGCGAAATCGCCGTGCGGATCATCCGGGCGGCCCGGGATGAAGGCATCGCCTCCGTGGCCGTCTACGCTGACCCGGACCGCGATGCGCTGCACGTCCGGCTCGCTGACGAGGCCTACGCCCTGGGCGGGACAACCGCTGCCGAGTCGTACCTGGTCATGGACAAGATCATTGACGCCGCCCGCCAGTCCGGCGCCGACGCCATCCACCCCGGCTACGGCTTCCTGGCCGAGAACGCCGAGTTCGCCGCCAAGGTGATTGCCGCGGGCATCACCTGGATCGGCCCCTCCCCCGAGGCCATCTCCGCCCTGGGCGACAAGGTCCGCGCCCGGCACATCGCCGAAAAGGTGGGCGCTCCCCTGGTCCCCGGCACCGCCGACCCCGTCGAATCCGCCGGGGAAGTCCTGGAGTTCGTGGACCGGCACGGCCTGCCGGTGGCCATCAAGGCGGCCTTCGGCGGCGGCGGCCGCGGCATCAAGGTAGCCCGCACCCGCGAGGAAATCCCCGAACTCTACGAATCCGCCGTCCGCGAGGCAACCGCCGCCTTCGGCCGCGGCGAATGCTTCATCGAGCGCTTCCTGGACGCTCCCCGGCACGTGGAAACCCAGTGCCTGGCCGACGCCCACGGCAACGTGGTAGTGGTGTCCACCCGCGACTGCTCCCTCCAGCGGCGCAACCAGAAACTCGTCGAGGAAGCTCCGGCACCCTTCCTCACCGAAGACCAGAACCGCCGTCTCTACGAATCCTCCAAGGCGATCCTGAAGGAGGCCGGCTACCTGGGCGCCGGCACGTGCGAATTCCTGGTGGGCCAGGACGGGACCATTTCCTTCCTCGAGGTCAACACCCGCCTGCAGGTGGAGCACTGCGTCTCCGAGGAAGTCACCGGGATCGACCTGGTCCGCGAGCAGTTCCGGCTGGCCCGCGGCGAGGAACTGGGCTACGGCGATCCCGAGGTGCGCGGACACTCCATCGAGTTCCGCATCACCGGCGAGGACCCGGGCCGCAACTTCCTGCCCGCCCCCGGCACGCTCCGCGTCCTGAAGAACCCCACCGGTCCCGGCGTCCGCGTCGATTCCGGCGTGGAACAGGGCGACGTCATCAGCGGGAACTTCGACTCCATGCTGTCCAAGCTCATCATCACCGGTGCCAGCCGCCCGCAGGCCCTGCAGCGCGCCCGCCGCGCGCTGGAGGAAATGGTGGTGGAGGGCATCCCCACCGTCATCCCGTTCGACCTCGCAGTGGTCACGGATCCAGCCTTCGCACCCGCCGAGGGGCCCTTCACGGTCCACACGCGCTGGATCGAAACCGAGTTCACCAACAACCTGCCGGCCTGGACCCCGGACACTGCCGTTGACGGCGAGGGCTCCGCCGAGGAGCGCCAGCGCGTGGTGGTGGAAGTGGGCGGCAAGCGCCTCGAGGTGGTCCTCCCCGCATCCCTGGGCACCCCGGGAACGGCCTCGGCCGCCACAGGCAAGCCGGGCAAGTCCAAGAAGCGCTCCCGCTCCGCCGGTCCGGCTGCGGCCACCGGCAATGCGCTGACCTCCCCCATGCAGGGCACCATCGTGAAGGTGGCCGTGGCGCACGGGGACGTGGTCACCGAAGGCGACCTGGTGGTGGTCCTCGAGGCCATGAAGATGGAACAGCCCCTCACCGCGCACCGGTCCGGCACCATCACGGGCCTGACGGCAACGGCGGGCGAAACGGTGTCCGCGGGCGCCATTATCGCCACCATCGAAGACTAGAAAGCGGCACACGCAGCCATGCTCGCACCAAGTTTCCAGGAAGAAGTGGACCGCTACCACCAGGCGGTCCCTGAAATCACCCGGGGAAACCCGGCGCCGATCAAGGACCTGTATTCCCGGCTGGATGACGTCACCCTGGCCAACCCGTTCGGCGGCATAGCCCGCGGCTGGGCGCAGGTGGAGGCGCGGCTGGACCAGGCCGCGCGGCAGTTCCGCGACGGCGAGATGCTGGGCTTCGACACCGTCACCTCCTACACGGCCCGCGACACCGCATACCTGGTGGAGACCGAACACTTCCGGGCACGGCTGGACAGCGCCGCCGCCACGGAGGAGTTCGCGCTCCGCGTGACCAGCATCTTCCGCCGCGAGGAGGGCTACTGGAAGCTGGTGCACCGGCACGCGGACCCCGCCGCCCGGCCGCAGTCCCGCCGCTCGCTCACGCAGCCTCCGGCCTGAGCCGGCTGCCCCGCGGGTGCCTGCGGGTGCCCGGCGGGGCCCGTTGCCGGCACGGTGACCGCTGTGCGAATGCTGGCAGGCGGCGCCGGCAGGATGCAGACTTAGCACATGCTGCCTTTCCTGCTCCTGGCCTCCCGCGCGGAGGACGCCGCCGCTGAGGACGAGTACGCCGCATACCTGAGGTACGGCGGGCTGGAGGAGCGGGAACTGCACCGGATCCGGCTCGAAGCCGCTCCCCTGCCCCCGCTGGACCTCTCCGGGTACTCCGGCGTCATCGTGGGCGGCAGCCCGTTCACGTCCAGCGACCCGCCGGAGCACAAGAGCACGGTCCAGCACCGGGTAGAGCAGGAGCTGGCCGCACTGCTGGACCAGCTGGTGGCCCGCGACTTCCCGTTCCTTGGCGCCTGTTACGGGGTGGGCACCCTCGGGAGCCACCAGGGCGCCGTGATCGACCGGACCTATGGCGAGCCCCTCGGCGCGGTGGAAGTGGAGCTGACCCGCGAAGGCCTGCAGGACCCCATCCTGCAGGGAATGCCCCAACGGTTCACGGCGCTGACCGGACACAAGGAGGCCGTCAGCTCGCTGCCCCCGCACGCCGTCCTCCTGGCACGGGCCGCCACCTGCCCGGTCCACATGTTCCGGATCAGGACCAACCTGTACGCCACCCAGTTCCACCCCGAACTGGACGCAGACGGGCTGGTGACGCGGATCGATATCTACCGGGACGCCGGGTACTTTCCACCGGAATCCGCCGAGGAGCTCATGGCTGCTGCACGGCGGTTCACCGTCACCGAGCCCATGGCCGTGCTGAAGAACTTCGTGGCCCGCTACGCGCGGTGAAAACGGCAATGCCCGGCGTGCCGAAAGGCAGCGCCGGGCATTGGGGCAAACGAAGCGTCAGGCGACGTTGTTCTCGTAGTCCAGGTCGCGGGTCTCACGGGTGAGGAACAGCGCGATCAGGGTCAGCACAGCCATGGATGTCAGGTAGATGCCTACCAGCAGCGGGCTGCCCTTGGCGGCTTCCCACAGGGCGACGGCGATGAACGGGGCCACCGCGGCACCCAGGATGCTGGAGAAGTTGTAGCTGATGGCTGAGCCGGTGTACCGGACGTTCGTGGGGAACAGTTCCGGCAGCAGCGCACCCATGGGGCCGAAGGTGAGGCCCATGAGGGAGAACCCGAGGATCAGCAGGCCCATGGTGCCCACGAAGCCGCCGCTGAACAGCGGGACGAACAGCAGGCCGAAGACGAAAATGCCGGCGGTGACGGCCATGAGCATCTTGCGGCGGCCGTACTTCTCGGCCAGCGGTCCGGAGACCAGGGTGAAAATGCCAAAGAATACGACGCCGGCAATCAGCATCCAGAGGAAATCGTTGCGGCTGTAGCCAAGGCCCGGAACGAACGCGGCGGCAGCGGCTTCGGACATGGGCTTGCCGGCCTTTTCGGCTGCGGCCTTGGCGCCCTCCAAAGTGGGCTTGGTGCCGTAGGTCAGCGTGAACGTGGTCATCAGGTAGAACAGCACATACGTGGCCAGCATGATGAAGGTGCCCAGGATCAGCTGGCGCCAGCTGGACTTGAAGACCCTGCCCAGCGGAAGCTTGGCTACCTCGTTGGATTCCACCACCTTGGTGAAGGCCGGGGTTTCGATCAGCTTGAGCCGGACGTAGAGGCCCAGGATCACCATGACGGCGCTGAGCAGGAACGGGACGCGCCAGCCCCAGGCCTGGAAAGCTTCCGGGGTCAGGGTGTAGCTGGCCACCAGGAAGATGACGTTGGCAATGATGAAGCCGATGGGGGCACCGAGCTGCGGGAAGGTGCCGTAGATGGCGCGCTTGTTGGCGGGGGCGTTCTCCGTGGCCAGCAGGGCCGCGCCGCTCCACTCGCCGCCGAGGGCCAGGCCCTGGGCGAACCGCAGGACCACCAGCATGGCCGGAGCCCAGAACTCCCAGCCCGGAACCAGCGCCGTGGGCAGGCAGCCGATGAGGAAGGTTGCGATGCCCATGGTCAGCAGCGACGCCACAAGGGTTCCCTTGCGGCCGAACTTGTCGCCGAAGTGCCCGAAGACGATCGAGCCGAGGGGGCGGGCAACGAAGGCCACGCCGAAGACGGCGAAGGAGCTCAGCAGCTGGGTGGTTTCGTTCGCGCCCGGGAAGAAGAGCTTCGGGAACACGAGCACGGCGGCCGTGGCGTAGACATAGAAGTCGTAGAACTCCACAGTGGTGCCGATCAGGCTGGCCACGATAACGCGGCCGCGGGAGTTCACCGGCTGGTGCGAACCAGGCACCTTGGTGGTATCGGTGGATGACATGGGTAAACGCTTTCGTGAGATCGGCCGGGCGCAGGCAGTGCTGCCTCCCGGCGCGAATAGTTAGAGTTCGATCTTACTTCGCCGCGTCCAGTCAATGGACGAGACGTCCACAATGCGGACCTGTGTTGTGCATCTCATATTCCGGGCCCCGGCACCGCCTCACGCCGCATGGCGGGCCCGGATAGGCAAAAGTCACAGCGCGTTAACAAACATCGACTGTCCGCGAAACGCGCCGTCCCTACCTTGGAGGAACAACATCCCCCGAAGGAGGTAACCCGTGACTGTTGACCGCACCGTTGATGCCGTATCCGCCAGCGCACAGCCCGGCCCTACCCGCACTACTGACGCCCCCGCCCTTGAATTCCGCCCCGGCCGCTGGATCGCCAACTGGGATGCCGAGAACAAGGAACAGTGGGAGGCCGCAGGCCGGGCCATCGCCCGCCGCAACCTGAACTGGTCCATCTTCGCCGAGTTCCTCGGCTTCGTCGTCTGGCAGCTGTGGTCCATCGTCGTGGTCCAGCTTCCCGCCGCAGGCTTCACCTTCTCCACCTCGGAAATCTTCTGGCTCATCTCCATGCCAAGCCTGGTGGGTGCCACCCTCCGCATCCCCTACACCTTCATGGTCCCCCGCTTCGGCGGCCGCAACTGGACCATCGTCTCCGCCCTGCTGCTCCTGATCCCCTCCACCGGGCTGGCCCTCTGCGTCTCCAACCCGGACACACCGTTCGGTGTCATGCTCCTGGTGGCTGCCCTCGCCGGCTTCGGCGGCGGCAACTTCGCCAGCTCGATGGCCAACATCACGTTCTTCTACCCGGCCAGGGAAAAAGGCTGGGCGCTGGGACTGAACGCCGCGGGCGGAAACCTGGGGGCCGCCGTCGCACAGCTTGCCGTTCCCATCGTCATCACCCTGCTTGCCGCGGGCACCGTCAACCTTCCCCTGGCGGGCTGGATGTGGGTCCCCTTCATCCTGCTGGCCGCATTCGGCGCCTTCAAGTACATGAACAACCTCACCAGCGCCAAGGGTGACGTGGCCGGCTCGGTCGCTGCACTGAAGGAACCGCACCTGTGGATCATGGCGCTGCTGTACATCGGCACCTTCGGCTCCTTCATCGGCTTCGCCGGTGTATTCCCCAAGCTGATCAAGGACTACTTCCCCGCGTTCTCCTCCATTGGAGTGGGAACCGTGGCCCTGTCCCTGGCCTTCCTCGGCCCCCTGGTGGGTTCGCTGGCCCGTCCCTACGGCGGCCGCATGGCGGACCGCATGGGCGGGGCCCGGATGACCGTGTCCGCCTTCGCCGCGATGGCCGTGATCACGCTGACCATGATCTGGACCCTGCCGCTGAAGAACTTCCTGCTCTTCCTGGTCCTCTTCCTGATGCTGTTCACTGCCAGCGGCTTCGGCAACGGGGCCACGTACCGGATGATTCCGGTCATCTTCGCCACCTCCAGCCGGGCTGCCCGCAACGGTGCAAACCCGGTGGCCACCCAGCGGCTCGCGTCCTCGGCCCTCGGCCTGATCTCCGCGATCGGCGCTTACGGCGGCTTCGTGATCCCCCAGGTGCTCAATGCCTCCAGCACCGCCAGCGGCTCCTACACCCCGGCCTTCTACGGATTCGTCGGCGCCTACGTCCTGATGCTGGTGGTCTGCTGGACCTGCTACATCCGCAACGCCGGCCGGAACGCGATGGGACACGTCTAACATGACCAAAAGCGCCGACACGCACTGCCCTTACTGCGCCCTGCAGTGCGCCATGACGCTCACGTCCCCGGCGGACCTGGCCCCGGCTTCGCAGCCGGGGCCAGGCCCCGCTCCTGCACCTGCCGGCTCCAAGGCATCCCCCGTCCTGGACGTGGCCGGCCGGGACTTCCCCACCAACCGCGGCGGCCTGTGCCGCAAGGGCTGGACCTCGGCCACGCTCCTGAACCACGCGGGCAGGATCACCGAGCCCCTGCTCAAAGGTGCTGACGGCATCCACCGTCCCGTTGGCTGGGACCAGGCCCTGGACCTCGCCGCTGCGGCAGTGAAGGACGCCCGCGCCCGGTACGGTGCGGACGCCGTCGGCGTCTTCGGCGGCGGCGGCCTCACCAATGAAAAGGCCTACCAGCTGGGCAAGTTTGCCCGGCTGGCGCTGGGCACCTCCCGGATCGACTACAACGGCAGGTTCTGCATGTCCTCCGCGGCCGCAGCGGGAATGCGCGCCTTCGGCGTGGACCGCGGGCTGCCGTTCCCGCTCGAGGCCCTGGACACCGCCAGCACCATCCTGATGCTCGGATCCAACGTTGCCGAGACCATGCCGCCGTTCGTCCAGCACCTGCAGGGAGCCCGCGACGCCGGCGGGCTGGTTGTGGTGGATCCCCGCCGCTCCGCCACCGCGGCCTTCACGGCCGACGGCGCCGGCCTCCACCTCCAGCCCCTTCCCGGCACCGACCTCACCCTGCTGCTGGGCCTTTCGCACGTGGTCATCCACGAGGACCTGGTGGACACCGCCTACCTCCAGGAGCGCACCTCGGGCTACAACGCCGTCGTCCGCAGCGTGAACGCCTTCTGGCCTGAACGCGTCCAGTCCATCACCGGCGTCCCCGCGGACCTGATCCGCGAAACCGCCAGGATGCTTGCCGCAGGTGCCCGCAGGGGCGGCAGCTACATCCTCACCGGCCGCGGCGTGGAACAGCACGTGGACGGCACGGACACCGCCACCGCGGCCATCAACCTCAGCCTCATGCTGGGCCTGCCCGGCTCCGCCCGCAGCGGCTACGGCACCCTCACCGGCCAAGGCAACGGCCAGGGCGGCCGCGAGCACGGCCAGAAGGCCGACCAGCTGCCCGGCTACCGCAAGATCACCGACCCCGCCGCCCGCGCGCACGTCGCCGCGGTCTGGGGCATCCCCGAGGAACTCATCCCCGGCCCCGGCCTGCCCGCCGTCCAGCTGCTGAAATCACTGGGACAGCCCGACGGCGTCCGGTGCCTTTTTGTCCACGCCTCCAACATCGCGGTGGCGGCACCTGACGCCAACGCCGTGATCGAGGGGCTGCGGAGCCTGGACTTCCTGGTGGTCTGCGACTTCTTCCTGTCGGAGACCGCTGCGGAGGCGGACCTGATCCTTCCCGTGCTCCAGTGGGCGGAGGAGGAGGGCACCCTGACCAACCTGGAAGGCCGCGTCCTGCGCCGCCGCCGTGCCATCGCCCCTCCCGCCGGCGCCCGCAGCGAACTCTGGATCATGGCCCGCCTGGCCGAGCGCCTGGACGCCCCCTCCACCTACAGCGACGATCCGGAAACCGTCTTCGAGGAACTCCGCCTGGCTTCCGCGGGCGGCATGGCCGACTACTCCGGCATCGACTACGCCATGCTGGACCGCGGCGAGGCCGCCTACTGGCCGTACCCGGCCGGCAGCACCGGAACGCCCCGGCTGTTCCGGGACGGCTTCGCCCACCCCGACGGCAAGGCGGTCATGGTCCCGGTGGCGCCGCGCCGCCGTCGGACTCCCGCGCCTGAAGCGGCCGGGCACGCAACACGCCCCGCCGGCACACCCATGACCCTCATCACCGGCCGCCTCCTGGAGCACTACCAGTCCGGCGCCCAGACCCGCCGGGTCGCCGAGCTCGCCGCCGCCCAGCCGGAGGCCAGGATGCAGATCCACCCGGCGGCGGCCGACGCCATGGGCATCGCCGCCGGAACACTGGTGTCGGTGTCCAACGGGCGCGGCGAGGTGGTGTGCCGGGCCGAGCACAGCACGGCGATCCGCCCGGAAACGGTGTTCCTGCCCTTCCACTTTCCCGGGGCTGAGAGCGCCAACCGGTTGACGGAAGCGGCGACGGATCCGGTCTCCGGGATGCCCGAGTTCAAGTTCAACACCGTTTGGGTCCGGCCCGTGGCCGCGCCCGAATCCGCCCGCATGCTTCAAACGACGGAGGCCTCATGAGCGAGCAGATTGTCATTGTGGGATTCGGCCCCGTGGCCGCCCGGCTGGTGGAGGAGCTCCTGCCCGCCGTGCGCAGCGGACACGCCAGGCTCACGGTGGTGGGCCAGGAAGCCGAGGCCGCCTACAACCGCGTCCTGGTGGCCGATCTCGGCGTCGGCCGGACCACCGCTGACGCCCTTGCCCTCGCCGACAGCGCGGAGCTGGTTGCCGAGGGTGTGGATGTCCGGCTGGGCGTACGGGTTAAGCGCGTGGACCGGGCGCGGCAGCAGGTGGCCCTGTCCGACGGCGCGTCCGTGCACTACGACCGGCTGGTGTTTGCCACCGGATCCCGGCCGGTGATTCCCAACCTCACCGGCATCAATCCGGACCCGTCTTCCCCCGTGCTGCCTGCCGGAGTCACGGCACTGCGGGACCTGCGCGACGCGGAAGTGCTGCGGCAGGCGGTGGAAGGCGGCAAGCGCGTGGTGGTCCTGGGCGGCGGCGTCCTGGGCCTGGAGACGGCGCTGGCGGCCGCGGAGGAAGGCGCGACGGTCACCGTGGTCCACAACGGCCCGCACCCGCTGGGCCGCAGCATCGACCGCGGCGGCGGGGCGGTTCTGGCTGCCGGGCTGCGCCGCTGCGGCGTCCGGGTGGCCGGCAACGCCCGGTCCACCGGCGTTGAGCACAACGCGCCCGACGGCGGGTTTTCGGCTTTGCTGCTGGACGACGGATCAGCGATCGACGGTGACCTCCTGGTCATCTCCTGCGGCGTGCGTCCCCGGACGGAGCTGGCCGAAGGCTGCGGCCTCTCCACCGGCACCGGGATCCTGGTGGACCACCGGCTGCGGGCGCACCACGAACCGCATATCTTCGCCATTGGCGACTGCGCCGAGGTCCGCTGCCCGGATCCCGGCTGCGCAGCCTGCCGCAACGCCAAGGGGCCCTCCGGCCTGGTGGGTCCGGGCTGGCGGCAGGCCGAATGGCTGGCCGGCTACCTCACCCTGTTGGCCGAAGGGGCGAAAGCGGACGCCGAAGTGCTGCCCGCGCTGCCACCGGAACAGCCCGGCGTCGTGGTCCTGAAAGCCCGGGGCATGAACATGGCCGTGGCCGGGGACAACGCCGCCGAGCCGTGGGACGAGGAAGCCCTCACGGCCGGGGCGGTCAACGGAAGGCCGCGCCTGCAGGTGTCGCAGTGGGCCGATCCCGAGCACGGCCGGTACGTCAAGATGACCACCCGGGGCGGTGTGCTGGAAGGCCTGGTGGCGGTGGGCATGCCCCGGACCGCGGCCGAACTCGTGGGGCTTTTTGAACGGGGCGCCGAGCTGCCCGCCGACCGGTCACTGCTCCTGCGCCTGGATGGACCGGACCAGCTGGCCGGGGGCGGGGCTGCCGACCCCGCGGGCACCGTGTGCCGGTGTGCGGGGGTCAGCGGGGCGGCCATCACTGCCGCCGTAACCGGCGGCTGCTCGACCGTGGCGGACGTTTCCAAGGCCACCCGCGCGGGCACCGGCTGCGGCGGCTGCCATGAGGACATCAAGGGGCTCATCGAACAGCACTTCCAGGCGGCAGCGGCCTAGCGACTGCGGGGCTTTGGCCCCTTGGCACCGGGATTCCCCAGAGCTTGAATGGTCACAGGATTCCACCGGCCGCAGGAGGCACCCATGTCCTTCCCCCTCATTCTGGCGTTCGTCGCGGTGGTGCTCGCCGCCGTGGCCGGAGTACTCCTTGTCCGGGAGAAGGATCCGCAGCGCCGGGCCCATGCACTGGTGAAGATGGGCGCGGTGGTCATGACGGTCTTCACCGCGGCGGCCGTGGCCTTCATTGGCGGCTACGCCATGGATCAGCCCGGCGGCATGACGGGGCTGATGATGACCTCGTCCTGGTTTGCTCCCATGGTGGTCCTTGCGGCCCTCGCCTGGTTCCGGCCAGCCGGGGCCTCTCCCCTCCTGGCGGCGCTGGCCGTGCTTCTCGTCGCGGCCTGCGTGTGGTTCGCCCTCGATCCAGCGACGTCCCGCAGCCTCCAGGATTCGAACGGGCCGGTGGTGGCCATCGGCGTCGTCGCCCTGGCATTCCCGGCCGCTGTCCTGGGACTTAAACGGGCAGGCCCGGCCGGCTGGCTGCTGTTTGGCATTGGCACGCTGCCGCTGCTGATCACGGTTCTTGGCCGGTCGGGGCCTGCGGCCTCCCTGGCCGCCGCCAGCGCGGTTCCGCTGATAACCGGCATTACCTACCTGGTGGCCGCGCGGCTGGCACGGCGGGACCCGGCCGCCCGGAATACACTCCCGGCCTCGGCATAGGCTTCCGCACGGATACCGCTGCCTTTTCCTGTCCATGCCCTTGACGGCGGCGTCCGCACAGCATGTGATGGACGGGACTGACCCGCGCTCCCATCTTCCGGGCCGGACGCCTGACGTCCGGACCAATGAAAGGACCACCCTATGTCCCTGCTCGACTCCGCCCTCTGGGAAGGCAAGATCTACCTCAACGGCTGGCGGGCGGGCGGCGGCGGTACCGGCACCAGCATGGAACCGGCCACCGGTGAGCAGCTGGGCAGCTATGGCGTGGCTTCCGTGGCGGACGTCCGGGAAGCAGCAACCGCCGCCGCGAAGGCACAGAAGGAATGGGCCGCCCGCAACCCCGAGGACAGGGCCGCGGTACTGCGCCGCGCCGGGCAGCTCTGGGAGGAGCACGCAGCCGAGGTCCAGGACTGGATCGTGCGCGAATCAGGTGGGATTCCGCCCAAGGCAGGGCTGGAAACGCATATCGCCGCCAACGAATGCTACGACGCCTCGGCGCTGCCCTCACTCCCTGCCGGGGACGTCCTCACGTCCAACGAAAACCGCTGGTCCTTTGCCCGGCGCCGTCCGGTGGGCGTCGTCTCCGTCATCGCGCCGTTCAACTTCCCGCTGATCCTTTCCATCCGCGCCGTGGCCCCTGCCCTGGCATTGGGTAACGCCGTGCTGCTCAAGCCGGACCCGCGGACCGCGGTCTGCGGCGGCGTGACCGTGGTGCGCATCTTCGAGGAGGCCGGGCTTCCGCAGGGCCTGCTCTCCCTGCTGCCCGGCGGCGCGGACATCGGAGCCGCCGTCGTCGAAGCCCCCGAGGTCCGCGTGATCGCCTTCACGGGATCGACGGCCGCCGGCCGGAAGATCGGCGAAACGGCGGGCCGGCTGCTCAAGCGTGCCCACCTGGAACTGGGCGGCAATAATGCGCTCATCGTGCTCCCCGGCGCCGACCTGGCCAAGGCGGCCTCCGCGGCGGCGTTCGGCTCGTTCATGCACCAGGGCCAGATCTGCATGGCTGCCGGACGCCACATCGTGCATGAGGACATCTACGACGCCTACGTTGCCGCCTTGTCGGAGAAGGCGGCCCACCTGCCCGTGGGCGATCCCAAGAGCGGCACCGTGGCGCTGGGTCCAGTGATCGACGAGCGCCAGCTGCAGCGGGTGGACGGGATCGTCCAGGACGCGGTCCACGCCGGCGCCCGGCTCGCCGCCGGCGGCACCCACGACGGCCGGTTCTACCAGCCCGCCGTGCTGGTTGACCTGGACACTGACAGTCCTGCCTGGAAGGACGAAATCTTCGGCCCCGTGGCCCCGGTGATGAAGTTCTCCACCGTGGATGAGGCTGTGGCGCTGGCCAACGACAATGAGTACGGCCTGTCCATCGGGATCCTGGGCGACGTCGGACTGGCCATGACCATCGCCGACCGGCTCGACTCCGGGAAGGTCCACATCAACGAACAGACCGTCTCCGATGAAGCGAACTCCCCGTTCGGCGGAACAAAGAACTCCGGCAACGGCTCGCGGATCGGCGGCCACCACGCCAACATGGAGTCGTTCACCGAGATCCAGTGGCTCACCATGCGCCCGGACATCGCCCCGTACCCGTTCTAGGCCCCTGCCCGTTCCAGGGAGGACAGCACCCCGCGTACCTGTCACACCCCTAACAATTGCCCCGCCGCCACGTAGATTCCGTAAGCGCCCGCTGCGAGGAGGGCACCCAGGTAAGCGAGCACGAGCCGCGTGTCACGCAGGAAGCATTTGGACCGTGCCAGTCCGCGCCGTCTTGCCTTCCAGTAACCCGCAAAGCCGAGGCCGGCGAAGACAACCAGGACGGCCGGTCCCGCCAGCCACCCCAGCAGCGCAACGGTGGCAAAAATACACAGCCGGAGCGGATCATAGGGTGCCTGGCCGGCGGGTGCGGGGGTGCCCGGATCCTGCGGGGTGGAGTGTGCTGCGGCGTGCCGGCGCACCAGCTGGGAGGGCGTAGGCCCTCCCGCGATGCGGCGGGCATTGGAAGCGGGGTCCATGGCTCTGTCCTAGACCTGGCGCACCGGAAGCAGCTGTGCACCAGTTGCCGTGCTCATCCGCTGCCTGGCCAGGGAAGGCCATGCCTGGACAGCGCAGAAGGGCGCGCACTGGTGCTCCGCGTCGTCGCCCTTGGTTCCGACGTGGACGCAGCACTGGGTGAGCCGTTCCTCGATCATGGTGGACATGTCCATGAAGGGCTTGACCATGATCCGGGTGACCCGCTCGGCCAGGAGCCGGCGCAGGCGCTGCTGCTGGCCCGGAAGCTTGCCTGCCGCCAGGGTGGTCAGCGTTCCGATGCCAAGGTCGCACTGCGTGCAGATGTTCTTCCACAGATCCATGGTCCGTGGGTGCGACAGGGACGACTGCTCACTCAGCAGGTCCAGCAGCGAGGTTTTCATCAGGTTCCGCAGTTCCAGCGGGATGGCGCTGTCAGCAATCCGGTTGGCGATGCTGTCAGGATTGAGTTCGAGCCACCCCAGCAATTGGTCGTGGCCGATAAGCGCTGCCAGGGAACGCCAGGTGCCGGCGTCGTCCTTAAGCATGTAGCCCACCGATGCGCAGTGCGGATGGGAGCACGGCAGTGCCGTGAGGTCGTGCCAGGAGACCACGCCGCCGGTTTGTGACTCGAGCCTGTCCAGGACGCCTGTATGCGTGAGCCGGTCCAGGGGATCGATGCCGTGCCCGCGCCCGGAACCGAACACGGGCTGCAGCGCCACGCCGCCCACGAACGGGGTCTCCAGCGCACGCATCACCACGTCACCGATCTCACTCTCATTGACGCCCAGGGATGCAGTCATGGTCAGGGTGGTGAATATTCCGGCCGCGGACAGCCGGGAGATGGCCGCATCCTTGTAGCGGGTCAGGTCGCCGCCCCGGTGGTGGATCGATGCCTCCCTGGAAGAGCCGTCGTATTGGAGGTACACCTCCACGCGGTCACGGTGCCGCGCCAACAGGGCAAGCAGTTCGTCGTCAGTGGCTATCAGCATGCCGTTGCTGTTCACCATGATCCGCACGATCGGCCGGGCCACGAGTTCGTCCAGCAGTTCCGCCAGGTACGGGTACAGCGTTGGTTCACCGCCGGACAACATCAGCACATCGAGGCGGTTGTTCTCGCGTGCCAGGCGGGTATCGATATTGGCCAGCACCTCCTCCAGCGGAGCCACGCCCTGCAGTTGCGGCCCGGAGGCGGTGAAACAGGTGGGGCACTTCAGGTTGCAGTGCTCGATGATGTCCTGGAGCAGGATGCAGGTGTGCTGGGTCTGCATGGCCGGAAGTCCGTAGGCATACGCCTCGGGGATGGGACGGAAATTGCCTGGCCGGTCAGGAACATGCTGCTTGGTGGGCGCCTGCCATTTCTCCAGGTAGCGAAGGATCTCCGGGGACTCGTCATAGAGCGTGCGGACCAGACCATGCTCCGGGCAACCTCGTTCAAGCCACACCCGCCCGTCGCGGACCAGCAACGCCCCGGACAGCCGCCGGACCTCGCTGAGTGGAGGGTTGGTGTCGTGGCAACGGGGGCAGAACGCCGTGACGTAGCGGTGGATCCGGTCACCCCGCAGCGGCTGGCCGGTCCCTGGTAACTCTCGCGACCTCATTGATCAGTGCTCCCTTCTCAGATTCTGGTCTGTGCGAGGGCACCCACGCACAGTCCCCCGCCGAGCAGCAGGAAGATGCCCAGCCCAATCAGCATCCCCGCCCCGGTCCTCGCGGTGCCGGGGCGGACGGCAAGGGCAATGCCCAGTCCCAGGTAGACGGCGATGGGGACGAAGGCTGCGGGGCCGGCCAGGATGCTGGTCGCCCAGGAATTCGGCGCACCGACGCCGATTGTTGCCCAGAGGTAGAGGATGTACAACGCCAAAGCCCCAAATGAGAGCCCCGGGCCCAAGTAGCCTCGCCGTGGTTCCCGCTGCTGTCCCGGGCGGTGGGGCTCCCTCGGAGGGGGCGGAACTTGCCGGTCATCGTCCATGTCAGGCCCGGACCTGGACAAGGAAGCCGATGCAGAGGCCGCCGCCGAGCAGGACGAAAGCGCCCAGGCCGATCAGCAGCCCTGCACCCCAGAGCGCCGTCCGGCGCCGTACTGCAAGCACGATCGCCACGGCCAGGTACAGGACGATGGGGATGAACGGGGCCGGCACGGCGAGGACGCTGGCGGACCAGGCATAGGGCCCCTGGGCCATGGTTCCCAGGACGTAGACCGCGTACAGCGCCACGGCGCCAACCACGGCGCCGAGCCCCAGGGATCCGCCCCGTGGTTCGTTGTCCTGGGCGTCGTCCCGCCGCGGTGGCTGAAGTGGCCCATCCGGGGTTTCGTCGCTCATGCCACGGTGCCTTCCAGCGCAGGGCGGACGGGCTTCCTGAACACGCGCCGGACGCGCCAGGCCAGTAGAGGCAGGACCGCCAGCAGGAACAGTTGGGGGCGGCTCAAACCAAGCCAGAGGACCTCGTTTCCCCGGACGAACTCGACGAAGAACCTGAAGACGGCGTAGGCGCTGACGAAACAGATGAAGAGGTCACCGGGATGGGGCAGGGCGTCCCGGTAACGCCACATCAGGGCGAAGGCGGCCAGGTGGAAGGCGATCTCGTAGGCGAAGGACGGATGGAGGGCCACTCCCGCCGGGGCACCGGCCAGCGCAGCCTGGGCAGGGGTGAGGATAATGCCCCAGGATCCGCCGGTGGGAGTGCCCGGGAGCTCGGTGAGCAGGCAGCCCACCCGCCCGATAACCAAGGCCAGGGCCACTGCAGGCGCCAGCAGGTCTCCCGTGGACTCCCTGTAACCTGTCAGCCGTTTGCCAAGGTGGACGCCGAACCACGCCCCCACCAGCCCCGCAAGGATGCTCCGGTCACCGTTGCCCCACCAGTCCGCCAGGGACACCTGCCGGGATACGTCCCAGGTGAGCACGCGGGAACCGATACCGCCAAAGGCTACGGCGAAACCGGCGATGGGCCACAAGCGGGGGTCGGTGAGGCCACGGCGGCGCTTCTCATAGGCGTAGAACAGGAGGGCTGCACCGATGCCCAGCCCCACCATGCCGGCATGCACCAGCGCGTTTCCCGCAAGGGGAAGCCCAATCATGGGCAGAGTGTAACAACCGAACGCCCGCCGAATGCGGGCCCTTCGGCCCTTACATGTGGACGTGCAGGCGGCGGGCTGCCTCGGAGATGGATCCGGTGAGCGACGGGTACACCGTGAACGTGCTGGCGACGTCGTCCACGTGCAGCTTCTGCTTGACCGCGATGGAAATGGGGAAGATCAGCTCCGAGGCGTTGGGTCCGACCACCACGCCGCCGATCACCGTGCCGGAGCCCTTCCGGGCGAAGATCTTCACGAACCCGTCCTTGGCGTTGCGCATCTTGGCGCGGGCGTTGCTGCGCAGGGAGAGCTTGATGACGTCGGCCTGGTACTTGCCGGACTCGATCTCAGCTTCGGAGACGCCCACGTTCGCGATTTCCGGTGAGGTGAAGATGTTGGAGGCCACCTGGTGGAGCTTGAGCGGGGTGACGCCGTCGCCCATGAAGTGCGCCACCGCGATCCGGCCCTGCATGGCGGCCACGGAGGCCAGCGGCAGGACGCCGGTGCAGTCACCGGCGGCGTAAATGTTCGGGGCCGTGGTCCGGGAGACGCCGTCGACCTTGATGTGGCCGCTTTCGCTCACGGCCACGCCGGCCTCCTCAAGGCCAATCCCCGCAGTGTTGGGGATGGAGCCAAGGCACAGGAGGCAGTGGCTGCCCGTCACCTTGGTGCCGTCGGAAAGCGTGACCACCACGCCGTCGTCCGTGCGTTCCACGGTCTGGGCACGGGAGCGGGACAGGACCCGCACACCGCGGCGTTCAAAGACTTCCTCCAGGACCACTGCGGCGTCAACGTCTGAGCCGGGCAGCACGCGGTCACGGCTGGAGACCAGGGTGACCTTGGAGCCCAGGCCGTTGTAGGCGGACGCGAATTCGGCGCCGGTGACGCCGGACCCCACCACAATGAGCTCCTCGGGCAGCTCGTCGAGGTTGTAGATCTGCGTCCAGTTCAGGATCCGTTCGCCGTCCGGGCGGGCCGTTTCCAGCTCGCGGGGGTGCGCGCCTACCGCCAGCAGGATGGTGTCGGCTTCGACGGTTTCGGTGCCGTCCACGGTCAGGACTTCGATCCGGTGGCTGTCCAGGAGCCGGCCGGAGCCTTCGATGATGCGCACGCCCTGTTTCTCCAGGCCGTCGCGGATGTCCCGGGACTGGTTGCGGGCCAGGTTAAGGAGCCGGTCGTTGATGTGCTTGAGGTCGGCGCGCATGACCGGGACGAAGTCGCCGCCGTCGACGTCGAACTTCACCCCCAGCTCGCCGGCTTCCGCGACACGGGTCATGAGGTCGGCCGTGGCAATGAGGGTCTTGGAGGGGACTACGTCGGTCAGCACCGCGGATCCACCGAGCCCGGCACGTTCGATGACGGTAACGGTCGCCCCCAAAGAGGCGGCCACCATGGCAGCTTCGTATCCGCCGGGACCACCTCCCAGGATTGCGATCCGGGGGGAACTGAAATCTGGATGCGTAGTCACAGTCATCCATTCTCTCCCATTTACGGCCGGACCACCAAGAAATCAGGGTGCTTTCCGGGCCTGCCGTGACCGGGGCAACATGGGCGGCAGGATAACTTGTACTGGTGAGTACAACAGACTTCCTGAACACTGACCCGTTCGCCGCCGCCCGCGCCGCCGCGGACTACATTGCGGAAGAAACCGGAGTGGACCGCCATGACACCGCCCTGGTTCTCGGTTCCGGGTGGGGCGAGGCCGCAGACCTGATCGGCGAGACCACCGCCACGCTGTCCGCCGAGGAAGTTCCCGGCTTCCACGCCCCCGCCGTGGAAGGCCACGTTGGCACCATCCGTTCCGTGCTGACCACGTCCGGCAAGCGCGCCCTGGTCCTGGGCGCGCGCACCCACTACTACGAGGGCAGGGGCGTCCGCGCCGTGGTGCACGGCATCCGGACCGCTGCGGCTGCCGGATGCAGCACCCTCGTCCTCACCAACGGCTGCGGCGGCCTCAACGAGGACTGGGCCCCCGGCACCCCGGTACTGATCCGGGACCACATCAACCTCACCGCCGCCTCCCCGCTGGAAGGCGCTACGTTCGTGGACCTGACGGACCTGTATTCGCCGCGGATCCGCGGGCTGGCCCGGGAAGTGGACCCCACCCTGGACGAGGGCGTGTACGCACAGTTCCCCGGCCCGCACTACGAGACCCCGGCGGAGGTGCAGTATGCCAAGCGGATCGGCGCGGACCTCATCGGGATGTCGACGGCGCTTGAGGCCATCGCGGGGCGTCATGCCGGCATGGAGGTGTTCGGCATTTCGCTGGTCACCAACCTTGCGGCAGGCATCAGCCCCCAGCCGCTCAGCCACCAGGAAGTCATCGAGTCCGGCCAGGCAGCGGGCCCGCGCATTTCCAGGCTGCTGGCTGACATCATCGCCCGGCTCTAGCGGGTCAGGCGCCCGGGGTGCGCCACGTGGGCGGGCAATGACGATAGCGTTATGCCCATGACGTCTTCCGATGCCGAACTTCGCCTGCTCACCGAAGCCCGCGAATGGGCTGCCCAAGACCCGGATCCCGCAACGGAGGCGTCGCTCCTGGAGCTGGTCCGCCTCGTGGAGGATGGCGATCCCGCGGCCCGGCAGGAACTGGAAGACAGCTTCCGCGGCACACTGCAGTTCGGCACTGCGGGACTGCGGGCCGCGCTGGGCCCCGGCCCAAACCGGATGAACCGGGTGGTGGTGCGGCGGGCTGCAGCGGGACTCGCGGCGTTCCTGGTGGAGGCCGTGGCCAAGGCGGAGGCCGGCACCCGGCCGCGTGCCGTCGTCGGCTATGACGCCCGGTATAACTCGGATATTTTCGCCGCGGAAACGGCGGCGATCTTCACCGCGGCCGGCATCGAGACCTTCCTGCTGCCGGCAGCCCTCCCCACTCCCCTGCTGGCCTACGCTGTCCGCGCCCTGGAGTGCGACGGCGGCGTCATGGTCACCGCCAGCCACAACCCGCCGCAGGACAACGGGTACAAGGTGTACCTGGGGCGGCACGCGGTAACGGCAGAGGGCGACGGCGCCCAGATCGTGGCGCCGTACGATGCCGAAATCGCCGCGCGCATCAGCGCCGTGGGGCCGCTGGAGTCAATAGCGCTGGCAGGGGACGGATGGACCGTCCTGGACGGCTCCATCGCCGCCGAGTACCAGCGGGCGACGGCGGCACTCGCCATGCCGGAGCGCTTTCCGGCCCGCGATCTTCGGATTGTCCTGACGCCGCTGCACGGCGTCGGCGGCGGGACGGCGCTGGAAGTGCTCAAGGCGGCAGGTTTCACGGATGTCACCGTGGTGGCCGAGCAGGCCGATCCGGACCCCGATTTCCCCACCGTCAGTTTCCCCAACCCGGAGGAACCCGGCGCACTGGACCTTGCCCTGGAGGCAGCGGCGCGGCTGGACGCCGACCTGGTCATCGCCAATGACCCCGACGCCGACAGGGCTGCCGTGGCGGCCAAGGACCCCGACACCGGCGCGTGGCGCATGCTCCGCGGGGACGAAGTGGGGTCCCTGCTGGGCGCCCACATGGTGGCCCGGCTCGCGGACGGCGACTCCCTTGCGGAGGCTGACGGCCGCCGTGTGTTCGCCAATTCGATTGTGTCCTCCCGGCTGCTGGCCCGCATCGCCGCCGCCGCCGGACTCGACCATGAGGAAACGCTGACCGGATTCAAGTGGATTTCCCGGGTCCCGGGGCTGGTCTACGGGTACGAGGAGGCGCTGGGATACTGCGTCGCGCCGGATCAGGTGAAGGACAAGGACGGCATTTCTGCTGCGGTCCTGATCGTCGAACTCGCGGCCACCGCCAAAGCCGCAGGCAAGACGGTCTTCGACACCCTGGACGAGCTGTACCTCCAGCACGGCCTGCATGCCAGCGACCAGCTGAGCATCAGGGTTGCGGACCTGGGACTGCTGGACGCCATGATGAACCGCCTCAGGGTTTCGCCGCCGGAGTCGTTCGGGCAGTCAGCGGTGGAGGTATTCACGGACCTGGCCGAAGGCAGCGCGCAGTTGCCGCCCACGGAGGGCCTGCTCTACATCACCCGGAACCTGACCCGCGTGATCATCCGGCCCAGCGGCACCGAGCCCAAACTCAAGTGCTACCTGGAAGTCATCCACCAGGTGGGCTCCGCCGCGGAACTGCCGGCGGCACGCCAGGCGGCACGCGCCTCGCTGGATGAAGTCCTCCACGACGTAAGCGAGGCGCTGGGACTTTAACCACGGAAGGGGCGCGCCTCTTCGGCGCGCCCCTACCCTGCGGAAAATCCTAGAGCTCCACCTCGACGAAGCCGTCCCTGACACGGGTGCTGAACGCTGCCAGCCGCAGGCCCGGAGTGGTGAAGCATTCACCGGTCTCCAGATCGTAGACCTCCTTGTGCAGCGGCGAGGCGATCGTGGGGCGGGTGCCCTTGGAGCCGAGGATGCCGCGGGCCATGACGTGGGCTCCGGTGGCGGGGTCCTCATGCGCCACGGCGAAGACTTCGCTGGGGCCGGTGCGGAACAGTGCCACCTGACGGCCTGCCACCAGGGCGGCCTCGCCCCATGCCGGTTCGAGGTCATCCACCATGCAGACACGGTGCCAGCCGGTCCCGAACCCGGCGGTGTCTGATTCGGCGGCGAGCGCCCCAAGTTCAAGTGTTGCCGTCATGTCCGGCTCCTTTCCCTGTGCCTGTTGTCCCTTGCATTGGCAGCTTTTGCGGCCGTGTCCCACGCTAGGGTCCGGGTGTTTCAAAGGGGTGCGGTGAATGTGTCCGGCGCGTAAAAGAGACCTAACGCGGGCGGAAATGCGTTCGTGATGCAGAAGTTAAGTTGACGAAACAATTGGGAAACTGAGGCGAAACTGCCCCTTCCTAGGCTGGATGCACAAGCTGCAGAGCACCGTCTGCGGCCCATGCGAAAGGCCCACAGTGACCGAACAGACTTCAAGCACAGAGACTCCGCGCCGCATCGTCGTCGCCGGCGGCGGCCCAGCGGCCCACCGTTTTGCGGACGCCATGCATGCCCGCGGCCTCGACGGCTGGCATGTCACGGTCCTCACCGAGGAAGCCCACCTCCCCTACGACCGGGTGGCACTTTCCAAGGCCCTCACCGATGCCGGGGTGGACCTCACCCTGGGCACCGCTTCCATGTGGGACCACGGCTCGCTGGTCCTGAAGACCGGCGAGCGCGTGGTGAAGATCAATCCGGAAACAAAGAGCGTGGAAACCGCCGCCGGCCACAGCTACGAGTACGACCAGCTGGTGGTGGCCACGGGCTCGGACGCTGTACGCCTGCCCATCCCCGGTGCTGAGCACGCCCACGTGTACCGGACGCTTGAGGACGTGTGGGCCATCAACAAGGCCATCGCCGAACTCACCGCAAAGCTCGGCCGCAAGATCAACGCGGTGACCATCGGCGGCGGACTCCTGGGCCTTGAGTCGGCCGCCGGCACCGAGCAGCTCGGCGCCACCCCCGTCGTCATCAACGGGGCTCCCTGGCTGATGAACACCCAGCTGGACGAGGGTGCGGGCCAGGCCCTGGGCCGGCTCATCGAGGCGAAAGGCTTCGAGGTCCACGGCGGTGTGTTCCCTTCCGAGATTTTGGCGGACGACGACGGCCAGGTCACCGGAGTGCTCATGGCTGACGAACGCGTCATCCCGGCAGACCTGGTGATTGTCGCCGTCGGCGTCAAACCCCGCGACGAACTCTTCCGCGCCGCCGAAGGCGAAGAGCAGCTCTTCAGCCTGGGCCCCCGCGGCGGGGTGGTCATCAACGATTACTGCGCCACCGAAGTACCGGGCATCTGGGCCATCGGCGAAGTGGCCAACTTCGGCGGCATGTGCCTGGGCCTGGTGGCCCCCGCCAACACCATGGCCGAGATTGTGGCCGACCGGCTCCACGGCGGCGACGCCACCTTCCCGGGTTTCGACACCGCCACCAAGCTCAAGCTCTCAGGCGTGGACGTTGCCAGCTTCGGCGATGCCTTCGCCCGCACCGAACATGCCCTCGAAATCGTCTACGCCGACCCCGCCCGCGGCGTGTACCAGAAGATCGTGACCACCGACGACGCGAAGACCCTCCTGGGCGGCATCTTCGTGGGCGACGCCTCCCCGTACATGAGCCTGCGCCCGCTCCTGGGCCGCGAACTTCCCGCCGAGCCCGGCGCGTTCCTCAGCGCGGCCGGCGGCGGGGACGCTCCGGAAACCGAACTGCCGGACGACGCCACCCTCTGCTCCTGCAACAACGTCACCGCGGGAACCATCAGGGACACCATCAACGGCTGCGGCGCCTGCGAGGGCAACGCCCCCGTCCAGGAGCTGGGCGAGCTGAAGGGCTGCACCCGTGCCGGCACCCAGTGCGGTTCCTGCGTGCCGATGTTGAAGAAGCTGCTGGAAACTGAGCTGACCAAGTCCGGCGTCGAGGTCTCCAAGGCCCTGTGCGAGCACATCGAACTGTCCCGGCAGGAACTCTTCGACGCCATCCGTGTCCTGGGGCTGACCTCCTTCGAGGAGATCATGGCCAAGTACGGCACCGGCGCGGGCTGCGACATCTGCAAGCCCACCATTGCCAACATCCTGGCCAGCCAGAACAGCGCCTACGTGCTGGACGCCGGCCGCGGAACCCTGCAGGACACCAACGACCGCGCCCTGGCCAACATGCAAAAGGACGGCACCTACTCGGTGGTCCCCCGCATCGCCGGTGGCGAGATCACCCCGAAGAAGCTCGGAGTGATCGCCGCCGTCGCCGAAAAGTACGGCCTGTACACCAAGATCACTGGCGGCCAGCGGATCGACATGTTCGGCGCCCGGCTCGAACAGCTCCCGGAGATCTGGAAGGAACTGGTGGACGCCGGCTTTGAGTCCGGCCAGGCGTACGGCAAGAGCCTGCGCACGGTGAAGTCCTGCGTCGGTTCCACCTGGTGCCGGTTCGGCGTCCAGGACTCCGTGGCCATGGCCATCCAGCTGGAGCTGCGGTACCGCGGCCTCCGGAGCCCGCACAAGCTCAAGATGGGCGTCTCCGGCTGCGCCCGCGAATGCGCCGAGGCGCGCGGCAAGGACGTGGGCGTGATCGCCACCGCCGACGGCTGGAACCTCTACGTGGGCGGCAATGGCGGAGCCACGCCGGCGCACGCACAGCTGCTGGCCAAGGACCTGGACGACGAGACCCTGATCAAGTACATCGACCGCTACTTCATGTACTACATCCGCACCGCCGACCGCCTGCAGCGCACCGCCCGGTGGCAGGAAGAGCTCGACGGCGGCATCAAGCACGTGGAGGACGTGGTGGTCAAGGACACGCTGGGCATCGCCGCGGAGCTCGAGGCTGCCATGGCCAAGCACGTGGACACCTACGTCGACGAATGGGCCGACACCCTGAAGGACCCCGAGCGCCTGCGCCGGTTCCGCTCCTTCGTCAACGCCCCCGACCAAAAGGACGATTCCATCACCTTCGTCCCGGACGAGCGCGGCCAGATGCGCCCCGCCACTCCCGAAGAAAAGGGAAAGGTCCTGATCGGGTCCTCCATCCCGGTCCGCACCGCCACGACCACCCCTGGAAACGAGGCATAACCATGCAGCTCAGTATCGACCTCACCGGCCGGGACGTCCTGGTGACCGGCACCCCTGCTGCCGCGCGGCAGGCGGTGCAGCGGTACGAAGCCGCGGGCGCCGTCGTCCACCGCCTCACCAGCCCGCATGCCGCCCAGGGCGCCCCGCTGCCGAAAGGACTGTTCCTGGTGGCCGCCGTCGAGGACGGGCAGCCCGGCTGGGCCGGACTCCTGGACCGCTGCCGGGACGCAGGCATTCCCGTCGCTGCCGAACCTGCCGCCGGTGCCGCCGGGCACGTCACCCTGGTAGGGGGCGGGCCGGGCACCAGCGACCTCCTCACCGTGGCCGCCGTCAAGGCGCTGCGGGATGCGGACGTGGTGTTTTATGACCGCCTCGCTCCGTACCAGGAACTGCCGCTGCTGACGTCCGCGGAACTCGTGGATGTGGGGAAGAAGCCGGGGCACCACAAGGTCAGCCAGTCGGATATCGAAAAGCTGATGGTGGAAAGCGCGCTGGCCGGGAACAATGTGGTCCGCCTCAAGGGCGGGGACCCCTACGTATTCGGCCGCGGAGGCGAGGAAGTAGCCGCCTGCGTGGCCGCCGGCGTCCAGGTCCAGGTGGTGTCCGGCGTGACCAGCGCCATCTCGGTGCCCGCCGCTGCTGGCATCCCGGTCACCCACCGGGAAGTCAGCCATATGTTCACGGTGGTTTCCGGGCACGCCCCGCTGACCGAAAAAGAGCACCACCACCTGGCCGGCCTGGGCGGCACCATCGTGGTGCTCATGGGCATCGGCACCCTCCACCAGCTCGCCGCCGGCCTCCGCCGTGCCGGGATGCGCCCGGACATGCCCATGGCAGTGGTGGAACGCGGATACCGGCCGGGCCAGCGCACCACCATCGCCGATCTGGGCACCATCACCTCCGCCGCGGCCGGCTGCAGCAACCCGGCCGTGCTGGTGATCGGTGAGGTGGTGCGGGTGGCTGAAGCCAACCAGCAGCACGCCGCTGCCGCCGCCGACCTGGACCGGCTGGCGGCCTCGCTGCTGGGATCATGAAAGGATTGACCCCCATGACTGCACTTGCACCGGCCGAATCACCGCAGGCTGAAGAATCCACAGACGCCGCGGAGTCGCCGCTGGAGGGATTCCGCATCGGCGTCACCTCGGACCGGCGGTCCCGCGACCTGATCGAGGCCCTGGAACGGCGCGGCGCTGAAGTGCTGCACGCCCCCGCACTGAAGATCGCCCCCGTCCAGGAGGACATGCGCCTCATCGAGGACACCCGGGCCATCATCGCGGCCAAGCCCGACCTCTGCATCGCCACCACCGCGTATGGCATGCGCCGCTGGTGCGAGGCAGCGGATTCCTTCGGGATCGGCGACGAGCTGCTGGAGACGCTGGGCAGCTGCCGCATGTTCGTCCGGGGACCGAAAGCCCGCGGTGCGGTGCGCGCGGCGGGCCTTGCCGACGTCGGCATCAGCAGCGACGAAACCACCTCCACCCTGGTGGACATGCTGCTCACCGAGGGCGTCCGGGGCAAGACTGTCGCCATGCAGCTGCACGGCTACACCGACGTCCGCCAGATCGAGCGCCTGCGGATGTCCGGTGCCACGGTCCTCACAGTCACGCCCTACCGCTGGGTCAAGCCCGACGGCGAGGACAGGCTTCCGCGGCTGATCGACGCCGCCTGCACAGGCAACCTGGACGTCCTGACCTTCACCAGCGCCCCCGCCGTGGACGCCATGTGGAGCACGGCCCATGAGATGGGGCTCTACAAGCAGCTGGTGGAGAGCCTGAAACTGAACGTCACCACGGCCGTGGTGGGTCCTGTCACGGCGCAGCCCCTCCTGGACGCCGGGATCACGCCGCTCATCCCCGAGCGGTTCCGCATGGGCGCACTCATCCGGCTGGTATGCGAGCACCTGGCACTGAACCACGTCCGGCGGCTGGAGACCCGCTCCGGGAGCCTCGAGCTACGTGGCCGCAGCCTGCGCATCGACGGCCGGCAGGTGGAACTGGCACCGGCTCCCCTGCTGCTCCTGCGCGCCCTGCTGGGCGCCGGCGGCGCGGTCCTGTCCCGCGAATCGCTGTCCGACCTGCTGGAACTGCGCGGCTCCGTCCACGCGCTGGACATGACCGTGAGCCGCCTACGGTCCTCGCTGCCGGACGGCAAGCTGATCGAAACCGTGGTCAAGCGCGGGTACCGGATCCGCGTCTAGGTGGCTGCGGCCGGGCGCCCAGCGCCCGGCGCGGCGGCTTTTGTGTCGGCGGACGGACGAATGAGAGGTGCGTCACGGGTTCTGTTACCGGCGGGTAAATACTGGCGAACACGAGTCCGCTAAACAGCAACTGAAGGGAAACACCCCGGAAAAGACGCGCGCCTACGCTGTGTTCCATCACGAAGTTCCGGCCGCTTACCGGCCGCCACCGAAAGGGCCAGCACATGTCCGCTCCGGCACCCTCACCGTCCACCTCCACCGCAACCCGCATTGTCATTGCCGGTGCCGGCCCCGCTGCCCAGGCCCTGGTGGCGCAGCTGGACCGCGCCCGGTTCAGCGGCACCATCACCGTGCTGAGCAACCGCGATGACACTCCCGCCGAGCTGCTGGAGCTGGCCCTGCTGCCCCAGGTTTCCGTACGCTTTGGCCAGCCTGCCAGCCACCTCGACGCGGTCAACCGCACCGTGGCCACGGCTGACGGCATGGAGTTCGCCTACGACCACCTGGTCATCGCCACCGGCTCCGCCCCCGTGGCGAACCCGGTGGACGGGGCCGCGCAATGCCTGAGCTATGCCACCATCGACGACGCACCGCGCATCGCGAACTCCGTACAGAAGGTGGCACGGGAGCTGGGGCGGCGCCCGGTGGGGATCCTGGTGGGCACCGGAGCCGCGGCGGGACAGGCCGAAGCGGTTCTGCGGGCCAAGGGTGTCCGGCCCATCCGCACCACCGCCCGCCCTGCCGCCGTCATCCCTGCTGTCGTGTCCGGTGCATCCGCCTCCCGGGCGCCCGCGTCCGCCGTGGTCTTCGAGGATGGCAGCAGCATGACCGGTGACCTTGTTGTCCTGGCCGAGGAACGGGTCTCCCGCGACGGGCTGGCCGCCAGCGCAGGCCTGCAGACCGCAGCCGGGGGTGGCATCGTGATCAGCCGGGACTACCGCACGTCTGTTCCGGGGATCTGGGCGATCGGGGACGCGGCAGCGTTCGACGGCGTGCGGCTGGGGCTGCTGGTGGCAGCGGCTTCGGCGGCAGGCGCCTGCGCCACCCAGCTGCTGACGGCGGCAGCGGAAGCGCCGGCCCTGCAGGCGGCCTGAGCGGCCGTGCCCCGCTGCGGGGGCGCCGGGCTCTCCTGGCGCTCCCGGCGCTCCGGGTGGGGCATGCTGCGGTGCGGCCCGCTGTGACAAGATGGTTCCCGAAACCGAGTCAACGCCGGGCCCACAAGGCACTCCGAGAGGACCATCATGAGCAACGAAGCCACCGTTCACGCAGGCACCGCCCACCCGGCCGGCCGCGCGGACATCGCCTCCTACATTGACCACACGCTGCTCAAGCCCGAGGCCTCGGAAGCTGACGTACTGAAGGTCTGCGCCGAGGCGGCCGAGTACCGGTTCAAGTCGGTCTGCGTCAATCCCATCTGGGTCAAGACCGTCACCACCGCCCTCAGGGGCTCGGGCGTCCTCACCTGCTCCGTGGTGGGCTTCCCCCTGGGGGCCACTCCCACGGACGTGAAATCGTTCGAAGCCCGCGGCGCAGTCCTGGACGGCGCCGAAGAGGTGGACATGGTGATCAACATTGCTGCCGCCAGGGCCGGTGACAAGGGCGCCCTGACGGAGGACATCGCCGCCGTGGCTGAGACCGTGCACGCCGGCGGTGCCATCCTGAAAGTCATCATCGAAACAGCCCTCCTGACGGATGAGCAGAAGGTGCTGGCGTGCCAGGCTGCCGTGGAGGCTGGAGCCGACTTCGTGAAGACCTCCACGGGGTTCAACGGCGGGGGCGCCACCGTCGAGGACGTGGCCCTGATGCGCAGGACCGTGGGCCCGCAGGTGGGGGTCAAGGCCTCCGGGGGCGTACGGTCCCTTGCCGATGCGCAGGCTATGATTGCAGCAGGTGCAACACGAATTGGTGCCAGCTCCGGAATTGCCATCGTCAAGGGTGAACAGGGTTCAGCCGCTTACTGACCCTGGCCGGAAGCCGCCACAGATCAAGCCCCGCGGGGCCGAGGAGGAACACATGTCCAGCCAGATCAACGCGTCCAGCAGGGACTCGGCGTCCAGCCAGGAATCGGTCCGGACCCCGCAGAACGAAAACAACCTCGCCACCAGCGTGGTCCTGTTCCTGATCTGCTTCGCCCTGTTCCTGGGCGCCATCTACTCACTGTCCTTCCTCACCCTGGGCAACCCGTGGCCCATGGCCGTCTGCCTGGGCCTCTTCGCCCTGGCATTCTGGCTTCCGCAGACCATCTTTGGCCGTTCGGACTCGGCCGGCGAGCACTAAAGGCCTGATCAGCAGCACAAGAAGGGACCCCGGACATTGTCCGGGGTCCCTTCTTCGTCTGGTGATAATGGTGCCGCCGGCTAGAACCAGAGCCTGATCCAGGCGCCTGCGGCTGCCGCCACGCGGCCCCAGTGGTGCTGGGCAATGGCCCAGCCGGCCATGGTCATCCCCACCATGGCGTAGGCGCTCACCGGGATCAGCACCAGCCATTCCCGCTTGGAACCCGCGCGGCCCAGCAGCGGCACGGACAGGGCGCCGTTGGCACGCCAGATGTTCCGCAGCAAGGGCAGCCGGCGGAGCATTTTCGGCGGCCGGACCACGAGCGGCCACAGCAGCGGCACTCCCCCGGTGGTGATGAGGTCTCCGACGATGTGCACCACCACCCCGATCAGCATCGACGTGGGCAGCCAGGTCCACTGTTCCGGCGCGTAGGCCGTGACCAGGCCGGCCATGACCAGCGCGAAGATCCAGTTGGAGATGAAGCCGCTCTTGGGAAAGAGTTTCAGTGCCTTCGCCGCGATGTTGATCAGGAACATGCACAACAGCCCGGCGCCGACGGACAGGCGCCCCCATCCTGTGTCCATGTGGATCTGCGATGCCAGGCCGGCCAGGAAGACGAAGAACGCCGCCCCGAGGATGGAGTGCGTGCCCTGCCGGTGCCCGCCGCTGGCATTCTCAATGCCGCGCGCAATCATGTTGGACAGCGGCGGCAGCGAATGGGCCACCGTGCTGGACCGGTGGTCCCAGTCGCATACCAGTGCGGTGCCCGCGGTGGCCATGCCGCCGATCAGGATGCCGGTGGGATCCAGCGGGTACCAGCCCAGGGTGTACGGGCCGGTGGACGCAACAGCTACCCACGCCGCGGCTCCCGACGCGGCGTGGTGTCCTCCCATCAAGTGCTAACTCACCGCCAGCGGGGCGTCGGAGAAGATATTCCGGATGACGCCGTTGGCCCATTCCAGGATCTCGGCGTCCTGGAGGTCCCGGCCGCCGATCCGTGCCGTCTTGGGCTTGGGAATGAGGATGGCGTCCATGGCCGGCTTGGACTGCGATCCCGGGTACATCCGGTTCAGCCGCATGGTCTTGGACTCCGGGAGCGAGGCCGGGGAGAACTTGATGAAGTTGCCCTGCAGCGCCACGTCGGAGAGGCCGGCCTCGCGGGCGGCGACACGGAACCGTGCCACTTCCACCAGGTTCCGGGCAGGCAGCGGCAGCTCGCCGTAGCGGTCCACCAGCTCGGCCTGGACCTCGTCGATGGCCTCGTTGGTGAGGGCTGCGGCGAGCTTCCTGTAGGCCTCCAGGCGCAGCCGTTCGCCGGGAACGTAGTCATGCGGCAGGTGCGCGTTGACCGGCAGCTCGATCTTCATCTCCGCGGCCTTCTCTTCGGCTTCGCCGCGGAAGTCCGCCACGGCCTCGCCCACCAGGCGGATGTACAGGTCGAAACCCACCCCCTGGATGTGGCCGGACTGTTCCCCGCCCAGCAGGTTGCCGGCACCGCGGATCTCCAGGTCCTTCATGGCCAGCTGCATGCCGGCACCGAGCTCGTTGTGTGCGGCGACGGCTTTGAGCCGTTCCAGCGCCACCTCACCCAGGGGCTTCTCTGAGGGATACAGGAAGTACGCGTAGGCACGTTCCCGGCCACGGCCCACACGGCCGCGGAGCTGGTGCAGCTGGGACAGGCCGTACTTGTCCGCCCCGTCCACGATCAGCGTGTTTGCGTTGGAGATGTCCAGGCCGGTCTCGATGATGGTGGTGCACACCAGGACGTCGAAGCGCCGTTCCCAGAAGTCCACGATGATCTGTTCCAGGCGGCTTTCGGACATCTTGCCGTGCGCCACCTCAACCCGTGCTTCCGGGACCAGTTCGCGGATCTTCGCCGCGGTCCGCTCGATGGTGGACACCCGGTTGTGGACCAGGAACACCTGCCCTTCGCGCATCAGCTCGCGGCGGATGGCGGCAGAGGTCTGCTTGTCCGTGTACGGACCAACGTAGGTCAGCACCGGGTGCCGCTCCTCCGGCGGGGTGGCCAGCGTGGAGGTTTCCCGGATGCCGGTGAGGGACATTTCCAGTGTGCGGGGAATCGGGGTGGCGCTCATGGCCAGGACGTCCACGTTGGTGCGCATCTTCTTCAGCGCTTCCTTATGTTCCACGCCGAACCGCTGTTCCTCGTCAACGATCACCAGGCCCAGGTCCTTGAACTCGAAGTCCTTGGACAGCAGCCGGTGGGTGCCGATCACCACGTCCACGGCGCCGCTCTTGACGCCCTCGGCGGTTTCCTTGGACTCCTTGGCGGACTGGAACCGGGACAGCGGCTTGACGCGCAGGGGGAAACCGGAGAACCGCTCGGTGAAGGTCTCGTAGTGCTGCTGGGCCAGCAGGGTGGTGGGTACCAGCACGGCCACCTGCTTGCCGTCCTGCACGGCCTTGAATGCAGCGCGCACCGCAATTTCGGTCTTTCCGTAGCCCACGTCGCCGGACACCAGCCGGTCCATGGGGATTTCCCGCTCCATGTCCGCCTTGACCTCGTTGATGGTGGTCAGCTGGTCCGGCGTCTCCACGTACGGGAAGGCTTCCTCCAGCTCGCGCTGCCAGGGGGTGTCGGGGGCGAAGGCGTGCCCACGGGAGGCCATGCGGGCCGAGTACAGCCGGATCAGTTCACCGGCGATCTCCTTGACGGCCTTGCGGGCCTTGGACTTGGTGCTGGCCCAGTCCGCGCCGCCCATCTTGCTCAGGACCGGGGCGTCGCCGCCAACGTAGCGGGTCACCTGGTCCAGCTGGTCCGTGGGGACGAACAAACGGTCGCCGGGGGCGCCGCGCTTGGCGGGCGCGTATTCCAGCACCAGGTATTCCCGGACGCCGTCGCCGCCGCCGGCCACCTTGCGCTGGATGAGTTCCACGAACCGGCCGATGCCGTGCTGTTCGTGGACCACGTGGTCCCCCGCCACCAGCTGCAGGGGGTCGACGGCGTTGCGCCGCTTGGAGGGCATCCGCCGCATGTCCTTGGTGGACCCGGCAGAGGTACGGCCCAGCAGGTCGGCCTCGGTGAGCAGGCCAAGTTTGAGCCCGTCCAGGACAAAGCCGCGGCCGACGGCGGCGGTGGTCACTTCGATGATACCGGCCTGGGGCTCGTGGTCCAGGCTGTCCACCCGGGCGCAGGGGATGTCGTTTTCGTGGAAGAGTTCCGCCAGGCGCTGCGCGGGCCCCGGGCCCTCGGTAGCCACCACGATCCGCCACTGGTCGCGGACGTGGGAGCCGATGAAGTCCATCATCTCCGCAACGTCGCCCTGGTAGCCGCGGGGTTCCCGGGCGTGCAGGTTCAGGACGTCGATCTCAGGCAGCAGCTCCGCATCCTGGGCCAGCGAGGTGATGGACCACCAGGAGACCCCGTGCGCCAGGGCTGAGCCGCGGGTTTCGGCCAGCGACCGGAAGCTCGCCGAATGCAGCGCGGCCGACGCCTGTGAGCTGAGGTCCAGGGGTGCCGCCCCGCCGTCGGACGCGGTGGACCACGCCGCCTCAAGGAACTCTTCGTTGGTGGCAGCGAGGTCGTGCGCACGGGTGCGCACCTTCTCGGGTTCGATCACCACGGCGATGGAATCGGCCGGCAACTGGTCCACGAAGGGAACCATCGCATCCACCAGGACAGGTGCCAGCGATTCCATGCCTTCCACCGCGATGCCGCCGGCGATCTTCTCCAGCATGTCGGCGGCGGCCGGAAGCTGGGATTTCAACGTGGCCGCGCGGGACATCACCGAGGGGGTGATCAGGATTTCACGGCACGGCGGGGCGTGCAGTTCGGTGGGGTGGTGGATGCCGGGGGCGGACAGCGAGCGCTGGTCAGCCACCGCGAACCAGCGCATCTGGTCCACCTCGTCGCCGAAGAACTCCACGCGGATGGGATGGTCCTCCGTGGGCGGGAAGACGTCGATGATGCCGCCGCGGACAGCGAACTCGCCGCGGTGCGTCACCATGTCCACCCTGGCGTAGGCGGCGTCCGCCAGGCTCTTCACCACGCTGCTGAACGGAACGTCCTGGCCAACCTTGAGGGTGACGGGGACCAGGTCGCCGAGGCCGGCCACCACGGGCTGGACCACGGCGCGGACGGGCGCGACGACGACGCGCAGCCGGGCCGCCGTCGAGCTTTCCGGATGCGCCAGGCGGCGCAGCACGGACAGCCGGCGGCCCACCGTGTCCGAACGCGGCGAAAGCCGCTCGTGCGGGAGGGTCTCCCAGCTGGGGAACTCGGCCACCGAATCGGCAGGCAGGTAGGCCCGCAGGGCTGCGGACAGGTCCTCCGCCTCACGGCCGGTGGCGGTGACGGCAAGCACGACGCCCGGCTCCGCGGACTGTTCTGCCGCGGCCGCGGCGAGGCCGTCCGCCATCTCCGCCAGCAGCACGGGGCGCAGGCCCGCGGGCGCACTGATCTGGTAATCCTGGCCGCGGACGGCAAAGCCACGGGCGGCCTCGGCCTGGACCCGGGCGAACGTCTGGTCCGGTTCAAGGGCGCGGCGGAGTCCGTCCAGCGTCGGGAGCGCGGCGGACTTGCCCGTGCTGGATGTGCCGGCGGCGGACTGGCCGGGAAGACTCATGGCAGAAGCTCCTGTGGTGTTCATCGAAACAAGCAGGCAACGCGAAAACCCGAAATTCGCTGCGAATCCCGGGTTCTCCCAGCCTACCGCGCAGGAACGACATGGCGGCACGGCGCCTATCACCGCCGGAATGGATCTAGGCTGGCAATGCCGATCCATTTCCGCAGCCTTTTCGCCGGGCAGCCGTCCTCATGGGCGGCCGCTGCGAATTGCTTGGGACGAACAGGAGCCAGCATGACCGCAATGAGTGCCCAGCCAACACCTAAGACCGTCCTCGTGACCGGTGCTACCGGCTACATCGGCGGGCGGCTGGTGCCCAGGCTGCTCGAGGCAGGCCACACCGTGAAGGTGCTGGTCCGCTCCCCCGAGAAAATCGCCGGTGTCCCGTGGCGGGACAACGTGGACGTCGTGCAAAGCAGCCTCGACGACGGCGACGCCCTCCGCGAAGCCCTGGCCGGCGTCGACGTCTTCTATTACCTGGTCCATTCCATGGCTGCCGGGGCCGGGTTCGAAGCGAAGGAAAAGGCCATGGCCAGGACCGCCGCGGACGCTGCCGCCGACGCGGGAGTGCACAGGATCGTGTACCTGGGCGGCCTGCACCCGCAAGGGGTCGAGCTGTCCACCCACATGCGGTCCCGGGAGGCGGTGGGCAAGGTGTTCCTGGACAGCCCCGTGGACGCCGTGGTGTTCCAGGCAGGCGTGGTGATCGGTTCCGGCTCCGCATCCTTCGAAATGATCCGCCATCTCTCCGAAACGCTGCCGCTGATGCCGGCGCCCAGCTGGGTGCGCAACCGGATCGAGGCTATCGCCGTACGGGACGTCCTGTACTACCTGGTTGCTGCCGCGTCTCTGGAGGGCACCATCAACAGGACGTTCGATATCGGCTGCCGGCAGGTGCTGACCTACGCCAGGATGATGCAGGAATACTCTGCGGAAGCAGGCCTGCCCTACCGGGTGGTGCTGGCGCTGCCCATCCCTGCGCCCAAGCTGGCAGGCATCTGGGTGGCGCTGACCACGCCCATCCCGTGGTCCATGGCGGTCCCGCTGGTCCAGTCGTTGCAGCATGACGCGGTGTCCAACGAGCACGACGTCGACGAGTACATCCCGCAGCCCGACGGCGGCCTGACCCCTTACCGGACAGCGGTGGCGCTGGCACTGGGCAAGGAGCGGGACGGCCAGGTGGAAACCACGTGGGCCAATGCCGGCGCCGACTCCGATCCGTTGCCCAGCGACCCCGACTGGGCCGGGCACAAGGTGTACATCGACGAGCGGACGTTCCACGGCGACGTGGATCCCGCCCATGTCTGGACCATCATCGAAGGCATCGGCGGACGCAATGGCTGGTACTCGCTGCCCCTGGCCTGGCAGGTCCGCGGCTGGCTGGACAAACTCACCGGCGGCGCAGGCCTGCTCCGCGGCCGCCGGCACCCGCACACGCTGGTGGCGGGGGAAGTAGTGGACTGGTGGCGGGTGGAGAAGATCGAACACGGCAGCCTCCTGCGGCTGCGGGCGGAGATGCGCGCGCCGGGACGGGCCTGGCTGGAGCTGTCCGTTGAGCCCGACGGCGGTGGCAGCCGCTACCGGCAGCGCGCCATTTTCTTTCCCAAGGGCCTGAGCGGACGGCTCTACTGGCTCGCCGTCCTCCCCTTCCACAGCCTGATCTTCCCGGCCATGGCACGGAACATCACCACGGCCGCGCAGAAACTGGCCGATGCGGACCGCGCCCAGCTGACCCCGTAGGATGTTGGAGGCGTAAATCCTTTCCCGACGTCCCAGGAGGACCCATGGCGCTGAGCGCAACCACCACCCTTCCGCACTCCGTTGACAGCGTTGCCGCTGTGCTGGTGAACGAGGATTTCCAGCGCCACGTCAGCCAGCTGGTGGGGGGCACCCTGGAATCATTCACCGTGGACGGCGACATCGCAGGGGCCTTCAACGCCACCTCCGTACGCACCCTCCCCACCACCCGGCTGCCCGAAATCGCCCGTAAATTCGTGGGTGAGCACCTCAAGGTGACCCAGGTGGAGAACTGGGAAGCCCCCGCGGCGGACGGCTCCCGCCAGAGCAACATCTCGCTGAAGATCGCGGGCGCCCCGGTGGACGTCACCGCTGTCCAGCGTCTGGTGGCCGACGCCGGCGGAACCCGCGTTGAGCTGGAAGGCGCCGTGAAGTCTTCGGTACCGTTCCTCGGCGGAAAGATCGCCGACGCCGCCGAGCCCATGGTGGCCAAGGCACTGAACCTGCAGGCTGCCCAGGCGCAGGCCTGGCTGGAAAGCCACTAGCCCCATGCAGCTTCCCGTCTTCGCCGCGCTGGTCCTGATCATCGCCGGCGTCTGGTCCCTGGTGGTCTGGCCGCAGTTCCTTCGCCGGGTCATGAAGGATCCGCGCGCCAGGGATGCCGCCGGCAAGGCAACCAGGTTCCTGACCGTGCACGTGGTGCTGGTAAGCATCTCCATGGTGCTCGGACTGGCCACCGCCGTAATCGGCGTCCTCGGCCTGCTCGGCTAGGCTGCCGGACCACGCCAGGCGCCGTCTGCGCGAAACAGCCCGGGCCTTCCTCCTGCTGGAGAAGGCCCGGGCTGTTTGCTGTCCGGCTCAGGCCGCCTGGTTGAGCGCGTCCTCGGCCGCCACCCAGGAAATCATGGCGCACTTCACCCGGGCTGCGTAGCGGGCCACTCCTTCGAACGCAGCGGCGTCCCCCAGCAGTTCGGGATCGGCGTGGACCTTGCCCCGGGAGCGCAGCACCTCCCGGAAGCTGTCGATGACTTCATGCAGCTCGGCCACTGTCATGCCCTCGGCGAGGTCGGTGAGGACGGATGCGGAGGCCATGGAGATGGAGCACCCGGCCCCGTCCCACGCAATCTGGGCCACCTTTCCCTCCTGGACGGCGAGCCGAAGGGTCACTTCGTCTCCGCACACGGGGTTGAGCTGGTGGGACTGCCCTGTGGAAGTGCCTTCGGGTGCTTCCGTGGCGGCCAGCCCGCTGCCGTGGCGGGCCTTGGAATGATCCAGGATGATTTGCTGGTACAGCTGGTCAAGGCTCATGGTGTCACCTTTCGTCTTCTCCGCTAGGCGCGGAAGTAGGCCCGGACGCCCGCGACGGCTTCGAGGAAGCGGTCCACGTCGTCAGTGGTGTTGTAGAGGTAGGCGCTGGCGCGGGTGGTGGCGGTCAAGCCAAGCCTTCGGTGCAGCGGCTGGGCGCAGTGGTGCCCCACGCGGACGGCAATTCCCCGTGAGTCCAGGAACTGGCCGACGTCGTGGGCGTGGACACCTTCGACGTCGAACGCGGCAAGGCCGATCCGCTCCTGCCCGGCGGCCGGACCCAAGACCCTGATACCGGGAATGCCCTCCAGTCCCACCACCATGCGCTGGCCCAGCTCTGCCTCCCACCGGTGGATGCGGTCCAGCCCCGTCTCGGTCAGGTAGTTGGCGGCGGCGGCCAGGGCCACCGCCTGGGAGATGCGCTGGGTCCCGGCCTCGAAACGCTGGGGCGCAGGAAGGTATTCGGCCCGTTCCATGGTGACAGTGGTGATCATGGATCCGCCCGTCAGGAACGGCGGCAGGATGTCCAGGAGCTCCTGGCGCCCGTACAGCACTCCGATCCCGGTGGGGGCAAGCATCTTGTGGCCGGAGAAGACCGCGAAATCCACGTCCAGCTCCTTGACATCCAAGGGCAGGTGCGGCGCGGATTGGCAGGCATCCAGGACGACCAGGGCGCCCGCGGCATGTCCAAGGGCCGTCAGCTCCTGCACGGGGTTGATGATTCCCAGGACGTTGGAGGCGTGGGTGAAGGCCAGGACTTTGGTGCGCGGGCCGATGATGCTTTCCGCCTGCTCCATGCGGAGGCTGCCATCATCCCCGATGGGGATGTAGCGGAGTGTGGCCCCCGTACGGAATGCCAGCTCCTGCCACGGAATCAGGTTGGCGTGGTGCTCCATTTCCGTCACCACGATTTCGTCGCCGGGCTTCAGGGCCAGTCCCCTGAGGGCTTGGTCGCCACGCCCCTGGGCAGCCCACAGCCCGGCATTGGACAGCGCATAGGACAGGAGGTTCAGTCCTTCTGTGGCGTTGGACGTCCAGATGGTTTCGGCATAGTCCGCACCGATGAAGTCGGCAATGGTCTGCCTGGCATCTTCGAAGACTTCCGTGGCCTCCACGGCAAGATGGTGGGCCCCGCGGTGCACGGCAGCGTTGCGCTGCTCGTAGAACTCCTGCTCCGCCTCGATGACGCTCAAGGGATTCTGCGACGTGGCCCCGGAGTCGAGGTAGACCAGCGGCTGCCCGTTGACCAGCTGGTTGAGGACCGGGAAGTCATTGCGGATGCGCAGCACCTCGGCGTTGTCCATGACAGGGACGGCATGTTCCAGTGTGGCTGGCGTTGATACTACGGCCAAAACGAACTCCTTGGGCTGCCAATGTCTGACACCCAATTGTCCCACACACGGCTGTGGCGGCCGCCCGGGAGGGGCAGCCGCCACCGCTGCCCCGGGCTTCAGCCGAGGGAGCAGAGGGCCGGCGACGGCTGGGGGGAGAGTCTCGGTCTCAGAAGACTCTGACGTCGCCGGCCCCGTCTATGCCCGGGCCCCGAGGGGACCGGAAGTTGAGAGGGCCTCAATGTCCTGTTCGGCCTGCTCCGCGGCTTCCAGCCGGCCGCTTTGCTTTGCCTCCTTAAGTAAAGCCTGCGGCGGCCTCCCGTACACGAGTAGGAAGTACTCGAATCCCCCGGGGAGAACTACCGGGGCGCGGCCCTCCTACGCGGCCGGCGACCCGTGGGCAGCGGGTAACTGCGTCCCGCGGGAACCTACGTCCCGCGGGCAGCGGGTAACTGCGTCCGGCGGGCAGCGGCTACCCGCACGAGGGCGCACAGGACCTGGGAACGGACAGCTAGGCGGAAAACAGCGCGCGCGGCGGCCGGGACCTACTTGGGGAGGGCGGACTCCAGCTCATCGCGGCTTCGGACCCCAAGCTTGACGTAGGTGCGGTACAGGTGGCCCTCCACCGTCCGTACGGAGACCATCAGCCGCTGCGCAATCTCCCGGTCGGTCAGCCCCTGCACTGCCAGCTCCACGATGTCCTGTTCCCGCCGGGTGAGGCGGACGGCCGGCGCCGCTGCAATGAAGCGGCCTTCCCGGAACCGTTCCCCGAGTTCGTGGTCGCACTTCTCGCGCTGGGCAACGGCCTGCCGGGACCGGCGGCGTTCGCCGGCCTGTTCCAGTACCGTGCTGGCGCGGGCATACGCTTCCCGGGCCAGGTTGACAAAGCCTGCCTCCTCCAGCGAGGCAGCCGTTGCCATGAGGGTATCGCCGTCGGCGTTTTCCCAAGCGGTGGCCAGGGTCAGCAGGGCTTCCGCCCAGCGGCCTTCCACGCCGCGGGCGGCCGTCTGCACCATGGGGACAACCGAGGGGTCACCGAGGTCCCAGCACATGGCGAAGACTTCAAGGAGGTTTCCGGTCCGGGCGGACGCCTCCGTGGTGGTCATCAGCGTCTGTAAGGCGGCCAGGCCCTTGCCGTCCCGGGCAAGGTATTCGGCAGCCGCGGACACGTAGGCTTCGGCAAGGAGATCATGCGCGGGCCAGCCGGCACCGGCATCTTTGTGATCCTGTTCCAGGCGCTTTGCCTGTTCCGAGTCCCCCAGCCTGGCCGCGGCGTAGAAGCCCAGTGCGGTGCCGAACCGGTACAGCTGCAGCGGGTCGTTGAGCCTCAGCGCCTCGACGGCGGGCAGCAGCACCTGGTAGGCGCGCTCCATTCTCCCCTGCCGCAGCAGCGAGTAGCCCTGGAGCAGCTCAAGGCTTCCGTTGAAGGTGGCGGCCCCGGGCGCATTTCCGGCGGCGTAGTGGTTGAGTTCCCGCTCAGCCGACTCCCATTCACCCATGGCCAGGTAGTCGGAGACCAGCCGCCCCAGCACGAACTCCGGGAAGAAAAAAAGGCTGCCCTGCAACGGGGGAAGCTCCGAGGCTGCCAGCAGGGCAGCCTCCAGGCCCTGTACGGGGCGTCCGGCGGAAGCCAGGGCATGGGCCAGCAGCCCCTCGGCCATGGCACGGAGGGGTTCGCCGCCGGAGCCTGCGCGGCGCTTCCGCATGGCGTCCACGTAGTCGTTCAACGCCTGGACGTTGGCCTCGGCAGCCAGCTGCAGCAGGTGCAGGAGTTCTTCCTGCCAGCTCTTTTCGCCGCCGGAAGGTGCGGCGTGCTTTTCGACGTCATCCGCCACCACGCCAAGGGTGTGGCCGAGGGCCTGGTGTGCCGAAACCCGGAGCAGCAGGACCGCCGGACCCTCGGTGTCCCCCGCCAGCGGGAGCCAGCAGGCGTCCAGGAGGGCCGCGGCCTCCGAATAGGAGCCTTCGTTGTACAGTGCCCGCGCCTGGATGGCCTGGGCCATCGGAACCAGCGGAGGATGGTGGATGCGTGCCGCGATGGAACGCGCACTGTGGTTGCGGAACCTCAGCAGGGCCTCTTTGGCTGCCGACAGCAGCTCGTCGTCACTGACCCGGAGTCCGCACTCCAGGGCCCACTCCACGGACCGCAGCCGGCCCTCCCCCTGCAGCAGGGTGGGGTCCTGGTGGGCCTTGACCTTCTCCAGCAGCTGGAGGCTGCGGGAGACGGAGACAGTATTCCTGATGGCGCCGGCAAAGAGCCCGTTCCAGAGGGCAAGCTCGGCCGGGATTCCGGGCGCTTCAACGATCATTTGCTGGTCCAGCAGTGAACGGACCACCGCAGCCCCGCTGATGTCTTCGATGACTTTCCTGCCCACCGGCCCTGCCAGGGCGATGAGCTTCAGGGCTTCCTGTTCCTCGGGCCCGCGCCGGAGGTGGTCCTTGGCCACCACCGCTGCAAGGCGTGGCCCGTCCGCGGGCAGGGAGCCCAGCAGCATCCAGATTCCGTTGCGTTTGGCGAGGACGCCGGCCTCAGCAGAGTCATGGAGCAGGGCATCGAGTATCCGGGGGTTGCCTCCCGACGCATTCCAAATGGCGTCCACAGTCGCTCCAGGGACTGTCCCGTCAAGGGCGTGGGCCAGGACCTCTTCAATCTGTTCGCGGTTGAGGGGACGGAGATCCACGCGCTCGGCAAGACCGTCGTACCACAGCTGGTCCAACGGCTGGGGCAGGCCGGGCCGGGGACGGGCGGCCGCCACCACGGTGGCCCAGCCGGCCGAGATCACCTCGGCCAGCACGCCGGCCGATGCGTCATCCAGGTGGTGGGCATCGTCCACGGCAAGCAGGACAGGAGCTCCGTTGCCGCCCTTCAGCTTCTCGAAGTATGACCACATGGAACGGAGCACCGCGACGGGTGAGACGGACTCCTCCGCCGTGAGCTCCCCCGTATAGGGAGTCAGGACCCCGAACGGCACCCCTGCCAGGGCCGAGCTGGCGTGGATGCGCAGGATGCTCATGCTCCCGGCGAGGCGCTCCGTCACGGCGTCAGTCACTGCCGACTTTCCAATGCCCGCGCCGGCCATGATGAAGACGGCCTGGTGAGTGCCGTTCCGCACCATGTTGCAGATCCGGTCCACCGGCTCCCGGCGGCCGGTCAGGAGCCGGTGCGCAGCCGGCGGCTTGTGGCCATTAGACGAGTCCAGTCAGATCACCCCTTGAAGTCACGCCCAGCTTAGTGAAGACCTGGTACAGATGGCCTTCAACGGTGCGGACTGACACACCCATTTCCATGGCGATGTCGCGGTTTGAAGCGCCGCGGCCGGCCATCCGGGCAATTTGCCGTTCCCGGCTGGTCAGCAGCGGGCTCCCGCTGCTGGGCACGATCGGCAGGTTGGACACTGTGGCGGCCAGGATGTCCAGCCGTGCCTGCGCCGTCCGAGCAGAGAGGGCGTCCCCCTCCTGGCGGGCGAAATCCACCGCAAGTGCCATGCATCGGGCTTCCACGGCGTCGAGTTCGAGCGTGGCCGCGAGTTCGCCGCCGGCGAGCAGGGCCTTGGCATCCTTTGTCCTGCTTCCGACCGCGATCAGCCGTGACACTTCCGCCAGCGGGCCCTGCCGGTGACCGGCGATGTCCTCCAGAAGACGGAAGTCGGTATCGCTGCCGTTCACGGTTGCTGCCAGCAGGTAGAGGCCGGCGATGGTGTGCCTGCCCGCCTCCAGGTTACGGCGGGCACCCTGCTTGAGGCCGGCCACCGCTTCCGAGTCTCCCAGCCACCGGCCGGCGACCAGCGCACAGAATTCGATGATGCTCTCCGTGGCAAATCCTGCCTTGCCGGAAGTCCGTTGCAGCTTGGTGAGGTACTTGCGGGCGAACGCAGCGTTGCCGGTCTGCGCATAAGCCAGGGCCGTGGCCGCGTACGCGGTTCGCAGCGCCGCCTGGACCGGTTGCAGCTCCAGCTGGGCTGCAGCGGAGATCAGGGGCTCCAGGGCGGCTTCGCCGCGGCCGGAAAAAGCAAAGGCCACCCCGGCAGCGAGCTCGGTGGCGGCGCTGCGGTACGGCAGCCGGTGGGGCTGGCCGGCGCTGAAGGGGGTGAGGAGATCGATGCAGCGCCGCCACTGCCCCGCCACCAGCAGGACGAAGTAGGCCTCCCTGATGTAGCGCTCACGGAGGCCGACGATGTGCGAGGCGTCGGTGAGCTGGCCGCCGAGCTGCCGCATAAGGCCCAGGGCGTCCATCTCGCGACCGGTCAGCGCGAGGGCGCTCATCAGGGTGATCGCGGACTGGAGCCGGAACTCGGTGTCCGGGTTGACGGCGGGATCGGCCGCACGTTCGAGCGCGGGGATCATGGCAGCGTACTCACCGGCATGGGCCTGGTATTCGAATTCACTCAAGGAGATGCGGTTCGCCGCCACTGCTGCCGGCGCGGGCCAGGAAGAACCCTGGGCCGTCCGGTCCAGCCGTTCCCGGGCGAAGGCGAGCAGTTCCGGGACCTTGGCCGCCTGCTCCGGAAGGGAGCGCATGACCCGCGCTTTGGCGGCAACTACCTGGGCATATTCCTCAAAGTCCAGGGCTTCAAGTTCTGGCTGGGAAATATCCTCCAGGGCGGAGAGGGCCTGGACCGGCAGGTCCAACTGAAGGTACGCCGCGGCCTTTTGCCGCTGCGCGGACGCCCACCCGGCGTCGGTCCTCTGCACCATTTCCGCGTAGGTCAAAGCAAAACGGGGATCGAAGAGCTGGACCGCGGCCTGGGCCGCCGCCAGCGCCAGCGCCGGAGCCAGCTCGGCCTCGCACTCGTGGGTCCAGGCGGCAAAGGACATCAGTTCCTCCACCGTCATGGCTGCCGGATCCGGCTCCCGGCCGCCCAGCAAAACGTTGCGAAGCTCCCGCCGCCGGGAAATGCTCAGCCAGGTCCTGACGACGTCCCCGATGTATTTCTCCCGCAGCGACACCCAGCGGTGCTCGGAGTCATCAATCTCCAGCAGTCCGCCGTCTTCCATGTCAGCGACCACGTCCGCGCCGTAAATGGCGGTAAGGCTGGAGAGCTCCACCCGCCGGGCGCAGGAGAGCATCTCGATGACCTCCCGGGTTCCGGGTGTTTCCCGCGACCACCGGGAGCGGACGATGTCATCAAGGCTGGCAGCGCCGTCGAGGACCACCTTGTCCCGCAGCGTCCAGACGGAATCAGACAGGACAAGGTTTCCGGAGAGCTGCTGTTCGGTGACCAGGGCTTTGAGCAGCAAGGGATTTCCACCCACCATCTGGTGGTAGGTGCTGACAAGTGAGGAAGCGACGCGGTGGCCCAGCAGGGACAGGAGGACCTGCCTGGTCTGCAGCTCGTTGAGGTTGCTGAGCCGTACTTCGGTCAGCTTCCGGTCCGTGAGCAGCCAGTGGAAGTCCGCCGGCAAGTCACTGGAATTGGGGGCAACTGCAACAATTTTCGCCGTGCCGGTCAGCAGGACGTTCAGCAGCACGCCGGCGCTCATGTCGTCGATGCTGGTGGAGGTGTCCAGCGTGATGACGCAGGGCCTTCCGGCGGCGTCGCTGCGGATAAGCGAGGTGATGCCGCGCAGGATGGCGGTGGGCGACCCCATGTAGGCCTGCGGCAGCCTGGCCAGCAGGAACGACAGGCAGCCGTAGGGGGTGGTGGAGCCCGAAGGCCCGCTCCGGAGCTGCAATGACCAGACGTCCGGACCGAGGTCCGCAACTGCTGCGCGGGCCAAGGAGGACTTACCCACTCCCCTGGCACCGGTGATCACAACACCCAGGGAGTTTTCGCTGGTCAGGGCGGCGCGGACGGCGTCGAGGTTGGCGCTTCGTGCAGGCATGGACCATTGCTGGCCCTCCGGGGCCCCGGAGGTCGGCGTGGGCAGCCCGTCACCTTGCGGCGTTGACCCACGTCCCCAGCTGAGTGGCTCGATCGACATGAACTTTTCCCCTACATCCTGCAATAGCGGGATGTAGCCCCATTGCTCCCCCGCATAGGAAGAAGAGTACCCTGTGCCACAGACACGGAAACAGGGCCGGAGGGAACTTTTACGTTTCTGTCTGTGGTGAGGCCGCTTTGGCAGGGTGGAATTTCTGCTGGGCGGCGGTAAGCCCGTCATGGAGGAGGGACTCTACGGCATCGGCTGCGTCGTCCAGCAGGAAGGGCAGTTCCTTGAGCTCCGCGGTGCCAAAGTCGCGCAATACGTAGTCGGCGGTGTCCATCCTGCCGGGCGGACGGCCCACCCCTACACGGACCCGCAGGTAGTCCTTGGTGCCGAGCGCCTTGGAGATGTCCCGCAAACCGTTGTGGCCGCCTTCCCCGCCGCCGAGCTTGAGTTTGACCGTGTTGAACGGGATGTCGATCTCGTCGTGTACCGCGACCACATGGTCTGCGGCGATGCCATAGAAGTTGGCGAGGGCGGAGACCGGCCCACCGGAAACGTTCATGTAGCTCATCGGCTTCGCCAGGACCACCCTGGGCCCACCAATGCCCAGCCGGCCTTCAAGGACCTGGGCCCGGGCCTTATGGGTCTTGAAGCCGGCCCCGATGCGGCCCGCAATTTCATCGAGCACCATCTGGCCTACGTTGTGCCTGTTGCCTTGGTACTGCGCGCCGGGGTTGCCGAGGCCGACGATCAGCCAGGTGTCTGTCATGGGTTCAATCCTAGGGGGACGGCGTGGACAGGATGGCAGCGCATAGAAGGACGCCGGCCTGCGGACATGGCAGTGGCCGGACCCCTGGAGGTCCGGCCACTGCGGGAAACGGCGGAGTGGTTACTCGGCTGCTTCTTCTTCGGCTGCGGGAGCTTCCTCTGCTGCGCCTTCTGCGGCAGCTTCGGTTTCTTCGCCTTCCTCGGCGATTTCGACGGCCTCGGAGATGTTCACCACGAGTGCCTCGGCGTCGGTCAGGAGGACGGTGCCCTTGGGCAGGACCAGGTCGGAAGCGTGGATGTGCTCGCCGGCGGCGCGGCCTTCGATGCTGACCTCGATGGCGGTGGGCAGGTGGGTGGCCTCGGCCTCGAGGGAGACGACCGTCAGTTCCAGGTTGTGGACGGTGCCGGGGGCCGATTCGCCTTCAACGTGGACCGGAACGTCAACCGTGACCTTTTCGCCCTGGCGGACGGTCAGGAGGTCGATGTGCTCGATGATCTGCTTTACGGGATCGCGCTGGACGTCCTTGACCAAGGCCAGGTGGCCTTCGCCGTTGATGTCCAGGGACAGCAGGGCGTTGGGGGTGCGGACGGCCAGGGTGGTGGCCTTTGCCGGCAGGGTCACGTGGATGGGGTCTGCGCCGTGGCCGTAGATGACGGCGGGGATCAGGTTGGCCATCCGGGCGCGGCGGGCGTAGCCCTTGCCGAATTCGGTGCGCAGTTCTGCTGCGAGCTTCTGCTCAGACATGGAAATCTCCTTGAAGACTAAACGGGGTTCAGCAAGGGCGGAGGTCTGGTGTGACCTTCAACGCCGGGCGGCCGGAAGGCGGCCCTTCAAGAAGGCAGTCCCCGCAGGAGGGACGCAGACCCAGTCGATAACGGAGGTTATGCCCTCCCTCGCCAAGGTATCGCCTAAAAGCCTACCAGTGCGGGGACCATTTCCTTTAATCCGCACCGCCCCCTGAGCTCGCAAGCTCAGGGGGCGGCGTGGGCCCAGACCCCGCCGGCTCCTGCCGGCGGGGTTTCGTCAAGTACTGTCCTAGGCCTTGCCGTCGAAGAGGCTGGTGACCGAACCGTCGTCGAACACCTCGCGGATGGCCCTGGCGATCAGTGGCGCGATCGAAAGGACCGTCAGCTGCGGGAAGCGCTGGGACGAACCGAGCGGGAGCGTGTTGGTGACCACCACTTCGCGCGCGCCGGACTCCGAGAGGCGGCGGGCGGCGGGGTCGGAGAAGACGGCGTGGGTGGCCGCGATGATGACATCCTTGGCGCCGGCGTTCTTCAGGACGGTGACGGCGCCGGAGATGGTTCCGCCGGTATCGATCATGTCGTCGATCAGGACGCAGGTGCGCCCCTCGATCTGGCCCACCACGGTCTTGGAGACGGCCTGGTTGGGGACGGTGAGGTCGCGGCTCTTGTGGACGAAGGCAAGGGGTGCCCCGCCCAGGCGTTCGGCCCACTGTTCGGCAACGCGGACGCGGCCGGTGTCCGGGGACACAACTGTGATGTTGTCCGAGCCCACGCGGGTCCGGATGTAGTCGGCCAGCAGCGGAATGGCCATCAGGTGGTCAACCGGGCCGTCGAAGAAGCCCTGGATCTGGGAGGTGTGCAGGTCCACGCTCATGATGCGGTCGGCGCCGGCGGTCTTGTAGAGATCCGCCACCAGCCGGGCGGAGATGGGTTCGCGGCCGCGGCCCTTCTTGTCCTGGCGGGCATACGGATAGAACGGCGAAACCACGGTGATCCGCTTGGCGGAGGCCCGCTTCAGCGAATCGATCATGATCAGCTGTTCCATCAGGTGGTTGTTCAGCGGGGCGGGGTGCGCCTGGATCACGAAGGCGTCGGTGCCGCGGACACTCTCGCCGGCGCGGACGTAGATCTCGCCGTTCGCGAAGTCGTAGGCATCCAGCGGGAGGAGTTCGGTGCCGAGCTCCTTGGCGATTTCCCGGGCCAGCTCCGGATGGGCCCGCCCGGAGGCAAGCACCAGCTTCTTCTCGCCGTGCGCCGTAATTTCGCTCATTGTTACTTGCCCTCTTCTGTAGATGCCGGGGTACTTGAGGAGTCGTTGGTGGCCGCCTGGGCCAGTTCGGCGGAGCGGGTTCCGGGGCGGTGCGCCGGAACCCAGCCTTCGGTGTTGCGCTGCGCGGCGATGCTCAGCGCCAGGGCACCGGCCGGTACGTCTTTGCGGATCACCGCGCCGGCGCCGCTGTAGGCGCCGTCCCCCACGGTGACCGGGGCAACAAAGACCGTGTTGGAGCCTGTCCGGACGCCCGAGCCGATCACCGTGCGGTGCTTCTTCTCGCCGTCGTAATTGGCCGTGATGTTGCCACAGCCGATGTTGGTGTCCTCGCCGATTTCGGCGTCCCCGGCATACCCCAGGTGGGACAGCTTGGAGCCACGGCCGATGGTGACGTTCTTGGTTTCGTAAAAGGCGCCGATCTTTCCCTTTTCGCCCAGGACGGTGCCGGGGCGAAGGTAGGTGAAGGGGCCGACGGCGGCGCGCGGGCCGATCACCGAGCCGGAGCCATGGGTGCGGACCACCGTGGCGCCCTCGCCGACCTCGACGTCGGTCAGGGTGGTGTCGGGGCCCACGACGGCGTCCCTGGCCACCGTGGTGGTGCCGTGCAGCTGGGTGTTGGGCAGGAGCCGGACGTCCTCGTCCAGGGTGACGGAGGAATCGATCCAGGTGGTGGAGGGGTCCACGACAGTGACGCCGGCACGCATCCAGGCTTCCACCGTGCGGCGGTTCAGCTCGGCGCCGAGGGCGGCGAGCTGGACGCGGTCATTGGCGCCCTCCACCTGCCAGCGGTCAGCGGTGACGACGGCGGCAACGCGGCCGCCTGCCTCGCGTGCGAGTCCCAGCACGTCGGTGAGGTATTTCTCGCCCTGGGCGTTGTCGGTGGTCACCTTGGCCAGCGCCTCGCGGAGCACACCGGCGTCGAAGGCGTAGATCCCGGAATTGACTTCCCGGATCAGCTTTTCGGCCTCAGAGGCGTCCTTATGTTCGCGGATGCCGGTGACGGAGCCGTCCTCACCGCGAAGGATGCGGCCGTAGCCGGAGGCGTCGTCCAGGACCGCCGTGAGGACCGTGACGGCGTTGCCTTCGCGTTCGTGGGTGGCAACGAGTTCCTTCAGCAGGTCGCCGGACAGCAGGGGCACGTCACCGTAGGTGACCACCACGGTTCCAGCCAAGTCCTCATCCGCGTGCAGGGCATGCAGGGCGGCTTCCACGGCGCGGCCGGTGCCGGGCACGTCGTCCTGGTCCACAATGACGGCGTCGGGGTCGAGGGCCGATACGTGGCCGGCCACCAGGTCGCGTTCGTGGCGCACCACAATCGCAAGCCTTTGCGGGGCGATGCCGCGGGCCGCACGGAGGGCGTGGCCCACCATGGAGAGGCCGCCGATCTCATGCAGGATCTTGGGGGTACGCGACTTCATCCGGGTACCGGCGCCTGCTGCCAGAACGATTACAGCGGCCGGGCCGGCATTCTCGGGGATCACGTACGGGCTCTCCTTGCTTGGTTGTGCTGGCGCTTGACGGCGTCCGGCGGGCCAGGCCGCCGGGCACCGGGTGCCATCCTCATGATCGCGCCCCGCGCAGCAGTTCCGCCCATAGGATTCGAACCTATACTCCACGGCTCCAAAGGCCGGGGTGCTGCCGTTACACCAGAGCGGACCGTGCCGGAGGACTCAAGGCCCGGGGCACAAGTCCCTATTTTGCCACGGGTTCAGGGCCCCGCGCGACACGGGGCGCTCCGCTCCCGCCCGCCCCGCTGAATACCGCCGCCGGCGGTGGGGCATGATGGGAAGGTGAGCAACAACCTTCCGCGGATGCGGATGACTGGCCTGCAGCGCCGGAGCCAGCTGATCGACGTCGGCCGCGGCCTTTTCGCCGTCCGGGGGCTGGACGGGACCACCATCGAGGAGATTGCAGCCTGCGCGGGAGTGTCCAAACCGGTCATCTATGAACACTTCGGTTCCAAGGAAGGCCTCTACACCGAAGTAGTGGACTGCGAATTCCACATCCTGCTGGACGCGGTCAACGCCGCCCTCACCGAGGAAGCCAAGCCCCGCGTCCTCGTGGAACGCGCCGCCCTGGCCCTGCTTACCTACATCGAGGAACGCACGGAGGGCTTCCGTATCCTGATGCGGGACGCTCCGCCCTCACAGCCCGAGGGCGCCTTCTCCACCCTGCTGTCCCACGTCACCGCCCGGGTGGAACACATCCTCTCCGACGAATTCTCCCGCCGCGGCCTCAGCGGCGAAGACGGCGCCATGTACGCCCAGATGCTCGTGGGCATGGTGGCGATGACGGGGCAATGGTGGCAGGACAGCCGCCAGCCCGACAAGCAGACCGTTGCCGCGCACCTGGTCAACCTCGCCTGGAACGGCCTGACCGGCCTCAAGAAGGACCCTGAGCTGCAGTCTGAACCCTAAGCCTTGCCGTGGTTCCGTCCGCGGCGAAGGGGGTCAGTCGCCGAGGAGTTCCGAGGACTCCAGCCACTCCAGTTCCAGGGCGTCCTTTTCGTCCGTGAGGTCTTTAAGCTGCTTGTTCTGGTCGGCGAGCTTGTCGAAGTCGCCGGCCTCGGTGGTTTTCACCATGGCGTCATGGAGTTTCTTTTCCTCCTGGTCGAGCTTCTTGAGCTGGCGCTCGATCCTGTTGAGGGCTTTGCGGGCGTCGCGCTTCTCGGCCTCGGAGGGGCCTGCACCGGTGCCCCCGGCAGCCTGCGCCTGCCCGGCGCTGGTGACGGGGTTTCCGCCGCCGGTCACGGTTGAGCCGGCCAAGGCTGACTCGCGCAGTTCCAGGTACTGGTCCACGCCCCCGGGCAGGCCGCGCAGCTTGCCGTCGCCGAGCAGTGCCATCTGGTGGTCGGTCACCCTTTCGAGCAGGTAGCGGTCGTGGCTGACCACCACCAGGGTGCCCGGCCAGCCGTCCAGGACGTCCTCGACGGCGGCGAGGGTATCGGTGTCGAGGTCGTTGGTGGGCTCGTCGAGCATCAGCACGTTGGGTTCGCCCACCAGCAGCCGGAGGAGCTGCAGGCGGCGGCGCTCACCGCCGGAGAGGTCCTTCACCGGCGTCCACTGCTTCTGGTTGGTGAACCCGAGCTGCTCCACCAGCTGGCCGGCCGTGAATTCCTTGCCGCCCACGTTGAAGGAACGCTTTTCCCGCTCAATGACCTCAATGACGCGCAGGTCAGCGACGTCGTCGAGCTCCTTGACCTCCTGGGTGAGGACCGCGGTGACCACTGTTTTGCCGCGCTTCAGCTTCCCGGCGTCGGGCGCGATCTCGCCGTTGAGCAGTTTCAGGAGGGTGGTCTTGCCGGCGCCGTTGACGCCCACCAGGCCCAGCCGCTCCCCCGGGGCCAGCCGGAGGGTGATGTTGTCGAAGAGCTTCCTGCCGTCGTCGCCGCCCTGGAAGTTCAGGGACACGTTCTCAAGGTCCAGGACATCCTTGCCCTGGCGGGCGGTGGCCATCTTGCTCAGCGCCATGGAGTCACGCGGAGCCGGAACGTCGGCGATGAGCGCGTTGGCTGCCTCGATCCGGAACTTCGGCTTGGCGGTCCGGGCAGGGGCACCCCGGCGCAGCCAGGCGAGTTCTTTTTTAACCAGTTGCTGGCGCTTGCCCTCCACCACGGATGCCATCCGGTCCCGTTCGGCCCGGGCCAGGACGTAGGCGGCGTAACCGCCTTCAAAGGGGTCCACGATCCCGTCGTGGACCTCCCAGGTCTTGGTGCAGACTTCGTCGAGGAACCAACGGTCGTGGGTAACCACCAGGAAGGCGCCCTGGTTGGGCCGCCAGCGCGTCTTCAGGTGCCGGGCCAGCCAGGCAACGCCCTCGACGTCGAGGTGGTTGGTGGGTTCGTCGAGCATGATGACGTCGTGGTCCTCGATGAGCAGCTTGGCCAGGGCCACCCGCCGCTTCTGGCCGCCGGAGAGGGCGTGGACATTGGCGTGCCAGTCGACGTCGGACACCAGGCCGCCCATGATTTCCCGGATGCGGGGGTTGCGGGCCCATTCGTAGTCCGCCTGGTCCCCTACGATCGCAGCACCCACCGTGAGGTCGCCGTCGAGTACGTCGCTCTGGTCCAGGTATCCCACGTTGACGTCGCCGCGTTTGGTGACACGGCCGGAGTCCGGGGTGGAGCGCAGGGACAGCAGTCGCATCAGGGTGGACTTGCCGTCACCGTTGCGGCCCACCATGCCGATCCGGTCCCCCTCCTCCAGTCCCAGGGTGATGCCGTCCAGGACGGTGCGGGTTGCGTAGGAAACCGTGAGGTTTTCGCCGCCAAGAAGGTGTGCCAAAGGGAACTGCTTTCTGCTGCCGGACTGGAAGTATTAAAGGAGGGTGTCGGAGATGATGCGCGCGCCCGGGACCGGGCCGTGGACGGCGAGTGCTGTCAGGCCGTAGCGCTGCAGGTCCTCTGCGAGGGCAGCGGCTGCCACGGAATCCTCGGCCAGCAAAGCCACGGTGGGGCCGGATCCGGAGACCATGCCCGCCATGGCGCCGTGGGACTCGCCGATTCCCAGCGTATCGCGCAGCGCAGGCGAGAGTTCAATGGACGCCCTTTGCAGGTCGTTGACCAGCACGCGGCTCAGGGATTCCGCGTCGCCGCCCCGCAGCGCCGCCAGGATCTTCGGGTCAACACCGGTGGGTTCCCCGGCGTCGATTCCCTCGGCGTCGCGCAACCGGTCCAGGGTCCGGTACACCTCGGGAGTGGAGAGGCCGTAGTCGGCCACCACCAGGACCCAGTGGGTCTGCGCCTTGGCCAGGGCCGGAGAGAGTTCGTCGCCCAGGCCAAGTCCGACGGCGGTTCCACCCAGGAGCGAGAAGGGGACGTCGGCACCCAGTTCCGCTGCAAGGTGTGCCAGTTCCTCGCGGGACAGACCGCTGTTCCAGAGGGCGTCGCAGGCCAGGAGCGTGGCAGCGGCATCGGCCGATCCGCCGCCCATGCCGCCGGCCACCGGGACCCGCTTGGTGATCTCCAGGTGCACGCCGGTGGCGTGTTCGGAGACGTCGGCCATGATGGCGGCCGCCTTGTACGCAAGGTTGCTGCTGTCCAGGGGAATGTCGACGGCGTCGAGGTCCAGGGTGCTTTCGGGGCTGAGGCTGATGGTGATTCCCGGGGCGGCGGTGCTGGTGGCTGCCACTTCCTCATAGAGGGACACTGCGAGGTAGACGCTGGCCACCGAGTGGTAGCCGTCAGGCCGCAGCGGCCCAACGGCCAGGGACACGTTGACCTTGCCGGGTGCCTTGACGCGCACCGTCCTGGCCGCGAACCGCCCCCTGGCCGCCCTCTCAAGTCCCGCGTTCACGGGCGGTTTTCCCTGGCTTCGGCGATCCTGGCGAATGCGGCGATGTCGATGACCTCGCCGCGTGCGGTGGGGTCGACGCCGGCTGCCAGCAGGCAACGCTCAGCTTCCGGCGCTCCCCCGGCCCAGCCTGCCAGGGCGGCCCGGAGCGTTTTGCGCCGCTGCGCAAACGCGGCGTCCACCACGGCAAACACCTGTTCGCGGGTGGCGGTGGTGGCGGGGGGTTCGCGGCGGGTGAAGGCCACAAGCCCGGAATGGATTTTGGGGGCCGGCCAAAAGACGTTCATGCCGATCACGCCGGCCTTGCGCATCTGGCTGTACCAGGCGGCCTTGACGGAGGGAACACCGTAGGTTTTGGATCCGGGTCCGGCTGCCAACCGGTCTGCCACCTCGTCCTGCACCATCACCAGGCCGTGCTGCAGGCTGGGGAAATGCTGCAGGAGGTGCAGCACCACGGGAACTGCCACGTTGTAGGGCAGGTTGGCTACGAGCGCTGTGGGTTGCACCGGCAGTTCGGTGACCTTCATGGCATCGGCGTGCACCAGGTGGAACGCGTTGGCGGCGGCGGGGCGCCATTCCTTCACGGTTTCGGGGAGCTTTGCGGCGAGGACCGGATCGATTTCGACGGCGACGACCGCCGCTGCCGCGTCGAGCAGCCCCAGCGTCAGGGAGCCCAGCCCCGGACCGACCTCGAGCACTGTTTCATCCGGCCCCACGCCTGCCGCGGCCACAATCCGGCGGATGGTATTGCCGTCAATGACAAAGTTCTGGCCCAGGGTCTTGGTGGGCCTGACCCCGATTTCCTCTGCCATCCGGCGTATGTCGGAAGCACCGAACAACGGTGCGGGAACGGCGGGGATCGGTTCAGTCACCTAGGTATCCTATCCCGCGCGGCACTTTGCCCTCCCCCGTTAACGGCTGTGGCCGGCCCCGGAGTACCCGGGGCCGGCCACAGCCGTTTTTTGCGCGTTGATGCCGGCTGATCAGCGGCTGGCGGCCCAGCCGCAGCCCCACGGTGACAGGCCACGCTGTGCGTAGACGCGGTTGGCGATGTCGATCTGCTGCGCCTTGGTGGCCAGGCTGGCGTTGGGCGCATAGGCGCCGCCGCCGGCGCCAATCCAGGTCTGGATGTCGAACTGCAGGCCGCCGTAGTAGCCGTTGCCGCTGTTGATGCTCCAGTTTCCGGTGGACTCACACTGGGCAATCTTGTCCCACATGGCTTCGTTCATCATGGCCGGTGCTGCTGCGCCGGTGTTGGCGGCCGCGGGGGCTGCGGCGGCCTGGGGTGCAGGCTTGGCCTTGGTGCCCACGGTGACCTTCTCGGTGACCGGCTGGACCGCTACGTTTTCCGAAACCAGGGTGCGGGAAGCCTCCCTGCCGTCCACGAGCACCAGCTTGAAGGTGCGCTCGATCTTTCCGGCGGCCCCGGCCTGGGTCACTTCCTTCTCACCCTTGAGCATGTCCGCGCTTTCGGCGGTGACGGTGTCAAAGGGAACGTCTTCGCTGGTGACGGCGGTCTGGCCGGTGTCAACCCGGGAAACCTTGATGACCATGTTGTTCACCACGTTGGCGTTGGCCGGCTGGGAGGTGCGGTCGTTGGCGCCGAGGGTCACGCCGGAGTCTTCGAGGACCTTGCCGACCGTGGGGGCGGTGGTGGTGGCGGTGTTCACCTTGCCGTCGGCCACGATGCTGACGGTCTTGGGCGTGGAGATGGAGACGTAGGAACCGGCCAGCGAAAGGGTGGCATCCTTGGGCGCCGAAACGGACGAGGCACTGGCCACACCGAGTTCAGTCACCAGGTCTTCGACGTCCTGCGCCGTGGTGTTGACCGTCTTTTCGGCCCCGTCAAGGCTGACCTTGACTTCTTTGGCCTGGTTGATGTTGATGACGGTGCCGTTCTGGACAGCGGCGTCAAGGGAGGGGGAAACGCGGTCGCCGGGCTTCAGGTCCAGGTTGGCGCTCTTGACCACCTGTTCCACTGTTCCACCAAAGGACTGCACGGACGACGCTTGGCCGTCCACGTTGAGCGTGATTGTTTTGTTATTGCCCACGAAGGCTACGAGGCCTGCGACCAGGCCGCAAAGCACCAGCAGCTGGGCGCCAACCTTTATAAAGCTGAACTTGCCGTCCGATGTGAAGAACTTGATCACGATTGCCCGTAACTCTCGGTCCATCCGGGCACGGGGAATGCGCAATAAAATGCCCGGAGCAACCTCAAAAAGGAGAGTCCGGGCACCAGTGCGCCGCCACACTCCGCGCAGTGGCGAGGCCTGATGTTGGACAGGCCGGCCCGGCTGCACGTGGAGTGAAATTACCCGTTGGCCTTCCCCGACCCCGGCTAATAGTTTCCCACTGTAACCGTAGCGTTATAAAGCAGCCAACATTTTTGCATACCAGGTATGCGATAGAGGGTGCCGCGGCAGGGTGGGATTACGCCCAGGATCCGTATGCCCGCACGGTATTTTCGCTGATGGAGTTGCATAGTGCGGCGAGGTCGGAGCCTGTCAATTCTGCCATGGCCCGCACGGTGTACGGGACCATATAGCTCGCGTTCGGCCGCCCCCTGTGTGGGTGCGGCGTCAGGAAGGGAGCGTCCGTTTCCACCATGACCAGCTCCCGGTCCGCGACCGCGAGCGCGGCACGGAGGTTGGCGGCATTCCTGAACGTCAGGGTGCCGGCAAAAGACATCCACCAGCCCTGTTCGTTACACGTCCGTGCCAGGTCCTCGTCACCGGAGAAGCAGTGGAACACCACCCTTTCCGGTGCACCCTCCTCCCGGAGCACACGGACCACGTCACTGTGAGCGTCCCGGTCATGGATCTGCAGGGTGAGGCCGAGGCGCTTGGCGATGTCGATGTGCCGCCTGAAGGAGTACTCCTGGTGCCGCAGCCCCTCGCCCTCCGTGCGGTAGAAGTCCAGCCCGGTTTCGCCGATGGCCCGGATGCGGGGATGCGCGGCCAGCTGTTCGATCTCGGCAAGGGCCGCTTCCAGTCCGCCCCGGGCGGCGTAGTGCGGAGCATCGTTGGGATGCAGTGCCACAGCTCCCAGGAGCCGTTGGTCCTGGTCCACCGCCTCCGCCGTGAACCGCGAGGACTCCAGGTCGCAGCCCACCTGCACCGCACCCTGCACGCCCACGGCCTCTGCCGCATCCAGTGCAGCTTTGATCCCGACGGGACCCTTTCCTTCCGGGAAGTCCAGGTGGGTGTGGTTGTCCATGACCGGTACTGGCAGGGGCTCCGGCGCAGGCGGGAAATCCTTCCGGCGCCCGGCGTCCGCTTCCGGTTCCGCGTCTGCGGCGGGCACCCGGTAGGCGGCGGGAATCGACGAATTGCACATCCAACCAGCCTAACGGCCCAAGGCTCCCCTATATTTGCCGGAACTCTCTGTCAGGCACGGCAGTTGTGTTAGTAGTCTGGAACGAAGACACGCGCACGCCCACCGAGGGGCGAAGGCAGGCTTGCTGTCACGTCCAGGTGAAACCCGGGCTGAAAGGTTGCCGATGGAACCCCACCGACGCACTGCCAACAACGCAGGCGCACCGAACCTGAACCTGGCCGGCGTCGCCGATTCCGTCAGCCACCTGAACGGCCACCGGCCTGCAGCCATGGATTCCGGTGCCTTCCACGCAGCAGCGCAACGCATCCTGACCACGGTCAATACCGTCATCGACGGCAAGTCCGATGCCGCCAAGCTGGCGCTCACCGTCCTCCTCGCCCAGGGCCACCTGTTGGTGGAGGACGTGCCCGGCGTCGGAAAGACCCTGCTGGCAAAAACCCTCGCGCGGACCATTGACTGCACCGTCAACCGCATCCAGTTCACCCCGGATCTCCTCCCCTCCGACGTGACCGGGGTGTCCATCTACAACCAGGCCTCCAGGCTCTTCGAATTCCGGCCCGGCGCGGTGTTCGCCAACATCGTCATCGGCGACGAAATCAACCGCGCGTCCGCCAAGACCCAGTCGGCCCTCCTGGAATGCATGGAGGAGCACCAGGTCACGGTGGACGGCACGTCCTACAAACTCGATGAGCCGTTCATGGTGGTGGCCACCCAGAACCCCATCGAAATGGAAGGGACATATCCGCTGCCGGAGGCGCAGCGGGACAGGTTCATGGCCCGGATTTCCATGGGCTACCCGGACAAGGACGCAGAGATCGAGATGCTGGAGACGCACCAGGCAGTCTCGCCGCTGGCCACCGTCACCCCCGTGGTCACCGCTTCCGATGTTGCCGCCATGATCGCCACCGTCCAGCAGGTTTACGTCTCGGATCCCGTGAAGGAATACACGGTCTCGATAGGGAGGGCCACGAGGGAAAGCCCGCTGCTGCGGCTGGGCGCGAGCCCCCGGTCCATGCTGCAGCTGCTGCGCGCCGCCAAGGCCACCGCCGCCTTGGACGGGCGCGATTTTGTGCTTCCGGACGACGTCGGTGATGTGGCCGAAGCCGTCCTGGCGCACCGGATCATCCTTGACCGGAAAGCTGCCGGCGCAGGCGAGACCCCGCACAGCATCCTGCGCAGCATCCTGTCCCGGCTGCCCGTGCCCCAGGCGGCCCCGGGGCAGCCCAACCGGGCAGCGGCGGCCGCCGGCAGCAGGAACCGCTAGGCGCACACCATGGCCTTCCTGCACAAGCTCCCGAAGCACCTGTTCACCAGGCGCGGATGGGGCATGCTGGCGGCCGGTGCCTTCACGCTGGCTGCAGCCCAGGTCATGGGCCGCCGCGACCTCCTGACGCTGGCCCTGCTGCTGCTGGTGCTTCCGCTCGTCTCCCTCGCAGGCGTTCGCCTGGTGAAACCCCGCTTCCGGGTCTACCGGGAATTCAACCCCTCCCCGGTGGAAACGTCGGCACCGGCCACGGTCAACCTTGCGGTGGCCAGGACCGGCCCGGGCAGCGGGCGGGTGGTCATGGAGGAGCGGCTGCCGGCACAGTTTGGCCAGGCACCCGCGTTCCGGTTCCCGTCCCGTTCCGCCACCGGCGGCACCAGCCGTTACGAATACCACCTGACGTCCAGGTATCGCGGGCAGTTCAGGATTGGGCCGGTAACGGCAGAGTTCACCGACCCCTTCGGCCTTTCGCTGCACCGGCGGCCCATTGACGACGGCGACGTCCTCACCGTGACGCCGGCCGCCGTCGCTCTGCCTGCCACCGGGCTGGGCGGAGCGCGGGGCAACGACGGCGTCACTGCCACCCGCGTGCGCGCGAATCCCAGCGACGACGATGTCATGACCCGCGAATACCGCCATGGGGACCCCATGCGGAGGGTCCATTGGGCGGCGACGGCCAGGCACGGGGCCCTGATGGTCCGGCAGGAGGAATCGGTCACCACGCCGGAAGCGACCATCATCCTTGACCATCGTTCCAGCACGTTCGCCGGCGGCCTTGGAACATCCATGCCGGGGCTTCCCGGCCACGATGGGCATGCGCCCGCCACCAGCGACACCTTCGAGTGGTCCGTGGTTGCCGCCATGTCCGCCGGCGCCCACCTGGCTGAACGCAATTACAGCCTTCGACTGCTGGATGCCGGCGGCGACCCGGCATTCCTTCACTCGCCCTCCTCTCCGGAGCCTGGGGCGGAGGAGTACAGCGGCGCATCCGGCCTGCAGTCGATCGCCGAGAGCCTGGCGGCCATCCATCTCTCCGGCACGCTCCACCCGCGGCGGGACGGAGCGCACCCGGAGCTGCCCGGCAGGAACATAGAGCGGCGGGCTGCTGCCGGGGCGCGGACGCACGTGGGCAGCGACCAGGGGCCGCCGGCATTTGATGACCGATTGATGGACAAGCTGTCCGCGCACCGCATGCGGGGGCCGCTGATCGCAGTGTTGGGCCGGATTACCAAGGAGGAGGCAGCAGCCCTGGCACCGGCTGCCGCGTACGGGACCGATGCGTTCGCACTCCTCGCCGTGGAACGGCCCGCGGAGTTCCAGGATGTCCTCGACGTGCTGCGGCAGGGCGGCTGGCGGGCCGTAGCCGCGGCGCCGAAGACCCGGCTTGCTGCTGCCTGGGGCCAGTTCGCCCAGGACCCCGCCCTGCCCGTCGCGCCCGCAGCGGAGGTCCGCCGGGGAGCGGGGGTGGCGAAATGACCATCGCACCGGCCCGGACGACGGGTTCAGGACACCAGGCCCGGGACAACCCGCGGATTCCTGCGGGGCGCACCGGTGCCGGCGCCTATCCCTGGGCCATGGCGGCAGCAATCTCCTTGGCGGTCTGCGGAGCGGCCCTGTCCCTGAACGGTGTCCTTCGCGGCTGGAACTGGTACTGGCCCGCCATGACCACCGTGCTGGCGGTGGCCCTCACGCTTGCCGCGCTCCGTTCCGTCCGCGCCCAGCCGCTGCTGGTCACCGCCGGAGGGTTCGTGGCGCTGGGCGGCGTCCTGACCATGACCTTCTTCCGCAGTTCCAGCTTCCTGTGGGTGGTCCCCACCGGTGCCACGCTGCCTGAGCTGGACCGGCTGATCCAGCGCGCCAGCGAAACCGTGCTGGCGGAGACAGCGCCCGTGGCGCCCAACGCCGGAATTGTCATGGTGGTCTGCGCCGTGCTCGGCCTGGCGGTCATTCTGGTCGATGCCCTCGCGGTGCCCCTGGGGATGCCGGCCGCTTCCGGCACCGGCCTGCTGGCCCTGCTGGTGGTCCCGGCCATGATCAAACCCCAAAGCGTGGGCGTCGGGAGTTTCCTTGCCACCGCGGCGGGATACCTGCTGATCCTTGCCGTCAGCCAGTGGTTCGCCCCGGACGGCAGGCTGCAGGGCGGACCGGCACGCAGTCCCGGACTGCTGCGCCGCGCCGCGCTGACCGGGGCCGTGGCCCTGGCCGCCACCCTGGTGCTGCCACTGGCTATTCCAGGCTTCGACCGCGGCACCTTCCCCCAGGGGTCCAGGCTGAATCCGTGGGGCGCTTCCACCGGCCTCAACCCGATGATCACGCTGGGCAACAGCCTGCGCACCCCCGACGGAAGCGGCAGGATCACGTACGCCACCAATTCACCCACGCCCCTCTACCTGCGCTCGGTGACCGTGGACAACTTCGACGGCGACTCCTGGGGCCCCGACGACCGCAACGCATCCCGGGTCCCCCTTGACGGCCGGATCGACCCCGGCTATCAAGTCCTCACCGACGAGCAGGTGCGCCTGGTCACCGCCGTCGACGCCGGTTCCTTCACCAGCCCCTACCTGCCGGTCCCCTATGCCCCTGAAACCGTCCGCGGCCTGGGCGGCGAGTGGACCTGGGATCCGGCCACGCTGAGCATCAAGGGCACGGACACCACCACCCGGCGGCAGGAATACCTGGTGACCTCTGCCGTGCCCAAGCTCTCCGCAGCCCTGCTGGCCCAGTCCTCGGCCCCGGCGCGCGGCATCCCCGACGTCTTCACCAGGATTCCGGGCAATGTGCCGGACATCGTCAAAACCACTGCACAGACTGTGGCCGGATCCGCCGGGACGCCGTACCAAAAAGCCATGGCCATCCAGAAGTACCTGCGCTCGTCCGAGTTCACCTACTCGCTGCAGTCACCGGTGCAGGGCGGCTACGACGGCAACGGGCTCTCCGTCCTGGCAGATTTCCTGCAGCAGAAGAGCGGCTACTGCATCCACTACGCCTCCGCGATGGCCGTGATGGCCAGGCTGGAGGGCATTCCGAGCAGGATTGCCGTGGGCTACGCCCCCGGCAGGCTCACAGGGGCCACCATAACGGTGGCCGGCCAGGGGTCCCTCCCTGAGTACGAGGCCGACGCGCGCGACGCCCACGCCTGGCCGGAACTGTACTTCCAGGGCCTGGGCTGGGTGCCCTTCGAACCGACCCCTTCGCGGGGAGTGGTCCCTGACTACGCCACGGAGACCTCAGCACCATCAGTGGCGGAATCGCTGGGCAACAACGACGGACTCATTCCCGACACCGTCCCGGTACCAGCACCCTCCCCCAGCGCAACGGCACAGGCCCTCCCCGGCGCAGGCGGAAGCGGCTCCGGCGACGGCGTGCCCCTGATGCCTTGGCTCCTTGGGACGGCCGGAGCGGTGGGCCTGGTACTCCTGGCCGCCGCGCCGCACCTGGTACGCGCCGGCGCCCGGTCCCGGCGGCTGCACCCGAAGCGCCCTGACCTGGCCGTCCCGCTGGCGTGGAGCGAACTCCGGGACCTCGGCACCGACTACGGGCTGCCCGCGGGGAACAGCGAGACGCCGCGGGCCTACGCGGCCCGGTTCCGCAGCACCCTGCTGGGCGAACCCGGCGGTATGGACCAGGACGCCCACGGGGCGGTGGCCTCCCTCACCTCAGCCTTTGAGCACCACAGGTATGGACGTCCCGGCGCCGGCAGTTCCGCCGACGCAGCAGTCCAGGACCTTGCAGCCGGCATTGCCGCCGTGGAGGCGTCACTGCGCGCCAATGCCCCGCTGCCAAGGCGTTGGGCTGCTTCGTGGGTCCCGCCGTCGGTCACCCTGCGGCTGGGCCGGCTGCTCAGGATGCCGTTCAGCGCTGCCGGCCGTGCCATCCGCCGGGTGCCGCACGCCCGGGCACGCTTCAGGTCAGCGCCGGACGACGGCGGCGGCAGGGCAGGCGGGGGCTGAACACACAGGTACCGGCCGGGGAAGTCCCGGCCGGCACGTGTGGTCTTGCGGACTGCCGGGGCTAGCCGGCGTAGGGGTCGGCGATGCCGATGTACTGCGTGTAGAGGTACTCCTCGATGCCTTCCAGGCCGCCTTCGCGGCCCAGGCCCGACTGCTTCACGCCACCGAAAGGTGCCGCGGCGTTGGAGATGACGCCGGCGTTCAGGCCCAGCATGCCGGTTTCCAGCCGCTCGCCCATCCGGATACCGCGGTTGATGTCCTTGGTGAAGACGTACGCCACCAGGCCGTATTCGGTGTTGTTGGCCAGCCGGACGGCCTCGTCCTCGCTGCTGAAGGTGATGATCGGGGCCACCGGGCCGAAGATTTCCTCGGACAGGATCCGGGTCCCCTCGGAAACGCCGGACAGGATGGTGGGCTGGTAGAAGTAGCCCGGCCCCTCCACGGGAGCGCCGCCCAGGACTGCCTTGGCACCGGAGGCCAGGGCGTCGGAGACCAGCTCGTGCACCTTGTCCCGGCTCTTGCCGTCGATCAGCGGGCCCACCTTGGATTCGGGTTCGGTGCCCCGGGCGGTGGTCATTTCCTTCATCTTCGCGGCGAACTTCTCGGCGAATTCGGCCGCCACCGACTCATGGACGATGAACCGGTTGGCAGCGGTGCAGGCCTCGCCCATGTTGCGGAGCTTTGCGGCCATCGCGCCGGTGACGGCAGCATCCAGGTCGGCGTCCTCGAAGACCAGGAACGGGGCATTGCCGCCCAGCTCCATGGAGGTGCGCAGCACGTTTTCGGAGGCGTCGGCCAGCAGGCGGCGGCCCACCTCGGTGGAGCCGGTGAAGGACAGCTTGCGGAGGCGGGAATCCTTGATCAGCGGTCCCGTGGTGGCCCCGGCCGTGGAGGTGGGGATGACGTTGAGGACACCGGCGGGCAGGCCGGCCTCCTGCATGACGGAGGCGAACAGCTGGGACGTCAGCGGCGTGAGGTTCGCGGACTTCAGCACCATGGTGCAGCCGGCAGCGACGGCGGGCGCGATCTTGCGGGTGGCCATGGCCAGCGGGAAGTTCCACGGGGTGATCAGCAGGCAGGGGCCCACCGGCTTCTTGGCCACCAGGAGACGGGATTTGCCATCCGGAGACACCGAGTAACGCCCAAAGGCACGTACTGCTTCCTCAGAGAACCAGCGCAGGAACTCCGCCCCGTACGTCACTTCGCCGCGGGCTTCGGCCAGCGGCTTGCCCATTTCCAGGGTCATCAGGAGGGCGAAGTCTTCAGCCCGTTCCGTCACCAGGTCAAAGGCCCGGCGGAGGATTTCCCCCCGCTCACGGGGCGGCACCTTCGCCCAGGACTCCTGGGCTGCCGCAGCAGCGTCCAAGGCCGCCGCACCATCTTCGGGGCCGGCGTCGGCAATGCTCAGCAGCACCTTCCCGGTGGCAGGATCCTCGACGTCGAACGTCTTGCCGGACGCGGCGTCGCGCCACTCACCGTTGATGAGCAGCCCAGTGGGAACGGAGGCCAAAAGCCGGGTTTCGCGCTCGGCGGTAACGGCCGGCTGTGCAGTGACAGTCACGATGACTCCCTCGTCGGTAGGGTTGTGGCAGCCCGTCGCCGCGGCCGGAGTGACCGGGATCATGGGGCTGATTAACTGCCAGACTACTGCGGGCCACCCCCATGGTCTACGCCGTTGCGCACTGCGGAATCGCCGCCGTGCTGTGCAGCTGCACAGCACGGGCGCAGCGCGTCACGAACGGCTTCGCTGCCCGCTACCGTGCGGCCAGGACCGCCGAGTAGAGCTCCCGCTTGCTGACCCGGGCATCTTCGGCGACGGCGGCTACGGCCTCCTTCAGCCGGATGCCCTGGGCCACCAGTTCATTGACGGCCGCAACGTGGTCCTCCGGGGTGCCGGCTGCCTGTTCGGGGGCGCCGCCAAGCACCACGGCAATCTCGCCGCGGACCTCGTTGTCCTCAGCCCACTGCAGGAGCTCGCCCACGGTGCCGCGGATGACTTCCTCATACGTCTTGGTCAGTTCCCGGCACACTGCGATGGGCCGGTCCGGGCCGAACCTCTCCCGCAGGGCCCGCAGCATGGCTTCAAGCCGGTGGGGCGCCTCGAAGAACACCATGGTGCGCCGCTCCCCTGCAAGGTCCGCGAGGCGCGAGGCCCTCTCACCGGCCTTGCGGGGCAGGAACCCTTCAAAGCAGAACCGGTCAGTAGGCAGGCCGGACAGTGCCAGCGCCGTGAGGACCGCGGACGGCCCGGGGACAGCGGTCACGGGAAGCCCCGCGGCGATGGCCCCCTCCACCAGCCGGAAACCGGGATCGGACACCGCGGGCATCCCGGCGTCCGTAACCATGAGAAGAGTGCTGCCTGCACGGACCTGGTCCAGGAGCTCGGCCGTCCGGGTGGCCTCATTGTGCTCGTGGTAGCTGATGACGCGGCCCGCAACGGCGACACCCAGGCTTTGGACCAGGCGGTGCAGCCGCCGGGTGTCCTCTGCCGCCACGATGTCCGCGGTGCCCAGCAGTTCCACCAGCCGGGCGGAGGCATCGCCGGTGTTCCCGATCGGAGTGGCGGCAAGGACGATCCGTCCCGCCGTCGAAGGGGCGGGCTCGGGAAGGGGGCTGGGGTTCGGGTCCACCCACCAAGCCTACTGCTGCCGGGTCTTCCAGCCGCAAAAGGTAGCATGGGGCTCGTGACGCAGACCTCGACGCGGCCCGCCGGGGCCGGGAAACCCAGCCCGGCGGCATCCCCAGCCGGCACCGGCGCCACTGCAGGGGAACCCGGCGGGAAAGCAGTCCGGCCCTGGATCAGCCGGCCGGACGAAGCGTTCACCGCCGAGGCGCTGACGACCAGGCTGATCGGTACCGGACTATCCTGGCGCGACTATCCGCCGTCGCTGCGGCTCTGGTACATCCTGGTCCCGGTGCTCACGGCGGTGGCCGGCGGCCTCCTCCGGTTCATCCGCCTCGAAGTGCCGCACAAGCTGGTGTTCGACGAGACGTACTACGTCAAGGATGCCTACTCCTACCTGATCAGCGGCTACGAACGCAGCTGGCCGGACAAAGCCAATGATTCCTTCAACGCCGGGAATCCCGACGTCCTGCTGAACACTCCGGAATATGTGGTCCATCCGCCGGTCGGCAAATGGATGATTGCGGCCGGCATGTGGCTGTTTGGGCCGGAGAACCCCTTTGGCTGGCGCTTCGCGGCAGCACTTACGGGCACGCTCACCGTGCTGCTGGTCTCCCTGATCGCCCTGAAACTGTTCCGCTCGCTTCCCCTGGCGGGCGCTGCGGGGCTGCTCCTCGCCGTCGACGGCCACCACCTGGTGATGTCCCGGACATCGCTGCTGGACATCTTCCTCACGTTCTGGATCCTTGCCGCCTTCGGCGCCCTGCTGATGGACCGCGACGACGGGCGCCGCCGCCTGGCCGCACGGCTGGCACGCGCCGCTGCCGCGAACGGCGGACAGCCACCGGCCGGCACGCTGCTGACCGGCCCATGGCTGGGGGTGCGCTGGTGGCGGGTTGCCGCCGGGGTCTGCATGGGCCTGGCGGTGGGCACCAAATGGTCGGGCCTGTTCTTCCTGGCCGGTTTTGGCCTCCTCACCGTGCTCTGGGACCTCAATGCCCGGCGGGTGGCGGGCATCCGGGGCTGGATCAGCGGCGGAGCCATCCGGGACGGCATCCCGGCGTTCCTCGGCATGGTCCCCGTGGCAGGGATCGTCTACTCGGCGACCTGGACAGGCTGGTTCCTGTCGGACAACGCCTACTTCCGCCATTGGGCGGAAAGCAACCCCTCGGCGGAATGGGGGTGGCTCCCCGACTCAGTCAGGTCCCTGGTCCACTACCACCTGGAGGCGTACAACTTCCATCAGGGCCTGAGTTCGGAGCACCCCTACCAGGCCAGCGCCTGGAGCTGGCTGGTGATGGGGCGGCCCACGTCGTTCTTCTATGAGTCCCCGCCCCAGGGCACCCCGGGCTGTGACGTGGAGAAGTGCACCTCCGCCATCCTGTCGGTCGGGAACCCGCTGATCTGGTGGCCGGCGGCCATCGCGCTGGTGGTCCTGCTGTTCTGGTGGGCGGGCCGCCGGGACTGGCGCGCCGGGGCCGTGCTGGCCGGCGTGGCTGCGGGCTACCTGCCGTGGTTCATGTATCCGGAGCGGACCATGTTCTACTTCTACGCGGTCTCCTTTGAACCGTTCCTTGTCCTGGCCCTGGTGTACTGCCTGGGGCTGGTGCTGGGAAGGTCCTCGGATCCGCCGTGGCGCCGTCGCTCCGGACTGTACCTGGTGGGCCTGTTCCTTGCCGCGGTATTGCTGCTGTCGGCTTTCTTCTACCCGATCTGGACCGCCGAAGTGATCCCGTACGTCGACTGGAAAGTCCGGATGTGGATGCCATCCTGGATCTAGGGCAGGATGGCAACAGAGACCTGATGGAGCCGCTGCCGCGGCGTGGCAGCGGAAACGGAGACCTGCTGTGAGAGAAGCGAGTACCGAACTGCTGGTTGAGCTTGACGCCGGCAGCAACGTAACGGACCTGCTGCTGGAGCAGCACGCCGCCAACCCGGCCCACGCCCTGTACCGGCGGAAGGGCCCCAACGGCTGGGTGGATGTCACCGCGCAGAAGTTCCTTCAGGACGTCAGCGCCCTGGCCAAAGGCCTCATCGCCGGCGGCCTGGAGCCCGGCGACACCGTGGCCGTCATGTCACGCACCTCCTATGAGTGGACGCTGGTGGACTTTGCCATCTGGTTCGCCGGCGGCGTCACGGTACCCATCTACGAGACGTCCTCCGCAAGCCAGGTGCAGTGGATCATCCAGGACGCAGGAGTCCGCCGCGTCTTCGCCGGCGACCGCGCCACGGTGCAGCTGGTCACCGGCGTGGTGGCAGGTTCCGCCGAGCTCAGCGACCGCCTGGTCAACGTGGTTCGGATGGATTACGACGGCGAGGCCCCGGACCTTGCCAGCCTCGCCGCTGCAGGCACCGGAGTCAGCGATGCCGAGCTGGAGCGGCAGCGCAGCCGCGCGGGGCTGGCCGACCTCGCCTCGCTGGTGTACACCTCGGGCACCACGGGAAAGCCCAAGGGCTGCGAGATCACGCATGGGAACTTCGCCCTGGTGGCCAGGAACATCGTTGCGTTCCTGCCCGAAATCCTGCAAAAGGACCAGGCCCGCACCTTGATGTTCCTGCCGCTGGCCCACGTGCTGGCCCGGGCCGTCCAAGTGGTCTGCCTGGCTGCAGGGGCAACCCTGGGACACACTCCGGGCGCGGCGCAGCTCCTGGAAGACCTCGGCACGTTCCGGCCCACCTTCCTGCTGGTGGTGCCGCGCATCTTCGAAAAGGTCCGGGCAACGGCAGCGCACAAGGCCGCCGCGGCAGGCAAGGGGAGGCTGTTCGATGCCGCGGCAGCAGCCGCGATCGCGTACTCCCGGGAACTGGACCGGCAGAGCCGGGGCGACGGTCCGGGCCCCGGGCTGCTGGTCCGGGCCCGGCATGCGGTGTATGACCGCCTGGTCTATCCGCGGCTGCGCCAGGCGCTGGGCGGAGAGGTGGGATATACCGTTTCGGGGGCCAGCCCGCTGGCGTCCGAGGATGCACACTTTTTCCGTGGCGTGGGGATTCCCGTCCTGGAGGGTTACGGGCTGACCGAGACCACGGCGCCCTGCACCGCCAACACCCCGTCCCGCACCAAGGTGGGAACTGTGGGGATCCCCATTCCGGGCACCACCATTCGCGTTGCTGAAGACGGCGAAATCCTGGTGAAGGGAATCGGCGTCTTCAGGGGTTACCACGGCAACCCGGCGGCGAACGCCGAGGCATTCGTGGATGGCTTCTTCCGCACCGGTGACCTTGGCGTCCTGGACAAGGACGGCTTCCTCACCGTCACGGGCCGGAAGAAGGACCTGCTGGTCACTGCGGGCGGCAAGAACGTGGCGCCGGGGCCGCTGGAGGAAAAGATCCGCGCCCACCAGCTGGTGGGCCATGCGGTGGTGGTGGGCGACGGCAAGCCGTTCGTCTCGGCCCTGCTGACGCTGGACCCGGAAGGCGTTGCCGACTGGCGGTCCGAGCGTGGCCTGCCTCCGCTCCCCCTCAGTGAAGCTGCCGGCGACCCCCAGGTCCTGGCCGCCCTTCAGGAGGCAGTGGACCTTGCCAACCAGATGGTGTCCAAAGCCGAGTCGGTACGGACGTTCAGGCTCCTGGACGCCGAATTCAGCGTGGAGTCCGGGCACCTGACGCCGTCACTGAAACTGAAGCGGGCCGCCGTCGTCAAGGAGTTCCAGGCGGAGATCGCCAAGATCTACGGCTGATCCACCTTTTCCTGCTCCCCGTCCACGCGCTTTTCCTGCGGCGCAACACCGCGGCGGCGGCGGGTGGGCCACGTGAGCACCAGCGTCACGATGGATGCCAGGAGCACCAGGGCACCGATGCCGATGCCCGCGTCGATCCAGAACTGGCTGGGGAACAGCCTGATCAGGGTGTCGTCCAGGCTGAACGTCCAGGACCCGTCAGCGAAGAAGATCCGGTGGAACTCGGTGAAGAACTGCTGCCAGCCCAGTGCCGCCAGTGCTCCCAGGCCCAGGATGAGGACCAGTGTGATGATGGAGCCGGCGAAGAGGCCCCGCCGGACTCCGCCGGTGCTGCGCCTGCGCAGGTACAGGATTGCGATCAGCGCCAGGAGGAGCAGCAGCGCACCGGCGCCGAAGGTGGACAGGATGACCGTCTTGACGTCGGCCATGTGGCTGACTTCGCCGTCCTTGAAGAGTTTATCGCCGCCGCGCTGCACCAGATCGCCCAGGTACCTGGGGCCGGACCAGTTGAGGAGGTAGTCCACGGCGTAGGAGCCGTAGGTCATCCTGTCGTCGGTGCTGAAGCCGTAGCCATCGCCCGGGAAACCGGGACGGTTGTACTCCACCCAGAGGAAGAGCGGGGTGGTCACCGCCCGGACGGCAAGGATCAGGAGGATGAACGGGTAGATGATGGCCAGCAGGACCTGCATGACGCGGGGTGCCACAGGCTTGGCGTTCGCGGCGCTTTCACGCTGGGCGTTGCGGCGCTCCACTTCCTCCTCAGGGGGACGGACGTGCAGGGCGGAGGTGGGAAGGGGCTCCTTGAAAACCGGCGAGGCACTGCTGCCGGCATGCCCGTCCGTGGAGGCGGTGGCGGTCGACGGGCCGGAGCCGGGCCGGCCGGCAGCGGACGGACCGGCGGCGGGATTCCCCGTGGCGGAGGATTCGACGGCGGCTTCCGCAGCCCTGCGGTGGGCACGGCTTTCGGGCTGGGCGGCGTTGCCTTCTGCCGCGGACTCCTGCCGCGCAGGCCTGTCCCCGAGCGGTTCTGCCCCGTCGGTCTTGTCGCCGCCGGGCTTCTCTCCGCCGGACGTGTCGCCGTCGGTGTTGTCGCCGTCGGACGTGCCGCCATCAGTGGGCGTCAGCCAGGAGAACGCGGGCTCGTCGGAATCCCTGGACGTATCCAGCAAAGGTTCCGGCTGCGGCGCAGCGCTTTTGGCGCGGACCGGTGTTTCGTCATTCACAGCAGCGTCACTTCCGTTGGGTTCCGCACCGGCCCCATGCCGCCGGTGCGATTGATTCTGCTGTCGAGCCTACCGTCAGGGACTTCCGCTGGGCGAGGAACCACCCCGGCAGGATTACAACGATTCAGGCAGCGATTTCCGTGTAGCCCGCGTCTTCCCGGCGGAGGTCCCCGCGTTCCCCGGCGAGGAATGCGCGCCTGCCCCACACCAGGACGTAGATCCAGTACGCGGCGAGGACTGCCGCGCCGATGCCGATCCTGGCCCAGGCAGGCAGCGGGCTGGGCGTGACAAAGCCTTCCACCAGCCCCGAGACGAACAGTACGAGGACCAGCCCCAGGGCCACCGTGACCAACGACCGGCCTTCTTCCGCGACCGCCCGCCCCCTGGTCCGCGGCCCGGGCGAGACCATGGCCCAGAAGATCCGCAGTCCCGCGGCCGAGGCCACAAAGACGGCGGTCAGCTCCATCAGCCCATGCGGCAGGATGTAGCTGAAGAAAACATCCGATTTGCCGGCGGACGCGAAGATTCCGGCGGCAATGCCCACTCCCTGGGCATTGCCGAACAGGATCATCGGCACCCAGACCCCGGTGATCCCCAGGGCCACGGCCTGAGCACTGATCCACGCGTTGTTGGTCCATACGGCTCCGGCGAAGGACGCTGCAGGGTTCTCCGAGTAGTAGTTGATGAAGTCCTGCTCCACATACTGGGCGGCATCGGTCTCGGAGGCTACGGCCCGGAGTGCCTCCGGTGACGTCCCGATCCATGCCGCATACGCCGCGGCGATGAGGACGAAGGCTGCTCCACACGCCAGCGTCAGCCAGGTCAGTCGGTACAGCGCAGCCGGCAGTGCCACCACGAAGAACCTGGCAAGGTCAGCCATGGCATTGGACCGTGCACCGGTAAAACGGGTCCTCGCCTGGGCCAGCGTGGCTGAGAGGGATGCCGACAGCCCGCTTTCCGGGGCCACGGAACGGACCAGCGACAGGTGGCCGGACGTCGACTGGTACAGCGCCAGCAGCTCGTCAGACTCGGCGCCGGTGAGCCTGCCTTTTCCCGCGAGCTCCTGCAGCCGCGCCCATTTGTCAGCGTTAACGGCGGCGAAGGCATCCATGTCCACGGCTACAGCCTAGCGCCCGGCATTAGACTTTGACCGTCCGCACCATCGGACGGTCCATACCAGCAGCTGCGAAGGGCGGGGACGCAGTGTGAGCCAGATAATCACCGGCGAGGCAGTAGTACTCGAGCTGCGGCCAGCGAGCTTCGCGGCCCGGGCCCTTGGCCTGGTCATCGACGTCGTCGTCCATGTGGTCCTGCTCGTGCTGATCATGATTGGCCTGTCCGCCGCCGGCGCTGACTTGGACGATGCTGCCGCGCGCGCCCTGGGCCTGGCCGCCGTCGTTTTTTGCCTGGTGGTGGTGCCGGTGGGGGTGGAAACACTCAGCCGGGGCCGGTCGCTCGGCAAACTGGCCACCGGCCTGCGGGTGGTGCGGGAGGACGGGGGCGCCATCCGGTTCCGGCACGCCGTGATCCGCGGGCTGACCGGATTCCTTGAGATTTACCTGACGTTTGGCGGCCTTGCCCTCGCCGTGGCGCTCTTCAACGACAAATCCCGGCGGCTCGGCGACCTGCTCGCCGGCACGTACGCTGTGCGCAGCCGGGTTCCAGCGGACGCGGCCGTCCGGGTTTTCGTGCCGCCGTACCTGCAGTCCTGGGCTGCCGCGGCGGACATTGGGCGCATCCCCGACGCCACGGCGCGCAGGGCCGCCCAGTTTATCCGCCAGGCCGGGCGGATGGCTCCGTTTTCCAGGGCAGGAATGGCCCAGGCGATCGCCGAGGAACTCTCGGCCCATGTGGCACCCGCCCCGCCGCCCGGGACCGGTCCCGATGACTACCTGGCCGCCGTCGTCGCTGAACGCCGGAACAGGGAGTACACCAGGTTGACGCAGTCACGCCGGCGGAACACGGAGACCGGCCAGCGGCTGCAGCGCCTGCCCTTCGCCGAGTGACTTAGTTGTCGTACTCGCTCCAGGGAATGTTCCAGTCGCCATACCCGTCGGTGTTCGCCGCGTAGTCACCCTCTGTGTTGATGATCTGGACGACGTCGCCGGTTCCCATGTTGTCGAACACCCAGGCTGCCCCGTCCGGAAGGAACCCGATGCAGCCGTGGGACACATTGGTGTTCCCGATATACGGATAGGCAGACTCGAGTGCCTGGTGGATGTAGGCGCCGCTCAGCGTGAGGCGGATGGTGTATTCGACGTCGGCCTCACCATAGTAGGCGGGGTCATCCGGTTTCAGGCCGATGCTGGCAGCCCTGAAGTGATCGAACCGGTTCTTCTCCATCAGCACCGCGTATCCCTTGGCGGACGGGAAGCGCTTGTCCCCCATGCTGACGGGGAGCGTCTTGACGGGCTGGTCGTTGACGCTCAGCGTGAACGTGTGGGCGGTGGCGTCCGCGATGGCCACCTTCTTGTCCCCAATGTTGACGTTCACCTTCTTATTGAAGTTCGCGATCTGCCCGTTTCCAAGGTCGACGCCGAAGAGCTGCATGTCCATGGTGATGGTGGAGTTCGCCGCCCAGAAGTTTTCGGGCCGGTACCGAACCATGGTGTCGCTGTACCAGTGGAATGCCCCGGCCTGTCCTGCCGTGGTGGTGACCTTGATGGCCTTTTCGACGGCGGCACGGTTGGTCACGGGCTCACTGAAGATGATCTGCAGGGGCTGGCCGACGCCAACCTTCATGCCGTTCAGCGGATAGATGGCGGCGTCCGCCTCATGCGAGCTGGAGACGGTATTGAAGGACTGGGTGGTGCTGGTTTCGCGCCCTGCAGAGTCCTTGACCACGTACGTGTAGCTGTACTCGGTGTTGAACTCCAAGGGAGCCGTGGCGGACCACGACGTCCCACTGGCGTCAATGCTGCCGTCAATGGTCTTCCCGGCGGTGCTGGCGAGGGTGACGCGCTGGATGATCCCGTTGCCTACCTTCAGCGACACTGGGGCGGCGGGATTGACCTGCTTGGCACCGTTGGCCGGGGCCGCGTCAAGCTTGACCGGCGGCACAACGGGCGATGCAATGCCCGGCGATGTCCGCAGTGCGGAGCCTGCCTCGGATTCCAGGGGTCCGCCCGCAAGGCCTGGAGCGACGGCTGCGAAAACCCCGCCAACGGCAGCCAGGACACACACGGCGGCCACGGCAAGGACTTTCTTGGCGCTCCCCCTGCGGCGGGGCTTTACATCAGGCTCCATGTTTTCGATCCTACGTGCAGAAAATAACGGCCCGGGCGCTTGAACGCGCCCGGGCCCTTACGTCTCAGTAACGATAGTGCTCCGGCTTGTAAGGGCCGGCCACATCGATGTCCAGGTACTCCGCCTGGTCCTTGCTCAGCTCGGTGAGCTCCACGCCCAGGGCGTCCAGGTGCAGCCGCGCCACCTTTTCATCCAGGACCTTGGGCAGGACGTAGACCTTGTTCTCATACTCGTGCTGGTCCCGTTTGGTCCACAGCTCGATCTGGGCAATGGTCTGGTTGGCGAAGGAGTTGCTCATGACGAAGGACGGGTGGCCCGTGGCGTTGCCGAGGTTGAGCAGGCGGCCTTCGGACAGGACAATGATGGACCGTTCGGTGGCAGTGCCTTCGTCGAAGACCCACTCGTGGACCTGCGGCTTGATTTCGACCTTTTTGACGCCCGGGATGCGTCCCAGCCCGGCAATGTCGATTTCGTTGTCGAAGTGGCCGATGTTGCCCACGATGGCCTTGTTCTTCATGCCGGCCATGTGCTCGGCCAGGATGACGTCCTTGTTGCCCGTGGTGGTGATGAAGATGTCGCCCTGCGCCAGGACGGATTCCAGCTTGGCCACCTGGTAGCCGTCCATGGCTGCCTGCAGCGCGCAGATGGGGTCGATCTCGGTGACGATCACGCGCGAACCCTGGCCGCGGAGGGCCTCGGCGGCGCCCTTGCCCACGTCGCCATAGCCGCATACGACGGCTACCTTGCCGCCCATGAGCACATCCGTGGCCCGGTTGATGCCGTCGGGCAGGGAGTGGCGGATGCCGTACTTGTTGTCGAACTTGCTCTTGGTCACGGAGTCGTTGACGTTGATGGCGGGGAAGAGCAGCTTGCCCTGGTCGGCCAGCTGGTACAGGCGGTGGACGCCGGTGGTGGTTTCCTCGCTGACGCCCCTGATCGTGGCAGCGGTCCGGGTCCACTTCTTCGCGTCCGCGGCCAGGGAACGGCGCAGCACGTCGAGGAAGATGCCGTATTCCTCCGAATCCTGGGGATCCGCGGAGGGAACGTTGCCAACGGCTTCGAACTCAACACCCTTGTGCACCAGCATGGTGGCGTCGCCGCCGTCGTCCAGGATCATGTTGGGACCGAGCTCGGGGTTGGTCTCAGCTCCGGGCCAGGTGAGGATCTGCTCGGCGGTCCACCAGTATTCCTCAAGGGTTTCGCCCTTCCAGGCGAACACCGGCACGCCCTGCGGATCCTCAACGGTGCCCTTGCCCACCACCACAGCCGCGGCGGCTTCGTCCTGGGTGGAGAAGATGTTGCAGGAGGCCCAGCGGACCTCGGCGCCCAGTGCCGTGAGGGTTTCGATCAGCACGGCGGTCTGCACCGTCATGTGCAGGGAACCGGCAATGCGGGCGCCCTTGAGCGGCTGGGTGGGGCCGAACTCCTCGCGGAGGGACATCAGGCCGGGCATTTCGTGCTCGGCCAGGCGGATCTGGTGCCGGCCGGCTTCCGCCAGGGAGATGTCGGCAACTTTGTAGTCAAAAGTCATGGGTGGTCCTTTGCTTGGTCCGGGTCCTGGTCCAGTCCCCGTGCTGCTGTTTCTGTGCGTGCGGAGGCAGGTGAACTAGTGCCCTGCTGCAGCGGGATCGTGCTGGTCGGAACCTGCCGAGGCTGCTGCAGCCAGCAGCTCCGGAGGCAGCAGCAAAGGGATCCCGTCCTCGATGGCGTACCGGTTCCTGACGCCCGTATCCCCGGCGGCGGTGGCCACCAGCTCCTCCCCCTCCTGGACCAGGGGCGAGCCGGTCACGGGGCAACGCAGGACGGACAACAGCTCGGGACTGATCTTTGGCATTTGTTCATGCTCCCTGGCGGGCGCGCTCGCGCCGGTAGCGGAAAAGATGTGCAGCTTCCAGCCTACCGCCAGATGGGGCTCAGGAAGGTTCCCGGAGGACCCGCAGGTGCCCCCGACGTGCGCCTTCGGTGCCGGCCGGAGCTTCCAGGGCGGAATGGTGTGCCCGCTGGGCAGGCGCCTGGGGCTCCGGAGGGAGGGCTGCGGCGTCGCGAACAGCGTTGGCCAGCGCCAGCAGGTCATCGGGTCCAGGCTGCTGCGGAGTGGACGGCATGGCAAGGCGCAGCACCTCCCAGCCGCGGGGCACCGTCAAAGAATCAGCGTGCTGCTCGCAGAGGTCGTAGCAGTGCGGTTCGGCATAGGTGGCGAGCGGACCCAGGACGGCGGTGGAGTCCGCGTACACGTACGTCAGGGTGGCTACCGCCGACTGGCGGCAGGCAGACCTTGAACATTGACGGATAGCTCCCACGACATCACAGACTACCCCTTCGGCACCCAAAACCCGTGCATTGCGGGCAGGGCCCGACGCGCCCCCGGAGCAGAGGGGATGTATCGCGTAAATGCTCCCCCGGGTTTACAGTCGATGTATGCAGTCATCGAACCATGAATCAGGTTTTTCGGTCCGGTTGGCTGACCCGGATGCCCCCGCGGCATCGGGCGTGGAAACCGCCGGCAGGAGCTTCTCCAGGCGGCGCCGGAACCGGCACGGCCGCGGCCTCCGCGGCGAGGTGATGCTGCCCACCCATCCCGGATACCGCACGCGCGCCGACCGCTTCGACGACATGGTGCTGGACTCAGCCCAGCGGCTGCACGACATCTGGGGCAAGACCCTGGACGGCGTACGGTTTGGCGTGGATGAAATCCCGCCGGACCTCGAGCAGCTGGCGGCGAATGCGTCCACGCCACCCATGGGCTCCTACACCCCCGCCGCAGGCGAGGACGGACCCATGATTACGGTGTACCGGCGCGTGGTGGAACAGGCGTGCTCCAGCGTCGAAGAGCTCCAGGACCTGGTCCACGACGTGGTGGTGGAACACACGGCGGAAATGCTTGGCGTGGCACCGGAGACCCTGGATCCCGTGTACCGCCGCCGCTACTGAACCGGCCCCACGCAGAACCCGGACCTCTGCCCCGGCCTTAGTAGCCGGACCTCTGCCCCGGCCTTAGGAGCCGGGGCCGCCTTAGTAACCCAGTGTGACCGGCACCGTTTCCTGGCCGGCAGCAGCAGCCAGGAAGGCCAGGGAGGAAACATCGTTGCGGCCATCCTGCCCCACGAGCACCGCTCCATAGGCGGCGTCACCGGAGGCAGAGACCACATAGCCAACGACGTCCGCGCCCTCGGCCTGGGCAGGAATGCTGATGGAGGCCGTGGTGCCGCCCGCTATGTCGGCCGAGGCCGCGGCACGCACCTTTCCGTCAGCCGTGATGGGGGCATAGGTAATGGTGGCCCTGGTATCCAGGACCCCGAACACCAGCTGGCGCTGGCCGCCCTTGGGGACGGGAACCACGTGCTGGCTGCCGAGCCGCACTGCCGATGCCGCCCACGCCACATCCGAGGCTTGTCCCGCCTGGAGCCCGCGGCTCATCCGTGCGCCGGCGAGGAAGGAGACGTCGGATGAGGCGGCTACCGTGTACTGCCCGGCGGGAACCCCGGCCAGCGACACCTCGGTGGTTGAACCGGCTTTTGCGGTGATGACCCCGCCGGAGGGAAGCGCGTGCTGGCCGTCCCGTCCGTACAGCTTGATTTCCACCACAGCATCGGAGGCGCCGGGAACGGTCAGTTCGAGGGCCGGCCCGGCGTCACGGTAGCCGGGCTGTGCCGTCAGGGCAGCGAGTCCGGCGGGGTCCTGGATGTCCACTCCTGTCATCACCTGGCGGACCGCGGGGGCAGTCCCGGGGCTGATGTAGTCCACCCCGCCCGGGGTAAGGCCGCGCAGGAAGCTTTGCTGGATGGAGGCTGCAACCGGTCCACCGGCGCTGCGGACGTGCACGCTGAGCTGGGACTCGTTGGGTGCGAGGCCGGCGAGGACTACGCTGCGTGTGGTGCCGGGTGCCACCAGCAGGCCCCGGCTGCCGGGCGCCTGGATTTGGCCGCCCGAACCGAACAGTTCAAGGCTCACCGTGGCTGGTGTGCTGGAGGCATTGGTCAGCGCGAGGATGGAGGTGCGGCCAACCGTGGTGCTGGCACCCGCCAGCCATTGGTCGTTCGAGGGTTGCACGCAGGTAGCCGCAGCACTGCCCTGCAGGTCGCCGTCGGTGGCCGTGTATTTCATGGCGCCCGCGGCGGACGCATTCTGGTTTGCCACGGCGTTGGCGCTCAGGACGTTCACCTGGTCCACGGTGCGGTCCGCCACCACTGCGGCACGGAGCTCCTGGGGGGCTCCGGGGGTGGGCGCCGGACCCGGGTCCTTGGCGATGTCGACGGCGGCTGTCCCATCCAGGTGCGCCAGCCGGCTCCCCGGCAACACACCTCCGGCGCTGAGCACTGCCGCACTGACCCGGGTTGCCGCAGTGGCCGACTCGGGCCGGAACTGGGCATCGGTGCCGGCCTCGGTGCCCTCCAGCAGCCGTGCAGGGCCCGGGCACACGCCGAGGCTGGCCCCCGCGGGAACAGCGGCTTCGGCCGCCGGTACCGTCCGGCTGGAGGCGGGCTCCGGCATCAGCGATCCGGCGGCCACTACAGCTCCGCCGCCGGCAAGAATCAGGACGCCTGCCGCCACTCCGGCGACGGAAGCGGCACGGCCCTTCCCGCCCGGCATGCGCGTGGAGCCGCGGCCGGACGGTTTCCGGCCCTGCCCGGCTCCGGTTTCCGCTACGGCAGGCTCAACGGCGGAAGCGGGTTTCCCTGCCGGTGCCGGCTGTTCAGCGGGCAGCGACGGTTCGGCAGCATCCGGTGCGCCGGCGCCTGCCCCCGCCTTGGCAGCCGGTGGGGTGTGCTCATGCATGTTGGTGTTCCTTACGCAGGGAGCCCTCGTCCCGTGAGAGGCCGGTCCGCGGCCGCCGGGCGGGCATGGGGATTGCGAGGATGACGGTGAGCCCTATCACCACGATTTGGCCGGCAGCAGCCCAGAACGACCACGGGTTCTCGTAGCGGACCGTCAACTGGCCGGCGGTTGCGGGAAGGGTGAAGGCCTGCGCCCAGCCGGAGGTGGTGGAGGTCAGCTTGCGCCCGTCGAGCCAGGCGCTCCACCCGGGATCCGCCCGCTCGGCAAGCACTGCCAGGCGGCCTTCGGGGCCCGCGGGGACAGCTGCATCGACGTCGTCGGTGCCGGAAGCGACCAGCGCTGTGGCCGAACCGCCGGCGTCAACAATACGGACACGGTGGGCCACGTCGGCAGCCTGGAGGTTCCGCTGGTTCAGCGGGCTGATCCGCCACAGCCAGCCGACGTCGGTCTGCCCCACGGCCACCAGGCCGGGGACTGCGTCCATCCGGCTTGCGGTCAACTGGGCTGCGGTATCCGCGGAGCGGAGCACCACGAAGCCAACACCGAGCTGTTCGAGGTCGGAACGGGGATCCACGCCCTGCCCCGCAACCATGGTGGCGACAACGCGTCGGACGGCTGCGGTGACATCGTCGTCGTCGCGCACTTTTTCAGCACCGGGGGCACCGACGATGTTTCGGGCTGAGGCGATGGCGGAGAGGCTGTCCAGCGTGGTGCCGGACCCGCGCATCAGCGATGCGCTGAAGGTGCCGTCGTCTCCGGTGCTGAGCAGGAGGGTGCGCGTCTGTTCCGGACCGGTTCCGCGGTCGATGGCGGTGGCGGGAAGGGAGCGTCCGGTCGCGGCCTCCACCAGTCGCGCAGCACCCAGCGCTCCCCCGTTCCCGGACACCGCCGCGGATGGAGCGGGTGGGCCTGCCTGGGCTGCGGGTGCGGCAGTGGTGGCCGGACGCAGCAGGTTCTGCGCGGACCAGGCGGCCATGCCTGCCAGCGGCCCGGCCAGCAGTACCACCAGGCCGAGTGCCAGGACGGTGCGGGCCGCCGTCGCGGTCTTCGCACCATCGCCGGAGGCCCGGTCGGCCGCGGACAGCAGTTGTTCGGCACCGAGGAGGGCGGCAGCCAGGAGGGCAAAGGATGCGGCGGACACTGAGGGTCCGGGGAATGGCGTCACCATGACATCAGCGCTCAGCCCTGTGGCAACGTGGCCTGCCAGCCATCCACCGGCCAGGGCGACGATGGAGCCGGTCCAGAACCATCTGGCTGTCCGGGCGCGGCGTCCGGCGCTGAAGAGTCCCACAATGGCAAGGAGCACCACCGGCCCTGCAATGAGCACGGCCAGCAGCAGGGCCCAGGGCACGGTCCCGCCCGTGAAGACCGCCAGTCCCTGGAGGCCGCCGGCGGGGTCGAATGACAGGGGCTGGCCCAGGATCTGCTGCCACAGCGGAGCGGCGTCGAATCCCAGTGGGAGTCCCGGGTCGGCCAGGAGTGCACGCGGCCTGTCGAGTGTGGACAGTGCAAAGGGGACAACCAGGGCTGCGCTGGGCAGCAGCGCCCACCACACTGTCCGTCCGCGCCGTCCCAGCAGGAGGCCGCACAGCACAATGACCACGGTAGCGGGGATGAGCAGGGAGGGGGCCGACGCGGTGGTGACCGCCAGCGCCAGGCCGGCAGCTGCGGCCGCTGTCCACGACGGCACTCCGTTGATGCCCGCCTTGGCCGGGAGTTGCTCGCCAGCCGGATAGATGGACGCCGCGGTGGCGCTGAACCGTCCGTGTCCAATGGCCGATCCCGTAGCGCGCAGCAGGCCCAGGACCACCAGCGGCAGCATGATGTGCGCGATCAACGCCCCTGCCCGGCCCTGGTTCAGCGCGGCCTGGAGCGCCGGTGCGGCGGCCCAGAAGATCGCGGCCGCGAAACGGAGCCGGCGGCGTTCGGTCACCCCGCCCGCGGCGAACCACGCGGTGAGTCCGGACAGCGGGGCACCGAGCAGAAGCAGCCAGGCCATGGCGGCGTTGGCATCGCCTCCGCCGGCGAGGCCGATGACCCACAGGACATAGTCGAAGGGATCGCCGCGGCCGGGAAGGCCCGCACCCAGGCTGATCCACCAGCTGTTGGCGTTGTGCCAGATGTCCCCCAGCCCCGCAGACACGGGGATCAGGGCGCCGCCGGTGACAGCCCGGGCCCGGAACAGTCCTGCCAGCGCCAGCAGCGAGGCCACTGATGCGATGATGACGGCGGCCAGGGCACCGTTGCCCACCCAGCCGCGCTTGCTGGTGGCGAGGGCGGCGAAGTCGTCCGCGGCGTCGCCGGTGGGCTGGTGCGCGAGCGGATCCTGCACGAGGTGGTCGGCGCCCGACCCGTCGGATCCCAGCGCCTCCATCAAGGACCGGCGGTGGCTCCACACCTCACGGCGCGGAGTCTGGAGTTTGCGGATGACGGAGCGGCGGATGCGCCGCGTACGTTTGGCTGCCCGCCGGGCCTTGGCCACGGCCCTGGGCCGGCCCAGGGCGGCGGACGTGGCAAGAAGCTGGGAGATGCCGTGGCCGGGGTCTTTGACCACGATGCTCAGGACCAGCTTGAAGAGGCTGCCGAGCAATGCGCCGAGGCCATGGATGGGAACCATCCACAGCGGACTGTGCTTCAGGCGCAGGTGGACCTGCGCCTTGCGGGCTGCGGACGGGTTGCCCAGGGCGTGCGGCCGGTGCGCCACATGGAACATTCTTGCGGCAGGCACCACCACCACGCGGTGTCCTGCCAGGCGGTTCCGCCAGCAGAAGTCGACGTCGTCGCCGCTGCCCGGGAGGGCGGGATCGAAACCGCCCAGGTGTTCCCAGACGTCGCGGCGGACCAGCATGCCGGCGGAATTCACGGCGAAGGTGTCGGTGCGTCCGTCGTACTGGCCCTGGTCCATCTCATCGGCGTCGATGAGGGTAAGCCGCTCGGCCCACCTGCTGGTGGAAAGGCCCACGTCCATGAGTTTCCGCGGGGAATGCCAGTCCAGTTGCTTGCAGCCGGCAACAGTCACCGAGGGTGCGCGCTCCACGGCGCCCAGAAGTTCCGCGAGGGCTTCGGGCGCGGGCGCGGCGTCGTCGTGCAGCAGCCAGATCCACTCCGTGCGGCCACCGTCAGCGTTTCCGTCGAAGGGCACCAGCGCTGAAAGCGCGGCGGAGACGGCGGCACCCATGCCGCCTTTGCCCCGGGGTTGGCTGACAACGGCGGCGTCGCCCAGGGCCTCTCTGAGGAGGCTGCAGGAATCGTCGCCGGAGCCGGCGTCGACGCCAACGGCACGGTCAGCCGGGCGGGTTTGGGCCGCCAGGGCTGAAAGGGTTCTGGGCAGATAGGCACTGCCGTTGTGGGCAACCACAACGGCAGTGACATGGACATCCTGAAGAATTAGATTGCTCGCTTCCTTAGCCGCCGGCGCTCACGCTCGGAAAGGCCTCCCCAGATACCGAACCGTTCGTCATTGGCCAACGCGTACTCAAGGCACTGGGACCTCACGTTGCAGGCGCCGCAAACCTTCTTGGCATCGCGGGTGGAGCCGCCCTTTTCGGGGAAGAAGGCTTCCGGATCCGTCTGTGCGCACAGAGCGTCCGTCTGCCAGCCCAGTTCGCCTTCGTCGTCGAAGTCCTGTTGGAGCGGCAGCCCGATCCAGACCGGCTGGGCCGTCCCGGCGGCAGCAATTTCCATGGGCGGATCGAGGTCGTCTTCCGGCTCCGCGCCGCCGTCCAGGAGGGCTTCATGCGCTGCAAGGAACGCCGTAGCCTGGTCTTCGAGGACGCTGGTGGAATTCCTGTTGTACCGCTCCGCAGCATCAGGATCGGCGGGATCCACGTACCAATCGCTGGGCACCCCCCGCGCACGGTACTTTGCCGTTGCCTGACCGGCCACGACGGCATCTTCCTGGATACGCTCTGCTTGCCCCACGGCGACCCTCCTGATGTTTCAGCCACTGCCTGGATACGTGGACACTCGGTTGTGTGCCGGTATTTACGCAATTGCTTTAGTTACCTAATTACACGTGTGTAACTAGGGCTAGTCAAGCCGTTGCCGGGATAATAGACAGTCCCGCTTCAGAAGCTTGCGCACGCCACGCCCGGGATTTTTCCCGGCCCCGGCGTGGCGTGGACGGCAGCCCGGCCTCCAGGGCCCAAAACCCCTCAAAAACACAAGGCTGGCGGGGAAAATACCCGGTCTTCGCGGAAATAGCAAGCACGCTTAGCAACCATGGTGATTAACATCACTTATGGCTGCGTGCGAAGAAAAGGCAGCTGCCGCCGGATGACCGGGGCAAACCGGAGTGGCAGGATGAACCCATGACGACAACCCCCGCAATCGACCTGATGGGCACCCTTCGCTCGGGCAACTCCACGGCCCCACGCCTCACGTGGTACGGCCCAGACTCGGAGCGGGTGGAATTGTCCGGACGGGTCCTGGACAACTGGGTGGCAAAGACCAGCAACCTGCTGCAGGACGAACTGGATGCGGAGCCGGGCATGCGGCTGCGGCTTGCCCTTCCGGCGCACTGGAAAGCCATGGTGTGGGCGCTGGCCGGCTGGCAGCTTGGCCTGGAAACAGTATTCGACGGCGGCCCGGCCGACTTCCTCGCCACAGACGATCCCGCTGCGGCCACCGGGCAGCATGACGCTGTCATCGCCGTGGCGCTCCCCGCCCTCGCCATGCGGTGGGCCGGCGGTCTTCCCGCGGGTTGGATCGACTACGCGGCCGAAGTGCGTTCCCACGGGGACGTGTTCATGCCGCACACCGATCCGGATCCGGCAGGCTGCGCCCTCCGGACCGCCGACGGGAATGCCATCCCCCACCGGGACTTGTTGACCGGTTTTGCCCTGCAGCATGAGGAGGGCGCCAGGGTTCATATCCCCGCAGACCGGGGACTCGAATCAGCGTTGTCCAGTGCGCTGGGTGCCTGGCTGCGGGACGGGTCGGTGGTGCTGACCCATCCCGAGGTGGCCCTCACTGACAAACTGCGCGCGGACGAACGCATCCACGGCAGCTAGCAGTGCTGAACGCTAGGCCTGCGGGCCGCCGTCGGCGGAAGTGGGCGCCGGACGCTCCGCCGCGCGTGCGGGCTCGCGGTGCGGGTGGGCTTCGATGATTTCGTGGTCGTGGGAGAATTCCGGCTCCTGGTCCAGTTCCTGGTTGAAGACCAGGAACCGGTACGCGAAGAAGCGGACAACCGTGGCCACCAGGATGCCGGCCACGCCCGCCAGGAACAGCAGGTTCTTGTCGTCGATTCCCATCCAGTACTTGGCCAGTGCCGTAAATCCGGTGGAGATGCCGATGCCAATGCCGTTGATGATGACGAACATGATGAACTCGCGGAGCACGTTGGCCTGCCGGCGGTGCCGGAAGGTCCAGAAGCGGTTTGCCACCCACGAGAAGACCGTGGCAACGGTCGCGCCCACGAATCGCGCCTTCGCCTCGCTGTCCGACATGGGGCCGTGCATCAGGTAATAGGTCAGGCCGTTGTCAATGACGAACGCCACACCGCCCACCGCACCGAACTTGGCCACCTCGCGCCAGAAGAGTGAGGCGAGCCCCCGGATACGATCTGCAAGTGCACTAAACATGACCCTCCATGGCCGCGACGAACTGTGGGCCACTCGGCCAAAGGTCCATTTTAGCCCCCAAAGCTTTGAGCCGCCCCGCAGAAGCAGGTGACCTATGTCCTGCCCGTGGAAAATACCGTTCACCCGCCGGGACGTAAAAGCGGGATCGGGCCCGTCTTCGGTAGGCTGGCAGATGTGACTTTTCCAGTGATAGGCGTGGTTGGCGGCGGCCAGCTCGCGCGAATGATGGCCCCTGCCGCTACAGCACTCGGCTTTGAACTGCGTGTCCTCGCCGAAGGCGAGGACGTTTCGGCAGTGTCGGCCGTCCCCGCCACACCGGTGGGCGATTACAAGGACCTGCAGACACTCCTGGACTTCGCAGAAGGCCTGGATGTCATGACGTTCGACCACGAGCACGTGCCGACGGACCACCTCCGCGCCCTGCAGGATGCCGGAGTCAACGTCCAGCCCGGACCGGATGCCCTGGTCCATGCCCAGGACAAGCTGGTCATGCGGGCCGCCATCGACCGGCTGGAACTGCCCAATCCCGCGTGGGCGTCCGTGGCGGACGTTGACGCGCTGGTCCGCTTCGGCGACGAAACAGGCTGGCCCGTAGTGCTGAAAACCCCCCGCGGCGGCTACGACGGCAAGGGTGTGCGGATCGTCGCCTCAGCGGAAGAGGCCGCGGAAGCCGCCGACTGGTTTGCCGCCATGAGTCCCCTGCTGGCCGAGGCGAAGGTCGAGTTCACCCGCGAACTCTCCGCCCTCGTGGCCCGCACCCCCGATGGCGAGGCCCGCGCCTGGCCCGTGGTCCACACCATCCAGGTGGACGGCGTCTGCGACGAGGTGATCGCACCCGCGCTGGACATCCCGCTGGAGGTTGCTGCCGCAGCTGAGGACGCAGCATTGCGCATCGCCGCCGAGCTTGACGTCACCGGCGTCCTTGCCGTGGAACTGTTCGAAACCCCGGGCACGGGGGCCGGCTTCCTGATCAACGAACTGGCCATGCGCCCACACAACACCGGCCACTGGACCCAGGACGGTTCCATCACCAGCCAGTTCGAACAGCACCTCCGCGCAGTCCTGAACCTGCCGTTGGGTGCCACCGACGCGCTGGCACCCGTAACCGTGATGAAGAACTTCCTGGGCGGAGACAACCAGGATCTGTACTCCGCCTACCCCATGGCGCTGGCCACCGAACCCGCTGCCAAGGTGCACTGCTACGGCAAGTCGGTGCGGCCCGGGCGCAAGATCGGCCACGTCAACCTGATGGGCAGTTCGACGACGGAAGTGGACTCCGTCCGCCGCCGGGCCACGGCCGTGGCGGGCATCATCCGCGACGGGCGGGTTACCACCGAAGAACCTTCCGCAATTTTCGAGGAGAACGCATGAGCGCCGAAGCCACCCCCGCCGCCGGTTCCGCCGCTGGCCCCCTGGTGGGCCTGGTCATGGGCTCCGACTCTGACTGGCCGGTCATGGAGGCTGCGGCGGACGCCCTGGCCGAATTCGGCATCCCCTTTGAAGCGGACGTCGTCTCCGCCCACCGGATGCCCACCGAGATGATCCGGTACGGCCAAACCGCGCACGAGCGCGGGCTGCGCGTCATCATCGCCGGTGCCGGCGGCGCGGCCCACCTGCCGGGCATGCTTGCCAGCGTCACGCCCCTGCCGGTGATCGGGGTTCCCGTTCCCCTGAAGACCCTCGACGGGATGGACTCCCTGCTCTCCATCGTCCAGATGCCGGCAGGCGTGCCGGTGGCCACGGTCTCCATCGCCGGTGCCCGCAACGCAGGGCTCCTGGCCGTGCGGATGCTGGCGTCCGGCACCGATGAACTTGCCGCGTCCCTGCGCTCCGATCTCCTCGACTTCGCCGCGGACCTGAACGCCGTCGCCACCCGCAAGGGCGCGAACCTGCGGCAGAAAGTCAGCGAAGTCTTCCCCGGCGGCCCCAGCGCCCTTCGGGGCAGCCGTTAGGGCGCCGGGCATGGCCAGCAGCAGCGTTCTCAATACCGGCTCCGGTCCGTCACTGACGGACCCGGTCCGCTATCCGGTCAGCGCTTCTCCCGCAGTCAGGACCAAGCGTGCCTTCGTCCTGGTCCTGCTGACCCTCCTGGTACCGGGCAGCGCCCAACTCGTGGCGGGCGACAGGAAGCTGGGACGGACAGCCCTGCGGGTAACGCTCTGCGTGTGGGCACTCCTGCTGCTGGCAATGGTTCTCTTGCTGGTCAACCGGAGCCTGGTCATCAGCATCGCCACCAACCCGGTCACCTCGCTGCTGCTGGTGGTGGTGATGTCGGCGCTGGCCCTCGGCTGGGCCCTCCTGTTCCTGAATACCCTGCGCCTCATCCGCCCTGTCCTGCTGGCACCGCGGGCCCGACCCGCCGTCGGCATAGCCCTGGTGGTGGCCCTGGTCCTGGGCAGTGGCTCCATGGGGTATGCCGCCTACCTGCTGAACGTAGGCCGCAACGCCATCGGCAACATCTTTTCGTCCGGTCCCGCCATCGAACCGGTGGACGGGCGCTACAACTTCCTCATGATGGGCGGCGACGCCGGCGACGACCGCACGGGCCGCCGGCCGGACAGCCTGTCCATCCTGAGCGTGGACGCCCAAACGGGCCAGACCGCCATTATTTCCGTCCCCAGGAACTTCCAGAACGCGCAGTTCAGCGAAGACTCCCCCATGCGGGCCCTCTATCCCGACGGCTACGACTGCGGCGACGAGTGCCTGATCAACGCCATCAACACCGAGGTCACCAACGAGCACGCGGACCTCTATCCCGGTGTGGCGGACCCCGGAGCGCAGGCAACCATGGAAGCCGTTTCCGGAACGCTGGGCATGAAAATCCAGGCTTACGTGCTCGTTGACATGGAGGGGTTCTCCACCCTGATCGACGCCATGGGAGGCATCCGGATCAAGGCCGGCGGCTGGGTTCCCATGAGCGGCTACTTCGACGAGGCCACCAAGACCCACGGGATGCCCCTCGGGTGGATTCCGGCCGGGGACCAGACGCTCAACGGCGCCCAGGCCCTCTGGTACGGACGCTCGCGCGAGTACGTGGATGACTACTCCCGCATCCAGCGCCAGCAGTGCGTGCAGCAGGCAATGCTGAAACAGCTTGACCCCGCCACCCTGCTGTCCAAGTTCGAGGACATCGCCGGCGCGGGAACCAAGGTGGTGGAATCAAACATCTCTTCCGCCCAGCTGGGCAGTTTCCTGGACCTCGCGATCAAGGCGCGGGGCAAGGACGTCAAACGGCTGACCATCGGCCCTCCGGACTTCGATGCGTCGTTCTCCACGAACCCCGACTTCGACCAGATCCACGAACGGGTGGACCAGCTGCTGGCATCCGCATCCGCCAAGGGTGCACAGTCGGCAGGAATTCCCGACGACGGCACGGCAGTTCCGCAGGCAGGCGCCGGACACGTCCAGGCGGCCGGGGCTGTCCCCGCCACCCTGCCCGCCGCGGGCAGCGCTGTCCGGCAGCCCTCGCCGTCGGACTTCACGCCGGTGACCACCACACCCGACGGCGAGCCGATCACCGAAGAGCTGCTGACCCAGCTCAAGCTGGAGGGCAACGAGGAGGCCATCCGCCAACTCGTAGCCACCAACGGTCAGTGCGCCCCGCTCTAGGGCCCACCCATCAGCTCCCACCCATCAAGGAACGGAACGGTTTTGTACGAGATTGACAACGTCCTGCGGGACTACGCCTGGGGTTCGACGACGGCGATCGCGTCGCTGCTGGGCCGTCCCGAGTCGGGGCGCCCGGAGGCCGAACTGTGGATCGGCGCGCACCCTGACTCGCCGTCCGTGGCGCACCTGCCGGAGGACGGGACCCGGAGCCCGCTGGATTCCCTGATCTCCTCCGACCCCGAACATTTCCTGGGCGCGGAATCCGTGGCGGCCTTTGGCCCCCGGCTGCCGTTCCTGGCCAAGATCCTTGCGGCCGCGCAGCCGCTCTCCCTCCAGGTCCACCCGAGCCTGGACCAGGCCCGGGAAGGATTCGCCCGGGAAAACGCAGCCGGGCTGGATGCCCATGCCCCCAACCGGAACTACAAGGATGACAACCACAAGCCCGAGATGATCTTCGCGCTCACGCCGTTCGAGGCATTGTGCGGATTCCGGCCGGCGGCCGAGACCCGAAAGATCCTGCAGCACGTTGCGGCTGCCTTCCCCGCGGGCGGCCAGTCCCCGGAGCTGGTCCAGGCCCTGATCGAGGATCTTGCCGCCCCGGATGAAAGCGCAGGACTGCGCCGGGCCTTTGAACGGCTGATCGCCGGCGGCCAGGGCGTGGCAGAGGACACCGCCCTGGTGGTGGCAGCCCTCCTGTCCGGGGCACCGCTTGAGCCCTACCAGGCCGAGCTGGGCACTGTCATCAGCCTCAACGAAAAGTATCCCGGCGATCCCGGCGTGCTGATCTCACTGCTGCTGAACCGGATCTCCCTGAAGCCCGGTGAGGCGGTCTACCTTCCCGCCGGAAACGTGCACGCCTACCTGCACGGGCTGGGTGTGGAGGTCATGGCGTCCTCCGACAACGTCCTGCGCGGCGGCCTGACGCCCAAATTCGTGGACGTCCCGGAACTCCTGAACACCATCGATTTCCATCCTGTGGCTGTTCCGATGCTCGGCGCGGAAAAGACGGTGATGGACCAGGAACTGTTCCGTCCCCCGTTCGGGGAGTTCCAGCTGCAGCGCATCGAACTGGGGCAGGACGCCGCTCCGGTCCCGCTGGCGCAGGCAGGCGCGGCAGTGGTCATTGTGGTGGCCGGCGCCGTCTACCTCGACTCCCCCAAGGGCGACCTGGAACTCGCACAGGGCGGCAGCGCGTTCATCGCCGCGGCCGAGGCGCCGGTCAACGTCCACCGGGTTGCCGGCAGCACCGGGGCTGCGCTGGCCTTCGCCGTGACCACTGGTCTCTAGCACTTCCGGCAGCCCGCAACAGCAAAAGGGCGGCTGCGGCACTTTCGTAAGTGCCGCGGCCGCCCTTTTTGGCGTTGCCGGGGTTAGCCCTGCGGCTAGCTGCCCGGACGCAGTTTCCGGACCAACGGGCGGACCTGCCCGGCGGCGCCTTTCAGCAGCCGGCGCGCCTGCTGGAGGCCCTTGCGGGCGAGCGGCATGGCCTTCGAGTAGGCGGGATAGAACGGCGACAGCGGCCTTTCCCACGTTCCCATGAGCATGTTCTCGTGCTTGGCGAACTGCTTCTTGAAATCGGAAATGCCGTCGTTCAGGAGGCCGTTGAAGTCGTAGCGGCTGCAACCGTCTTCCCGCATGGCCTGCAGCGCGGCCCACTTCACGCCGTAGTTCACGCGCTGTTTCTGGCCTTCGGCGGAGACGCCGCCGTAGAGCTCGAAGGCGGTGGCGCCGCTGCGCGAAAGCCAGGTGAAGGCAAGCATCTGCTCGCCATCGAAAGCGGCGATGATGGGCGAGGAGTCGCCGAGGTTCCGGAAGATGTCCCGGTAGTACTGGTCCTCGTGGATGCCGAAGCCTGCCCGCTCGGCTGTCTGGTGGTAGATGGCCAGCACCTGGTCCAGCTCGGAATCGTTTTTGACCTTGCGGAATTCAACGTCGCTGCGCATGGCCTTGCGGATGTTTGCCCGCGTGGACTTGGACATCTCGGCCATCAGCTCGTCGTCGGAGCGGCTGAGGTCCAGGATGAGCGTGCGCGGAATGAGGACGGTGTTGGTCGATTCGCGGAAGCCCGCGGCGGCCACGGCACCGGTGAATGCGGAATCCCGGTCCCAGTCCGGTTCGATGCTGAGGGCCACGCCCCGGTGGCGGAGGGCGGCGTGCTCGGCCAGCCGGTTCAGGACCACCTGCGCGTTCTCCACTGAGCACATGGGTCCCCGGGGAATGTAGACGAGGGCACGGAAGGGGACGGGCAGCCGGCGGACCAGGAGCTGGGCGCAGCCGATGGTTTCGTCCCCGGCCTTGACCAGGACCCGGTCAACGGCCCAGCCGTGGGCGGCCTTGGTCTCGCCCCAGCCCCACAGCTGTTGCGGATGCCCCTGGAACCGGTCAACGTGCTCGTCCCAGAGGGCGCGGTCAGTACAGGGCACAACAGCAGGAATCATGGCTTAAACCCTATACCAAGGCCTTAACGCCAAAGCCCCCGGCGCGTGTGTGGCGCACCGGGGGCTTTGCAGTCAGCAGGACCTGGCGGTCAGTTCTTGCGGGCGTAGCCTTCCCACTTGCTGGCCTGGTGCTCGCCCTCCACGAAACGGATGGTTCCGGACTTGGACCGCATCACGATGGACTGGGTGAGGACCTTATCCTTGGAGTAGCGCACGCCCTTGAGCAGGTCGCCGTCCGTGATGCCGGTGGCGGCGAAGTAGCAGTTGTCGCTGGAAACGAGGTCGTTGGTGGAAAGCACCCGTTCGAGATCGTGCCCGGCGTCGATGGCCTTCTGCTTCTCTTCGTCGCTGGTGGGCCACAGGCGGCCCTGGATGACGCCGCCCAGGGACTTGATGGCACAGGCTGCCACGATGCCCTCAGGGGTGCCGCCGATGCCCATGAGCGCGTCCACGCCGGTGCCGGAGCGGGCCGCGGCAATGGCGCCGGCGACGTCGCCGTCCATGATGAATTTGGTGCGGGCACCGGCTTCGCGGATCTCCTCCACCAGCGGGCGGTGGCGGTCGCGGTCGAGGATCATGACGTTGAGCTGGTTGACTTTCACGCCCTTGGCCTTGGCGATCAGGTGCAGGTTCTGCTTGACCGGCAGGCGCAGGTCCACCATGTCTGCGGCCTCGGGGCCGGTGACGAGCTTTTCCATGTAGAACACGGCGGAGGGATCGAACATGGAGCCACGCTCGGCAACAGCCAGGACGGCCAGCGCGTTGTTGATGCCCAGGGCGGTCAGGCGGGTTCCGTCGATCGGGTCGACGGCGACGTCCACCTCGGGGCCGGTGCCGTCGCCAACGCGCTCACCGTTGAACAGCATGGGCGCTTCGTCCTTCTCGCCCTCGCCGATGACCACGACGCCGTTGAAGTGGACGGTTTGCAGGAAGGAACGCATGGCGTCGACGGCGGCGCCGTCGGCGGTGTTCTTGTCACCGAAGCCAACCCAGTGGCCGCCGGCGATGGCCGCGGCTTCGGTGACGCGGACAAGTTCAAGGGCAAGGTTGCGGTCCGGCTCGTCGTGGCCCACCGCAAGGGACGGCGAAATCGTGGAGTACTTCTGGGTCATGGACGCTGGTGACACGTGAACCTCTTCTTCGAGTGGCGATCATTGAACCCGCCCGCCGGTGCAGCAGAACGGTGATTCCTCTGTTATCGATCATAGTCGTGGCGCCGCGCTGGGGGTGGCCCGTGACGCAACCCCGAAATGTGCCTGGCCGCCGGCCGGGGCCCGCGGACCAGCCCGAATGGAACTCCGGCTCCGGGATGGGCGACTATAGAGGGGTGAATGACATGCAGGAAGCCACCAGTCCCAGCTCCGGCCCGGCACAGCCCGATGGCCGCCCCGGCGCCGCGGGCAACAGTGCCGGCACCCCGGTGAAGCCCGTCATTCCGGCGGCCGCGGCCAAGCGCGCCAATGCTTCGGTGATCGGCATGATCATTGCCCTGGTGCTCAGCATCGCGGCGTTCCTGCCCGTTGTCCTCATGAATCCGCAGCCCAAGAGCGAGGGGTACCGCCCGGACATCGATGTGGCGTCGGTGGCCCGGAACGCCGCAGATGTGGCGGGATTCACACCCGTGGCACCGGACACCGGCAACGCCTTCCGGGCAAATTACGCCCGGTGGGAAGCGGGGACGGGCAGCGGGGTGCCTACCTGGGAGGTCGGCTACATGACTCCCAAGACATCCTTCATCGCTTTGGTGCAGACCACGCAGGCCAACCCCACCTGGCTGCTCCAGCAGACCAAGAACGCTCCCGTTACCGGCTCACGGAATGCCGGTGGCCGGGATTGGGAACTGCGGGACACCGGCAAGGGCGAAAAGTCGATGGTCCTGAACTACCGCGGCAGCACCGTTGTCCTCTCCGGGGCAGCGCAGCTGGACGAATTCTCAACCCTCGCGGCCGCCGTCGTCACTTCTCTTGACGCCAACCCCGCCGTCACAGTTTCCCCTTCCGCCACTGCCGCGCCTTAACGTAGTAAGCATGGCTACTAACCTGACCCCTGCACTGGCCTGGCGCCGCCTGCGCGAAGGCAACGAACGTTTCGTAAACGGCGAATCCTCCCATCCCAACCAGAACGCTTCACGGCGCTCGGAACTGGTCGAGACGCAAAATCCCTTCGCCGTTATCTTCGGCTGCTCCGACTCCCGGCTCGCTGCCGAAATTATCTTCGACGTCGGCCTGGGCGACGTCTTCGTGGTCCGCACCGCCGGACAGGTGATTGACGACGCCGTCCTGGGCTCCCTGGAATACAGCGTCGCGGTGCTGGGGGTGCCGCTGATTGTGGTCCTTGGGCACGACAGCTGCGGCGCCGTAACCGCCACCCGGGACGCCGTGGAGACCGGTGAAATGCCCGCAGGCTTCATCCGCGACCTCGTGGAACGCATTACGCCTTCCGTCCTGACGTCCCTGCGGAACAACCAGCCCGAGGTCAACGACATGGTGGTGGAGAACGTCAAGCAGATGTCCCATCGCCTTGCGGACAGCTCGCGTGTGATTTCCACCGCAATCGAGGAGGGCCGGACCGCGGTCATCGGCCTGTCGTACCGTCTGGCAGAGGGCCGCGCCGACCTTGTTTCCGGAATCGGCGAGCTCTAGGAACCCTGCGCCGGCGGCCCAGCGGGCCGCCGGCGATGCTCCCTTAACGGTTTTCGATGGGGCGCCCGGGAGCCATAAGCTAGCCCCATGACTTCCACTGAAGAGTTCCGCATTGAACATGACACGATGGGCGAAGTCCGCGTCCCCGTGAACGCACTGTACCGCGCGCAGACGCAGCGGGCAGTAGAGAATTTCCCCATCTCCGGCAAGACCCTGGAGCGCACCCACATCGAGGCGCTGGCACGGGTCAAGAAGGCTGCCGCCCAGGCCAACGCTGAACTGGGCGTGCTCGACGGCGAGCTGGCCAAGGCGATTGCAGACGCTGCCGATGAGGTGGCTGCCGGCAAGTACGACGGCGACTTCCCCATCGACGTTTTCCAGACCGGCTCCGGCACGTCCTCGAACATGAACACCAACGAGGTCCTGGCAGAGCTGGCCACGCGTGCGCTGAAGGCCGCAGGCAGCGACAAGGTGGTCCACCCCAACGACCACGTCAACGCCTCGCAGTCCTCCAACGACGTGTTCCCCACGTCCGTGCACGTTGCCGCCACGTCCGCGCTGATCAACGACCTCATTCCCGCCCTGGGCTACCTGGCAGAGTCGCTGGAGCGCAAGGCCATTGAATTCAAGGACGTCGTCAAGTCCGGGCGCACCCACCTCATGGACGCCACCCCGGTCACCCTGGGCCAGGAGTTCGGCGGCTACGCGGCGCAGGTCCGCTACGGCATCGAGCGCATCAACGCCTCGCTCCCCCGCGTGGCTGAGGTGCCCCTGGGCGGCACCGCCGTGGGCACCGGCATCAACACCCCCGCCGGCTTCCCCGAGCGCGTCATCGAGCTGCTCGCCACGGACACCGGCCTGCCGCTGACCGAAGCACGCGACCACTTTGAGGCCCAGGCCAACCGCGACGGCCTGATCGAAGCGTCCAGCCAGCTGCGCAACATCGCCATCTCGTTCATGAAGATCAACAACGACCTCCGCTGGATGGGTTCGGGCCCCAACACCGGCCTGGGCGAAATCGCCATCCCCGACCTGCAGCCCGGCTCCTCGATCATGCCCGGCAAGGTGAACCCGGTCATCTGTGAGGCCTCCATCATGGTGGCCGCCCAGGTCATCGGCAACGACACCGCCATCGCCTGGTCCGGCACCAACGGCGCCTTCGAACTTAACGTCGGCATCCCGGTCATGGCCGCCAACCTGCTGGAGTCCATCCGCCTGCTGGCCAACACCAGCCGCGTCATGGCGGACAAGATGATTGACGGCATCACCGCCAACGTGGAGCGCGCCCGCTTCCTGGCCGAGGCTTCCCCGTCCATCGTCACCCCGCTGAACAAGTACATCGGCTACGAGAACGCCGCCAAGATCGCCAAGACCGCCGTCAAGGAGGGCCTGACCATCCGCCAGGCCACCGAGAAGCTCGGCTTCGTCGGCGAGGGCGACGGCAAGGTCTCCGAAGCTGATCTCGACAAAGCCTTGGACGTCACCACCATGACGGCCCCGGCCCACAAGGCCTGACAAGCCAAACAAGGCCCAACAGGCCAAAACGTCCGACGGCGGCCGGCACCTTTCGCACGAAAGGCGCCGGCCGCCGTCGTACTTTAAGGCAACTGCAGGTCGGCAACTGAAGTTTGCACTCCAGATGTTTTAGTGCAAAAATTTACTTTGTGACTGATAGTGCAACTTCTGACAGCCTGCGTGAGCGCAAGCGCGCGGCCACCCGCAGCGCCATCACCTCGGCTGCCCGGACCCTGACGGCTGAACGCGGACTCAACGGATATACCGTGGAGGAAGTGTGCGAGGCCGCGGGCATCTCCCGCCGGACCTTCTTCAACTACTTCCCCACCAAGGAAGACGCCATCATCGGCCACGCGGACGACGACATCCCGTCCGACGTCATCGAGGAGTTCGTTGCCGGCGGAGCCGGATCACCGGCAGGACAGATCTCCCCCACCCTCTTCCGGGACCTGGTGACACTCTCCCTGCGCCTGGCCGAAGACATGTCGGCCTCGGAGGAAGACACCCGGCAGCTCATCGGGGTGGTCCGCAAGGAACCGCAGCTCATCCTGCGGATCATCGGCGTGACGGAGCAGCGGGAAGCCCAGTTCGCCAGGGACGTCGCCCGGCGCGAAGGAGTGGCCCCGGACCACCCTGTGGTGCAAATGGCCGTGGTGCTGCTCAGCACCATCGCCCGCAAGAGCAGCATGGCCTACTTCTCCGACGGCAACACCCGCAGCTACCCGGACCTGCTGCTGGAGAACATTTCCGCCGCCAGCATCCTGTTTTCACAACCGTTCAACACCACTGACACCACCGCAGCAGAAGGACAATCATGAGTACCGCCACCACCAAGGCGCCGGCAGGGCCCCTGCTGTTGACGCAAAAACGCATCTGGATCATCTTCTCGGCGCTGATCGCCGGAATGCTGCTGTCCAGCCTGGACCAGACCATTGTCTCCACGGCCATGCCCACCATCGTGGGCAAGCTTGGCGGCGTGGAGCACCAGGCCTGGATCACCACCGCCTACCTGCTGGCCACCACCATCGTGATGCCGATCTACGGCAAGTTCGGCGACATCCTGGGCCGCCGCAACCTCTTCCTGGTGGCCATCGCGCTCTTCACGCTCGCGTCGGTGGGCTGCGCCCTGGCCACCGATTTCTGGGGATTCGTCATCTTCCGCGCCATCCAGGGCCTGGGCGGCGGCGGGCTCATGATCCTCTCCCAGGCCATCATCGCCGACATCGTTCCCGCCAAGGAGCGCGGCAAGTACATGGGTCCGCTCGGTGCCATCTTCGGCCTCTCGGCCGTGGCCGGCCCACTGCTGGGCGGCTTCTTCGTGGACCACCTCACCTGGGAATGGGCCTTCTACATCAACATCCCGGTTGGCCTGGCCGCCTTCGCCATCGCCTGGTTCGCCCTGACCCTGCCCAACAAGAAGGCGGAAAAGCGGATCGACGTCCTGGGCGTTGTCCTGCTGTCCGCCGCCACCACGTGCCTGATCTTCTTCACCGACTTTGGCGGCAAGAAGGACGAGGGCTGGGATTCGCCCCTCACCTGGGCCTTTGGAGTGGGCCTGCTCGTGTCCGCGGCCGCCTTCATCATGGTGGAGCGGCGCGCCGAGGACCCCATCATCCCGCTGAGCCTGTTCGGGAACCGGATCTTCATCAACGCCACGGCCATCGGCTTCACCCTGGGCCTGGGCATGTTCTCCGCCATCGCGTTCGTCCCCACGTTCCTGCAGATGTCTTCCGGCACGTCCGCAGCAGAATCCGGCCTCCTCATGCTCCCCATGATGGCCGGCCTCATGGGCACCTCCATCTACTCGGGCATCCGGATCTCCAAGACCGGAAAGTACAAGATGTTCCCCATCCTGGGCGCCGTCTTCACCATGGCCGCCATGCTCTGGATGACCACCCTTGCCGCCAGCACCCCCATCTGGGTCATCTGCCTGCAGCTGTTCGTCTTCGGCGCCGGTCTGGGCCTGATCATGCAGGTCGTGGTCCTGGTGGTCCAGAACTCCGTACCGGCCGACCAGATCGGCACCGCCACCAGCACCAACAACTACTTCCGCGAAGTGGGAGCCGCCATGGGCGTGGCCGTGTTCGGCTCGATCTTCACCACCCGGCTGTCGGAAGCCCTGACCACCGCGTTCACCGGCGCGGGAGCCTCCGCCGAGCAGGCCGGGCAGTCCACGCGGACCCTGGATCCGCAGGCACTGAACCAGCTCACCGAACAGCTGCGCGACGCCATCGTGAACGCCTATGCCGATTCCCTGGCGCCCGTGTTCTGGTACTTGCTCCCCTTCATCGCCGTCGCGCTGCTGCTGGCCCTCACGCTGAAGCAGATCCCGTTGTCGGACACCGCCGGTATGGTGGCCCGCGGTGAGGCCGTGGGCGGCGAGGAGGCAGAGCGGCTCGCCGCCGGGCTTCCCGCCGCCGCTGCCGGGGACGCGGAAGCCGGACGTAACGGGGACGTTGTGAAGGACGACGACGGCGAGCTGGTTTCCCAAGGCCGGTGACCGCCGTCGCGGCAGCCTTTAGGGCTCGAAGTGGACGGCTGCGGAGGGTGCCAGCGCCTGGCGGATGCTGGTGAGGTGCCCGGGCATCAGGTCGGGAAGGTCATCAAGGGTAAACCAGCCGACAGCCAGGGATTCGTCGTCATTGACCCTGGCTTCGCCGGAGACGTAGCGGCACAGGAACACGACGTCCAGGAATTCGCAGACGTCACCGTTGGGATACGTGACCGGACCCACAGCGCCAACCGACACCACGCGCTCTGCCTCGGCCACCACAGCCGTTTCCTCGAAGATCTCACGGATCAGCCCGCGGGCCGGCTGCTCGCCGGGGTCCAGCATTCCGCTGACCAGCGCCCATTGGCCGTTGTCAGCCCGCTGGGCCAGCAGGATCCGGCCGGCGTCATCCACCACCACGCCCCGCACACCGGGAACCCAGATGGGATCGTTACCGATCTTCTTGCGGAGCTTCAGGACGTATTCGGGTGCAGGCATAGCGCCAGCCTATCCAATCACCAAGCGGACGCCCCGCCGCTCAGGCGGGAAGCAGCATGGCGGCTGCGGCCCCGGCGAGCATGAACGGCCCGAACGGGATGGACGATTTCAAAGTCCCCCGCCGGGCTGCAAGAAGGGCTACGGACCACAGGCCGCCCAGCAGGAAGGCCAGGAAGGTCCCCGCGAACAGGTGTCCCCAGCTGAGATAGCCGAGGTACATGCCCAGCACTCCTGCGAGTTTGACGTCGCCGAACCCCATGCCCGGCGGGTACACAAAGCGGAGGACGAAGTAGAACAGCCACAGGATCCCGGCTCCGGCCACCACGCGGAGGGCAGGGGCCGACAGGATCCCAGTGGTGTCACCGGCGGCCGAAAGTGGGCTGGCCCAGGCAACGGCGGCTGCCGCCAGCAAAAGCACGCCGGCCACCGCATAGGACGGAAAGACGATCCGGTTGGGCAAAAGGTGGTGCCGGACGTCGATGATGGTCAGCCGCACCGCCATCACCGCAAAGTAGAGGCAGGCCGCCAGCACCAGCCAGAAGGCAAGCGGGGTGTGCTGCCAAAGTTCACCGAGTCGTCCGATCACCCCTCGGATGCTACTGGATCCACCCATTCCCGCCGTAGCGCCCCCGCGTAAAATGTGGATATGTCGACCTGGGACTCCCGGCGCAGCCCGGTTCCGGAATCACCTGCCTCCCCGGCGGACCTGGCCGCCATGTTCCGAAACCTCTGCCGCTCCTCCCCTTGGAAGTGGCAGTCAATGCGGTTTGGGTACTGGGACCAGGCCTTTGCGTCGGCCCCCGCCCCGGGCGCCCCGTTCGTCCGCGCCTGGCTGCGCCGTCCGGGCGCGCTCCGGCTCGAGAGCCCCGAGCGCCTGGTCCTGCACAGCACTACGGGGATCAACGATTCCCGGGACGTCTTCTATGTGAGCGCCACGCGCAAGTCCTGGCTCCTCCCCCCGCACCTGGTAACCCCCGTCTTTGACGACGCCGGACTGGTACGCCGCCGCCCCGAGGCCGCCTACGGCGAGCCCGGATTCGGCAACGGCCGCTTCTCGGCGGCGCTGGACCCCGTGGAGCTCGCGGGCAATGCACCCGTGCCCATCGAGTTTCCCGGCAGCAACGCGCTGGACATCCGGGAGGTGGGGTATTCCGACCACGAGGGCCGGACAGTCCTTGAAGCCGTGGTGGTCCCCAACGCCGCCTACCGCCCCGCCGATCCTGCCGCTCCCCTGTGCCTGCCCGGCCGGTCCCTGCTGCGCGTAGACGTGAACACCGGCGTCTGTGTGTCCAGCCAGTCGCTGGAACCGGAAACGGAAGGGTATGGCCACTGGATCCGGATCATCGCCGTGGACGAGTACATGCTGGATGACCTGTTCCTGGCCCAGTCCATGAACCTCACCGACGTCCGCCGGCACATCAGCTGGGACATTCCGGCCTGAGCGTGACAGGTCCTCCCGGTCCCGGTCGGCTAGGCTTCGCGGATGACGACGATGAGCTCCATCTGGCCCCTGTTCGACCTCAGGCTCACCACGCCCCGGCTGGAGCTCCGGCCCATCACCGACCAGGACATCCCGGCGGCTGTCGACGCCGCCCGCAGCGGAATCCACGAGCCCACCAGGAACCCGTTCAGCACGCCGTGGACCGCGCTGCCCGGCGACGAGCTGGGCCCCAACATGGCCCGCTGGTACTGGCGCTGCCGCGGGGAGTTCACGCCGGAGCACTGGACGCTGCTCCTGGGGATCTGGCATGAAGGGCAGTTCATCGGGTGCCAGGACGTTGGTGCCAAGGACTTCGCGGTGCTGAAGACTGTCACCACCGGCTCCTGGCTCAAAAAGTCAGTTCAGGGCCGGGGACTGGGCAGGGAGATGCGGGCCGCCGTCGTCCTGTGGGCCTTTGACTGGCTCGGCGCTGAGGTCGCGGAGTCGGAGGCCGCCGCGTGGAACAGCGCCTCCCTGGGCGTCTCCCGTTCCCTGGGCTACGAACTGAACGGCACCAGCCGCAAAGCCTGGGGCACCAAGGTCGAAACACTCCAGCACGTCCGCCTCACCCCGGACACGTTCAAACGCCCCGAGTGGTCCCTGCAGGTCCAAGGCCACGAGGCGGTGGCAAAGTTCCTCGATGTGCGATGAGTGCCCGTCCTTGGCTGGGTACGCGGGGCCACGGTCCTTCTCCGTCGCTTAGACACAGCGCATAGGGCTACCTTCGGTCGCTGGGCGACCTACGGTTGCCGATGCGCCGCGATGCGCTCCTACGAGAAGGCCCGTAACCCCGCTTGTGCGTAGGGCAGCCTTCCGGCAGCGTGCGTCAAAGGCGAGGAACGAGCCAGCACGCAGAGGAAGGGTGCCCCACGCACCCCCGTTAGCCCTCCAGGAGTTCCGTCACCAGGGCGGCGATTGGGGACCTTTCCGAGCGGGTCAGGGTGATGTGGCCGAAGAGCGGGTGTCCTTTCAGGGTTTCAACGACGGCGGCGATTCCGTCGTGACGTCCCACGCGGAGGTTGTCACGCTGGGCGACGTCGTGGGTGAGCACAATCTTGGAGTTCTGGCCCATGCGGCTCATAACGGTGAGGAGGACGTTCTTTTCGAGGGACTGGGCCTCGTCGACGATCACGAAGGCATCGTGGAGGGAACGTCCGCGGATGTGGGTGAGGGGCATGACCTCGAGCATGCCCCGGTCCATGACCTCTTCCACTACTTCCTGGCTGACCAGGGCGCCCAGGGTGTCAAAGACTGCCTGTGCCCAGGGGTTCATCTTCTCGGACTCCGAACCCGGCAGGTAGCCGAGTTCCTGGCCGCCCACCGCGAAGAGGGGCCGGAAGACGATCACTTTGCGGTGTTCGCGGCGTTCCAGCACAGCCTCAAGGCCCGCGCAGAGGGCCAGTGCCGACTTGCCGGTGCCGGCGCGGCCACCGATGGATACGATGCCCACGCCCGGGTCCATCAGCATGTCGATGGCCAGCCGCTGTTCGGCGGAACGGCCGTGCAGGCCGAACACATCACGGTCGCCCTTGACCAGGCGGACCTGCTTGTCGGCGCCCACCCGGCCCAGTGCGGAACCACGGTTGGAGAGCAGCACCAGACCGGTGTTGACGGGCAGTTCGGCGGCGGCGGGGATGAAGACGGGTTCGTGGCCGTAGAGGGTGGCGATGTCCTGTTCGTCCGCCTCGACTTCGGCAACACCGGTCCAGCCGGAGTCCTTGACCAGTTCGTTGCGGTACTCGTCGGCGGTAAGCCCCATGGCGGAGGCTTTGACGCGCATGGGCAGGTCCTTGGAGACCACCGTGACGTTGCGCCCCTCGTTGGCCAGGTTCTTGGCGACGGCGAGGATGCGGCTGTCATTGTCCCCGCTGCGGAAGCCCAGCGGGAGCACCTCTGCGGAGATGTGGTTCAGTTCCACCATGAGGGTGCCGCCCTCATCCCCGATGGGAAGGGGCTGGTTCAGGCCGCCATGCTTGACCCGGAGGTCGTCCAGGAGCCGCAGGGCATTCCGGGCGAAATAACCCAGTTCCGGATCGTGCCGTTTGGCTTCGAGTTCGGTGATGACCACGACGGGGACCACCACCTCATGTTCGGCGAACCGCAGGAGTGCCCGCGGGTCGGAGAGCAGGACGGAGGTGTCAATGACGAAGGTGTGGATGTCGGCTTCCCTTCCGGAGACAGCAAAACCGGCCGCAGCATCAGTTGCTGCGCCGGTCACAGAGGTGGCTCGCTCGGCGCGAGAGGTAGCTTTTCCGCCCTGTCCAACCAGGACCTCGGGCAGTTGTTCAGAAGTAGCCACATCGACTCCAGCCCCGGGCGCCAGCCCGGAATTGTTATTGGTGAGGCGGCTCGGCCACGAGGCCGGATCCGGCCTCCCATACACCCGGTGCGATGTTTCGCTCCATGTACTGGCCTCCCCGATCAGCCGGCGGTTTTGCCTGCTGATGGATATAACGTAAATCCACTCCGGGTGATTTCCGCAACTATTTGGCGGCGATTTCTCCGGCGGACGTATGAACTCGTGATGAACCGCGGGTTTCAGGTGCCGAAGCGCCGCTGCCGCCCGGCGTAGTCCCGCAGGGCGCGGAGGAAGTCGACCTTCCGGAAGGCGGGCCACAGGGCCTCGCAAAAGTAGAACTCGCTGTAGGCGCTCTGCCACATCAGGAAGCCGGAGAGGCGCTGCTCCCCCGACGTCCTGATTACCAGGTCCGGATCCGGCTGGCCCCGCGTGTACAGGTACCGGGAGATGTCGTCGACGCACAGGTCATCGGCAAGCTTGGAAATATCCATGCCCTTGGCGACGGCGTCATGCAGGAGTTCACGGACGGCGTCGACAATCTCCCTGCGGCCCCCGTACCCCACCGCCACATTGACGTGGATCTTTTCCCGCACAGGAGTCCTGGCCGTGAGTTTGTTCAGCCGCTCAGCCAGGTAGTCCGGAAGCAGTTCAGGGGCACCCATGGCATGCACGGAGATGTTCGCGTCTTCATCCAGCCGGTCCAGGGTGTTGGCGATGATCCCCATCAGGAGGTCCAGTTCCTCGCTGGAGCGGTTCATGTTGTCCGTGGAGAGCATGTACAGCGTCACCACCTTGACCCCGAGCTCCTGGCACCAGCCCAGGAATTCGTGGATCTTGTCCGCTCCCGCCTGGTGGCCCTGGGCAGTGGGGGCATTGAACTGCTTGGCCCAGCGCCGGTTTCCATCCACCATGACACCTATGTGCCGGGGAATGCGGTCGCGCGGGAGGTCCTTGAGCAGCCGGCGCTCGTAATAGCCATAGAGGAACCCGGGCAACTCCACGCGTCCACTCACCTGACTTTCCTGCCGTACGTACATCCACATCCTAGGCTACCGCCCGGGACGCCCCGGGACGGGCAGGACCTCAGGACCGGACCCAAAGGGATGTTACTGAGCGGTAACTTACCGGCCCGTAAGTTATTCTGGTGCCATGAACAGCGACTCCCCGCAGGCCTCCCCGGCACCCCGGCCCGAGGACCGGAACCCCGGCCCGGATCCGGAGCCCAGCGCGGTGGATGATGCCGCGGTACGCCTGGCGGAACTACTGATGATCAAGCCCAAATGGCGCGGCTGGATCCACACAGTCACGGCCCCGCTGGCCCTGGCCGCAGGGATCATCCTGGTTGTCCTCGCACCCACGGTTGACCGCCGGGTCACCTCTGCCATCTACGCTGCCACCGGCGTTCTGCTGTTCGGTGTCAGCGCCGTCTACCATCGCGGCAACTGGTCCCCGCGGGTCAAGCTCATCCTGAAGCGGCTGGACCATACCAACATCATGCTGGTGATCGCCGGCACGTACACGCCACTGGCATGGACCCTGCTGGAACGCCAGCAGGCAGTGGTGCTCCTGTGGGTCATCTGGGCCGGGGCCATCCTCGGAGTACTATTCCGGCTGCTCTGGACTGATGCGCCACGCTGGCTCTACGTGCCGATCTACATCGCGCTGGGCTGCGGCGCGCTGTTCTACCTGCCGCAGTTCTTCCAGGCCAGCATTCCAGCAGCAGTGCTGATCTGCGTGGGCGGCGTCCTCTACATCACGGGCGCTGTCTTCTACGCCCTCAAGAAGCCGAACTTCAGCTACTACCACTTCGGTTTCCACGAACTGTTCCACGCGTTCACCGTGTTTGCCTTCGCGGCCCACTTCGTGGCGATCGCGCTGGCGGTCCTTGCCTAAAGCCGCCCCGGCGGCGGGACCCTCTTATTCGCGGGGCCGCGGAAGCCCGTTTGCCGGGCCGTTTCCGTTGGCGTCCGGCGCTGCCTGGCGGGTGCCGTCGTCGAGCCCGTCCTGGGCGTCTGCGGCGTCCACGTCAGCCGCGGCAGCGGCGGCCAGGCGTTCCTCCTCCACCTGGGCGCGGTAGCGGACCCTGCGGATCCGCCGCACCATGTCCACAATGAGCAGGGCGGTGGCCACAACAAAGAAGGCCGTCATGATGAACCCCAGAAGGCCCGGTGTTACCTGGTCCTCGGATATTCCGTCCCGGAGCGTCGGAGTGGGCAGCGGGCTCGGCGTGGTGGCGAGGCTGAGGAGCAGAGAATGCACGGTTAATACCTTCTGGTGGAACGGATGCAGCAGGATGCGGACGGAACGGCCCGTCACCGCACCTGTCTTCTACGCAAGATAGAAATGGCCTGCCTGTCTATCTTAGCCCGGCGAACAGGTCCTTCTCGGGGAGCTCGGACGGCACCCGGGAGTGGATCAGGGAGTAGTCTTCCCAGGGCCAGACCCGGCGCTGCATGTCCGGGGAAACCGCGAAGAAGAACCCCAGCGGGTCCACCTGCGTGCGGTGGGCGCGCAGTGCGTCGTCGCGCATTTCGAAGAAGTCGCCGCAGTCCACCTGGGTGGTGGTGGGGTTCGCGGCAGGAGGTGGCGTGTGCCCCTCCGCATCGGACTCCAGCCACGCGGCCAGGCGCTCGGCATACGGGGACTGCAGACCCGCCTCTTCGAGCGCAAAGTGCAGTGCCCGGAACCTCTCCGGGCTGAAGGCACGGTCGTAATAGAGCTTGCTGGGCTCCCAGGCGTCCCCCGCGTCCGGGTACCGTTCCGGATCCCCCGCTGCCTCGAACGCTTCCACGGCTACCCGGTGGGCCATGATGTGGTCCGGGTGGGGGTAGCCGCCGTTCTCGTCATAACTGAGGATGACATGCGGCTTAAAGGACCGGACCAGCCGGACCAGGGGCGCGGCCGCCTGCTGCAGGGGCAGGGTGGCGAAGGAGCCGGCCGGAAGGGGCGGGAGCGGGTCACCCTCGGGGAGGCCGGAGTCCACAAAGCCCAGCCAGCGCTGGCGGATGCCCAGGATGGCGGCGGCCCGCTGCATCTCCAGCCTTCGCGCGCCGGCCATGTCCCGCTTGGGATGCGGCTCACCTTCAACTGCCGGGTTCTGGATGTCACCGCGGGAGCCGTCCGTGCAGGTTGCCACCAGGACGTCCACGCCGGTGGATGCATACATGGCCATGGTCGCAGCACCCTTGCTGGATTCGTCATCCGGGTGGGCGTGGACCGCGAGCAGCCGGAGCGGCACCTGGGATTTGCTGGGCGCTGTCATGGAGGGGACGGCTCCTTAATTTTGTCTTTCGCGGCTCTGGGGCAGCATACGGGTGATGCGGCGGGCGCAGCGCCTTGCCGGCAGCTGGTGCCACCGCGAAAGCGCCGGCGGAAAGGGCACTAAACTGGTCTGGTGACTTCCCCGGACCAGCCGGCCCAATCCGCGCCCGCAGACACTAGCCTAGCCAATCGGTATGGTGCTAAAAAGCGCCGGCTCTCCCCCAGGGCCGCCCGGCTGGCCATCGGCGTCGCGCTGGCCGTGGGGATCGGGTTCCTGGCCTGGGTGACCACGTCCAATTCGCTCTCCGGGGTGACGTTCAAGGACGTGGGTTACAGCACCACCGATGCCACCCTCGCCGAGGTCGATTTCCAGGTGACCCGGGAACCGGCCAAGCCCGTCAAGTGCGCCGTGAAGGCGCTGGACGCCAAGTTTGCCGTGGTGGGCTGGAAGGTGGTGGACATCCCGCCGTCGGCGGCGGACTCAACGCCCGACGGCGGCAGGACAGTTGCCCAGCGCGTCACGATGCGCACGGAGTCGGCGTCCGTGTCCGGAGTGGTGGACAGCTGCTGGATTCCCGGCGGGGAGTCCTAAGGGATGTGATGCGCGACGCTTGATTGTTGGGTTATCTCCAAGGGATTGACTACAATGGAGAGATACCTTTACCCCGCTGAGCTGGTTACTGTTCCACAAGTGGCCACCGTGGCGGGGTCTTTTGCATGTAAGACCACTAGAGGAGAAGTCCGTGTCTACCACCAACAGCGCATCTGCAGCCTGGCTTACCCAGGAAGCTTTTGACCGCCTGAAGGCAGAGCTGGACCACCTTTCCGGCGCAGGCCGGGCGGAGATCGTCCAGAAGATTGAAGCAGCGCGGCAAGAGGGGGACCTCAAGGAAAACGGGGGCTACCACGCGGCCAAGGAGGAGCAGGGCAAGATTGAAGCCCGCATCCGCCAGCTGACCGTCCTGCTCCGGGACGCCCATGTGGGTGAAGCGCCTGCCGATGACGGCATCGTTGAGCCCGGAATGCTCGTGGTTGCCAGGATCGCCGGGGATGAGGAGACCTTCCTGCTGGGATCGCGCGAAATCGCCGGCGACTCGGACCTGGATGTCTTCAGCGAGAAGTCGCCCCTTGGTGCGGCCATCCTGGGGCACAAGGAGGGCGAGACCCTCAGCTACGTTGCGCCGAACGGCAAGGACATCAAGGTGGAGATCCTCTCCGCCAAGCCCTACGCCGGGTAACGCCAGGACAAGCAGCAGGCCGGTCCGGCAAAAGCGGCGGCCGTCCCCACGGGGACGGCCGCCGCTTTTTTGTCTGCGCCGCAAGGACCGCCCGGGCGCGCCGCCGGGGAGGACCGGCGGTCAGGACTGGCGCGGGAGCGCAGGGAGGCGCGGACGAAGCAGCAGGGCCGCCACTACCCCGCCCGCGGCGCCGCCCAGGTGCGCCTGCCAGCTCACGTAGCCTGCCACGAAGGGCAGGGCACCGAGCAGGATGCTCCCGTACCCCATAAAGAGGACCACCGCGAGCAGGATCTGCCGCCAGCTGCGGTTGAAGAAGCCACGCACCAGAAGGAACGCGAAGAGCCCGAAGACCAGGCCGGACGCGCCCACCGTGACGCCGTTGCCGATAAGCCAGACGGTGACCCCGCTGCCGAGCCAACTGAAGGCCAGCGCGGTGAGGAACACGCGGAGCCCCGAGAGGAACACGAGGAAGCCGAAGATGACCAGGGGCAGGCTGTTGGACAGCAGATGGTTCAGGTTGGCATGCAGGAGCGGGAAGGTGAAGATGTCCAGCAGCCCGTCGGCGCTCCTGGGCCGCAGGCCGAAGGTCCGCGTGAGGGCGCCCATCATCAGCGTGTTGACCACCTCGATGGCGAACAGCAGGGCCACGAAGCCGCCCAGAACTACCAGGCCGCCCTTGGCGCGCGCGGCGATGGTTTGCCGCGCCGGGCCGCCTCCGTTACCCGTCAGTCCGCTGCCCAGTCCGGCCATGGCCGCTCCTAGTGCACAACGATGGGCTGGAAGCCCTCGGCACGGAGGGCGCTGAGGACCTGTTCACCGTGCTGGTGGCCCTTGGTCTCCAGGTTCACGGTGATCGAGACATCGCCCATGCTGATGGATCCACCCACCCGGGTGTGGTCCAGGCCGGTGACGTTGGCATCATTTTCGGCGATGATGCGGGCAATGGTTGCCAGGGAGCCGGGGCGGTCATCAAGCATCATCCGAACGGTCATGTAGCGCCCTGCGGCGGAGAGGCCGCGCTGGATGACCTTGAGCATCAGCATGGGGTCGATGTTTCCGCCGGAGAGGACCACCACCGTGGAGCCCGGGTTCTCGATCTTGCCGTCCATGAGGGCGGCCACGCCCACTGCGCCGGCGGGTTCCACCACCATCTTGGCCCGCTCGAGCAGGAAGATCAGCGCGCGGGCCAGCGAGTCCTCGCTGACGGTGACCACGTCATCCACCAGCTCGCGGATGATGCTGAAAGGCAGCTGTCCCGGGCGTCCCACGGCAATGCCGTCCGCCATGGTGGAGACCCGCTTCAGCGGTACCAGGGCATCAGCGGCAAGCGAGGGCGGGTACGCGGCGGCGTTCTCCGCCTGGACGCCGATGATGCGGATCTCCCGGCCGAGTTCCCGTGCGCGGGCCTTGATGGCGACGGCGACTCCCGCCAGGAGCCCGCCGCCGCCCACGCCCATGAGGACGGTGTCGACGTTGGGGACCTGCTCAAGGATTTCCAGGCCTACGGTTCCCTGGCCTGCCACCACGTCCACATTGTCGAACGGATGGACGAAGACCATGCCAGTTTCATCGCTGTAGCGCTGGGCTTCAGCGAGCGCCTCGTCCACGTTGTGCCCGTGCAGGATGACTTCGGCACCATGGCTGCGGGTGGCGGCAAGCTTGGGCAGTGCTACGCCCAGTGGCATGTAGATCCGGGCCTTGATGCCAAGACTTTTGGCGGCAACGGCAACGCCCTGTGCATGGTTGCCGGCCGACGCCGCCACCACGCCCCGCTTTTTCTCTTCCGGCGAGAGCCGGGCCATCCGTACGTAGGCACCGCGGACCTTGAACGAGCCGGCGCGCTGCAGGTTTTCGCATTTGAAATGGACGTCGCCGCCCACCATGCCCCCCAGCGCCCGGGACGATTCCACGGGCGTGCGCGCAATGATCCCGTCAAGCAGCTTCTGCGCCTCAAGGACATCGTCCAGTGTGACGGGAAGGGTTTCAAGGATCTTCACGGACTACTCTCCTTTGGGTTCTGCCCCGCCGCCCTCCGGAGAGGCGGTGCGGGCATCACGGTGTTCGGATGAAGTGCCTGCCGCCCGGCCGTTCCCGGCGTCGGATGCAGACGGCGGCTCAACGTCCTCGATGGTGTTGTCCCCGCCCGCTCCGGCTGTGATGGGCCTTCCGGCAATAACCGGCACCTGTTCATGTTCCCACGTTCTGGCCGCAATGTAGCGAACGGCCGAGTTTGCTACGGCCAGGATGGGTACCGAGAACAGCGCCCCGGGGATGCCGGCGAGGTAGGAACCGGCCGCAACGCTGAGGATTACTGCCACCGGGTGGAGCGAGACTGCCTTGCCCATGACCAGGGGCTGCAGGATGTGGCCCTCGAGCTGCTGGACCAGCAGGACGATGCCCAGCATGATCAGGGCGTTGACGGGACCGTTGGCCACCAGTGCCAGCAGGACGGCAACGACGCCGGTCACCAGGGCGCCCACCACCGGGATGAAGGAGCCGAGGAAGACCAGCACGCCCAGGGGAAGCGCGAGCGGTACGCCAATGATGGCGGCGCCGACGCCGATGCCCAGCGCATCGACAGCGGCGACGAACATCTGGATGCGCGCGTAGCTGACCATCGATGCCCAGCCTTTGTGGCCGGCGCCGAACGTGGCGGCCCGGGCTTTGCGGGGAAGCATCCTGACCAGGAAGGCCCAGATCCGGTCTCCCTCCAGGAGGAAGAATATGAGGATGAACAGCGAGAGGAGCATCCCGGCTGCGAAGTGTCCGGCGGTGCTCCCGAAGGACAGGGCGCCGCTGAGGATGCTGCTGCTGTTGTTCTGGAGGGCGTCGGTGGCTTCCTTGACGTACTGGTCAATCTGGGTGGCGGTCAGGTGCAGGGGCCCGGCGGACAGCCAGTCCTGGACCTGCCGGACGCCCTCAAGCGCCTGGGAATACAGTTCGCCGAAACCGACCACCAGTTGCCTGCCCACCAGGGCCAGTGCACCGGCGATGACGCCGATGAAGCCAAGGACTGTCACTGCGACGGCCAGACCCGCGGGAAGCCCCCGCCTCTTCAGCCATGCCGTGACCGGGCTGAGCAGTCCGGCGAGGAGTGCGGCCACCATGATCGGAATGATCAGGAGGGTGATGTGGCTAAGCAGCCACACCAGGGTTCCCGCCATCAGGAGGATCAGGCCGAGCCGCCATGACCAGGAAGCTGCGATGCGGATGCCGTACGGGATGTCCTTGTCCAGCTCACGGTCCGTCAGGACCCTCAGGGGTGCGGCCGCGGCCGGTGCCGGCGCGGGAGCCGGTTGGACCGGTGCTGTGTGGGCAAGGGTAACGTCGTCCTCTTTTGGCGTCATATCCCCATACTTCCCCAGCGGTGGCCCAATGCAAACTACCGTGCCGCGCCGGCTGCGTAGTCGATCCCCCATTCCATGCTGAAGGACTCCCCTGCAGGCAGCCACCGGAGGCCGTCACCGGAGTTGAATGCATTGGCCGGCCCCGTCATTGGCTCCACCGCCACGGCCCGGGTCCGGCCCGGATACACAGTGCTCACGAAGATGTGGACGTACTGGCAGGATTCGTCCTGCCAGAGCGACACAGCGCTGCCGTCACCGGCCGCAAGGGTGTGCCGGGCCACGCCGCCCTCAAACCGGAGGTCCGTCAGGGCCACGTCCACTGCCAGGTCCGCGACGTGCCGGCCGGAACGGAAGTCAACGTCCCCGTCGACCGGGGCCGAACTGCGCGGAATCAAGCGCTCATCGGTCACCAGACGGGTGTCGGCGGCAACGGTCAGCTTCAGTTCCTCGACCGGAGTGTCACCGACCCGCAGGTAGGGGTGCGCGCCGAGGACGAAAGGCGCTGCCGCCGTACCGTCATTGGTGAGGGTCTGCCGGACGCGCAGCCCGAGGTCCTCGGAAAGCTGGTAGTCCACCCGGTGCCGTACCAGAAAGGGATAGCCGTGCTGCGGGAAGACGACCGCTTCCAGCGCCACGGCGTGCGGGGACTCCCCCACCAGGGCATAGCCGGCGTTTCGAAGCAGGCCGTGGCTGGCGTTGTTGCGGGACACTTCCGTGATGTCCAGCTGCTGTTTCCTGCCGTCGAGGAACCATTGCCCGTCTTCCACCCTGTTGGCCCAGGGGGCGAGCGTGATGCCGGCGCCGCCCGGGGAGATCTCGTCGTCCCCATAAGTCTCGGTCAGCAGGACACCGCCACGGCTGAACAAGCGCAGCCCCGCGGCGAGCTCGGTGACTACGGCCAGGGCATCGCCCCGGCGCAGTTCGTATTGCCTGCCGGTGGCGCAGGTCCGGGTGGATGCAACAGAGGTTTCCTGTGGGGAAGAGGCAGTCATGGGGATTACCGTACAACGGGCGGCGCCTCACCTCCATCCCGAACTTTGTTACTTTTTGTTGTTAACTATTCTTTTCTGATCGCTTGTGCCAAACTTTTTGCATGACAGGGATTACCAGCACCAGACTCTCCGACGGCCGGGAGCTGATGTATTTCGACGACGCCGGCACCAGCACCTCCCGCGCCGGGCACCTCACCACCGATCATCGCGGCCTGCCGCCGCGGGGCGAACCGGGCGAGGTCCGCTTCGATGCGCTGACGGATGAATGGGTGGCCGTTGCCGCGCACCGCCAGGCCCGTACCCACCTTCCGCCGGCAGACCAGTGCCCCATCTGTCCCACCACTCCCGGGAATGCTTCGGAGATTCCTGCCGCGGACTATGACGTGGTGGTCTTCGAGAACCGGTTCCCCTCCCTGGGACCGGCGCTCGGGCCGGTTCCCGAGCATGCCGGTTGGGGAACGAAGGGCCCCGCATACGGCCGCTGCGAGGTCGTGTCGTTCACCCCGGACCACACGGGATCCTTCAGCGGGCTGAGCCAGGAGCGGTCCCGGACCGTGATCGAAGCCTGGTCGCACCGCACGGCTGCCCTCAGTGCCATGACGGGGATCAAGCAGGTCTTCCCGTTCGAAAACCGCGGCGCCGACATCGGCGTCACGCTGCACCACCCGCACGGCCAGATCTACGCCTACCCCTACGTCACGCCCCGCGCCGGCGTCCTGGGTGCGGCGGCCCGGAAGTATTACGATGCAACGGACGGCAGGGAAACCCTGACCGGTTCGCTGCTGCGGGCCGAGCGGGACGACGGCAGCAGGATGGTGTTGGAAGGAACGCACTTCAGCGCCTACGTGCCCTTCGCAGCCCGGTGGCCCCTGGAAATCCACCTAGTGCCGCACCGCCAGGTCGCCGACCTCGCGGCCTTGGACGGGGAGGAGAAGGATGAGTTGGCGCATGTCTACCTGGACCTGCTCAAGCGGGTTGACGCCCTGTACCCCACGCCCACTCCCTACATCTCCGCGTGGCACCAGGCCCCGCTGGATGACGTCCTGCGGCCGGCAGGATACCTCCACCTGCAGCTGACCTCCCCGCGCAGGGCAGCCGACAAGCTGAAGTACCTGGCAGGGTCGGAGGCAGCCATGGGCGCTTTCATCAATGACACCACTCCCGAAAGCGTGGCGGAACGGCTCCGCAATGTTGCCGTCCCACCGTCGTCCACGCCTGCTGCCGCCCTCGCGGCCACCCCGGAAGGAGCCTCCGCGTGAGCACCCGGAACCAGGACAACAGCCAGGCCGCAGGTGCTACACCGCAGGACCTGGGCGCCCGCTTTGAGCAGGAATTCGGCCGCGCTCCCGACGGCGTGTGGCAGGCGCCCGGGCGGGTCAACCTCATCGGCGAACACACGGACTACAACGAAGGCTTCGTTTTGCCCTTCGCCATCGACCGCACCGCGCGGGTGGCCGTCGCCGTGCGCCAGGACGCCACCATGCGGCTGCTGTCCACGTATGGCGACCAGGGGGTGGTCAGCACCAATCTCGAAACCCTGCAGCCGGGAACGGCAAAGGGCTGGACCAAGTACCCCCTGGGCGTCGTGTGGGCGCTGCGGCAACGGGGCATCGACGTCCCCGGACTGGACCTGCTCCTGGACTCAAACGTTCCGCTCGGCGCCGGCCTGTCGTCGTCGCACGCCATTGAATGTGCCGTCATCACCGCACTGAACGACCTCACGGACGCCGGACTGGAGGCCGAGGACATGGTGCTGGCCACCCAGCGGGCCGAAAATGACTTCGTCGGGGCACCCACCGGCATCATGGACCAGTCCGCGTCCCTGCGCGGTTCACAAGGCCACGCAGTTTTCCTGGACTGCCGGGACCAGACGGCGCGCCTGGTCCCGTTTGAGACCGGGCCCGCCGGCCTGGTGCTCCTGGTGATCGACACCAAGGTGTCGCACTCCCACGCCGACGGGGGCTACGCCTCGCGGCGCGCATCCTGCGAGCTGGGCGCGGAGGTCATGGGGGTGAAGGCCTTGCGGGACCTGGAGGTGGCGGACCTTGAGGAAGCCAGCGGGCTGCTGGACGAGGTCACGTTCCGTCGCGTCCGGCACGTCGTCACCGAGAACGACCGGGTGCTCCAGACCGTGGATCTGCTGGGCGGCCCGGGCCCCGCCGCCATCGGCCCCCTGCTGGACGCCAGCCACGCCTCCATGCGCGACGACTTCGAAATCTCGTGCCCGGAACTGGACCTTGCCGTGGACACCTCCCGTGCCAATGGGGCAATCGGCGCACGCATGACGGGGGGCGGCTTCGGCGGGGCGGCTATTGCGCTGACGCCGCTGGACGCCGAACAGAAGGTGCGTGACGCCGTCGTCAAGGCTTTCGCAGACGCCGGCTTCGCGGCGCCGGACATCTTCACCGTCTCCCCTGCCGCCGGCGCCATGCGGATCGCCTAGGCAGGCGCGGTCCGTCTGGAGCGCTTTAACGGCTGTGGGCCCCACCAGTTTGGTGGGGCCCACAGTTGCTTAGTGAACGACGGCGGGAGGTTGCCGGAGTGCCTAGTCGTCGCCGCGCAGGATGGCCAGCAGGCGGATGATCTCCACGTACAGCCAGACCAGCGTGACGGTCAGGCCGAAGGCCGCCGTCCAGGAGAAGCGCTGCGGGGCACCGTTGCGGACGCCCTCTTCGATGCTGGTGAAGTCCATGATCAGCGAGAAGGCTGCGAGGCCGATGGCGAGCAGTCCGATGAAGACGCCCAGCGGGATGCCGAAGATCTCAATGCTGCGCATGCCGAAGGGTTGCTGCAGGACGCCTGTCCACATCATCACCATGTTGACCAGGGAGAACACGGCATAGCCGATGATGGCGATCATAAAGAACCGCATGGCCTTCGGCGTGGCGCGGACCTTCCCGCTCTTGAACAGCAGCAGGGTCACGGCGAAGACCGAAAGCGTGCCGACAACTGCCTGCAGCCCGACACCGGGGAACATGCCATCCAGGATCCGGGTCAGGCCGCCGAGGAAGAGACCTTCCAATGCGGCGTAGGCCAGGATCAGCGCCGGCGACGGCTGCTTCTTGAAGGTGTTCACCAATGCCAGGACAAAGCCGCCCAGGGCGCCGACGATCATCAGCATGGAAGCCAGGCCCTGCGCCACCACCAAGGTGACTGCTGCGCCGGCAATCACCGCGGCGAGGCAGGCAGCGGTCTTCATGATGACGTCGTCGAACGTCATCCGGCCAGTATCCGCGGGGCCCGCCGAGGGCTGGCTGTACATCTGCCGCAGCTGTTCGTCGGTCATGCTCTGGGGCTGTGTGCCCCAGCCCTGCTGGCCGTACGGTTGCTGGCCATAGGGTTGCTGGCCGTAAGGCTGCTGGCCGTACGACGCCTGGCCGTAGGGAGCCTGCGGGACAGGCGGTGCCTGGGTGGCTCCACGGAAACTCTTTCCGTTGAAGATCGGGTTGCCGCCAAGTGCCATTGCGGGATTCCTCCATGTGGGTGTGGGTGATGAGCTTGTGGTTACGCTACCAATTCCCACGTGGGGGCCGCCGCGAAAGTTCCCAAGGGGCCCGGTTGCAACCGAACCGTGACCGTTGCCGCCGGTCCGGCACCGGGCCCCATCAGGCGAATTAGCCCACGCCCAGGTAGGCCTCCTTGATCGAGGGATCTTCCAGCAGCTGCTTGCCGGTGCCGCTGTGGGTGATCGCCCCCGTCTCCAGAACGAAGGCGCGGTGCGCTCCGGCCAGGGCCTGGTTGGCGTTCTGCTCCACCACCAGGACCGTGGTGCCCTGGTTGTTGATTTCCTTGATGATCTTGAAAATCTGGCGGATGAACTGTGGGGCGAGGCCCATGGAGGGCTCGTCGAGCAGCAGCAGTCTCGGATTGGACATCAGCGCACGTCCGATCGCCAGCATCTGCTGCTCACCGCCGGACATGGTTCCCCCAAACTGCTTTTCCCGCTCCTTCAACCGGGGAAACAAGTCAAAGACGCGGTCCAGGTCCTTGCCCACACCGCTTCTGTCCTTGCGCCCGAACGTTCCCATGTCGAGGTTCTCCATCACGGTCATGCCAGGGAAGATGCCGCGCCCTTCGGGGGCCTGGGAGATTCCGTGCACCACGCGGATGTGGGCCTTCATCTTGGTGATGTCCTGGCCCTCGAAGGTGATCCTGCCCTCGGAGCAGTTCAGCAGGCCGGAGATGGTCCGCATGGTGGTGGTCTTGCCGGCGCCGTTGGCCCCGATCAGCGCCACCACTTCGCCTTCGTCGACGGTGAAGGAGATGTCCCGCAGGGCCTGGATGCGGCCGTAGTGGACGGACACTCCCTCAAGTTCAAGCAACGTCATCTTCAGGCTCCCCTAGGTAAGCAGCAATAACACGCGGGTCTTCGCGGATCTCCCGCGGCAGTCCGTCCGCGATCTTCTTACCGAATTCCAGTACGACAATCCGGTCTGTCACACCCATGACCAGCTTCATGTCGTGCTCGATCAGCAGCACGGTGTAGCCCTCGTCCCTGATGGTGCGGATCAGCGCCATCAGTTCCTCCTTTTCGGCCGGGTTGAAGCCGGCTGCCGGTTCGTCCAGGCAGAGGACCTTTGGATCAGTGGCCAAGGCGCGCGCTATCTCGAGCCGGCGCTGGTAGCCGTACGGCAGCTGCCGGGACAGGACATGGGCATGGCTGCCGATGCCCACGAAGTCCAGCAGGGCCATGCCGCGCTCGATGGCCGACTTTTCCTCCTTGATATGGGTGGGCAGGCGCAGCAGCGCCCCGCCGACGCTGGTCCGGTGCCGCGCGTCCAGGCCCACCACCACGTTCTCCAGGGCGGTCATCTCACCGAACAGGCGGATGTTCTGGAACGTGCGGGACAGGCCAAGCCGGGTGATCTTGTGCTGCTTGATGCCGTTCAGGACCTGCCCCTCCAGCACCACTTTTCCGCTGGTGGGCTTGTACACGCCGGTCATCGCATTGAAGCACGTGGTCTTCCCGGCGCCGTTGGGCCCGATGAGGCCAAGGATCTCGCCGCGCTTGATGTTGAAGCTGATGTTGTCCAGTGCCACCAGGCCGCCGAACTTGATGGTCAGGTTTTGCACCTCGACAATGTTGTCGCCCACCTTGACCGCAATATCGCGGTCCGGGGCCACCTTCTCGGCCAGTTCCTGGTCCACTCCGGCTTCGGCGAGGGCCTCCATGTCCAGCTCCGGCGCGACGGGGGCCGCCGAGCCGTCCTGGACCGTGCTGTCCTGGGCCGGCTGCTCCTCCACGCTGCTGGAGCCCGCGTGCCTTTCCTCGGAGCTCATGCCTCCGCTCCTCTCTGTCCGGCCGCCTGGGTCCCGGGGCCGGCTGGTGGATTGTTCGAGTCTTTCGGCTCCGTGCCATCGCGGCTGGTGACCTTGTTAAGTGCCGTCCTGCCGTACGCCAGCAGCCGCTGCCGGGCGGGCAGGAGTCCCTGGGAACGGAAGATCATGATCAGCACCAGCGCAATCCCGAAGATCAGGTACTTGTATTCGGCGATGGCCGTGAACCTCAACGGGATGTAGCTGACCAGGGCCCCACCCAGGATGGCGCCCACCTTGTTGCCGGCACCTCCCAGCACCACTGCGGCGAGGAACAGGATGGATGTGGTGACGTCGAACTTCTGGTTGTTGACGAATCCCACTTGCCCGGCGAAGAGTGCTCCGGACAGGCCGCCGACGGCAGCGCCGATGGCGAAGGCCCACACCTTGTACTTGAAGGTGGGAACACCCATGATTTCCGCGGCATCCTCATCTTCGCGGATGGCAATCCAGGCGCGGCCCACCCGGCTGCGTTCCAGGTTGCCCACCAGGAGGGTGACGATGATGATGATGGTCAGGGTCAGCCAGTACCAGGGCACCCCGTTTGAGTTGGAGAAGATCGGCGTCCCGTCAGCCCCGTCACCCGGCGGGTGGCCGACGTTCTGGAAGCCCACCTGGCCCTTCATGGCAGGAATGATGGTGGCCAGGATACGGATGATCTCGCCGAAGCCGAGCGTCACGATGGCGAGATAGTCGCCCCGGAGCCGGAGTGTGGGCACGCCCAGCATGACGCCGAAGAACATGGTGACTGCCATGGCCACCGGAAGCGTCCACAGGTAAGGGATGTGCAGGTAGGGCGAATCCGGGCTGGTCAGCATGGCGGCCACGTACGAACCCACCGCAAAGAAGGCAACGTAGCCAAGGTCCAGCAGGCCGGCGTACCCCACCACGATGTTGAGGCCAACGGCGATCAGCGCAAAGCGTGCCATGTCGAAACATGCCAGGGCGAAGTTGTTGCCGGGTTCGGTGGTGATGATCGGCGGGTTGAGCAGCGGCAGCAGGTAGGCCAGGACCACCACGATGACCAGGAAGGCCCACTGCTGCTGGCGGGACAGGGCGTGCCAGCGGTCGGAGAAGTAGCCGGGCTTGCGTTTGCCCCGCTGGCGAAGGTCGCTCTTTCCCGCGGCTTTCTCGGAAGCTTCGCGTTCCTCAGCTGCCTGCTGGGCGGCCGCTGTCTGCAGCGGCGTGGGGCCGTCCGTCATACTCATGCTTTGCTCCTTCCAAGGGAGGTTCCCAGGATGCCCTCGGGCCGCAGCAGCAGCACGAGCACCAGCACCACGAACGCCACGACGTCGGTCCACTGCGAATTGCCCAGCAGGATCTGGCCGTAGTTGCCGATCAGGCCGAGGAGCAGTCCGCCCAGAAGGGCCCCGCGCACGTTGCCGATGCCGCCAAGCACCGCGGCAGCAAACGCCTTGATGCCCAGGACGAAACCACCGCTGTACTGGACACCGGACGGGATTTTCATGACGTAGAACAAGGCGGCGGCTCCTGCGAGCAGGCCTCCGATGACGAAGGTGGTAATAATGATGCGCTCTTTGTTGACGCCCATCAACGTGGCGGTGTCGGGATCCTGGGCGACCGCCCGGATGCCGCGGCCTGTGCGCGACTTGCTGATGAACCTGTCGATGCCCACCATCATGATCACGGCGGCGATGATGATCACCAGCTGCTGCGAATCGATGATGGTGCCGAAGACGTCGAAAATGGGGGTGGGCCGGAACATGGTCAGGGCCAGTTCGGGGCTGGGACCGCGCCACAGGTAAATGAGGTACTGGATGGTGAAGGAAGCACCAATGGCGGTGATCAGGAAGACCAGGCGGGGCGCGTTCCGTTGCCGCAGGGGTTTGTAGGCGATCCGCTCCAGCAGGAACGCTGTCACGGCTGACGCCACCATGGCCAGGACCAGCGCCAGCAGCAGGTTCAGGATGATGGCCCAGATGTCGAGCCGGGGAGCTGAGGGGCCGAAGCCAAGGCTGCTGAGGGTAAAGAAGACTGCGTAGCAGCCAACGATGAACACTTCCGAGTGGGCGAAGTTGATCAGGTTCAGGACGCCGTAAACCAGGGTGTAGCCCAGCGCTACGAGCGCATAGATGGCCCCGAACGTGAGGCCGTCAAACGTGGCACTCCAGAAGTTCTGGGCCAGGGACGGTATGTCGAAGGTGATCCAGTCGTTTTCCATCGGGAGTAGTGGGACAAGAGAGGGAAGCATGGGAACATCCTGATCCAGTTGCACGCGGCCTTGTGGGCCCGGCCGTGGGACTTGTGTCTATTGACGTTGCTTGGTCCTGGGCTGCTGCCAAGCGAAGAAAAGGCTGTGGGGGCCCGCTGATGCTGGCCCCCACAGCCGGTTCGTGCTGGTTGCTACTCCCCGATGGGGCCGATGGGAACGATCTTTCCGTTTTCCACCTTGTAGCCGTAGACGGTCGGGGCCTGGAGCTCGCCCTTGGCATCCCACTTGTAGTGCTTGCTCAGGCCGTCCTTGTCGTAAGCCTTGACCCAGGCCAGCAGGTCCGCACGGCTCTGCTTGCCTGCGTCAATGCCGGAGAGGAGTACGGTTGCGGCGTCGTAGCCCTCGATGGAGTACGTTCCGGGTTCCGCTCCCTTGGAGACGTCCTTGTAGGCCGAGGCGAAGTCGGGGATGAGCTCGCCCGGCAGGCAGGGGCACGTGAAGTAGGCGTTGTTGGAAGCGTCGCCTGCCTGCTTGATGAACTGGTCGTCCTTGACACCGTCAGGTGCCACGAACGTTCCGGTGAATCCCTTGCCAACCAGCTGCTGGTCGAACGGTGCGCCTTCGGCGTAGTAGCCGGCGTAGAACACGGCGTCGGCCTTGGCGTTCATGATCTTGGAGATCACGGCGGAGAAGTCCTTCTGCCCTGTGGTCACCTTCTCCGTTCCGGCCAGGGCACTGCCCAGGCCCGCGGAGGTGGAGGTTCCCAGGCCAATGCCGTAGTCAGAGTCATCCTGGACCAGGTACACCTTCTTGGCGCCGAGCTTGCCGGTGAGGAACTTGGCGGCTGCGGGGCCCTGGACGGCGTCATTGCCGAGGCCGCGGAAGAAGGTGGTCCAGCCGTTTTCGGTCAGCGTGGGGTTGGTGGCCGACGGGGTGATGTGGACCAGGCCCTTCTGCTCGAAGATGTTGCCCGTGGCCTTGGATTCGCCGGAGAACGGCAGGCCGATCACGCCCACGATGTCCGACTCGCTCACCAGCTGGGTGACGGGGCCGGTGGCCTTGTTGGGGTCGCCTTCGGTGTCGAACTTCTTGAACTGGACCTGGCAGCCCGGGTTGGACTTGTTGTGCTGGTCAATGGCCAGCTGGATGCCGTTGAAGATGTTGACGCCAAGCTGGGCGTTGGGGCCGGTCTGCGCGCCTGCGTAGGCGAGCGTGGTGGTCGCGGGGCAGGTCGCCTTGCCGTCGCCGGCGGGCTTTACCGCGCCGGCAGGGACGTCGACTTTCGAAATGGCGGGGATGTTCACCTTGCTGGACGATCCCGAGCTTTCGGTGGTGCCGGGGCCTGCCTGGTTGGCACAGGCCGACAGCAGCATGCTGAATGTGGCTGCCGCTGCCAACGAGGTGAGGACTTTCTTTCGGTACATTTGTCTGCCTTCCGAAACAGGGCCATGCGATGCGCGTGCGGATCAATGGGGCGCTTCGCCGCCCGGAATGGGACCAGGTATTCCTGATTTAGGTTCAAGCTAGTGCATAGACAGCAGCGAAACTAAGTGACTGAGGTCACAGCCTTATAACAGTCGTTGCATATGCGGAATTAAACGCCGGAAGCCGCCTGCTGTGCAGGCGGCTTCCTGGTGTCCAGGCACCGGCGGGCGCCGGAAGGGACAGTTGTACCCCAGGTGGGAAAATCCGTATGCTCTGACTGCCGATTCAGGAGCGAGTCAGAAGGCGGGCGGAAGTCTCCGTTATCCCACTTCGGGCGTGGAGGGTGCTTGGCCCGGACCTCCTTGGCTGCAGGCATGACTGCTGGTTTTCCTTCCAGCCACTCCTCAAACGCTTGCCTATTAACAGTCCAGCGCCCACGAGGCTGGATGGCACCCGGAATCCGCCCCTGCTGCAAATACTCCCGCACGGTGCCAGTGGAGCGTCCCAGCAGCACAGCCATCTCGTTTACGCCGATGACTGCTGAACGGGACACAGGCTGTTCAGGCTCTGGGACAGCAGCAGGCTCGGCAGGAAGTTCCCCACTCCCCTGCTCTTGTTCCATGGCTTCCGGCTCCTCATCCGCCTCCACAGCAGGCATGGCACGCCCAGGAACAACCGTGGGGATTTCGGTCAGTACTTCATCAACATCCACGCCATAGGAAACCAGTTAGCGTTCCTTGCGCTGGATGGTGCGGAGGACATGGGAAAGGGGTGCAACTGCGCTGTCCTCCCCCTCCATGAGGATCCTGTATCGCTCAGCGTTCTGCGCAAGGTAAATGGCTTTGTCGCGCTCAATATCCTGAATAGTCAGGCTCCGGGCAACAGGGGTGGAAGGCTTACGCTCCATGGCAGTGTCCCGCCTCTGCATCAGCAACTTCCAGTCGGCTTCCGGATACTCTTTCATCAGGTGAGCGAGACGGGCAAAGTGCCTCTGCTGCGCATGCATGTTGCTTGTGTCAGGGAATCCATGTTGCTCGTGAAGTTGCTGGTCAGCAGCACGTTCAGCCTGCCGCGCTGCTTCCAGCGCAGAAGTCCACTCGTCCGGGCTGTTGTAATCACCACCACGGCCTTCGATCACCTTGGATGCACGAAGTTTCATCGGGGCAAGGACTACCTGCTGCTCGGCCTCGGTGAAGCCCGCCCGCTCAACCTCACCAAGGAACGGCAAAGTCGGGCCTTGGGGTTCCGTGCGTTGCTCAGCCGATGACATTTTTACCGTGTATGAGAGCGTCCATGCCTACCTTCGCGCCCATCCGAAGAGCGGGAAGTCGCCACCGTCAGGCCGGAGGCTGCTGATGGTGGCCAGCACTGTTTCTTGCTCAAAGTAATCCATACCGGACAGGGCTTCAATTGGAAGCCTCGCAATGCGTTCCAACAATTCATCAAGGGTCCGGTAGCCGGATATCCAGCGGGTCAGTTTCTTGGAAATCTGGACTGGAATCCCGTACTCCTCCAGCGTCAGGAGCAGGTGGGGCTGGAAGCCATCCTCCATCCGTGATGCGTAGCCACCGTACTTGCCGGGAGTGATGCCACGGCGAGTAAAAACTTCGTCAGCAATCCTGTCCACTGCACGGACCAACATAGGCAAGTTATGGTCAATCCAGAAGCGCATGAAATCAAAGGCCTTATCGACCTTGTCATCGTGGGTTTCCTTGCCATCGTATTGAGGATTCGGCTCCGTGAACCGGTCCATGACCTGACGAAGATCCCCCTCAGCACTTGAAACCCAATAGGTGTAGAGGGCTAACTGTGCAGCGGACACAGCCCCGTGGCGTGATGCTCCGTCAGGTGGGATGAAGTCCCAAATGAGTTCCATGAGAGCGTTTGACTGGCGGCCATTTGGAAATGGGGTGCTCCAAAGGAGGTTCTGTATGCGTGGAAGCGACAGTTGATGCAGGTGCTCAGCCAATTCAATCTGCGCCTCAGGAGAAACACCCTGATTCGCCCTCATCGTTTCCAGACTCAGCACACGCTGGGAAAGGACAGGACTCAGCCGTTCGTTGGTCCGTTCGGAACGGTCCTGAGCGTCCATGGAAAGCAATAGCGAAGTTGGCGCATCATCGCTCTGGCTAAGTGCGGGGATGTCCACCGCGTTAATCTCTGGCTCCGGGGCATCGTGGAACAAGAAGATGTCTCCTACGAAGTGCTTGAACATCCGTCCACCCCGGCCACGGATGTTCATGAAAGTAAAAAAGTTGTAAGCGCGTCGGGCAAGGGTTCGGTCCAGAACGATGACGTTTTTGGCTGTCGTGTTCACGCCCTCAATCAGCGTGTTGTTGCAAACCAGAACTCCAAGACGTCCATCGTTGAAGCCGGATACAACCTTGTGGGCCAACCAACGGGGAAGCCTCCCGTGGTGGGAGCCAATGCCCTTCCTTAAAGCCCTGGGGAGCGCCCAGTCCTCGCTGTACTCGTGTTCCAGCCAATTAGCCGCATCAGGCATCCCGGAACCATAGGTGGCATCCTCATCCTCGGTCAGCCAGCCCACTACTTCCCGGACACGCTTGGGGCTGCCGCAGTAAATCATGGTGCCTCCAGTCAAGGTGGAGGCCAGCAGTTTCACCATCGCTTTACGCTCGTCAGCGGTCTTGGATGGGAGCCGGTGCACGTTTGCAGCGACCGTGGAAAAGTCCGTTACCCGCAGCGTCCGTGAAACGTTCGTTGGCACCATGGCGCTCAACTCATGGATGTTCGGGCCAGCCAGATAGAACTGAGCCCCGGTTTTCATGAGCCTGTATAGGGCTTGATTCAGAAGCGCTGCACGCCCACTGATTTTGCCTGCGGAGCGTTCATCCAGTTTGTAAAACTCATCCACGAAAAACAGGTCCGGGCGGGGCGGATCTTCTAGGGCAAGGTAGCGTTCCTGCGTCAGAACGAACAGGTTGCGTTCGGCATAGGCCTGACCGGGATGGGTGTAAATCTTATGGCCCGTCTGACGGTCGCTCAATCGCCGTCTCGTCTCATCAATGAGCGCGATGGTTGGCACTATGAGCACTACGTTGTCATACTTCCCACTGGCAATCAGGGCATCCACAATCAGGGATTTGCCGAAGGATGTGGGAGCGGACAGGATGACGTTCCGGCCCTCCATGAGGTCCAGATAGACCGCTGCTTGGATGCTGGAAAACACCACGCCATCCAAGTTGTCCGGGCGATGCATTTCCACGGCCAAAGCATCCGTGAGGGTTAGTCCTTCCTGCTCCATGTAGGGATACAGGCCAAACTCCCGTGCCAGTGCCATCAGCAGCGGTTTTTCCTTCTGGAACTGCTCCACCTTGTCCAGCGCACGAACAACCAGTTCCCGCAGGGCAGCTGTATGCCCATCTGCTGCCGTGAGGATGGTAATGGAGTGAAGGAGTCCGAACGGGTCAGGAATGGGGTTGGGGCTGTCGAGGATATCCCGCAGTTCGTTCACAGTTGCTGCCATGCTTTCAGCCTCCTGTCGAACTCGTCTTGCAGGATTTTCTTGGTGTCAAGGGGCATGAGAATCAAATGAACCCGGATGCTGGCGGGAAGGTTCCGGTCTGCGATGCGGCGTTGGAAGCCTGAATACTGCCGCTGCACAAAGTCAGTCATTTCGGCTACATACTCATTCGTATGCGTCCTGTGCCGCTTCGTGATCTCGGAGTCGAAGGTGATGAACACAGGGATGACCACCCGCTTGAAAACCTCGTCCAGCGACACGTTGGGGTCCAGCAGTTTTTGCAGTTGCTCGGCATGTTCCCAGTCGGGCTCGATCTTGTCCGTGATGGCTGCAAACTCTGTCCGCAGGTAATCCGATTCCAGATGCTGTTCCAGTTCCTCCAGAACGTCCCTGACTCCACGGGCTGTGTCCTTGTAAAACTTGGACTCCCCCAGCCACAGTTCCAGTTCCGTTTCGCCAGCCTCGTTCTCTGTAGGAACAACGAAGATCCCGTCGAAGCCCTTCACTGTGTCGTTGGGGGCATCCTTGAAAAAGATGCGGCTGATGGCCCGGTCAGCACCCATGAACTTCCTGAGGATCATGTGCAGCAGGAGTTCACCGATTTCGCCCCGGTGCTCATACTTTTCGCTGATGTAAATCCGCTTCAAAGCCTTGGCTGCGAGGTCCATCATGTCGTGGCCGCCCATGTCCCGGATTTCGGACTTTTTTAGGATCCAATCCGGTGCCCAGCGAATGAAATCGCCCACCAGTTGGTTGTAGCGCCACTCTTGACTTTCGTAGCCAGCGCACACACCAAGCAGGCGGACATCTGTTTCGACGTCCGAAATGATGACATCCAAGACTGTGCTTGGATGCTTAGGCCCTGCCACTGGTTCCCCCACTTATATAGTGCTATTCCTCCTTGCCACCATACTGGCCCTTGACGGCATTTCCGGACAGAACTTACCCGCCGAGGAAGTCAGCAGGAGAAAATCCTTGTATGACAAGCAAAAACCCCGCCAATTCAAGGAACTGACGGGGTTTTGATAAGTACCCCAGGTGGGACTCGAACCCACAACACGCGGATTTTAAGTCCGCTGCCTCTGCCAATTGGGCTACTGGGGCGCCGGGTCAATGGTACCTGCCCGGGACGCGTTGGCTGGAAACGCCGACGGCGGCCGCCCCCGCAAAGGGGACAGCCGCCGTCGGACGCTGTGAAGCGTGGTGGAACAGGCGCGCTACTTGGCGTTGGCCGCTACCGTTTCCTTGGGAGCGGCGGCGGTGGCGCTGGAGCCGGCGGCCGGCACCGCTGCGGGGGCAGCGGCAGGCTTCGGTGCCGGGGTGGCTGCTGAGACGAAGGCGCCACGGGGGTTGTCCAGGTCCATCAGCTGCGTGGTGTCGCGTCCGGCGAAGAAGCCGATGATCCAGTTCAGGATGACGCGGAACTTGCGCTCCACCGTGGGCATGGCCATGCCGTGGTAGCCGCGGTGGGCCAGCCAGGCGAGTCCGCCCTTGAGGCCGATGCGGCCCAGGAGGTTGATGTTGGCAACGCCCTTCCATTCGCCGAAGCCTGCTACGGCACCAAGGTTCTTGTGCTTGTAGTCGGCCAGCGGCTTGTCCCAGCGGGAAGCCCACAGGTTCTTGGCCAGGCGCTTGGCCTGGCGCAGGGCGTGCTGGGCGTTGGGGACGCAGGTGCCGTCCGGGAGGCCCTTGCCGGTGAGGTCCGGAACAGCGGCGATGTCGCCGGCGGCCCAGGCGTTCTCCACGATGCCTTCGTCGCCTGCGATGCGCAGGTCCGGCAGGACGCGGACGCGGCCACGGGGTTCGAGCGGGAAGTCGGTGGAGCGGACCATCGGGTTCGCCTGCACGCCGGCCGTCCACACCAGGGTGTCTGCCTCGAACTCCTGGGCAGGAGTCTTGTCCGGGAGGTTGATGAGCTTCAGGGTGCCTTCGGCGCTGTCCAGCGAGGTGTTCAGCAGGACCTCGATGCCGCGGCTGCGCAGGTGCTCAACCACCCAGTCAGCCTGCTTGGCCGTGACCTCGGGCATGATGCGGCCCATGGCTTCGACCAGGACGAAGCGGACTTCCTCCTGCTTGATGCGGGGGTTGTTGCGCACGGCGGCGCGGGCGAGGTCTTCCATCTCGGTGATGCACTCGATGCCGGCGAAGCCGCCGCCGACCACCACGAAGGTGAGGGCCTTGGCGCGGGCTGCGGGGTCCGTCATGGTGGAGGCAACCTCGATGCGCTCCAGGAGCTTGTTGCGCAGGGCAACGGCTTCCTCGATGGTCTTCAGGCCGATACCCTTGTCCGCCAGGCCCTTGATGGGGAAGGTGCGGGTGATGGCGCCGGCTGCGAGCACGACGTCGAAGTAGGGAACCTCAAAGTTCTCGCCGCCATCGGCAGGAGCCACCACGGCTGTCCGGTTGACGTGGTCGATCGACGTGACGCGGCCCTGGATGAGTTCCGTCTGCTTGAGGTGCTGGCGGTGGGAGACCACTGCGTGGCGGGCTTCGATGTTGCCACCTGCCACCTCGGGGAGGAAGGGCTGGTAAGTCATGTAGGGCAGGGGATCGACGACGGTGACGATGCCACCGGCATTCGCGATCTTCTTCTGCAGTTTCAGTGCTACGTACAGGCCGACGTACCCGCCGCCGACGACGAGTACCCTGGGACGGTCCTGGAGCTGTGGGGTGGTTGCCATTGTTCAAGGATACAGGAGTTTGTGAAAATCTTCACTAGCCGTACGGAGCCCCCGTAACCTAGGAATCCGGGCGGGATTTGACCCTTTCCATCACGCCCGTGTCGGGTTCTTCCACGGCAAGGGAAGGGTTGCGGGCAGCCCGTCGGAGCTGGACGGCAGCGGCGGCGATGATGGCCACGAACAGGGCGGCAAAACCGATGACGACGGCGGCGCCGATGGCACTGTCGCGCTGGGACGGCGCCTTCGCGGCAGGAACGGTGGCTTCGGGCAGCGTGGGTGCCGCACTTGGCACTGAGGTTGCGGTGGGCAGCGGCGTTGCCGGGGCGGCATTGCCGCGCCTGTGCACGCGGATCCACTCGGCGATGGTGCCCAGCGGATTGACTGAAACCACCGGGACGTCAGCCTTGAGCGCTGCCTCAGCGTTGAGGATGCCGTAGCCGTACAGCGGATCCTTGCCCGGCGCTCCTGCGTCCTTCGCCGTGGAGACGATCCTGTTGATCACCTGTTCGGCGCTCATGTCCGGCCACTTGGACCGGATCAGGGCAGCAACGCCTGCGACTATGGGCGTGGACCCGGAGGTTCCGGCCCATTCGGCATAGCCTCCGGCCGGAAGGCCGCCCAGGAGGTTCTCGGCCGGTGCAGCCACCCCAATGCTGATGCCCTGCGAGGAAGCGTCCACGCTGGCCACGTTCTTGCGGTCCAGGCCGGCGACGGTGAGCACGCCCGGGATGGTGGCAGGGGCGCCCACCTGGGTATTGCCTCCCACCCGGTTCCCGGCGGCGGCGACGATGACCACGTCCTTCTGTTCGGCGTACAGGAAGGCGGCGTCCCAGCTCTGCGGCCACTGCGGAGTGGTGCTGCCGAGCGAGATGTTGATGACCTTGGCGCCGTTGTCCACCGCCAAGCGGACCGCCTCGGGAATCTGGTCCTGGTCGCTTTTGCCCGACGGATTGGCCGAGCCCAGCCAGGTGGAGACGGAGAGGAGCTGCGCTTCGGGCGCGACGCCGATGATGCCGTCCGGGGGAACAGCCGGCCCGGGGCTGGGGCTGGGGCTCGCGCTGGCGGGCTGGTGTCCGCGGCCTGCGAGCATGGTGGCTACCAGGGTGCCGTGTTCAGGCTTGGAGCCGACGCTTTTCTGGCCGTCCGGCTGGCCTGAGCCGGAGGCATCGTAACCGCCGACAACGGCGCCTTTGAGGTCCGGGTGCTGGGCATCGATGCCGCTGTCGATGACGGCCACCTTGACGCCGGCGCCCTTTGACACTTCCCAGGCCTTGGTAATGCCCGAGTCCGCGAGCCAGTACTCCTTGTCGCGCCACTCGTCGGCGTGTGCGGCGGGGGCCGTGAACAGGCCGGCGAACAGGCAGCACGAGGCCAGCAGGACGGCCATTGCGGCAGCCGCGGCACGGGACACGAGCGGGGTTGAAGCTGGGGTGGGATGCATGGGCTACCCGATGCTCAGCGCGATGCCGTCAAGGATGTCGTGCTCGCTTGCGGTGGCCGCGGCGACTTTCCCGCCGGTCAGCTCCCCCATCCGTTCCAGGATGCGGCGCCACACCAGTCCCCCGGCGCCGATGACGTCCACGCGGCCCGGATGCATGTACGGCAGCGCAGCCCGCCCGGCCCGGGTCATCCCCAGCAGGTCGGTGGCGGCGTCGCGGATGTCCCCGATGGGCAGCGAGGCCCCGTGGATGGCGTGGGGCGAGTATTCGGGCAGGTGGAGCGCGTGCGCGGTGATGGTGGTGACGGACCCGGCAACACCGACGACGGCGGTGGCGCGTTCCAGGGGCACGTCGCGTCCGGCTCGGGCCATGGCTTCGTCCACGTCGGCTTCCGCGGCGGCAATCTGTTCGGCAGTGGGCGGATCGTTGCGCAGGTGGCGTTCAGTCAGCCGGACGCAGCCGATGTCCACGGACTTGGCAGCGGTCACGCCGGCCGCGGTGCCCAGGACGAATTCGGTGCTTCCCCCGCCGAGGTCCACCACGAGCACCTGCTGTCCGTCCAGGACGGGCAGCACGCTGCTGGCCCCGGCAAAGGACAACGCCGCTTCCTCGTCCCCGGAAATGACCTCAGGTTCCACTCCCAGCAGCTCCCTGACGCCGTCCACGAAGACGTCCCGGTTGCGTGCATCGCGGCTCGCGGAGGTGGCAACAAACCGGATCCGCTCTGCGCCATGCTCCTTGATCAGGCGGGCGTAATCGGCCGTGGCGCCAAGCGTGCGTTCCAGCGCCTCCGGAGCCAGTTCGCCGGTGGCGTCCACGCCCTGGCCCAGCCGGACCACGCGCATCTCCCGGACCACGTCGGTGAGCTTTGTGCCGCCGTTACTGCGGTCAATGTCGGCGATGAGGAGCCGGATGGAGTTGGTGCCGCAGTCGATGGCGGCGACGCGGGTCATTCGGACGCCTCTGTGGTTCCGGCGGATTTCCGGACCGGGGCGGGGCGGCCCACGATGTCCGGGAGCCCTTGGGGCCCGTGCCGGCTGAGGTCCCGGGATGGTGCCTCACCGGTGGTGTCCCAGGCGCCGTCGCAGTAGCACTTGTCAGCAGTCCACCATTCGCTGATCATGTCCAGGGCCTGGTCACCCAGGGGGTTGACGCCGCTGCCCGCTGCAAGGGAGTGGCCCACCAGGACATGCAGGCATTTGACGCGGGTGGGCATCCCGCCCGCGGACACGCCGTCAATTTCGGGGACCGGACCGATTCCGGAACGCCGGCCGATGGCGTCGCGGGCGGCAAGGTACTCCCCGTGGGCCGCCCGGTAGGCAGCGGCAAGCCGGGCGTCCGCGGCCAGCTGCTCGTTCATGTTGTTCATGACCCCGGCGGCTTCAAGCCTGGAAACCGCGGACGTGATCACCGGGTGCGTCAGGTAGAAGGTGGTGGGAAACGGGGTACCGTTGCTCAGCCGGGGCGCGGTGGCGGCCACGAGGGGGTTGCCACAGACGCAGCGGGCCGGAATCTCCACGACGTCGCGGACGGGTCGTCCCAGCTGCCTGCTCAGTACTTCAAGGTCGTGTGCTGTTGGTTGGCGGGATTCGTCCCGGGCGGCTGCCGTGTTGTATTCCACTGTCGCGGGCCGTCCTTCCTGTGCGGTTCAGTCTGTGGCCGCGCGCCTGATGGACTCCCACAGGGAATCCACCCACGGCAGATCGGCGGGGTCTTGTGCTGCTGCGCCGGCGGGGCTACTGCTTTCTCCGGCCGGCTCATCGCTGCCAAAAACCCAGTAGCCGGTTTCGCCCGGCATAACCATGTTAATGCGGTCGCGGGCCTGCTGCTTGACGTAGTTGGGGTCCTGCCAGCGCGACACCTGCTGGCGGAGGGCGTCGCCTTCGGCCTGGCGTGCGGCGATATCCGCGTTCAGGGCGTCTATTTCGGCCTTCTTGTCGAAGAAGATCTTGACCGTGGGGGCCAGCATGACGGTGATGGCGATCATCACCACGGCCAGCGCGAGCATGCGGCCGGAAAAGGCCTTGGCGGGGACAGGATGCTGCTCCTCTTCGGGGCTGCGGGCGTCCTTGCCGTCAACGGGGCTGCTTCCTTTGCGCCCGGCGGTTGGCCTGGCCGCCTTGGCCTCCCCCGCTTTCCCGGGCCGGCCCGGAGCAGTTCCGCCCGCGTGGTTGTGCTTCGCAGGTGCGGCGCCCGCCGCGGGCCCGCCCTTGGCCGGCCGGAAATCCGCCCGGATGACCTCGGCACCGCCGGAGGATCCGTCGTCGTCCGTTGCCTTGGCTGGACGGGCGGGGGCGACCTTGGGAACTTTGGGGCGGCGGGTAGCCATGACACTCCTGAAACGCAGCCTGCCGGGGCCGCCACTATCTGTGCTGGACGTTCACTGCTGAACAAATGCTGCTGGAAACAACAGCGGTGGCTATGGTCTTTCAACCATAGCCACCGCGGATGGGTTTGGGCGGTTACTAGCCCTTGAAACGCGGGAAGGCGCTGCGGCCGGCGTAGCGTGCGGCGTCGTCCAGTTCTTCTTCGATGCGCAGCAGCTGGTTGTACTTGGCTACGCGCTCGGAGCGGGCCGGTGCACCGGTCTTGATCTGGCCGGCGTTGGTGGCCACGGCGATGTCGGCGATGGTGGTGTCCTCGGTTTCGCCGGAGCGGTGCGAGGTGATGGTGGTGTAGCCGGCACGCTGGGCCAGGCTGACGGCGTCCAGGGTCTCGGTCAGCGAACCGATCTGGTTGACCTTGACCAGCAGGGAGTTGGCGGTCCTGGTGTCGATGCCACGCTGCAGGATGGAGGGGTTGGTGACGAAGAGGTCGTCACCCACCAGCTGGACCTTGTCGCCGATGGCGTCGGTGAGGGTCTTCCAGCCGTCCCAGTCGTTCTCGTCCAGCGGGTCCTCGATGGAAACCAGCGGGTAGTCGGCAACGAGTTCGCCGTAGTACGCGCTCATGTCGCTGGCGGACAGGGACTTGCCTTCGAACTGGTAGGCGCCGTCCTTGTAGAACTCGGAGGAGGCAACGTCCAGGGCCAGGGCGATGTCCTTGCCCGGGGTGTAGCCGGCGTTCTTGATGGCTTCGGTGATGAGGTCCAGGGCTGCGCGGTTGGACGGCAGGTTGGGCGCGAAGCCGCCTTCGTCGCCGAGGCCGGTGGACAGGCCCTTCTGCTGCAGCACGGACTTGAGGTTGTGGTAGACCTCAACGCCCCAGCGCAGGCCTTCGGAGAAGGTCTCTGCGCCGATGGGGGCGATCATGAATTCCTGGATGTCGACGTCGGAGTCGGCGTGGGAGCCACCGTTGAGGATGTTCATCAGCGGCACGGGCAGGACGTGGGCGTTCGGGCCGCCCAGGTACTTGTAGAGCGGCAGGTCGGCGGAGGCTGCGGCTGCGTTGGCGACTGCCAGGGAGACGCCCAGGATGGCGTTGGCGCCCAGCTTGCCCTTGTTGGGGGTACCGTCCAGGTCCAGCATGGCCTGGTCGATGCTGCGCTGGTCGGTGGCGTCGAACCCGGTCAGGGCGGGGGCGATCTGGTCGATCACGGCGTCGACGGCCTTCTGCACGCCCTTGCCCAGGTAGCGGCCCTTGTCGCCGTCACGCAGTTCAACGGCCTCGTGCTCACCGGTGGAGGCGCCGGAGGGAACCGCGGCGCGGCCGATCTGGCCGTCCGACAGCAGGACTTCAACTTCAACGGTGGGGTTGCCGCGGGAATCGAGGATCTCGCGGGCGTGGATGGCATCGATAAGCGCCATGAATTTGCTCCTTATGGGCGATTAACGGGGGGAATCAGGCAGAAAACTCGACGTACTCGTCACGGTCCAGCCTAGTCGAGAGTGCTCCGGGTTACTCAAACCGGTCAAAGCCCGGACGTCATGATGGCGCTTGGTCGCTTTGGTCACTCTGGTCACGCTGGTACCGGCGGACGGCGGCATGCAGGGCGCGCTCTGCGTCCATGCCGTTGTCCCGCGCAGAACGGACGACGGCGAGCAGCAGGTTTCCGAGCTCCTCCTCGCTGTCGGGGACGGGAGAGCCCGCGGGGAGCCCAAGGCCCGCACGTGCTGCACGGGCCAGGGACTTCTGTGCCCTGGCCAGCCCCGGGAGGGCCTGCGGTATGCCGTCGAAGGGGTCCTGCCGTTCCGGCTTTTCGGCCCGCTTGACGGCATCCCACTTCTGCTCGATCTCCGCCACGGTGGCCGGGAAGCTGTCCTGCAGGGAGCCGTCAGGCCGGAAGACGTGGGGGTTCCGGCGGATCATTTTGGCACCCAGCCCGCGCGCCACGTCGTCGAACGTGAAGGCGCCGCGCTCCTCAGCCAGGCGGGCATGCAGCACCACCTGGAGCAGCACGTCACCGAGCTCGCCCTGCAGCTCGGCGTCGGGGTGGCCTTCCTCGATGGTCTCGGCCACTTCGTAGGCCTCTTCCAGGAGGTATTCCACCAGCGACGCGTGCGTCAGGGCGCCCATCCAGGGGCAGTGCACGCGCAGCTGGGCGATCAGGCCCAGCAGTTCCGCTGTTGCAGAACTGCCGGGCCGGGATTCCGGATCAGCCAAGGTTGGTGTAGGCGTCGTTGATGTGCTCCACCAGCGCTTCCTTTTCCTCGAGGGGCAGGAAGGATGCCTCGGCGGCGTTGAGGGTCAGCTCCAGCAGGTCATCGAGGTCGTAGTCGAAGGTTTCCACCAGCAGGTTGAACTCGTCGGTGAGGGTAACGCCGCTCATCAGGCGGTTATCGGTGTTGATGGTGACGTTGAAGCCCAGCTGGTAGAGCATGTCCAGGGGGTGGCTTTCGATGCCTTCGCCGAACTCCGCGATGGCGCCGGTCTGCAGGTTGGAGGAAGGGCAGATTTCCAGGGCGATGCCGCGGTCGCGGACCCAGCTGGAGAGGTCGCCCAGGGTGACCAGGCCAACGGTGTCCCCGGCTTCCTCGTCGTCGTCGAATTCCACCATGATGTCCTCGGCGATGCGGACGCCGTGTCCCAGCCGGAGGGCGCGGCCGTCCACCAGCGCGGACTGGATGCTCTCCAGCCCGGCAGCCTCGCCTGCGTGCACGGTGGCGGGGAAATTGTGCTGGGCGAGGTACGTGAAGGCATCCCTGAAGCGGCTGGGCAGGAATCCGTCCTCGGCACCGGCAATGTCGAAGCCCACTGCGCCCTGGTTGCGGTGTCGGACGGCGAGTTCGGCGATCTCCTGGCCGCGGTCGGCGTGGCGCATGGCGGTGATCAGCTGGCCCACCTGGATCTCGCGTCCGGTCTCGGAGACGGCCTCGACGCCGGCTTCCAGTCCGTCCTGGACTGCCTCCACGGCTTCGTCAAGGCTGAGTCCCTTCTGGAGGTGCTGTTCCGGCGCCCAGCGCACTTCGCCGTACACCACGCCGTCGTCCGCGAGGTCCTCGACGAACTCCTTGGCCACGCGGAACAGGCCGTCGTAGGTCTGCATGACGGCGACCGTGTGGTCGAACGTTTCCAGGTAGCGGACCAGGGATCCGGAGTCGGCTGATTCGCGGAACCACTGTCCCAGGGCCACGGGGTCCGTTGAGGGAAGCGTGTGGCCAACGGCCTCCGCCAGTTCGATGATGGTGGCCGGACGGAGTCCTCCGTCCAGGTGGTCGTGGAGGGAAACCTTGGGCAGGCTCTTCAGGTCAAAATCGATGGCAGGGGCAGCGTCAACAATGGGCTCAGTCACGTTCCCACCTTAGGGTGGGCCGCAGTTCAACGCCAGCCGCTACTTGGCCGCGGGTCCGGCCTCTGCCGAGGGCACCACGAGGGCCTGCATGCCGGGCCGGTCTTCCTGCCCGGAACCGGAGGACCCTTCGGCCCACTCGTCCGCCTCGGGGGCATCATGCCGGCCCAGCCGTTTGTGCCACCAGCGGAGCAGGTGGTCGATGAGCACACCCAGGACAATGGCGAAGACGACGGCGATGCCGGCGCTCAGCAGCGGGTTGTGGTGCAGCCACGGGAACGAGCTGGCCAGCAGGCCGATGCCAAGGGAGTAGCCCACCCAGGTCACACAGGCAAAGGCGTCGAAGACGAAGAACCTGCGGTGCGAGAAGCCGGTGCTTCCGGCCACGTAGTTGACCGCCACCCGGCCCCACGGGATGTAGCGGGCGGTGAAGATCAGTACCGCGCCGCGTTTCTCAAGTTCATAGCGGGCCCAGGCGAAGACTTTCCGGACCTTGGGCCGGCGCATCCATCCCCACCGCTCCAGGCCGATTTTGCGGCCGAGCATGTAGGCCATGTTGTCACCGGCAATGGCGCCGACCAGTGCAGTGAGCCCCAGGAGCCAGAGATTGGGTTCGCCGCTGTGCCGCGAGAAGGCTGCGAGCGCCACGATGAGGGTCTCGCTGGGGACCACCATGGCGAAGCCGTCCACGAAGAAGAACGCCAGCAGAACCGGGTAAATCCACCACTGGCCCGCTGCATGGAGCACGGCCTCATTAATAAACTCCACGCGGTGTTGCTCCTGTATAAAAATGACACAGCCAAAGTGCCGCAGCCAAAGCGGAAATCGTTCCTAAGTGTCCCACGCTCCGGGCCCTGTCCGCTACGCCCCAATGCCCGGAATTACCCCTTAAACGCGCTGGTCAGGCGCCGGGTTCCCGGATCCGTTCCACCACGTTGGGTTTGCCCCGGAATTTGTTGATTACCAGGTCCACCACGATGCCCAGCGCTACCGCGCAGACAATGGCAATCGCTGCGCCGAGGACGTGGTTGTTCTCGAACCATTGGCCGAAAAACAGCCCGATCGCCACCGAGTAGCCGGCCCACAGGCTGGCCGAAAGGATGGTCAGGCCCACGAACCGCAGGTGCGGGTAGTGCGTGACCCCGGCGGTCAGGTTCACCGCCACCCGGCCGATCGGGACGAAGCGGGCCACCAGGATCAGCGATGCCGGCCGCTTGTGCAGCTCCCGGCCCGCCCAGCGGAACGCGCTTTGCATGCGCGGCCCGCGCATCCAGGCCCAGCGCCTGGTGCCCACCCGGCGGCCCAGCAGGTACGCGATGTTGTCCCCGAGGAAAGCACCCGCCGCCGCGACAAGGACCAGGAGCAGCGGGTTGGGAACATCCGCGGTGGCGGCCACGGCGGCGAGGCCCACCACCACGGACTCACTGGGAACGGGCGGGAAGAAGCCGTCAATGATGCAGCACGCCAGCACCAGGACCAGCACCCACGGCTGTCCGGCTGCGGCGAGGATGAAGTCATTGATGGCCTGCATGGGTCCCTATGATATTCGGTCGATGATGAGCTGCTGGGCGGGCCGCGAACCTTCCGGAGCGATGACCACTGCGTGTTCCAGGGCTTCCCGGGCACGGGCGAACCGCTCCGGAGTGTCGGTGAGCAGCGTCATCAGGGGCTCCCCTGCCCGCACGGTGGCGCCGGGCTTGGCGTGCATGCGCACCCCGGCCCCCGCCTGTACGGCATCCTCCTTGCGGGCCCGGCCGGCACCCAGCCGCCATGCAGCCACACCGACAGCGAGCGCGTCCAGTTCCACCAGCACCCCGTCGGCAGGGGCATAGACGACGTCGGATTCCCGGGCCTCCGGGAGCGCCGCGCGGGGGTCGCCGCCCTGGGCGGTGATCATCCGGTTCCAGACGTCCATGGCCCGGCCGTCCTTGAGGGCGGCGGCGGGGTCGGCGTCGTGGACCCCTGCACAGGCGAGCATCTCCTCGGCGAGCCGGACGGTCAGTTCCACCACGTCCTCCGGGCCGCCGCCCGCCAGCACCTCCACCGATTCCTCGACTTCGATGGCATTGCCGGCGGTGAGGCCCAGGGGGGTGTTCATGTTGGTCAGCAGCGCAACGGTGTTGACCCCCGCGTCCTTGCCGAGCGCCACCATGGTCTCCGCCAGTTCGCGGGCTTTGGCTTCATCCTTCATGAAGGCTCCGCTGCCCACCTTGACGTCCAGGACCAGGGACCCGGTGCCCTCGGCGATCTTCTTGCTCATGATGGAGGAGGCGATCAGCGGGATGGCCTCAACCGTTCCCGTGACGTCGCGCAGCGCATAGAGCTTCTTGTCGGCCGGGGCCAGGCCGGCACCGGCGGCGCAGATGACCGCCCCGACGTCCTGGAGCTGGGCCAGGATTTCGTCGTTTCCCAGGTTGGCCCGCCATCCCGGAATGGACTCCAGCTTGTCCAGGGTGCCCCCGGTGTGCCCCAGCCCGCGGCCGGACAGCTGCGGGACGGCCACGCCGAACACCGCCACCAGCGGGGCCAGCGGCAGGGTGATCTTGTCCCCCACGCCACCGGTGGAATGTTTGTCGGAGGTGTATTTCAGGCCGCCATCTGGTCGACGGAGGCTGGAGAAATCCATCCGCTCCCCCGAGGCGATCATGGCGGCCGTCCAGCGGGCGATTTCGGCGCGGTCCATGCCGTTGAGCAGGATGGCCATGTTCAGGGCAGCCATCTGTTCGTCCGCGATGGCCCCACGCGTGTACGCGTCGATGGTCCAGTCGATCTGTTCGGGGCTCAGCGTCCCCTTGTCACGCTTGGTGCGGATGATGTCTACGGCGTCGAACGCCTCTGCTTTGCTGTCGGTCACCGGGTCTCCTCCAGGTGTTCGGGACCAAAGGCGTCGGGCAGCACCTGGTCCATGGTCTTGATGCCGCGGCTGGTCATGAGCTGCATGCCGGGGGCGCTGAATTCGTACAGCAGCTGCCGGCAGCGGCCGCAGGGCATGAGGACGGTGCCCTCACCGTCCACGCAGTAGAACGCCCGCAGCAGTCCCCCGCCGGTCATCTGCAGTTCCCCCACCAGGACGCACTCCGCGCAGAGGGTCAGTCCGTAGCTGGCATTTTCCACGTTGCAGCCGCTGACGATCCGGCCGTCCCCCGTCAGGGCAGCGGCTCCCACCGGAAACTTTGAATACGGGGCGTACGCATTCTTCATGGCGGCTGCGGCGGCAGCTTCCAGGGCTGCCCAGTCCACCTGTTGTGTGTTGTCCACGGCGGTCATCCCTTGACGTACGGTATGCCGTCGGCCGCGGGCGGCCTGGACCGTCCCACCAGGCCCGCCACCGCGACGACGGTCAGGGCGTAGGGCAGCATCGCCATGAACTGGCTGGGGACGGGAGAACCGATGATGGTGATGATGCTTTGCAGGTTGTCGGCGAAGCCAAACAGCAACGCCGCCAGGAACGCGCCGATGGGATTCCACCGCCCGAAGATCATGGCTGCAAGGGCAATGTAGCCGCGGCCGCCGGACATGTCCTTGCTGAACGCATCCACCGACACCAGGGTGAAGAAGGAGCCGCCGATTCCCGCTATGGCCCCGCCCATGAGCACGTTAATGAAGCGGGTCCGGTTGACGTTGATGCCCACCGTGTCGGCCGCCTGTGGGTGTTCGCCGACGGCGCGCACGCGCAGGCCCCACTTGGTGTGGAAAAGGCCCACGTAGACCACGATCACGGCGACGTACATGAGGTAGCCAACCAGGGACTGGCGGAACAGAATGGGGCCGATGATCGGGATGTCGGCGAGGAACGGAATATCCACGGCCTGCAGCCGGCCGGGCTTGTTGAGGTGTTCGGGGTCCGCCGTGAGCAGGGTGGAGAAGAGGAAGCTGGTGAGGCCGCTGATCAGGACATTGAGGACCACGCCGACGATGATCTGGTTGACGAGGTACTTGATGCTCACGATGGCCAGGACCAGGGACACGAGCGCACCGGCGACTGCGGCCGAGATGAGCCCAACGTAGACGTTGCCGGTCACGGTGGCAACGACGGCGGCGGAGAACGCCCCGAGCAGCAGTTGGCCTTCGATGGCGATGTTAACCACGCCGGCCCGTTCGCACAGCACACCGGAGAGTGAGCCAAACACCAGCGGTACGGCCAGGGTCACGGCACCGGCCATGAGGCCGCCGAGGGAGATGGAGGGTTCGGGGTCACGGCCGCCGGCGACGATCCAGATCATGAAGCCGACGAGGAAGACCACTGCGAAAATGCCACCCAGCCATCCGGGAGTGCGCCGCCGCTGCACGGTCAGGAAACAGGCGGACCCTGCCAGTGCGAGCAGCACGACGGAGCAGATCCAGCCCAGCGCCATCGAAGGCACGGTAATCTTTTCAACCCGGGCGACGCCGAGGGCGGCCAGGCCCAGGACGGCGACGGCAGCGATGGTGGTGGCGGGTATCCAGCGGTCTACTCCCCCGCCCTCCCGCCGCTGGCTGACCCAGCGGTAACCGACGTAGGCCGCGGCGGCCAGCGCCACGGCCAGGGTGACCCACGCCGCCGTAGAGGAGGCGTTCGGATCGCGGGCCTCGGCAATCCGGAAGCCGGCAGATTTTGGGTTGGCCAGGAAACCGAACAGCACGGTTCCCAGGATGGCGAGCAGGCCAAGGCCAACGCCGGCTTTCCAGCTCACCAGTTCGGTTGTGCCTGTCCGGCCTCCGGCGCGGGTGGCTCCGCTGGTGCTGCTGGTTCCCTTACCGGTGCCCGGCTGTTTGCCGGTGGGAGATTGTGTGGTGGCGCTCATGCTGCCGCTCCGCTCTTGACGCCGCCGGCACGCGAACCTGCGGTCCCACTCGTAGTGGTCTTTTTCTTACGGGGGTTGAGTCCGAATATCGCACGGACCAGCGGCGGTGCTGCGATGAACAGCACAATCAGGGACTGGATGACGAGCACAATGTCGATCGGCGTCTGCGTCTGGGCCTGCATTGCCACGCCGCCGGCGCGGAAGGCGCCGAACAGCAGGCCGGCGAAGAAGGTTCCCCACGGCGTCGAGCGTCCCAGCAGCGCCACCGTGATGGCATCAAAACCGATGGAGGCAGCGACACCGCCGGAGAGGTACTTTTCCGTCCCGGACACCTGGGCCACGCCGGCCAAGCCGGCCAGAGCACCGGCGATCGCCATCACCAGGATGGTGCTGCGGGCCACGTTGATGCCAGCGGTGCGGGCCGCGCTGGGGTTCGCACCGACGGCGCGGAACTCAAAACCGATCGTTGAGCGGTTCAGCAGCCACCACACGAAGGCGGTGGCCGCTATCGCGGCCAGGAAGCCGGCGTGCAGGCGGAATTGCGGTCCGAGCAGTTCGGGGAACAACGCGGTGGAATCAAGGAAAGGCGAGATCGGGTTCGTGGAACCCTTGCGCTGGAAAGCCGGGGTGGTGAGTAGGAACAGCAGCAGGAAGTTGGCGATGTAATTGAGCATGATGGTCACGATCACCTCGTGCGCCCCGGTCCGTGCCTTCAGCAGGCCCACGACGCTGCCCCAGACCGCGCCGCCGACGAGGCCGGCCAGGATAACGACCAGCAGGTGCAGGCCGATGGGCAGGTGCCAAGCAAACCCTACGTAGGCGCCGAAGAGCGCGCCGAAGATGATCTGGCCTTGGGCGCCGATGTTGAACAGGCCGGCGCGGAACGCCAGCGCGACGCCGAGCCCCGCGCAGATCAGCGGGGTTGCGACGGTGAGGGTCTCGGTGATCGGGTACAGCTGGGCTGCCAGGTCGGCGCCGGCCCAGTTGAAGATGGACCCCTGTACCAGGGCAGTGTAGGGACGGATGACCTCGGTCAGGAGGTCCCCGGGCTGGGCGAAGAAGTAACCGGCCGTGACGGCGACCTTGGGGTTGGTCACTGCCATCAGGATGCCGCCGAGCACGATCGCCAGCAGCACGGAGAGGAAGGAGACCATGGCGTTGCCGGTGAAGATCTGGTGCAGGACGGAACCGCTTCCATCCCGGTCATGGTCCCGGCCGCGCCGCTGGGTGGCTGCCGGAACGGCAGACGGCGGCATCTGGCCACCGGCGGTGTCAAGGACGACGTCGGAGGCCACAGCCTCGGAGGTGGTGCCGCCGGGCACCGGGGTGTCGACGGGCTCCGGGGCGCCGTTGCGGCCGGTCCGCGGTTCCGGGGTTGTCTTTTCAGACATGGGATTCTCCTTCGTGGCCGGCAGGCTCCGATACCGCCGCTGTGGTGGTGGCGCCGGAAACAGGGGCGGCGGCGCTGGCTTCGGCTTCGGTGGCCGGGACACCGGCCATCATCAGGCCCAGAACGTCGCGGGACGTGGTGGCGGGTACGATTCCCACCAGCCGGCCGCGGTAGAGCACGGCGATCCGGTCGGCCAGCTGAAGTACTTCGTCCAGTTCTGTGGACACGATCATGACCGGCGTCCCGTGGTCGCGTTCGGCGATGACCCGCTTGTGCACAAACTCAATCGAGCCGACGTCGAGACCACGTGTGGGCTGCGAGGCGATGAACAGCCGCAGCGGACGGGAGAGCTCACGGGCCAGGACCACCTTCTGCTGGTTGCCGCCGGAAAGGGTGCCCACCGCCGCGGACACGGAGGGCGTGCGAACGTCGAATTCCTCGACCTTCCTGGCGGCGTTCTCCGCGATCACGCCCGGCTTCATCCCCACGCCTCGTGCGAAGGGCGCTTTGTCGTAGAGGTCCAGGATCATGTTTTCGGAGATGGTGAACGTGCCCACCAGACCGTCAATGGTGCGGTCCTCGGGGACGAAGCCCACACCGGCACCGAGGACGTGCTTGACGCTCCTGCCCAGCAGTTCCTCGCCGTCGAGCGTGATGGACCCGGCTACGTGCGGCTGCACGCCAAGGATCGCCTCGGTCAGTTCAGTCTGGCCGTTGCCTTGCACTCCTGCGATGGCCAGCACTTCGCCCTTGGCGATGTCGAAGGACAGGTCATTGACCACGTGCTGGCCGTTGTGGTCCGTCACTGTCAGGTTGCGGACCTTGAAGGTCACGTCACCGGGCTTGGCGGGCGCCTTGTCGAGGGTCAGGCTCACCGTGCGGCCAACCATGGCGGACGCCAGTTCAGTGGGGGAAGCCGTGGGATCCGCCTGCCCCACCACCTTGCCGCGGCGGATGACCGTGATGGTGTCTGAGATGGCTTTGACTTCACGCAGTTTGTGGGAGATGAAGACGATTGACTTACCGTCGCGCTTCAGCTGCCGGATGATGTCCAGGAGCTCATCGGTTTCCTGCGGCGTCAGCACGGCGGTGGGTTCATCGAGAATGAGTACCTCGGCATCACGCACCAGCGCCTTGATGATCTCGACCCGCTGCTGGACGCCGACGGGCAGGTCCTCCACCATGGCGTCGGGGTCGACGTCGAACCCGTACTGGTCCGAGATGCGGCGGATCTTTTCGCGCGTGGCTTCCAGGTTGAGCAGGCCGGCGGCTTTGGTGGCCTCATTGCCCAGCGCCACATTCTCGGCCACGGTGAAGACCGGGATGAGCATGAAGTGCTGGTGGACCATCCCGATGCCGGCCGCCATGGCCTCGCCGGGGTCTTTGAAGACGACGGGCTTGCCATCGACCAGGATTTCACCTTCGGTCGGATCGTACAGGCCGTAGAGCACGTTCATCAGGGTGGATTTCCCTGCGCCGTTCTCGCCCAGGAGGCAGTGCACCTGCCCGGGTTCAACGACCAAATCAATGTGGTCATTGGCTACCAGGGACCCGAATCTCTTCGTGATCCCTTTCAGTTCGAGTTTCAAGACCCCAACCAATCTGTGTGTGTATGGATCTGCTCCGGCGCGCTGTCGGCGGCGAGGCAGCGGGTAGTCCCAGCCTAGTGTCACGGATGGTTCCTGGGCAGGGCAGGAAGGCGGCAATGGGCACCGCCTGCATGGTGCCGGCGACCGTCTGTTGCCAGCAAAACAGAACGCGCTGCCCTTCGGCCGGGGTAACGGCGGAAGGGCAGCGCGCCCCGCGGTTCGGTGCTTACTTGGTGGGGCTGGACTTCGACTCGACCTTGACGGTGCCGGAGATGATGTCCTTCTTGAGCTGGTCCAGGTCGCTCTTCAGGTCTGCCGGCACGGCGGAATCCAGATCGTGGAACGGCGCCAGGGCCACGCCGCCGTTTGCCAGGGTTCCGATGTAGGGCGACGCGTCGAATTTGCCGTCCTTGTCGTCCTTGATGACCGTCTCCACAGCGGTGGACATGGTCTTCTGGACGGAGGAGAGGATCACGGACTTGTAATCCGGGGCAGTCAGGTAGCCATCGGAGTCAACCCAGATGAGCTTGGCGTCCTTGCCTTTGGACTTGGCATCGAGGATCGCACTGCCCGCGCCGCCGCCAACGGGTCCGGCCACCGGAAGAACAATGTCTGCGCCCTGGTCAAGGAACCCCTGGGTCAGGACCTTGCCCTTGTCCACCTGCTTGAAGTCACCAACGAAGGTGCCGTCCTGCTTGTCCTTGTCCCAGCCGATGAGCTGGACGCTCTTGCCCTTCTTCTCGTTGTAGTACTTCACGCCATCGGCAAAGCCGTCCATGAAGATGGTGACGGTGGGAATGTTGATGCCGCCGAAGGTTGCGACCTTCCCCGTCTTTGAGGTGCCTGCTGCCAGGTAGCCGGCCAGGAACGCGGCCTGGGCAGTGTCATAGACGATCGGCTTGACGTTCTTGGGGAACGTGGGGTCGTTGTAGTCAATGATGGCGAAGTGGCTGTTCGGGTTGGCCGTCGCGATGGACTTGGTGGCGTCGCCGAGCAGGAAGCCGACAGTAACGGTCAGCTTGCAGCCCTGCTGGACCATGGAGCGGAGGTTGGGATCGTAGTCCGTGTCAGCCTTGGACTGGACGTGCTTTTCCTTGATGCCGAGGTCCTTCACGGCGCTCTGCAGGCCCTCGTAGCCGGACTGGTTGAACGACTTGTCGTCGAATCCTCCGGAGTCGGACACCATGCATGCGGTGTAGTCCGAGGCGGTCGCTGAACCGGAGGGGCCGGACGCAGACGGGGCGGCTCCGCAACCGGTGAGCAGCAAAGCGGACGCACCGAGGGTGGCCACACCGGCCATTGAACCGCGCTTGAAGCCGGCACGCAGTGATTTCTTCAATTTTCCTCCAGGGATGATGCGAGTGGCACTACGGGCGGAATTCAATGAGTGTCCGTTTCGGCGCTGAAATTCTGTTTTCACTGAAGGCACGCAGCACTGCGCCGGAGCGCACTGATGGCAATCACTTTAGTGGCCTGCGCCACGTCCCCATAGCACGGTGGGAGCTGACCCCGAATATTGTTTACAAGTTGTTACCAAGCAGTAGGGGCGCTTCCAATGGAGGCGCCCCTACTGCTTATGGTTCTTCGGTTGGATCAGTGCTTGGGCTACAGCCGGACCAGCATCTTGCCGGTGTTTGCCCCGTCCAGGAGGTCCATGAAGGCCTGCGGAGCGTTCTCCAGCCCGTCCACGATCGTCTCGTCGTAACGCACCGTCCCATCCGCCAGCCAGCCAGCCATATTCTCCGCGAACTCAGCCGCGTGCTGCCGCTGACCGCCCACCAGGAAGCCGCGCAGGGTCAGCTGCTTGCCGATGGCCTGCATGAGGTTGTGGGGGGCGGGGGTGGGTTCCGTGGAGTTGTACTGGGCGATGGCGCCGCACATCGCCACGCGGCCGCCGACGTTCAGGACCGCCAGGGCGGCCTCGAGGTGCTCGCCCCCTACGTTGTCGAAGTAGACGTCGATGCCGGCCGGGCCGGCTGCCTTCTCCAACTGCTTGAGGACGGGGCCGTCGTGGTAGTCGAAGGCAGCGTCAAAGCCGAGTTCCAGGAGCCGGGCCACCTTGGCGGGCGAGCCGGCCGAACCGATGACGCGGGAGGCGCCCATGGCCTTGGCGATCTGGCCCACCAGGGAGCCAACGGCGCCGGCGGCACCGGAAACGAAGACTGCGTCCCCGGGCTTGAATTCGGCTACCTTCAACAGGCCGGTGTAGGCCGTCAGCCCGGTCATTCCCAGGGCGCCGAGGAAAGCCGACGCCGGTGCCAGGTCAGTGCGGGCAGGGGTGGCAGCATTGCCGTCCACCACCGCATACTCCCGCCAACCCAGGGAATGGACGACGACGTCGCCCTCCTTGTGTGCCGACGAACGGGACGCGATCACCTCACCCACCGCACCGCCGTCGAGCGCTTTGCCCACGGCGAAGGGGGCGGAGTAGGACTTGACGTCGTTCATGCGGCCCCGCATGTACGGGTCCACGGACATGAAGAGGTTGCGCACCAGGATCTGGCCGTCTTCAAGTGCGGGCAGCGGTGACTCTGCGAGTTCGAAGTTCTCACCGGACGGGCGCCCCACGGGGCGGGAGGCGAGCCGGATTTCACGGGTGTTGGTTGCGAGGGCTGTGCTCATGCTGCGTACTCCAGGATCTTGAGGTCGACGGCGATGTTGCCGCGCGTGGCGTTCGAATAGGGGCAGACTTCGTGCGCTTTGGCGACGAGGTCTTTAGCCGTGGCCAGGTCCAGTGCCGGCAGGGCGATTTCCAGTTCGGCGGCCAGGCCGAAGCCGGCGCCGCCGTCCAGCTGCCCGAGATGGATCTTCGCTGCCACTGCCGAATCCGTCAGGTCGGCGCCTGCCTTGCGGCCGACAAGGCGCAGGGCCGAGTGGAAGCAGGCGGCGTACCCTGCGGCAAAGAGCTGTTCGGGGTTGGTGCCCTGGCCGCTGCCACCGAGTTCGACCGGGCTGGCGAGGGCCACTGCGAGCTTGCCGTCGTTGCTGCGGGCAGCGCCGTCACGGCCTTCGCCCGAGGCCAGGGCCTCTGCGGTGTAGAGAGTCTTCACGAAAGATATCCGTCCTGTTGTTGGCATGGTGCAGTATTCGGGGTCACAGTGATTCGTGCAGTGCCGCCGTGAGCTTGCCGAGCGTGGTCCGCAGTTGTTCAAGTTCTTCCAGGGAGAGTCCGGCGGCATCGGCCAGCCGCTGCGGAATGGCACTCGCCGGGCCGCTGAGGTTCCGTCCGGCGGGCGTCAGGTGGATCGCAACGCGGCGCTCGTCCTCGCCGGACCGCCGCCGTTCCACCAGCCCCAGCGTTTCCAGCCGTTTGAGCAGGGGCGACAGGGTGCCGGAATCGAGGCCAAGTTCCCCGCCAAGCTCCTTCACGCCCCGGGGTTCGCTTTCCCACAGGACCAGCATCACCAGGTACTGCGGGTAAGTGAGTCCCAGCTCATCCAGGACCGGCCGGTAGACGGCGGTGGCGGCCCGGGACGCCGAATAGAGCGCAAAACATACTTGCCGGTCCAGGCGGGGTGCTTCGGTCATGGAACTACCGTAGCGCACAACTAAATTGTGCACAACTTACCGCAGCGCGGACCGCCCCCGGTTGAAACGCCGTCGTGCGTTCCCACCGCCGGATCCGCACCTCCCGGCCGGCCCTGCGGCGGGACGGGGCTAGGAAAGGGGCGCCTGCTCCAGGTCCCGGATGGTGCGCAGGGCGGCCGCGGTGAGCACCCTGATGCCCAGGCCCAGGGACCGTTCGTCCAGGATGTAGTCGCCGCGGTGCAGGTCGTAGTCCTCGCCGCCGGGCGTTTTGGTGCCCAGCCGCATCATCGCGCCTGGAAGTTCGGCCAGGAACCAGGCGAAGTCCTCGCCGCCCATGGACTGGGGTGTCAGCACCACGGCGCTTTCCCCGATCTCAGCGCGGGCAGCAGCCTCGATGATCGCCGTCTCATGCTCGGAGTTCACCACCGGCGGCACTCCCCTGGTGTGTTCAAGGTGGACGTCCACGCCGTAGGGCGCGGCCACCTGGTGCACCACCTCGTCGAGCAGTTCACCGGCGGCATGCCAGGCATCCCGGTCCAGGCAGCGCATGGTTCCCGCCATGTAGCCGCTGCCGGGGATCGCGTTGGGCGCCGAGCCTGCGGTGATCTGGCCCCACACCACGGAAACGCCGCTGCGGACGTCCACCCTGCGAGACAGCACGGCCGGCACGTTGACAGCAATCTGCGCCAGCGCGAACACGAGGTCCTCAGTGAGGTGCGGGCGGGAGGTGTGGCCGCCACGCCCGGACAGTTCGATCCGGATGGTGTCCGAGGCCGATGTGATGGCACCGATCCTGGTGCCCACCTTGCCCACTTCGATCCGCGGGTCGCAGTGCAGGGCAAGGATCCGGGGCACGCCGTCCAGGACACCCTGCTCGATGCAGGCATGTGCGCCGCCGGGCATGGTTTCCTCGGCAGGCTGGAAGATGATGCGGACGGTGGCGCCGAGGGGTGCTTCCTGGTGCATCCGGTGCAGGACCAGGGCAATGCCCAGCATGGTGGTGGTGTGCACATCATGGCCGCAGGCGTGGGTCACGCCGTGGTTTTTCGACGCGAACGGCAGGCCCGTCTCCTCGATGATGGGCAGGGCGTCGATGTCACCGCGCAGGGCCGTGGCAATGGGGCCTTCGCCCACGTCCACCGTCAGGCCGGTGCCTTCCAGGCGGCGGGGGCTCAGGCCTGCGGCTTCGAGCCGTTCGGCGAGCTTGTCCGTGGTGCGGAACTCCTTGAAGGACAGTTCCGGGTGCGCATGCAGGTCCCGGCGGAATTCGATCAGTTCCGGCAGGAGCGGTTCGAGCCAGGGAGCCACCAGGGCGGTGGGCTCGGCTTCAGTAGTGTAGTTGCGCACTGTTTCACTCTAGCGAGGGTGGCGGCATTAGCGCCCATTCACTGAGCCGCGTTACATCCCGGCCCTGCCGGCACGCGGAGTGCCGGCAGGTTCCCGGTCAGAGGACGTCCGTGTCCCCGCTTGCCTTGAGGGCGTCCACGGCAGCCTTCACGCGCTGGGAATTGGCCATGGTGGTCACCAACAGGGCGTCCGGCGTGTCCACGATGACAACGTCCTGGATTCCGATCAGGGCGATGACACGCTTGGTGTCGGTGACAACGACGCCACTGGAGTTCTCGGTGAACACGCGGGCGCCCTCACCGAGGACGGTGACGTCATCCACTTCCTTGGCGCTGTTGAGGCGGCCGACCGAGGCGAAGTCGCCGACGTCGTCCCAGCGGAAGGAACCGGGCACGACGGCGACGTCCCCGGCTTCGGCGGCGGGTTCGGCCACCGCGTAATCAATGGCGATCTTGGGCAGGGTGGGCCAGATGCGGGCAGTGACCTCGTCACGCTGGGGGGTGTCCCAGGCACGGGCGATTTCCTGCAGGCCCCGGAACAGTTCGGGCTGGTTGGCCTCGAGGTGCTTGAGCATCAGCGACACGGGCGCCACGAACATGCCGGCGTTCCACACGTAGTCGCCGCTGTCCACGTACTGCTGGGCCACCGTCTCGTCCGGCTTTTCGACGAATTCCACGACGTCGTGGGCGCTGGGGGCGCCTTCGATGTGGAGGGCCTTGCCGGAACGGATGTAACCGAAACCGGTGGACGGGTGGGTGGGCTTGATGCCGATGGTCACGATCTTGCCGGCAGCAGCGGTATGGATGGCTTCCCGGACGGCCTCCTGGAAGAGGTTGTCCGGGCTGATCACCTGGTCGGCGGCAAAGGAACCCATGATGGTGTCGGGATCGCGTTCGTGCAGGATTGCCGCTGCAAGGCCGATTGCTGCACCGGAGTCCTTGGGCTCGGACTCCAGAACAAGGTCGGAGTCGCGCACCTCAGGAAGCTGGCGGCACACGGCTTCACGGTGCGCCTGGCCGGTCACCACCAGCATCCGGTTGCCCGCGAGGGGGTGCAGCCGGTCGTAGGTGGCGCGCAGCAACGTGCTGCCCGATCCGGTGAGATCGTGAAGGAACTTGGGAGCTGCTGCTCGTGACAGAGGCCAGAGGCGGGTCCCCACTCCGCCTGCCGGAATCACCGCAATGAAGCGGTCAAGGGGTGAAGCCGGGCTTGTCACTTTGTCTGTACTCATCACGGCTACTTTAGCTGAAGGGCCGCGGGCGGCTCCTGTGGCGGCGCATGGTCCCGCGTTTTGGCCTCCGCCCCGGCCTTTGGGCCCGCACGGATGTGGTGTTTGTCTCATTTCCCCGGAAAATCCGCTCCAGCACTGGGCACCAACAAACGCCTAAATTGAATAAGCTGTTAGCGAAGCCTAGATTTAGGCCTGAGCTACGAGTGCTCTCGCAGCAGGCGTTCCCCCCGCATGGATCTCATGCCAGCGCCGCTGTGTTGCAGGGAGGTTTATCAGTGCCGACAAAACCAGCTGGCACCTTGTACCGCGGCCGTGAAGGCATGTGGTCCTGGGTAGGACACCGTATTACCGGTGTAGTGATCTTTTTCTTCTTGTTGGTCCACGTCCTGGACACCTCCTTGGTGCGTGTGTCACCGGAGGCCTACACCGCCGTGATCGGCGCCTACAAGAATCCGCTGATGGCGCTGGGTGAGACCGGCCTTGTGGCTGCCATCGTTTTCCACGCCTTCAATGGCCTGCGGATCATCGCGGTCGACTTCTGGAAGAAGGGCGCCAAGTACCAGCGGCAGATGCTGTGGGCAGTCCTGGCCCTCTGGGTCGTGACCATGGTCGCCTTCTCCATCCGCCACCTGTCCCTCGCCCTCGGAGGTCACTAAGCCATGACTGCAACCATCGAGAGCCCCCGCAGCGGCCGGATCGCTCCCCAGTACCGCCGCAGCGGCGGGTCCAAGGGCAACTTCGAGATGATCGCCTGGCTGTTCATGCGCCTTTCCGGCGTGGTGCTGGTGGTCCTGATCTTCGGCCACCTGTTCGTGAACCTGATGGTCGGCGAAGGCATCCACGCCATTGACTTCGGCTTCGTGGCCGGCAAGTGGGCCGACCCGTTCTGGCAGTTCTGGGACCTGGCCATGCTGTGGCTGGCCATGCTGCACGGCAGCAACGGCGTGCGGACCATCATCAACGACTACGCCGAGAAGACGTCCACCCGCCGCTGGCTGAAGACCGTTCTCTACGCGGCCGCTGTGGTCATCATCCTCCTGGGCACCCTGGTCATCTTCACCTTCAACCCGTGCCCCGTAGTGAACGGCGTTGCCCTTCCGGGCGGCTTCTGCCCTGCCTAGCACTGGCACGACCCTGGGCCCGCGGGCTTGTCCGCGGGCCCTGTTTTGCGGAGCAGGCAAAGCCGCCCCGTTGTTTTATAGCGAATTTTGAGAGAAAGAGCGTCTGGTATGCAGGTCCATAAGTACGACGTCGTCATCGTCGGTGCCGGTGGCGCTGGCATGCGCGCCGCGATCGAGTCCGGTCAGCGCGCGCGCACAGCAGTACTGACCAAGCTCTACCCCACCCGCTCGCACACGGGTGCGGCACAGGGTGGCATGTGTGCAGCCCTTGCCAATGTCGAGGAAGACAACTGGGAATGGCACACCTTCGACACCGTCAAGGGCGGCGACTACCTGGTTGACCAGGACGCCGCCGAAGTCATGGCCAAGGAAGCCATCGACGCCGTGCTGGACCTGGAAAAGATGGGCCTGCCCTTCAACCGCACGCCCGAGGGCCGCATCGACCAGCGCCGCTTCGGTGGCCACACCCGTGACCACGGCAAGGCTCCCGTCCGCCGTGCATGCTACGCCGCGGACCGTACCGGCCACATGATCCTGCAGACCCTGTACCAAAACTGCGTCAAGCACAACGTTGAGTTCTACAACGAGTACTACGTCCTGGACCTGCTGACGGTTGAAGAGGACGCAGTCCGCGAAGACGGCACTGCCTACAAGCAGAAGCGCGTGGCCGGCGTCGTCTCCTACGACCTCGCCTCGGGTGAACTGCACGTGTTCCAGGCCAAGTCCGTGGTGTTCGCCTCCGGCGGCGCCGGCAAGGTCTTCAAGACCACCTCCAACGCCCACACCCTGACCGGTGACGGCATGGGCATCGCCTTCCGCCGCGGCATCCCGCTGGAAGACATGGAATTCTTCCAGTTCCACCCCACCGGCCTGGCCGGCCTGGGCATCCTGCTGTCCGAGGCCGCCCGCGGTGAAGGTGCAATCCTCCGCAACTCCGAGGGTGAGCGCTTCATGGAGCGCTACGCCCCCACCATCAAGGACCTGGCGCCGCGTGACATCGTGGCCCGCTCCATGGCCAACGAGGTGCGCGAAGGCCGCGGCTGCGGCCCGAACAAGGATTACGTCCTCCTGGACCTGACCCACCTGGAGCCGGCGCACATCGACGCCAAGCTCCCGGACATCACCGAGTTCGCCCGCACCTACCTGGGCGTGGAGCCGTACACCGAGCCGGTGCCGGTGTTCCCCACCGCGCACTACGCCATGGGTGGCATTCCCACGAACATCCAGACCGAGGTGCTGCAGGACAACGACACCGTAATCCCCGGCCTCTACGCCGCTGGTGAAGTTGCCTGCGTCTCCGTCCACGGCTCCAACCGCCTGGGCACCAACTCGCTGCTGGACATCAACGTCTTCGGTAAGCGCGCCGGCATCGCCGCCGCAGAGTACGCAAAGACCGCGCCTTACGTGGAACTGCCGGAGAACCCGCTGGCCTACACCACCGAGCTGCTGGACATTGCCCGCAACGGCACCGGCGACGAGAAGGTGGCGCAGATCCGCAAGGAACTGCAGGACACGATGGACGCGAACATGCAGGTGTTCCGTACGGCAGACACCCTGAACCAGGTGCTGCGCGACATCGAAACCTTCGAGGAGCGCTACAAGCGCATCAACGTCCAGGACAAGGGCAAGCGCTTCAACCTGGACCTGCTCGAGGCCGTTGAACTCGGCTTCCTGCTGGAACTGGCCAAGGTCATGACCGTGGCCGCCCTGCACCGTGAGGAATCCCGCGGCGGACACTTCCGCGAGGACTTCCCCGAGCGTGACGACGAGAAATTCATGAAGCACTCCATGGCGTACAAGGATGACCATGCGCCGGCTGACGGATCGGCGGAATCAATCGCCGGCATCCGCCTGGCCACCAAGCCGGTTGTCTTTACCCGCTACGAGCCGATGGTGAGGAAGTACTAAGATGACCGCTGAAATCGCTGAGCCAGCCTCAAAGGTTGAACTTCCTGCCGGCGTTGGCGGGGGCGGGGAAATCCCCACGTTCGACGTCCACCTGCGGGTCCGCCGGTACAACCCGGAGGTCTCCGGTGAATCGACCTGGGACGATTTCCACCTGACCATGTACGGCACGGACCGTGTCCTGGACGCCCTGCACAAGGTGAAGTGGGAGATGGACGGCACCCTGTCGTTCCGCCGCTCCTGCGCCCACGGCGTGTGCGGCTCGGACGCCATGCGCATCAACGGCCGCAACCGCCTCGCCTGCAAGACCCTGTTGAAGGACCTGGACACGTCCAAGCCCATCACGGTGGAGCCCATCAAGGGCCTGCCGGTGGAAAAGGACCTGATCGTGGACATGGAGCCGTTCTTCCAGTCGTACCGCGAAGTCATGCCCTTCCTGATCAACAAGGGCCACGAGCCCACCCGGGAGCGCCTGCAGTCCGCAGAGGACCGTGAGCGCTTTGATGACACCACCAAGTGCATCCTGTGTGCTGCGTGCACGTCTTCCTGCCCCGTGTTCTGGACCGACGGGCAGTACTTCGGCCCCGCCGCCATCGTGAACGCGCACCGCTTCATCTTCGACTCCCGCGATGATGCCGGCGACATGCGCCTGGAGATCCTCAACGACAAGGAAGGCGTGTGGCGCTGCCGCACCACCTTCAACTGCTCGGAGGCATGCCCCCGCGGCATCCAGGTCACGCAGGCCATCGCGGAGGTCAAGCAGGCCATCCTGGCCCGCAGGATCTAGGCGCGTTCAAGAACAGACACAACGGCCGACGGCGTCACCCACCACACGTGGTGGAGGGCGCCGTCGTTCGTTTCCGCACAGCCTTTCCGCACAGAAAGGGGACAGCATGTCCCGCTCCGAAAAAGTGTCCTTCGCCGGCTCCACCGGAGAGATGCTCTCCGGCATCATCGATGTTCCCGAGGGCCCCGTCAAAGGCTGGGGCGTCTTTTCGCACGGCTTCACGCTGGGCAAGGACAGCCCCTCCGCGGCACGGATGTGCAAGGCCCTGGCTGACAGCGGCATCGGCATGCTGCGTTTCGACAACGTGGGCCTGGGCGGCTCCGCCGGGGAATGGTCTGCCGGATCCTTCAGCCACAAGGTTGCGGACACGGTGAAGGCGGCGGAATTCATGCGCAGCGAGGGGAAGGAAATCTCGCTGCTGGTGGGCCATTCGTTCGGCGGCGCTGCGGTCCTCGCCGCTGCCCGGGAAATTCCCGAACTGGACGCCGTTGCCACCGTGGGAGCGCCCTTCTCCCCCAAACACGTGGCCCATGTGTTCGATGCCGCACTGGACCGGATCCTGAGTGAGGGCAGCGCCGAGGTGGACCTGGGCGGCAAACGCGTGGAAATCCGCCGGCATTTCGTGGAGGACCTGGAGAACGCGGACCTCACGGACTGCATCAGGCAGCTGCACAAGCCGCTGATGGTGCTCCACTCCCCTACCGACAACACCGTGGGGATTGAGAATGCCAGCACCATCTTCCAGACCGCACGGCACCCGCGGAACTTTGTCTCGCTCGAGGGAAGCGACCACCTCCTGACCGGCAAGGGGCAGGCCGCACGGGCCGCGCGGATTATCGCTGCCTGGGCTGACCAGTACCTGGACGCAACCCCCGCCTGATCCGGCCGCGCCGACTGTGGCGGGAAGCCTACTTGCCGATGGCTGCCTTGCTCTCGCTGATCCACTGTTCGGCCGCCTTCTCCGGTGTGAGCCGCTTGAACAGGACGTTGGTGTTGATCCGGGCGGTGATCTCGGAAACCGCGGTGGAACCGGTAGGGCCGATGTAGGTGGGAGCGAAGTCCATTTTGCCGATCTGGTCGATGTACCCGGCTTCGACCTTCCCCTGCGGCGTGAGGCCGTCCTGGATAGCGGCCCGCATATCGGCGTTGCCGGGGATGCCCCTGTCGCTTTGGATGATCCTGGCGGCGGCCTGGTTGTTCACCAGGAAGTCCACCAGCTTAGCCGCAGCGTCGGTGTGCTTGCTGCGGGCGGAGATGGTGTAGAACTGCGAGGACTGGAGCCAGATTCCCGGAGTGGGTTTTTCGCCGGGAAGCTTGAGCAGCTTTAGGTCTGCGCCTGAAGCCTTGCTGAGGGCAGTCAGCGAGTTGCTCCAGGTCAGCATCATCCCGGCCTTGCCCATGCCCATGAGCGTCTGCTCGGTGCTGACGTTGAGCTTTTCCACCGTTTCGGAAGCACTGGGGGCGGCGCCGGATTCGCTGAGCTTCAGTGAGTAATCGAAGTAGTCCCGCACCGTCTCCTTGCCCAGTCCCAGTTGGCCGTCCTGGGTGTAGAGCGATTCTCCACGCTGGCGGGCGAAGGCATCCAGAGAGTCATGGGTGAGGACGGTCGCCGTTCCGTAGGTCCCCTTCGGGCTCTTGGCCGTGATGTCGCCGGCAATCCTGGCAAAGTCATCCCAGCTCCAGGTGCTGTCATCCGGCATGGGGACGCCCGCAGCCGTGAAGACTGCGGGGTTCACCACGATCGCCAGTGCGTTGGCTCCCGTGGAGACCCCGTACTGCTTTCCTTTGACCTGGCCGTTTTCCCGCGCACCCTGGTCCAGCTTGGACAAGTCGAGTGACCCCTCTACCTTCGACAGGTCCAGCAACGCCCCGCGGTTGGCATATTCCGCGGGATACGCGCCGCCCATGGTGATCACGTCCGGGGCGTCGTTGGCGGCCATCTGGGTGGCAAGCTTGTCGAAGTAACCGCCGATGTCCCCGTACTCCGGCTTGACCTTGATGGTGGGGTTGGCTGCCTCGAATTCCGCGATGGCTTTGTTGGTCAGGTCGGCGCGGCCGGCGTTGCCCCACCAGGAGAACCGGATTTCCACCGGCCCATCCCCGGCCTTGTTGGACGATGGGCTGGAACAACCCGCGGTCACGGCCAGCATGGCTGCTGCTGACAGGATGGCAATGGACTGACGAATGCGGGGCATACCGTGGCGCGTCATTGGGCAGGCTTCTTCCTGGATCAGGGGGCTGGAAAACGGTTTCGTGAAACGTATCAACACGTTTTGCAGGCCGTCAATAGGTGGCGGGTATCCTGGTCCGCACGGCGTTGCCGCCGAAAACTTTCGGGCCGTTCCGCGCCCGGGAAGGCCTTGACACCGCCCTGGAACCAGCCAATGATGGATCGCGGAAACCGCTTTCTCACCGTCCGGGAACCTTGGTCCGCAGTGGACGGGACGGCGCGTCGTGCGCCGGACATCCCGGTCACCAGCCATCCCCCAGGAGGACGTGCACTTTGCGCAGCCACGGCAGCACTGCAGGACCGGACAGAGCCGGAGGAGTCCCTTCAGACGGTCCAGCCCCCATCGACCGGGAAGCACTGGTGCGGCGCCACAATGTCCGGCAGCGGACGCTTGATCCGCGCAGTCCCCTCTCCGTGGGCAACGGCGAGTTCGCTTTCACCATGGACCTCACCGGGCTGCAGACGCTTCCGCGCGATTACCCTGTGGGGCCGCGCGAGGACGCACTCCCGCCGGGAACCCTGCTGGGGACACAGTCCGCGTGGGGCTGGCACTCCACGCCGGGCGGGGAACACTGCACCCTGGCAGGGTCCACTGTCCTCTACGATTCACCGCGCGGCCCGGTGCCGTACGTGGACATGGTGGGAGACATCGTCAATGACCGTGAAACGGGCACCTCAGCAGCAGAAACATGGCTTCGCGCCAACCCGCACCGCCTGGACCTCGGACGCATCGGCTTCCACCTGCTGCAGGGCGGCACCGGCCGGCCGCTCAGCAGCGGCGAACTCTCCGGCACCAGCCAGACCCTGGATCTGTGGACCGGCACCGTCACCAGTACGTTCACGGTTGCGGGCCATCCGGCCAAGGTCACCACAGCCTGCCATCCGGACCGCGACGAACTGGGCATCCGGGTGGAGTCGACTGCGGTCCGGGACGGGCTGGTGATCGGCATTGACTTTCCGTACGGCTCAGAGGCGTGGCACAACGCGGCCGGCTGGGAGCAGCCCGAGGCGCACACAACCCGCCTTGGCCAACCACACCCCTCAGAGCTCCACCCCGGATCCACCAGCTGGATCGTGCACCGCGAACTGGATAACGCGCGGTACCAGGTGGTGGTTTCGGGGCAGGGCCTGACCGTGGACCAAACAGGGACGCACCACGTGAGGATACATTCGTGCGTGGATGCCGATCCGGCCGTCCTGGACCTGTCCATCGCCTTCCTTACCGCAGGAGATGGTGACTGTATTCCGCGCGGCGGCGCGGGCCTTTCCCGGGTGGCCGGAAAGGCGGGCGCAAGCACTCCGCTGCCTCCCGGCGCCGGGCATCCGATGGTGGCTCCTCCGTTGCCTGGCAGCACTGTCGCCGCCGCGTCGGCGTCGCACTGGCCACGCTTCTGGGGATCCGGCGGTGCCGTGGAACTGGCTGCCACGGCGGATCCCCGGGCCGCTGAGCTGGAACGGCGCATCGTGCTGTCCCAATACCTCACGGCCGTCAACTGTTCAGGGTCGCTGCCGCCGCAGGAAACCGGGCTGGTCTGCAATTCCTGGCGCGGACGTTTCCACCTGGAGATGCACTGGTGGCACGCCGCCCACTTTGCGCACTGGAACCGGGTGGAGCTCCTCCTGCCGTCCCTGCGCTGGTACGCCACGGTGCTGGAGGGCGCACGGGAAACGGCCCGGGGACAAGGGTTCGACGGCGCCCGCTGGCCAAAGCAGACAGGTCCGGACGGAAGGGAGAGCCCCAGCCCGATCGGCACCTTCCTTATCTGGCAGCAGCCGCATCCCATCCACATGGCGGAACTGGTGTACCGGAGCCGTCCGTGCCGGGAGGTGCTGGAGGAATTTGCGGACATCGTCTTCGAATCCGCCCACTTCATGGCCGGCTTCGCCCACCCCACACCGCGCGGTTTTGAGCTGGGCCCCCCCTCATTCCCGCGCAGGAAAGCTACGGTCCCCTCCGCGGGACCGTCACCAACCCCACCTTTGAACTCGCGTACTGGCAGTGGGGCCTCCGCACGGCCGCCGCCTGGCGGGAGCGGCTGGGGCTGGAAACCGTGCAGTCCTGGCTCACGGTGGCGGACGGCCTGGTGCCCCCGCGCGTGCTCAACGGCGTCTACGCGGCCATGGACGTGGAACCCTTTACCATCAGGACAGACCACCCCTCAATGCTTTGCGCGCTCGGCGTCCTTCCGCTGACGGACCTGATCGACGAAGACATCATGAGCGCCACGCTTGAGGACGTCCTGGCGGACTGGGACTGGGACAGCACGTGGGGCTGGGACTATCCGGTCATGGCCATGACCGCTGCGCGCGTGGGCCGCCCCGAGGCCGCAGTCAACGCGCTCCTGCAGGAGGCCGGAAAGAATACGGTGCTGTCCAACGGGCACAACCGCCAGACGGACTCGCTGCCCCTGTACCTGCCGGGCAATGGCGGCCTGCTTGCCGCCGTCGCCCTGATGGCAGCCGGCTGGGACAACGGCCCGGACCGGCACGCCCCCGGCTTTCCAGCAGGCTGGACGGTGGCGTGGGAGGGGCTGGTGCCGGCGCCGTAAAACAGCCGGCCACGGCCAGATATCCCTGCCGGCGTCACCAGTGACGGCAGGTCAGGTCTGGGGCGTGGCCCGCCGCGCGCCGAGGATGGTTTTCCGCGGAGCGCCGCCGGACTCCAGGTCAGCCTCACGGATCGCCGACCACCCGGCTGAGACAAGGTAGACCTGGCTGACCAGGTTGAACCAGATCAGCAGGCCGATGATGATGGCGAATGAGGCCAGGATTGGGTTCCGGCTGGCACCTGCCAGCAGCTCAGTGCTGAAGATCTGCAGAACGGTGGTGCCTACGGCGGCGAGGATGGTGCCTTCGAGCAGCGCCTGCCGGGACAGTTTCAGTCCGGCGGCGAGCCGGAACATGATCAGCGCGGTGACCCAGTTCAGGACCAGCGGCACCACGATCTTGACGGACGTGGTGAGGGGACCGGCCACGGCGTCGCTAAGATGCAGGAAACCCACCACCCAACCCGCCGCCGTGCCGAAGACAAGGGAGGCGCCCGCGCTGATCACCAGGGCCAGCCCCAGCAGCAGCAGGGTACCGGCGTCGCGCAGCCGCACCAGGATGGGGTTGACCACAAGCGGAGGAAGTTGCAGCACGCCGCGCAGCCCGTCCCTCATCCCGTTGATCCAGCCCAGCGAGGTGATGATGGTGACCACAGCGGCAATAACCGCCGTCCAGCCGAGGCCGCCCGGGTTCAGGAGGTCCTTCGGGTCCACCAGTCCGTCCCCGTTGCCGACTTTCAGGAGGCCGGGGGCGCTGTGCGCCACCGTGGCAACAATGGTATCGAGGAGGGCCGGCTGTCCGCTGAGGACAAGCCCGGCTATCGAAAACCCGGTGGTGAGGAGGCCGGTGATGGAGAAGAACATCCGGAAGCCAATGCCGGCGCTCAGCAGGGGCCCGTGCTGGAGGTTGTAGTGCTGGAAGGCCCGCATGGGGCGCAAGGTGTTGAGTTTGGCCAGCAGCCACTGGATCAGTGCCATCAGGCCCGGCACCACGCCGCCGCCCGCTCTCCTGGCTTTTCCCCATTCCATCCGCTTTTGGATGACGGCCAGCTTCAGCTGGGCATGCTGCGTGGGCAGCGGCGACCGGTCAGCCGCCTTCGGTTGTGGTGTCCGCGGCAGCGTCCGTGAAGCTGGTGCCGGCGTGGTTGTCAGTTTCGGTCCCAAAGTCCAGCTCTTCCCGTAGCTGCCAGATGCCGTCGGCATCATGCTCATAGAGTCCCATGCTAACCACGGGGAAGGTGGCCCTGTAGTTCTTCAGCACCGTTTCGGCTTCATCCAGGCTTTCAGGGGCGACATCATGGGCGATGGTGACGTGGGGATGGTAGGCAAAGGGCAGTTCCCGGTGAAGGGGACCCTGCTGCAGCTTGCGGTGCAGGTCCACGCACTCCTCGAAGCCGTCCTCCACGTTGATGAACACCACCGGCGAAACCGGCCGGAAAGTTCCGGTTCCGGCGATGGTCACCATGAAGGGGCTCTGGCAGCGGGCCACCTCGCGGACGTGCCGACGGGTGGCCTCCCAGTCCTGGGTGGGAGTGGTGGTGACCAGCGTGATGTGCGCGGGCACCACCCCGGCCAGGGGATCGCCAAAGGACGCGCGCCAGCGCTGCAGTTCTTCAGCTATCTCGGCGGGAAAGCCCAGGATGACGCCCACACTGATTTCGTCGCTGCGGGCCACCTCACGGTCCGTTGCCGCGTTGTGGCCGGACTGGTCTTCGAAGCGGTCAGCCAGGTTCCGCTCCGCCTGGCCGGCGGAGAAGGCACCTCCCCTGGCGGTGACGTTTCTCGAAGACATGGCGCTAGCGGACTCCTGCGAGGCTGAGGGACGGCAGGAAGCCCATGCGCTGGTACACCTGGCCCAGCGTGACAGAGGCAATTTCCCGGGCCCGTTCCGCACCGAGGGCCAGCAGCCGGTCAAGCTCGGCGGGATCAGCCATCAGCTCGTTGGTCCGGTTGCGGAGCGGAGTGATGAAGTCCACCACAACCTCCGCGAGGTCCACCTTGAGGTGGCCGTACATCTTCCCCTGGTACTCGGCTTCGAGCTCCGCCACCGACTTCCCGGTCAGGGAAGAGTAGATGGTCAGCAGGTTGGAGACCCCGGGCTTCTCCTCGGCGTCGAAGCGGATGTCCGTGCCCGCGTCCGTCACTGCCGATTTGATGCGCTTGGCGGCGATCTTGGGATCCTCCAGCAGCTGGATGGCACCGTTGGGGGACTCCCCCGTCTTGGACATCTTGGCGCTGGGGTTCTGGAGGTCGTAGATCTTGGCGCTTTCCTTGACGATCGTCGCCTCGGGAACCGTGAAGGTGTGGCCAAACCGGGTGTTGAAACGCTGCGCGAGGTTCCGGGTCAGTTCCAGGTGCTGCCGCTGGTCCTCGCCGACCGGCACCAGATCGCTCTGGTACAGGAGGATATCCGCGGCCATCAGCGTGGGGTAGGCGAAAAGGCCCAGCGTTGCGGCGTCAGCGCCCGACTTCTGGGTCTTGTCCTTGAACTGGGTCATCCGGGACGCCTCGCCGAAGCCGGTGATGCAGTTCAGCGCCCAGGCAAGCTGTGCGTGCTCCGGGACATGGGACTGGACAAAGAAGATGCTCTTGTCCGGGTCGATGCCGGCGGCGATGTACTGCGCCGCCACAATGCGGGTGCGCTTGGCCAGTTCTGCGGGATCGAAATCCACCGTGATGGCATGCAGGTCCGGGATGAAGAAGACGGCGTCGTATTCCGACTGCATGTCCACCCAGTTGCGCACGGCGCCGATGTAGTTGCCCAGGTGCAGGGAATCGGCGGTGGGCTTGGCGCCGGAAAGGATGCGCTTCTTGGCAGTGGAGGGAGTCTGGGTGGTCATGGAAAACTTTCGGGCTTAGAGCTGGTAGTCCACTACCAGCGGGGCGTGATCGGAGAAGCGGGTATCCCAGGTGGCTGCACGGTCAACAACGGCGGAAATGGCGGATGCTGCCAGTCCGGGGGTGGCCACGTGGTAGTCGATGCGCCACCCGGTGTCGTTGTCGAACGCCTTGCCGCGCCAGGACCACCATGTGTATGGCCCGTCGACGTCGCCGGCAAGGTTCCGGTGGACGTCATGCCAGCCGATTTCCTCACCAAAGAACCGGTCGAAGTACGCGCGTTCCTCCGGCAGGTGGCCGGCCTTCTTGAGGTTGCCCTTGGAGTTCCTGATGTCCCGGGGCGTGTGGGCGACGTTCAGGTCCCCCACCACCAGCGCATGGTCGCTGTGCTTGGTCAGCTCCGGAAGCCGGGTGCTCATGACGTCAAGGAAGCGGTACTTGTCGTCCTGCTTGGGAGTCCCTACCTCGCCGGAGTGCACGTAGGCGCTGGCAACGGTGAGCTGGACGGGGTTTCCCGCAGCGTCAGGGACGCGGAAATCGGCCTCCACCCAGCGCCCGGCGGTGGCGAAGTAGTCGTCCCCAATGCCGTTCCTGGTTTCGAGAGGCTCCTGGCGGGAGGCGATGGCGACGCCGGCACGGCCTTTTGCTTCCGCCTCGGCGTGCAGGATATGCCAGCCTTCGCCGAGCAGCTGCCGGACGATCGCGTCAGGGGCGCGCACTTCCTGCAGGCAGAGGATGTCCACTTCGCGCGGTTCCAGCCAGGCCGCCATGCCGTTTTTGTAGGCAGCCCGGAGGCCGTTGACGTTGACTGATGCGATGCGAAGGTGGTCCTTGTTCAATGCCGAGCTCACCCGCTCCACTCTAGTCGATGATGGTTCCGGTCACCGGCTCTCCGCTGCCGCCGGAGGACTTGATCATGTCCCGGGCATTGGTGGCCGTGATCTCGATGGTCTCGAGGGCGCGGTTGATGGTGTCCTGGTTGGCGGCGGCGCCCTTGGCCCGTTCCTCTTCCACGACGCGGATCTGTACCTGGACGATTTTGAAGGAGTGGTCCAGTTTCAGGTCGCGTACTTCGTCGGCCTCGGTGCGCTCGTACACTACCCGGGTGCCCCCATGGTCGGCCGATGCCTGCGCCGGGGCGCGGCCGGTTGCGGTGTGGAAGGCGCTTTGTGCCTCGGACAGCTTGGCACCGGCCTTTTTGGCGGCCCGTTGGATGCTGAAGACCACGAACGCGGCCAGTGCCAGCCAGAACGCGGCGATGACGGCAACAACCCAGCCCACGACGTCGTTCTGGTTGGCGGCGAAGATGACGGCCACAATGAACGCCGTCACCAGGACCATCAGGCCCGGCCCGCTGATCCGGAACATCGAAAAACCGGCCCTTGTGGGTTTGGCGGATGACGAGGAGCTGCCCAAAGTTCGCATGGAGCTATTGTCTCAAACCCCGGCCTGTGCTTCGGCCGCCTTCCACCCCCGGCGAACAGCTCCGGGCGGCCCGGGTCACTTCTGCCGCCGGTCCCCACTTCGCAGGACCTCCAGCCGCTGGCGGTACTCGGTCTCGTCAACCTCGCCCCGGGCGTAGCGCTCACGCAGCACTCCTTCGGCCCCCTGGGCCGCTGCCCAGTGCTGGTTGCGGCGCCAGGTCCTGCGGGCCACGAAGATGAACAGCGCGATGACCAGGATCCAGAAGAGCGGGAACAACAGGAACCAGGGGGAAAAGGCACCGTGCCACGGTCCGTAGACGACCGTATCGGCCGGCACCTGCGCAGCCGCGGACAGGGCGGTGGTGGACAGTGCGGTGGTGGACAGGGCGGTGCTCAGTGAAGCCAACATTTTTTGTTCTCCAGACTCTCTTAACCGGCCGGGGATCCGGCCTTGTATCGAGTCTCGTTGCCGCACCGCGGCCGGCGCGTCCGGCGGCGGGAGTCACCTGTACGGGGCCGCGTACTCCCCGGGGAGTCCGTCTGCTGCATCCCGTGCCGGACTCAGCCGGCCCAGCCGGGCCGGACCAGGCCGGATTCGTAGGCCAGCACCACCAGCTGCGCCCTGTCCCTGACCATCAGCTTCGCCATGATCCGCGAGACATGCGTCTTTGCCGTGAGCGGAGTGATGAACAGGCGCCCGGCGATCTCCGCGTTGTTCAAACCCTCCCCCACAAGCTGGAGGACTTCCCGTTCCCGGTCGGTGATGCGGTCCAGTGCCACAGGCGGTTCGGCGGCGCGGGAGTGCCGCGCCAGCTGGGCCATGATCCGCCGGGTCACCGAGGGCGACAGCAGCGCGTCTCCGTCGTGCACAATGCGGACTGCGCGCAGCAGCTCGGCCGGTTCAGTGTCCTTGACCAGGAAACCGGCGGCCCCGGCCCGCACCGCCTCGGCGATGTAGTCGTCCAGTTCGAAGGTGGTGAGAATGACCACCCGGGTACCTGGCAGCGCCGCATCGGAGAGGATCTGCCGCGTAGCCTCCAGGCCGTCACCGTCCGGCATGCGGATATCCATCAGGACCACGTCGGGATGCAACTGGCGCGCCAGCCGCACCGCGTCGCGCCCGGTACCGCATTCGGCCACGACCTTCATGTCGGCTTCGGCGTCCAGCAGAGCCCGGAAGCCCGCACGGATCAGGTTCTGGTCATCGGCCAGCAGGATGCTGATCATCCTGGTCCCTGCCCTGCATCAGCGGCCAGCGGGAGGACCGCGCGGACCCGCCAGCCCGTACCGGACTGCGCCGGCCCCAGCTCAAGCCTGCCGCCCAAAGCCGCCACCCGCTCCCGCATGCCGGTGATGCCGTTGCCGTCAGGCGCTGTGCCGGCCCCGGCGCCGTCGTCGTCAATGGTCACCAGCAGTTCCCCTTTCGCCCCGTGGATGGAGACCCGGGCCGTCCGCGCCCCGGAATGCCGGACCACATTGGTCAGGGCCTCCTGCACAATCCGGTATGCCGCTTCCTGGGCTGCAGCGGGAACGTGGTCCAGGTCCGGGCCGCCCTGGAACCGGACATCGAGCCCGGCCCGCCGCGCGTTGTCAACGACTTCCGGGACCCGGGCCAGGCTGGGCCGGCTGGTGGGGCTCAACGGCGCATCTTCCCGGAGCACGCCCAGCAGCTGGCGGACTTCAGCCAGTGATTCCCTGCTCGCTGCCTTGATGGTCTCCAGGGCAGGGCGGAACTGCGCCGGATCCTTCTCGCCCAGGTGCAGCGCCACCGAGGCCCGGACATTGATCAGGGAGAGCGAATGGGCCACCACGTCATGGATGTCCCGCGCCAGGGCAAGCCGGTATTCATCGCGGGCAGCCTGCTCCGCCGCGGCCTCCTGGCGGCGCCGTTCGGCCACCCGTTCGCCGCGGAACCGCACCCCTTCCCCGATCAGGACCAGGATGGCCAGCCATGAGGACCCGGCGAAGGCGCGGACGAACGCCGCTTCATCGCCGCTGCGCGCGGCGGCCAAAAACAATGCCAGGATTCCCGCCGCGGCCCCGGACCATGCCACAGCGCGCTTTCCGGCCGCCGCCGTCAGGATCAGTGCCAGCGCAAAGGAGAGGACCACCGGGCCCCACGCGTAGCCCAGGGCAAGGTAGGCTGCGGTGGCCCCGGCGGCAACGGGCAGCATCACCAGCGGCGCGCGCCGGCGGAAAGCCAGCGCGGCGGGCCCCAGCAGCAGCAATGCCAGCGCCAGGGGGTCCAGCGGCGCGTGTCCAGGCTGGCGCACCGACGCGAACGCCGACCCCGCCACCTGGATCACGGCGACCACCACCACGATGACGGCGGTGGGTGGTCCCCTGAATCGGCGCTGCATGGTCCGAGCCTATTCCCGCGGGCCGCGAAAGTAATCAGATAGGCGGCGTAGCGCCCGTACTCCCCCGGGAGTAGGTGCACGGCCGCGCCTGGCTCAGCCTGCGCTGCGCTTAAACGGCCGACGGCGGCGCGGCACCTTCCCTGCGAAAGTTACCGTGCCGCCGTCGAGCGGTTTGGGCCGGGACTACTCCCCGACGCCTGCTGCGCGTTCGGCAGCCTCCACAACGTTGGTCATCAGCAGCGCCACGGTCATGGGGCCTACTCCACCGGGGTTCGGTGAGATCCAGCCGGCCACCTCGGCAGCGGCAGGATCGATGTCCCCGTAGACGCGGCTCTTGCCGGTCTCCGGATCGGTCTCGCGGGTGACGCCGACGTCCAGCAGGGCAGCGCCCGGCTTCACGTCCGCGGCCTTGACGATGTGCTTCACGCCCGCCGCGCCCACAATGACGTCCGCCTGCTTCAGCAGCTCCGAGAGGTTGGTGGTGCCGGTGTGGGTCAGGGTCACGGTGGCGTTGACGTCCCGCCGCGTGAGCAGCAGGCCGATCGAGCGGCCGATGGTGACGCCGCGGCCCACCACCACCACGTGCTTGCCGGCCAGGCTGTACCCGTTGCGCTCCAGCAGCTCGATGACTCCCCGTGGCGTGCACGGCAGCGGGGTGGTGATCTTGTTGTTGACGTTCAGCACCAGCCGGCCAAGGTTGGTGGGGTGCAGCCCGTCCGCGTCCTTGGCGGGGTCTATGCGCTCCAGGATGGCGTCCGTGTCCAGGTGCTTGGGCAGCGGCAACTGCACGATGTACCCGTGGCAGGCGGGGTCCGCATTGAGTTCGTCAATGAGGGCCTCTACCTGTTCCTGGGTGGCGTCCGCCGGGAGCTCGCGCTGGATGGAGTTCATCCCGATCTGCACCGACTGCTTGTGCTTCATGGAGACATACAGCTGCGAGGCAGGGTCGGCGCCCACCAGCACAGTGGCGATGCCGGGAGTGACGCCCTTGGCCTTGAGTGCGGCCACGCGTTCGGTCAGCTCGGCCTTGATGGCAGCGGCGGTGGCCTTGCCGTCAAGGATCTGTGCGGTTGTGGTTTCAGTCATTGCTTACCACTGCTCGTGCTGCGGGTAGAGCGGGAAGTCGGCCGCCAGCTTGTCCACGCGGGCCTGGAGGGCCTCGACGTCGGCGCTGCTGCCTGCCTTGAGGGCGGTGGCGATGATCTCGGCAACCTCGGTGAACTCGTTGGCGCCGAAGCCGCGGGTGGCCAGGGCCGGGGTGCCGATGCGCAGGCCGGAGGTGACCATCGGCGGGCGGGGGTCGAACGGCACGGCGTTCCGGTTGACGGTGATGCCCACGGAGTGCAGGAGGTCCTCGGCCTGCTGGCCGTCCAGCTGCGAGTTGCGAAGGTCAACCAGCACCAGGTGCACGTCCGTACCGCCGGTGAGGACGGAGACGCCGGCTTCGGCGACGTCGGCCTGGTTCAGGCGGTCGGCGATGATCCTGGCGCCTTCCAGGACGCGCTCCTGGCGCTCCTTGAATTCCTGGGTGCCGGCGATCTTGAAGGCCACGGCCTTGGCAGCGATGACGTGCATCAGCGGGCCGCCCTGCTGGCCCGGGAAGACGCTGGAGTTGAGCTTCTTGGCCCACTGCTCCTTGGCAAGGATCACGCCCGAGCGGGGACCGGCGAGGGTCTTGTGCACGGTGGAGGTGACGACGTCGGAGTGCGGCACCGGGCTGGGGTGCAGGCCGGCTGCCACCAGGCCTGCGAAGTGTGCCATGTCGGTCCAGAGGAGCGCGCCCACTTCATCGGCGATGGAGCGGAAGGCTGCGAAGTCCAGGTGGCGCGGGTAAGCGGACCAGCCGGCAATGATGACCTGGGGCTTTTCGGCGATGGCCTGCTCGCGGAGCTTGTCCATATCGATGCGGAAGTTGTCTTCCTCCACCTGGTAGGCAGCCACGTTGTACAGCTTGCCGGAGAAGTTCAGCTTCATGCCGTGGGTCAGGTGGCCGCCGTGGGCCAGGGACAGGCCCAGGATCTTGTCGCCGGGGGTGATCATGGCGGAGAGCGCGGCGGCGTTGGCCTGCGCACCGGAGTGCGGCTGGACGTTGGCGAACTCGGCGCCGAACAGGGCCTTGACCCGGTCGATGGCCAGCTGTTCTGCAACGTCGACGTATTCGCAGCCGCCGTAGTAGCGGCGGCCCGGGTAGCCCTCGGCGTACTTGTTGGTGAGGACGGAGCCCTGGGCTTCCATCACGGCGCGGGGCGCGAAGTTCTCGGAAGCAATCATTTCCAGGGTGCCGCGCTGGCGGCCGAGCTCCTGCTCAAGGACTGCGGCAATTTCGGGGTCAAGCTCAGCCAGCGGCTGGTTGCTGACGGCTGTGGTTGAGGTGGCTGTAGTAGTCACGAAGAACTCCTGGCTAGGGATACGGGCACTGCTTAGGTCAGGCTACCGGCTGGCGCGCTTCCGCACCGCGTTGATGACAGGGCGTGAAAGCCCGGCATGGTGCTGCTGTGCTGACGCAGGGGCAACCCCAATTCCGGCAAGACATGACCCTCGGCCCAGGCGTACGATCCGTGGTCTTCGTGATTGCCGCTCCCTGGTGGTTAGCCACCCAACGCCAGTTGCGACCCTTCCAGCCTACCAAAACCGGCACCCGCGGCGCGGGTAGGCTATTACGCGTGAATCAAGAGCAGCTGAACCAAGCGTACGTCGTCACCCTGTCCTGCCCGGACCGCCCCGGAATCGTCCACGCCGTGGCCGGAGCCCTGCTGGTTGCAGGGTGCAACATCATGGACTCGCAGCAGTACGGCAGCCCTTCCACCGGCAACTTCTTCATGCGCGTGGAGGTGACCACGGCAGCCCCCAAGTCCGAGCTGCGGGCGGCGCTGGAACCGGTGGCGGAAGCGTTCTCCATGCAGTGGAACCTCGATACCGTTGGTGACAAGGTGCGCACCCTGGTGATGGCCAGCACCTCGGCGCATTGCCTCAACGACCTGCTCTTCCAGCAGCGTTCCGGCACGCTCCCCATTGAAATCCCAGCCATCGTCTCCAACCACCAGGACCTGGCAGGGCTCGCCGAGTTCTACGGCATCCCCTTCCACTACATCCCCGTGACCAGGGACACCAAGGTCCAGGCCGAGGACAAGCTCCGTGCCCTCATCGCCGAGCACGACATCCAGCTGACCGTCCTGGCCCGCTACATGCAGATCCTCTCCGACGAGCTCTGCACCGACCTGACCGGCAAGGCCATCAACATCCACCATTCGTTCCTGCCGTCCTTCAAGGGTGCCAAGCCGTACCACCAGGCGCATGCCCGCGGCGTGAAGCTGATCGGCGCCACGGCACACTATGTGACCGCCGCCCTGGACGAGGGCCCGATCATCGAACAGGAAGTCATCCGCGTGGACCATGCGCGCACGCCTGAGCAGTTCGTGCAGATGGGCCGCGACGTGGAGGGCCGCACGCTGGTGCAGGCCGTGCAGTGGCATGCCGAGCACCGGGTGCTGCTGGACGGCAACCGTACGGTGGTCTTCAACTAGGTCCCAGCGGCGGGGTGGAGCGGTGGCTTAGGGTGAAGCCATGGCTCCTCTCTACCCTTTCGCCGGCAATTCCCCGGCTGTCCATGAATCAGCGTTCGTGGCCCCATCGGCCTCGATCATCGGCAAGGCCGCCCTGGGCCCGGACGCCAGCGCCTTCTACGGCGTCTCCGTCCGGGCCGACACCGCGGCCATCACCGTGGGCGCCGGCAGCAACCTGCAGGACAATGTGGTGCTGCACGCCGACCCCGGCTTCCCCTGCACGGTGGGCCAGCGCGTCAGCGTGGGGCACGCCGCCGTCGTGCATGGCTGCACGGTGGAGGACGACTGCCTGATCGGCATGGGCGCCACCGTCCTCAACGGTGCAGTAATCGGCGCCGGTTCGCTGGTGGCCGCCGGCGCCGTGGTGCTCGAAGGTACGGTGGTTCCGCCCCGCTCGCTGGTGGCGGGCGTACCCGCCAAGGTGCGCCGCGAACTCACCGATGAAGAGTTCGACGGCGTCCGCGCCAATGCGGCGCGCTACGTGGAACTCGCGGCGAAACACCGCGAGCTCCACGCTTCTGAAGGCTAATCCAGGCTGATCGGCCCGAACTCGTCCAGCAGGTCGCCTGGGCCCGGGTTCCCCGGCGCCGATGACCCGCCCAGGTGCTTCACCACGCCCCACACCGCGTTCAGCCCGGTGGTCACGGCGCCTTCTGCCCAGCCGGCGGTGAAGGAGACGTCGTCGCCTGCCAGGAAGATGCCGCGCTGGGATTCCGGCAGCCTGTCCTGCTTGAAGTGCGTGAACAGCCGCTGCTGGTAGCGGTAGTGTCCGGGGAGGTTGGCCTTGAAGGCCCCCATGAAGTTGGGGTCCGCTTCCCAGGACACGGTGATGGGCTGGCCCACGATGTGCCCGGCGATGTCCACGCCGGGGTAGATCTGCTCCAGCGAGTGCAGCATCAGTTCCACGCGCTCGTCCGCGTCCAGGGCCAGCCACTTCAGGGCGTCGTCATTCCAGGTGTAGGACAACAGGATGACGGCGGGCTGGTCCGGGCCGTTGTCCAGCAGGTAGGTGGCGCGGTTCAGCCTGTCCGTCAGGGTCATGGACAGGACCTCGTTGCCCGTTTCGGGGTCGATGTCCTTCCAGAAGGGCCGGTCCACCATCACAAAGGTCTTGGAGGACTGCATGTAATGCGATTTCTCCATGGCGGTCCACAGTTCGGCCGGGAACAGGGCCTCCTCGGTGTGGATGCGGGTGGACAGCAGCCACGACTGGCATGTGGTAACCACGGCCGGGTAGCTGGCCTCGCGGCCCCAACGCTCCCGGACCCGCAGGTTTCCGTCCGGGTCCCGGCTGATCTTCCCCACAGCGCCGCGGGGCGAGCCGGAGTGCAGCGAGGCCAGGGAGGTGCCGGCCGGCCAGTGCACCAGGTCCGACGGCGCGTGCTGCCACAGTGCCTCGGGCAGCCGCTGCGCTCCCCCGCGGATCAGCCGGTGCTGGTCGTCTGCGTCGGTGTAGACCACGCGGAGGATTTCCAGGATGGAGTTGGGGAAGTCCGTGTCCCAGCCTCCGGTGCCGAACCCCACCTGGCCAAAGGCTTCACGGTGGGCGAATCCTGCCTTCTTAAAGGAGTCGCTGGCGGCGATGAATCCGTAGAAGGTCTGTTCATCCATGAGCGGGAGCAGCTCATTCCAGAGTTCCTTGATCCTGGGCATGTCCCGCGCCTTGATGGCGTCCTGCATCTGCACGAACTTGGCGCCGTCGTTGACTGCCGCCTTCCAGGCGTCGGCCACTTCACGGAAGAACGGCGGAAGGTCGCCCGGCTTTTCCGCGTAGTACTTCTTGCCTGCCAGTTCGATCACCGTGCTGGAGGTGGCCTCGGCCAAGGGGTTGGGGAAGTCCTGGGTCTCCAGGCCCAGCAGGTCCACGTAGTGGTAGAAGGCCTTGCCGGAGACCGGGAACCGCATGCCGCCCAGGTCCGCCACCACGCCGGGCGCCGCCGGGAAGGCTGCGGTGCGGAGCCGGCCGCCGATCTGGTCCGCTTCATAGACCACGGGCCGCAGTCCGAGTTTCATCAGTTCATAGGCGGTCACCAGCCCGGACAGCCCGGCGCCGATGACGGCCACCTCCGTGCCGTGCAGCTCCGGCGGGACGGTTCCCAGTCCGTCCGGGTGGGCCAGGTAGTGGTCGTAGCTGAACGGGAAATCGGGGTTCAGCATGGTGATGGGAGCTGCCTGTTCACCGGTGCCCCGCCCTGCCGCGTCCGCCGGCGGCGTGGAGGTGCTGGAGGGGTCGGAGGCAGGCAGTTCGGTGGCGATGGTCATGATTGTTCTGCTTTCACAGGTTCCTGGCCGGGGGCCTTGGCGGTCAGTTCACGGTAGTCGAGCTCGCTCAGGGCCGCTACCTTGGAGTTCCGGCGTCCATAGCCGAAGTAGATGGCGATGCCCACGAGCATCCACGCGCCGAACACCACCCAGGTTTCGGCGCCAAGGTTTGCCATCAGGTAGGCGCACATGAGCGTGCCCAGGACGGGGGTGATGGGGTACAGCGGCACCCGGAAGCTGCGCTTCAGGTCCGGGCGGTTGCGGCGCAGGTAGATAACGGCCACGTTGACCAGCGCGAACGCGAACAGGGTTCCGATGCTGGTGGCGTCGGCCAGGGCGCCAAGCGGCACCAGCCCTGCGGTGAGGGCGACGGCGGTGCCGACGATCAGGGTACCGGCGGCCGGGGTGCCGGTGCGGGGTGAGACGCGGCTGAAGACCGCGGGCACCAGTCCGTCCCGGGACATCGACATGAGGATGCGGGTCTGCCCGTAGAGGACGGTGAGGACGATGCTGGCGATCGCAAGGACAGCGCCGACGGAGAAGACCAACGCAATCCACGGCTGGTGCGTGGTCTCCTCGAGGATCTGGACCAGGGCGGCTTCGGTTCCGTCGAACCAGCCCCAGGGGCGGGCGCCGATGGCGGCAACGGCCACCAGGACGTAGATGCCGGTGACGATCACCATGGACAGCAGGATGGCGCGGGGCAGGTCGCGCTTGGGGTTCCGGGCTTCCTCGCCGGCCGTGGAGGCGGCGTCGAACCCAATGTAGGAAAAGAACACCCTGGAGGCGGCGGCGGAGACGCCTGCGGCCCCCATGGGCATGAGCGGCTCGAAGTTTCCTGCGTTGAAGGCGGTAAAAGCCACGGCGCAGAAGAACAGCAGGATGCCTACTTTGACGATGACGATGGCGGTGTTGATCCAGGCGCTTTCCCGGGCACCGCGGACCAGCAGGACGGTGGCGAGCACCACGATGGCCACCGCCGGAACGTTCACCAGGCCGCCGTCGCCGGGGGGCTGGGACATCGCGTCGGGCAGCACCTGCCCGAACACAGCCAGCGTTTCGTTGACGTACTGGCCCGCACCCACCGCCACGGCGGCCACGGAAACGGCGTATTCAAGGACGAGGCACCATCCGCAGATCCAGGCCATGCCCTCCCCCATGGTGGCGTATGAGTAGGAGTAGCTCGACCCTGCGGCCGGGACCAGGCCGGCCATCTCGGCGTACGACACCGCGGAGAGCAGCGCGGCCAGGCCGGCGATGATGAATGAAATCCAGATGGCCGGTCCGGCCAGCGGAACCGATTCGCCGAGGATCACCAGGATGCCCGTCCCCAGGGTGGCACCCACGCTGATCATCGTCAGGTGCAGGACGCCGAAGCTGCGCACCAGGCCGGTTCCCCCACCGGCGCCTTCGGCTTCGCTGACCATGTGGCCTATCGGTTTACGCCGGAGCAGCTGGGCCCGGAGGCCGGGCCGTCCAATGCTTGGCGCAATGGGTTTTTCGGTGGTTACAGGCACAGTCACCGTTGACGTCCCTTCAGAGTAGTTGTCGGTTTCCCCTGACCAACATTGGCATGTGAGCCAACTCTCAACCTGGTGCAAAATGACTTATAGTGATCCACCGTGAGACTTTATGCACAAACGCAGCGGATCCTGCAATCCGGCGCCTGCGGCCGCCGGGTGCGCCGGCTGCCGGGTGCCGGTCGACGCCGGTGCGAGCCATGACCGTGGGACCCGCGGAGTCCGGACGGCTGAGCTTCGTCACCCTCCAGCAGTTCCTTGACCAGCTGCCGCCGCTGCTGAAAACGCTCCACGACGGCGGCAGCGGCGGCCGTCTTTTGCGGTGGGTTGAACCCAGCGAACTGGAGGACCCCACACCCTATTTGCCGGAGGGTGAGTTCCTGCTCACCGCCGGACTTCCCTTCCTGGGGGACGGCGGCACGCCGCCCAGGGTGGATGCGTATGTCCGGCGGCTGGTGGAGGCCAAGGTGGCGGCCCTCGGGTTCGGGATCAGGCCCTACTTCGATGCCGTCCCGGACGTGGTGCTGGACGCGTGCCGGCGGCACAACCTCACCCTGTTCGAGGTGCCTGAGTCGCTTCCGTTCGCGGCGATCGGCCTCCAGTTCTCACAACTCCTGGAGACCGACAATGCCCGGGTTTTCCGGCAGCTGGCGGAGACCAACCGGCAACTCATGCGGGCCGTCCTCTCCCCCAGGCCGGAGCATGAACTGCTGGCCGCCCTGGTCCAGCGCGTGCCTGTATGGGCGGTCATGGTGGGGGCGGACGGCCGGGTCCGGGCACGCGGCACCAGTGCCGGCGGCAGCACCGCCGTCGAACTTTCCCTGCTGGAACCGATGCTGGAACGGCTGCTGTCCGGCCGCGGCCCCCGGGTGGAGATGGACGGCTTTGACCTGCCGGGCTCGGCGCTGGTGGTGGGCCATCCGCTGCGCAGCACCAAGGATGCCAATCTTGGCGCCCTGGTTCTGGGCTCCGACGTTCCGCTGACCCCCGCACAGAACAACGTGGTCCAGTCCGCGGTCGGATTGCTCGAACTGCTGGTGCGGCAACGCACCAGCGGGTCGCTGGCTCCAAGCCAGCTGGCCACCGCTGTCCTGCTGCACCCCGAAAGCCTCACCGCGGGCGGGACCAGGCATGTGAACGGGCTCAAGGACCTGCTGGCGCAGAGCCTTTCCTCCACCCGGTCCGCGCCCATGCGGGTTGTGCAGGGCATCAACGTGGAAGCGCCCCAGTGGCCGGCAGGTGACGGCCCGGTCCGGGAACTGCTGCAGTGGCGCCGGATGCTCGACACAAAACTGGTGGAGATCACTGACTACGGCTTCGCCGCCGTGACCCGGCTCAGGGTGGATGATGCCCTGCTTGCCGATGTGGAGAAGCTCGGGTGGCGCCTGGTGGTCGGTGAACCGACCGAGCTCGCCGGCTTGTCCGCCGCCTACCAGCGGGCCACCTCCCTGCGCGGCCAGGTCCAGAGAAGCGGGCAGAGCATCCGGGCCGAGGAGGTGTCCTGGTCCGTCACCGGCCTGCTGGGCCGTGAGGCCGGGACTTTGCTGGCCGAACGCCTCCTGCAGCCGGTCCTGGCGCTGGAGCCGGACCGGCGCCATCCGCTGCTGGCCGTCCTCCGCGGCTGGCTCAGCGAGAACGGCAGCTGGGACGCGTCCGCCAAACTGCTGGGCCTGCACCGGAACAGCGTCCGGCGGCAGATCGGCGTCCTTGGCGAGCTGCTCCAGATGGACCTGAACCAGGCACAGGTGCGGGCAGAGCTGTGGATTGCGCTGCAGTACGCAGACAGCTTGGCGGGCAGGGCTGACTGAGGGACGGGACTGGCTGACGGGCAGCGGCTAGGCGCCGATGCCCCCAGGGTGGCCCGGTTCCCGCAGCAGGGCTGCCTCCCACTCCCGGTACAGCCCGGGCCGGCGTTCCCGCAGGTACGGGACTGCATTGCGTGCTGCCCGGACGGCCTCCGTGCCCACCTCGGCAAACAGCAGCGCCGGGGCATCGCCGGCCTCGGCGAGGAGCGTCCCGTCGGGCCCCGCCACCACGCTTCCGCCCCCAAAAGCGTAGGCGTCCTCGCTTCCGCAGTGGTTGGCGTACGCCACAGTGAGCTGGCTTTCCAGCGCACGGGCGCGGACAAGCACCTGCGGTACTGCCTCGAAGCCGGCCGACAATGCGGTGGGCACCAGGAGCAGCTCGGCACCCCGGGCAGCAGCCGCCCGTGCGGCCTCGGGGAACTCGATGTCGTAGCAGATCAGCAGCGAGGTAGGGATGCCGTGGAAATCCACGACGGCGGGAGGTTCCGCGGCTGCGACAAATGCCTCGCGTTCCTCGTTGCCAAAGAGGTGCACCTTGGCGTAGTTGAGGATTTCCATGCCGTGGGCGTCCACCAGGGTGGCTGAAATGTGCCATCCGGCCGCACCGGCGGATGGTGGTTCAGTGCGCACCGGGACGGGCAGGCTGTAGACGAGCGCGATCCTGTGCCGGCGCGCGGTGTCCGCCAGGCGGGCGCGGATGGCGGGGAGGGCCGCCGGATCCAGTTCGCTGCGCAGCCGCAGCGGGGCATAGCCCACAGGAAACAGTTCCGGCGTGAGCAGCACGTCGGCACCGACCTGCGCGGCCCGGCGGGCGGCATCGTCCACGGTGCGCAGGTTGACCCCAATATCCAGGACCACCGCATTCGCCTGCAGGACGGAGAGCAGCATCATTACCACCTTCTTCATGCCCGGCCACGGGAACAGGGCTGGGCTGGATTGTTTCCGCCTACCAGCCTAGCCAGCCGCAGGCGGCGGATGACGGGTCGTTTGGACCCACCCGCAGGCATGCCGGGACGGAATGCACGGGGATCCGGCCTGGGCCCTGCGTACCGTCCCCAACTGCATTCGACGCAGCCATGCGTTAACTTCTTGACTACAAGCGCAGCGGTAGGGCAATCTTCTTAGCATGTCCGCAACTACGCGCTCAACGAGGAGCAAACCTAAAAATCCCGGATCGCAGTCCGCCCTGCGGCAGCTGAACCAGCAGCGGATTATCGAGACCCTGATGGGCGGCCCGTCCACCCAGGCGGAACTGGCCCGGCAGACGGGACTGTCCACCGCCACCGTCTCGAACATCGTCAAGATCATGCTCGATTCCGGTCTGGCGTCAACAGAGCCCATCACCAGTTCGGGGCGGCGGGCCCTGAACGTCCGGCTGAACAGCAACGGGGCCGTGGCAGTCGGGATCGACTTCGGCCGGCGGCACCTGCGGGTGGTCCTCGCCTCGTTGAGCTACCACGTCATTGCGGAGGAGTCGGTAATGCTCCCCCTGGGCCACCAGGCGGACGACGGCATCCAGGCCGCCGTGGCCCTGCTGGAAAAGCTGCTGCGGGAAAGCGGGGTGGAACGCTCCTCCGTCGTCGGGGCCGGCGTCGGCATTCCGGGGCCCATCGACCGGCGGACGGGAACGGTCGCCCAAGGCGCCATCCTCCCGGAGTGGGTAGGCATCAACATCCTTCAGCACCTTGAGGAAACCTTGAGAATCCCCGTGTTTGTTGACAACGACGCCAACCTGGGCGCCTGGTCGGAGGTGACCTGGGGGCAGCATTCGGGGGTCAGCAACCTGATGTTCATGAAGATCGGATCGGGCATCGGCGCCGGCCTGATCCTCAACGGCGCCCCCTACTACGGCAACGTGGGAATCACCGGCGAAATAGGGCACGCGACCATCCATGAGCAGGGCCTGGTGTGCCGTTGCGGCAACCGAGGCTGCCTGGAAACCATCGCCTCCACCACCACCATGATCGAGCTCCTCAGCCGCGGCGAAGACCCGCCGATGACTCCGGCCGACATTGTCCGCAAGGCCCTGAACCGCGACTCCGCCACCCTTAGGGTCGTGGACGATGCCGGACTGGCCGTGGGCCGCGCACTGGGCAATGTGGCCAACCTGATCAACCCTGAGGTCATCGTGGTGGGAGGGCCCCTGGCGGGCCTGGGCGACATCCTGCTGGACCCCATCCGCAGAGGATTGATCCGCCATGCAGTGCCCGTGATCGGCGAGACGACAACCCTCACCATGTCCTCGCTCGGGGACCGCGCGGAGGCGCTTGGCGCCGCCGCCCTGGTGTTCCAGCACGCCGGGATCCGCAAGGCGTAGACCATTTCGTTATCCAGCAATTGCGTTAAAGACTTGACGACAATAGCTGTGATCCAGTTTACTTTTGGTTCAGACGGCCCTGCGCTTTGCCGGCCGGACAAAGAAGTCATTGCATTGGAGGGTTAGGGCTCATGACGTCCCAGACCACGCACGCGGACCCGGTCATTCTCGAGATGCGGTCCATCACCAAGGAATTTCCCGGCGTTAAAGCCTTGTCGAACGTGAGCCTCCGGGTGAAGGCAGGCGAAATCCACGCCATCTGCGGCGAAAACGGCGCCGGCAAATCCACCCTCATGAAGGTCCTGTCCGGCGTGTACCCGTACGGAAGCTACGACGGCGACATCGTCTACCAGGGGCAGGTCCAGCAGTTCCGGGACATCAGGGCCAGCGAGCACGCCGGCATCGTGATCATCCACCAGGAACTGGCGCTGATCCCCGAACTGTCCATCATGGAGAACATCTTCCTGGGCAACGAGCCCACCAAGCGCGGCATCATCGACTGGGGCGAGGCCCGCCTGCGGTCCCTGGACCTCCTGGCCAGGGTCGGCCTGCGGGACGACCCCGATACCCCCATCAAGGAAATCGGCGTCGGCAAGCAGCAGCTGGTGGAAATTGCCAAGGCCCTGAACAAGTCCGTGAAGATCCTCATCCTGGACGAGCCCACCGCAGCCCTGAACGAATCGGATTCACAGCACCTGCTGGACCTGATGCTGGGCCTGAAGGCCAAGGGCATCACGTCGATCATCATCTCCCACAAGCTCAACGAGATCGAGCAGATCGCCGATTCCATCACCATCATCCGCGACGGCAAATCCATCGAGACGCTCGACGTCAAGAAGGACGGCGTGGATGAGGACCGCATCATCAAGGGCATGGTGGGCCGCACCCTCGAATCCCGGTTCCCGGACCACACCCCCAAGATCGGAGAGGTGTTCTTCGAGGTCAAGAACTGGACCGTGGGCCACCCCAACGTCCAGGACCGCCTGATCTGCAAGAACTCCAGCTTCTACGTCCGCCGCGGAGAAATCGTAGGGTTCGCCGGCCTCATGGGCGCCGGACGCACCGAACTGGCCCGCTCCGTCTTCGGCCGCTCCTACGGCCGTTTCATTGACGGCCACATCTACAAGGACGGCAAGGAAGTGGTCCTCAAGAACGTCCGCCAGGCGATCGACGCCGGGCTGGGATACGTCACCGAGGACCGCAAGACCCTGGGCCTGAACCTCCTCGATGACATCAAGACCACCACCGTGGCAGCCGCCCTGAAGAAGATCAGCCACAACTCGGTGGTTGACCCCAACCAGGAGTTCACGGTGGCCGAGCAGTACCGCAAGTCACTGCGCACCAAGACGCCCTCCGTGGAGGAAGGCGTGGCCAAGCTGTCCGGCGGCAACCAGCAGAAGGTGGTCCTGGCCAAGTGGATGTTCACCGACCCGGACCTGCTGATCCTGGATGAACCCACCCGCGGCATCGATGTCGGAGCCAAATACGAGATCTACGGGATCATCCAGCAGCTGGCCAACCAGGGCAAGGGAGTCATCGTGATCTCCTCCGAACTGCCCGAGCTCCTGGGCTTGTCCGACCGCATCTACACCATCTTCGAAGGCGCCATCACAGGTGTCCTGAACAAAGACGAGGCCAGCCAGGAAAGCCTGATGAAGCTGATGACCTCCGCCACCCGAAAAGCCGCCTGACCCTCTGGCCCATCCAGAACCTTCCGGACACAAGGACTGACACCATGAACGCCCTCAAAAAGCTGTTTGGCGGCAACACCCGCCAATTCGGCATGATCTTTGCCCTCGTGGCCCTGATCATTTTCTTCCAGTTCGCCACCGAAGGCCGGACGCTGACCCCCGGCAACGTCATCAACCTCTTCAACGGCAACTCCTACATCCTGATCCTGGCCATCGGCATGGTGCTGGTGATCATCGCAGGCCACATCGACCTCTCGGTCGGCTCCGTCGCCGCGTTCGTCGGCGTCACCGTCGCCCTCGCCATCCGCGACTGGGGCATCCCGTGGTGGGCAGGCGTCCTGCTGGGCCTGGTGCTGGGCGCGGTCATCGGCGCCTGGCAAGGCTGGTGGACCGCGTATGTGGGCATCCCCGCCTTCATCGTGACGCTGGCCGGCATGCTCCTCTTCCGCGGCTTCAACCAGTTCGTGGGCAAGTCCAACACCATTCCCGTACCCAACGACTTCCAGTACATCGGCTCCGGCTACCTGCCCGAGGTGGGTCCGGACACCGGCTACAACAACCTCACGATCCTGATGGGTGTCGCAGTCGCGGTCTTCGTCGTGGTGGGCGAACTGCGCTCCCGGGCCCGGGCCAAGGCGCTCGGCGCCGAGGTCCCCGAAATGTGGGTCACCGTGCTGAAGCTGGTGCTCATCTGCGCCGCCATCCTCTACGCCACGTACCTCTTCGCCACCGGCCGTCCCGGCACCTCGTTCCCCATCCCCGGCCTGATCCTCGCCGTGCTGGTACTGATCTACGGCTTCATCTCCTCCCGCACCATCCTGGGCCGCCACGTCTACGCCGTCGGCGGCAACCGGCATGCGGCCGAACTCTCCGGCGTCCAGTCCAAGAAGGTCAACTTCCTGGTCATGATGAACATGTCCATCCTGGCCGGCCTGGCCGGCATGATCTTCGTGGGCCGCTCCACCGCATCAGGACCCTTCGACGGCGTGGGCTGGGAGCTGGACGCCATCGCCGCCGTCTTCATTGGCGGCGCGGCAGTGACCGGCGGTGTGGGTACCGTGGTCGGCTCCATCATTGGTGGCCTGGTCATGGCAGTGCTCAACAACGGCCTGCAGCTCCTCGGCGTCGGCGCCGACCTCACCCAGATCATCAAGGGCCTGGTGCTCCTGATCGCCGTCGCCTTCGACGTCTACAACAAGTCCCAGGGCAAACGCTCCATCATCGGCATGCTGACCCGGAACATGAACCGTCCCTCCGGCGGACCCAGCAGCCCCGTCCAGCCCGACGAAACCACCTCCACCAAGGAAGCGATCGCCAGGGAAGCCTGAAGTTTGCAGCCTGAATACCGTTCCATCACTCAAAGAAAGAGAACCAACAATGCGAATGTTTGGTAAAGCAGGAAAGGCCGCAGCGGTAGCTGCCATCGCAGCACTGGCGCTGACGGGCTGCGGCCGCTCGGAGCCGTCCGGCGGGTCCAGCACCGGTGCCGCGGGATTCGACCAGAAGTCCTCCATCGGCGTTGCCCTCCCCCAGAAGACCAGTGAAAACTGGGTCCTGGCCGAAAAGCTGTTCAACGACGGCCTCAACGGTGCCGGGTTCAAGGCTGACGTCCAGTTCGCCAACGGCGGCGTGTCGGAGCAGCAGAACCAGATCAGCGCCATGGTCACCAAGGGTGCCAAGGTCATTATCGTGGGCGCCATCGACGGCTCCCAGCTGGGTACCCAGCTCAAGCAGGCCAAGGACGCCGGCGCCACGATCATCGCGTACGACCGGCTCCTGCTGAACACGGACAACGTGGACTACTACGTGGCCTATGACAACTTCAAGGTCGGCGTGCTCCAGGGCCAGGCCCTGCTGGACGGCATGAAGGCGAAGAAGCCCACTGGTCCTTACAACATCGAACTGTTCGCCGGTTCCCCGGACGATGCCAACGCCAAGGTGTTCTTCAACGGTGCCATGAGCGTCCTGAAGCCCAAGATCGACGACGGCACCCTGAAGGTCGTCTCCGGGCAGAACAGCTTCGAGCAGGCCGTGACCCAGGGCTGGAAGGCTGAAAACGCCCAGCGCCGCATGGACACCCTGCTCAGCGGCAGCTACACCAGCGCCAACGTGGACGGCGTCCTCTCCCCCAACGACACCCTGGCCCGCGCAATCCTGACCTCGGTCAAGGCTGCCGGCAAGCCGATCCCGGTTGTCACCGGCCAGGACTCCGAGGTTGAGTCGGTCAAGTCGATCATCGCAGGCGAGCAGTACTCCACCATCAACAAGGACACCCGCAAGCTCGTTGAGCACGCCATCACCATGGTCAAGGACCTGCAGGCCGGCAAGAAGCCTGAGGTCAACGACGACAAGTCCTACAACAATGGCAACAAGGTTGTTCCCGCCTACCTGCTGGAGCCGGTCATCGTGACCTCGGCCAACGTCAAGACGGCCTACACGGACGATCCCGTACTCGGCCCGATCACCAAGTAACACAGTCGGTAACGCCGGGTAAACCCCGGCAAGCGGAAAGCCCGGTCCTTCAACAGGACCGGGCTTTCCTGTGTCCTGCCTCAACAGCAACATCCTTCACAGGCCAAACACAGGTCCGGCCGGATTGCGGCACAGGATGCCCGGCGAGGGTTGATGGGAAGCCGGCCTCCCGCGCCGGCACCTGAGCCATAGGAGTAACGTGAGCGTCCTTGCCCGAAGCGTAGGCAATGCCTTCAGAAACAAGGTCCGCACCGCAGCTGTTGTTGCGGTGCTGGCCGTCGCCATTGGCCTGGCACTGGCCATGCTGGTGGCGAACCAGGCAGTCGGGGCGAAAGTGCAGGAGCTCAACGCCTCCGTCGGCACCGTCCTGACCGTCAACCCCGCCGGCGGCCAAGGCTTCGAAGGCGGCGGAGAGCCGCTCACAGCCGACCAGGCAGCCACCGCCGCCGGCGTCCCCAACGTCAGCGCCGTCGTCGGGACCTCATCCCTGCGGTTGCGGAACGCGGCGGCTGCCGCGGCACAAACGGCGCAGGCTGGACAAACCGCACCGGGCGGCCAAACCGGGCAGGGAGGCCCCGGCGGCCAGGCCGCAGCGCCCCTGACCACAAGCCTCACCGCCGCGGTGGATGCAGGCACCCTGGGCAACCGCAACCAGCAGGCCAACGGAACCACCGGATCCACCGGAAGCACGCAGCAGCCGGTCCGGTCCCTGCCGATCACCGCCACGGGTATCGGCGCTGAAGTGGACACCACGGGCAAGGCACTGAACATTACGCAGGGCACCGGACTGGGCGACTACTCGGCAGCGTCCACGGGAGCACTGCTGGGCACCACGCTGGCGGAGAAAAACAGCCTCACCGTTGGGTCCACCTTCACCATCAACGACCAGACCTACACGGTGACCGGATTGTTCGACGCCGGTACGGCGTTCGGGAACAACGCCGCCTACCTCACGCTCCCCACCGCCCAGTCGCTCGCCGGGACACCGGGCGAACTGTCCAGCATGATCGTCACGGTCAATTCCATGGACAACGTCGCCACCACCAAGACGGCCCTGCAGGCCGCCCTGGGCAGTGGCAAGGCCGACGTCACCCAGGGGCAGAACCTGCAGACCGCCGTCAGCTCCCTGGACAGCGTCAAGAACATCTCCTTCATCGCCTTCATTGCCGCCCTCGGAACCGCTGGCCTGATCATCCTGCTCATCATGGTGATGCTGGTCCGCGAGCGCCGCCGCGAAATCGGGGTCCTGAAAGCCATCGGCGCCCCCAACCGCACCATCGGCCTGCAGTTCGTCCTCGAAGCCCTGGTCCTCGCGGCCCTGGGCAGCGCAGTGGGGGCAGCAATCGCATCCTTCGCCAGCGGGGGGATCGCTTCGGCCCTGATCAGCAGCAACACCACCACAACCACTGCCAGCACGGGCCGCGGCCCCGGCGGGGCGGGCGGCTTCCCGGGCGGCCAGGGCGGCCCCTTCGGCGGCGCCTCCCAGCTCCTGAACTCGGTCACCGCGAGCGCATCGCCGGGCGTGATCGCCGGTGGCATCGCCGCCGTGTTCTGCGTGGCCATTATCGGCGCCCTGGTGCCCGCGCTGCTTACCGCGCGCATCCGTCCCATCGAAGTCCTGCGAGGAGAATAGCCATGATTGAAGTCAAGAACCTGGTCCGCACCTTCAACTCCGGTGACCGCACCATCAAGCCGGTCAACGATGTCAGCTTTGTCCTGGAGCAGGGCACCCTGGCCTCCATCGTGGGCAAGAGCGGCAGCGGCAAGAGCACCCTGCTGTCCCTGCTGGGCGCGCTGGACAAACCCACCAGCGGGGACGTCGTGGTGGACGGCGTGAGCCTGGCAAGCCTGCCGGACACCAAGCTGACGGAATACCGGCGCAGGGACATCGGCTTCGTGTTCCAGCAGTTCAACCTGATCCCCAACCTGTCCGCCGTGGACAACGTCATGCTGCCCATGGAGTTCGCCGGGGTCCGCAAGGCCGCGCGGCTGCAGCGCGCCAAGGACCTGCTGGAACAGGTCCAGCTTGATCCGTCCAAGCACGACCGGCGGATCAACAGGCTCTCCGGCGGCGAGCAGCAGCGCGTGGCCATTGCCCGCGCCCTGGCCAATGAGCCGAAACTGATCCTGGCCACGAGCCCACCGGCAACCTGGATGAGCAGACCGGCGACCACATCATCGAGCTCCTCAGCTCGCTGAGCCGCGACCACAACACCACCATCCTGGTGGTCACCCACGACAGGATCCTGGCGAACAAGACCGACCGCCGGTTCCGCCTGCAGCAGGGCCAGCTGACGGAAGAGCCGGTCCGGGGACGGAGCGCCGTCGCCGCCACGGCCTGACCCGGAGAAGACGGGCCCGGCAGGGCCGTCGGCGGGGGAAGCGCCCAAAGCGTCCTCCCGCCGTCGGCCTCTTTCCGCTGTTAGCCACGGCACGGGGCGCGGAATTCCGGGGCCGTCCGGCGGCCCTGTGACAGGATTGCAGCTATGACTGCTCCGATCGCAAAGCCGTGGCTTTCCAGCCAGCCCAACCAGGATCCCCGGTCCGCCACCGGGGCTCCCCTGCGCTGGGGAATCATCGCCACGGGCAGCATTGCCCGCGCCGTCTCGCAGGATCTCGCGCTGCTTGAAGATGCCGAGCTGTATGCGGTCAGTTCCAGGGCGCAGGACACCGCGGACGCGTTTGCCGTGGCGTATGACTTTTCCAAGGCGTACGGGGACGACGGCGGGGTGCCCGGCTACCAGCGGCTGCTGGCCGATGACGCCGTGGATGTTGTGTACGTCGCGACGCCGCACGCGCAGCACCACGAGATGGTTCTCGCTGCCCTCAACGCCGGCAAGCACGTGCTGTGCGAGAAGGCTTTCACCATCAACGCCCGGGAAGCGGCGGAACTCATCGAGGTGGCGCGCAGCCGCAAGCTCTTCCTCATGGAGGCGGTCTGGAGCCGGTTCCTGCCCTCGATGCAGCGTGCCTTCGACATCGCTGCTTCCGGAGAGCTGGGCGACATCCATTGGGTGACCGCTGACCTTGGCTTCCCGGCTCCGTACTCCCCCACCGCCAGGCTGTGGGCCCGGAAGGACGGCGGGGGCGCACTGCTGGATCTGTCCGTGTACCCGCTCCTGTGGGCGCTCGGCACGCTTGGCTTCCCGCAGACCGTCAGCGCCACGGGCTTCGTCAACGACGACGGCGTCGATGCGCAGAACGCCCTGAGCCTTGGCTACGGCCACGCCGCCCAGGTCCAGCTCACCTCCTCCCTGCTGGCCCACGGACCCCGCACTGCCACGGTGGCCGGCAGCCTGGGCTTCCTGCAAAGCGTGGGCTCCATCAACAACCCCCGCGAGCTGGTCATCACCAAGGGGTGGGAGGACCGCCGGACGGAGACCTTCGACGTCGTGGGAAAGGGCTACGCCTACGAGCTGCGCGAGGTGATGAGGTGCGTCCAGCAGGGGCTGACCGAGAGTCCGGTCATGCCGCTTGAGGACACCCTGAACACCATGCGCCTCTTCGACGGTGTGCGCGCACAGCTCGGCGTGACCTACCCCAACGACAGCCACTAGCAGGATCATCAAAGGCTGCGTTCGACGGCGGCGGGCAGCTTTTGCCCGCTGGTCACGCCACTGTGACTGCCCGATTCTGCCTTGACAGTTTCTGCACCCGTTTCGGGCATTTGTAAATTCCCTTTAGTGAATGCTGGACTTCAGGCGATAAGCAGTCTTAGCATTTAGAAAGCATCGATTGCGCCGGTCACTGGGGGGTGGTACGCATGGCTCGTAGTAGTTCGCCATGGCATGCCCTGCGCCCGCTGCTCCTGGCAGGAGCAGCCGCGGCCACCTGGTTGACTCTTTCATCAACGGCTGCAACTGCCGATGCCGGGACCGATTCCACTTCACTGCTCGGCGGCGCCACCAGTTCGGTGTCTTCCCTGAGCCAGGATCTTGCAGCTGCGGTTTCACCGGTCCCTGCGGGGTCCGCGGCTGGACCAGCCGCGTCCCCCGGGCTGCTGCAGCCTGTCGTAACGCCGGTTGCCGGCCTCGCGGACAACCTTATTGCCGCCGTTCCCGTGGTGGACCAGGTGGTTCCGGCCGGAACGGTTTCAGAGGTCTCGGCTCCCCTTGCTGAGCTGGCCGATACTGTGGCTGCCGGTGTAGCCCAGGAAGTCGCAGCCCCTGCAGCCGAGGCGGTTCCGGTCCTGGAGCCTGTGCTCCAACCGGTTTCAGATCTTTTGACCGGAACTGTTCCGTTGCCCGTCCCGCCCTTGGATGCCGTGCAAGTGGACGTTCCCGCCGAGGTGGTCCCTGCTCCCGCGCAGGATCAACCGGCAGCCGTGGACGATGCGCCGGGTGCCATGAACACGGCCCCGGAATCTGACCAGGCTGTTGAAGTCTCATCCACGGCACCAGCAGCCCACCCCGGCGCGGGCATGGAAGCCGCGGGCGCGGGCATCCTGGCCCATACGGCGGCGCCGCAGTCCGGGGAATCCGTGATGGCTGGCGCCGTCCAGGAGCAGCCCCTGCCGGACCCGTTGCCCCTGCCTGCCCAGGCTCCGGCAGCCCCGGCGTCCGGCACGGGCAGCGGAGGATCAGCGGGCGGAGCGTCCCCTGCCGCTGCGTGGCTCGACCCTTTCGACTTTGATTTTGACCGGGCCGGAAGTGTTCGCGCCGACCGGTCCTCCGAGCATGCCCCTGCGCCGGTGTCGTTCGACCCCGGCTCTTCCCCTGACTAGTTGAGGCCCTCTGCCCTCCCGAGGGCAGCACGCGGCTTTACGGGCAGCTGTCCAGCGCCCGGACACTCAACTATTTCAGGAGTAAACACCATGAACTGCACCCTTCGCAGGGGGTTGCTGAGCACCCTCTTTGCCGGCGGCCTCCTGGCCTTCGGCTGCGCCACCGCCAACGCGGCGGACACCACCAGCGGGACGGACCTTTCCGCCTCCGCCCTCATCTCGGCGGCGGCACCCGCTGACTCGACGTCGTTGGGCCTGCTGGGTGACCCAACGCCGGCCGGATCAACAGGTGTCGCCGCCGCAGTGGACGTCAACCTCGGACTGGGGACTGTGGCGACCACTGATCCCGCCGCCATCGGCACCGGAACGACGGACAGCACCACGACGAACCTCGCCGTCGGTGCCGCCGTGGACCTCGGACTCGGGACTGTGGCCACCACCGACCCCGCAACCACCGGCACCACCGACCTGGCAGCGGCAGCAGACGTCAACCTCGGCCTCGGCACAGTGACCACCACCGACCCCGCAGCCACCGGCACCACCGACCTGGCAGCCGCGGCAGACGTCAACCTCGGCCTCGGCACGGTGACCACCACCGACCCCGCCACCACCGGCACCACCGACCTGGCAGCCGCGGCAGACGTCAACCTCGGCCTCGGCACCACCGGCACCACCGGCACGGCAGCCGCGGCAGACGTCAACCTCGGCCTCGGCACCACCGGCACCGGGACTACGGACGGCACCGTGGCAGACCTCGCGGTCGATGCAGCCGCAGGCCTGGGCCTGGGCGGCCTCACCGATGGTGACGCCACCGGGGCTGGCAGCACGGTGGACGCAGCCCTCGGCATCACCCTAGGGTCTGTCACGGACGGTGACACGGCAGGTGTCATCGATGCAGCCGCGGACCTTGGTGCTGCTGTGGGCTCCGGGACAGCAGGCGGCAGCGGCCTGGATGCTGTGGTCGATCTTGGCATTGACCTCGGGCTCGGCGGCGACAACACCACAGGCACGCCGGGAACTTCCGATCCCGGCACCACCCCGGGTGACGGAACCACGGGCGACACCGGAACCCTTGACCCGGGAACAGCTGATCCCGGAACGATGGATCCCGGCACCAGCACCCCGGGCGGCGACTCCAGCGGTGGCGCCGGTGATACAGGAACAGAGGGCTTCACGGCAGCACCGGCCGGCTCAACCGCGGTGGGCGGGGCAATCGGCACCGTAACGGTCCCCCGCGGCAACACGGCCGCCGGTAATGCTGCCCTTGCCAACGGAGGCGCTGCCCACACCGGCCTCGCCAAGACCGGCTGGGACGGATCGCTGGTCCCCCTGGCCCTGCTGCTCCTGGCCGCCGGACTCCTGGCGCTCCGCAAGCGCAAGGTGTCCTAGCGGCCCCACGGCAGAACAGTAACCGCCCGCGCCTGTGCGCCTGAAGCGGCAGCACCCGGCGGGCTGACGGAAGGAGGACAGCAGCCCCGAAACACAACAACAGCACAAGAAACATGTCGTCAGCACACATGTCCTTGAAGCCGGTGGTCCGGCGGCGAAGGTTCGTAAAATCGCCGCCGGGCCGTCGGCGTGCCGGAACGGGAAGCCCTGGTCAATCGCTGCTTCCACCTCACCGCCCGTATAATTTGAGGTACGACAGTGCCGCAGCGCACCGGGAGGAACGGTCATGGTGGCGGAATCGCCTAGCTCCATCAAGAATGAAGTTGTCGGCGGTCGCTACCGGTTGGGTGATGTCATCGGCCGCGGCGGAATGTCATCGGTGTACTGTGCGCGGGACGAAAACCTGGGCCGCGATGTGGCGTTGAAGCTCTTCGCCCCGCAGGCCCCGGACGCGGATGAACTCAAACGCCAGGAAGCGGAGATCCAGCTCCTCGCCACACTCAACCACCCCGGCCTGGTGACCCTCTTCGACGCCGGTATCGATGACCGCATTCCGGATGAGCCCCGGCCGTTCCTGACCATGGAGCTCGTGGAGGGCCAGGACCTGCGCGCCCGTATCCGGCACAGCAGGGTACCCCTTGAAGAGCTGAGCGTCATCGGCGCAGGCATCGCGGACGCGCTGGCCTATGTGCACGGCCTGGGCATCATCCACCGCGACATCAAACCGGGCAACATCCTCCTGGTCCAGATCCGTCCCGGCGAGCCGCTGCGGCCCAAGCTCACGGACTTTGGCATCGCCAGGATCGTGGATTCCACCCGGCTCACTGCCACGGGCACCATGGTGGGCACCGCCGCCTACCTCAGCCCGGAACAGGCCCTGGGCAAGCCGCTGTCGTCAGCCACGGACATCTACTCCTTCGGGCTGGTTCTGCTGGAATGCATCAAGGGCACCGTGGAATACCCCGGCAGCGCGGTGGAATCCGCGGTTGCCCGGCTTCACCGCGCCCCGGAAATTCCCGACGACGTCCCCGCCGAGTGGGCCGACCTCATCCGTTCCATGACCACCATCGAGCCGCTGGAGCGGCCATCGGCCGCCGACATCGAGACCGCCCTCCGCCAGGCGTTGGTTTCCCCGGCCTCAACGCCCGGAGAACTGGCGCCGGAGACCACGCGGGTACTGCCGGCCATGCCCTTCCACCCTCCGACCATCACTGCCGAAGAGTCGGTGGATGACGTCCGGGAGGCAGCCGGGGCCACCGGAGCGACGGGGTCCTCTGACGATCCGTCGGCCCAGGCTCCTGCGACCGCATCTGATCCTGCGCCCGCATCTGATTCTGTCCGGCAATCCGGTTCCGGGACGGCGGCCACCCCCTCCCCTGCCAAGGCTTCCGGCAAGCCCCGCCTCTCACGGAACCAGCGGATCTGGCTTGCCGTGGTGCTCGCTGCCCTGGTGATTGCCGCAGCCGCTGCCGCGGTGATGATGAGCATCTCCGCCCGGCCCGCCGACGTCGTCCCCTACCCCACGGTGACCGGTGTCCTGGGCGACCACCTGCAGGAACTTCAAAAGAGTGTGGCGCCGTGACCCTTCGGCAGGCCGTGCCGGGCCGGCTGCTGCTGGCCTGCGCGGCGGCCCTGCTGGCGGCCACCTTCCTCAACGCCTGTGCCGCCCCCGGGAGCGGGCTGCAGCGCGAAGCGGCAACACAGCTCCAGGCGCGGGTCCTTGAGGTGACCCAGGCTTCCTCCCAAAACGATCCCGCAGCCGCGCTCAAGGCGCTGGAGGGCCTCGAAGCGGACCTTTCGGCTGCCCAGGCGAAGGGCCAGGTCTCCGAAGAGCGGCGCCGCAGCATCACCACCGTGGCCACCGCCGTCCGGGCAGACCTCACTGAAGCGGTTGCCGCTCAGGCGGCGGCCGCGAAGGCTGCCGAAGACGCCCGCGTTGCCGCCGCCCAGGCAGCCCAGGATCCCTCCCCCGCACCTGCGTCGCAGGCAGCTCCCGCACCGGCCCCGGCACAGGGCAGTGCCGCCGGCAACGGAGCGGACGGCGGCAAGAACAACGGCGACAAGGGCAAAGGCAAGAACTGAACCGCGCCCAGGCTAAGTGACAAAGCAAAAGAAGCGGTGCTCCGGTGGAAACCGGGGCACCGCTTCTCTCTGCCTTACCAGCCGGTACTAGGCCAGGCTGGCGATGACCTTGTTCAGGGTGGCGGAAGGACGCATCACGGACGAAGCCTTGGCGTCATCCGGGCGGTAGTAGCCCCCGATGTCCACAGGTGAGCCCTGGACCTCGGCCAGCTCGCCCACGATCGTTTCCTCCTTGGAGGAAAGCTCGTTGGCGACCGAGCTGAACGCGGCGGCCAGGTCGGCGTCGTCCGTCTGCTTGGCCAGTTCCTCGGCCCAGTAGCGGGCCAGGAAGTAGTGGCTGCCGCGGTTGTCCAGTTCGCCGGCACGGCGGCTCGGGGACTTGTTCTCCAGCAGGAAGGTGCCGGTGGCGCGGTCCAGGGTGTCGGCCAGGACCTGGGCGCGGGCGTTGCCCGTGGTGGTGGCCAGGTGTTCGAAGCTCACGGCCAGGGCCAGGAACTCACCCAGGCTGTCCCAGCGGAGGTGGTTTTCCTTGAGCAGCTGCTGGACGTGCTTCGGGGCCGAGCCGCCGGCGCCGGTCTCGAAGAGTCCGCCGCCGTTCATCAGCGGGACGACGGAGAGCATCTTGGCGCTGGTGCCCAGTTCCAGGATGGGGAACAGGTCCGTCAGGTAGTCGCGGAGCACGTTGCCCGTGACGGAGATGGTGTCCTGGCCCTTGCGGATGCGCTCCAGGGTGAAGGCAGTGGCCTTGACCGGGGCCATGATCTGGATGTCCAGGCCCTCGGTGTCGTGGTCCTTCAGGTATTCGTTGACCTTGGCGATCAGGTTGGCGTCGTGGGCACGTTCCTCGTCCAGCCAGAACACGGCGGGGGTCTGGGAGGCGCGGGCGCGGGTGACGGCCAGCTTGACCCAGTCGCGGATGGGGGCGTCCTTGGTCTGGCAGGCGCGCCAGATGTCGCCCTCGGAGACTTCGTGCTCGATCAGGACGTTGCCGGAGCCGTCAACGACCTGTACCTTGCCGGCTTCCTGGATCTCGAACGTCTTGTCGTGGCTGCCGTATTCCTCGGCCGCCTGTGCCATGAGGCCGACGTTGGGCACGGTGCCCATGGTGGTGGGGTCGTAGGCGCCGTTGGCGCGGCAGTCATCGATGACCACCTGGTAGATGCCGGCGTAGGAGCTGTCCGGCAGCACGGCCAGGGTGTCCGCTTCCTTGCCGTCCGGGCCCCACATGTGGCCCGAGCTGCGGATCATGGCGGGCATGGAGGCGTCCACGATGACGTCGCTGGGGACGTTCAGGGTGGTGATGCCCTTGTCAGAGTCCACCACGGCCAGGGCGGGACCGTCTTCCAGGCCCTTCTTGATCAGGTTCTGCACGCCGTCGCGGACGTCTTCCGGCAGGTCCTCGAGGCTGCTGAGGATGGCGGCAAGGCCGTTGTTGGGGCTGATGCCGGCGGCGGAGAGCTGCTTGCCGTAAGTCTGGAACAGTTCCGAGAAGTAGGCCTTGACCACGTGGCCGAAGATGATGGGGTCCGAGACCTTCATCATGGTGGCCTTCAGGTGCGCGGAGAACAGCACGCCTTCTTCCTTGGCGCGGGCAACCTGGGCCTTCAAAAACTCGTCCAGGGCGGCGGCGCGCATCACGGTGCCGTCGATGACCTCACCGGCCAGGACCGGGAAAGCCTTCTTCAGGACCTTCACGGACCCGTCTTCACGGACCAGCTGGATGGCGATAGTGCCGTCTGACTCGATGACCACGGACTTCTCGTTGGAACGGAAGTCGTCCTGGCCCATGGTGGCCACGTTGGTCTTGGAGTCGGAGGTCCAGGCGCCCATGGAGTGGGGGTTCTGGCGTGCGTAGTTCTTGACGGACAGCGGCGCGCGGCGGTCCGAGTTGCCTTCACGCAGGACCGGGTTCACGGCGGAGCCCTTGATCTTGTCGTAGCGCGAGCGGATGGCGGTTTCCTCGTCGGAGGAGGGGTTGTCCGGGTAATCCGGCAGGGCGTAGCCCTGGCCCTGCAGCTCGGCGATGGCCGCCTTCAGCTGCGGGATGGAGGCGCTGATGTTGGGCAGCTTGATGATGTTGGCTTCCGGCGTCTTCGCCAGCTCACCGAGTTCAGCAAGGGCGTCACCGATCTGCTGCTCCGGGGTGAGGTAGTCACCGAACACAGCAATGATGCGGCCGGCGAGCGAAATGTCGCGGGTCTCCACCTCCACACCTGCAGTCGAAGCGAACGCCTCGATGATGGGCAGGAACGAATAGGTAGCCAGCATCGGCGCTTCGTCGGTGTGGGTGTAGATAATCTTGGACATGCGCGGGCGTCTCCCTGTGGGTCGGCTTGATTGTGAAAAATTCGGTCTATTTCACCATGTACAACTTACCCGAGGACATGGCGTTGAACCGTACCGGAGTCCCAGCGTTACCCCGGCGGTGGGCAGGATTACAGCGATGGAGAACGGCCGACGGCGGGACACGCCCGGGTGCCAGGGCCGCCGTCGCCACCAAGGGGCGGCCGGGGCAGTGAAAGGGTCCTAAGCCGGTATTTGATATCTCACTACTGTGTACAAACTTGTCCGGTGGCGATAAATTCGCTAAGTCACTCCCGATCCAGGGCCCAAACCCCGTTCAGACAGGACAACAATGACACGCACCAGGTCTCTGGCTTCCGGCCTCCTGACTTTCTCGGCTGCCGCTGTGCTGGCACTCACCTCGGCCGGCGGGGCCTCAGCCGCGCCCGCACCATCGGATGGACATGAAGCCCCGTCCGTGGCCGGCGTCACGCTCAATGCCGACGGCGCAGCGGATTACTGGACTCCGGAGCGCATGCAGAGCGCCGTCTCAGGTGACACCCTGGCCGGCAAGGCGCTGGGCCCCGGCAACCGCTCCAGCGCCGCCCTGGTCGAGAAGGGCAAGCCTTCCTCCACCAAGGGGACCAAGGGCAAGCCCACCATTGCCCAGAGCGAGAATCCCGTCTCCCACATCGGCAAAGTCTTCTTCACCATGGGCGGCACCAACTATGTGTGCTCGGGCAACGCCGTCGCCTCGACCAACGGCAGCACCGTGGCTACCGCCGGTCACTGCGTAAACGAGGGCCCGGGCGCGTACGCCACCAACTTCGTCTTCGTGCCCGCCTACGACAACGGCGCGGCACCCTACGGCAAGTGGACCGCCAGGGCCCTGTACGCCCCCACCCAGTGGGCCTCCAACGGCGACATGACCTACGACACCGGCTTCGCCGTCGTGAATACGGACAGCAACGGTGACCGGCTCACCGATGTTGTCGGCGGCTCTGGCACTGCCTTCAACCAGGCACGGGGCCTGACCTACACCTCGTACGGCTACCCGCAGGCCTCGCCGTTCAACGGCACGTCACTGTTCAGCTGCACCGGTACGGCCACGGATGACCCGAACAACCCCCAGTTCGGTACCCAGGGCATCCCGTGCGACATGACGGGCGGCTCCTCGGGCGGCCCGTGGTTCATCGGCATCGGCTCAGACGGCGTACAGAACTCCATCAACAGCTATGGCTACAACGGCTCAGCCGTGATGTACGGCCCGTACTGGGGCAAAGTCATCCAGGCAACCTTCAACAGTGCAGCAAAGTCCTAAGGCACCTGATCCGAAGGAGGATCCCGTCAGCCACGCGGACCTGACCCAGTCCCCCGAGGAAGTCCTCGAGTACTGGACAGAGGAACGGATGGCGGCGGCGAAGCCCCGGGAGATTCAGCTCCCGGAGCCCGGCTCCGGCCAAGACGACCAGGACTGAACCAGCACAACGACGACGGCGCCCGTCCCCTGCGCAGGGGACGGGCGCCGTCGTCGTTAATCCGGGCCCGCGATGAAGCGTGGGGATCAGTGGAAGAAGTGGCGGGCTCCGGTGAAGTACATCGTGATGCCGGCGGCGTTCGCCGCCGCAATCACTTCCTCATCCCGGACGGAACCGCCCGGCTGCACCACGGCGCGGACGCCGGCGTCGATCAGGATCTGCAGTCCGTCGGCGAACGGGAAGAACGCGTCGGAGGCGGCCACGGCACCGCGGGCACGCTCTGGTGCGCCGCTCGCGTCCGCGTTGGAAGCGCCGCCGGCACCGTCGACGTCGGACTCCACCGTGACACCCAGGGTGTTGGCCCGCTCCACGGCCAGGCGGCAGGAATCCAGACGGTTGACCTGGCCCATGCCGATGCCCACTGCAGCACCGTTCTCTGCCAGGAGGATGGCGTTGGACTTCGCGGCCCGGCAGGCGGTCCAGGCGAAGGCGAGGTCCGCGAGGGTCTTGTCGTCCGCGGCTTCACCGGCGGCGAGGGTCCAGTTGGCGGGGTTGTCGCCTTCAGCGTCCACCTTGTCCGTGACCTGGACCAGCATGCCGCCGGAAACCTGGCGGAACTCCGTGGGGTAGCGGCCGTAGCCCTCGGGCAGGGCGAGCAGGCGGATGTTCTTCTTCTTGGAGAGGATCTCCACTGCCTCGGGCTCGAAGCCGGGGGCGATGACCACCTCGGTGAAGATGTCCTTGACGGTGTTGGCCATGCCGGCAGTAACGGTGCGGTTCGCGGCGATGACGCCACCGAACGCGGAGACCGGATCGCAGGCGTGCGCCTTGGCGTGGGCATCGGCGATGGGGTCCGCGGCATCGGCGGAGCCGACGGCCACGCCGCACGGGTTGGCATGCTTGACGACGGCGACGGCGGGCTCAGCGAAGTCGAAGGCGGCACGCAGGGCGGCGTCGGCGTCAACGAAGTTGTTGTAGCTCATGGCCTTGCCGTGCAGCTGGTCCGCCTGGGCGATGCCCATCGGCGCAGCCTTGTCCACGTACAGGGCAGCCTGCTGGTGCGGGTTCTCGCCGTAGCGCAGGACCTCGGAACGCTCCAGGGACAGGCCGGCGTAGGCGGGCCAGTCGATGACGCCGTCGCCATCCTCGTCCAGGAACTGGCTGGCGGTCCAGGTGGCCACCGCGTTGTCATAGGCAGCGGTGTGGGCGAACGCCTTGGCGGCGAGGCGGCGGCGCGTCTTCAGGTCGAAGCCACCGGCGGCGGCAGCCTCCACCACCTGGCCGTAGAAGGACGGATCCACCACGATGGCGACGGCGGCGTGGTTCTTCGCGGCCGACCGCACCATGGCGGGGCCGCCAATGTCGATCTGCTCCACGACGTCATCCTGCGCGGCACCGGACTTGACCGTTTCCACGAACGGGTAGAGGTTCACCACCACCAGGTCGAAGGCTTCGATGTCCATGTTGGCAAGGGTTTCCATGTGGGCCGGGACGCGGCGGTCCGCCAGGATTCCGCCGTGGACGCGCGGGTGCAGCGTCTTGACGCGGCCGTCCAGCATCTCGGGCGAACCGGTGACTTCCTCAACCTCCTGCACGGGAATACCCGCGGCGGCGATCTTCTTGGCCGTGGAACCGGTGGAGACGAGCTTAACGCCCGCGGCGTGCAGGCCCGTTGCGAGCTCCTCCAGACCTGTTTTGTCGTAAACCGAGATCAGGGCCCGGCGGATGGGTACACGGTCAATGGATACGCGCTCATGCTGCGTGAAGCTCACAAATGTCTCCGTCTTATCTCGCGGAACAGGGCCGCGGTTGGTGGGGATAGGGCCAGTTTATCGCGAAGGCGCGGTTGGCCGGTGTGTCAGCCGGAGTGTGAACGCCGTGGGGGCGGGCTAGAGTTTTGAACAGGAGGCGGCGATGAACACTTACACCACTGTGCCCAGCGGCGAACAGGTGGTCCAGGAACTGCCCTGGCGATGGAAAGTCCAGGGCAGGATCTTCCTGATCGGGGGCCTCGGCTTCATGTTCGACGCCTGGGATGTGACCCTGAACGGCATCCTGATTCCGTTGCTGTCCAAGCACTGGTCGCTCTCCGCGGGAGAGGCCGCCTGGGTGGGTACCGCAAACCTGATCGGCATGGCCCTGGGTGCCTTCATCTGGGGAACGATCGCGGACACCGTGGGCCGCAAGAAGGCCTTCACCGCCACCTTGCTGCTGTTCTCGGTCTTCACCGTCCTGGGCGCGTTCGCCCCCGACTTCATCTGGTTCTGCGTCTTCCGGTTCATGGCCGGGTTTGGCCTGGGCGGCTGCATTCCCGTGGATTACGCCCTGGTGGGTGAGTTCACCCCCCGGAAGCAGCGCGGCAAGGTGCTGACAGCCATGGACGGCTGGTGGCCCATCGGCGCAGCCCTGGCGGGGTTCGTCTCCGCCGGACTGGTGGCCCTCTACGGCGACTGGCGCCTGACCATGCTGGTGATGGTGCTCCCCGCCCTGCTTGTCTTCTGGATCCGGCGGAGCGTGCCGGAATCCCCGCTGTTCCTGATCAGGAAGGGGCGGCGGGAAGAAGCCGCCAAAATCATCGACGGGCTGGTGGAAGCCACCGGGGCGGAACCACGCGCCTACAGCCTTCCCGACGCCCGGGACGTTCCACGGCTTTCCGCCGGCAGCGCCTGGACCCAGCTGCGCTCGGTCTGGCAGTTCAACTGGAAGATCACGGCTGCCGCCTGGGCCCTGTTCTTCAGCATCCTGCTGGTGTACTACCTGTCCCTGACATGGATGCCGAGGATCCTTATCGGCGCAGGTTTCGCCGAGTACAAGGCGTTCGTCACCACGGCGTCCATGGCCGCCGTCGGCTTCCTGGGCGTGGTGGTGGCGGCGCTCCTGGTGGAACGCGTGGGGCGCAAATGGATCCTTGCCATCACCGGTCCGCTGTCCGCGCTGACCCTGGTGATCGTGGCATTCGTGGTGGACATCCCCACGGCCGCGGTGTTCTGGCTGCTGGTGTTCGGGTTCGTGGTGCAAGTGGCCATTCCGGTGCTCTACGCGTATGTCTCCGAGCTCTATCCCACCGAACTGCGCGGCACCGGATTCGGCTGGGCGTCCACATTCTCCCGGCTCGGTGCGGGCTTTGGGCCGCTGATCTTCGCCAACTACTTCTGGCCGGAACTCGGGCTGGCCACATCCTTCGCCCTGGCCGGTGCCCTGGTGCTGGCCTCCGTGCTGTGGATGGCGTTCTTCTCCCCCGAAACCCGCCAGGCCCGCCTGGAGTAACCTTTCCCAACCAGGTAGCGCCAAGTGTCGTTCTGGAGCCTCAATACGACACTTGGCGCTACCTGGTTCTAGCCTCCGGGCAACCAGCCGCGGGCCAGCATTGTCCGCCGCACTTTTGCCACCGCCAGCTTCGCGTCTTGTTCCATGTGCCGCTTTGAGATTCGCACAAGAATCCATCCACCGCGTCCGAAATCCTCTTCGCGGGCAATGTCCCGCTCAATCTGTCCCGCTGCCGAATGTCCCTCACCGTCGTATTCCACCGCCACCTTCTGTTCGGGATAGCTCAGGTCGGGTTGACGTACGACGCCGGGGGCCAGCGGCGTGGGCACGTTCAGTAGAGGTTCGGGCAAGCCAGCATGCTCCAGAGCCAGCCGCAGCCTGGTTTCCTGTGCGGAGTCGGAACCCACCCTGGCCAAATCAAGGGCAAGACGGGCCTTGCGTATTCCGGGTGTTCCCTTGTGCCTGTCCAGCATCTCCGCCAGATCTTCAAGCGTTGCATAGGGTTCGAATCTGCCTTCGAATTCCGGGCGCGGGTATCGGATCAGATGGTCTGCAACAACGGTCAATTCCTCAATGCCCATCTTGCGGGAGCAATCCAGCCACGTCCGGGTCCGCGACGTGACCAGCAGGCCCTGGTGGCTGACAATCTCGTCGTCGAAAAACTGTCCCCGGTGGCCCCTCACACCGGGCCGGCGCATGATGGCCACCGTGTCGGGACGGGAGACATGCAACAGCGGTTCGTTGCAGCCTGGCAGGAACCCTGGAAACTGCCACAACAGAAAAGCGGATGCGTGGGAAGCCGCGGCAAATTCCGTCACCAGGGTGTAGGGCCGGAGGCAAGCGGCCAAATCCGTTCGGCCGCAGGAGTCCGGCACCCGGACGCCCCTGCTGGGCCGCTGCAAGCCCCGATGACGCAGCCGGCGGCGGGTGATGCCGGCGGCGACTGCCTCCCGGAAGGTGAACGGCAGCGACTCAAATTGTCCGGGCATGGGACGAGGAACCTTCATCAGCCCATGGTGGCAGCCGCAACTGTCCTTGCTGGACGTTATCCACAGGCTCGGCCCACTCAAACAATGTAGGTAGCGCCAGCTGTCGTTTTGAGGGGGTAAAACGACACTTGGCGCGACCTAGTTGGGCTGGGGCGCGGCGAATGAAGGGTCTGCCGCCAGGGCGGCCAGGGTGGAGACCAGCAGCCGGCGCTCCACCACCTTGATGCGCTCGTGCAGGGTTTCCTCGGTGTCCGTGTCCTCGATGGCCACGGCTTCCTGGGCAATGATGGGGCCGGTGTCCACACCGGCGTCTGCCCAGTGCACGGTGCAGCCGGTGACCTTCACGCCGTACGCCATGGCATCCCGGACGCCGTGCGCACCGGGGAAAGCGGGAAGCAGTGCCGGGTGTGTGTTGAGGTATTTGCCGTGGAAAGCGTCGATGAACTCCGGGCTGACAATCCGCATGAACCCGGAAGAAACCACGACGTCCGGCTTGTAGGCGGCCACAGCCCGGGTCAGCGCTGCGTTCCAGTCCGCGCGGTCCGGGTAGGCCTTGAAGTCCACCACGAAGGTTGGGATCCCGGCGGCAGCGGAACGCTCGACGCCGTAGGTTCCCTCGCGGTCCGCGCCCACCGCTGCGATGTCCACGTCGAGGTCCCCCGCCTTGACGGCGTCGATAACTGCCTGGAGATTGGACCCGGTTCCGGAAACGAGGACGACGATACGCATTGGTCCAGCTTAGGTGCAGGCTCGCGTACGCTGGAAAACATGAACAGCGAACCGGGCCGGAGCGGGCAGCAGCAGGTCAGGCCCCCGCTCAGCGAGGCGGCGAAAGCCTCCCTTGCCAAGACCCGCACCCTGTTCCGGATGTTCGTGGTCTCGGTCCTCGGATCGTTCTTCGTGTACCAGCTGGACGTCGGCTACCTGTGGCTGGCGACCGTGCTGACCGCCGCGGGCCTGGTCCTGGGGATCGTCCTGCTGGTCCGGTCAATCCGCCTCAAGGAATCCAGGCTGGTTCTCCTCGGCACCATTTCCGGACTGGTGGTGGCCGCCGTCATGGTGCTGCTGATCGTCACCACCATGGTCCTGTTTGACCAGGTGCGCGAGTACCAGGCGTGCCTGGGCCGGGCGCTGACGGACCGGGCCACCCATGCGTGCATGGCCCAGTTCCAGGACCTCCTGCCCACCAAGGTCCGCTAGCGGCGGCCTGGTCCTAGTGGACCAGCTCCGCATCGTGTTCCGCCGCCCCGGTGTTCTCCCGCTCCAGCCACGGTCCGGCAGCGTAACCGACAACGACGCCGATGCCTACCTCGGCAGCCACCCACAGGCCGGTCCACAGGGGGTCGGGCCCAATGGCCGTCAGGCGGCCAAGGCCGGCTGACCCCCTGGCGATCCAGGCCAGGCAGGCCGTCAGCAGGCCCGCCGCCACGCCCACGAGCACGCCGAGCACCAGCGTGGAGACGGTGGCGGTGAACCAGCGGGCATGCACCTTGATGGCGAGCCACTCGTCGAAGTGGTTTTCGCCCTCCCGCAGGAACCACCATCCCGCCATGACACCTGCCAGCACCGGAACAACCAGGGCCACGAAGGCGTAGTCCAGGGACCCCGACGGGATGGCAGCCAGGACCGGTATGGACGGAAGCGGCCCGACGGCGGTCCCCAGCGCCCCGGCCTGGGAGCCCGCCCCCATCGCAAACCCGGCGCCCGACGTCCAGGCGAGGGCGAACACCACAAGGTTGGGCAGGAAACCCAGCTGCGCGATGGTGAGGGCGGCACCTCCCACCGGGCCGGCGTCGAGCGCTTCATAAACGGAAACCACCAGGTTCCAGTGGATGAACAGGTCTGCCGCCAGCAGGACTGCGGCGAGGGTGAGGGCGGACAGCACGGCGACGGACCCCGCTTTCGCCGCGGACGCGAAGTACGATCCGGCCCAGCGTGAGTGCTGGCTTGTGCGCGAGATCCAGTCCACTGCGTCAACGCCGATGAGCCGGCTCCAGGACCCGGCCTCCCTCCGGGCGCCAACCACCATTCCCAGCCCGAACGGGACAAGGGGAACCAGCATGGCGAACCAGAGGTTGACGCCGACGTCGGCGCTGCGGCAGACGAACCCGGTAGCGGCGCCGAACGCTGCATACACTGCCCACGAGCCAAGCAGCGCCTGCCACAGCTGGTCCGTATAGGAGGCGCGGGCCAACCGCCGGCCGGCCCGCCAGGCCAGAAGGAAAGGGATGAGGGTCAGGCCCAGCGGAATCAGGCTCAGGATGCCGGACCCGCCGTGGGTGGCAGTCCCGGGTCCTGTGCCGGCAAGTTCCAGCGGCACCCCATGGACCAGGAGCCAGGACTGCCCGGCCAGGCGGGCCAGGACTTCGAACTGCCCGTTCTGGAATCCGGCAGTGGCCCAGACGGCAACGATGGGCGCCACGACCACCAGGGCCGAAATGATGGCCGCCTGCGCCGCTTCAAGGGCACCCTGCAGCCACAACGGCATGGGTAGGCCACGGTCTCCGGTCTGATCAGCGCGCAGTTTCATCGTGTTCCATGGTGTCACGCCGGGCGTGCCGGACCCGCGAACGACAGGCTCCGGGGAGCCACTGATCACCAATCAAATGCCCCGGCGTGCGGCGCTTTTTGCCCTGCCCCGCCGTAAAATTGGTAGAAACCACAACCCGCCGCCCCGCTGAGGGCATGGTGTGATTTCTGCTGGCTGCCGGACGTGGACACTGCCAGCCGTGTACCCGGATACCGTCAACCGGGAAAACAGGAGCCGCGAATGAGAGATGAACCGTAAGTTCTGAAGATATTCGTCCTACTGGCTGGTGCAGCCACCGCTTCCGGCGCGGCTGCACCAGCGTTTTAAACAGTGCGGCGCCGGGAGCCTCCTGGAGGCTCCCGGCGCCGTTCACCGTGTCAGGGCAGCTGATTCATCCGGGCTGCCCGCGGAACTGGGGGGCGGAGCCCCGGGTCCCGATCAGCGACGGGTGTCGCCGTCTGTTTCGATGTTTTCCTTGCGGACTTCCTCATTGACCGTGACATCGTCACGGACAACTTCCTTGTCCAGGCGGACCCGCTCCACGGGAACGGCTTCCTTCTCAACAACGGGGCGTTCCTCGTGCAGGACCACCTCGTGCTCTTCTTCGCTGATGGCCGGTCCGTCGAAGGCTGCACCGCGGTTGCCGTCCGTGATGGGCTCCCGCTCGATGCGTACTTCTTCACGCTCCACCGGGATGGTCTTGGTGACGTTTTCGGTGGTGACGTACTTACGCAGCCGTGCCCGGCCGGTGGCCTCACGTTCCTTGCCCACGTGCAGCTGCTCCTCGGACCGCGTCATGGCGTCGTCCGTGGTGGGCCCGGAGGTGTCGTGGCCCACGGTTCCGCGTGCGGTTTCGTCGCGGTCATAGGTGTCGCGGCCTGCACCGATCCCGGCGGTGGGGGTGCCTGCGTTCAGGTCGGCGTCGCCCTGCAGGTCAACGTCCCCGGCGGTGCCGGAACGGGCTTCGGTGTATGTCCGGGCACCGCGGTCGTAGTACGTGTAGAGCCGGTCCTCTTCCTCTGGGGTGAGGTGGCCGTCCGCATCCACGCGGGGAGCGTCCTTGACGTGCTCCTTGGTGAAGGGAACCACCAGGTCTTCGCCCTGGTTGTGCGCGCCCTCCACCGGAACGAAGGACTCGGAGGTACCGAAGAGCCCCGTCTTCACGGTGACCCATGTGGGCTCGCCCGTGTCATCGTCTGCGTACAGCTGACCGATCGAACCGATTTTCGTGCCGTCGGAACCGACGACGTGGCCGCCCTTGGTGAGCAGGTTTTCAAGGTTTTCCCTGTTGAGCATGACGTCTCCTTTGGATGGTCTTTGCACTGGGTCTGCCAGCAGTGGATATTCCGGACCGGGGCATTCTCCCGTCATCCGGCTTCCGCCCCGGCTGCTTGAGGCTCTGCGCTGACTGCCCCACTACCGTAAGCATGCTTAGCATCAAATGCCAAGCCTACTTAGTAATTTTTTTGGCGGCCCGCGGCAGTTGTTCACCCGGCCTTCTCCTCGGGGTAACGCTTCCTCCCCCGTCATTTCAAGGAAGGCGCCCACGGTGGAGGGGTGAGGATCGCAATCGTTGCCGAATCTTTTTTGCCGCTGATGAACGGCGTCACCCATTCCATTCTGCGGGTCCTGGACCACCTCCAGGAGCGCGGCGACGAGGTGCTGGTCATCGCGCCTTCCGGACATGACGGGGAGGCCGCGGGCCGGGTCAAGGGGGCGGAGGTGCACAGGCTGCCCGCGGTCCCGCTGGCCGGCTACACGAATGTGCGGGTGGCACTGGGAGGTGTGTACCGGGTCAAGCGAATCCTTGCCGAGTACGCGCCCGACGTTGTCCACCTTGCCTCGCCGTTCGTGCTGGGCTGGCGTGCCGCACAGGCTGCGCACCAGCTGGGCATCCCCACCGTGGCCATCTACCAGACCGAAGTTCCCAGCTACGCCGCCCGGTACGGCGTTCCCTTCCTGGAAAACTGGGCCTGGAACAGGGTGGAGAACATCCACCTGCTCTCCTCACGCACCCTGGTGCCCTCAACCTTCGCGCTGAACCAGGTGCGCGGCCGGGGCATTCCGCGGGTGCGCATGTGGCGCCGCGGCGTGGACACCGCGAGGTTTTCGCCGGCAAAGCGCGACGACGGGTGGCGGGCTTCGGTGGCTCCGGGCGGGGAACGGATCATCGGCTACGTGGGCAGGCTGGCGGTCGAAAAGCAGGTGGAAGACCTTGCCGCCCTCGCCGGCATTCCCAACACCAGGCTGGTGGTTGTGGGCGACGGCCCGCAGCGGGCAGCCCTTGAGGCGGCACTCCCCCGGGCGGTGTTCACCGGATTCCTGGGCGGTGATGACCTGGCACGGGCAGTGGCATCGTTCGACCTGTTCGTCCATCCCGGCGAGTTCGAAACCTTCTGCCAGACCATCCAGGAGGCCATGGCATCGGGTGTACCGGTGGTGGCCACAGGGCGGGGCGGCCCGTTGGACCTGGTGGAGAACTCGCGCACCGGGTGGCTCTACGAACCGGGCGACCTGTCCGCCATGCGGGCCCGGGTGCAGGACCTGGTGGGCGACGACGCCAAACGGCGGGCATTTGCGGCCGCAGCACACGCCTCGGTCCAGGACAGGACGTGGCCCGCGCTCTGCACGGAACTGGTGCAGCACTACGCGGACGTCATCGCGGGGGCGCCCGCACCAGCACAAAAGGTTTCAAAGGCAGGAGCATCATCATGAAGATTTCCGTGATCGGCTGCGGCTACCTGGGCGCGGTCCACGCAGCAACCCTGGCCTCCATGGGCCACACCGTGGTGGGCATCGACGTCGACCCCGGCAAGGTGGCGCAACTGGCGCGGGGAGCCGCACCGTTCCACGAACCTGGACTGGATGAACTCCTGGAGCACGGCCGCGCCACCGGACGGCTGCACTTCTCCACCGATCCCGCCGACGCAGGGGACGCCCAGGTGCACTTTCTGTGCGTGGGGACGCCGCAGGACAAGACGTCCGACGCCGCCGACCTTTCCTTCCTGGTCTCCGCCGCGGCGGCCTTGCTGCCGCACCTGGCCGCGGGCGCCGTCGTCGTCGGTAAATCCACGGTGCCCGTTGGCACCGTGGACATGCTTCAGGATGTCCTGGCCGCACGGCCTGATGTGCTGCTCGGCTGGAATCCCGAGTTCCTCCGGCAGGGCACCGCCGTCAAGGACTCCCTGGTCCCGGACCGGCTGGTCTACGGCGTGGACGGCGGCCGGGCCGCCGCCTTCCATCCCGCCACCGGCGCACCCCTGGGGGTGACGGCGGCCCTGGACGGCGTCTATGAGCCGCTGCTGGCTGCCGGGATCCCGCGGCTGGTCTGCAATTTCGCCACGGCAGAGCTCATCAAATCGGCCGCGAACGCCTACCTGGCAACCAAGGTCAGCTTCATCAACGCCGTCGGTGGACTGTGCGATGCCGCGGGCGCTGACGTCACCGAGCTCAGCGAGGCGATGGGGCTGGATCCGCGGATCGGTGGCCGGTACCTGCACGCGGGTCTTGGTTTCGGCGGCGGCTGCCTGCCCAAGGACATCCGCAGCTTCCGAACCCAGGCAGCCACCCTGGGCGTGCCCGCGGTGGAGGACTGGATGCGGCTGGTGGATGCAGTGAACCTGGGCCAGCGGGAACGCACGGTGCGCCTGGCGGCGGAACTGTGCGGCGGGGCGCTCGCCGGGCGTTCCATCACCGTGCTGGGTGCATCCTTCAAACCGGATACCGATGACATCCGCGACTCCCCGGCACTGGATGTCGCGGACCGGCTGGCCGCCGCCGGTGCCCATGTGACCGTCACGGACCCCAAAGCGGTGAACCTTGCGTGGCGCCGCTACCCACGCCTCCGGTTCGAGTCCTCCGCGGCGCGGGCGCTCCAGGACGCCGAACTGGTGTTGCTCCTCACCGAATGGGACGAGTACCGGCAGCTGTGCCCCGCCTCGACCGGGCAGCAGGTACGACGCCGGGTGGTCCTGGATGCGCGCAATGTGCTGGATGCTGCCGCCTGGCAGGAACAGGGCTGGGTGGTGCGAGGACTTGGGACCGCCGCGGGGGCCTTGGCGGCGGCCGCACACTGAGGTTCAGCCCAGGAGCCCCAGCTCGGCGAAGGCCAGCGCAACGCCGCCACCGGCCGGCGCGGCGGTAACCCTGTCCGCTACGGCAAGAACGGAGGGATGGCCACCTTCCACGGCGATGCCCACGCCCGCGTACTCGAGCATCTCCACGTCGTTGGCGCTGTCGCCGATGGCCACGATGTCTGCCCGGTCCAGGCCGAGCCGGGCCTCCACCACCTGGATACCCACGGCCTTATGGGTGCCCGCCATGTAGATCTCCCCGGCACGCTCGCCCAGCGCCGACAGCGAGCTGGGAATCAGCCCCACCCCGGGGCCGAAGGTTTCCATCAGGCGGCCCAGCGGCACCGGCGAGTCGAAGCAGGAGATTTTGGCGTAGGACGTGGCGCGGAGGTCGTCGCTGTACTGCATGGGCCCCAGGATGTCCTCGAGCGGATCAACGTCCGTGCTGAGGACGCCGTCATGCTGCGGCCGGCCGGCAAAGATGGGCCCGAGGACCTCCCGCAGCCGCCGGTCCACGCCCGTGCGGCCGTGCAGGGCCTCCGGCGCTTCCAGGATGTAGGCCGCACCGTGCGCGTCGAGCGTTTCGACGATGCGTGCCGCCAGCTCCGGCTCAAAGCGGGTGTCCTTGAGGACTTCACCGCTGACCTCCACCCTGGCGCCGGCGCCGGTAATGGTGCCGTCGAATCCTGCTTCGAGGATGTGCCCGGGCACCATGGACAGGGGACGTCCGGTGCAGACGAACACCAGGTGGCCCAGCTTCCGTGCGGTCCGGACGGCATCCACATGTGCCTCCGGAGCCAGCCCGTGGTCAGCGTAGGTGCCGTCGATGTCAAGGAAGATGGCACGCGGCCGCTGGGTGTGGCTGGACATGCCGGAGCTCCTTCATCAGATGCAGGGACACCCAATCCTACCGGCAGCCGCTTTACCGCCGGAGAAAAGTTCGCGGAATTCAGGTCAAACTGACAGTCATCCTGTGATATTGAAAGCCTTGCAGAGTAGTAAGCCTGCTGATTGAATGAGGGAACCGGAAATGGGGGCCCGGCACAACTTACTGACAAGGAGTGGCAACATGGGCATTATCGGATTTCTCATTTTGGGCCTGATTGCTGGAGCCATTGCAAAGGCCATCCTCCCGGGACGCCAAGGCGGCGGCTGGGTGATCACCATGGTCCTCGGCGTTGTTGGGGCCATCCTGGGCGGCTGGATCGGATCACTGATCTTCGGCGGCGGACTGGCCGAATTCTTTGACATCAGGACCTGGCTGCTGGCCATCCTCGGCTCGATCATCGTGCTGCTGATCTACGGCGCCGTCACCAACCGCAGCGGCCGCCGGGTGTAGCCGCTTTCCCCTATTCATCAGTAAGAGGCGCCGGACCCCATTGGGGGGTCCGGCGCATTTTACGTCCGGGGCCAGGTCCGTGCTGGACCAATATGAAAGTACGGGTACCGGCCCAATTTCCCCCTGCGGCCTTTATGATGGCGAAGGGGTGGTGTGATGACCGGTTTTTCGGGCCGTGACAACAATGTGGCATTACAAACTTTTGGCGGGGTCATGGACGCAAGTCCGGATGCCCTTTTGGCCCTGGCTGCGGACGGCACCGTCCTGGCGGTAAACGCGGCAGCGGCACGGCTGTTTGCCCTGCACCGGGACGCCTTCACCGGCCTGGACCACCGGCTGCTGATCGGCGAGGGTTTCCGCGACGACGTGGCCCATCTGCTGCACCAGCTCCTCACCCACCCGGAAGAGCATCCCCCGCCGCTGGAAATCAGCGCCCTGCGCGGGGATGGCACCGAGACCGCCGTCGAACTGGCCGTGGCCGTCCTCCCCGGGCCGGACCCGGACGGCACCCAACCAAACGGCGCCGGCACAAGCCCCGCCGGCGCACGGCTGCTGCTCTCTGCGCGCGGCACTGCGCACCGCAAGACAGCCGACGCCAACCTCCGCGAGGCCATGTCCCTGTTGACGGCCACCCTTGAATCAACTGCAGACGGCATCCTGGTCATCGCCACCGACGGCAGCGTGGCCGGATTCAACGACCAGTTCCTCACCATGTGGGGCATCCCTCCCGAGATGATGGAGGCCGACAGCGAGGAGCCGGCGCTGAGGCTGGTCATGGCGCAGATTGCAGATCCCGTGCCCTTCGCCGCGCGGCTGGGCGAAGTCCAGGAGGACCCGGCAGCCGAAAGCCACGACGTGGTGGAACTCCGCGACGGCCGTACCCTGGAACGCTATTCCCGCCCGCAACGCGTCGGCGAGAAAATCGTGGGCCGCGTATGGAGCTTCCGCGACGTGACGCCGCGGCGGAAAGCGCAGGAGCAGGCACAGCAGGCCCTGATGGACCTCGCCGTGCAGGCTGAGAAGCTGCGCGCCATGGCCTTCCAGGACCCCCTGACCGGGCTGGCCAACCGGGCCGTCTTCAACGATGCCCTGGCCGAATCCCTGCAGGAACCGCGGCTGAAGACCGTGGATGTCCTGCTCCTGGACCTCGACGACTTCAAGGAAGTCAACGATATCCTTGGCCACCAGGCGGGCGATGACATGCTCATCGAGGTGGCACGCCGGCTCCGCGGCTGCGTTCCGACGGCCGACGTCGTGGCCCGGCTGGGTGGCGACGAGTTTGTGGTGCTCCTGACGGCCTGCCCCGACGCCGACGCAATCGCCGCGTGCATCGTGCGCTGCCTGCACGTCCCGGTGACCATCGGCGGCACCGTCCTGCGCCCCAGCCTGAGCCTGGGGCTCGCCTCCCTGGGCCAGGACAGCGTGGGCCCGTCCGAACTGCTGCGGCATGCGGACATCGCGATGTACGCCGCCAAGGCCGCCGGCAAGAACCGGTTCCTGCGGTTCCACCCGGACATGATGCAGGCCCTGGTACAGCGGACGCACATGGAAAGCGGGCTCCAGCTGGCCGTGCCCCGCGGCGAAATCACCGTGGACTTCCAGCCGATTGTCTCGCACCGCATGGGGCAGGTGGTCCAACTGGAGGCGCTGGCCAGGTGGGACCGGGGCGGCGAGCGGATACCGCCCTCGATCTTCATCCCACTCGCCGAGCGCACCGGGCTGATCGGCGAGATCGGGGCCGAGGTGATGGCCACCGGAATGGTGCAGCTGTCCCAGTGGCTCAGCGAGGATCCGTCACGGTCCCTGGCGGTGAACGTCTCCGGCGTGCAGCTGCAGGAACCCGACTTCGCCGAAAACGTCCTGCGGCTGGCGGAAGCCAGCGGGGTGGCGCCCTACCAGCTGGTCGTGGAAGTTACCGAGAGCGTGTTCTTCGACGCCGACTGCAGCCTGATCCAGCAGCTCAGCGCGCTGCGGGATACGGGCGCCCGGGTGGCGCTGGATGACTTTGGCACCGGCTATTCCTCGCTGGGCCGGCTGCAGGACCTGCCTGTGGATACCGTCAAGATCGACAAGACCTTCGTCTCCATGGTGCGGACCGGCAATGAGCGCCTGCCCATCCTCAGCTCCATGATCAACATGGCGCACAGCCTGGGCCTGACCGTGACGGCCGAGGGCATCGAGACAGCAGCGCAGGCGGACTACCTGACGGCACTGGAGTGCGATTCACTCCAGGGGTACCTTTTCTCGCTGCCGGAACCCGGTGACAGGCTGCACCAGGCTTTGCACCACGCGGAAGAGGCCCTCAACGCACTGAAGGGCAGGTAGCCGTAGGGCTCCGGGATCAGGCTGCTTCCTGGCGGCCCGGGCGCTGCGGCTTGCCCGGCGCGGGCTGGGAGGTCTGGGGCTGGGAAGCCTGCGGCTGGGAGTTTTGCGGCTGCGCGGGCTGGGCCCGTTCTCCGGCACCGGCAAGAACGCTGGCCGTGCCGGCGGGCGTGGAGGCGGCCGGGACGGCAGCGCGGTCGCGGCGCCAGCGGCGCACCAGGTCGACGGCGGCCAGCAGTCCCGCGAGTGGCGTCAGCACGGCTGCGGCGTAGACGAACAGCATCCAGGTCAGGGTGGTCAACGGCGGCTGGTTGTTGTTGAGCAGCGACAGGCCGCCGAGCATGGCGACGACCCAGAACAGCAGGACGGCCGTCAGCACGGCGCCGGCAGGAAAATACTGGTTGGTCACGACTTTTTTCAGGGTTTCCATGCACTTCCTCCTGCCTGTCCGGGGGACGGCGAAAGCCGTTCACTCACCAGTATGGGGCCCGGCAGGTTCGAAACCGCGCAAGGCAACACGGCGAGTGATGAAGCTAACGCGGCTTCCGGCGTCGTCCGTATCCGGGGGCCGAAACGGCCGCCCCAAAACCCTTCCCGCAAAGGACCTGGCCGAATACCGTAGGGCCTGTCCGCACATTATCTGGAGGCTCCCATGCGCAAAGTCACTGCCGGCCTGTTCCACTCCGTGGACGGGGTGGTGTCCGAACCTTTCAAGTTCCAGTTCGACAGCTTCGACGAGGAACTCGGTGCGGGCCTGGCCACGATGATCAACACCGTGGACACCGTCATCCTGGGCCGCGTGAGCTACCAGGAGTGGGCGGATTACTGGCCCACAGCTCCGCAGGACCAAGCCTTTGCCGCGTTCATCAACCCCGTGGAAAAGTTCGTTGCGTCGCGCACGCTGACGGGACCGCTGGAATGGCAGAACTCGCGGGTGATGGACGCGCCGCTGACGGAATTCGTGGGCGCGCTAAAGGAACGCGACGGCGGGGAAATCGCCGTGTGCGGAAGCATCTCCGTGGTGCGCCAGCTGCTGTTCGCCGGGCTGCTGGACTCGCTGCAGCTGATGACCCACCCCGTGATCGCCGGCAGCGGCCGCCGGCTGTTCGAGGACGGCGACCCGCTGACCCGCCTGGTGCTGCAGGACCAGTCGGCAACCAGCAAGGGCAACGTGCTGAGCACCTACGGGGTACGCGCCAGCGACTAGGCGGCCAACGCCCCGAAAAGCTCCTCCACGAGCCGCTCCAGGTGCTCGGGGATGTCTGCCTCGGTGCCGTGTTCGCCGCGGCCCAGGAAAACTGCGGTGCCGCGGATCCCGTCAAGGTCCAGGCCGCATTCGTGCATCAGCTGCCCCGCGCGGAAGTTGACCGGCAGGAGCCTCGTGACGCTTTCCGCGTTGAGGTAGACATGCCAGTCGCCGCGGATCACGGATTCCAGCGGGCCGCCCACCAGGGCTTCAAGGGCCTTCAGGTCCGCGTCAACCTGTTCCAGGCGGATGGGCTCGGCATTGCCGGCCGGTATGACAAGTGCTGTGTAAGTTCTGGTGTCCATTGTTCGCTTCTCCACTGGGTTTAACACCCGTGGAGGCGGCAGTGTTCCCGGAAGGCTACGCCTGCGCGGCCAATGCGGCGATGTCCCGGGGAGTGGTCCGGCAGCAGCCACCCAGGATGCGCGCGCCCGCTTGCTGCCATTCACCGGCACCGGCGGCCAGGCTTGCAGGCGCCCCTCCCCCGGCCGCGCCGCCCTCGTCTCCGCTTGCCTGGCTCCACGTCTTGGTTGCGGAATCGTAGGTCTCCCCCGAATTCGGGTAGGCCACCAGGGGTATGTCCGTGTGCGGGCGCAGGGCGGCCAGCGCCAGGCGTACCCGGTCAAGGGGCACGCAGTTCACTCCGACCGCCGCGACGCGCGGCTGCCCGTCCACAAGCTGTGCCACAGCGGCCAGCGGCGTGCCGTCGCTGATGTGGCCGCCGTCGCGAAGGGAAAAGGAGAACCAGGTGTCGACGCCGTGTTCCCGGCTGAGTGCCAGCAGGGCCTCCGCCTCGGCGAAGGAGGGCAGCGTCTCGAAGGCGAGGAAGTCCACGCCGGCCTTGACCAGTGCCGCTACGCGGGGAGCATGGAACTCCTCGAACTCCCCGGGGGCGAGGCTGTAGTCCCCCCGGTATTCCGAGCCGTCCGCGAGATAGGCGCCGTATGGGCCCACGGAGCCCCCCACCAGCAGCGGCCCGGCGTCCGGATGCTCCATCAGGTGCTCCCGCCGTGCTTCATCCGCCAGCCGGACGGACAGTTCAACCAGGTCCAGGGCTTCCTCCTCAGCCATGCCCCGTGCCGCAAACCCCCGGGGCGTTGCCTGGTAGCTGGCTGTTGTGGCGATGTTCGCACCCGCCGCGAAGTAGTCTCGGTGCACGTCCCGGATAAGCCCGGGCTGCTCCAGCAGGACTTTGGCCGACCACAGGGGGTCGTCCAGGTTGCAGCCGCGCGCCTCCAGTTCGGTGGCCAGGGCGCCGTCGGCAATCAGGGTGCGGCCGGATTCCAGTGCGGCGGAGAGGGAAGAAAGTGGAGGCATAAGTTCACTATAGGCATGGACTCATGCTTTTACTGAGTGTTACCGGCGCCGACAACACTGCCGCACAGGAGGGCCCCTTGGGGATCGCTAGACTCCCTTCTATGTCGAAGACCTCCAGCATGGGCCGCGGAATCCAGGCCTTGCTTGCCGTGGGGGAACGCCACACCCGGGGGTTTCCCGGCGGCAGCGCCGCCGAGGTCGCCGCCGATCTGGACCGGGACCGGAGCCAGGTGTCCCGCAGCCTGCGGACCGGCGGACAGGAAGGCTTCCTGGCCCGCACTGCGGCGCGCACCTACGTCCTGGACTGGTCGGTCTTCACCGACGCGCAACTGCTGACCGAACGCCGCCTCCAGGCCGACGGCGCCACCGCCCTGGACGCCCTGGCCGCCGGGACCAACGAGGCGTGCTTCCTTGGAGTGCTGCGCGGTGACAGCACGGTGACCATCGGTGAGAGTGTCCCGGCGGGCAGCAACCTGGTGGGTTCATGGCTGGGCCGCCCCTATCCCGCCTACTGCAGTGACGCCGGCCAGGCGGTCCTGTGGGAGGCGCCGGAAGAGGAGGTCCGGAGCGTGTTTTCACAGGTCGTGTTCACGCGCCACGGCCCCAATACGCCCGCAAGCGTAGATGAGTTCCTGGCGCGGCGGGAGGCGGCGCGCGCCCGCGGATACTCGATCGTGGATGAAGAAGCCGAGCCCGGGCTGTACTCCCTGGCCGTGCCGGTCCGCGACTTCAAGGGCGACGTGGTGGCGGCCCTGCAGATCGTGGGTATCAAGGACCGGCTGGAACCACGGCGGGAACCGTGCGCAGCCGCCCTGATGGCCCAGGGGTCCTGGCTTGAGTCAAGGCTCGGCTACCGGAGCTGAGCCTCAGGTCCGGGGTGCACCGAGGCGCGTGGCGGCGGCCGAAAGCACAGCTGCCGCGGCGGCGGAATCAGCTCCGAACTCTCCGCGGCTGCCCAGCACGCTGAGCGACCCCAGGATGGAACCGCCGGCGTCCCGCACGGGCACGGCGAGCTCCACCACGCCGTGTTCAAACTCCTCCTCGGCGGCGATGAACCCGGCAGTGCGGTCCCGCTCCATGAGATCCCAGATACCGTCGGTAGTGTGGGCAGCGCCGGGTCCGCCGATGCCGATGTAATTCACGTCCGCGAGCAGTTCGGCCAGGGCGGACCGGTCGAAGTCCCACAGCAGGGCCCTCCCGGCGCCGGTGCACCAGACGGGCGTGACCATGCCGGGCACCACGAAACTGCCGGGCACGGCTTCATTGCTCGAGGCGCGGAGCAGGATGACCCGGTACCCGTCGCGGACCGAAAGCCGTGCCCGTACTCCCGGCCCGGCGACCAGCTCCTCGAGCAGCGGCTTCGCCTCCCGGACCCAGCCCGTGTTCAAGGCGGCGGCAAGGCTGAAGAAGCGGGGGCCTGTCCGGAACGGCCCGCGGTCAAAGCGCTCCAGCAGTTCCAGGCCGCACAACTCCTGGGCCAGGCGCGACACCCGGCTTTGTTCCATGCCAAGCTCCGCGGCGAGCTGCGAAACACCCAGCGGCGCCTGCCCCCGCTTTTCCCGTTCGACCACGTGCCGCAGGATCCGCAGTCCCTGCGCCATCGAGGACGCCTCGGCGGTTGATTCCACGCTTTCCTGCCCTCCCGGCTGCCGACAACGGCCCCATTGTTCCACGGGCGCTGCTTGTTGCACCCAGGGCGCTGCCGTCGTCGTCCGTGCCCTGCCTACCGGCCGGCCCGCGCGGCGCTGCGTCCGTGCCGGAAGTGGAAGTAGGCGTAGCAGGCGGCGACAAAGGGGATGCCGAAGTAGAGCGCCGCTGCCTGGGCCGGGTCGAGCGCGATGCCGACCAGGGAGATGACACAGAGGGAGAACGCGAGGATGGGGACCAGCGGGAACAGGGGCGCCCGGTAGGCAAGGGTGGAGACGTCGCCGCCGTCGCGGACGAAGGCGCGGCGGTGGAAGTAGTGCGAGGCGGTGATGGACATCCACACACCCACCACGGCGAAGCCTGCCACCGAGACGAGGACCAGGTAGACAGTTTCTGGGGCCACCACGCTGCTGAGCAGGGAGGCGAGGCCGCCCACCATGCTCACGGAGAGGGCCACCATGGGAATGCCGCGGCGGTTCAGCTTCTTCAGGGCGCGGGGTGCATGCCCTTCATCGGCGAGCGAATACAGCATCCGGGCGCAGGAGTAGAGGCCGCTGTTTCCGGCGGACAGCAGAGCCGTGATGATGACGAAGTTCATGATGTCCGCGGCGAACGGCACGCCGATGGCGGAGAAGACAGTGACGAACGGGCTCTCGTCCAGCCCCACTTCCGTGTAGGGGATGGTGCCGGCGATAACGGTAATAGCGCCCACGAAGAAGATCAGCAGCCGGATCACGGTGGTGCGCATGGCCTTGGGAATGGCGGTTGCGGGGTCCTTGGTCTCACCGGCGGCGACGCCGATCAGTTCCGACCCGGAGAAGGCATAGAAGACGGCCAGCACCGTGACCAGGATGCCGGTGAATCCGTTGGGGAAGAGGCCCGATTCCGTGGCGAAGTTCTGGAGCAGGAGCGGGTGGTTGCCGCCGTTGCTGAGCGGGTGGAAGCCGAACAGCGCCGCCCCGCCCAGGACGATCAGGCCGATGATGGCGGCCACCTTCACGATGGCGAACCAGAACTCGGCCTCGCCGAAGAACCGGGAGGAGACGGCGTTGAAGCCAAAGAGGATGGCGGCAAAGACCAGGCACCAGACCCACACCTCAACGTCCGGGAACCAGCGCTGCATGAGGAGCCCGGACGCGGTGAACTCGGAGCCGATGGCCACGGCCCAGCACAGCCAGTACAGCCAGGCGGTGGCGAACCCCGTGGCCGGCCCGATGGAGCGGGCGGCGTAGATGTGGAAGGCGCCGGATACGGGATAGGCGATGGCCAGTTCGCCCAGGCATGCCATGACCATGTACACCACGAAGGCGCCCACCAGGTACGCGATGACGGCGCCAAGCGGGCCGGCCTGGGAGATGGTGTAGCCCGAGCTGACGAAGAGGCCGGAGCCGATCACCCCACCCATGGCGATCATGACCAGATGGCGAGGCCCCATGGAACGGCGGAGGGCGGACTCCACGGGCTGCGGTGCCGCAGGCCGTGGATCGAGGGTGAGCGGGGGTGTGGGTTCCACGGGTCTCCAAACGAATAAATGCACGGTGTCAGTGCCGAAAGTAGCATGGCTGCCGAATTTCGCGGCATCAAAAGCATGGAAGCATGCTCATATTGCACGGGGTTACGTTTGCGGCCGTGCTGGAAGGTGCGACGATGGCACGTGGCCGGGTGCCGCCGTCGTACCTTCCCGTCCCGGCCGGGAAGGCGACCGGGTAAACTTGACCAGTCATGCGCTGTTCCTACTTTGATGCCGGCACCTGCCGCTCCTGCACCCAGATGGGCAGGCCGTACAGCGAACAGCTGGCCGGCAAGCAGCTGCACTGCCAGGGCCTCCTGTCCGACCACGCCTCGCTGGAGTGGCTGGAGCCCGTGGCCAGCCAGGAGTCCGGCTTCCGCAACAAGGCCAAGATGGTGATCGGCGGGACGGCGCAGAACCCCACGATCGGAATCCTTGACGCCGACGGCCACGGCGTGGACCTGCGCAAGTGCGGCGTCTGCTCCCCCGGCCTGCGGGCTGTCTTCCCGGTGCTGGCCACCTATATCCGCCGCCTCCGCCTGACGCCCTACGACGTTCCGCGCCGGACCGGCGAACTCAAGCACGTCATCATCACCGAATCCCCGGCAGGTGAGGTCATGCTCCGCCTGGTCCTCCGCTCCGAGCAGACCCTGCCGCGCATCCGGAAGCACCTCCCCGATCTCCTGGCCGACCTGCCGCAGGTCAAGGTGGTCTCCGTCAACCTGCTCCCCGAGCACAAGGCCGTCCTCGAAGGCGACCGCGAGATCCTGCTGACGGAGCAGTCCACGCTGGAGATGCGGGTCAATGACATCAACCTGCACCTGAGGCCGCAGAGCTTCTTCCAGACCAACACCGGCATGGCCGCGGCCCTGTACCGGCAGGGGCGCGAGTGGGTCAACGAGCTGGCGCCGGCCTCGGTGTGGGACCTGTACTGCGGCGTGGGCGGCTTCGCCCTGCACAGCGCTGCCCCGTCCCGCACGGTCACCGGCATTGAAGCCAGCAGCGAGGCCATCGTCTCGGCGCGGCTCAGCAGTGACGAGGCAGGCCTGGCGGGCATGGAATTCCACGCCGGCGACGCCACGGCGTTTGCCCTCGCCGCGGAGCAGTCGCCGGAGCTGATGATCGTGAACCCGCCGCGGCGCGGCATCGGCAAGGAGCTGTGCGGCTGGCTGGAGTCATCCGATGTCCAGCATGTGGTCTACTCCAGCTGCAACGCCCAGTCGCTGGCCCGCGACCTGGCCGCGCTCCCGTCCTTTACAGCCCGGCGGGCACGGGTTTTGGACATGTTCCCGCAGACCACGCACTACGAGGTGATGGTGCTCCTGGAACGGACGGCCTAGCGCCCGCCGGTTTCCCGGGAGTCAGGGGCGGACGCGTTCGACGGCGGCCGCTCCGGCTTCCCGCCCGATGGCCCGGAGTCCCGCCGCCACCCCTGCGGCGTCGGCATCGGAGCGGTTCTGGCTGAGTTTCTCCTTCGCCTCGATCCTGGTGATCACCAGTTCCACGCCCACAATCGCGCGCAGCTGCCCGGCGATGAACTTTTCCGGGGCGTCGTCCACGGCCCACGGATCCGGCCGGCCGCCCTCGTGCAGGCCGGTCAGGTGCCGGACATGGCGTGCCAGCCAGCCGGCGTCGTCATGGACCACCAGCTCGCCGTAGACGTGTGCGGTGCTGTAGTTCCAGGTGGGAACCACGCGGCCATGCTCTGCTTTGGCGGGATACCACGACGGCGAGATGTAGTCATCGGGGCCCTGGATGATGGCGAGCGCCTCCGCGGTGGGGGTGCTGAACCATTGCGGGTTGTTCCGCGCCATGTGCGCCTGCAGTGCGCCATGCTCCCCCACCGCCGGATTGAACGCGACGGGCAGCAGCGTTGCCAGCAGGCCGCCGTCTGTCATGGTGACGAGATTGGCGGCACCGGCGTGTGCAAGGAGGTTCCGGATGGCGCCGGGCTGGGCGGCGAAGTGGGCGGGAATGTACATGGGAGTGTCCTTTCGTGCGGCTGGGAGGTTGGTTTGAGCCGGATGCGGACGGCCGCGGCGGCGCAAAGGATGACGGCGAGGGCGCCGGCCACCGTGGGCCAGGTGAGCGCCTCGCCCAAAAGGAGCGCGGCCCAGCAGATGCTCATCACCGGCTGCAGCAGCTGGATCTGGCTCACCTGCGCCATGGGGCCGGTGGCCAGCCCGCGGTACCAGGCGAAGAAGCCAAGGAACATGCTGACCACGGCCAGATAACCGAACGCGGCCCACTGGGTGGGGGTGGCCGACGGCGGCTGGCCCTGGACGGAGACAACGGCCAGGACCAGCATGGCCGGCGCGGCGAGGACCAGCGCCCAGGCGATGGTCTGCCACGAGCCCAGTTCGCGGGCCAGCAGGCCACCCTCCGCATACCCCACCGCGGCACAGGCAACGGCGCCAAGCAGCAGGAGGTCTGCCCAGTGCAGCTGTCCCGCTCCCCCGGACTGCAGGACGGCAAAGGTTATGGCTGCCAGCGAGCCAAGCACCGCCACGGCCCAGAAGAGGGCCGGTGGACGCTCGCCTGTGCGCAGCACGGCCACCGTGGCCGTGGCGGCGGGCAGGAGGGCGATAACCACGGCGCCGTGGGCGGCCGGCACGGCGGTGAGGGCGTAGGACGTCAGCAGCGGAAAGCCTGCGACGACGCCACCGGCCACTAGCGCCAGCCGCAGCCAGGTGTCTGGATGCGGCAGCCGCTGGCGGTTGATGGCGAGCGCTGCGGCGGCAAGGACAGCGGCCATCACGGCCCGGCCGGAACCGATGAACAACGGCGGGAACCCGGCGACAGCCAAACGGGTGAAGGGAACGGTGAAGGAGAAGGCCGCAACGCCCAGCAGGCCCCACCAGATCCCGGTGGACGGCCGGGACAGTATCACTGGGCCATCCAGGACAGTAGCGCTACTATGTTCTTTCATGAACAACGATAGCAGTTCACGGATCGTGGCGGCACTCCGGCAATGGGTTGCGGGAGCGGCGCCCGGAGCCAAACTGCCGTCCACCCGCTCGCTGGTGGCCGAGTACCAGGCGAGCCCCGTGACGGTCCAGAAGGCTCTGCAGGCGCTGGCCTCGCAGGGCCTGATCGAAAGCCGGCCCGGCGTCGGGACGTTTGTCCGTGCCGTCCGCACCGCACGCCCGTCGGACTATGGCTGGCAGACCGCAGCGCTGCGCTCGCCGTCATCTCCGCTGCCGCCGTCGTCGGACACCATGCGCAACGTCCCCGGCGACGCCATCTGGTTCCACTCCGGCTACCCGGACCGCGAGCTGCTGCCGGAACGGCTGGTCCGCTCCGCGCTGTCCCGCGCCGCCCGCGGCGACGCGGCCCTGTCCCGGCCGCCCGCCGCCGGCATGCCCGAACTGCAGCAATGGTTCGCCCAGGAACTGGGCGCGGCAACCCCCGTGGGGATCACGCCCCCAACGCCAAACGACGTCATCGTCCTGCCCGGCAGCCAAAGCGGACTCAGCTCCATCTTCCGGGCGCTGGTGGGCGCGGGACAGCCTCTGCTCATGGAGTCGCCGTCGTATTGGGGTGCCATCCTGGCCGCCGCCCAGACCGGGGTGCGGGTGGTCCCGGTGCCCACAGGGCCCGAAGGCCCGGACCCCGCCGACGTGGACCGCGCCTTTGCCGAGACCGGGGCCCGGGCGTTCTACGTGCAGCCCAACTATGCGAATCCCACCGGGGCCCAGTGGGCGGCGGGCCGGGGCGCCGAGATCCTCGACATAGCCCGCCGGCGTGGTGCCTTCCTGGTGGAGGACGACTGGGCCCACGATTTCGGCATCACCTCGAACCCCGTCCCGTTGGCCACGCAGGATGATTCCGGCCATGTGGTCTACATCAGGTCGTTGACCAAGAGCGTGTCCACGGCCATCCGCATTGCCGCCGTGATCGTGCGCGGGCCGGCGCGGGAACGCATCCTGGGCCACCGCGCCGCTGAGTCGATGTACGTCAGCGGACTCCTGCAGGCAGCGGCGTTGGACGTGGTGACGCAACCCGGATGGCAGACCCACCTGCGCAGCCTCCGCCAGCAACTGCAGGCCCGCCGGGACCTGCTGGCCACCAGCATCCGGGAGCACGTTCCGCAGGCACACCTCGACAACCTGCCAAGGGGCGGACTGAACCTGTGGCTGCGGCTGCCGGACACCACAGACCTTCCACGGCTGGTGCGTGACTGCGGGGACGCCGGCGTGATCATCGCCGCCGGCACCGGGTGGTTTCCCGCCGAGCCCGCCGGCGCGTTCATCCGCCTCAACTACTCAGGACCGAACCCCGGTGCCTACCCGGAAGGTGCCCGCATCATCGGAGAGGCGCTCGCGCGCAACAGCCGCTAGGGACCCGCCCCGTGCGCCAACAGGTCAGCGGGGCGCCAGCAGTCGTTAACCGGGCCGCCATTCCCGGTTCATTACCCATTAGTAACTTGGGAGCTCCTGTTGAGACCCCAACCTTAAGAGGCCCCCACCATGAGCCCCAAACCCAACCGGCGTGCCCTGACACTGGCCGCCTCCCTCATCGTTGCCGCCTGCGCGGCCGGCGGAACCGCCGCAGCACAGGCCACCGTCCCGGCGCAGGGCACCAGTCCCGCAGCCGGAACCCACCATGAAACGGACACCGACCTGGCCACCGCGTTCGACTCCGTCACCCGCAACACCGCCTGGCAGCAGACGTCCAAGCTGAAGCTGAACTTCCCCACGTACCACACCGAGGGAATCGCCTACAGCCAGGACCACATCTTCCTCTCGGCCGTGCAGATCCTCGAACCCACCGTCAAGTACCCCACTCCCCAGGGCGGCTACGACCGCACACCCGGCAAAGGCATCGGCCACCTGTTCGTCATGGACAAGGCCGGCAACCTGCAAAAGGACATCATCCTGGGCGAGGGCGACATGTACCACCCGGGCGGCATCGACTTCGACGGCACCAACGTGTGGGTTCCGGTAGCCCAGTACCGGCCGGACAGCAGCGCCATCATCTACAAGGTGGACGCACAGACCCTGGACGTGCACAAGCAGTTTGAAGTCAAAGACCACTTTGGCGGCATCGTCCTGGACAAGCAGACCGGCCACCTCGTGGGCAACACCTGGGGTTCCCGGCGGTTCGCCGAATGGGACCTGCAGGGCAAGGAACTCGCCGCCTGGGAGAACCCGAACTATTTCATTGACTACCAGGACTGCCAGTACGTGCCCAATGCGAAGATGCTCTGCGGCGGAGTGACCAACCTCCCGCAGACTCCGTCCGCCGGCGGGACAGCGGCCACCTATGAACTGGGCGGCATGGCAATGATCGACCTGAAGTCCCATCAGGTGACACGCGAGGTCCCGTTCCAGCAGTGGTCCACTGCCGGGCACGTGGCCACCCGCAACCCGTTCAAAATGACCGCCGACGGCAACCACCTGAGCATGACGGTGGCCCCCGACAACGGCGACGAAGGCAACGGCACCGAGATCCTCACCTACGAGGCCGACGTCACCCCCGCCAAGTAGCAGCAGAACCCTCCCTGCACCTGCCCCGTCCGGCGGCAGGTGCGCCCCTGAGCAGGAACGATTGGATACCCCATGCCTTTTACGGCACCGAGATTCACCAGAAACAGAGTTGCTGCGGCCACCGGCGCGGCCGTCCTGGCTGCTTGGGCAGCGACGGCCGGACTGGTCGGCGTCAGCGCCGGCCCGGCCACGGCCGCCGGCACCCAGGACGCCACGGCGACGCCCATCAAGCACGTCGTGGTCCTCTTCCAGGAAAACGTGTCATTCGACCACTACTTCGCCACCTACCCCAAGGCGGCAAACACCCCGGGTGAGACGCTTCAGGGTTCAGGCTCCCCCGCCGGCTCCTTCACGGCGGCGGACGACACACCCAAGGACATCAATACCCTGGCCAACGCCGGCCTGCTGGCGCCGAACAACCCCAACTCCGTCCAGCCCGCGCGGCTCTCCCCGATGCAGGCCGTCACCTGCGACCAGGACCACGGCTACAAGGCCGAGCAGAACGCCTACAACGGCGGCCTCATGGACAAGTTCGTCCAGTTCACCAGCCGCGACGCCTGCGGCACCAACCAGTACGGCCGCCCCGGCCTGACCATGGACTACTACGACGGCAACACCGTCACCGGCATCTGGAACTACGCCCAGAACTACGCCATGAGCGACAACCACTTCAGCACCGTCTTCGGTCCGTCCACCCCCGGCGCGCTGAACCTGATTTCGGGCCAGACCCACGGCGCCAAGGAATACACCGCCGCCGGCCAGCCCGTCGCCACGCCGGCCACCGGAAGCAGCGCGGTCCGGCAGCCCGACGCAAACGGCGTCGGAACGGTGATCAACGATCCCGACCCGGTCTACGATGACTGCTCCAACAACAGCCATGCCAAGACCAACAACCTTGCCGGCATGACCGGCAGGAACATTGGCGACCTGCTCAACGCCCAGGGCACGTCCTGGGGCTGGTTCCAGGGCGGTTTCGCGCCCACCACCGCGGCTGCCGGTGGCACCCCCGCATCCTGCCTTGCCAGCCACACGAACGCCGCCGGCGCCTCCGTGGTGGACTACTCCCCGCACCACCAGCCCTTCCAGTACTACGCCTCCACCGCCAACCCGCACCACCTGGCCCCGGCCTCGGACGCGGAAATCGGGCATGACGGCCAGGCCAACCACCAGTACGACCTGACGGACTTCAGCAAGGTGGTGGACAGCGATAACATGCCAGCCGTCTCCTTCCTGAAAGCGGGCATGTTCCAGGACGGCCATGCCGCCTACTCGGATCCGGTTGACGAGCAGAACTTCATCGCCAAAACCGTCAACCAGATCCAGCAGTCCAAGAACTGGGACAACACCGCCGTCGTCCTCGCCTATGACGACTCCGACGGCTGGTACGACCACGCCGCCGCGCAGCCCAAGAACGCCTCCACCGGCAGCGACGACGCCGCATGGTGCCAGGACGCCGCAGCGAAGGGCGTCCCCGTGGCCGGCGGCTACGCCGACCGCTGCGGACCCGGCCCCCGCCAGCCGCTGGTGGTCATCTCCCCCTTCGCGAAGAAGAACTTCGTTGACCACACCGAAACCGACCAGGCCTCGATCCTGAAGTTCATCGAGGACAACTGGCACACCGGCCAGATCGGCGACGCCTCCGCCGATGCGGCCGCCGGGTCCATGGAGGCAATGTTCAACTTCCACCACGAACGCAACGACAAGGTCCTGCTCAACGAAGAGACCGGAGCCGTCGCCTCGATCACCCACAACGGGCACCCCGCCGGGCAGTAACCCCACCCTCCGCACAGCAAGAACGGCAGGAGCGCTGCCCGGCACGAGCCGGGCAGCGCTTTTTCCGTGAATGGCTCAAGATTTGCGCTTAATCCGTTCTCCGCCAGTACGCGAAGCTACGCTGGCCGTGCCATCCGCATCCAGCGCACGCCATTGGGGGACCCATGCCTGCCAGTCGACACTTTTCTTGGCCTTTCCGCGCGTACCGCGGGGACGGGACGCCTGCCGCGGGAGGGTCCCGGCAACCGATATTGCGCGCGGGGGCCGCGGCCGCCGTGCTCCTCCTGCTGACCGGCTGCTCCACGCAGGCCTCGCTGTCCGTTGCTGCCCGCCCCGCCACCGAATCCGCCACGGCCACGCCTGCCGCGAAGCCCATCGCGGACACCCCGTGCACGGCCATCGACGCCCGGCAGGTCTCTGGCGGAAGCAGCTATGTGTGCACCAAGGACGAGTCAGGCAGGCTGGTGTGGCTGGAGGCCGCAGTGTCCAAGCGCGTCTCCGACAAACTGGCTGCGGCCGCTGCCACCAAAGCGGCCGCCGACAAGGCCGCAGCCGAACAGGCAGCTGCAGCTGAGAAGGCTGCTGCTGAAAAGGCGGCCGCAGACAAAGCCGCGGCGGACAAGGACGCCGCCGATAAGGCCGCGGCAGAGGCTGCAGCCCGGCAAGCGGCTGAGGCGAAGGCGGCCCAGGACGCGGCTGCAGCCAAAGCCGCTGCAGACGCCGCGGCCAGGGCCGCCGCACCTCCAGCGCCCGCGCCTGCGCCCCAGCCCGTGCCGGGAACGAACCCCGGCTGCGACCCGAACTACTCAGGCTGCGTTCCCATCGCCTCCGACGTTGACTGCGCAGGTGGAAGCGGCAACGGGCCGGCCTACGTCCGTGGCCCCGTCCAGGTCATCGGCCGCGACATCTACGGACTCGATGCTGACCACGACGGTGTCGGCTGTGAGTGACACAGCGGTCAGGCAAAGGCCTTGACCAGCTCTTCGCTCTTCTCCCACAGCCCGCGCGCCAGTCCGGCGTCGTAGGCCTGGGCGTTGGCCTTGGCCAGGGCGCGCTTGGCGTAGTAGGCCCCGGAAATCCAGTCCATGCCCGCGGTGCCGTTGATGAGCCAAAGCATCGTGTCGGCGCCCTGGTCCGGGCTGAGCATGAAGCGGTTCAGCAGGGTGGTGTAGGCATGCCGCCACGGGCTTCCGGACTCCGCCGCGAAGTTGGTGCGGACCACGCCCGGGTGGAATGCCGCCGTCGTAATCCCCTGGTCATGGAAGCGGCGGTGCAGCTCGGAGGTGAACAGGATGTTGGCGAGCTTGCCCGTGCCGTAGGCGCGGTTGGTGCTGTACCCGTACTCGGCGTTGAGGTCGAAGAGGTCCAGCTTGCCGAAGTTGTTGGCGGCGCTGGAGGTGTTGATCACCTTGGCGCCGCTGGCGGTGAGCGTGTCCATCAGGAGGGTGGTGAGCAGGAACGGTGCCAGGTGGTTGACCTGGAACGTCGTCTCGTTGCCGTCCACGGTAAGCGTCCGCTTGCCCATGATCCCGCCGGCGTTGTTGGCCAGGACATCGATGCGCGGGTAGTTTGCCTTCAGTTTCTCCGCGAGGTCACGGACCTGTGCGAGGTCGGCGAAGTCGGCCAGGTAGTGGTCGGCGCCGATGTCCCCGGCCAGGGCGCGGGTCTTGCCGGCGGAACGGCCGACGACGACCACCTGGTCCCCTGCCTGGGCCAGCGTCCTTGCGGCTGCCGCTCCAATGCCGTCGCTGGCGCCGGTGATCACGATCGTGCGGGGAGTCGTCAAGGGGTGTCCTTTGGTCGGCGGGTGGCGCACCGGCATGGCACACCAAGGGGCATAACGACGGCGGGGCGGCCGGTGTTCCCACCAGCCGCCCCGCCGTGCTCCCGGACAGGAGGGTGTCAGCCCACCGCGCCGGCCACCAGGAAGATGACGGCGGCGACGGCGAAGCCCATCACGCCGATGAGGGTTTCCATGACGGTCCAGGTCTTCAGGGTGGTCTTGACGTCCATACCGAAGAAGCGGCCCACCAGCCAGAACCCTGAGTCGTTGACGTGGGATACCACCACGGATCCGGCAGCCACGGCGATGACCATGGCGGCGATCTGCATGCCGTTCAGGCCGCCACCCGCCACGGCGGGAGCAATCAGGCCGGCGGTGGTGGTGAGCGCGACGGTGGCTGAGCCCTGGGCAATGCGCAGGATGGCGGAGATCAGGAACCCGGCCAGGATCAGCGGGATGCCCACGTTGCCCAGCACGTCCGCCAGCGCCTTGCCGATGCCGGAGGTGCGCAGGACGCCGCCGAACATGCCGCCGGCACCGGTGATCAGGATGACGGAGCAGACCGGTCCCAGGGAGGACTCGAGCAGCTTCTCCAGGGCGCCGGCGTCGCGGCCCCGGCGGGTGCCCAGCACGAACAGCGCCGCGAGCACTGCGATCAGCAGGGCCACCGGGGTTTCACCGATGGTGCGCAGGACCTGGAACCACTGTTCCTTCTTGACGGAGTCATCCAGCGCACCGGAGGACGCCAGGGTGTTCAGGCCGGTGTTGAGGAAGATCAGCACCAGCGGCAGGAGCAGCAGCCCGATGATGGTGCGGAACCGGGGCGGGTGCGCCTCGGCCTCGGCGCTGGCGTGGCCCAGGATTTCGGGGACGGGGAGGACCAGCTTCTTGCCCGTGTACAGGCCGTAGAGGTAGGCGGTGACGTACCAGGTGGGGATGGCGGTGATGAGGCCGGCGATGAGCACCAGGCCGATGTTCGCGTCGAAGAAGGCGGCGGCGGAGACCGGGCCCGGGTGCGGCGGCAGGAAGATGTGCATCACCGAGAAGGCGCCGGCGGCGGGCAGGCCGTAGCGGAGCACTCCCCCGCCCAGGCGGTGGGCGACGGCGAAGACCACGGGCAGCATGACCACCAGGCCGGCGTCGAAGAAGATGGGGAAGCCGAAGATCAGTGAGGCCAGGCCGAGTGCGAACGGGGCGCGTTTTTCACCGAAGATGCCGATCAGGTAATCGGCCAGGACCTTGGCGCCGCCGCTGGTTTCCACGATCCGGCCGAGCATCGCGCCCAGGCCAACGAGCAGGGCCACGGTTCCCAGGGTGGTGCCGAAGCCGTCCACCAGGACGGGAACCACCTTGTTGGCGGGGATCCCCGTGGCGAAGGCCGTGGCGAGGCTGATGAGGATCAGGGCGATCAGGGCGTGCATCCGCAGCCGGATGATCAGGAACAGCAGCACGAGAATTGCCGCCGCGGCGATGAGCAGCAGTGGACCTGCGCCCATCGTCTGGGTCCATCCTTCGATGGTCATGGTTCTCCTTTGAAACAGGGTTGGGGATTTGGGGGGTCAGGACGCGCCGGGCGCCTGGCCGGTGGGGAGGTTGAGGGCCTGTACGACGGCGGCGACCAGCTCTTCGGGTGAGCGCGAGATGTCGAGGCGGAGGCTGCCGGCGGCGATCTCTTCCGGGGTGAGAGGCTCCAGGGTGGCCAGCTGGCTGGGCAGCAGCGTGGGCGGCATGAAGTGCCCTTCCCGGCCCTGCATGCGCTGGCTGATCAGGTCCGCCCCGCCGTCAAGGTGGAGGAAGACCACGCGGCCCTGGGCGCCGGACAGCAGGTCCCGGTATCCCCGCTTGAGCGCGGAGCAGGTCAGGACCGTGCTCTTGCCTGCGGCAGCCTGGGCGGTCATCCAGTCACGGATCTCCTCCAGCCACGGCCAGCGGTCTTCGTCCTGGAGGGGGATGCCCTGGCTCATCTTGGCGATGTTTGCGGCGGGGTGGAATTCGTCCGCTTCGGCGCATGCCCAGCCCAGTTGGCGGGAAAGTGCCGCGGCCAGGGTTGATTTGCCGGAACCGGCAACGCCCATGACCACAAGGTGCGTGGCTGGATACTGCATGTCATACCTCCGGAGAAGACGTCTTTGGCTTTCGAAGAAGCTCGATGTGGACCCGCCTGCAACGGGCCAAGCGATAAGGTATCACCTTTCCTTCTGGAAGATGCTATCTATTCGTGTCACAAGTCATACCTTTGGCCCAATTCCCGCTATTCTGGGAGGGCGCAGCGGCGCGTGAGCGAACGGGGAGAGAATGTCGACGGCGACAGTCCAGGATGGCGATGAGATGCACGACGGCGGGTCCTCCCCGGCCATGCACGAACGGGTGCTTGAGGCGGTGGGAGTCGCTGTCGCCTCCGGGCGCCTCGCGCCGGGAAGCAGGCTGACCCTTGAAGGGCTGCAGCAGGACTACGGGATCTCGCGCACCGTCGCGCGGGACACCATGAAAGTCCTGGAGTCCATGAATTTGGTCTATTCCCGGCGCCGGGTGGGCATCGTGGTGCAGGACCCGTCATTGTGGAATGTCTTTGACCCGAAGCTGGTGCGGTGGCGGCTGGCCTCGGATCGGCGGGAATTGCAGTACAGCAGCCTGACCGAGCTCCGCATCGCCGTCGAGCCCATTGCCGCCGCCGGCGCCGCACGCCGGGCCAGCGCCGCCGAACGCGCACAGCTGGTGTCCCTGGCCGGGGACCTCCGCCGGCTGGGGGAAGCCGGGGACCTGCAGGCTTTCCTGGCCGCCGACATTGCCTTCCACCAACTGCTGCTGCGCAGCTGCGGCAACGAAATGTTCCGGGCGCTGGAGGGGATGGTGGCGGAGGTCCTGACCAGCCGCACCCGGCAGGGGCTTATGCCGTTCAAGCCGCGGGCCGAGGCGCTGCAGGCACACGAGGATGTGGCGGCTGCCGTGGCCGGCGGAGACACTGCCGTGGCGGAACGGGCCATGCACCACATCCTCGATGAAGTGCGAGAGGCGATGGGGCTGCACTGACACCGGGGACACGCAAACGGTCCGGCCGGGGCAACCGCCCCAACCGGACCGCGTGAAAATCAGGCGTCAGTCGACGACCTTCACCTTCCCCACCATGCCCATGTAGTCATGGAGTGCACAGATGTACTCGAACGTACCTTGTGCCTGGAAGGTCACCGCGAACTCAGCGCCGGGCCACATGATTCCCGAGTTGAGGTTGCCCCCGGTGAAATGCGTCGGGTCGCCGGACGGGGCGAAAATGTTCGCCGGTTCGGTACCAAACGTGACGGTATGGGGAGCGTCCATGCCGGTATTGGCGAACACGACGGTATCGCCCACATGCACTGTCACGGTGGGCCGGACGAAGCGCATAACCATCGCAACGCCGTCGTCACCGCCTGCGATCACCCTGTGGCTGGTGGCCTGGTCCGCCAGGTCAGCGGTGAGCTCGCGTCCGTCGCGCAGGATGGACCGCTCCTCGGCCCGCGATGACTTGTCGTAATCGGCCTGGCTGTACGGATAGTCAGTCCCCTGCTCGCGGACGTGCACCGTCCCCTTCATCACGGCGCCGTGAACCAGGCAGTAGTAGGTGAAATCGCCTTCGCGCGGGAACGACAGGCTGTAACTCCTGGCGTCCGGGAAGCCGGGCACGTCAACGTTGGCCAGGAGGCCCGAGTTGTAATACGAATGCCCGTCGTAGCTATCCCCTCCGCGCTTCAACAGCTCATCGTTGTTGAACGGATTGAACGGCTGCAGCGGCTGTCCCGATGCCAGGAACGTCACTGTGTGGATCTCCGCGGAGTTGGCCTCCCATGTGATGGTGTCCTGCTCGTTGATGAAAATCTCGGAGGGGAGGAACTGCATGCCCTGGATTGCCTGGTTGCGGGACTCAGAGCCCACCTGGACCTCCCACGTCCGGTGGCCCGGCTGGCCCGCCGAGGCGGGACCCGCTGCAGCCATTGAGGCCAGCAGCGAAACAGCGAAGGCAACGATAAACGCCAGTTTCTTGAATCTGGAATTGCTTCCCCGACTACTCTTCATAGCAATGCTTCCTTGAACGGCAACCGGCCATCAGCCGGTGTACAGCTATGGCCGATTCAAGTCACTGCTCATGGGGCCGAACCGGCCACTGATTATCGGAGTGAAAGTGCCGGCTGCCGATGCCGGGGAGCGCAGGCAGCCGGGCCGGCCGAGCATCGTGCCGGACATGCACCACCCCAACTGGTGCCGCGCTGGTTGGAGTTTTCCAAACGCCGCCGTGGGCGTGGGGTTGGCACGCTGCGTACGTACGCACCTAATAGATTGCTCCTTCAACTGAACTTTGTCGAGGAGGAAAAACCGAGGGCCTGGGAGCGGACCACGAAAGGCGCGGGTTAACAAAAAAGCAGGGCTTGCCGTGAAACGGCAAGCCCTGCTTTTGAAACCTAACGGTCCCGGATCCCTAGGAAATTAGAGAGCCTGGATGTTGGTGGCCTGGGGACCCTTGGGGCCCTGTTCGGTGTCGAAGGAAACCTTCTGGTTCTCTTCGAGGGAGCGGAAGCCGGAGGAGTTGATCGCGGAGTAGTGCGCGAAAACGTCCTGCGAGGAGTCGTCCGGGGAGATGAAGCCGAAGCCCTTTTCAGCGTTAAACCATTTGACGGTACCAGTAGCCATTATTTTTGTCCTTCGTGAAGGTGGAGGGAACGTCCCGACTTTCGGGCCCTCCGGCGTGGGGTGTTCAAAAACCGCTACTTCAGAAGAACACGGACTTTCGACCGTGCGTACTGCCTGAACTACCAACTGCATAAACACAACAACAGGGTCAACACTACAGGAGATCCGCCGCACGCCTAATTGCGGGTCTCTTCAACTCCGCCCTATCCGTTCGCAGCCTTCTGCAGCGCCGCGCTGTAGCGGGTGAATCCGGGCCGGAGCCGGACCGAGCGCGGGCCCACCATGGCGATGTCCTCCCACAGCACCAGGAAGGACCCGCGGTGCCGCCAGCGGAGGATCCTGGCCACCAGCCGGGGCCGCGTGAGGCCGTTCCGGTCGTAGCCCATGAAGGAGGCCGTGCTGTGCGGGCCGATGACCAGCCCCAGCAGGCGCGGCTCCGCCATCAGCTGCTGCGGGGTGCCGTCCAGGACGAACCTGACGTCTGCCACCCGGCCCAGCCTCCCGCCGTCGGCATCATGGACGGGGGTGCCCAGCAGGTCACCGAGGATCATGGCGGCCTCCCGGAATGCGCGCAATGATCTTGTCCCGGACCCACCGCTCCACCCAGCCCGCGTCCAGCGACTCCCCGCTGATGCCAAACCGCAGCACCACGCCCACCTCGGCCACGCCATTCCATGGGATGCGGATCAGCCGGGACGACGGCGGCCTGCCGCCAAAGATGCGCGTCCCCAGCACCGGCCCCGTCAGCAATGCAGTGACGACCGGCGCCGCGGTCCCCGGCTCAATCTCCACGTCCACCGCGGGCCCGCTCAACTCGAGGTCGTCGACGGTGGTGACCGGGACGCCGTCGTGATCCAGAACCTGCCGGTCCAGCAGGTGCAACTGGGCGTCCAGGACGCGCCCGGCCACCGGCGGGGCGGGAAGCAGCGGGTCGGGCGAGGATGTCATGAGCCGGCTCCTGTCACGATCATGAGGGGGATGGCGGCGATGGAGGCCACCAGGATGATCACCAGGTAGACCATGCCCAGGACATTGACCACCCTCCCGTTGACATGCTCGCGCATGTACTGGGGGTCGTTGGCCACGATGAGGATGGGCAGGTAGGTCAGGGGCAGGGCGATCGCCGAGAACACCACCGAGTATTCGGTCACCAGGACCGGATCCACGCCGGTAGCCAGGACCGCGATGCCCACCAGCAGACAGACGATCATGGCCAGGTGGAAGCGGGCGGCCTCCGCGGGCCGGCGGAACTTGCCCCAGGACCAGCCAAAGAACTGGGCCAGCGTGTAGCCGCTGGAGAGTGTGGTTTCCAGCGCCGCACCGAACGTCGCCGCCACGATCCCCACCAGGACCAGCGCCAACCCGATCTTCCCGGCGCCCTCCGCGACGGGCAGGACCACCTGGGACAGCGAGGTCACCGAGATTCCGGCCGGGAGCAGGACGACGGCGGCGCACGCGGCGATGGCGACGGACAGCAGGCCGCCCAGCGGGAATCCCACCAGGACGTTGATCCGCTCCTGGAGCAGGTCCTTTACCGTCCACCCCTCCTCCACGGCACCGGAGGAGAAGAAGAACACCTCATACGGGGTCATGGCCGCGCCGAACAGGGCGATGGCGTAGTAGCTGTACGTCCACACCGTTTCCTGTTCCGGCACGGCGGGCGCCAGCTGCCCGGCCAGCATGCCCCAGTCCGGCTTCAGCAGGAACAGTGCCACCGCAAAGATGATCAGGGTCAGCCCCAGCAGGCCCGTGACGTTCTCCATGATGGTGAACCTGACGCGCCAGACCACCAGCCACACGGCCAGTGCCGCCACGGGAATCCACAGCAGGTAGTACACGCTGCTGGCCAGCTGCAGGGCCAGGGCAACGCCTCCGATCTCGGCCGTCACGGTCATCAGGTTGATGAGGAAGGAGGCCGCGAGGTTGGCCAGCCCGGCCCGCGCGCCCAGCCGTTCGCGGATCACCTCAAAGGTAGCCCGGCCGGAAGCAGCGGCCACCCGGCCGGACATGTTGGCGAACAGGCAGATCCCCACCACGCCCACAGCCACTACCCACACCAGGGACAGGCCAAAGCGGGATCCGACGACGGCGTTGGTCACCAGGTCCCCGATGTCCACAAACCCGCCGATGGCAGTGAGGATCCCGAGCGCGACGCCGAGGAGCCGCTTCACGGTTCAGCCTTCATGGGGACCCCACCTTGCCTTCGAGCTGTTTGAGGGCGTCCTGCGCGTCGGCGAGCGCCTTGTCCCCGTCGGACACGGAGGGGGTGCCGCCGTCGTTCGCTGCCAACGCGGCGCGTGCCGTGGCAAAGCCGGCGGCGCACTGGTCCAGCACGTCCAGCGCCTGCTTCTGGGTGTCGCGCTCCTCCTGCGTGGCCGGGGAGAGCTTCAGGACGGTGCTCCGGCTGGTCTGGATCTCCTTGAGCTCATCGTCCAGGGTGGTGGAGGCTGCGGCACGGGTCAGTTTGCCGTCCATGTCCTGGCGGAGCGCGATGCGGGCGGTGGCGACGGCGGAGGAACTGTCTTTGAGGGCCGTGGACACCGACTGGCTGGTGCCTCCGCTGCAGCCGGTGAGCAGGGCGAGCGCGGCGAGGACCAGTCCGCCCAGGTGCTTCCGGCCCGTCCGCGTGCTGCGTCCGGCGGGGCCCGGCCCTGGAGTTGTCAGCACCATCGCCTCCAACCCTCCGGGGAAGCCCCCGGATCCTCGGAATTCGCCCTTCCCAAGGCAGCCACAAAGTAGTTGCCTATGGTCAGGTATAGCACCGGCGCGGGAAGTTTGACCTGCTCAGGGGCGGAATTCTTGCCTGCTGCGCAGGGGTGGCGGCCAGCCCTCGACGGCGGCACCCAACGGGCATATCCTGCATCCAGACCTGCGGAAAAACCCTGCCACCGGGAGGTGACGCCATGGAAATGCCCAAGGCAACCGAGGAAGAAAAAGAGCGGTTCCGCCGTGTGGTCCCCAGCCATCCCGGAGTTGTGGTGAAGCCGATGTTCGGCAATCTCGGCGCGTTCATCAACGGCAACATGTTCGCGGGACTGTTCGGGTCCACCATCGGGGTGAAGCTCTCCCGGGAGGACGCGGAGCTGCTGGAGTCATCCGAACGGACCGTCCCGTTCGGGCCGGCGGACAGGCCCATGGGTGGCTACACCGGACTGCCGGAAGTGTGGAATGAAGAGGGCGACGGCGACGACACCCGGGCGCGGGCATGGGCCGAAAAGGCGCTGGCTTACGTCGCCACCCTGCCGCCCAAGGAAGCCAAGGAGCCCAAGGCCCGGGCCACCAAAGCCGGGGCACGCGGAGCGGCGGCGAAGTAACCGTGTCCGCCCCTGGCGTACCGTCGGAAGGAGCCCCAGCCATGGAACCGTTCCGGGTCATCCTCCTGCCCGGCAGCGTCCTCCCCGCCGGCCCCGCATATGGCGCGTTGCTGGCGGCACTGGAGGGCACAGTTGATGCCGTGGCCAAGGACCTTGAGCTCTACGCGGGCGACGCTCCCCCGCCCGGCTGGAGCCTGGACACCGAAGCGGACGGCGTGCTCCGCGAGGCGGACGCCCGCGGCTGGGATACCTTCCACCTGCTGGGGTATTCCGGTGGTGGCGCAGCGGCACTGGCGCTCACGGCCCGGCACCCGGAACGGCTGCTGAGCCTGGCTCTCCTTGAACCGGCCTGGGCAGGCACCTGGGACTGGAGCCCGGAACACACCCGGCTGTGGCACCGGTACGGAGAACTGCGCGACCTGCCGCAGGAGGAATTCATGGCCGCCTTCATGAGGCTGCAGGTGAAGCCCGACGCCGTCCTGCCGCCTCCGCCGCCGGGTCCCCCGCCGCCGTGGATGGCCAAGCGCCCGGCCGGGATCAGCGCCTTCCTGCATGCGTTCAACACCTACGGCCTGGACCGCGGCCGGCTGGCGGCCTTCGAAAAGCCGGTGCTCTTTGTGCTGGGCGGCATGAGCAGCCCGGATGAGCAGGGGGACAACGCTGGGCGCCTGTCCCGAGTCTTCCCTGATTTCCGGCTGGAGGTGTTTCCCGGCCGGCACCATTTCGACCCGCCGCACCGTGCGGAGCCGGAACGGGTTGCCGCGCTGCTGGGGGCGCACTGGGCACGGGCACAGGCAGCGTCGTAGCGGGCGGCTGGGACTTTTTCCTCTGTTTCTGCGGAGCCCCGCGGACGGACGCTCACTCCCGGCTACTTCGCGCTCACCATGGGCAGCGGCATCATCTCCGTGGGGCTCGTGCTTGAGGGCTTCCACGCACTGTCCATGGTGCTGCTGGTGGTGTGCGCCCTCTCCTACCTCCTGATTCTTGTCCCCAGCCTGTTCCGCCTGGCCAGGTTCGCCGCCGCCATGCGCAGCGACTTCATGGATCCCGGGCGGGCGTTCGGCTTCTTCACGTTCATCGCCGGAACAAACGTGCTGGGGACGCGCCTTGGCATGGCGGGATGGCAGGGCGCGACGGCGGTGCTGCTTACGGTCGCGGTGCTCGCCTGGGTGGTGCTCGGCTACGTCGTACCGTGGACACTGGAATTGGCGCACGGACCGTGGAGATGGCAGGCGCGCCCATGGTGGATGCAACGCGCGGGCTGGTGGCGGGCGTCTCCGTGGTGTTCTGGTCCTTCGCCCCGTGGCTCTTCCCGGTGCTCCCCGCCGCCGGCTGGTGGCGCCACGTGCTCCACCGCGTGCCGTTGTACTACGAGCCGGGCCTGTGGAGCGTGATCTTCCCCCTCGGCATGTACGCCGTAGCCGGGATCTACCTGGGCCGCGCCGACCAGTTGCCCCTGGTGGCAGCCATCGGCCGCGCCGAACTGTGGCTGGCGGTCGCAGCGTGCCGGGTCAGCCTGCCCGCGGGCCGGGACCGTGGGCCCTCTGCCGGCCGTCGCGGTGGGCAAGGTAGGCGTAGACCATGAGGGCGATGCCGGCCACGATCATTACTGCAGGGAAGGCGAAATCCACCGGGATCAGCACGGCCATGGCCTGCAGCACGAAGATCAGGCCCATGACGGCAAGGATGCCCGCCGGAATCAACGGCCATTTCATCCGTTCCCTGCGGTTGCCGGCCTCATCAACGCGGACCGGGACCAGGGAAAGCACGCCGAAGGTGGCCGCCAGGCCCAGGAAGAGGACGGCTGCCGTGGGCGTACCCTGCAGTTCCTGCGGGAGGGCCACGATGACCGCCAGCGTAAACATGACGCCGGAAGGTATCAGCGCCCACCAATTGCCCGGTTCCCGCACGAACACGGCCCCGAACCCGGCACCCATGAAGAGGAACAGGAAGGCCGCGCCCCAGGCGCCTCCGGTGAGCTCGGTGGCGATGACAACAGCTGCCAGGCCCAGGAACACGGACCCGGGGATGGCCGCCCACCAGCTCTCCCGGCGCCGGATGAACAGGGACAGGAACAACACCCCCACGGCCGCGAAAATCAGCGGCGCCACGAACGCAGCAGTATCCATGACGCCCAGCCGGTCCAGGAGCAACAGGCCGCCCAGGGCAATGAGGATCACGCCTGCGATGATGCTTGCGTTTACCGATTTCACCGTGTGCCTCCCGGATCCGGCAGGCGGCCTTACACCGCCCTGTTTGTTTCAGGCTAGGGCGGCCCCGGAGCCTGAAACAGGGCACAAAGCCCCCGGCCCCGGTGAACGCCGGTGGCCCGCGTCCAGGACGGGACCTTCAGCCCTATAGCGGGCCCGGGAGGATTGGCATCCTTGTAAAGGCACCGTCCGGGTCCTCACATTGCGAGGCCGGAGCGGCTTTCCACCGTGAAACCCCCGTGACCTTCCGCCGGAGGCACCGTCAAGGATGCCCGCCGGCGTGCAGCCGCACCCAGCTGGCTGGATTTTGAAAGGGCGACATGTCCGCTGACATCCTCACCTTCCGTCCCGCTCCCCTGTCGCAGGCGGACGCCGCGCGCCGGCGGGCGATGCTCCTCCACCCGTCCAATTTCGTCCCGGCATCAGCTCCGGACCGTGACGCTACGGAGAAGGCCGAAGAGCAGGCCGGCCGGTTCGACGCCCTGTACAAGGAGTTCCTGGACCGGGGATTCTCCGCTAACGGGGCCCGGACCGAGGTGGCCCGGGCGGCCGCACGGGAGATCTGGGACGGTTTCGCCGTCCAGCTGCGGCAGCACCGTGCAGCGGGCCAGCAAATGGATGCCAACGTCCTGGCCGTCGCCCTTGCTTCGATCCAGTGCCTGAACAGCGTCCTGCCGCGCCGTCCTGAAGATCCCGACCACGCTGTCCGCGCCGTCAGCACCGCACGCCGCCGCCTCCAATACAACGGAGGCCTGCTGCACCGGCTGCATCCGCACCGCAACCCCGCCTTCCAGGACGCAGTCGCCACGCTCCAGTCGCTGGAGGTTTTCCTCACCCGGCCGCAGCAGCAGGCCGCCTGAGCCTGGGCAGGGAGGTATGGAACATTGGCAACCATGGACGAGTACAAGGCCGTACACGCCGGCAACGAACCGCCAGGCGGCCTGGACCACGCCGCCGAGCTCGGACACGGCGGATGCAATGTCATTTCCAAGGACAGCGGAGGGGTGGTGGGCCGCTGGGGTTCGTGGGAAACTGCCAGCGTGGCCCTGAACCGGCTCCAGAAGCTCGGGGGGCGGTATGAATACCGGCTGGAGGAGTCCCATGAATGGGTAGCGGGGCCCGAGCACAGCACCATCTGCGCCGTCTGCAGCGTCCCCCGGGATGTTCCGGCTTCGTCCGGGACGGCGCTGGGAATTGGCTGGCCCTAAGTGCCCGATAATTTAATGAAGTTCCTCCCGGAGGGGCGGCTGCAGGGGAAAGGGCAGCCGGGGAGGGCATCGAGTTGATGAGAGCGTCTTCATGAATACACCTGCAGCACCCCCCGACGAGTCTTGGTCCGCCATCCTGCCCCTCCGGGTCTTCATCCTCACTGACCATGAAATGGTCCGGAAAGGCCTTGGCGACCTGCTCGAACACTTTGGCTTCGATGTAGTTGGCGAAAGCGGATCCGCTGCAGAAGCCCGGCGCCTGATCCACGTCCTGCAGCCGGACATCGTGGTGCTGGATGACAGGCTCCCGGACGGCACGGGCATCGAGGTGTGCCGCGACCTGCGCTCCACCGCTCCTGAGGTGCGTTGCCTGATCCTTACCGGCTGGGACGAACAGCACGCCGTACGGGCAGCGGTCCTGGCGGGCGCTTCTGGCTACGTGCTCAAGCGGATCGGAGACAGTGACGCATTGATCAACTGCATCCGCAGCACCGCCGCCGGCATTTCCCCCATCGGCGCCGGCGTCAGGGAGCGGGTGGCCGAGAGCCTGTACGCCACCGCTTCGGCCCCTTGGCTGAAGGCCATGACGCGGACGGAACGGAATGTACTGGCCCTGATGGCCCGCGGACTGACCAACCTCCAGATCGGGCAGGAGATGGTGCTGCCGGACGCCGCCGTGGCCGCCCACGTGTCTTCCGTGCTCCATAAACTGGGCTTCCGGCGGCGGGGCCACCTGATTCCCGCTCCCATCCCCCGAGCGTGGGAGCTGCTGCACTGACCGCCCCCTGACCGCCACCCCGGAACCATGGTGAGCAGGCACCATCTTGAGCCGGTCACGGTCCAGTAACCCGCTCAGCCGGATGCGGGCGCCCTCCATGTCACACTCGTGCCCTTGCCCGGGACGCTGTCGATGATGCATTCCCCGCCCAGACGGGTGGCCCGGTTCTTCATGTTGGTCAACCCGCTGACCCGTTGTGGATCGTTGAATCCGCGCCCGGTATCCCGGACTGTGAGGACCACGTCGCCATCCTGGACGGCGAGCAGGATGGCGATGTCCTCTGATCCCGAATGCCTGACGGCGTTGCTGACGCTTTCGTGGAGTACCGGCAGCAACTGTGCGGCGACGTCGTCGTCTACCGCATCGTCCACCGGCCCGGAAAACTGGATCCGGGGGAGGAAACCGGAAGCGTTTGCGGCCTCCTGGACAGCGCGCAACACGCGTCCGCTCAGTAGTTCCTTATCGGGCTCCCGGGCCTGCAGGGAGTAGATGGTGTCCCGGAGCTGATGGATGCAGTCGTCCAGTTCTGCTGTGATCCCGGCAATGCGCCGCTCGTGGGCAGGCGGATCCGCGGTGTAGCGGCGCAGGCCCTGGATGCTCAGTCCGGCAGCGAAGAGCCGCTGGATCACCAGGTCGTGCAGGTCCGCCGCAATCCGTTCCCGGTCAATGAACAGGGCGTGCTCTTCCCGCAACTGGTTCGCCTTGAGCAGGTCCAGCGTCAGGCCTATCCGGGACGCAAATACGGCGCTTTGCTCAACGTCCACTTCCGTATACCGTGCTCCGCCAACAGCCCTGGCCAGGACCAGGACGCTGTCGCGGTGGCCGTCGCTGTTGCTGCCCAGGGCAGCCACCAGGACCGGCCCCAACTTCTCGGCAGACGTCGGATCGAACCACAGGAGCGGGTCGGCCAGGACCTTGGACTCCCCCGTTTCCAGGACTTCGGACAGGACGGCGGCAGCAGGCATTTCCTGGCCGCCTGGCATCGACTGGGCACCCACCGAGGTCCGGCACCTGATGATTCCGTCCGGCCCCACTGAGGCGATCAGGGCCAGGACGGAAGCCGAGGCGTTTAGGGCGCGTTCAGCAATCATGTCCAGGTTCTCCGTGTCGGAGCGTGGCTGGTCCTTGAGTCGGTCACTGACTTCCATGCCCGCTTCCAGCCAGCGCTGGCGCCGCCTGGTGTCATCAAACAACTTCGCGTTCTGGATGGCCACCCCGGCGGCCGCCGCCAGGGCGACAGCGAGGTCCTCGTCCTCACCGGTGAAATCCTGGTCACCGATCTTCTCCGTCAGGTACAGGTTCCCGAAGACCTCGTTCCGGACCCGGACCGGGACGCCCAGGAAGGTACTCATGGGCGGATGGTTGGAAGGAAACCCCACCGCTATTGGATGCTCGCCCAAATCGTGGAGCCGCAACGGCTTGGGTTCCCGGATCAGCTCGCCAAGCACGCCATGGCCGGTGGGCAGGTCACCGATGACCCGGGCACCCTCTTCATCGATGCCCACGGTGATGAAGTGGCTGAGCTGCTGGTCGTCGCCGATGACACCCAGGGCCCCGTACCGTGCCCCCACCAGTTCGCACGCCGACTGCACCAGCCGGTCCAGTACTGCTTCCAGGCTCAGGTCCTCTGTCATGGAGACCACTGCGCCGAGCAGCCCCTCGACATGTTCCTGTGCCCGGACAAGATCATCCGCCCGCTCTACAAACTCCCGTAGGAGTTCCCGGGTCCGCCGCCTAATTGGTTCACGCCACATGTAAAAACGCTCCGAAATCGAACGCATCCACGGCGGGCTGCATCACCCCGGATCCGTTTTTGGAAAGCCCCCAGCGTCTCTTTTCACCATGCTAACAACCCTCGGCACTGCGCGCCCTAAAGGTTACGGACAGTCGTCCCCCGCTGTGCCCTTCGGCCCTTCAACAGGTTTCTGCGGGACGCAGGGACCGGGACAGGGGGCACCTTGACGGGGATGCTGAACCGGAAGGCCCGCCGGGAGATGTGGTGCGTATCCTTCCGGCGCCGGACGGGCGGCGGCAGGGCGGGCAGCTGCTGGGCGTCGCGCGCGAAGAACCATTGTTTGGCAGCCTCCACCAGCACCAGATACACCACCACCATGCCCAGCAGGGCCAGGAAGAACGGCACCGGCAAGGGGTCGAAGCCCAGAACTGCGGCCGCAGGTGACAGCGGCAGGAAGATGCCGAGGGCCACAACTCCCAGCGAGGCGGCGATGAGGCCCGCTGAGGGCCGGCTCCGCAGAAAGGGGACCCGCCGGGTGCGGATGGCGAAGATGATCAGCGTCTGGGTTGCGATGGATTCGATGAACCAGCCGGCCCGGAACTCCCCCGGCGCTGCGGCGAACACGAACAGCATCAGCCCGAACGTCGCGAAGTCGAACAGCGAACTGATCGGCCCGAACAGCAGCATGAACCGCCGGATGAACGCGATGTCCCAGTGCGACGGCGCCCGCAGCTGTTCCTTGTCCACCCGGTCCCCCGGAATGGCCAGCTGCCCGGAGTCGTACAGCAGGTTGTTCAGCAGGATCTGGCCCGGCAGCATGGGCAGGAAACTCAGCACCACGGAGGCCACCGCCGCGCTGAACATGTTGCCGAAATTGCTGGACGTGCCCATCAGCACGTACTTGATGGTGTTGGCGAAGATCCGCCGGCCCTCCATCACGCCGTCCGCCAGCACGCCCAGGTCCTTGTCCAGCAGCACGACGTCGGCCGCGTCTTTGGCCACGTCCGTTGCGGTGTCCACGGAAATGCCGATGTCCGCCTTGTGAAGTGCCAGGGCGTCGTTGACGCCGTCGCCCATGAAGCCCACGGAGCCGCCGCTGAGGCGCAGCAGGCCGATGATGCGCGCCTTTTGTTCGGGCGAAACGCGCGCGAAGATCGTGGCCGTCCGCACGGCGGCGGCGAGGTCGGCGTCGGACATCGCCTCGACCTGGGAGCCGGTGAGCGTGCCGCCGGAAATCACGTCCAGGTCCGCGCAGACCTTCTCCGCCACTTTAGCGTTGTCCCCGGTGGCGATCTTCACCGAGATCCCCAGTGCCTCAAGGCGGTCCAGGGACTGCCGGGCATTGGCTTTGGGCCGGTCCAGGAAGACGAGGAAACCGGCCAGGGTCAGGTTCCGCTCGTCCGCCGGCGCCAGCCTTTCCAGCCCCGCGGCCGGGCGGGTGGCCACGGCAACCACCCGGGAGCCGGCGTCGAACTGTTGGTCCAGCAGTGCCTGCACGGCGGCCGGGGTGGGTCCGCAGAGGGCCAGGATGTCCTCCGGGGCGCCCTTGGTGACCAGCTTCGCAGGGCCGGCGTGCTCCCGGACCAGCACGGTGGTGCGGCGGCGCTGGTGGTCAAAGCCGATCAGGTCCACCCGCTCGAAGCGCCCCGGATCGAAACCGGACGCCCCGGGGCTGTCCCAGAGGGCGGCGTCCAGCGGGTTCTGCCCGGCCGGGGAATTCTTGGCCTCCGCATAATCGGTCTCGGTGGCCAGCAGGCCCAAGGTGAGCAGGCCGTCGTCGGACGTCTCCGGGGCGGCTGGCAGCGCACCGGTGAAGCTGATCCTGCCCTCCGTCAGGGTGCCGGTCTTGTCCGTGACCAGGATGTCCATGTCCCCCAGGTCCTCGATGCATACCAGGCGTTTGACCAGCACCTTGCGCTTGGCCAGCTGTCGGGTGCCGGTGGCCAAGGATGTGCTGACCACGGCCGGGAGCAACTGAGGGGTGATGCCGACGGCAATTGCCAGCGAGAACAGCAGGGATTCAATGAGCGGACGTTGCAGCAGCAGGTTGGCCACGAAGATCAGCGAGGTGAGCACCATGGCTACCTGCAGCAGCAGGAAGGAGAACCGCTTGAGTCCCAGCTGGAACTCGGTCTGCGGCTGCCTCTCGCCCAGCCCGAGTGCGATGCGCCCGAATTCGGCCCGGCCGCCGGTGGCCACCACCACCCCGGTGCAGCCGCCGGACTGGACCACCGTGCCCATGAACACGCAGGAGGCGAGGTCGCCCAATGCTGAACCGGCGGAAACGGGAGCAACTTCCTTGGCCGCAGGCTGGGACTCCCCGGTGAGGATGCTTTCATCGCAGAGAAGATTGTTGGTGGTCAGGAGCCGGATGTCCGCCGGGATGATGGCACCCAGGGAGAGATGGACGACGTCGCCCGGCACCAGGGCGGTCACGTCCATTTCACCGGTGGTTCCGTCGCGGAGCACCACGGCCCTGTGCGTTACGCGGTCGTGCAGGGCTTCGGATGCCCGCTCCGCACGGTACTCGTTGGTGAAGCCGAGGCCTACGCTGGCCAGCAGGATCACACCGATGACGATGGAGTTGGTGGCGTCGCCAAGGAAGAGGGACAACCCGGCGGTGACGATCAGCAGAATGAGGATGGGGCTGGCAAACTGTCTGCCCAGTACAGCCCAGGCGTTGGCGCGGTGCGTGCGGACCGCGTTGGGGCCGAGCTGCAGGAGGCGGGCGGCCGCTTCCTCCCCGGTGAGGCCGCCAGGCCCGGAACCCAGGCGCGCCAGCGTCTGCTCCGCCGTCAGGCTCGCGGCGTCGGTGATGGCCAGCTGGAGGGAGCTGCGCTCCTGGACGTTCACGTCTGTCATGCCGGATCCGTTCGGAACGCGTGGGCTTCGTGGTTTTAACCTAAGGCAAGGGTACGACGGCGGGGCCGGTTCAATCAGGCGCCCCGGGGCTGATGGCGGTTCCCAGGATGTGGGCCATGGGCGGGTTGAACCGCGCAACGGCAAAATCGAAGCGTTGGTTGTCCTGGACTGTGAATCCCGCCGCGGTGATGGCGGCAAGGGTGTCCCGGTTGAGATGGCAGCCGCCCATGAACCGTCCCCAGACCGGGGTCAGCACGTCTTCGGCCCTGGCCAGGACCGCATGGGCGGACCGGACGTGCTCGTAGTAGGCCAGGGTTCCGCCGGGCTTGAGCACGCGGCGGATCTCCGCGAGGGCGGTGGCCTGGTCCCAGACGCTGCAGAGGACCAAACTTGCCACCACGGCGTCCACGCTTCCGGTAGTGGCGGGAATGTGCTCCGCGGCGCCGGCCGCAACGGTGACCGGCACACTGGCCGAGGCTGCTGCTTTCTCCGCCACGCTTCTGAGATAGTCATCGGGCTCCAGGGCAAGGACATGGGTGACGGCAGGCGGGTACAGCGGAAAAGACGATCCCGCCCCTGCGCCGATTTCGACCACAGATCCCTGTAGCCCGGCCACGATGCGGCGGCGGTGCTCTGCGGCCCCGCGGCGGTCCATGCCGGCGACGGCGCGTGCGAAGGCCCGGGCGAAAAGCGGGTGTTGCAGGCGGTCCATGCGGTTGCCTCCTCGGGGATGCTCGCTGCAAGCCACCCTTTACAACTACTTAAGGCTGAGCACCTCGTCAATTGGGCGGCCGTTGACGAACACCTGCGCGTCCGTGGCGCCGGAGGCGGCCATGGCCGTGTATTCAAGCTGCGCCTTGGCCCGCGGGATGTCGCAGACGCCGCCCAGCATGAACTGCCCGGAGAGCCAGATGGTGATGGTGCTGCCGTTCAGCTCGCCGCCAAGGTAGGTCAGGTTCGACTGGTACAGGACGTTGACCAGCCCGGACAGGCCCACATCCCGGCTCTTATTGGCCAGCAGGGTCCCCACGCTGGGGCCCACCTGGTCCGTGAAGCGGACGGGTGCCGTGGTGGTGGCCACCAGGCTGTCACCGCACCCGATCCTGGGCCCCGAGACCCCGTTGTCGCCCACCGCCACGTAGTAGACGGTCAGCGGCCCCACCTGCTCGGGAAGGCCGGTCGGGGCGGGTTCCTGCGTTGGTTCCTGTGTGGGCGGCGCGCTTGCCGGGGCGGACGACGGCGGCGCGGCACCTGGGGTGGTGGGCGCGGCTGAGGTGCTGCCCGGCGTCGTCGGGGTCGCCGTCATGGTGGGGGCGGTCGTCATGGTGGGGGCGGTCGTCATGGTGGGGGTCGCCGTCGTGCTGGGGCCGGCGCTGCTCGCCGTGGGGCTGGGGGCCGCGGAACTGGTGGTGGGGCCCGGCGCCGGCGGCCCGAAGCAGGCGGTGAGGACCATCAGGCCGCTGAGCCCGAGAACGCTGAATGCCGAAAGCCTGGGCCTGGTCATGATGCCCCCTTGAATGCGGGTTCCGCGGCTGTGGAACCCACCCTCAAGGTACGCCTGGGGGATTACTCCACAACAGGGACTAAAGTCCGAGCCCGGCCTTTGGCGTCTTGGGCAGGTCTCCCCATCGCAGGCTCCCGCCCACGTGTGGAAGCATGCAGTAGGCCTGCTTGGGCCTGGAGGTGACTTGGGGGAAAGATGGCGTGCAGGGCAACACCACGGCAGTACCGGCTGGCACTTGTGGCCGTACTGGGGTCGCTGGTTTCGGCGGCGTGCGCCGGTCCCAAACATCCTGTGCCCGAAAAGAGCAGTGAACCGCCGGTCACGGAATCACCAGCCCCTGTGGCGCAAAGTTTCGCCAGATACGACGGACTGCGTGCGGAGCTGATCGCCGCCCTGGAACAACAGCTCCCCGGCATCAGCTGGACCGTGCATCTGCCGGCCAGCGTGAACAAGCTGGCCGACGGCAGGTGCTTCTTCGAGACGAGGACGATGGTCAGCAGCGCCGACGTAGTGGAGCCCTCACACCGGTTCTCGGATATTTTCTCCGCCGGCGACCCCGTCCTGGCAAAGTACGGCTTTCCTGCGTTTGGAGGGACAGACCCAACACCGGGCGGCTGGACGGTGGCGCGCAGCGCGAATGCGGCCGGAGCAATCGTCAGTATCGAGTCGAAAAGCCCGGCCTACCTGTACATCGGGGCGCCCGTGGATTCAAGGACATGCGATCCGGCGGAACTTCCCGACCCCTGACGCGGAAGCACGGGGGCCGGCCGGCTGCGGCAGCAGGAAGGCTGCGGGCCGTGAACGATGCGCCCCACCCCGCAGCCTCGCCGGCTTTACGGATGCACCAGCACCTTTACGGCCGTGTCCTTGTGGTTGATGAGGGTATCGAAGCCTTGCTCCACCAGGTCCTCCAGCGCGATCCTGCCCGTGATGAACGGCTTGAGGTCCACCTTCCCCTCCTGCACCATCCTGATCACGGCGGGGTGGTCGCGGACGTAGGCGATGGTGCCGCGCAGGTCGATTTCCTTGAGCACGATCTTCTGCATGTCCACGGTGGCCGGCGCGCCCCAGATGGACACGTTGACCACCACGGCGCCGGGCCGGACGGCGTCGAGCATGGTGTCCAGCACGGCGTTCACGCCTGCGCATTCGAAGGCGGCGTCCGCCCCGGCGCCCTCGGTGAGCTCGCGCACCCGCGCCGGGACGTCCTCCTTGCTTGGGTCAAGGACGTGGTCCGCCACGCCGCTGGAGGTGGCCTTCTCCTTGCGGGCCTGGGTGAGCTCACTGATGATCGTGGTCACGCCCATGCCTTTGAGGACCGCCGCGGTGAGCAGGCCGATCGGCCCGGACCCGCCCACCAGCGCGGTGTCGCCTGCCTTGACGCCGCTGCGCGCCACCGCGTGATGCGCCACGGACAGCGGCTCGATCAGCGCCGCCTCGTCCAGCGGGATGTCCCCGATGGGATGCACCCAGCGCTGGTCCACCACGATCTTCTCGCTCAGCCCTCCCCCGCCGCCGGACAGCCCGATGAACCCCATCTGCCGGCACAGGTGGTAGCTGCCCGCCTGGCACATGTCGCAGGTCCCGTCCACAAAATAGGGTTCGACGACGACGTTGTCACCCACGTCCAGCCCCTCCACGCCTTCGCCGACTTCAGCCACGGTCCCGGAGAATTCATGCCCCAGGGTCACCGGGGATTCCTCGTGGGACAGCGGGTGCGGATGCCCCGGCGCGGGACAGAAGATTGGCCCCTCCAGGAACTCGTGCAGGTCGGTGCCGCAGATGCCGCACCACGCGACGTCGATCTTCACCGCCCCCGCGCGGAGTTCCGGCTCCGGGATGTCCTCGATCCTGATGTCCTTGCGGGCGTGGAAACGTGCTGCCTTCATGATTCCTCCATGCTGTAAACGCGGCTAGCGGGTGTGGTGGCTGGGCTGCAGTTCGTAGACCGGTGTGTCGAGTCCTTCCATCCGGGCCTTCAGCTGCAGCGCCAGGTAGGCGGAGTAGTGCCGGCTCTGGTGCAGGTTGCCGCCATGGATCCAGAGGTTGGGCACGTTGGTGGGCTTCCACATATTGCGCAGCTCCCCCTCCCACGGACCAGGGTCTTTTGGCGTGTCTGAGCCATATCCCCAGCATTTGCCCACCCGGTCCGCGATTTCGGGCGAGACCAAGTCCGCCAGCCACCCGTTCATGGACCCGTACCCGGTGGCGTAGACGATCAGGTCCGCTTCCAGCTCGGTGCCGTCGTCCATCACCACGGCGTTGCCGGTGATCTTGGTGACCTGCCCGTTCTTCAGTTTCACCCGGCCGTCGATGATCAGCTGGGAGGCGCCTACGTCGATGTAGTAGCCGGAGCCGCGCCGCAGGTACTTCACGAACAGGCCGGAGCCGTCCACACCAAAGTCCAGGTCGAACCCGGCGGCCTCCAGCTGGGAGTAGAACCCGGCATCCCGGGATGCCATCTCCTGGTACACCGGCACCTGGGCCCCGGGCAGGACGCGCATGGGCAGGGAGGCGAAGAGCAAATCGGCCTTTTCCGTGCTCACGCCGGCCGCGAGCGCCCGCTCCGAGTACAGGTCCCCCAGCGCCAGGTCCATCAGGGATTCGCTGCGGGCAATGTGGGTGGAGGACCGCTGCACCATGGTGACGTCGGCGCCGTGCTCCCAGAGGTCGGCGCAGATATCGTGCGCCGAGTTGTTGGAGCCGATCACCACGGCTTTCTTGCCCGTCCAGTCCCCGCCGCCCGGGTGCTGGGAGGAGTGGCGCTGCTCGCCCAGGAAGGACTCGGCGCCGTCGAAGACCGGGATGTTCGGGTAGCCGGAGACGCCCAGGGCGAAGATGAGCTGCTTCGGCCGGAGCGTCACCGGTTCGCCGTTGCGAAGGACGTTGACCGCCCATTCCTGCGTGCCGTCGTCGTACGCTGCCCCCACGCACTCGGTGCCGGACCAGTAGTTCAGCTCCATGATGCGGGTGTAGTGCTCCAGCCAGTCACCGATCTTGTCCTTGGCGGCGAAGACGGGCCAGTCGTCCGGGAACTTCAGGTAGGGCAGGTGGTCGTACCAGACGGGGTCGTGCAGGTGCAGGGACTTGTAACGGTTGCGCCAGGAGTCGCCGGGGTTCTGGTTCTTCTCGACGATGATGGTGGGCACGCCCAACCGCTTGAGCCGGGCGGCCAGGCCAATCCCGCCCTGGCCGCCGCCGATGATCACGCAGTAGGGCTGCTCCTCGTAGCCGAGCCGCGCCTCCTGCTCCTCTTTGAGTTCCTTCCAGGACCGGCGGCCGCGGACGATCTCGTGGGCCACGCCCTGCTCGCGCCGCGGACCCTTCTTTTCCTCGAAGCCCTTCAGCTCCTGCATGGTGGTCAGCAGCGTCCAGCATTTGCCGTCCCGGAGCCGGAGGTGGCCGTAGCCGCGGGCCGCGCCGGTCTCGAACGTGATCCAGGCTTCCACGGCGTCCCGGTCCCCGGTGGCGTCCTCGGCAAGCGCCCAGTTGGCCGGCTGCACGCGGTCCAGGGTGGCCTCCAGCATCCGGCGGATATCCGCCTTTCCTTCCAGCGTCTTGAGGTTCCAGGTGAACGCCACGAAGTCCCGCCAGTAGCAGTCGTCCTCGAAGAGCTCCAGCGCGGCGTCCACGTCGCGCCGCTGCAGCGCCTCATCCAGCCCGGCAAGCCAGGCCTGGGCGGCAGCCGTGGGTGTTTGGGTCATCTCCACTCCTTTGTGCTGTTTCATGGGCTCCGCCTGCCCGATATGCTGGGGCGGGCGTGAGCTGCATCACCAGTTGAACGCGGCGGGGGTAACAGCGGCGTTACACGGATCCGGCAAGGGAGCCGGCTGCGAGGAGGAAACGGTGGACTACGGCCAGAGGTTTTCGGACCCGGCGCGGTACGCACGGACGCTGCGGCGCGCGCACGAGCTGGTCATCGCCGGTGTCCCGCGGCCCGAGATCCCCACGCCGCTGGCGGAGTCGTGGCGGCGCTCCATGGCCCTGGGCATCAGCCCGGACCAGCACAGCCCGCGGCACCTGCACGAGGTGTCCGAGGTCCTGGAACTGCGGCGGGAACACCGGCTGCAGCAGGTGATGCCGGCGCTCCACGACCTCCTGGCCGATGATTCCCGGTCCGGCCGCCACCTGCTGGTCCTCACCGATGCCAGCGGCGAGATCCTGTGGCGCGTGGGCAGCCCGGCCGTGCTCCGGCGGGCCGACACGCTGGAGTTCTCCGAAGGCGCGGACTGGTCCGAGGCGGGCATCGGCACCAACGCCATCAGCGAGGCCCTGGTCACCGGCGGCCCCGTGCAGCTGTTCTCCGCCGAGCACCTGGTGCGCACGCACCACGAGTGGGCCTGCACGGCGGCACCCATTACAGACCCGGCCACGGGACGGGTGCTGGGCGTGCTGGATGTCTCGGGACCGCTGGACACCATCAGCGCGGACACGCTGCGGATGGTGCGGTGCGCCGTCCGGGTGGCGGAGGCCGTGCTGGGAACGTCCGACGGCGGCACCTCCCCGGGTGCCTCCTCTTCCGTGGGTGCGTCTTCCGGGCGTGCGTCTTCCGGGCGTGCGTCGCGGCGGCCTGCGCCTACTGCAGCCCGGTCCGTGGCGGTGGAGTCGCTGGAACTGCTCGGCGACAAGCCCGCGGCGGTGTTCGCTGACGGGAGCCGCACGCCGTTGACCCTGCGCCGGGCGGAAATCCTGGCGCTGCTGGATTCGCGGTCGCAGGGCTGGTCCGCGGAGGAGCTGGCCTACGAGCTGCATGGGGAGGCCGGAACCCCGCAGGCCATCCGGACCGAGATGTTCCGGGTGCGGTCCATGCTGGGCGGTGCCGTGGAGTCCAACCCCTACCGCCTGGCCCCTGGCCTTGCGGGACATTCCGATTCCGGGATGGTCCTGCGGTTGCTGCGCGACGGGCATGTGGCCGAAGCGCTGGAAGCGTACCGGGCACCCCTGCTGCGCCGGTCGGTTGCCCTTGCCGTGCAGCTGCTGCGGGACCAGCTGGACCTGGCCGTGGGATCGGCCGTGCGGGCCGGCGGGGACACCTCGCTGCTGGTTCAGTGGCTTTCCACGGACATGGGAGCTGTTGACCAACTGGCGGTCGAGGCACTGGGCCGGTTGGTGGGCCGCCGTGATCCGCGGTACCTGGCCTTCCGGGCGTCCTGCCCTGCTGGTTGAGCGCGCCAAGGTGGGGCCGACGCTTCCGTAACCGGGGAGTTGTAAAATGGCCGGGGTCACATCGTCACGCGCTACTCCTGCGCTGGAGAACAGACCCCGGGCTCAGCCGGGGCTCCTGGACAGGACGGGCAGTGTGGACCAGGGAATGGTTTCCGTTTCCGCCGAAAGCTGGGGAGCACAAGGGGTGTCTGGGGCTACCGAATTTACTGCCGGCGGTTGTACCCGCTGCCGGTGGGCAACACCTGCCTCCTTTGCAGTGCCCGGAACGGCCTGCGGAACCGCTCGAGGTTTATTCACCGCAGGATGGATCGGTCACTAGGAGGCCACCCATGTCATTTTCCAAGCGATTCAGGGGCTCCGCCGGCGCGGTGCTGGCAGCCGCGGCTGCCGTCACGCTGACGGCTCCCCCGGCCACGGCATTCACCCCTGCGGCGACCGTCGCTCCCCTGCCCTCGCCCGCAGTCAGCGGTGGCGCGCAGGCTGCCGGCCCCTTGGCCGGTGACGAGGGCCGCTACCTGGTCAGTTTTACCAAGGGCTCGGACGTGGCAGCGGAGGCGCAGTCCCTTCGGTCCCAGGGGGTGCGCGTCGGCAGGACGTTCTCCGCAGCGGTCCGGGGAGCGGCCATCACCGCCACCAAAGCGCAGGCGGCTGCCCTGGCACATTCGCCCCGGATCTCCCTGATTGAGCCGGATTCGCCCGTTTCGGTTTCCGACACCCAGCAGTCACCGCCCTGGGGCCTGGACAGGATCGACCAGCGGGCGCTCCCGCTCTCGAACACCTTCACGCCCACTGCCAGTGGCGCGGGCGTCAGCGCCTACGTCATCGACACCGGCGTCCTGGCGGAAAATACGGACTTTGGCGGCCGGGTGGCCGCAGGATGGACGGCCATCGCCGACGGCAAGGGCAGCAGCGACTGCAACGGCCACGGAACGCATGTCGCCGGCATCATCGCCGGAAAGACCTTCGGGGTGGCCAAATCAGCCAGCGTGGTTCCGGTGCGGGTACTCGGCTGCGACGGGTCCGGGTATGACTCGGACGTCATCGCGGGGCTCGACTGGATCGCGTCCCAGCATGCCGCCGGCACGCCCGCGGTGGCCAACCTCAGCATTGGCGGCCCCACCAGCACCACGCTGGATGACGCCATCAGGGGAATCATCAATGACGGCGTCACAGCCGTGGTGGCTGCCGGAAACGCCGCGGTGGACGCGTGCACCACCTCCCCGGCACGGGTGGCCGAGGCCCTGACCGTCGCCGCCACCGATTCCTCGGACCGGCAGGCAGGCTTCTCGAACTACGGGAGCTGCGTTGACCTGTACGCGCCGGGCGTGGGCATCCAGTCCGACTGGGACACCTCCACCACCTCGGTAGCGACCTTGAGCGGCACGTCCATGGCGTCTCCGCACGTTGCCGGTGCTGCGGCGCTTTCCCTGTCGCGGAACCCGCAGCAGACGCCGGCTGCGGTGGCAGCGGAACTCACGTCCGCCGCCACCCAGGGCACTGTCACCAACGTGTCAACAGGCACCCCCAACCGCCTGCTCTTTACCGGCCCGGCCGCGGCTCCGGTGGCGAGGGACTTCACCAGTGACGGCAAGGCAGACCTCCTCGCACAGGACGGCAACGGGAGCCTGTGGACCTACCCGGGCCAGGGCAACGGCCTCTTCGGCTGGCGCATCAAGGTGGGCGACGGCTGGAACGTCATGACGGCGGTCAGCGCAGCAGGCGACCTCACGGGAGACGGGCAGCCTGACCTCATTGCCCGCGACACCAACGGGACTCTCTGGACCTACCCGGGGCTCGGCAACGGCCTCTTCGGCTGGCGGATCAAGGTCGGCGACGGCTGGAACGTCATGACCGCCATCAGCGCAGCAGGCGACCTCACCGGAGACGGCAAACCGGACCTGATTGCCCGCGACACCAACGGGACCCTCTGGACCTACCCCGGCCTCGGCAACGGCCTCTTCGGCTGGCGGATCAAGGTCGGCGACGGCTGGAACGTCATGACCGCCATCAGCGCAGCAGGCGACCTCACCGGGGACGGCAAACCGGACCTGATTGCCCGCGACACCGACGGCACCCTCTGGACCTACCCCGGCCAGGGCAACGGCCTCTTCGGCTGGCGCATCAACGTAGGCCCCGGCTGGAACGTCATGACCGCCATCAGCGCAGCAGGCGACCTCACCGGGGACGGCAAACCCGACCTCGTCGCCCGCGACACCAACGGGACCCTCTGGACCTACCCGGGCCAGGGCAACGGCCTCTTCGGCTGGCGCATCAACGTGGGCCCGGGCTGGAACGTCATGACTGCCATCAGCTAGGGGCCGGTCCCATCCGTCACCAGACGGAGTCACCTCGCAGGACAGCGTCGCTGCCGCCGTCAACGTAGACAATCTGACCGCACAGGTGCGTGTTTTCGGCGCTGTTGAGCCAGGCCAGCAGGCGGGCAACGACGATGGCGTCCGCGATGCCGTTCAGTGGCATCGGGACCTGTTTCAGCAGCGCCTCCCGCTCCTCTTCGGTATCGATCAGCTCGGCTGTCATGGGGGTGGCGATGACACCAGGCGCCACGGCGTTCAGCGGGATCCCGGCCCCCGCCCAGGCTGCAGTGGAAGCCTGCCGGCGGACCCACCGCGACAACGCCAGCTTCGTGGAGGAGTAAATGAGGCCGCCGGTGGTGGCTGGTTCCTTGGCCAGGACCCCGGCCCGGGCCACGGAACCGGGCTCGTCCCCCGCGGTGAGCAGCGCTACCAGCTCATCGTCGCTGGCCATGAGTGCCGCCATGGAGGACACCACCACGGCGCGGGGTGCCTCCGACCCAGCCAGCAGCGGCCGGAGCCCGTCCACCGAGGCGACGGTGCCGAAGAAGTTCACGGCCACCGTGGCGGGAGCCGGGATGGCGAGCCCGGCCACTGCGTAGATGGCATCGATCCTGCCGCCGCTGACTTTTCGTACCGCGTCCACCAGGCCGGCGCGGCCCTCCGCGGTGGAGAGGTCAGCCACCACCTCCGCATCATGGAGATCCACTCCGATCACGCGTTCGCCCCGCTGCTCGAGCAGGTCCTTGGTTGCCTTGCCGATGCCGGACGCGGCACCGGTGATAACGGACGTGCGGGGCATGGTGGTGCCTTCTTTCCCTAACCGGATGGGTCGGCCCCAACTCTGCCCGGCAGGCCCTGCGGAATCCAGAGTCCAAAGGCCCGTCCACCGCGGCATCCAAAGAAATGATTAACAAGGCTTGTCACGCCGTTAACCGCGCATTCATATCCTCCTCAAAACCTGTACAACGGCTGGAAATAGCGTGGGAGCCATGGACAACATCTCCCGCAGAACCCTCATCTCCGCCGGCCTCGGAGCCGGCCTGGTTGCCGCCCTGCCGAATGCCGCCGTCGCTGTTTCCACCGCTGACGACGCCGGCCTCCGCACCGATCCCTTTATGCTCGGCATCGCCTCCGGCGAGCCGTGGCCGGATGGCTTCGTGCTCTGGACGCGCCTGGCGCTGAACCCCGTGGCGGAGGACGGGCTGGGCGGCATGCCGTCGCGGCCGGTGGCGGTGCAGTGGGAGGTGGCCGAGGATCAGGGCATGAGGAACGTGGTGGCCCGCGGCGTGGAGCAGGCCCGTCCTGAGGCCGCGCACTCAGTGCACGTGGAACTGCGGAGCCTGAAGGCAGGCCGCGAGTACTTCTACCGGTTCCGCGCCGGCCGGCACGTGAGCCCCGTGGGCCGAACCCTGACCAGCCCCGCGCTGCACGAGACCCCCGCCTCCCTGGCCATGGCGTTCGCCAGCTGCGCCCAGTACGAGCACGGCTACTTCACCGCATACCGCCGCCTCGCGGAGGACCACCCTGACCTGGTGCTGCACCTTGGCGACTACCTCTACGAGTACAAGAAGGGCAGCTACGTGATCGGCGGTGGCAACCCGCGGGACCACGAGGGCCCCGAGACCGTCACGCTGGAGACCTACCGGCAGCGGCACGCCCAGTACAAGGCCGACGCCGATCTGCAGGCCGCGCACGCCATCGCACCCTGGGCAGTGGTCTGGGATGACCACGAGGTGGACAACAACTGGGCCGACGACGTGCCGGAAAACAACGACGCCGGCCAGCTCAACGACAGCACCGAGCACTTCATGCAGCGCCGCGCCGCCGCGTTCCAGGCCTACTACGAGAACATGCCGCTCCGCCCGTCGTCGCTCCCGTCCGGCCCAGACATGAAGATCTACCGCAGGATCCAGTGGGGCCAGCTGGCCAACTTCCACATGATGGATACCCGGCAGTACCGCGACGATCAGCTCGCCGGTGACGGCTGGAAGAAGAACGTGACTGAGCGGCTGGCGGAGGACCGGACCATCACCGGCGCCGAGCAGGAAAAGTGGCTGCTGGACGGATTCAGGAATTCCACCCAGCGGTGGGACATCCTGGGCCAGCAGGTCTTCTTCGCCGAGCGGGACCGCAACAAGGCACAGGAGATCGACGACGTGTCCATGGACGGCTGGGACGGGTACGCAGCCTCCCGCCGCCGCATCACCCAGGGCTGGGTGGACGCAAACGTCCGGAACGCCGTCGTGCTCACTGGCGATGTGCACCGCAACTGGGCCAACGACGTCAAGGTGGACTACAAGGATCCTGCCTCCCCGGTGGTGGGTTCGGAGCTCGTCTGCACCTCCATCACGTCCACCGGCGACGGCACCGGCTCCACCACGGACGCCACCATGGCCTGGAACCCGCACCTGAAGTTCTATAACGACAACCGCGGCTTCGTGAGCACGCGCATCACCAGGGACGCCGTGACCGCGGACTTCCGGGTGCTGGACCACGTGACGACGCCGGGCGCCCCGGTTTCCACGAAGGCCTCCTTCGAGATCCGCGACGGCGTCCCGGGGCTGCAGCCGCGCGCCTGACCTTCCGCGGGGACGCGTTTGCGTGACTTATGGGCCTCTTGCTGGTGCAGCACCCTTCATTTGCGGGGTTTCCTGCTCCTCTCGAAGCCAAGAGTGACGCAAACGCGTCGATGAGGCTGCCGGCGGTGTAGCCCAACAGTCACCTGGAGGTTGGCGTGCTCCGCGGGGTCAAGCAGCGGGCAGAGTCCAGCACGTGAATACCCGTAGCCCTAGGCAACAAAAACAGGTACCACTTGTCCTTGTAGGGGTACCTAATGGAGCCTACTCTTGGTCCCCTAGGGGTACCTTCGTGTTCCCCCAGGGGGTCCGCGCCGGGCTGGGCCGGCGAACACGACCTCAGCGGAAAAGAGAATCTGCCTAAAGCATCAGCGCCCAGGAGCCGGCCATGAAGATCGCAGTTTCCCCCAGGTGGTTGCGGCACGCGGTGGTCCTGGCACTGGTAGCCGGAATGGCCCTCGTCGCGTCTCCCCCGGCATCCGCCGACTCCGTCTACGGCACCCCCAGCATCACCTATTCAGGCGTCGCCAATCCGCCTACCTCTGACAAGCCGCAGAGCAAGCTCTGGTGGAATGACGGCTCCTGGTGGGCCGACATGTGGACCAGCGGCAGCGGCTGGAGCATCTACCGGCTGGACCGCCCCAGCGCCACCTGGGTGAACACGGGCGTGGTCAATGACACCCGCGGCAGCACCCTGGCGGACACCATGTGGGACGGCAGCCACCTCTATATCGCCTCGCACGTGGTCACGGTCTCCACCGACGCCAACCCGGTGCCCTCTGCCGCCGGACAGCCCGCCTACCTTTACCGGTACAGCTACGCCGGCGGGAAGTACACGCTGGACGCCGGGTTCCCCACGGTCATCACCAACAACAGCAGCGAATCGATGACCATCGATGAGGACAGCACCGGCGCCATCTGGGCCACGTGGACGCAGGTGGCCGGCAACAAAACCAGCGGATTCACCAACACGGTCTACGTCAACAACTCGGCGCCCGGCGGTTCCAGCTGGGCTGCGCCGTTCGTCCTCCCGGTCTCCAACCCGCACCCGGCAGCGGACGACATCTCCGCCGTGGTGTCCTACAACAAGAACAAGATCGGCGTGATGTGGAGCGACCAGCTCACCGGCTCGGTATGGTGGGCCTCGCGCACGGACGGGACCTCCCCCACCGCGTCGTCGTCCTGGAACTTCCAGCCGGCCATCCGCGGCCAGGGGCAGGCCGATGACCACCTGAACATCAAGTCCCTGCAGTCGGATACCAGCGGCCGGGTCTTCGCCGCGGTGAAAACCAGCCTGAACGACATCTCCAGTGATCCCACCCTTCCGCAGCTTTTGCTGCTCGTCTTCAAACCGGGCACGGGATCCTTCACACAATCGACCATTTCCACCACCGGTGACTGCGTCAGCAGGCCGCAGATTGTCCTGGACACCCAGAACAACCTGGTCCATGCGTTCCAGACCGCCCCGCCCACCTCGGTCAGCGGCTGCGCGTACTCCGGGGTTGCCGGCAGCATCTACGAGAAGACGGCGTCCATGGACAACCCGGTCTTCGGCACCGGCCGCGGGACTCCCATCATCCAGAGCGCCTCGTCGTCCAGCATGAACAATGTGACCACCACCAAGCAAGGGGTGGACAGCTCCACGGGCATCGTGGTCATGGCCAGCGACGACGTGGCCAAACGCTACTGGTACTCGGACCGTCCGCTGGGGCCGGCCGTAACAGCGCCGGTGGCGTCCTTCTCGGCCTCCCCCACCTCCGGGAACGCGCCGCTGAACGTCGCCTTCACCGACACGTCCACCGGCACGCCCACGTCCTGGGCCTGGGAGTTCGGCGACGGCGGCACGTCCACGGCGCAGAATCCCGCCCACAGCTACGCGGCAGCCGGTACCTACACCGCGAAGCTCACCGCCACCAACAGCGCCGGTTCCAGCTCGGCTAGCACCACCGTCACTGTCAGTGCAGCCACAGCGTCCGCCGGCATCACCGCCGTCGGCTCAGTGACCACCTACGCCGGAACAGCTGCCTCCGCCGTCGCCATCAGCGCTCCCGCCGGTACTGCGGCCGGCGACGTCCTGGTCGCCGCCATCACGGCGGACCTGAACCCGGCCATGGCATCCGTCCCGGCGGGCTGGACTCCGCTGGTCAACGGCCTCGGCATCAACAGCTCGTCCACCTCCGGCGCCAAGGTCTTCGTCTACTACCACGTGGTGGGCGCCTCGGATCCTGCCAGCTACTCGTGGACCCTCGGCACCGCCGTGAAGTGGGGCGGCGGCATCACCGGCTACCGGGGCGTGAACACCACCGCGCCGCTTGACAGCCCGGTCGCGATGGCCGTGGACGCCACGTACACCGCCACCAGCATCACCACCCCAGGCGTCACAACCGCCACCAACGGCGCCATGCTGATCGGCGGTTTGGGGTGCGACTGCGCCTCCCCGATAGTGTCGTCCGCGCCCAGCGGCTGGACCCAGCGCTGGCAGGCCGCCGGTGGCCAGATCGCCGAGCTCGCGGACAAGGTCCAGGGCACGGCAGGTTCAGCCGGGACGGCCACCTGGACCCTGGGCGGGGCGCGTGCGGTTGCCGCCTGGCAGGCCGCCCTGAAGCCCGCGGGCTAGGCTCCGGCCGCGGGCTGCTTCACCGGGCTACTTCACGGCGGCGGCCGCGTTGACCCTGCCGTATGCCCAGTAGGTGCCGGTACCGGGAACATCGTCGGCAGTGGATTCCACGTCTGCCCGGATGGACGCGTTCGTCGCGCCGGGGTGTGCGCTCCAGGCGAGGGCGGCGGCAGCGGCCACGATGGCTGAGGACATCGAACTGCCATTGCCCACGTCGTAGCCCTGCGAACGGTTGTTCTGTGTTGCCAGGACGAACGGGTGGTTGGGGAACGTGGAGTAGACGTTCACGCCGGGCGCGGCGATGTCCACCCAGCTGGCGCCGTAAGTGGAGAACGAGGCCTTGGCGTCGTTGTTGTCGGTGGCGCCGACGGCGATGACGTTGGGGTAGGCGCCCGGATAGATCTTGGTCTGGTTGCCGCCGTTGCCCGCCGCAGCCACCAGCACCACCCCCTTGTTCCAGGCGTTGTTGACGGCGGCTTCCAGGGTGCGCGACGCCCGCACTCCCAGGCTCATGTTGATCACCCTGGCACCGTTGCTGACCGCCCAGTCGATGCCGCTTGCCAGGCTGGAGCTGGACCCCACGCCACTGTCGTTGAGGACCTTGCCGGCCAGGATGGTGCAGCCCGGGCAGACGCCGGCCACCCCGATGGTGTTGTCCACGGTGGCGGCGACGTTGCCGGCCACATGGGTGCCGTGGCCGTAGTAGTCCTCCGCGACGGGGTCGCCGGCCTTGGTGGCTGAGCTGCTGAAGTTGGCGCGGGCCACCACCTTGGGGGCAATGTCCGGGTTGTCGCTGGCGACGCCGGAATCCAGGACGGCGACTTTGGTGCCGTTGCCGGTGGTGGTGTTCCACGCCTCGACGGCGTCCACATCAGAGTCCTTGGTGCCGGCAGGAACCGTGATGTCGCCGGCGGTGTTGGTGAACGACTGGCCGTCATTCTGCAGGGCGTACTGGCGGGGGAAATATTGGTCAGAGGTGGCGGCACCCACCGGCTGGTCCGGTTCGGCGTATTCGACGGCGGGGTCCCGGCTTAGTGCGTCGATGAGCTGCGTTTCGCCTCCCGCGGCAACGCTGACCAGCTGGGCGCCCGTGCCGCCGATGCTGGACCCACCAGCGAGGCCGTGCCGTTGGAGGACGTTGGCGGCAGCACCGGCGTCGCGGAACTTGACGATGATGTGCCCCGGCACGGCAGGCGCACCGTGCGCGGCGGTCGCGGGTAGGGCCAGCGGGACAGGGCCAAGCACCATGACTGCTGCCGTGAGACCGGCGGCGAAGAGTTTTCTCATGCGGGCTATCTTTGCCCTGAGCCGGGCAGTCAGGCTAGGGGTAAAAGCCCCAAAGATGGGCTCCGCCGCGCGCCGCGGGCAGGATCACCAGGCGTGGTCACGGCGCGGAGCGGGTTCCCGAATCCTCGCCTGACCCCGTGGTTGCCACGAAGTTCCAGTCGAATGAACCGTCGGCATGGAGCGTCAGCCGGAGGAACCCGTGGGTGTCGCTGAACCGCTTTGCGATGTACGGCGGACTGCTGGTGAAAGGACGCAGGTCTATGCCTCCCGTCGAAACCTGGAACGCGGTCATGCCCTCATCGACGCACTTGTCTGCCTTGTTGACGGGACAGGACCGCTCGTAGTTGTGCTGTGAACCGGACAGGGTCAGCCGGACGCGGTGCTTCCACATCACATCGATCCACGGCTTCTGGGCAGCAGTCCGCCGGTGCTCGCTCGTCTCCGACGTGAAGTACGGCTCGTGGTACACGACTGCCAGGTGCTGGCCCGCCGCCTCCGCAGCAGCAAGATCCTTGTCCAGCCAGCCGGTCGCGGCCTTGGCCTCCGCGGTGTCGTACCGCCACAGCGCGGAGGGCAGGAACGCGAAGTGCCATTTTCCGAAATCCCTGGAGTACGGCTGGCCGTTCGCGATGAACCCGCGTTCCTCGTTGATGGCCGCCTTGTCCGGGGACCCCGGGCATTGGCCGTTCATGAAGTTGTCCAGGTCTTCGTTGCGGCCGGGTTCCCAGTCGTGGTTCGGGCCGGACACCCAGTACATCTTGGGCAGGGTGCCGCCCCACAGTGGTTTCCAGAAGTTCACGTAGTCCTCGCAGCGTCCGGTGCTGTACTGGAAGTCCCCGAGCCCCAGGAACGCGTCAATATCGTTGGTCCTGACCAGTTTGGTGATGGCGGCGCCGTTCCGTCCGGATGGGCTGTCCGGGTCAGTGTTCGCAGGGGGGTTCATGTCGCCCACAGCGGCGATATGGATGTCCGGCGCCGGTGACGCGCTGCCCGGTGGAGACGGTGTGCCGGTGCAGCCCGTGGCAAAGAGCGCCAGCAGGGCGGCGCCTGTTGCTGCTGCACGCCGAAAGCGCCTGGATCGAGGGAGCGCTGGCTGCATCCCGTTGCCTCCTTCGGGAATCAGGACCGGACGGCGGGAGGACGACGGCGGGCCCGCACCCCCGCCTGCCACGCTCAACAACCCGCGGCGCCCACTGCTTTGCAGGCGTTCACCCGGCCGTGCGCCCAGTAGGAACCCGTGCCGGTGATGGGATCAGCTGAGGATTCCACCTTGGCGCGGACGGATGCGTTTGACGTGCCCGATGGGGTGCTCCACACAAGCGCGGCAGTGGCGGCGACGATGGGTGAGGCCATTGACGTGCCGCTGAGGATGTCGTAGCCGGGCGAAAGCTTGTTCTGCGTACCAAGGACGGACGTGTAGGTCGGGAGGGTCGAGTAGACCCGGACCCCCGGGGCAGCGACGTCCACCCACTTGCCGTACGTGGAGAAGGACGCCTTGGCGTCATTGTTATCGGTTGCTGCTACCGCTATGACGTTCAGATAGGCGCCCGGGTAGACCTGGGCCTGGGTACCGGCGTTGCCGGCCGCGGCTACGATCACCACTCCCTGGTTCCAGGCGTTGTTCACGGCAGCTTCGAGGGTCCGTGACGACACCCGCTGGCCCAGGCTCATGTTGATGACCTTGGCACCCTTGCCGACAGCCCAGTCGATGCCCTTGGCAATGCCCGAGGAAGAGCCGGACCCGCTGCTGTTGAGGACCTTGGCGTCCAGGATGGAACAGCCCGGGCACACACCTGCCACGCCCAGGGAGTTGTCCGCCGTGGCCGCCACGATGCCGGCCACGTGGGTGCCGTGGCCGTACTGGTCGTAATCCTCCGGGGCGAGGATCTGGGTGTCGCTGAAGTTTGCCCGGTCCACCACTTTGGATGAGATGTCCTCGTGGTTGACGGCAACCCCGGAATCGATGATGGCCACCCGGACGCCGGTTCCCATAGTGACGTTCCACGCCTCGACGGCGTCCACATCGGCGTCCGTGGTGCCCGCGGCGACGGTTACCGTTCCGTCGGTGTTCGTGAAGGATTGGCCCGTGTTCTGCAGGGCGTACTGCCGGTCGAAGTACGGGTCTGCCGTGGCGGCAGTAACCAGTTCGTCCGGTTCGGCGTACTCAACAGCGGAGCTGCGGCCCAGCGCCGCCACGAGCTGCAGTCCCCTGCCCGCCGGCACTGTGATGAGGTGGGCGCCGGTGCTGCCTATCGCCGGCCCGTCGGTGAGCCCGTGCTGGCCCAGGACCCCGGCAGCGGCGCTGTTGTCCCGGAATTTGACCAGGATTTGTCCCGGTACGGGCGAGGACGGCGGGGCGGCGTTCCCCGGGGCAGCCGCCGTGACGGCGCCGAGGACCAGGACCATCGCAGCCAGGCCTGCGGTAAGCATCTTTTTCATGGCTTATCTTGCGCCCCACAGGCCACACCTGAACAGGCCTGGCCACAAGCAACTCTGGCAAGAGGAGTTTCGCCCGGCATGTTCGCTGATCGAACATTTGTACGTTTAATGAACTTCGCGGTAGCCTCCCATGAGAAAGCATGCCGTGGATCACTCCCCCTGGTGACCGGGCTCGCATCGCGGCGTGCCGCTCCCGCTTCCCTGATCAAAGAGGATTACATGACTACGTCTCCTTCCACCCGCGCGTCACGCTGGCCGGTCTGGCTTTGCTGGCTGGCCATGGTCCTGGACGGCTTCGACCTGGTGGTGCTCGGCACCGTCATTCCCACACTCATCAAAACCGGCGAGCTTGGCTTCGACGCGGTCGGCGCCACGCTGGCCGCCACCATCTCCCTCGTCGGCGTCGGGCTCGGCGCACTGTTCATTGCCCCGTTGTCGGACAGATTCGGGCACCGCAAGCTGCTGGTTGCCTGTGTCCTGTGGTTCTCCATCTTCACCATCGCGGTGATTTGGGCGCCCAACGTGGCATGGTTCAGCACGTTCCGGCTGCTGGCCGGCCTGGGGCTTGGCGCCTGCCTCCCGGTTGCCCTGGCCTACATGAACGATTACGCCCCCGCCGGCTCCGCGGGCAAGTCGACCACCCGGACCATGACCGGCTACCACGCGGGCGCAGTGGCCACGGCCTTCCTGGCGCTGATGGTCATCCCGGACTGGCGCACCATGTTCGTGGTGGGCGGCATTGCGGGCCTGGCCTTGGTGCCCCTCCTCTGGTTCAAGCTCCCCGAGACCCTGCCGGCAGAACGGGAGGCCAAGAAGCAGGAGCAGGGCAGTGTCCGCGACCTGGCGAAGAAGCCGTACCCACTGGTGGCCTTGGCCATTGCTGCGGCCTCGTTCATGGGGCTCCTGCTGGTGTACGGCCTGAACACCTGGCTGCCGCAGCTCATGGCGTCCGCCGGCTATCCCGTCAGCGCAGGCATCTCGCTGCTCCTGGTGCTGAACCTAGGCGCCGTGGCCGGCCTGATCATCGCCGGCATCCTGGCGGACAAGCACGGAACCAAGCGGATCGTGCTGCTCTGGTTTTGCCTGTCCGCGGTCTGCCTTGCCCTCCTCAGCGTCAAGGTTGACAACGCCATCCTGCTCAACGCCCTGGTCTTCGTCACGGGAGTGTTCGTCTTCAGCTCCCAGGTCCTCGTGTACGCCTGGGTCAGCCAGCTGTTCCCGGCGCGGCTGCGCGCCACCGCCCTCGGTTTCGCCGCGGGCGTGGGCCGCGTGGGCGCCATCGCCGGACCTGCCGTGACCGGCGGACTGGTGGCCGCCGGCATCGCATACCCGTGGGGCTTCTACGCTTTCGCCGCCGCCGGCGCCCTGGCCGTCGTGGCACTCGTGACGGTACCGCAGGTCATTTCCGCCCGGAACCCGGCGCCGGAGCACGCAGGCTAAGCAAACGCAGCCGGGCGCTTTAGACACCACGACGGCGGGAGGCCGGCTTTCAGGGCCGGCCTCCCGCCGTCGTACTTCTTTACGCCTAGATGCAGGCGGGCTGGTAGGCGGGATCTGCCGGACCCGAGGCCTGGGCCAGGGCGTTGGCCACCAGCTGGTGCACCACTGGATCGTTGGGCGTCTGGTCGTGTTCGATAACGTCGGCCGGGCACTTGTCCTGGATGGTGATGTTGGTGACCTGCCGGGCGCTGCCGCTCAGGAACTGGCTGTTGTACGGGATGACCACTTCATCATGGGTGGTGGAAATGACCGTGTAGGCGGGGCCGGCGACGGTATCGCCGATCGAGTTCAGCTCCTTCATGAAGGGCGAACCGGCCTGCTGGTCTGCGCACGCGGCGCATCCGGCGGCGGTGTAGTCGGGCGTGGGCACCAGATCCGGCGGCGGAAGGATCACGCCTTCGGTGCCGTGGTTGGACGGTGCGATGCCGACAAGCTGGTGGACGTACTTGGCCCCGCCCAGGAAGCCCATGTAGTAGCGGGGCATCATGCCGCCCTGGCTGTGGCCCACCAGGTCCACCTGCTTGGCACCGGTGGCGGAGCGGACGGCGTCCACGAACGGGGCGAGTTCCTTCGCGGAATCCTTGACCGGGGCCGTGGCGTAAACGCCGTTGGTGGCACCGTAGTTGAGGGCGAAGACGCAGTAGCCCTGGCTCTTGAGGTCCGGCGAGAGTGTGGACCAGTTCTTTTCCATGCTCTCGAAGGTCCCGGGAACCAACACCACCGGGTAAGGGTGCTCGGCTGAAGGTTTGCAGGACCAGTCGTTGGCCCCGGGCGGGGAGATGTCGACGGCCTGGGCGGGAGCGGCCATCAATGAGGAGGCGAGGACCGCAGCGGCGGCAACGGACAGGGCTCGGCTAAGCAATGACATGGAAACCTCTTTGTTCGTCTGTCTATGGGGAAGCCGGGCTGATGGTCTTGGGGGTGTCCATCAGGTCCGGCCGGGGTTTTCCATGCTGGCAGTGGTGCTGCTCCTGCGCAGCGGAAGTGCACGAACGTGCGGCCAAAACCCATGCTTACCAGCAGCAGCCTCCGCGACCAGTGTGACCCACAGCACGCGTGTTGTTACTGGTGAGTAGCTAAATGAGGGCATGCCAGCGGCGGGCCAAGCGACCACAGGTGTTTGCACGAATGTGCAGTTTCGGCCGGCGACGCCGGTGGCGCCGGTTTCCCGCGGCCGGCACTCAGGCCAACCTCGGGAACTCCCGCACCGGACGGGCTCCTACCGCGGGTTCAGCCGCACGGCACTGACGACGTCCTCGGCGTACAGAACATGCGCCGTTGCCTGCACAGTGTCCCACCTGCCGTAGGTCGACGGGTCGAGGAACTGCTCCCAGCTCCGCTCGAGATCCCTGCGCACGTCCTCGGGCCAGTCCCGGAATCCCTTTCCAAGCACACCGGCTGCGCCCTTCCGGTCTTCGACTTCGTCCCAGATCCGGTCCCGCCGTGCCTCGTAGTCATCATCGCTTTCACCGGGCAGTTCCAGCACGTGCGGAATGCCGCTGAGGGCGCAATGCCAGTCCCACTGGTGCGAGAGCAGCACCCGTTCCCGCGGAATCCGGCACGTGAGCAGGACGTCTCCCCGGTTGCGCCTGCAGCTGTCAACCAGGTATTCACGGGTAGTGCGCGCCCAGAACCAAAGGGCGCCTTCGCCGCTGGTGGGAAGGCGGCGGTCCATCTCCCGGAACATCCAGGCATAGGCGTCGGCGAACAGCGGTTCCGCCAGATCTGGGTCCGGAAGGAGCTGCCCGGTCGAAAGGAGCTCCTCGAAAGCATCCTCGGTCTGGAAGGTGTGGAGCAGGAGACGGCTGGCGGTCAGGTCATAGCCCACCCGGCCGGCCGGCACAGCACGATCAGCGCGGGAACGGGCAACAGGAAATTTCGGCACAGGCAGAGCGTAAAAGCTGCCCCTGACATCGCGACGGCGCGAGGGCAGATTGTTCGCCAATCATCCGAATTGCGCGTTTCGCGCAAATAGCCTTGCGCTAATCGCGCAGTAGTGCCTATGATCTACATCATGCTTTTGGGCGGCCCGCCCGACCTCCCCCTCCCCAAACAACAATGAGGTTGCTTTATGTCTGTCCCAATCAAGGCCACTATGGAAAAGGTTCCTGGCGGCATGATGCTGATCCCCCTGCTCATCGGCGCCGTCCTCGGCACCTTCGCCCCGGATTCCGCCAAGTTCTTCGGCTCCTTCACGGGCGCGCTCTTCACCGGCGGCACCACCATCCTTGCGGTCTTCTATGTCTGCATGGGCGCGAGCATCGATATCAAGGCCACCCCGTACATCCTGAAAAAGGGCGGCGTGCTGTTCGGCAGCAAGGTCCTGTTCGCCATCATCATCGGCGTCATCGCCGGCAGGTTCATGGGTGAACTTCCCATCGACGGCGGACTGCTCTCGGGCCTCTCGGTCCTGGCCATCCTGGCCGCCCTCAACGACACCAACGGCGGCATGTACATGGCGCTCATGGGCCAGTACGGCAAGCCCAAGGATGTGGCGGCCTACTCCGTGATGACCCTTGAATCCGGGCCCTTCCTGACCATGGTGACCCTCGGCGTCGCCGGTCTCTCAGCTTTCCCGTGGCAGGCCCTGGTGGGCGCCGTCATCCCGCTGCTCCTCGGTGCGATCCTGGGCGCCCTGGACCCGGCCATGCGCAAGTTCCTCTCCGCCGCGGCACCGGTGCTGATTCCGTTCTTCGCCCTGGCCCTCGGCTTCGGCCTGAACCTGGGCCAGGTGCTCAACGCCGGACTGCTGGGCGTCGGCCTGGGCCTGTTCGTGCTCATCGCCGGCGGCGCCGTGCTCTTCTTCGCTGACAAGCTGACCGGCGGCTCGGGCATCGCCGGCCTCGCGGCAGCAACCACTGCCGGCAACGCCGCCACCGTTCCCATGCTGGTGGCCGCCGCCAACCCGGCCTACTCTGCCGCAGCCGGCCCCGCCACCGTGCTGGTGGCAGCCTCCGTGGTGGTCACCGCCATCGGCTGCCCCCTCATGGTCGCTTGGTACGCTAAGCGCCTGAAGGCCAAGCAGACCGTGGAAACCCGCGAGGTGTCCCCAGCAGTATGAACGCCACCGCAGCCAAGCGCTGGGCAATCATCGCCGACGACCTGACGGGAGCGGCAGATGCCGCCGCAGCCTACGGACCCACCCACAGCAGTTGCGTGATCCTTGACCTGGCCTCCACGTGGCCGGAGGCGGACATCCTGTCGGTCAACACCGAGAGCCGCTACCTTGCGGCGGAGGAGGCTGCCTCCGCCGTGGCTGCCGCGGTGGCACAGGCCCTTGGGCAGGACCGGCAGGTCTTCAAGAAGATGGACTCGCTGCTCCGCGGCAACCTCGGCCCGGAGATTGCCGCAGCGCTGGCCAGCGTCCGTAACGGCCGCGGCAGGGGCCTGGCACTGGTGGCCCCTGCCTTTCCGGCCACGGGAAGGACCACCGTAGGTGGCATCGTCCACGTCAACGGTGCGCAGAACGCGCAGGGAAGGTTCGACGGCGACGTCGCGGCAGCAGTTGCCGCCGGAGGTCTTTCCGCTGAACTGGTGGGCCGGGACACCGCACGCACCCCGGAGGACCTGGCGGCGCACCTGCAGGACATTCGGGACCGCGGGACTGACGCCGTCGTACTTGACGCGGTCTCTGACGATGACCTTCAGCAGATCGCCGCCGCGGCAGCCCTGCTGGACTTCCCCGCCCTCTTGGTGGGTTCCGGCGGGCTGGCCGGGCACATTGCCGCACGCGAGGAAGGACGCGATGTCCTTCGTGACCACGCACAGCACGTAAAGCGGACGCTGACCGTGATCGGCAGCTACTCCGGCCTCGCCCGGCAGCAGACCGAGGCCCTTGTCGCCGCAGGTGCCGAGCACATCACGCTGGACCACCAGGCGCTGGAGGACCCGACGGTTGCCCGGAAGGTGGCGGCCGCGATGCTGCGGACCGACGTCGTGCTGACGCCAAATCCGATGGGTGCCGTGGACAAGTCGCAGGCACTCGTCGTGGCCGAAGCGCTGGCGAGGGCCACTGCCGGCGGCATCGGGAACTGCGAAGCGCTGATCCTGACGGGCGGGGAGACGGCGACGGCGGTCCTCAAGGCGCTCGGCGTCGGCAGCTTTACCGTCCTGGGCGAGGTTGAGCCCGGCGTCGTGATGAGCCTGCTGCCCGTGCCCCTCCCCCTCCTGGTCACCAAGGCCGGCGCCTTCGGCGACGCCGGCACGCTGGCCAGGACCACACAGTTTTTCTCTAGCACAACGACTGAAATGAGTACCAAGTAATGGGACGCCCGATCGTAGCCATCACCATGGGGGACGCCGCCGGCATTGGCCCGGAAATCATCGTCAAGGCCCTGGCTGACAGCGAACTCCGATCCAAGGCACGGATGCTGGTCATCGGCGATCTTCGCCGACTGCAGCTCGCCGCGGACATCGTCGCCAGCCCGCTGGCCCTGCGGAAGGTGGCCGAGCCGTCGGAGGCGCTGTTCCAGGAAGGCACCATCGACGTCCTCGACATTGACTGCATTCCGGAGGACCTCGCCTGGGGCGAGCTGTCCGCCGCCGCGGGACATGGCTCGTACCTGTTCATCGAGAAGGCGGTGCAGCTGGCGATGGACCGAAAGGTGGACGCCATCTGCACAGGCCCCCTTAACAAGGCGGCCCTGCACGCAGCCGGGCACAAGTTCCCCGGCCACACCGAGCTCCTCGCCGAACTGACCGGCACCGAGGAAGTGTCCATGATGCTGACGGCGCCGAAGATGCGCGTCATCCACGTGACCACCCACATCGGGCTCATCGATGCCATCGCCAAGATCAACGGGGACCTGGTCTACCGGACCATCAAGCGCGGGTATGAACTGCTGCGCACCTCCGGCATCGAGAACCCGCGGATCGCTGTGTGCGCCATCAACCCGCATGCCGGTGAGAACGGGCTGTTCGGCTACGGCGAGGAGGCGGAGAAGATCCAGCCGGGCATCGAGAAAGCGCAGGCGGACGGGATCAACGCCTTCGGTCCCCTCCCGGCGGACACCCTGTTCTTCCTGGCCGGCCGCGGCGACTTCGACCTGGTGGTGGCCCAGTACCACGACCAGGGCCACGGCCCCGTGAAGGTCCTGGGCCTGGAGAACGGCGTCAACATCACCGTGGGGCTCCCCGTGGTGCGGACGTCCGTTGACCACGGCACGGCCTTTGATATCGCGGGCAAGAACATTGCGGACCACGAGTCGCTGCTCGAGGCCCTGCGGCAAGCTGTTGACCTGGCGCCGGCGCGGGACGAGGCTGTGTAGCTGACGCTTGGTGCGGCCGGTCAGCGCTACTGGCCGGCCGTTGCTGTCTATTGGAGGGGCCGGAACTAGCATGGGTAGCACTGCCACCGCCATGCCCACGGGAAGGAGACCGGGAATGCTCAGCGCAAACGCGCGGCGCGAGGAGATCTACCACCTTGCCGTGACCTCCGGCCTGGCCTCCGTGGAGGAGCTCTCCGCGAAGTTCGAGGTGACGGCCTCCACCATCCGGCGGGACCTGGCGCTGCTGAATTCGCAGGGCCGGCTGGCCCGGACGTACGGCGGGGCGATGGCTCTGGGTGCGCATCCGGAGGCGTCGCTGCGGCAGCGTACGGGCGAGGCGTTCGAGCAAAAGCACGCCATTGCCCGCTGGGCGGCGGCCGTGATCCGGCCCGGCGAGAACATCCTGCTCGACGCCGGCTCCACCGCGGGTGCCCTGGCGCACGAGCTGCGTGGCTTTGAGCGGTTGTCGGTGACGACGCCGGGTATCAACACGTTGCAGGAGCTGGCCGACTCGGAGGGCATCGAGGTGGACTGCCTGGGCGGCCGGCTCCGGGGCGTCTCGCAGAGTTTTGTGGGGCCGCTGGCCGAGGCGGCGCTGGAGCGGATGAGCTTCGACCGGGTGTTCCTGGGCGCGGACGCCGTGACCGCCGAGGACGGCATCTGCGAGGCCGACCACGCCCAGACCCGGCTCAAGGAGCTCATGGCCCGGCGGGGGCGTTCCGTGTATGTTTTGGCGGACTCGTCCAAGCTCGGGCTGCGGCCGTTCCACGCGTGGGCTCGCATGCCGCTGCCCTGGACTTTGGTGACGGACGACGGCGCCGACCCTGCCCAGGTGCAGAAGTTCCGCGACGCGGGAGTGCTGGTTGAGGTGGCGGCGGTTTCTGGTTAGGCCCCGCTGGGTACGCTGCTGCTACAAGTAGTAAAACCCAAGCCCTTCCGCCTTCAACCAGGACTTCTCTGGCCCGAGATCACGGCACCAAACTCACACGCCATTGCAGTTGCAGTTGCTCATGAACCGCGGTGCGGTCAGTTAGCCAAGTACGCCTGACGTGTAAGCTCCTCAACTAGCGGCCAGTGGGCCATGGAGCTAACTCTTAGCTCCAGATCGCCTGTCCCGAAGTGGCCAATCTTGCTAACGTCACGACTGAAACCATCTACAAGATCGACAGACTCCGGATCAACCTTCAGGTAGATAAGTAAGTTCTTTGTATTCGGGTGTACTTCCACGCACGCGAAATTCTTCAGCCTGCGGAAGGCAAAGTACAAGGACCGCTCGTTCTTTATAACGTCATCACCCAACGACAAAGCGAAGATCTCAAATTTCTCGTACAGTGCAGCCAACTCGTGGTCCGCCTGCGCGAGGAGTTCGCTGACTGTTTTGGATCGTGATGATTTCTTCCCATCGGTCGGTGAAGGGAATGCCGATCCCGAAGACATCTTCCGCGAAGTTGCCGATGTCTGTGATGACACCGAAGTCACAAGTTCGATGGCCAACAGGTCGGAACCAAAGTCTCTGTAACGGACAAGCTCAACGTTCCGGTCAATCTGCCTTACTGCGTACTCGTCGTACCGGGTGAAGTCATTGGCCACGCAGATTAGCCGAGGTGCAGACCAGTCAATACTCTCTGCTGTTGCGGGTCCAAGCCTCGCAGCCACCAGTATCTGGAATTCGCCTCTATGATCCATAAGCCAGTCGAGGTAATAAAGCCCTTGGTTGATGACGTTTTCGTTCGACGTGCGCTTGAACTCAAAGATGACAGGAGACCCGTTTTCGTCCAAGCCCAGAGAGTCGATTCTCCCTCGATGGACCTTTCCGGTGGAGTACTCAGTGGCAAGATATCGCACCCCAAAGGTGACCTCCATATTCTCTTCGATGAGTGTCTGGAGATCTCTTTCAAGGGCAAAACTGCGGGACGTGAGCTCTGAAGCTTTGCCACTCTCGATTCGGAACAATTTTAAATCAGCCACGGCCCAACTCTTCCATGGCGGGAGCCAGGATCAGCTGTGCCACGGCGGAGAACGTCGAATAGATGACCCACCAACGCTCTCGCCGCCCCCTCGAAACGGACTATGAACAAGCGACACTTCAGCGGCGTGCAAATGAATGCCGGAGCGCCGGGGTACGGGTTGAGGTGGCTACCGTTTTTGGGTAGGTCTGGCTGGGTACGCTGCTGCTACAACGATTGAAACCCCTGAACGAAACGGAGACGCCAATGCACGCCGTACTCGAATACACCTACGCAGACAACTACCTCGAAAGCCGTGGGCAGTACCGCGGAGATCACCTCAGGGCGGGGTGGGAAGCGGTCGAACGCGGCGAGCTTCTGCTGGGCGGGGCAATTGGCGAAGGGCCATTCAAGGGGCTGCTGATCTTCACCGGCGAAAACCCAGTCGAAGCCGCCAAAGCCTTCGCAGCCGCAGATCCCTACGTCCTCAACGGCGTCGTCACGTCGTGGACCGCCAGCCCGTGGACCACGGTGCTAGGCAACGAGGCTGCCACACCGGTTCGCCCCTAAAACGCCACCGCACAGTAGCGCTGGACTGAGGCTGCTCTGGGCCATGGCGCCATTGTTGCACTCGGTTTCCAGAAGACGGCGCTTGCCCGGCGGAGGGCACGGGCCGGGCGGCACGGAGGATGGCGGCTCAATCCTTGAGGTTGCTGGCGGTGACCTCGAATTCCTCCACGGAGACGATCTGGGTCTTGTCCGACTGGCTGCTCTCCTCCCGGATCCTGCTGGCCGCCTGGCGGCTGGCCACCATCGCTTCCTGCGTGTCCCAAAGCGTGATGGACAGGGCGTTCTCCGTGTCCTTCCCATTCAGGTAGTAGATGCCTTTGCAGCCTGGGAGCTGGAGCACGCTGTCCACAACCTCGTCGCTGGGGTTATCCCTGCGGGTATCGGGGCCGGTCTTGTAGGTGCTAATTCTGGCGAACATGGTCTTTCTCCCTGAGGACGTCGATGGGGCGGCCGGGGTGCCGCTCCTCCCATCAGTAATGGCTCCGCAAAGAGACGGACACTAGGGTCAAAAGTCAGGCCTTATATGGGTGCAGTAATTCCCGGCCGGACGCACCTCGACTATGTCCGTTCGCAGGCAGCGCGGGTGCCGCCACTGCACTCCCTCTTGCCGCCCAATGTGCCCGGGTCACGGTCCATACCTTGCACTCTTATTGGTGCGGCAGCCCCGGTCCTAGCGCCGTGCCTGCTCAGTTACAGCGATGGATTCTACGATCCGCTTGATTGCGGCGAGCGTTTTCGGGATGCCGTCGAGTGCCTGCTGGGTGCGGTCGGCGATCTGGACGGAAGCATCGTCGCCGAACTTTTCCTCGAACATGGCGATCCCGTCCGGCAGGAATTCCCACGACTCGGTCAGCGTGGTCCCGTTATCTGCCGGGGTCATTGTGAAGCCCCAGCGGACAAAGCGGCCACCCACCACCCAGGCGAACTCGCGGGCACGCTCGGCAGCCACCACCTGCGACCGGGTATCCCAAGCCCGGTGCGGGAGCTCGTTACGCCCGGTGAACCATGCCCCCACCTGGCCGGCGTTGGCCTCGTCGTCCCACCAGCACGACGTACAGACCGGGCTCCACTCGCCGGTGCGGGTAATGTCGGAGACCAGGTCGTAGAGTGTCTCGGCTGAGGCCTGCACGGTTACGGATTCCTGGTGTTGGCGGGTGTTTGTCTTCATCGATCTATCCTCTACTGACGTCATTTCTTCTGCCGCCGGCTGCCGCCGTGCCAGTCTTCCTGCTGGCCAACGGTATCGGCATCGACTCCGAAGGCAGCAAGTTGTGGCTGCTCGCGCAGGCTTCGCTTGAGTTCGGCAAAACCAGGGAAGCGTGCCAGCCCCACCACGTGGTCCCACAGCTCGCCGGCCGAATTGTCGTCCGGGAGCCGGCTGATCACCGGGCCGAAGAAGGCCACCCCGGCGGGAGGCTCAAAGTGGATGATGGGCGTGCCCACGTCCTTGCCCGTCAGCGCCAGCGCCTCATCTGTCTCCTGGCGGATTTCGCGGTCCCAGGACTCGTCGTCGAGAGCCTCCGCCAGCGCAAGGGGCAAGCCTGCGTCGGCGAGGATTGGCTCCACGAACTCACGTGTCCCGCGCCGCTCACGGACTTCGCCCTCGGTGCGCTGTTCGGCCGGGTCCGGTGCGGTTTCGAAGATGTGGGAGCCGAATGCCTCATACAGCCGGGCCATCGACTCGCGCCCATGCTCCGCACGCGCCCGCGCCGCCACCCGCAGAAGACGGAGTCCAGCCGTGTGCCCGGCCTCGTACTCCGGCGGGAAATGTGCGTCGTAGTCCACGTTGGAGTTGATCAGCCGCAAGGAGATGAATCGCCAATCCACGCTGTAGTCGCGCTGCGCCTGCACCTGCCGCACCCATTTGCTGGTCATCCAGGCGAACGGGCAGGTGGGGTCAAAGTAGAAGTTGATGTCGGCATCCATTCGACCACCCTTGCACCTGATAGTGACGTACGTCTATTCGGCGGGACGGCAGCAGGGGCATGGACGACGGCGGGGCCAAGGCGGGAAGCTCGGCAAAAATTGAGCCAATCCTGGGCCACCTGCCTGCACGTGGCCTATAGCATTCCCTGGGCATCAGCGATCACGGACGCCCGCGAACAAAAAATGGGGGAAGCAATGCAGGAACTCGGCCGTATCTATTGGACCCGGCAAGGGCTTCGCTTGGCGTACTCGGCGGTGCTGATATGGCTCGCCGTCTCGGTGATGACGGCCCTCACGGCCAAGGCAGCACCGGTTTCCGGAGCGGGGTCCTCCGTCGCCGCTGGAGTGTTGCGCGGCATGTTTGACCGCGTCGTCTCTGCAGCTGCGCTCCCCCTTGTGGTCGTAGTCGTGCTCGGCATCGCCGCAGCCGTCGTTAGCAGGCGAGATATGCGACGCCGCGACCCGGTACGCCGCTTCACCCGCCAGCAGCGCCGCGAAGGGATGGCACGGGCTAACGGCCTGTGCGAGTTGGAAGCCGGCTTCGGTCGTCGCTGCGGCCGCCCCGCGGAGCATGGCGACCACTTTTACCCGTGGTCCAAGGGCGGCTCCACCAGCCTGCAGAACTTCGTCGCCGCCTGCGCCAGGTGCAACCGCGCCAAGCGCGCCAACATCCCGTCCCCCGGTCAGCAGCGCAGGATGGAACGACGACGGCGGGAGTACCTGCCGCCGTCGTCCTCCATCAGCGTGGGCGAGCGCCGGCCGCTGTCCTAAATGACGGTCTCTACAGCCTTCGCCAGCGTGAAGATCCCGTAGCGCATGGCGCCGGTGCGGTAAGCCAGGATCAGGCGGGGAATGCTGAGAATCGCTCCGCGATTGCGTGCGCCGAGGGCAAGGCGGCGTACCCCGCGGTCGGTAAGTAACGTCTTCACAAGCCGGCCAGCGCAGATCATCCATGTCCGGGCAACGCGGCTGCTGACATCCTCATAGCCGGTGACCGTAAGGCCTGCCGCCGTTGCCATGGCCTCATATTCCTCGCGCGTGCCCATCGAGGGCAGACGCCCTTCGCGGCAGATCGGTTCGAGCAGGTGGCGGACCTTCCAGCGGCTGGCATCGGTCTCGGCAATCCACGCACAGATAACGAAGCCGCCGCCGGGCACCAGCACCCGGTGCGCTTCGGCGAAGAATTTGGGCTTGTCGACCATATGTTCGCTCGACTCAATCGCCCACGCAGCCTCGGCCGAGGCATTTGGCAGCCCGTTCGTGAGCCAATCGCAGACCTGGATGTCCACGTCCGGTACCGGATGCGCAGCGGCATAGTCTTCCTGCTCAACGGAAAGCGTGAACCCTGTGACGCGGACCCCGCGTGTTACGGCGAGCCGCCGTGCGGTGGAGCCGTAGCCGCAGCCGATGTCGACGCACACCTGGCCGGGCGTGAGGCGCAGTCGATCTCCAACGGTGTCGACCAGCGCCTCTACCGCTTCCCCGGATGTCTCACGCCCCGTAACCCACAGCCCGTGATGGACGTGGTCGCCCCAGACCCGGCGATAAAGGAGGTCGAGCTCGTCGTAGTGCTCCGCCACCGCCACTGCGTCCTGGGAAATATCGGGCACGATCACGCCCTGACACTACAACGGCTCTCCGGCACGACGGAAGAGGAATGCCGACGGCGCCACTGCCGCTTGTCCAACAAACAGGTGCAACATGTCCTAGGCTGGAATCCCCGGACCCACCCACCAAAAAGAACGAGGCAAAACGTGCACCAGGACGCCGCCCGGTTCCTGTCCCAGCCGGTGGCCGCCCAGCCCGGCTCGCCGCTGCGCGTCGCTGTGTATTCGCGCATCGCCGAGGCCATCCGCAACGGCCTCCTCACGCCCGGCTCCATGATTCCCACCGAGACCGAACTCGGTGCCGACATGAAAGTCAGCCGCACCGTGGTCCGCGAAGCCCTCATGCTCCTGGAGGAGGACGGCCTCATCAGGGCGAGGCGCGGCGTCGGACGCTTCGTCTCGGACACCCTCCCCCGCATCGGCATCGAACGCATCCGTCCCTTCGAGGAAGTCCTCGCCGGCCCCGGCCAGACGCTCGAGGTCAAACGCACCCAAGCCATCCGCCAGGCCGCTTCGGAGTTCGTCGCCCCCGGCATCGGCGTCGAGCCCGGCACCGACTGCTGGCTTTGGGAATCCGTCCTGATCCGGGACGGTGAGGCCATCGCCCACCTGCAGGAAAACGTCACGGCCCAGCCGGTCAGCTTCGGCAGGAACGCCGCCGCGCCCCTTGAGATAAAGGACGACGGCGACGCCACCCTGCTTGCCACGCTCAACACCCAGCTGGGCCGGCTGGCCGGGCCGGGCGAGTGCCAGATCAGCCTCAGCCAAGTGGGCCCCAGCCGCGCGAAGCTACTGGACCTGCGCCCATCGGACCCGGTCCTGGTGCTGACGCAGTACGTTCGGCACGGCAACCGACCCTTCTACCTGGCCAAGTGCCTGGTTTCGGCAAGGGCCGGGCACCTCTCAGTCATGCAGCAGTTCCAGTCCTGACCCCAACGGGCGGCAGCCGCAGCGCGCCTGAACACCGCCGGCCCGGAGTTTGAGAGACTGAGCGGGTTGGGTAACAAAGGAAGAGGGGGCTCCTTTATGGAGGCAGCAGCAGTAACTACGTGGATGTTCGTTGAAGAATGTCCCATTCCACAGGACGTGATGGAGCTGATGCTCCCGGGCGAGCAGCCCGTTGCGGCGTACAGGACGTTCCGGGACAGCGCCATCTTCACCACCAAGCGCATGATTGTCCGCGACGCCCAAGGCATCACCGGCAAGAAGGTCGAGGTGTACTCCTTGCCTTACACCGCCGTCAATATGTGGTCCTCCGAGAATGCCGGCAAGTTCGATCTCGACGCCGAACTGGAGATGTGGACCCGGGCGGGACATATCAAAATCAAGGTCGGCAAGAAGGTGGACATTCGCCGCCTGGACATGCTGATCGCGCATTCGGTCATCGGATCGCAGAACTAACCTGGACAAGATCGAACGGCGGGAGGATTACCTCCCGCCGTTTCGGGGTCCTGGGGTTGTATCGAGACCCCAGATGTCGACTCTGGTCTGTCCCTGGCGCCGATCGCTACGATGAGCCATGACAAGCCAGAACCCGTTGGAGTTCCTCCGACAGACAAATGAGCGCCATTCAGAACAACAACTCGAGCTCGCTTCCAACGTCCTCGAAGCCTTTAAGGCCATGAACGACGCCGAGCGCGTGTTGTATCAGGCAAGACGCCGCTACATAGAGTCCTTCAAAAAAGCCAAGGGCGCCGGATGGAAAGCGCAGGAACTACGGGACGCCGGTTTTCCGTCGCCCAAAGTTTCCGTGCTCAAGAGAAGAATGGACTACCGCTATCTCATGTTGCCGCCAGCGGACCCTGCTGAAGGGGCGAACTCGGCGTCAACAGCCAGTTAGGCATCTCGATCGTTCGGGTGTGGGCTGTCATGCCGACGGGTCGCGTCAGGCGACCGAACCCGCCTCGGCGAGTGCCGCCGTCGTGCCTTCAAAGTGCCCCAGCAGCGTCTCCACCAGGTGCGGGCCGAAGTCATCCTCGAGCGAGAGCACCACTCGGCACCGCGCGCCCTTCACGGGCGGATACCCCGCGTACAGCCCGCGCATGTCGCACACGGTCTGCCCGCGGCCGGGCCCGTCGGAGGTGTCGACGGCGGCATGCACCACGGGTGCCAGCGCAGCCTTCACCGCCCCCACGGCGAGCGCCGCGGCCAGCGGATCGTGCATCGCCGAGCAGGGCCGGCCGTAGATGCCCTCATAGAAGCGGAAGTAGTAGGCCAGCATCTCCCCCAGCGCCCGCGGCACCGGCGCCGACGAAGCAAGGAGAGCCTGCCGGTGGGTTTCCTCCAGTACCGACGCCATGGTCACGTCCAGCGGCACCAGGGTCACGTCCCAGTCGGCGGCCAGCACCAGGGCGGCGGCCTCAGGGTCGTGCCAGATGTTGGCCTCGGCCACGGGCGTGATGCTTCCCGGCGCCAGCGCGGCCCCGCCCATGATGGTCACCGACTGCACCAAGGACGGCTCCAGCTCCAGGGCCCGCGCGATGTTGGTCAGCGGCCCGATCGCCACCACCCGCAGCTCCCCCGTATATGCCCGCGCCAGCCGCACCAGCATCGCGGCCGCGGACTCGGCCGCCAGCGAAGCGCCAGACGCCGGCAGCTCAACCTCGCCCACCCCGTTGGACCCGTGCACCCAGGGCGCCCCGCCGTGGAAAGAAGCAGCCAGCGGATCGTTTGCCCCCAGCGCCACCGGAACATCGGCGGCGCCGGCGAGCGCCAGCAGGTCCAGGGTGTTGCGGGCGCCGACGGCGGCACTGACGTTCCCACTGACGGTCCCGATCCCGACCACGGAAGCTAGGGGCGAGGCGAGCAGGTAGGCCAGGGCGAGGGCGTCGTCGATCCCGGTATCGCAGTCCAGGTAGATGGGGCGGCGGGTGGTCATGGGGTCTCCTTGAAGGGGATGAGGGGTTAGAGGGTCTCGCCCTTGGGGGGCGGCGACGAAGAGGCTGACGATGAACGCGGCGGCGGTGATGCCCGCCGAGATCCAGAGGGCGGTGGCGTAGCCGGCGGCCGTGGCCTGGGCGGCGAAGGCGCCACGAGCACGACGCCGAGGCTCGCCCCGATCCCGAAGGACGCACCGTTGATGCCGGGCAGCGCCGCCGACGCCTCCTTCGGTGACAAAAGCACGGAGAGCCCGTTGATGGCGGTGAGGAACAGGCCGTTGTAGAAGATGCCCATGCAGGCAACGGCCACCAGAACGGCCAGAGAAGAAGTAGAGAACAAGGCGGCCACCACGGCGCACGCCAGGCTCAGTCCGGTCCCCAACCTGAGGATCCTAATCCACCCGCGCCGGTCCGCCAGCCACCCCGCCAACGGTGCGGCGAACACGCCGATCAGCGCGGCGGGGGTGAGGAACAGCAACGCCGAAACGGAGGCACTCAGCCCGAAGCCGCCGTCGTGGTCCTGGCTCAGCAGCACCACGGTGAAGTTGATGATCGCGAAGATGCCGGCCAGGGTGAGGACGGTGGTGGCGATGACCGGCCACACCTGGCGGGAGCGCAGGTGGTGCACGGCGATGAGCGGGTGGCGGCGGCGCTTCTCGATCAGCCAGAACGCGGCGAAGGAGGCGAGGGTGCCGGCCAGCAGCGCCAGGGCGGTGGGCGGCGTCCAGCCCGTGGAGGAGCCGTCGGACACGAAGTAGGTCAGGAACACCAGGAACAGCGAGAGTGAGCCCGCGCCCCACCAGTCCATCGCGCCGCGGATGCCGGAAGGCCGGCCGGCGGGGACCAAGCGGAGGATGCAAAGGGCGGCCACCGCCGTGAGGACCAGCACCACCACGATGATGGATCGGAACCTCAGGGTCTCGGCCATGAGCCCGCCCACCCAGCCGTCTACTCCCCCGATGCCGCCGTTAACGCTTGCCGTCGCGAATACGGGCAATCGTCGACGCGCTCACGCCAAATTCTCGGGCCAAGCGCTCAAGTGTCCCATGGGGTCCGGGAACTTGTTTACGAATTTCTTGAACTTGGAGATCGGTCAGCCTCGACTGAGGGTGCTCTTCCCCTGTCTTCAGTCGGCCATGTGCCCTCCTATCCGCCTGATTCTCAGCGGGAGTCGCCCATCTGAGGTTCTCCGGTAAGTTGTTGAAGGAGTCGCCATCATTATGGGCGGCTACCATGCCCTCTGGTCGTGGGCCATGGAAGGCCTCACAAACTAGCCAGTGGACCTGCCTCGTGTTCCTTGCTCCACACTGGACAAAAAAGTAAGAGCGTTTTTCCCCGCCACCACGAGTCTGCGCCAAAATCGTACCCCGAGGCCCCCGGACACGGGCGAGAGAGCTAACCCAGTATCCGTGGAAGCGAGTCGGACGCCATTCCTCCCAAGGGATTGCATCGTCGGGATGCACTATCGACTCCACAATGATGAGTTGCCTCTCCCGGTAGCTTTGGGCCCTAGCCCTCTGCAGCGCCATGGCAACCATCAACGCCGTGGGTTGAGGCGAAGGCGCTTTCCTTGCTTTTCCGTTACTGATGTTGGTCACATGCGTCCTGGAGCACCCAAATACCTCGGCGATTCGGGCATGGGTTATCCCTTCAGCGAGCATCGACCGGATTTTCACGATGGTTTCCTCGGGGATTCTTGCCGCCCCGTGGCGCTCCCCTCTCATGTAGAAGTCACGGCCGCGCGCAATCTTCTCCGCCGTATTTTCGGCGGTGGTTCCGACCCGCAGGTGGGTTATCTCCACGCAGGGCGGGTTGTCGCAAACGTGCAAGACGCACTGCGCCCTGGTGAGTTCCTCTCCCGTCGCAATGATCCAGGCCGCACGATGAGCACCAATGCGCCTCCCGTTCAGCGTGAACTGCCCGTAACCGCCCGCCGTCCTATACGCCGTCCACACCAAACAACCGCTCGGCTCACGTCGTGTCTTCTCCCAGAACCTTTCCTCGGTTGTCTTGCCAACACGTTTTGCTTGATTATCCACGTCGGCTCTCCTCACCAGCTTTCCAAGTGACATCGTGACAGTGAGGACCGACATTCTTAGGTAAGGCGGACAACAGGGAGGGGGTAGGCCCCCAATGCCTGAAGACCCTCCCCCCGCTCACCTTGGCGGCGCGGGGCGTCGATTCCGGGATAGAGGGCGCTCAGCGGGGCGATGTCGTAGCCTCCGGCTTCACTGGAACCGGCCACGGAGGCCAAGTGCGGGAAGACGCGCGCGTGGACCTGGTGGCCGGATCATCGTTGAAATGACGTGTGTGCCAGTCACACGCTGCGCGTGCCAACCGCCTGAGTTGATGGATGTGCTTATAAACACTGGCCCGACCGGCAATGCTCCCCGACGCGCCACATCGAATGTCCGCGGCACCTGGTATCCTGGAGTGTCGGATATCAAGGGGTGCATGTGTTTCCAGTTATTGATCTCTTCGCCGGGCCCGGAGGCCTTAACGAAGGTTTCTCAAGCGTCAGGGATGAGCAGGGCGGCTTCGTCTTCAACACGTTGGGATCGTTCGAAATGGACAGTCTTGCTTGTCAGACGCTCAGGCTGCGGGCAACGTACCGGGAGCTTGTACGTACCGGAGGAGAGTTGCAGCCGTACTTCGACTACATCCAAGGCAAAAAAACGTGGCAAACAGTTCTAACAGGTGACTTCAAAGAGGCCTATATGACTGCAAAAGCTCATGTTTACCAAGTCGAACTGGGCGAAGACAACCGCCCCAGGGTGGACAGCTTCATCGAGCGGCAACTTGGACCTGAAAATGAACGAGGACATTGGGCGCTCATTGGCGGGCCGCCCTGCCAAGCGTATTCCTTGGCCGGCCGGTCACGACGCACGGGCGATGAGTCCTTCGCCTTTGACCACAAGCATTTCCTCTACCGCGAGTATCTTCATATCCTCGGCAAGTTCAAGCCCACAATTTTCGTGATGGAAAACGTAAAGGGACTGCTCTCGTCGAAACATGGCGACAGCAGCATGTTCCAGACGATCTTAAGCGATTTGAAGCGTCTTCCCGGCGGGGCAAGCTATGAAATCCGTTCATTGGTGGTGGATGCTGAACCAGACGACTTGAATCCATCGGACTTCATCATCCGCTCTGAAGACTATGGAGTTCCTCAGAGGCGGCACCGCGTCATCCTGCTTGGCGTTAGAACCGACGTCGCTGCCAAGACGCCTCGGCGTGTGCTTATCAAGGCGGATGGGGCTGTGACTGTTCGCGCGGCCTTGCAGACGATGCCAAGTGTAAGGGCAGCTCTTTCGAGCCGACGGCCAAAGGCTGACTTGGACTGGCGCAAGGTGGAGGCAGAAGCGTTGGACGCGATTCAGAAGATGCCCCAAGGGACAAAGGCCGAGCCGATGAAAGCCGGGACACTGGCTGTGGACGAATATGAGGCTTGGATACAAGATGGGCGGCTCGTCAAACCGATACAACACGAGCCTCGTGCCCACATGGTCTCAGATCTAGCGCGCTACCGCGTAATGGCGCGCCTGGCAGAGCGCTTGGGGAAGAGTCCAAAGTACACAGATCTCCCCACTACACTCCATCCCGAGCACAATAACGTGGGTCGACTAGGCACTCCTTTTACAGATCGCTTCCGAGTGCAGGTCTGGGATGCTCCGTCTACAACGGTCGTATCCCATATTTCAAAAGACGGACATTACTACATCCACCCGGACGCTGAACAGGCGCGCAGCTTCACAGTCCGGGAGGCAGCACGGCTTCAGTCCTTCCCGGATAACTACTTTTTTGAGGGGTCCAGGACTCAGCAATTCCATCAAGTGGGAAACGCCGTACCGCCTTTGCTCTCAAAGCAGATTGGGGAAATAGTGGCTGATCTGCTGACGAGCATTCAAGGTAACTAGGACCTGCTGTTCAGTAAAATCGCACGTGCCTCGTGCTGCTGGAGAGTGCATCCGAGTGTCGAGTCGAGAATGACGACCGTCCGCTGTTCACGTGTAGTTGGGCCAGCCAGAAGCAGACCGGCCAAACGGAGTTTCCTGTTATTTGAGTGGATTCGGGGGCGTCGTGAGCGGTGGTATTCCGAGCGCCTCAGCAGACTCTAAAAATAGAGAAGTAACAAATTCATTGATCTCTACTGGAGTCATTACAAAGACGGATTGAACTGCCATTTTTCGAACCAAGCGTTTCGTAGCGTCACGGAAAAGTTCCATTCTGCGTCCGGTATTCGACTCCGAAGCAAATGCAATTAAGCGTTCTCCCATGGCGCGTGACAGCAGCGGGTAGCCGCCAATGCGCGGCTTCTCCAGCAGGTTGACGACCTCATCTTCCCCGAGCTGGCTAGCCAGCTCGGGACCAAGGAGGTGGACTCTCCACCAAAGACGGCCCATGGTCGTTCGAGTCATATCGAAAAGGCGATCTTCGGAAATATTCCACTTCTTGTTCTGCACGTTGAAGCGTCCGTAGCGCCATAAGACGACATCCGGTACCACCGCGGTATTGATGAAGTTCCAGACATCTATGGATGAAGCATCCGAGGGCATAATTGCCATCTGGGCATGAATTTCCGGACCGACGGCGCGATCGAAATCGACCAAGAACTTGCTGCTTACTGCAGAAGGAAAACCAAACTCCTCCGCAATGCCAACAATTTTTAACCGAAGGCTCATCAACTCGTCAGAGCCGGCACGCTGGCGGGCAAGGGGATAATAGGGGGCCTGAACGCTCGCCAGGTCAATGGACGAATCCATCTCAGAAAGACTCTGAGTACGCAGCAGCTCCCATGACAGAGAAGCGTCGTACAGGCTCATGCGGGGATAGCAGAGCAAGGCGCTTTGGTCAGCCATCAGCGCCCTCCCACCTTTGCTTGCAGTTCTGCTTCCACTCGTCCCGGATCCTCTTGGTATCTAAGCCTGAGCTGTTCAAGGGAGTTGCCCAATAGCCTGACCAAACTGCTCAGCACGTACCCGAGTGATTCCTCGGCGTACGGAACCTCGAGGCTCAACTCGTCATTGCCGAGGGCCTCACGGAGCAACTGGCGCATGAAGTCAATTTCAAGAAAACGGAGCCAAGCAGCTGACTCCGGGTTTTCCCAGTTCTCCAGCAGTTGCATGATGAATGCGTTGTCCACGTTCAGCCACAACCAAATCGCTGAAGAAGCGCTGGCTGAAAGATCACGGGTTGTCAATCGAAGCCACCATAGGGCCTTATCGGAGCCAACAATTCCGTGGTCGGCGAAGCTGACCGGCAACATCGGCAGGCGAGGAGCTATGCCTTCTAGAAGAATTTTCCGTTCCACTCGAAATACCGTGTTTCCAAGCCGTTTTGGTGCCAACGGGCTCTCGAGAGTATCGCCAGGGTTAAGCAGCGAGATCTGGAATTCCAGTGACAGTGCGCCCGAAACGTGAGTGCCAGGGACGGTGAGATAGATGTGCTGCCGCCGGCCGCGCAGCCTGCAAACATCTGAAGCGATAATTAAGGGGGTTCCCGAGGACCTAGCCACAAGAACAGCGCCTAGTCCCGCACTGGCTGGAAGTCTTAATCGATCTAGTGCGTGCTCCAGCTCCAGCTCGAACGAACACTTGATCAGGATGTCGTCGTAATACGTCCAGTCTTCGGCCGCGGGCTGTCCGTCAACAAGTGGCGAATCGCCGACAGAAATTTCCCACGCCAGTGTGGATACTTCCTCGATCGGCAAAGTCAGGTAGCCGAAACTAATGGCCTGCAAACTCGTGCTCCTCCACTACGGCAGTAACTCGTATGGCAGTGTCGGCAGGTTGAGTGAAGATGGCAGTGATTTCTTCTTCATGCGGTGCCGTAACAGTCATTACTTCTTGGGATGACAGAGTCCCGGAGGCATACAACCACCCGATGAAGCGGGGAAGCTCCGCTCCTATCGGACCATCTGATTCGTTTCCCCCGGACTCGGTCACGACCCGCGCGGCAACTCTGACAGCCAGCGCGTTGCCGGGTCGGCCACCCGTCAAGGCGAACGTGTACTTGGCAACGACTTCTCCGTCCAAGAGGTCAAGTGAAGCGGACGTAATGAGTCGTACGGATGCTTTCCTTGCCCTCTTTGATCCATTGGCCGACGAACTCACGGCGGGCTGCACCTCCGCGCCGGAGCCGGAAAATCCTGCTAAGAGGCCACCAAGGGCAGCGGCTACTCTAGAGGCCCCTTTCGAATGCACTCCATCCCCAGCCACTGCACCTTTTACTGAAAGGTTCCGGAACGTCTCGCGAATGTTATCCAGCGCAATCCTCACCGGATTCGGTGCGTTCTTTTCGACGGCCGCTTGGCGGTATACCCAGTCATCGTGAGTCACTGGTTCGGATTCAGCAAATTTGTTATTCATATCCGGCGCAGAAATAAAAACACCATAAACAGGAACCCCATTGGGAGGTGCAGCGACAGAAAGATACTTCACAACCATTCGGGGATCCCGCAACAGGGCAACAGAGTTCTCGAGTTCAGAACCTGATGCGGTGGGGTCATGACTCAGACGATGTGTTAGTAGGCCCAGATAGCGTTTGGGCCGCTTGCTTGAGATAAGGGTAAACGTGGTTTGCCAGTTACCTTCGTGATCTGGATTCAGTATTTTGCGCCGGCCTTCGATGTAGGCTGTTGCGAATTCGCGGTAAATTGGATGGTCGAGCGGGCGCGGGCCGGCAATTTCGATACCGTCAGCGCTAAACCTGAACCTAATATTTGGCCCCTTGTCGATGTCGAGGGCGTGTGGCCAAGCCCATTTTAAGGCTGCGTCTGCAATTGCTGATACTCGTTCTGAGCCGCTTTTCACGCCTAAAAAGTCAGGTGCAATTATCATAATACTGGTGCCCGTCCCCTCAGGCCTTGGTACACGCATTCCCAGCCTCTGGGCCAGGTCTCGGGCTTCCTGTCCCACCAAGGGGTCGACAATCCCGTCAGCGCCAGGAACGCCCCACCAGTTACGCCCGGTGTATCGGCTCTTGCCGTCGTCGTAGTCGCCGTCACCACCGGACACCCCGATCAACCGCGGCTCAATTGCTCCGTTGTACTGCGCCTGCGAGTAGACCAGACACAGGCCCACTTGGCTCGCCCGATAAAGGACCCCCTTGCCTAGCCCATAGGTACCGCCCTCCAGACCTTTTGAAGTTGAGCGGCCGAGGTTCCGTACAAAGTCAACGAAGTCACGACGCTCTCCAGACTTTCCAGAGACATCCGCGCGGATTGGGCCGCCTAATCCTCTGGTTCCCTCATCTGATATAACAAGCACTCGTATTCGTCTGTGAAGTATGTGCTTTTGAAGGTCGGTGGATCGACAATTCGGCGGAAGTTGACCGAAGACCTCACGCGCCAGTATTCGTGTCTGGTCCTCATCCATCTCATACTCGTCCACTGAGTACGAGATTTGTCCGTTTCTGTCCGTCCTGGCGTCCCAGCTGTTCTGCAGAGACTCTCGAAGCACGAGGTCCCAAAGCCCGAGGGAAGTACGTCCAATTGCGTTGTCTGCGGACCGCGCATCCACCCCTCCATCTGCACCGTACTGCTGCCTATAGAGAGAGAACATCAGCTTGGCCCAGCATCAGCTAGTAGGACTGCTTTGAGGCTGAGAGATGCCTCTTCCAACTGCCCCAAATCTAGAGAATAAGCAATGCTGCTTAGGCGATCAATTATCTCTGGTGGCATCACAGTCTCAGGAGTTATGCGGGGAAATGCCTTACCAACCAAATATGATTTTTCAGACAGAACCGAAAACTTAGTCTCTTCATAAGTCGACGCGTCCGCATCTGAATAATGTGCTCCCTCAAGTGCGGTGAGGAGATCCAGCCGAGATAGCCCCAGCTCAAGTAACTCGGCAATTTTCCCAGGGACGGACGTCCCGACGGGAGTGCGCTCCAACTGGAAAGCTCGCAGATAGAGCTCTCCGTGGTCAGGCTGGGCCAGCTGACGCCCACCATGAATGGTGACCACCATGTTGTTGTGGTTAGTTGTTGCCTTAACTTCAATCGAGCAGTCGCTGAGTACGAAATCATGGCGATGGCCCTTTGGACCTTGCCAAGCGGACAATGCTTTGGGGCCCCGCGACTCCGCCAGCTGTTCCAGGACAAGAAGTTCGGCCATGATCCCGGCCAGCTGCGCTGCTCCCAAGAGAGACCCTCGCTCTGCCTCGAACAGGTTCCTCCAGCGGTCAAGAGTTGCGGTTACGGCACTTGAAGCCTTATCGGGGTTTGATTCGATGACATCGAGAACATCGTCTGCTAACAGACCAAACTGGTGATGCAGCTTGGGGTCGAGGCACCGTAGGATCGTAAAGGGACGCTTCCCGCTGTCGACTGCCAGCTCAAGCGTCTGGAGTGATAGCGATTTGCTGTGCCAATCAGGCATGGCACCCACGAGTGTGCCCATTGGAACAAGTAGGGTTGGCCTGCCTCCAGCGTCGACCGCAAATAGGACCTCTCCGTGTGCAGTCTTGGTCCCTGACTTACGCGAGTGGAAGCTCCCGGCCGCCGAAACATCCTTAGCCAGGAAGTCAAAAACTGAGGCGGACGGCTCTCTCATGCCTTCACCAATTCGTCGCTGGCGGCCTTTTCTTCGTCCAGTTTGTCGGCCGCGTCCAGTTCCTCGTCGAGGGCTTCAAGGTAGTCTGCGTCTACCTTCGCGGCAACATAGTCGACTACGGAACGTGGATTGCGTGACTCCGGAAACATGAAGCAAAGACCGATCAAATCCGCGGCCGCAACGAGCGGAGCTCTCCGGTTCTCGATCGGCACGGTACCAGAGACGAGATCAGGATCTGATTCTTTGGCAATAGGATAGACACAGAGGAGGCCTCTTCGGCCCGTTTGTCGTAACTGCCTAAACTGCAGCAACTGTCGGTCTGAAACCTTATCCGTCGACTTGATATTTAACGACTTCCGGATGAATTCGAGTCCCACATCAAGATCGGCGACCCGATCGGATGTGGAGGCGATTGCCTTAAGATTTGCTGTTCCATCATCACTGGGAATATACATCTTTTTACGACGCATGAGCCGGACCTTTTCATTCAGCCCCAAGTCAAGTTCCCCCGTGCCACTGAGAGGTTCCATAAGAACCACATCCCAATTCTTCAGGTCACCTTCGGCCCGCTCCCTTTCGACATACCGGCGAATTGCATCCTTGTCTATCGATTTCGCCGCATCGTGGATATTGTAGCTGTCAAGAAAAGCTAATACATCGTCAGCCGAGACGTCGCGGAATCCCCGCCTAGCGGCTTCTAGTTCGGTTTCACTATGACCTTGGCTGATTAGCCTTGAGAAAAAGTCTTTTGTCGCTGCTATGTTGGCATTCAGCCATTCAGCATCGTATTCGTTGAACATGATTGTTTGAACGCGTCGACCCGAGTAGCTAACTTGGGCCTTGACGGCAGAGCGCATCTTCGCGGCAGAAGTAACAGACATTTGCGGGTGCGTCCGGATCTTCACGGGCAGTTCAGCCGGCGTCTTTCCCTCCGCCTCATAAACCTGAATCTCTTCACGAATCTCCGCCTCCACGATGGACAGCATAAGGAACCAGCTCTTCAGCTCCGCGCTCATCCAGATACGGATCAGATCTTCGTAGCCGACGCGATATCCAAACCAGCGTCCCATTTGGAGCAAAGTGTCATAGGCGGAAGACGCACGCACGAAGTAGCTCGAAGTTAGCCCTTCCAGTGTCAGGCCACGGGATAGCGTATTGCCACCAATGACGATCACTGTTTGTGGATTTTCCTTGTGGTAGACAAGTCGGTCATTGGACTGGTAGTTATCGACAATCACTTTTGCCGCACGCGCCGTCTCCAACAAACCTGGCATCAGGTCATCGAATGCCAGAGCCTGGTTTCCGAACGTTCCTGCTTGCACGCGGCCCGCTTCAGACTCCCAGAGATCCCGGAATGCATCAAACGCTGAGGGTGCCTCATTGACCAAAGCCCCCCTAATATCCTCCAAGTAGTCGACTACCGCTTCCGCAGTTTTCTCATGCGCTGCAGCAAGCATGGAGGTATGAATTAGCATCGACGAATGCGAGACCTTGCCCGAGCGGATGCGTCGAGCAGCGGTAGCAAGTAGAAACCAGCGAATCGCAGTTCCCATTGCATCGGGCACTTCCGGCGCCCAGCCTCCCAAGGCTGTCTTGTTCGTTGGAGGACGGACATCATCCACTTCAAACTCAGGAATCAGGCGCACTACGTCCAGTCCATCATCTACTGAGTACTCGGAGCTCTCGCCTTCCAACTGCCCAAATATGCGCTCAGCACCGAAGTAATTATCCGGACGGGGGAGATCGACGATGAAATCTCGCGGGTACAGATCTTGCTCGACACTCGGGTCTATAAGCAGGTTCGCAAAAGGCGTAGCCGTGTATGCGATATATGCCGCCTTCGGGTTGGCCAACAAATCCCGAATTAGAGCATTGATCGTGGATTGGCGCCTAGTTCCGACGTCGATGGAAGCTTGGTCCGCTTCATCGTCGATGATGAGAATCGGACAACTTTGACGTGTAGTGGCGGATGCAGTCTTTATCCAATTGCGAAGCCGCCGCAACCTAGCCGGGTTTTTCTTCACAACGGCAATTGAACGCATGGACGTATTACTGAGAATCGCATCAGCAGAGGTTGTCTGGCTGAAATCCATGTCGACAGAAGTCAGAGGATTCCATATGGAGTTGCAGGGCTGTATCAGGTAGTCATTGATCCTGTCCTGGGTCTGAGTGCGAAGATTCTCGGTTGTTCCGGTCAGCACGATGATAAGCCTGTAACCAACGTCTGCCGCTTTAGCTACCACCGACATGAAGTTTGTTGTCTTGCCACTTTGAACGTAGCCAAGGACTAGTCCTCTTGTATTGATGGACTCTTTACCTGGAGGACTGCCCAGACCAATTACTTTGGAGGAGGCAGCATCAACCCCCGAAACCGCAGCTTCGGGCAATTCCTCGAGCAACCTCGCTTTGAGGGTGGGCCACACCACATCGTCGTGGCGAGGACCGGAATACCAGAAGCCGACTTTCTGCTGAACGTTCGCCAAGAATCCAGGGTCCGGGATCTCCTTGATGAGATTTAGCCGCTTCTCGTAAAAGACCCGTGCTGCATGGACAAGTTCTGCCGGTGCATAAGCCAACGCCGATTGAGCCCCCTGCAGAGTCTTGCCGCCAGCCACCAGCGTCGCAAGTGTGTCAGCCATCGCTTCGACATCGCTGTCGGAGTAAGTCGCCGCCCCCATGAATCTCCCATTTCGTATGTGCTTTTAGATCTCGTCAGATGTTAGCGGCAATAGTCAGCACAGTCACAATGGTTCGAGCACCTGTGTTCCCGCTCAAGGTGCTGTTGGGAGCTGTATCCTGGCATTGCCCAAGTTTGGAGTGACAACGCTGACGCTATTTATGGCAATAGTGGGCCGAAGACCTCAAGCACTAGTTGATACAGACGTCCATCAAGTTCGCGGTACCCGGAATGAAGATTTATAAGCCTCCCATCGAGTTCCAGCCACCCAAAATTGTCGAATTTGGCCACAGGTTCCCCGTTACGCCTCAAGACCCATCCTGTGTCTTCCCAATCTCGCAGCCGCTCACAGGTCATCACGGACTTAGGGTCTAGCGGCCCCCCGCGGTACTCGCATGTTGACCAGTCCAGACGGTCTCCCAGTGTCAGCTCTAGCGTAGACGCCATCAAGCGATAGCCGAGGGCCCTTGGAGAGGTAGGCGGCGATTTCTCTGGTCGGTGAATGCCTTGGGATTCTTCGAGTGCCATCGCTATAGCCCTAGCACTCGGCACGCTGAAAGCTCGATCCCATGAAATTGGAAAGTCCCCGCCGGAACCCGCAGTGAAACCCAAACCCCGCCGGCGTGCCTGATAGTCAGTCCCGCTCCCACTTGTCATCATCAGGGCGTCTGCATGGGCCGCGGAACCGCCGTCGGCCGTCAGGCCTATCTACAATCCTGCATCCCTTCGGCAAAGTTCGCTCGCCACTCGCCAAGACAAGGCGTTGATGTGCCGGTATCGAAGCGTCCCATTTTCTGCGTAGATCAAGGTGCCCCGTATGGTCTCTTCGGCCTTGGCTTAAATTCCATCCAGTTCAGAACATTCTTCACATCCGAAATGCTTGCACTGGGGCAGCCACGCGGTGACGTCTAAGGAATCCGCCCCGCGGAGAAGGCGTGCATGCTGTGGTGCTTGGTGATCCGCCACGCGGTTCTGACCGGTGAGCTTGCTGTACGGACTCAACTGTCACTTCTGCCCGCTGCGCGTGCCGCCCTGTGGCTGAAGCGCATCGAGACCGCGGAGCGGTGTAAGCCCAGCGATTTCACCCGCGCGGCTGGGTGGTTCAGACCTTCCAAGGGGGTGGAGTGCCATCCGGTAGGCGGGGCTGTCACTTGGTGGTCCCGCCCATCTTCCGATTTCCGTGCGGAGTCGAGGACGGCCACTGTCGCAGCCCTGTACGGAGCGCGCGTGGCGGGCATTTCTGCTTGGACGCGCTCACAGACCTGCCGCGCGTCCCACCTGACGCGCGGCCAGATCCGCTGTTTATGCAGATGCTTCGAGGCCAGGTGACGACTGAATTCAGGACATTCCCGAAGGCGCGATCCAGGCTTCCGAATAATGTCAGAGCCTGCTGATACAGATATGACCTGAAACAGGTTCTGAACTCGGGCGGCAAATGTAGATTGAGGTGGCCAGAACCTACGAATCGGGTGCATGCAAATGTACAGCAGCGGAAAGATTGATACCCCGTGATGGAAATGCTCAGCGGAGCCACCGTGGACACGTTCAAGAATCTTGTTTGGACCGCCGCCGTGGTTGTCGGCCTGCTGTTTCTCATAGGAAGCCGTGTGTCCACGCCCCTGACAATCACCGCCAGGCTTGTCACCGCCGCCACTGCAGGTACGGCGGCCTTTGCCGCGGCCAACCTTGCGGTGGTTTTCTATATCCTCGCGCACCTCATGGATCCGCGATGGTCCATCGGGAGAGATGCAACGCTTCAGAGCCCCGAACTGTCTGCAGGACCCTTCTTCCAGCCGGTCACCGACACCTTGAATGACATCCCGGACGGCCTGACGGGCAACTTAAACAATGTCATTGCCCTGAAGAACGCGTTCCTCACCATGCCGGAATTTATTATCGCTGCGAGATGGGCCTCCTTCGCGCTCGTGGGCTGTGCGGTCGCGAATCGCATTCTTTCCTCCATCACCGAAAAGAAACAGATTAAGCAGATCGACCGGAATACGCAGGACCTTGCTGATATCCGCGCCCAGATTGGGTTGCCCGCCTTCCGAGACACCAAGGCTGGGGCGCGGTGAGGTGCATTGCCGAGGAACCTGAGTTCAACGAGGGACGTCACGCGGAAAAGGCCGTCTGGACGGCACTGAAGGACGGCCTCCCCGATGACTGTGTCCTGGCCTCCGCGATGGCCGTAACGAATTCGAGATTGACCTGCTGGTCCTCTGGCCGAATGTGGGCATGGCAGCGATCGAGGTCAAGGGCGGCCAAGTCAGCATCGCCGACGGGCAGTGGTACCAGTCGGACCGGAGCCAGAAGCGCAAGATCCAGAGTCCGGTGGCGCAGTCCCAAAGCTCACTGCATGCACTCAAGAACTGGCTAGAGGACCAACTTGGTTGCCGTGTCAGCAGCCGCTGCGTCTACATGGTCAGCCTGCCCTACACCGATGTGCCGAGTGATTGGACCATGGCCGGCTGCCCCCGGTCACTCATCTTGGACAGGACCGGCAGCAAGTCGCCCGCGGAACTCATCCGCCAAGCCATCGAATACGAAGGCGGCGGCGCCTCCCCGCTGGCCCCGGCCTTCCTGGAACGCATCGTCCGCAAGCTTGGCGGAAACCTGGACACCGCAGTCATACCTTCCACCACCTTTCAGGAGGACGAGGCAGCACAGGACCATCTCACCGATCGCCAGTCCGCGCTGCTTCAGGCCTCCCGCTCGCTCCCCCGGATCCGCTTCACCGGCGGCGCCGGCAGCGGAAAGACCTGGCTCGCCGTCGAAAAGGCCCGCATGCTCAGCAAAGAGGGCAAGCGAGTGGGCCTCTTCTGCTATAACAAAGGTTTGGGGCAGTACCTTCAGGACCGCGTCGCAAGCTGGCGACAGGCCAAGCCGGTGTTCACTGGCGAGTTCCACGAATACGTGCGCGGGCTGGGCGTCCCTGACGGGCAGGGGCAGGACTATTTCGACGTCGAGGTGCCCCGCCTGCTGAAGGAGCTGGCAGCCGGGATGGCGCCGCACGAGCGGCTGGACGCTGTCATGCCGCACGAGCGGCTGGACGCTGTCATCGTCGATGAAGCGCAGGACTTCGCTCCTCTCTGGTGGGACGCGTTGCTCGCCTGCACCACCCACCCGGACGCCGGGGAGGTTTATGCCTTTATGGATGACCGGCAGGACGTCTACCAACGATGGGGAGGCGCGCCGGCGGACCTCGCCGACGGTCCGATGGCCACGCTGGTGCCCATCCATATTGATGACAACCTCCGCAACACACTTAAAGTCGCCGAAACATTTAAACCCTTCGCCGGCGACTACTTCAAGCCCCGCGGCAGCACCGGCCTGCCGGTACGGTTCGTGGATTGCCCCGCCGACGATGCGCTCGACGTCGCTGAAGACTGCCTGAATGCGCTGATTGACCAGGGCTGGGCGAACAACCAACTCGCGCTCCTCACTACCAAAGACCGCCACCCCTCCACCTGGACTACTTCGAGCGCGGCGCAACGGAGGAGTATTGGCGGGATTTCCATGCCATTGAGGGTGAGTTCTACGGCCATGTGCTGGGGTTCAAGGGCCTGGAGCGGTCCGTTGTTGTCCTTTGCGTCAACGGGTTCAAGGACATGAGTCCGGCGCGGGAACAGCTATATGTCGGATTGTCCCGGGCACGGAGTCTCCTGGTTGGTGTGGGTGATTCCGGGCTGCTGGAGGAGGCGGGCGGCCGCGAACTGAAGCTCGCGCTGTCGGGCAGCCAGGCGTGGAAAGCGGTGTTGACAGGCGGGTAGTGGCGGGCGCTGAGCCAAGGTTTCGTCAGAAGACATCACAAGTCACTAGGATGACTTCGAATAGCCAAGTCGACACGGCGGTGAGCACGGCCTTGCGCGGTGATGTCCGTAATGGTCTAGCTACTATCACTAGTAGAGATTTTCAATTTCACAGGGGACCTAACGTGACCGGCGATAATCAGGGCCTCGTGACAGTCTTTGCACTCTTTACTGAAAGGCCATGAGGCGATCGACTGGCAGAAGTTGCCATTATACTTGCGACATGCTTCACACCCCGTCCCCGGTTAGGGCTAACGTCTCGCCATATGCGGTTGACTTAGCAGCCCAAGCAATGTCTGCCCGGAAGATCGTAATCTATGCCGGCGCGGGCATTAGCCTGTCCCAGCCAACTAACCTCCCGACGGGTGCTGTTCTCGCCGAACGTCTACACACACGGCTCAGGATAGCGTTCCCGGCCCTCCAGGCCGTTGACCCATGGGATCTTCTTGCTGTTGCAGATGAAGCCGCAGCGCTTCCCGGCGGCGAAAGCGCCTTGCGTCAAACATCCGCGATAGCGGCAAACTTCAAGTCGGCTAAACCTGGCCATGCTCACCGCATCTTGGCGCATCTCTTGCTCGAAGGAGCCATCGATGTCCTCACTACGAATTGGGATAATTGCATAGAGCGAGGAGCCGGAGAGGAACGCCTGCCCACAATTACCAGCAGCCGCGATCTAGTGGATGTCACACCACCCTCGATTCTCAAGATTCACGGCTGTGCATCTCAGCCGAGTACGTTGCTCGTGACGAGCAGCCATCTAGAAGAGCCACCGCCTTGGGTACGGGAACAGACGCACGCGCGGCTCGGCAATTCCGTTGTGGTGTTTATCGGAATCGGTGACGTCGCTGGGTATATAAAGAAGCGCATCAAAGAAGCAATCCAGGAAGTTGAATCCGTCGACAATATTCGGGTTGTCGCGCCAAATATACAGTCCGACTGGGAGACCTCCCAGTGGAAGACCGTCGCGCCGAACCTTCAGGACGACTACAAGATAGCCGCAACGGCAGACGAATTTATGGAGCAGATGGCTTCGGCCTACATTATGGGCCGACTGGACGAGCACAGCGCCGGCCTGTCATCGGATCAAGAACTCAAATCTGATTTAGACAAGGCAATCGACGGGTTGTTGGAGTCCGACGCGCTATCGGTACTCCAGTGGGCCCGTGAGGTCGACATTGAACCACGTGCTGGAGAGGCGGTCCTCAAGAGCCCGGAGCTGGCTAAAGTGCTTATAGCTTTGGGACGTCTCACCGGGGACACAGCTCGGCTCGGCCGGAATCAAGTGTTCGACAGTGGCCCAGGCCCCATCGAGCTATTGATAGCGACGCGTACGGTGCCGATGCGGCATCTCGTCCAAGCGGCGGAGTACCGCTTGCAGGCCCATGCCAACAAGGGTGGGCCTTATCCGCGATTCGTCGTTGCGGGCGGCGTGGGGCCGATCCCAAAGCTACGAGGATTACCCAGCAACATCCTCGGAGATCTAGATGAACTGGACATCGTGGATGGGCCTCTCTCGTTGGCGCCCGACATCACACAGGCAGACGAGGTGATTGCGGCGTGACGGCCATCTCATTGTGGAACCGATCCGACAGCGAACTACTCGGCTTCACTCGGACGGTACTATCTGACCAGGGTTTCCAGGTCGAGACTTTGAATCAGGAGGTCGACCTGCTCCTAGCGGAGAATGATTATTTTGTGGTTGCAGTCGCGGCTATGAACACTATTCAAAATCTCATACTGGCAGAACCTCTTGTATCCGAGGCGCTCTCCCGACGCCTCGGGACTGTCCCTCTTGGGCCGAAAAAGTGGGACACGTACCTCGTCCTACTCACGCAAGAGAAGTCGACCGAAGATGACGCCTCAACTCGCGACCTGTACGCCATCAATCACGATACATCTCGGGTGCGTCGCATCGCTCACACCGGCGTCGATCCAACCCTGGATGCGGCGAGGCAGGCGCTGTCACCATTTATCGAACCTATGAGCCCGGCGACACCTGTAGCACTCAACAACGCGCTTGAGTCACTACTGCAAACACTCATCGCACACGGCGTCGGCCAAGATTTTGCGCAACGTGCCGTCACTGCTTTCGAACAGGGGGCATCTCTGGATGACGTCCTTTAGGCCCACCATTGAGCGACTCCGTATTGAAGCGTTTCGCGGTTTCCGTGACGCGCGTGAGTTCGATCTTTCGGCATCTGCCGTCGTGGTCACGGGACCAAATGGAACCGGTAAGACAAGCTTTTTCGATGCGCTGCAGTGGGTCCTGCTAGGCAGGATCGAACGACTCGAAGTTCTTCGATCACGGCGAAATGTTGAGCACGTCGTAAACCAGTATCGTATCGGTGGAAAAGCTTCGGTCGAGATCGATCTGAGCCTTCCGGATGGCCGGGTGATGCTGCGGCGCACTGGCGATCAAGGCGGAAGTACCCTTGAACTTACTCGAGACGGCGTATCAACCGCGTTTGGTGAGGAGGCAGAGGCAAAGCTTCGACGCATCTTATTGCCCGACACTCAACTGACTCTCCATTCGGCACTAACCACTTCTGGTCTAATGCAGCAAGACGTGCTGCGGAGCGTGCTGGAGGCCAAACCAGCTGAACGGTACCGGCAGCTAAGCACGGTTCTCGGATTGGGCGCGCTTGAGGACTTTGAGGACGCGACCAAATCCGCCGCAAAGCAAGCGGCTGATCGTGAGGGACAAGCCCGAGCTGAGCACTCCAGGATACTAGTTGCACTGAAGCAAGCCCAGGATCGACTTGAGACCGCGCGAGCACGATTGGCGAGCCGGCCCCAAATCGATGCCGTCCGTAATGAAGTCCTCGAAAGACTAAGGGGAACGCCCGCCGGCATGTCCCTAAACGAGTCCGAGGTGAAGCTGGATTCGCCAGAAGATGCTCGACTCGCTGCGACAGCGTTTGGCAAGGCGGCCGACCTAGTAGACACCTCTCGCGAGCTCGTCCGCCGTGCAATACAGCTAAATGAAGGCCTGGAAGGTCCAACTAGCCCTGGCACGATTGAGGCACTGCGTGAAGAAGCTGAACAAGCGAAATTACGAAAAGACGCCGCCGGAGCATTAAGAGGAGCAGCGCAATCAGAGTTGAACGCTGCGCGGCTGACCGCTGTCGAAGTGGCCAAGTTGGCTGCGCTTGCAATACCCATGTTGTCGGATAATTGCCCGGTGTGCAGTCAGCCGATTGACCGTGAGCATGTGGAACGCGATCTCATCGAGCGCGCAGAGGCAACCGGCACCCTTCTGGAACTGGAGAAATCGTTCGTTGAGCGCGCGAATGCTTTCAGTGAAGCCTCAATTGCGGCCTCTGAAGCTGCAGACGCGCTTGCCGAGGCAGAGCAACAGGCTGACCGCTGGCATGCAAGCAGCGACGCAGACCAGGCAGCCAGCGATGCCATAAAGGCTCTCGCCACGGACATCTCTTTCGTGAAGTTCGATTCATACGCTTCCGACTCTTTTGTTTCGGTTGCTGTTCCAGCCTCTGAATATTTCCGCGCAGGGCGCCGGGCCCTACTTGACCTATTGGAGACTTTCGACAGGCAAAACGACCAAAACGCGATAGAGCGAGACGTTGCGGAATACACAACTCTCGAGGGGGCTCTCGCTGACGCAGAGGCACACTTGGCAACCCAAGCTGCCCGTTCCGAGAAGCTCCGGGTGCTCTCTGACAAGACCCTTGAGGCCCGGGTTGAAGTCACTGAGAAGCGGCTGCGGTCCATTCAACCATTGGTAGCCGACATCTTCCACCGACTGGACCCGCATCCCGCCTTCAAGACTGTCGAGTTCGAACTGGATACCTACTATCGAAGGGGGACTACGAGCCCCTTGGTGATTGATCAGGTGGCGGGCATAGCAGCCGACCCGCTCCTGATCTTCTCGACGTCGCAGGCCAACATCGTTGCTTTGTCCTATTTCATCGCGATGAGCCTGTCGATGGACGATAGCGGACTACCCTTCCTACTGCTGGATGACCCAGTCCAGTCGATGGATGACGTAAATGTGCTCGGTTTCGCTGACTTGTGTAGGCACCTCAGGCTGCGGCGACAGCTAATTGTGTCTACTCATGAGCGGCGGTTATCTGGGCTGCTTGAACGAAAGCTGGCGCCTAGATCTGAAGGCGCCAGGACGAGAATTATCAGGTTTACAGGGTGGGACCGCAGTGGACCCACAGTCGATGAGCGAGACGTCGATGGGCAGATGCTGGAGGAGCCGATTCGGCTTCTCCGTCGAGTCATCTGACCTCAAGCTAGAACCTTGGAGCCCGGGAGATGTCGAGTCTTCAGGGCTGGACCGAAAGTGGCGAGTGAAGCGCAGCGAGAGAATCCTCTTATCTCGGAACACTAGGTGCAGCGTCGCCGAGGGCGCTTCAACACTGCTGCACCCAATATAGGGTGGGGCTCGAATCAGGGGCGCCGCTGCTGCGTCGCCCCTGATTGGAAGCACGAGGACATCCTGCGCAACACGATGTTTATGGGACTGGCGGTAAATGCTCTCGGCAAGATGACACCTGAGCAGACCTAACTCCGTTTAGGAATACGTGGCCGGCTGAGTTCGTGGAAGGTGTACTAGGCGTGGAAGATGACGCGCATCTAATTTGCCGGCATCGCTGCAGACTTCAAACGGCAAGTCGTCCAGATCGCTCAGTAGAACTGCACTTCTCCTCCACCACCAGTCCACTCGCACTTGGTGCAGCGCAGATAACCATAGCCGGTCTCGCGTCTGGGATCAGGTACTGCAAACTTTTCCATATCACCGATGCCAGCACCACATTCGGGGCAACCCGCGTACGGACCATAGCCTTCCATGAAAGCAATGTCGATACCCCAAGTGTCCAAGGTACTCTGCACCGCTTTGATCAACCGTGCACCGTGCTCCAGCCCGAGAATTTCCCGAGCGATCATCTCTCGCGCGGGCTCAGTCCGGCCATCGATGTATTTCTTGTAGGCGAGAGTGGTGGGCAATGGAGTGTCATCTAGGACAACGATGAGAAAGCACTCCTCATCAACCCGAAATTTACCCCACGCGGCTTGCCTTTCTGCTGTCACCCAGTCGGACTTAGCTGCGGTTGAAGACCAAAAAAGAACGAACACGTCAATTGTCTCGAGTGCCGCTTCGATTCGTCCGGGTATCACCTCGCCGTTGAGTATGCTCAATTCGTCGAAAAAGGGTTCTGCACCCATCAACATCAGTTCGCCCTGCACCTGGCGGACAATTGCCTTATCGTCGCTCTGGTGAGACAAGAAGATTCTCTGCATCCTGCAATCCTAGTGTTAGACCCTTCGTGCTACTGCGTGCGGTCCTCGGCTCCTCGTCGACCACAGTGGAGTTTCCTAGATTGAGGAAACGCCCCGTAACCAACCGTGGTCGACCAACATGGTTTGCAAGGCGAAGGCGCGCCTGGCCAAAGCCGGACGCGCCCTTTCTGTGCCTTGAGCCAAACGCCGTGAGTCAAGGCCGCTGATTTCAGTCGACGCGCACAGGTTGCTTTTCACCGTCCGACGATTCCACACTGGGGTGAGCGTCCCGTTTCCGGTGATTCATCCAGCACCCAACCGCAAGAACCGCCACAAGCGCAAACGTGCTCAGGAGCTGCGGGCGGGACTCCTCACCGATGAAGCCCACCGTAAAGATCGCCGCCAGGATGACAAGACCCACGGCCGTCAGCCACGGGAAGCCGGGCATCCGGAGGGGAAGCGTTGTTCCTTCACGGTCGGCGCGGAGGCGCAGCGCCAACTGGGCGAGCAGTGCGGATGTCCACACCAGCAGGCAGGTCGAACCCACGATGTTGAGCAGGACGCCGAGGACCATTTCGGGGAAGGCCAGCTCCAGTACCACCGTGACAATGCCGAAGGCCACACTGGCCAGCACGGCAGCAACCGGAACCCGGGCCTTGGACACCGAAGCGAGCCACCGGGGCGCCTCACCACGCTCGGCGAGGGAGAACGCCATCCGCGAGGCGCCGTAGAGGTTGGCGTTCAACGCGGAGAGCAGAGCCGCGACGGCCACTAGGGTGATGGCGGTCGCCGCACCGGGCATGCCGGCGGCGTCGAGAACCGCGGCGAACGGGCTCTTCAAACCTGCCGAACCCACGGGAACCACAGCCGCGATCACGAAGATGGCACCAATGTAGAAAACCAGGATGCGCCACAGCACCGTCCGGACTGCCTTCTTCACGCTGCGGGCCGGCTCGGCCGTCTCGGCTGCGGCCACGGACACGATCTCGGTGCCGCCGAATGCGAACGCCACCACGAACAGCGCCGTCGCGATGCCGCTGAACCCGTTAACCGCGAAGCCCTCCCCCATGAAGTTGGCCATGCCCGGCGACTGCACCCCCGGCAGCCACCCGAACAGCAAGGCAAAGCCCACCAGCAGGAACCCGACGATCGCCGCCACCTTCAGCAGGGCGAACCAGAACTCGAACTCGCCGAAGTTCTTCACGCTGGTCAGGTTCACGGCGGTGAGCACCACGATGAACACGAAGGCCATCAGCCACACCGGCAGGGCCGGGAAGATGGTCGCCAGCAGGCCGGCCGCACCTAAAGCTTCGGCGGCGATGACCACCACCAGCTGGATCCACCAGAGCCAGCCCACGGTGGCGCCGGCCACCGGCCCGTAGGCCTTGGCCGTGTAGACGGAAAACGCGCCGCTGTCCGGGTTGGCGGCGGCCATCTCGCCAAGCGCCCACATCACCAAGATGATGAGGGTGCCGGCCACGAGATAGGAAATCAGCACCGCCGGGCCGGCGGCCCGGATGCCGGCGCCGGAGCCGATGAACAGGCCCGCGCCGATGGCGCTGCCCAGGCCCATCATGGTCAGCTGCCGGGGTTTGAGGGCCGCGCCGAGGGCGCGGGCAGACGTCGTTGTCTGGTGTTCCATAAACGGATTCCTCTTACTTGTCGGTCGAACGGAATGAGAAAAAGGTCAGGAAGTTGCCACGGGCACGTGGGCTGCCAGGAGCCGGAGCACGCGGCTGTTGGAGGCGGGATCGGCCACGGTGATCCGCACGCCGTCGCCCTGGTAGGCCCGGACCATGATGCGGGCGGCATCGAACGCGTCAACCAGCATCGCCAGCAGCTGGCCATCGGCGCGGATCCACAGGAAGTTGCCCTGGCTCGGCTGCAGCTTCCAGCCCTGCGCCTCCAGCTCGGCCGCCATCCGGGCGCGCTCCTGCTTCACCAGGGAAACCCGCGCTGCCATCTCCTCCCCCGCGTCCATAGAGGCGATGGCCGCCTTCTGCGCCAGCGCGCTCACTGCGAACGGCAGGGCGGTGCGGCGCAAACCTTCGGCGATTGCCGCCGTCGTAATGGCATACCCGACGCGCAGGCCGGCGAGCCCGTACGCCTTGGAGAAGGTGCGCAGGATGCAGACGTTCGGGTACCGGCGGTAGAGCGCCAGGGAGTCGGGGCCGCTGCCGGCGTCGGCGTACTCCACGTAGGCCTCGTCGATCACCACCAGGATGTCGGAGCGGACGGACTGCAGGAAGGCCTCGAGGCGGTCGTGGCTGATCGGCACGCCGGTGGGGTTGTTGGGGGTGCAGAGCAGGATCACTCTGGTGCGCTCGGTGACCGCGGCGGCCATGGCGTCCAGGTCGTGGCCCTCGCCGCGGTCCAGCGGGACGCGGACCGGCCGGGCGCCGGCCAGCTCCACCAGGATGGGGTACGCCTCGAAGGAGCGCCACGCGAACACCACCTCATCCCCGGCATCGCACAGACCGGTGATGATCTGCTGCAGGACGCCCACGCTGCCTGGGCCCACTGCGATCTCCCCCGCGGTGACGCCCAGGTGCCGGGCCAGCCGTTCGCGGAGTTCGACGGCGGCCATGTCCGGGTAGCGGTTCATCCTGCCGGCCGCTTCGGCCACCGCAGCGGTGGCGGCGGGCAGGGGCTCGTAGTGGCTTTCGTTGCTGGCGAGGGCGGCGACATCCGCACCGAGGCTGCGTCGGCCCGGGACGTAGGCCGGAAGACCGGTCACCGCGGCGCGTAGGGTGGGCAGCGCTATCTCGGGTTCGGCGAGGAGTTGTTCAGGGCTCATGAGGACCGATCATGGAAGTGACCCGGACCACAATGCAAGATACGCTTTTGTGCTTGGGACTTCTGCTCAACTTCTAGTACTTCTGGTGAAAATATGACCATCGCTGCCTCCCGTACCCTCGATTCGCTCGACGGCAGGATCATCCTTGCCCTCGACAAGGACCCTGAAGCCAGCGCCCTGGCACTCTCCCGGACACTCGGCGTCGCCCGCAACACCGTCCACGCCCGGCTGGCGCGGCTGGAGCGCAGCGGCGCGCTCCGCTCCTTCAGCCGCAGGCTGGACCCCGCCGCGCTGGGCTACGAACTGATGGCCTTCCTTTCGCTGTCCATCAGCCAGACGCGGACCGGATCGGTGGAGGACGGGCTCGCCGCGATCCCGGAGGTCATCGAGGTGCACGCCACCACCGGCGACGCAGACCTCATGGCCAAGGTGGTGGCCCGCGGCACGGCCGACCTCTACCGCATCACCAACGAGATCCTGGAGATCGACGGGATCGAGCGGACCAGCACCGCCATCTCCATCCTGGAACTCATGCCGCCCCGCTACGACGGCCTCATCAGCCGGCTGTCCGAGCAGGAGTCCGCCGCTTCCAGCTAATATAGGGTGATGCGCGCCACAAGTGGGCGTTTTGGCAGTTCTTCTACTCTCCCGCTGCCAAAAGTCCCAGCTACGTTTCCGGGTGTTGCCGATCTTTATAGTGGCGCGCAGGATTCCTGCATGACTTCACTTACCGTCTCCGGCCGTGTGGCACAGGTTCTCAGCAGCTATGTCAGCGACGTCTTCGGCGTCATGGGCAACGGCAATGTCTACTTCCTGGACGCCGCGGAGCAGCAGGGCCTGCGCTTCACGCCCGTCCGGCATGAGGGCGCCGCCATCGCCGCGGCCGACGCCTACTACCGCACCTCGGGACGGCTCGCCGCGGGCACCACCACCTACGGCCCCGGCTACACCAACGCGCTCACCGCCCTGGCCGAGGCCGTCCAGGCGCAGATCCCCGTCGTGCTGGTCACCGGGGACGCCCCCACTAGCGGGGCCCGGCCCTGGGACGTGGACCAGTCGGCCATCGCCGCCGGCCTCGGCGCGGCCACCTTCACCGCCACCCGCGACGCCGCGGGCACCGTCACCCGGCAGGCGGTGGAGTACGCACTCACCCGGCGCACCGCCGTCGTGCTTGCCATCCCCTACGACCTCGCTGCGCTTGAGGCTGCAGACGAGGACCTTCCGGAGGCGGCGGCACCCAAGGTGACGAACGACGTCGACTGCGGCCTTGGGCAGGTTGCCCGCCTGCTCACCGGCGCCAGGAGGCCACTGATCCTGGCCGGCCGGGGTGCGCACCTCGCCGGAGCCGGGCCGGAGCTCCGCGAACTCGCCGACCGGCTCGGCGCACTGACCGCCGGAACCGCCCTGGCGCTCAACCTCCTCAATGGCGAGGGGTACCTGGGCGTGGCCGGCGGTTTCGGCACCGACACCGCGGCCGGGCTTATGGGCGAGGCCGACATGGTCCTGGTGGCCGGGGCGAGCCTGAGCCCGTTCACCATGCGGTTCGGGCACCTGCTCGGCCCCGATGCCACGGTCATCCAGATCGACACCGCCCTGCAGCCGACCAACCCGCGGGTGGACCTGTTCGTGCAGGCGGACGCGAAGGCCGCTGCTGCGCGCCTCCTTCATCTCGTGGACGGCGAGGCCGCGGCGGAAGCGTGGCGCACGGAGGCCCGCCGCCGCCTGGGCGAGGGGCCGGGTCATGAGGCCGGATCGACCGAGACTGTTGACGGCCGGCTGGACCCGCGCGCCCTCGCCACGGCGCTGGATGCCGTGCTGCCGGAGCGCCGCACGGTGGTGCAGGACGGCGGGCACTTCATCGGGTGGGCGCCCATGTACTGGAACATCCCGCGGCCGCAGGACCTGGTGATGGTGGGGACCGCGTTCCAGTCGATCGGTCTGGGACTGGCGAGCGCCGTCGGGGCCGCCCGTGCCGTGGAGGACGGCCGCACCCTGGTGCTGGCCTCGGGCGACGGCGGGTTCCTGATGGGCCTGTCCGACCTCGAATCGCTGATCGGCGCCGCCCGCAGCGCGATCGTGGTGATCTACAACGACGCCGCCTACGGCGCCGAAATCCACCAGTACGGGTCGCAGGGCCTGACCGAAAAGCCCATGCTGATCCCCGAAGTGGACTTCAGCGGTGTTGCACGGGCTCTGGGGGCCGAATCTGCGGTGATCCGGTCGCTCGGCGACCTATCTGCACTGCAGGACTGGATTGATGCCGGCGCCCAAGGCACCTTCGTGGCCGACTGCCGGATCACGTCCTCCGTCCGGGCGCCGTGGCTGACCGAGTGGATGAACGCTAGTCAGGCAAGTAAGCTGTCCCGAAATAGTCCAGGAACGGCAGTATTGTGCAGCCCATCTGCCGCAGTGGATGGCCTGCTGACTACCTAGCCGGGATGGGCAAACCGCCTTCCCTAAGACTCTGCAGCACCTCATGAGCATTCTGCTCATGATCGTAGTTCCACAATTCGCTACGAAGCGTCTTTGCCACGATCGCATGAAGGTCATCATATTGAGTTTTGGACGTTAGGCTTTTGTTTGTTGTACCTTGCGCAACCCTTATCCGACCGTCATAAATTTCATACTTACGAAATCCGCTGTGCAGGCGCCCGTAATGCTCCATGAGGGTCTGCCATCGAATGAGAGAATTAGCTGTGGGCTCATGGAGGACTCTGAGAACAGCGAGAACATCGAGATCGAAAATCTCGCTGTCTTGGTGTCCGGTTAGTTGCCCGCCCATAAGCTCGTTGAGAATGACCAAGTCCGTATGGTCAAACTTAAAGCGCTGAGAAGGTACGTCTGTTCCCTGATCGCGAGAATTATGCAGGTGGCCGTGAAGAACATTCAACACGCAAAGCAGGCGAAATAGGTCACCACTGAGCGCAGCGGGGTTGGGCGGCTTTTGAGTACCGGAAATCACAAACGTTACTAAACCTTCGAATGTGTATTTTTCAAGCATAGTCCAGTCCTGAACGCTCCCCTTCCCGTCGAAGAGGGGCTTTAGGATTTTTCGCAGGTTGTCCATGACAAACCAGTTCTCTCTTGCGATCCCAATATCTACCCCCGTGCCAACCACCTGGCTTGAGCCTAGGTCAATGACCTTGACAAAGAACGGCTTGAGAGTTCCCGGCTGAGCCTGACTTCCACCGGACCCCAAGTAGCGATTCTCGAGCGTCGCCTCTTGCAGTATGAGAATATTTCCCGGGTTAAGATCTCCATGGGTGACCTCTGCTGAGTGCAGTCTTACTACGGCGCCGACAAAACCCGCAGCTACATTGAGCGCGTCGGCCACCACGTGACGTCGTTGGCGATTCTTCCACAGCTGAAAGGATCTCCTGTCTGCACCCAAATCAGCTTCCATACTTTCCTGAGCCAACTTCCACAATTTGTCACGTTCGCAAATCCACTCTTTTAGAGTTTGAATTCGCGACACACTTTCCATGACGGAGTAGGAAATCTCTTTTGGATAAGAGTAAGTACCCGCATCATGAACTTGGGCAATGACATCACGAATTTCAGGATCTGCATTTTTGCGAGACTCAAGCAACGCCTTTTCGGCTACGCCCTCGCGGTCGGGAATGTAGAGTTTCACCACTTGATCCACTTGCAGTCTTCTGTGTTTCACGCGGAAGGTTACGCCGTTGCCTCCCTCACCTAAGGGCACCGCTTCAAAAGAGAACTGCCGAAACCCGGGGCTCGTCGGGCCGTTGCCGACAGGCTTTCCATCGTAGAGCAGCTGATCGTGTGAAACTGAAAATCCTGCAGACTCCAATTCGTCCCCCGAATTTTATCTCGCACCTTATTAGGCAGCCAAAATACGCTAAAGCACACTGTTTCTCACCTTAGTGTAGCCATATTCTCTCGGGCGGCTAAGCCTGCGGGTAGTCCTCCCCCGCACAACCGTTGAATTTGGAGACACCCGTTGAAGTTGGAGAACGTCCCACGATGAAGTGACTCGGATTTCGATGACTGAGAGGAATGCTAAGGGGACACAATGTCGTGGCCTTAGCGGAGCCGCGAGCGCCCTAAATCGTTGCTTGGACGCCCAAAGCGATAATCGCCGGGCTACTCCCCCTCTCCATGCTGGCCCCGGCTCTTCTCCGGGTGATATTTGGTCATCCTTCGGGTAGAAGGGGGCCATCATGGCCGGCCTTGGTGCTCTTCGACCTGGCCGCCGTCTGCGGCTCGGCCTACACCGGCGGCATTCAATGACGGGGGCTTGTGCAGGACATCGGAGGGCAACCCTGGTCGTCGTCGGCCAATCCCAACGGCACCACCGGACTCGGACTCCGTTTGGAAGCCTTCGAGATCCGGCTGACCGGTGAGCTGGTGGACCACTACCGGATCTGCTTGCGCGCCCCACGTGCAGGATGTTGGCTGGCAGGCCTGGGCCGACGATGGCGGTACGGCGGGGTTGGGCAACCGGATCGAGGCCGCGCGTTTCCTCTTTGCACCTTTGACCGGCTAACAGCAGGGAGAGCGCTAAAGTGCGAAACGGGACGTAGGCGGGGAGGACCGCCCTTGCCGGGTAGCACCCGCTTAGTATTGCTTCCATGAGGATTGCCGTTGCAGGGGGAACCGGTACAGTGGGCCGCCACGTCGTGGCCATCGCCAGGGAACACGGGCACGAGGTGGTCAGCCTCAGCCGCGCGGAGGGGGTGGACCTGGTCAACGGGCGGGGTCTCGATCTGGCACTCCAAAATGTCGAAACCGTCATCGACGTCTCCGGCATCCAGGCCATGTCCACCAAGAAAGCCGTGGATTACTTCACCAACGCCACCCAGAACCTGCTGGCCGCTGGGAAGAAGGCCGGCGTAAAGCACCATGTGGCTCTGTCCATAGTCGGCATTGATAAAGCCAATTCGGGACTCTACGCCGGGAAGCTGGTGCAGGAGGACGAAGTCAAGCACGGCGGCATTCCCTGGACCCTCCTCCGGTCCACCCAGTTCCACGAGTTCGTGCCAATGTCCATCAAGGCAGCATCAGTGGGCCCGCTGGTCTTCGTGCCCGTGATGTCCACCCGGCCGGTGGCGGCCAAGGAGGTAGCCGCGGCCCTGGTGGACGCCGCCGAGGCCGGGCCGAAGGGACGCCTTCCGGACCTCGGCGGCCCGCGGACCGAACAGCTGAAAAGCCTGGTCGCGGCCTACCTCGCCAAGACGCATCAGAGGAAACGGATCGTTCCACTGCACCTGCCCGGCCCCATGGGCAAGGCCATGCGCAACGGCTCCCTGATCCCGGTGCCGGGATCCGCCGTCGGACGCCAGACGTTCCTGGAGTGGCTCGACGCCATCGCTGCCGTTTAAAAGCCGACGCTACCCCGCCCTACCCGTCCTCCAGCTCCCAGTCCTTGACGTCCGCCAAAGGAGCGAAGACTGCGGGGTCGAGCTCCCCGAATTCCAGGTTGTTGCGGACAAGGTGCGGCCAGTTCCGGTTGGCCAGGGCTCCCTTGCCCAGCGCGACAACGTCCGCTGAGCCGTCCGCCAGCATGGACGCGGCCGTATCCGGATCATCGAGCTTGCCGTTGGCGACCACCGGCACCCCGGAGTACCGCTTGGCCAGCGCAGCCAGGGTTTCCTCCGCATCCGCGAACGCGGGCTCCGCGGCACGGTACTCGGTGGTGTGGACAAAATCGATCCCTGTGGCGCCCAAGGTGCCGAAAATGACCTCGGCTTCGGCCACTCCCCCGCTCCACTTGTGCTCAGTGTCGCTGACCTTGGACTGGGAGACGCGGATCCCCACCGTCATGCCTGGGCCAACGGCCTCGCGGACGTCATGGCAGATTTCAGCGGCAAGCCGCACCCTGTTTTCCGGTGAGCCGCCGTAGCGGTCGTCGCGCTGGTTCAGGTAGTCCGTGAGGAACTGGTCCAGCAGGTACCCGTTGGCACCATGGATCTCCACGCCGTCGAACCCGGCCTGCTGGGCGTGCAGCGCCGCTGTGACGAACCCGTCCCGGATCTCTTTCATTTGGGACAGCGTGACCGCGGCAGGAACAGGGTAGGGACCTTCGCCGCGGTAGAACCCCAGCTGCTCCCCCTTGGGTGCCACCGCCGACGGCCCCACCGAGGAGGTCACATACCGGTTCCCCTGGCTCTGCGCCCCCGCGTGCATCAGCTGCGCGAAGATCTTCGAGCCGGCCGCGTGCACGCCGTCCACCACGTTCGCCCAGGACCTGGCCTGCTCTTCCGTCGCGATGCCCGGCTGGAAGTGGTAGCCCTGGCTGTGGGCGGTGTCCGGGTAGATGCCTTCCGTAATCAGCAGCCCAAAGCCGCCGCGGGCGAACGTCCGGTAGTAGGACGCCATTCTCTCCGTGGCATGCCCGTCCTCGGTGGCGCTGATCCTCGTCATGGGAGCCAGCGCCACCCGGTTCTCCAGCTCGGTGGAACCGATCCGGATGGGTGACCAGAGCGGGGTGTAATCAGTCATGCACAATCTCCTTGGTAGTGTTCGGGGTCCGCCAGCAGCCCGGCAGCCCGGGCGGGCAGGCCGGCGTTGGACGGATCCGCTGCGTACGCCTGGCGGCGCCTTTGCAGCTGGTCCAGAACGGACGCGTCAGTGAAGCAGCCGAGCACAGCAGACCACAGTTCCTCGACGGTCTGGCACTGTTTGGAGGCCCCGGCGGGGCCGGTCATCAGCCAGCCGTCCTTGAGCGCGGTTACTTTCGGGGCGCCCGGGAGGCCGGTGCAGACGGCGGTGACCGTGGCTGCCACGATCAGGTGTTGCCGCATGGTCCGCACCGGCCCCAGGGCAGGGTCCGCCACGGTGGTCCTTCCGCAGGCACCGCACATGTTGTTCCCTTTCCTTACGGCATGACGTCGCCGGAGTTGGGCCCCAGCGTCTGCCCGACGAACAGGTTTCCCCCGGGGTCGCTGGCGAGCAGCACGGCGGCAGGCGCTACTTCCTCCGGCGTCCCGAACCGGCCCAGCGGAAGCTCGGCGCGTTTCGCGGCCTTCCAGCTCTCCGAGATGCCCTCCACCAGCGGCGTCTCGATGGGCCCCGGGGCGATGCAGTTGACCAGCACGTTGTCCGCCGCCGTTTCCAGGGCAAGTGCTTTGGAAAGGCCTACGACGCCGGCTTTGGCGGCACTGTAATGCGTCAGCCCCACACCGCCCTTGATGGCCAGCTGGGAGGCGATGTTGATGATGCGGCCCCACTTGCGCTGCCGCATCTCCCCCACCACCTCCCGGCAGCACAGGAACACACCGGTCAGGTCCACCGTGAGGGTCTCGTTCCACATGGCCAGGGACATGTCCTCCAGCGGGGACTCCGTCAACAGGCCCGCGCTGTTGACCAGGACGTCGATGCCGCCCAGCCTCTCCCGGGCCTCGGCGAAGGCCGCCCGCACGCTGGCTTCATCGGCCACGTTCACGCGGATGGCGCCGTCCCCGCCGGCGCGGTCCAGCACGGCCACCCGGTCCCCGTTGGCCAGGAAAGCCTCGGCGATGGCTTTGCCGATCCCGCTGGAACCGCCGGTGACCACCACCCGGCGGCCGTTTCCGGCCTGGGCGTTTCCGGAAGCTTGGTCAGCAGTCGATGTGTTCATGGTGTCCTTTCGTTGTGAGGCGGGCTGTCAGGGCGCCGTCAGGCGCGCATCTTCACGGTGAGGCCGCCGTCAACCACCAGGGCCTGCCCGGTGATGTAGCGGGACTCGTCGGAGGTGAGGAACCCGATCACGCTGGCCACTTCCTCCGGCTTTCCCACCCGGCCCCAAGGGATGTCGTTCCCGGCCCGCTTCAGCCCCTCGGGGCCCAGCGAGTTCACCGGGTCCAGGGACTGCGGGGTTTCGATGAGGCCGGGGATCACGGCGTTGGCACGGATCTGGCGCGGCCCAAGCTCTACCGCCACGCTGCGGACCAGGCCCAGCACGCCTGCCTTGGCAGCGGCATAGTGGGCGTGTTCCTCCCACCCGTACACCCCGCCGGCGATGGACGAGACCGCAACCAGCGCGCCGCCGTCGGTCATTCTCTCCGCCCCGGCACGCAGCGTGCGCAGCACGCCGGTGAGGTCCACGTTGAGCATGTCGTGCCAGCGCTCATCCGTCATCTCCCCCAGCGGGGAATTGCGGAGGATGCCGGCGTTGGCAATGGCGTAGTCCAGACGGCCGTACTCGTCCACGGCCCGCTGGGCCAGGGCGTCCACGGAGGCGGTGGTGCGGACGTCCACCTCATGGATCACCGCTTCACCCTTGGCCTCCTTGACCAGGCGAAGGGTTTCCTCCGGATCGTGGGGGTCGCCGGGGAAGGTGCCGATGACCGACACCACCCCCTGGCGGGCGTAATGGACGGCGAGGGCACGGCCGATGCCGCTGGCGGCACCGGTGATGATGGCGGCTTTGTTAGGCGACGTCATGGGGGTGGTCCTCCATCAGGGCTTCAGCAGGGGGTTTGGCGGCGATCATCAGGAGACCGGAGACCAGGGTGCCCAGGGCACCGACCCACAGGGCTGCGGTACCGGTGCCGGCACCGGCGGCGATGGCGGTGAAGATGGCGCCGCCAAGGATGGTTCCGGGCTGGCTCATGGCGCCGATGAAGGCGGTACCGGTGGCCCGGCAGCTCACCGGGTAGCACTCGGCCATGAAGTACTGGATGGCCGCGTACGGACCCACCAGGAAGAACAGGCCGGCGCCGTAGGTCAGGATGATCATGAACGGGCTGGTGGCGATGGGGCTGAGCATGATGGAGAAGGAGATGCCGGAGAGGATCCAGCCGCCGATGATGGTCCGCTTCCGGCCGATCTTGTCACCGAGCCAGCCGTGGAAGACGTAGCCGAAGTAGGCCAGCAGGTTGATGACGATCAGCATCCAGAAGGCGTCCGAGAGTTCCACGCCCTTCGCGTTCTTGAGCACGGAGCTGCCCAGGACACTGAAGATGGTGATGCCGAAGAAGTTCACAATCCAGGCGAGCGAGAAGACAAAGGTGTTCCGGCGCAGGTGCGGCTCCCAGATGCGCTTGAGCGGGGCTGCCGAGGAGTGCTCGACGCCGTACGCGTGGGCCAGGGAGTGCGCGTCCGCCGTCTTGCCGCTCTTTTCGAGCTCGGTCAGCTTGTGGTGCAGTTCGAACTGGGGGGTCTCCTTGAGCTTCTTGGCGATGACCCAGACGATCACGGCGGCCGGGATGGTGGCCATCAGGTAGAGGGCGCGCCACCCCAGGGAGGGCAGGAAGGCCAGGGCCAGGGCGCTGGCCAGCAGGAAGCCGAGCGGCCAGCCGCCCTGGATGAAGGAGTAGTGGAAGCCGGGCCGCTTGCGCTTGTCCGCGACTTCGGTGACCTGGTAGACCTCGTTCATGTAGGTGGCGTTCACGGCCTGCTCGGAGAAGCCGAGGCCGCCGAAGGAACGGACCACCACCAGCATGGCGTTGCTGAGGAACGGGATCCCCGTGGGGATCAGTGCCGTGAGGCCGGAGACGACGGCGGTCCCGCCAATGGTGGTCATCATGCCTTTGCGGCGGCCCAGGCGGTCAATGACGGGCCCGATGCCGAAGCAGACGATGGCGGTGCCCACGGCGATCCAGGTGTTGATGGCGTACGCCTCGGGGGCAGACCAGCCGAATTCCTGCTGCATGGCCGGCAGCAGGGTGCCGAACAGGCCGTAGTCGAAGACGGCCACGGTCCAGGCCAGCAGGGCAAGCACGGTAGCGGTGGTGGTGTGGCGCTTGGAAAAGACCGGGAAGCGGCGCTTCTCGTCCGGGCGGGGCTGCGACAGGTCGACAACCGGTTCTTGGATGCTCATGACTTGTTGTCCTTACGGGGGCTGCGTGCGAGGAAGGAATCGGCGATCTGGTCGAAGGTGCACCAGGTGACGCCCTCATGGGAGTTGATGTGTTCGATGAGCCGCTCGAGCATGAGCAGCACCTGCGGCCGGCCGGAGACGTCCGGGTGGATGGTCATGGTGAAGACGGCCTGGTCCATTTCGCGGTAGACCCAGTCGAACTGGTCCCGCCACATCTCTTCGATGTCGCGGGGGTTGACGAACCCGTGCGAGTTCGGGGATGCCTTGATGAACATCATGGGAGGCAGGTCATCGAGGTACCAGTTGGCCGGGATTTCCACCAGGTCCGTTTCCTGCCCGCGCTTCAGCGGCTCCATCCAGGTCTGGGCGTCCTTGGTGTAGTCGATCTTCTTCCAGGAGTCGCCCACGCGGACGTAGTACGGCTCGAAGTCGCGGTGCATCAGGGAGTGGTCGTACTTGATGCCGCGCTCCAGGAGGATCTCGTTGGTGACGGGCGAGAATTCCCACCACGGCGCAACGTAGCCGGTGGGCCGGCGGCCGGACACCTTTTCGATCAGTTCGATCGCGCGGTCCAGGATGGCGGTCTCCTGTTCCCGGGTCATGGCGATGGGGTTCTCGTGCGAATATCCGTGCACCCCGATCTCGTGTCCGGCATCCACGATCATCTGCGTCAGTTCCGGGAAGGTTTCGATCGAGTGGCCCGGCACGAACCAGGTGGCCGGGAGGTTGTATTTCTGGAACAAACGGATCAGCCGGGGTCCGCCGACTTCACCGCTGAACAGGCCGCGGCTGATGTCGCACGGGGAGTCCTCTCCTCCGTAGGAGCCGAGCATGCCTGCCACTGCGTCTACGTCCACGCCGAAGGCGACTTGAATGTCCTTAGCCATGAGATTTTCCTTTCAATTCGTTCAAAACCGGAGTGTTCTGGGTGTCAGGCGGAAGGTTCAGGGGGCCTCCCTCGTTGGGCAAAAATTTCGGTGATCCGGTCCCGGTCAGGATTGATCCTGAGCAGGAGGCTGAGCAGGATCAGCGACTGTGACGGCCGGAGGTGGCCGGAGCTGATGGCGCCTGCAACGCGCAGGTCCTCGCCACCGCCGCCGGCCCCGTAGATGGGCACCACCGGTCCCGCGTCCACGCGGGTGCTGGTGACCACCACGGCGCCGGACGCGACGGCGGCGGCCACCTCTGCGCAGAGGCTGGCGTTTGCATTGCCGCTTCCGGTTCCTTGCAGGACGATGCCTTCCGCTCCTGCTTCAAGGGCGGCGTGCATCAGGGTGGAGTCGGCACCGGGGTAGGCGGCAACCAGGTCCACCCGCGGGGAGCCGCCGCCCGGCTGGGGCAGGGGCAGGGCCTCGAGCCTGCCGCCGCTGCCGTCCATGGCAACTTCTCCCTGGGCTGATACCTGGCCAAGTACCCCAAAATCGGGGTTCGCAAAGGCATTCAGCCGAAGAGTTTGGCTTTTCCGGACGCCGGCCGCCGGGAAAATGGTGCCCGCAAAGTGGACCATCACCCCCTTGCCCCGCCCGTCCTTGGAACCGGCGACGGCGATGGCCCGGGCCAGGTTGTCCGGCCCGTCGGGAGCGTCAGAGTCAGCCGCACGCTGCGAGCCGGTGAACACCACCGGCCGCTCGTCCGTGTGCGTCAGGTCCGCGAGGTAGGCGGTCTCCTCCATGGTGTCCGTGCCGTGGGTGACCACCACGCCCAGGACGTTGGGGTCCTTGAGGACGTCCTGGATAGTGGCGCAGATCCTCAGCATGTCGTCGAACGTCAGGAGGTAGGACCCCTTCTGGAACACGTCCAGCACCCGGACGGGGTGTGACACACGCGGGCCGAGGGCTTTGAACACCTGCTCGCCCGTATCGGAGGCAACCGCGCCGCCGGCCTGGGAAGAACGCGACGAGATGGTGCCTCCAGTAGCCAGCAGCACGATGTGGGAGTCGGTAACAGTCATTTCAGCTCCGGTGGTTTGCTGCACGGTCCGCAACCCAATCGATTGGGTGACCTTCCGCGAAGAAGAGGAGATGCATGGAAACGGGGGGCGGCGCCTGGGGGTGGGGGCGCCGGGGGAAGTTTTAGGGTGGTCTACCCAAACGTTTGGGTAGCGCTGATGAACGACTATAGGATGTGAAGCGGGTCACGTCAAGGGTTACCTTGGCGCCCTTCCGGGCAGCCCGGGCAGACCTGGGCTACAGTGGCCCCGGTGGGCAGGAGAGGGACATGAAAGAAAAGGCCGACGGCGGCCGGACGGTCACGCTGAAGGATTTGGCTCGGGAGCTGGGCGTCCATCCGTCCACTGTCTCCAGGGTCCTGCATTCCGGTTCCGACGTGGCCAAGGGAGCGGCCTCGGCGGCCACCGCCGAGCGCGTCCGTGAACTGGCCCGCAAGCTGGGCTACTCCCCCGACCCGCAGGCCGCCAGCCTTCGCACCCGGCGGACCAAGCTGCTGGGGGTCATCGTCCCCCGGCTTTCGGACCTGGTCCTGGCCATCATGTACGAGGGCATCGACGAGGCGTCGGCCGAGGTGGGCTACTCCGCGTTCGTGATGAACTCCCGCGATGACCCGGACGAACAACGGCGGAAGATCGACCTCATGCTGGCCCGGCGGGTGGACGGCCTGATCATTGGCGACGCCCATCTTGACGGCGGCCTCCTGCAGGAGCTGACGGACCGGAAGGTCCCGTTCGTCCTGATGAACCGCCGGGTGACGGGCTACCCGTCCGCTACCTGCGACGACGTCGTGGGCGGCGAACTCGTGGCCAGCCACCTCTGGGAAATGGGCCACCGGCAGGTGGCGGTCATTGCCGGCGAGCCCTACGCAAGCACCGCCGTCGACCGCACCGCCGGGTTCCTGGACCGCTGGCGGTCCCTGGGCGGCACCATCTCCGACGACGACGTCGTGTGGTCCAAATTCGATACCGCCGGCGGCCGGGAAGCCGGGGACAAGATCCTCGCCAGCGGCAGGCCGCGCCCCACCGCAATCTTCGCGGTCAACGATTTCGCCGCCATCGGCGCGATGGGAGCCCTGCGCTCCCACGGCCTCACCGTAGGACAGGACGTGGCGGTGGTGGGCTACAACGACACCTCCCTGGCCGCCGAACTTCCCATTCCGCTGACCTCGGTCCACTCCCCCATGGCGGACATTGGACGGACGGCGGTGCAGCTCATCCAGGCCGTACTCAGGGGCGAAAAACCCGAACCCGTACAGCTGGAACCCACCTTGTTCGTCCGCGAAAGCAGCGCCGCCAGGGCGCCCGCCGAGATGGCCGCCAACTAGGTTCCGGCGGCGACGATCCGCAGTGCCAGCAGGCAGGTGGCCCGCACTTCGCCGTCATCCAGGTCAACCCGGAGAAGCTCCTCGATCTTGCGCAACCTGTACGTCAGGGTGTTGCGGTGGATGAAGAGCTCCCTGCAGGTTTCACGGGTATTCCCGCTGTACCGCAAATATGCCTCAAGCGTTTCGCGCAAGGCCGTGCCGCCGTCGGACATCAACGGGGCCAGGAGGCGCCGGGACATGGCCACCAGCCCGGCGCCGGGCAGGCCTTCCACCACGCCGGCCAGGTCAGCGACCGGCGCCTGATGGAGCCCCGGCTCGCCCACACGGCGGCGGGCCAGCTGGAGCACCAGCGGCAGTTCGTCCAGGTTCCCGCACCCGGAGACGACGGCGGACAGTTCCGGCGCGTCCTGGAAGGACTTTTGGACGGCTTCCATGAGCTCCATCCCCGCTTCCCCGCGCTGCACCAGCACCGTCGTCAGGCCGGCCTCCTCCATGAACCGCACGGTCCCGAATTCAGCCTGCAGGCCCACCCGCACCCGCCAGGCGATGGTCCGCAGCTTGGCCGGCGCAACCTCCCCCGCACCGCCGATCAGCACGACTCCCCACTCCCTGTCCGGCTCGAACCCGGCCTCCGCCGCGTAGCGCCGCAGGGCCGGCGCCGGAGTCCCCCGGGCCTCGTAGAGCGCCTCGATCAACCGGGCAGCTTCCCGCGAATGCAGGGGCGACCGGGACCCCAGGGTGTAGCTCAGCTGCATGGCAATCACCGCAGCCACCGGCCCCAGCAGCGGCTGCAGCACCAGGCTGCTCTTGATTCCCTCGATAGCCAGCCTGAACCGGAGGATTCCGCCGCTGGGCAGGCTCAGGATGGTCCGGGCCGTCCCGCCCCCGGCCGTACCTGCCGCCATGAGTTCAAACCCGTTGTGGTCCAGGACCGCCACCCGCGCCCGGATGGTGGTGGCCACCCGTTCCAGGACCTGCGCCAACGAGTGGCCGCCCGCCGCCAGCCTGGTGCACTCATCCGCCAGGTCCCACCCCGCGCGCAGCTCGGCATAGCGTTCGGCGGCGATAAGTTGATCCACGTGCCGCATCACCTGGATGAACGGCACCTCCGGAGGCAGTTCAAGCAGCGGAAGGCCATGCGCTTCGCAGGCCTTCACCAGCCCCGGCGGCAGTTCCCGGTGCGCTGCGCCCAGGCCGAAGACCAGACCCGAGACGGGCACGGACATCAGCCGCTCCACGTAGGCATCCCAGATCCGGTAGTCCTTGACGTTCAGGCCCATCCCATTGGTGAGCAGCAGCGCGTTGACGCTGAGGAAGGGCGTGGGGTCCATGTGCTCCGTGGGGGCGCACCAGGCGATGGGCCGGGCCAGGCGTCCCGGACTTCCCGGCACGGCAAGGCGGATGTTCAGCGCGGAATCCGCGGCGAGATCGGCAACACGCATGGCAGGCCCTCCTGGTTAGTGCAAAAAGCATAATCCGCGTGGCCACATTCAGCGATCCGCCCAATTCCGGCCGGGTCCCCGCCTCTGTACCGTTGCCTGCATGCAAAAAAACGTGACGCAAACCACGCCTGCCCAGGTGCTCCTGAATTCGGACATGGGTGAAGGTTTCGGCCTGCACGAGTTCGGCAACGACGCCGCACTCATGGAAATCATCGACGTCGCCAACGTGGCCTGCGGCTACCACGCCGGGGACCCGGACGTCATGAACCGGACGGTGGCCCTTGCCGCCGAACACGGCGTGGCCGTGGGCGCCCATCCCGGGCTCCCCGATCCCATGGGGTTCGGCCGCCGCCGCATGGTGCTCACCCCCGAGGAGGTCGAGTCCATCATCCTGTACCAGACCGGGGCGCTGACCGCCTTCCTGGCCAAGAACGGGATGTCCCTGAACCACATCAAACCCCACGGCGCGCTCTACGGCATGCTCGCCGGCGACGAAGACCTCATGCAGGCGGCCGCCGGAACAGCCAAACAGTTCGGTGTCCCGTTCTACGGCCTGGCCGGGACCGCCCATGAATCCGTGTGCCGCGCCATGGGCGTGGACTTCGTTGCGGAGCTCTATGTGGACCTCAACTACGGCCCCGGCGGGGAGCTCCTCATCCAGCGACGGCCCGCACCCACCGACCCGGACGCCGCCGCGGAACGCGTCAGCCGGGCGGTGGCAGGCGAGCCCGTGGCCGCCGTCGACGGCACTCCCCTGAACATCGCCTTCCAGAGCATCTGCGTCCACTCGGATGCACCCAACGCCGTCGCCGTCGCCTCCGCCGTGCGCAAGGCACTCGACTCATCCCGATCCACCCACTCCTGAAAGCGAGCAGCACATGGCCACGATCGTTTCACCCCTTCCCGGCGTCTTCTACCGCAAGCCCGGGCCGGGCAAACCCCCGTTCGCCAACGAAGGCGACACCATCGAAGTCGGCCAGACCATCGGCATCGTGGAAATCATGAAGCAGTTCACCGAGATCCAGTCCGACGTCGCCGGGACCCTGGAATCCTTTGAAGTCAACGAAGGCGACATGGTCAACCCGGGCGACTCCATCGTCGTCATCCGGGAAGGATAAAGGCAGCCCATGAAACTGTTCATCGCAAACCGCGGCGAGATCGCCGTGCGGATCGCCCGGACCGCCCGCGACATGGGCATCGAAACCGTCCTGGGGGTCAGCGAGCCCGACGCGGAATCACTGGCAGCCAGGACAGCGGACCACTACGTGGTGGTGGGGCCGGCCCAGGCAACCGCCAGCTACCTGAACCAGGACGCCCTGGTGGCCGCGGCCCTCGAGCAGGGGTGCGACGCCGTGCACCCGGGCTACGGTTTCCTCTCGGAGAACGCCGTCTTCGCCCGGAAGGTGGCGGACGCCGGCCTCACCTGGGTGGGCCCCAACGCGGACACCATCGCCATGATGGGCAACAAGTCCCTGGCCCGGGAGGCGGCAGCCAACGCCGGTGTCCCGGTGCTCAAGGGGTCTGACGGCCCCCTGGATCCGGAGGTCGACGCCGTCGACATTGCGCGTGCCATCGGGTACCCGCTGGTGGTGAAGGCTTCCGCCGGCGGCGGCGGCAGGGGCATCCGGTTCGTGCACGACGAAAGCGGGCTCCTGGAAACCATCGAGATGGCCAGGGGCGAGGCCGCATCCGTCTTCGGCGACCCCACCGTCTACCTGGAACGGTTCGTGGAGCACGCCCGGCACGTTGAGGTGCAGGTCCTTGGCGACGGGACCAACTTCATCCACCTCGGCGACCGCGACTGTTCCATGCAGCGCCGATCCCAGAAGGTGCTGGAGGAAGCCCCCGCCCCCAACCTCCCTGACGCCGTCCGTGCCACCATCAGGGAGTCCTCCGTGGCCCTTGCCCGCCAGTGCGGCTACCACGGAGCGGGTACCGTGGAGTTCCTGTACGACCCCGTCAACCACGAGGCCGCGTTTATTGAGATGAATACCCGCATCCAGGTGGAGCACCCCATCACCGAGCAGATCACCGGCGTGGACCTGGTCCGCGAGCAGCTCCTGATAGCCTCCACCGGATCCATGTCCATTTCCCAGGACGACGTGCATTTCAGCGGCCACGCCATCGAATGCCGCATCAACGCGGAAGACCCCAGCCACCACTTCTTCCCCAGCCCGGGAACCATCCGGTCCCTGGACTGGCCCTCGGGTGAGGGGATCCGGGTGGACACCGGGGTGGAAGCAGGCTCCGTGGTGAGCCCCTACTACGATTCCCTTCTGGCCAAGCTGGCCGTCCACGCCCCGGACCGGGATGCCGCCATCGCGGCCACCCTGGCGGCTTTGGGGGCAACACACATTGAAGGGGTCAAGACCACTGTCCCCGTCCACCTGGCGCTGCTGGCGCGGCCTGAATTCGCCGAGGTCAGCCACCACTCCAAGTTCATTGAAACCGCAGCCGACCTCATGGGGGCAAAATGACCACCGAAGCCGCCGTCCTCCCGGGTGCGCGCTACACCTGGGGCGGGGACGAATTCCTGTTCGTGGAAGTCTCCGAAGCGATGAGCCTGCCCGCGAACTTCAAGGTCATGTCCATCGCCGGCAGGCTCTCCGACGCCGGGCTCCCGGGAATCGTGGACATCTGCCCGGCCAACGCATCCTTGCTGGTGCGCTTCGACCCCGACGTCCTGCCTCCGGAACAGCTGGAAACGGCTGTGCGCGACATCGAGCGGGACCTGACGTCCCACCAGGAACGCGCACTGGAGACCCGGATCGTCGAAGTCCCGGTCTGGTACGAGGACCCGTTCACCGCGGAAGTGGCAGAGCGGTTCCGGGAAGGGTTCCACCAGGAGCCCGAAGGCAGCGACATCGACTACGCGGCCAAGGTCAACCATCTCAAGGACGCCGCGGAGTTCATCCAGCGGCACCACGAACAGCCGTGGCTGGTGTCCATGGTGGGCTTCGTGGCCGGGCTGCCGTTCCTGTTCCAGCTGGTGGACCGCAAGAAGCAGCTGGAGGTCCCCAAGTACCTGAGCCCGCGGACCGACACCCCCAAGCTGACGGTGGGGCACGGCGGATGCTTCGGCTGCATCTATTCCGTCCGGGGTGCCGGCGGGTACCAGATGTTCGGCGTGGCCGCTGCCCCCATTTTCGACCCCGAGCAGGCCCTGGCGGACTTCAAGGAGTTCATGGTGTTCTTCCGCCCCGGGGACATCGTGAAGTTCAAGCCGGTCACGGAGGCGGAATACAACGCCATCCAGGCGGAGATCACCGCCGGCACCTTCCGTTACCGGCAGGCGCCGGTGACGTTCGAGCTGTCCAGGGCGCTGGCCGACCCGGAAGGCTACAACCGTGAACTCATGGAGGTCCTCAATGGCATTTGAAATTGGAAACCCCGGCCTGGCCACCACGGTCCAGGACCAGGGGCGCACGGGCCACTACAACGTGGGGATCCCGCAAAGCGGTTCCATGGACCAGTACTCCGCCGAGCTGGGAAACGCCCTGGTGGGAAACACGGCACGGGAAGCGGTCCTTGAGTGCACCTATCTGGGCCCGGTCCTGACCACGGACAGCGATGCCGTCATCGCCGTCACCGGCGCCCCTGTGGAGGTCAAGGTCAACGGGGAGCCGCGGCCGCAGTGGAGCCGCCTGCTGCTGAAGGCCGGGGACCAGCTTTCCTTCGGCGTCATCCAGGGCGGCACCCGCTACTACATCGCGGTCCAGGGCGGCATTGACGTCCCGGAGGTGCTGGGCAGCAGGTCCACGTACAGCCTGGGTGCTATCGGCGGATTCAAGGGCCGCAAGCTCGAGGCGGGCGACGTTGTCCCCGTGGGCGCTCCCCTCAACGGGGGTAGGCTCCCCCAGGCCGAAAGCGTCCCGGATGAGTTCCGGCCTGTTTTCGCCAAGGAGCAGGAAGTCCGGATCGTGCTGGGGTTGTACGACCACCGCCTGACCGAGGAAGGCCTGGGCAATCTCCTCAACGAGGAGTGGAAAGTGACTCCCGTGGCTGACCGGATGGGTCTTCGCTACTCCGGACCGGGGGTGAAATGGAAGGAGCGCGAACAGCCGTTCGGCGCCGGCTCGGACCCTTCCAACATCGTGGACGCGGGGTATGCCGTGGGATCCATCCAGATTCCCGGTGGCACCCAGCCGATCATCCTGCACCGCGATGCCGTCTCCGGCGGCGGCTACGCGATGGTGGGCACCGTGATCAGCGCGGACATGGACCTGGTGGCCCGGGCTGCGCCGGGAACGGCGACCCGGTTTGCCGCTGTCAGCCTGGCTGATGCGCTGGCTGCCCGCAGGGATCTTGCCGAACGCCGGACCAAGGCCTGGGCGGCACTGGGCGCCAACCGCTGACGGGCAGCGGCGGGTCCCCTGTCCGGGGCCCGCCGCTCCCCGTCGCTGGCTGATTGATCTGCCATGCTGCGCGCTTTCAGCGGGCCAAAGTAGGGTATTTTTCCCCCTGTGCGCAGGCCGCCGCCGGGCTTACCGTGATCCGCATCAGCGTCCACCGCCGTCGAGGAGCCATCATGGCCGGGTTTGTGCAGATCATCGAGTTCACGTCCTCCCGCATCAAGGAGATCGAAGAGCTGGGCCGCCCCTCCCGAACCGAGGGAACCACTGCGCCCACCTTCCGCCATATCGTGGCCACAGCTGACCGGGACCATCCGGGGCACTACTTCACCATCGTGGACTTCGATTCCTTTGACTCGGCCATGGAGAATTCCGGCCGGCCGGAGACGTCCGAGTTCGCTGCCCGGATGGCCGCGCTGTGCGATGGGCCCGTCATCTTCCACAACCTGGATGTCCTGTGGGAGGACACCGGGCAAGGTGCAGGCAACGCCTAGCAGCCGGATATGGCTTCCCTGACTCCCGGTCCGGACCGGGGCGGCGACGGCACGGGACTGGTCATCGAGCTTGCCGACGTGGCGTCAGCGTCGCTGGCCACCGCGGGCGGGAAGGCGATCAACCTGGGCCGGCTTGCCGCGGCGGGCTTTCCCGTTCCGCCGGGCTTTTGCCTGACCACCGCCGCCTACCGGGAGGCCGCTCCCAAGGACATGGACGCCATCGCCGCCCGGCTGGACGGGGCCGCCGGCACCGACACGAAAACAGGGTACGACGGCGGGCGCGGCCTTCCCGACGAAGACCGGAACCAGCTCGCTGGCCAGGCCCGCGGGGCCATGGCGGCAGCGCCGGTACCGCCAGGCGTCGAGACCGCAATCCGTGACGCGTACGCCGCGATGGGCGGCGGCCCGGTGGCAGTGCGTTCGTCCGCCACCGCCGAAGACCTGCCCTTTGCCAGCTTCGCCGGGCAGCAGGACTCCTTCATGGACGTGGCCGGTGCTGACGCCGTCGTCCAGGCCGTCCGTCGCTGCTGGGCCTCGCTCTGGACCGACCGGGCGGCAGCCTACCGCGCAACCAACGGGATCAGCCAGCGGGAGGTGGGTCTCGCCGTCGTGGTTCAACGCATGGTGGACGCCGCTGCAGCGGGCGTGCTGTTTACCGGCAACCCGGTGACCGGCACACGGACGGAAACCGTCATCGATGCCGGCCACGGGCCGGGGCAGGCGGTGGTGTCCGGCGCGGTGAATCCGGACCATTTCAGGGTGGAGACGGCATCGGGCCGGATCCTGCAGGCACCGCAGGTCCGTGCGTCCGGCTTGACGGACGCACAGCTCCGGGAACTGGCCTCCCTCGGCGACGCGGCCCATCGGCTGCTTGGTGCGCCCCAGGACGTGGAGTGGGTGATCGACGCCGGCGGCACGGCCTGGCTCACCCAGTCGCGGCCCATCACCACGCTGTATCCGCTGCCCGAGGAAGCACCAGCCGGGGCCGGCCCCGCCGCTGACGGGCAGGCCCGTGCCTACCTGTGCGCCACCCTCCTGCAGGGGCTGACCCGCCCCATCACCCCCATGGGGCTGTCCGTCCTGGGCATCATGAGGAACACCAAGGGGCCCTGGAAATACGCGTCCCCGGGGCTGCGGCTGTACGTGGACCTGACGCCCGCGATCCGGAACACGTACGGCCGCCAGTGGCTGTTGCGGATGCTGCCCTTGGCGGACGGAAGGTCCGCGGCGGTGTTTCCCGCGCTGCTGGACGACCCCCGCTTCAGCGTTGTCCGGTCCGCGCCCGGCCAGCGGGCCAGGAAGCGCCGCCGCGGCAGGACGCCGGCAGCGAAGGCGACCGCGAACGCCGGAATCAGCAGCCTGTGGACGGTTGTGGCCCTTTTCCCGGCCATGGCCCGGGCAGTGCTGCGGCCCGAGGCGGAACTGCGCCGGGCACGGGGATACCAGGACCAGTTGGAAACCCTGCTGCAACTGCCCGGACCGGCCACGGCAGCGCAGCGGCTGCAGCACGCGGAGGGCATCCTGGGCAGCACGGTTGACGGGATCATCAAGTCCTCCCTGCCGGCCCCCTCCGCGGGCTACGTGATGCTGGCCGCCGCCCGCAGGCTTCTGCGCGGGATCGCGAAGCCGCGCGAGCTGGAGGCAGTGCTGCGCGGGCTGCCGCACAACGTGACCACCGAGATGGACCTGGAACTGTGGCGCGTAGCGGCGGACATTGGCAAGGATCCGGAGGCACGGAAGGCGTTGATGGAGCAGCGGCCGGACCAGCTTGCCCGGCGCTACCGGGCGGGCACCCTGCCGGGGATTGCACAGGAAAGCCTGCGTGGGTTCCTGGCCAGGTACGGCCACGGTGCCGTGGCGGAAATCGACCTGGGGATGCCGCGCTGGGCCGAGGAACCGGACCACCTGTTGGGGATCATCTCCAACTATCTCCGCGTGGAGGATCCGGAGCAGGCCCCGGACCGCCAGTTTGCCCGCGCCGCCCAACACGCGGATGACCGCGTGCAGGAGCTCGTGGGACGGGCGGCGGCCAGGAGCCGGCTCCGGGGACGACTGGTTGCGCTGTCCCTGCGTCGGGTGCGGCAGCTCTCCGGGCTGCGGGAACTGCCCAAGTTCTACATCGTGCTGGTGTTGGCGGAAATGCACCGGCAGCTCGACGCCATCGGCGACGAACTGGCGAAGACCGGCTCCATTGCCCATCCCGGCGACGTCTTCTTCCTCGATTTCGACGAACTGCGCGTGGCCCTTCGCGGGGCGGACGTCAGGAAACTGGTGGCTGACCGCCGGCAGATGTACGACGTCGAGCTGCGGCGCCGCCACGTCCCGCGCCTTCTACTCTCGGACGGCACGGACGTCGAGGCTGCCATGACGGCAGCCTCCGCCGCGCAGCCGGGCCCCGCCGCGGACCGCCTCACGGGAACTCCTGCGTCCGCCGGCACTGCCACCGGGAAGGTCAGGGTGGTCCTGGATCCTGTGGGTGCCCATATTGAGCCCGGGGAAATCCTGGTGGCCCCCTCCACTGATCCCGGCTGGACCCCGCTGTTCATGACGGCGGGTGCCCTGGTGATGGAGATGGGCGGGGTCATTTCGCACGGCGCGGTGGTGGCCCGCGAGTATGGCATCCCCGCTGTGGTGGGTGTTGCGGACGCCACCGAGCGGCTGCGCGACGGCCAGAGCGTCACCGTGGACGGGGCCGCCGGAACTGTGGCGTGGTGAGGCCCAAGGACGGGTTTTCGCTCAAGATTGGGACAATAAATCCCCTCAATGGACAAAAGCCCTACCGAATGCCGGTTGCTGCTTCCTAGGGTGTTCACAAGCTCGACCAGGGGGACAATCTTGCTCACTACGGACGCATCTACAGGCAATATCGCTGACAGGGCCGGCAACGTTGAGCCCGCCAGCCCAACTGGTCTGCCCGCAGCCCACCGGCCCGTTCCTGCGCCGCCTCGCAACGGACCCGCACCCACCCAGACGCCGGTCCCCAGGGTCAGCGGCCGCGAGCGCGAAGTCCAGCAGCTGATCTACGATCTCGCGCTTCTCGCCGCCAGGCAGTGTCCGCAGTAACCCGCCCAAGCAGCGGCAGGCCGCCGTCGTAAATTCCGACGGCGGCCCGCCAGCCACGAATGACCGAATCTACCTGCGGGCGGGTCTCCTCTTTCCGTTAATCAAGTAGAGCGCTTTTGGTCCGTTTTACGGCTTCCTTTTATGCGAGTCTGGCACAAATATCGATGCTGGTCCCGGACGTTTTTAGGGACGTCAGAGTGAATGAGCCGTCGTCGACGACGGTGTAGACAATGCGGCCATAGAACTGTGTGCTGCTGGGGCCTTTGGGCGTGTCTGAAGGAAAGAGAATGATCCCGGCAGTTCCCGTTTCTGTGATGGTCAAGGTGTCGCCATTGTCCACGATGGTCCGGTTGGAACCAGTGGGCCTTATTGTCAAGGACTCACCTGTGTCGAGGTTCGTGTAGGTCAGGGTGTACCCCCTCCCCGCCTGCAGGATGCGAACGGGATCGCCTTGCCTGTCGTAAAAGGTCCTGACAGTTACGTTCGAGCCGGACGCTTCGACGCGCAGGGGAAAGTCCGGGCATGCTTCTCCGGCGAGCAAATCCGCGGAGAAGTCGCCGGGTGCCGGCCCTTTTTCCGGGGGTGCAGCAACTGCTGATGGTGACATGGTGAGCAGTGCGGCAACAATCATGGCAGATGGCGCAAAAATATGAGCCTTTGTGAATTTCATCTGATTCTCCGTGTACTCGGCAGCCGTCTTTGGCCGCTAAAAAATGGAAACAAGTAACGCAAGAGATGCGCATTGAGAGTGGGAGTGGAGTGATGCCGTGCTTCATACGGCAGGGGGAGACCCAGAATACGTCCGCGTTCCTGTTGTGGAAAGTACCTGCGGTTATCTGGCTGCATTATTGTCGAAAAATTGAGCGACAGTTTTCCCATTGGACCGGCAGGCCGCCGTCGTAATTTCCGACGGCGGCCCGCCGGCCCAGGCGCGTCACTCCCCTACTGTCCCGGCGCCCGGTAGGACGGGGTCTTCTTGGCGGCCGCGTCGAGGTCCTCCACGGTAAGGAGCGGCTTCAGCCGGACGTTGACGGTCCCCGACGAATTGATCAGCAGTGACAGCGCTGCGGCGCTGGCATCGTCCGGAATCTCAAAAACGCCCAGGACGTCGTAGTACCCAAAGGCGTAGTAGAAGCTTTCCAGCGTGCCTCCCACAGACTTCAGGGCTTCCGTCAGGGCGTCACGCCGCGCGGTACCGCCTTCCTGCATGAGCCCCTTGATGCCCTGGCCCACGTACGTTGCTTCAAACAGATACTTCGGCATGGTCTTTCCTCCTGGCCTGTCCGCCGGCGCCTCATTCCGTGGTTTACCGGGACCGGCGCCGATAAGGCGGAACGTATTCCCGGGGGCCGGTGCAGTCAAGATTCCCGGATACCCAATAACAGGAATAGGGGTCAGCGTTCCTGCCCTACCGCAGCCCCCAAGGCCGTTCGGCCCTAGGCATGCATCCGCGCTGGGCAGACGCTGGAACAGGTAGGCGTCCAGGCTTCCGCCCGCGTGCCCTGCGCCTACCGGTTGCTGGAGTGCGGGCTCTGAGGACATTCCAAGATGTCAATTGCAGGAGGACGACTCCCCGGACAAAGACCGGCTGTGCCGTTCGAAAGCCGCGGCAAGGAAACCCTGCGCATCGCCCTCCTCGCGGCCGGGCCGCTGTCATCACTGCTCTACGTGGTGTTCACCGACGGCATTGCGGCGTCCCAATGGGCCGGCTACCGGCGCACCGAACAGATGGTGAGCGAACTGTTGGCCGTCGGCTCCCCCGGCTACCAGGTCGTGGCCCCGCTCACCTGGCTCTACACGGTCCTGTTCACCGCGTTCGGACTGGGCGTCTGGACCTCGGTCCGCGGGCACAGGGCCCTGCGCATCGGCGCCGGTCTGCTCACCGCCTACGGGCTCTGGAACATCATGGGCGCACTTTTCCCGCTGCGCCTCGGCGACGACACGTCCATCCCGGCGCACATCGTGGCCACCAACGTGCAGCTCGGCCTTATGGTCGCCGCCATGTGCTTTGTCGAGGCAGGATTCCACGGCCGGATGCGCGCCTACTCGATCGTCTCGCTCGCACTGTCAGCCCTCATGGGTATGGTCGCGTTCATGGCAGCACCGGGACCGAACCTCGTCTTGGGCGTCGGCGAGCGCATCAGCATCGGGGCGTTCCTGCTATGGGTTGCGGTCCTGGCGGCAGTGCTTTGGAAACGGCCGACGGCGATCGACAGTAAGGGGGCATCGTCATGACCTACGTGATGGACCTGGGCGACGTGGACCGGAGCGACATCGCCGGGGCGGGTGGAAAGGCCGTGGGCCTGGGCGGCCTCATCCGGGCCGGGCTGCCGGTCCCGCCGGGGGTGGTCCTCACCACCGCCGCGTACGCTGATTTCACCGCCGGGAACAACCTCGGGGCGGCCATTCAGGAGTTGGCCGCTCTGCCACCTGATGCGTCGCCGCAGGAGTATGAGCATGCGTCGGCGCTGATCCGGACCCTGTTCCGCAAAGGCTCCATGCCTGCCGCCATCCAGGCCGAACTTGAGTCAGCGTATGAACGCCTCGGCGGCGGGGACACCGCCGTGTCGGTCCGCTCCTCCGCCACGGCCGAGGACCTCGCCTCCGCCAGTTTCGCCGGGCAGCAGGAAAGCTACCTCAACATCCGCGGCCTGGACGCCCTGGCCAAGGCCGTCATCAACTGCTGGGCCTCCCTCTGGACGGCGCGCGCCATGGCCTACCGTGCCCGCGAAGGCGTGCTGCCCGGCCAGGTGCGTCTCGCCGTCGTAATCCAGCAGATGGTGGAGGCCGAGGCAGCCGGGGTGATGTTCACGGCCAACCCCGCGAACGGCCGCCGCGACCAGACGGTGATCAGCGCCGCGTGGGGCCTGGGCGAGGCCGTGGTCAGCGGTCAGGTCACCACCGACGACCTGACCGTGGACGCCCACACGGGCACAGTCCTCACGCGGCAGACAGCCGACAAGGAGGTCATGACGGTCTTGACGGAGGACGGGACGGCTGAGGAAAAGGTGGCGGAAGACCGCCGTCGTGCGCCGGTCCTGGACGATGCCGCGGCGGCCGAGCTCGCCGCCCACGGACAGCGGATCGCTGACCACTTCGGGGCCCCGCAGGACATCGAGTGGGCCAGGGCGGACGGCACGTTCTTCCTGCTCCAGTCCCGGCCCATCACCGCGCTGCCCGAACCCGCGGCGGACGTCCCCACGGAATGGCCTGTCCCCTACCCCAAGGGCCTCTACTTCCGGGCGAGCATCGTGGAGCAGATGCCGGAACCGCTCACCCCGCTTTTCGCCGACCTCGTCGACGGCTCGGTGTCCCGCTCGCTGTCCGCCCTGATGAACCAGGCGCTGGGGCCGGGCTCCCTCCGCGAGGGCGACGTCCGCTTCCCCACCGTCAACGGCTACGCCTATTACTACTACCGCACCTGGCCCATGCTGCGGATGACGGGCAGGACGGTGCCGGCCATGGGGGCACTGTTCGGCGGCAAGGCGCATATGGGCGTCGCGGGCTGGCGCGACTACTCGCATCCGCGCTACGAACGCATCATCAAGGACTGGTCAGCGAAGCCACCAACGGAGCTTTCGGGAGAGGAGCTGCTGGCGGGCGTGCGGGCCCTCCTGGACGCGGGAACCGTGTACTACACCGCCGTGCAGTCCATCATTCCGATGGCCGACATGAGCGAACTGTCCTTCCGGGCCTGCTACAAGGCTGTCCGGCGCGAAGGCGATCCCCCGGCCCAGGAGTTCCTGCTGGGCTTTGACAGCGAGCCCATCCGGGCGGAAAAGTCCCTGTACGACCTCGCGGGCTGGGCGCGCAGCGATCCTTCGCTGGTGAAGGCGTTGCTGGAGCGGCCGACGCCGGAACTCGCCGAGTGCCTGCGGACAGGTTCCGCGCCGGAGGGCGTGGAGGACGTGTTGTGGCAGGAATGGCGGTTCACCTTCCAGGAACATCTGGACCTCTACGGGCACGCGGTCTACAACCTGGACTTCGCCACCCCGGTGCCGGCGGACAACCCGTCCGCGCAGCTGGAAACGGTGAAGTTCTACCTGCGCGGGCAGGGAACCGACCCGCATGAGCGGCAGCGGCTCCTGACCGAGCGGCGGGAGGCACTGACCCGGGAGGTGGCTTCGCGCCTGGGCCCGCGGCGCCGGGCCCTGTTCCTCCGGGTGCTGAAATGGGCGCAGGAGACAGCGCCGGTCCGCGAGGACGCGCTGGCCGACGTCGGACTCGCGTGGCCGCTGCTGCGGCGGATACTGCGGGAACTCGGCCGGCGCCTGGTGCGGTCGGGTGTCATCGCCGCCCCCGACGACGTGTTCTGGCTGCGCTTCCAGGAACTTCAGAGTGCGGTGGAGTTTGGGCTGGCGGACGTGGAGCCGGGCGTGGCCCTGGCCGGTGCGTCGCGGCCGGTCCGGGCGGCCGCCGTCGAGGAACGCAGGATACTGTGGCGCGGCCAGGCGAAGGCCGAAGCCCCGCAGATGCTGCCGCAAAAAGCGTGGATGGAGAAGGCCTTCGGCTCGATGATGCCGGCGGGATCGCAGCGCCAGTCCGGCGACGTGATCAAGGGCGCGGGTGCGAGTTCCGGCCGGGTGACTGCGCCTGCCCGCGTGCTGCGCGGTCCCGAGGACTTCAGCCTGATGCAGCCCGGCGAAGTGCTGGTGGCACGCATGACCACTCCGGCCTGGACGCCGTTGTTCGCGATGGCCTCCGCTGTGGTCACCGATGTGGGCGGCCCGCTGAGCCACAGCTCCATCGTGGCCCGCGAGTACGGCATCCCGGCCGTCCTGGGCACGGGGGTGGCGACGCAGCGGCTGGCCGGTGGACAGAAGGTGAGCGTGGACGGCGACGCGGGCACCGTCACCATCGTCGTGTGAGGCCCCCGTCCATGTGACTTTGCGTGCATGATGTTCGGGTGAATAAAAACCGGCTTGAGGCTTTCAGCGACGGCGTACTGGCGATCATCATCACCATCATGGTGCTGGAACTGCACACGCCCGAGGAACCCACGTGGGCAGGCGTCGCCGCCATCCTGCCCACGATCTTCACCTACCTCCTGAGCTTCGTGTATGTGGGGATCTACTGGAACAACCACCACCACATGATCCACCTCGCCAGCCGGGTGAGCGGGGGCATCCTCTGGGCCAACCTCCACCTGCTGTTCTGGCTGTCCCTGTTCCCGTTCACCACCCGGTGGATGGACGAGTCCGGTTTCCTGCAGGTTCCCGTGCTGCTGTACGGCGTCAACCTTTTGTGCGCCGCGATCGCCTACTTCATCCTGGAGCGGCGGCTGATCGCCGTGCAGGGCAAGGATGGGGCCCTGGCCCAGGCCGTAGGCAAGGACTGGAAGGGCAAGGCCTCACCGCTGATCTACCTCACCGGCATCGCCCTCACCTTCGTTCAGCCGCTGCTGGGAGTCGCGGTCTTCACCGTCGTCGCTCTGATCTGGCTGGTTCCGGACCGGCGGGTGGAACACTTTGTGGTGACGGCCCACCAGGACAGCGCCGGGCAGGCGTAACCACCGGTTACTGCACCGGCGTTTTCCCCCTTGCCGGGCCCGCACGGCGCGGGTACCTTGACGCCATGAGTGACAGCGAAGACTTCATTCAGTGGGTCAAAACGACCCTGCATGACGCGGAAGTCGCCCTGCACAACGGCGACGCGGACCCCCGGCGCGCCATCTGGTCGCAGGTTGAGCCGGTGAGCATCCTGGGGGCCTTCCGCAACGCTTACGGGCTGGCAGAAATAGAGCAAATCTTCAGGTTCCTGGAAAACAGCTTTTCCAACTGCACATCGTACGAGTTCGAGTTGCAGGCATGCGGCGTCATAGGAGACATGGCCTACACCGCCGGCATCGAACGCATCTCATTCCGACGGGACGGCGAGCCCACCGGCCTCACGCTCCGGGCCACGCAGGTCTACCGGCGCGAGGGCGGGCAGTGGAAGGTTGCTCACCGGCATGCCGATGCACTTGCCGTGTGACCACCCGCAGGTTTGTCGCCCCGGCTACTCCCCCATGCCCGGGTGCACGGGAACGAAGTCCAGTTTGTTGCCGGAGTTGGTCCGGCCTGCCGGAGTCCGGTTGAAGCCCTTCGCGTCGAGGCCGTTCTGGGCGCGGAAATCGGCGAGCGCGGCGTCGTAGGCGTTGTTGAGGACCCGGCCGGAAAACTCGCCGGTGCTGCCATCATTGAAGGCAATCCGGATGCGGACACTGGCCGGGTAGTGGCGGTTCATGCGGACGAAGCCGTCGGCGTCCTGCTGGAGAGTGATCACGGGGTCCTGCTTTCGTTTGGGGGTGCAGCCTCAAGTCTGCCCCAGCTTTACTGAAGCGGCATGGTCCCCATTACCACAGTGGCCTATCGCGGTACGGAGACGCGGACGGAAGGATTCAAATCACCTGACGGGTGCTGGACTTCGTGGGCGCCGGGGCCGGACCCAGTTATCGTTCATCCTCACTCAGTTCTCGCTCAAGGTTTCCGAAGCATTCACTGAAGAATATGAAGCTTTACGTTCTCGAGCGAATTCTTGGCGGACAATAAATGTGTCGAATAGCCATGGCCTCAGTGTTGGCATAAATGCTAAACCGACAACGTAATGCCAGTCTCGTCGGAAGTTCCTCTTTGGATCCACTGACGTTGCTTGTCTATGGGGGATGTACTTCGTGGTAAATGGAACTTCAGTGTCTTCCCGGGCGTCTGCCTATACAGGCTGCACCGGGCAGAACTACCCGCCTGCAGCCTGTGCTGCTGCATCCACCTCACGAAGAAAATTGCCTGCTCAGGCAATCTTCCGCCGCTCGTAAGCTGTTCCAGCTGGCTGCACTTCACAGAAGCAAGTAGCAAGGTCTCACCTGCATCAAAAAAGGGGAAAATCATGTCCAATATCAAGAACGACACAGCGTATCCTAAAATGCCAGAGCAGCCTGTTCACCACGTCCGCATTCTCGAGGAAAAACGCAAGAATGGTCTCGGTGTTGCAGCGCTGGTAGTAGGCATTGTAGCCGCCGTTTTCAGCATGATCCCGTTGGTAGGGATGATTTCCTTCTTTCTCGGCCCGGTGGCAATCATTCTCGGTATCATCGCCATGTTCCTAAAGAACCGGAAAAAGGGCATGGCCATCGCCGGAGTCATCCTGGGTGTTGTCAGCCTGATCGTCGCCGGCGCGGTGACTGCGGGTGTTAGCGCCGCCGCAAAGTCCATCGATGACAAGATCAATGCCGAGCACACCGTAGAGTACGTGGTCACTACATCCGGTCCCGCACACATTTCTTACTGGACGCCTGGCGGAACCTCGACAGAAGACATCACTGCTGAATGGAAGAAATCCATCACGTCGAAGGAATTCAATGTCACGAGCATCTCTGTGACGGGGAGCTACTCCGATGCTGCGGGTGCGGTCTCATGCGAGATCCTGGTCGACGGGAAGAGTGCAGGAAAGAACACGGGCAGTGGCACCGGCGCGCACGCTTCCTGCTCTGGAAACACCTGGCAGAAGTAGAAGTGGAATAGGGCTGGTGCTGGACGGCGCATTGCTTTCCTGCACCAGCTTTAACCGGATTTGTGCCCACTTCGTTCTGCCCTAATGTTGAATCCGGCTTTCGCTGGGCACGGCCTCGTAGTCGCCTGCCAGGCCTAGGGTGGCCAAAGCCGAACGGCACCACGCAAACCGGGTGCCGACGGTTGTTATGCCTGTGCCGGTGATGGGGCTTGTGCCTACGGCGCCTCGAGGACTGTTTTGAGGTGGGCCAGTTGGGATACCTCCTGGTCCATGGTGCGCTGGACCATCGGCCCGACGAGTTTCATCAGTCCCTTGGGCTGCAGGTCCAGGGTGAAGCGGACCGTTGTCCCGCCGTCGGATGGCCCGAGGTGGTAGGCGCCGGACGGGCGGGCAGGACCGGCCACCACCTGGAAGCCGAGGAGCCTGCCGGGTTCGGCTGCGGTGATCTCGTAGTCGCCGTCGATGGGCCGGCCGCCGGGTCCGCTCAGCGTCTGCTTATACACCGCGCCAAGCATTCCGGGAGTGCCGCTCTTCAGCGAGATCGACTGAACGCCTGCGCGCCAGGCCGTGTTGTTCAGCCCGTCGGCCAGGAACGCATATACCTCGTCGGGCGAACGGCTGATGGTGATCTGGTTCTCGGCGTGAGCCATGGTGCCCCTAAGCGTATTTTTTCGTGTCCGGCTATTCCGGCGCCAAGGAACAATCTGCCATCTGGAGGCCGTCCGGGGAAGAGCATGAACGGCCTGCACCTCAAGTTTGCCGCAACTGCCTTGAAACCCACATGGCACGCACAGCCATACTGGGCGATGGGGATGACACGGCGTGGAACATGGCTGCGGTACGGGCTGCTGTCGGCCCTGTTGATCGGGATCCACCTGGGCACCAGGTGGTTCTTTTCCGAGGGGGTCTACCAAGGCGACGCGAACGTGCCGCTGCGCAGATTCCCGGACAATGTGCATATCGTGGACCTGCTGACCTTCACTCCGATCTTCATCGGCTTGAAATTCGTGGCCTACGACTCGGCAGTGCGGGCCTTCACCAAGGGTTACCGGCCGCCCGCGGTGATGGTCATTTTCGTCGCCGGCTACGTGGTGGCCCTGGCTATGGACGTTGCCTGCCTCATTGCGGCGTCAAGACCTATTGCGGACTCGGGTTTCGCACTTCTGGGTTCAATTCTCCAAACGCCGTTCGTACTCCTCCTGGCCGGCGCGATCATCGCAGGCCTGGCACTGAACAAGGACGCCCCGCCCCAAACAGGGCCGAAGGCGGCATAACGGAGCTATCACTCGCAGGCTACTCCGTCGCCGTCGCCGTCCAGTCCGGAACGGTATCCGGGGCTGCCGGCATACAAGGGGGCAGCCCCGGCAGCCACGGCCTCGGAGCAGTTCGCGTAGTAGACGACCGTGGCGCTGGAGGCAGCCGCTACGGTGGCGGGTGCCTGCTGTCCGGGGCAGGTGGCGAGGATACCGGCGATGGCGTCGTGCTCCGCCTGCGTCACCCACAGGCTGTACCGCGTCTTCACAGAGACCTGCCGGGCGACGTACTCACACCGGAAGCCCTTGGCCGGAGGCAGCCAGGTCGCGGCGTCCCCGTCGCCCTTTTGCTGGTTCGTGGGCCCGTCCGTCGCCTGGAGATTCAGCGGGTCGTTGGCGAACGCCGTCCGCTGCTCCGTGGTCAACTGCTGGGCACCCTTCTGCCAGGCGTCGCTGAGTGACACCACATGGTCGATCTGCACGGCGCTGCTGGTGGTGGTGCCGCGGACGAAGTTGATGACAGTGCCCGTATAGGGGTCCGCAAGTACGCCGGTCTTGACCGTGCACGGGACGCCGGTGACGTACGTAATCTCCGTCAGGTCCCGGTTGAGGATGTCGTTCCGGGTGTCACAGCCGTTCTGGTCCACGTCCGCCCACGTTGCCCCGAACAGGGAGCGCTCGTACCCGGTTTTGGGTGCCCGGCCCTTGACCGGCAGGGTAACCAGCAGGTCCGCGGCCTGCACTGTTGCTGACGGCTCGGTGCCTGTGTCAGCAGCTACCGCCGGCAGGTTTGAGCCGAAGAGGGCCAGCAGCGCGGAAAGGACGACGGCGGCCGTCCAGCGGGCGCCGGAGGCAGGCATGGTGTCGGGCAAGGACGCGTTTCTGGACATGCAGATTCCCCAGGTTGTGTGCATGAAAGGTTTGGTGCGTCAGCCCCCATTACCGCTGACGCCACGCAAGAGCTTAGCGTCGGGGAATCTCCCGGATTGACGGTTCCAGCGGAACTCGGGCAATCCTTCCCGACTCCTGCGCCAACGCTGCGCCTGGGAAAGATCCGTGACGCATCCACGTACGGCGCACGGTGACGGCAGAAGGGGAGCCCCTCCAGCAGTGCAGTCTTCAGACGCAGAACCTGCAGGTACCTTCGCGATCTCGCTAAGAGACGGCTCGGACATTCTCATGTCCTGAACAACCCGGCGTCATCTGATGGTTACCTGCAGGCGCATTAAGTGTAAGACGGGACCCGCTTCTTCAACAGGGGTCATTGCACCATGTCATGGAGTGGACTGCCCGACGGCGGCACCCACCTGGAGTGCCGCCGTCGTACGTCCTGCGCAGGTGGCCAGCCGCCGGCTAGCGCGGGCTGCCTGCTGTGGAGTCCGTGACCTCACCTGCCCGGACTTCGGCCTCACCGCCGCCGCGGGTCTTGGCCAGGCTGGCCACCGTGGCCACCAGGATCGTGGCGCCGATGAACAGCAGGGAGAACCAGATGGGGATCTCGGGCACCCAGAGGAGCGGCTGGCCGCCGTTGATGAAGGAGAGCTCGTTGACGTGCAGGGCGTGGAAGACCAGCTTGACGCCGATGAACGCGAGGATGACGGCGAGGCCCTGGGCGAGGTAGACGAGGCGTTCCAGCAGGCCGCCGATAAGGAAGAACAGCTGCCGCAGGCCCATGAGGGCGAAGGCGTTGGCGGTGAAGACGATGTAGGCCTCGCTGGTCAGGCCGTAGATCGCGGGGATCGAGTCAACGGCGAAGATCAGGTCCACAAACCCGATCGCGATGATGGTGAGCATCATCGGCGTCACGAACCGCTTGCCGTCCAGCTTCACGGTGAGCCGGTCCCGGTGGTAGTCCGGGGTGACCGGCAGGATGCGGCGGACCAGTTTCATGAATTTGCCGTCAGCCGGGTTGGCGTCGTGGCCGCCGAAGGCCTGCTTGTACGCGAGGAAGAGCAGCAGGGCGCCGAAAATGTAGAACACCCAGGAGAAGTTTTCGATCAGGGTGGCGCCAATGGCGATGAACCCGCCGCGGAGGATGAGGGCGATGATGATGCCCACCATCAGCACCTTCTGCTGGTACTTCTTGGGAACGGCGAAGCCTGTCATCACGATGAGGAAGACGAACAGGTTGTCCACGGACAGGGCTTTTTCGGTGAGGTAGCCGGCGAAGTACTCGCCGCCGTACGTCCAGTCGGACACCATTCCAATCCCGGCGCCGAACACCAGCGCGAGCCCGATGTAGAAGGCCGACCAGCGCGCCGATTCACCGATGGACGGTTCGTGGGGTTTGCGGACGTGGGCGAAGAACTCGTAAACGAAGAACAGGATGGTCACAGCAATGGTGATGATCCAGACGAGGGGTGTTACCTGCATGGCGGGTACTCCAAAGGGTAGGCGCTGACATGTACGCCAAGGTCTCCTCCGCCCGGTGGGAACCGGAGCCGGTGGCCCGGGATGCTTCGCTGCATCCGTATTGACGGGCCACGCACAGTCGGGAGTACTCCCCTTGATGGGTTAAATCGTAACTGATCAACGGGCGACGGCGGCACCCGGTTCCGGATGCCGCCGTCGTAATCATGCTGCGGCAGAGCCCTACTTTAGCTTGGGCACTAGGACAGGAGTGTTCCTCTTGTACTCCTCGTAGTCGGCCTGGCCGCCCCACTTCTTGTCCGCCTTCTTCTCCAAAGGCGGCACGCCGCTTCCCTTGATCAGCAGCAGGGCAACGAACACCGGGGAGACCAGCGCCGCCCACTGCCAGCCCTGCAGGACGGGCAGAGCAATGATGGCGACACCCACCCACAGCGTGATCTCGCCGAAGTAGTTGGGGTGGCGGGACTTGGACCACAGGCCGGTGCTGATGAAGCGGCCCTTGTTGGCGGGATCGTCCTTGAACCGGTTCTTCTGGAGGTCCGCCGCGGTCTCGATGGTGATGCCCACGAGCCACACCAGCAGGCCGATCCACAAGAACCAGTCCAGGCCCACCTTCTTGTCCGACGTGATGGCCACCCACGCGAGCGCCGCGGTGAGCACTACCCACAGGCCCTGGATGGTCCAGGTGTTCAGGAAGCGGAAGAAATCCGGCTTGAGCTCGTCGAACCGGTCGTCCTTGCCGTGCTTGCTGATCCGCAGGAACAGGAAGCTGCCCAGCCGCGCGGCCCAGAGCACCACCATGGCCGCCAGCAGCATGCCGCGGGCATCCACGCCGGGGGACGCCAGCACCAGGAACACCGTGATGGAGATGTAGGTCAGGGCACCGGTGAGGTCGTAGAACTTCTCCGTCTGCGCCTTGTAGGACGGGATGAACACCAGCCACTGGATCACGAAGGCAATGGCAACCCCCAGTGCGAACACAGGGAACCCGCCGATCCTCGACCCGCCCTGGCTTCCGGCAAGGGCGATGAGCACCGCCACCACCACGGCAATGACGGTGCTGATGAGGGCCTTGCGGCTCTTTTCGTTCACGGACAGATTCCTTTCCCCTGGTCCGCCGCGCGCTGCTGCACGGCCGTATCCAACAACAACTCGGCCATGGTGGCCTTGTCCACTAAGTGTTCGGAGCGGCGGCCATCCTGTATGGGGCGGAACCGGCATGGTTGCCCGGCTTCCCTCCTGGAAGAATGCGGATCCGGGCAGTCCGCTCCCGGCAGTGGCTGCGAACCACTCCTGAACCGCACCCGAGCCGCGCCCGAGCCAAGGAGCCCGCCATGAGCCCCCGCACCAAGAACTGGTTAACCGCCTACGTTGTCAGCGCCCTGATTTTCGCCGTGCTGGATGTGGTGTGGATCCTGCTGGTGGCCAACCCGCTCTACCGGAGCCAGATCGGCCACTTGCTGGGGGCCACGGCCAACCTGCCTGGCGCGGTGCTGTTCTATGTCATCTTCGTGGCGGGAATGGTGCACTACGGCATCCGGCCCAACGACTCCCGGGCTACGCTGCGGCAGCGGGTCACCGGCGCTGCGCTGTTCGGGTTCTTCACCTACGCCACCTGGGCGCTGACCGGGTTCGCCGTGCTGAAGGACTTTACCGCGCTGGTGGCCGTGACGGACATCCTCTGGGGCGCCGCGGCCTGCAGCCTGGTCACCTGGGTGACGGCAACCATCCTGCGGCGGCGGCTCAGGAAGCCTGCCGCGGCCTGACCGCCGGCACCCGCGTCACGGGCGGCACGCTTTAGGCCCACGAACGGCGGCGAACCCCCGGAAAACCGGGGCCGCCGTCGTCCGCTCCCGCCAAAACCCTGCTCTGCGTGACGCCCTGGCGCACAGACTGGCCCGGTTTTCAGCGCCAAGCGAGGGAAGCAAAGGGCAACCCGCGCGGTTCGGCCGCCAAAACCGGGCCAGTGTGACACCAAGGGCAAGAACTCAACCGAACAGGGCTGCCACCTGGGTCAACGTCTGGAAGACGCCATAGGCCAGCGGGATCCCCACCAGGACCCAGGCCAGGACCAGCCTGCCGGTGGACTTGTTGACCGGCTCGTGTGCGCCGTGGGTGTTTGCGGTGCTGCTCATTTCAGGCCTCCATGGTGGGATTCGTGCCGCTCGGGACGGGATTCGTGGAACCGTGCGTCGACGGGTTTGACCAGCAGGTTGGCCACAAAGCCGATCACCAGCAGCGCCACCATGGTCAGCAGCGCCGGCTGGTAGGACACCGCATTCAGCTGGCCGGGCTTGCCCTGCGCATCCAGGATGCTGTTGACGATCAGTGGCCCGGCCACACCGGCGGCGGACCACGCGGTCAGCAGCCGGCCGTGGATGGCGCCCACCTGGAACGTCCCGAACAGGTCCCGCAGGTAGGCCGGAACGGTGGCAAAACCGCCTCCATAGAACGAGATGATGACGAAGGCGAGCACCACGTAGAGGGCCGTGGCACTGGACCCGGCCAGCGCCAGCACCGTGTACAGCACGGCCCCCACGCCCAGGTACACCATGTAGATCCGCTTGCGGCCCGTAACGTCGGAGGTGGCGGACCAGGCGAACCGGCCGGACATGTTGCCGATGGACAGCAGCCCCACGAAACCTGCGGCCACGCCGGCGCTCACCAGGGACTTGCCGTCGGACTGCCGGAAGAAGTCCTGGATCATGGGCGCGGCCTGCTCCAGGATGCCGATGCCGGCCGTGACGTTGCAGAACAGCGCCACCCACACCAGCCAGAACTGGCGCGTCTTGATGGCGTTTTTGGCCGAGACGTTCTCTGTGGTCACCAGCTTGGCCGCCTTGACCTTGGAGGGGTCGAACCCGGCGGGGCGCCACCCGTCGGCGGGCACCCGGACGGTAAACGCGCCGAACAGCATGTAGGCGAGATAGACGACGGCGAGGGTCAGGAAGAGCTTGCCCACGGCATCACCGCTGGCAACCCAGCCCTGGGCGCCGGAGTTGGGATCGTAGGCCTTGAGCAGTGCCTGGGATACCGGGCTGGCGATCAGTGCGCCGCCGCCGAAGCCCATGATCGCCATGCCGGTGGCCAGGCCCGGCCGGTCCGGGAACCACTTGATCAGCGTGGACACCGGCGAGATGTACCCGATGCCCAGTCCGATGCCGCCCACCACGCCGTAGCCCAGGTAGACCAGCCAGAGCTGCCGGGTGAAGATCCCCACCGAGCCGATGAGGAAGCCGCCCACCCAGAACATCGCGGACGTGAACATCGCCTTGCGCGGGCCGTTGGTGTCCACCCAGGTGCCCATGACCGCGGCGGAAAGGCCCAGCATGACGATGGCGATGGAGAAGATCACGCCCACCTCGGTCAGGCTGGCACCGAAGTGCTTCACCAGCGCGGTCTTGTACACGCTGGTGGCGTAGGCCTGCCCGATGCACAGGTGGACGGCGAGCGCCGCCGGCGGGACCAGCCAGCGGTTGAAGCCCGGCGGGGCGATGGAGTGGTCACGGTCCAGGAAGCCCATGGTTGATTCCCTTTGCTTGTCGAAGACGTCGATGTCTGATCGATCCAGAGGCGAAAGACCTTGACGAGCCCAGGCCCCTTGCCTTGGGCAATCATCATGCAAATCATCAGCAAACGTACTGTTGGCGCGCCGAACGGCGGGGATTTTACGGCGAGCGGCGGTCAGGCGGCCTTGATGGGCGGTTTACCGGCGGAGGCCGCCTGGCCCTCCCGGGCCAGGAAAGCCGACAGTTCGCCGATGGTGCTCATGAGCGGCGCGGGGAACACCACGGTGGTGTTCTTGTCCACGCCGATTTCCACGAGGGACTGCAGGTTCCTGAGCTGCAGGGCCAGCGGGTGGGCCATCATGGTGTCCGACGCGTCGCCGAGCGCCGTGGCGGCGATGGCCTCGCCTTCGGCGGCGATGATCTTGGCCCTCTTCTCACGTTCAGCTTCAGCCTGGCGGGCCATGGCGCGCTTCATGCTTTCGGGCAGCTGGATATCCTTCAGCTCAACGAGAGTGACTTCCACGCCCCACTCGACGCTGAGCACATCGAGGATTTGCCGGATGTCAGCGTTGATCCGCGCGGTCTCGGACAGGGTCTGGTCCAGGGTGTGCTGGCCCACGACTTTCCGCAGGGTGGTCTGGGCGATCTGGTCGATGGCCGCGGCAACGTTTTCGATGGCGACAATGGACTTCACGGCGTCCACCACGCGGTAGTAGGCCACCGCTGAAACATCCACGCTCACGTTGTCCTGGGTGATGATGCCCTGGGACTGGATGGGCATGGTGACGATCCGCAGGCTGACCAGCGGCAGCCGGTCGATGACCGGGACGATCAGCCGCAGCCCGGGCTCCCGCACGCCGACCACCCGGCCAAGCCGGAAGAGCACACCCTTCTCGTATTGGCGCACAATCCGGATGGACATCCTCGCCGCGATGAGCAGCAGGATGACGACAACAACCGCAATGACGGTGGTGGGGTCCATCAGGATCCCCTCCTGAAGTACTGGGTGGGACCTGCCGGAGCCGGGCCGGCGCCGTGACAGATGTCCTGGCTCCATTCTCCCACCAACCATGAAGGAGAGCTTCAAACCTGCTGTAGGTTGATGCTGGACTCTCACTTATCGTCAGGCAGGGCGGGGATCGCATGGACGCGGACGTCATCATCATCGGCGGCGGGCTGGCAGGGCTCGTGGCCGCCAACGAGCTGGTCCGCGCCGGACGGCGGGCGGCCATCGTGGACCAGGAGAACGCGGCCAACCTGGGCGGGCAGGCGTTCTGGTCGCTGGGCGGCCTGTTCCTGGTGGACACCCCGATGCAGCGCCGGCTGGGCGTAAAGGATTCCTTTGAGCTGGCATGGCAGGACTGGCAGGGCTCGGCGCAGTGGGACCGGCTTTCCGGCCCGCACCCGGAGGACGAATGGGCGGCCCGGTGGGGGCGCGCGTACGTGGAGTTCGCCGCCGGGGAGAAGCGCGCCTGGCTGCAGCAGCAGGGCATCCGGTTCACCCCGCTGGTGGGCTGGGCGGAGCGCGGCGACGGCAGGGCAGGCGGCCACGGCAACTCGGTCCCCCGATTCCATGTTCCCTGGGGCACCGGCACCGGGGTGTCGGAACCCTTCGCAGACAAGGCCCGCGCGGCTGCCGCGGCGGGCGGCGTCAGGTTTTTCTTCCGGCACCGGGTTGACGGTTTAACGTACGACGGCGGCACGGTCACCGGGGTGCGGGGCGCAGTGCTGGCACCGGATGCCTCCCCGCGTGGCGTCTCCTCCAACCGGGACGTGGTTGGGGAGTTCGAGCTGCGGGCGCAGGCTGTGGTGATCGCGTCCGGCGGGATCGGCGGCAACCACGGGCAGGTGCGCCGCTGGTGGCCCGATCGGCTGGGGACGCCGCCGCGGAAGATGGTCACCGGCGTCCCGCAGCATGTGGACGGGCGGATGCTGGACATCGCCGACCAGTCCGGCGTCAGGCTGGTGAACCGCGACCGGATGTGGCACTACACGGAGGGCATCCGGAACTGGAACCCCATCTGGCCGGACCATGCCATCCGGATCCTGCCCGGGCCGTCGTCGCTCTGGTTCGATGCCCTGGGCCGCCGGCTCCCCGCCCCCGGCCTGCCCGGCTACGACACCCTGGGCACCCTCGGCCTGCTCCGAACTACTCCTGGGATCCAGCAGTTCGACCATTCCTGGTTCATCCTCAATCAGCGCATCATCGAAAAGGAGTTCGCCCTATCCGGCTCCGAGCAGAATCCGGACATCACCAACCGGGACCTCAAGCTCCTGCTGAGGACCCGGCTGGGCCGCGGCGCGTCCGGCCCCATCGAGGCGTTCAAGGAGCATGGCGCTGACTTTGTGGTGGCCGACAACCTGGCGGACCTGGTCCGCGGGATGAACACCCTGACGGACCAGCCGCTGCTGGACCACGGACACCTCCGGCGGCAGATCGAGGAGCGCGACGCCGAAGTCCGCAATCCCTATTCCAAGGACATCCAGGTGGCCGGCATCCGGAACAGCCGGCGCTACCTGGGAGACCGGCTTTTCCGCACCGTGAAGCCGCACCGGATCCTCGACCCGAAAGCCGGGCCGCTGATCGCCGTGCGGCTGCACGTGGTCACCCGGAAAACCTTGGGCGGAATCCAGACGGACCTCACAGGCCAGGCACTGGGACGGGACGGCGTTCCCATTCCCGGGCTTTATGCTGCCGGGGAAGCGGCCGGCTTCGGCGGCGGCGGCGCCCACGGGTACAACGCGCTCGAAGGCACCTTCCTGGGCGGCTGCATCTTCACCGGCCTTACCGCGGGCCGCACGCTCGCCGCCGCGCTGTAGCCCGGGGGCGCACCAGGGCCCGGGCCCCGCCAAAGTCAGCTGCGGCACCCGGCCCTGTGCCGCCGTCGTCCGTTGTGCCTTCTTGTAGTTACGGCGGGGGCGCCAGTCGCAGCTGCGTTGAGAGCCTGTACGCGGCTGGGAGGTCGCCGTCGTCGTAGACCAGCACGCGGCCGATGAGGAGCACCGATCGGCGCGGCGAAGCGATATGTCCCATCCCGCCCGGGACATCACCGGACCATCCAGGCCCGGTGATGAGGAAATCCCCTGGTCCAGTTCCGGTGGTGCGCTTGCCGACGTAGGCGAAATTGGTGTTGTTCGAGGGGTTGGTGAACTGCACGCTGTAGTAGCGCCCTCCCATGTCCGGCACGTGGAGCACCAGTGGACCTTTCGAGAGGTCCAGCCAACCCAAGGTCAGGAGGGTGTCCCGGTTGACGCCGGCCGATGCCACTCGGGAGGTGCCCGCCGGCATATTGAGCGGGTCTGCGAAGAGCGCCTGCGACTGGGTGTAGAGGGTGTTGACGGGAACGGGACCTTCGCCGAAGCCCTTGACCACGATGGCCCGCTTGAAAACGGAGAGGAGCATGCGGGGCCAAAAATAGGTGGCAGCGAACCACGTGCCCGCCATGACCGTGAAGACGATGAACAGGTGTTCCAGCCTCATGGCGTCCCGCCTCCCGCCCTGGCCACTGCCGGAACCACATAGCTTCCGTCCAGGACCGCAGGGCCGGGCTCGTAGACACGCAGCCAGAGGATGAACTTTCCGTCCGGGGCGGGCAGCCAGTTGCGTTCGCGGCCTGCCGGAGGGGTGGCCTGGATGCAGACCTCAACAGAGCCGTCCGGGCCAGGGACCAGTCCGGACCTGTCGCTCACGCTGTACCTGTGGAGGGGGTTGGCCACGAAGCGGTTCCGGGCGTCGCCCATCGTGAGTGACCAAAAGGCGTTGGTGGGCGGCAGTCCGCCGGGCGGGAACCGGAGGACGTACTGGTGCCGGCCGGTCAGCGGGGCGCCCGAGGCGTCAGAATTGGCCCACCAGTAGACCGCTTCTTCCGGTGTGTTCACCGGGCCCGGGAACAGCTGGGCGCAGGCAGCGCGCAGCAGCACGCCGTTGCCGGGATCGCCCAGGCCGGGCATGGTGATCCACCCGTTCACCCGGACGGCTTTGACCCTGGCGTACACCTGGGCGGTGACGAAAGCCAGGCCAAAGCCGATCAGGAAGCCCTGCAGCACATCGCTGCGGACGGTCCGGTTCAGCGGGAGGAAGAGCATGGCAAGGACGAACGCCACGCAGATGAGGCCCACCAGCGCGGCGAAGTAGGCATAGGCCCTCCTCAACGCTCCGTTGCCTCCTTGGCCCTCCGGACCAGCCGGAGTTCGGGAAGGGCCTCCCATTCGGGTGGGAGGGTGTTGCGTTTACCGTCGGGCCGGAACCCCTGTTTCAGGTAGAAGGCAAGCGCGCGCGGGTTGTCTTCCAGCACCCACAGGTACGTCGGACCGGAGCCGACGGCGGCACACACCAGTGCTGCCCCCAGGCCGCTCCCATAGGTGCGCCTGAGGGTGTAGATCGAGTAAAGCTCCAGCGCTTCTGGAGCGTCGTCCTCCCGCCCGGGGCCGGCGTCCGCGTAGCCCACCAGCTGGTTGTCGGCGTCGAAGGCGAGGATCCGCGGCTCCCGGGTGTCCAGGAACGCCCGCCGCCGCTCCACCCGTTCCGGGATGCCGGCCCGGCGCCGCTCGAAGAAGGCCGGCGAGAGCAGGTGCGGGTAGCACTCCTCGTGCGCCAGCGTCTGCATGAGCACCACCGCCTCGGCGTCTTCCGGGCTGGCCTGGCGAAGTCGAAAGTCCATGGCGCCAGCCTAACCAGCGGACCCGCACTCTGCGGCACTTAAGATGAGGCATGGACTTCGAGGGCGTGCTTTTGACGGCAGTTGGCGCGGCGCTGATTCTGCTGATGATCGCCGACGTCTTCCACACCTTGCTCTACCCGCATGGCTCGGGCCCCGTGGGACGGACCATCATGCGCGGGTTCTGGCTGCTGTCCAGGAAACTCAGGGGCGGCGCCTCATCAGTCGCCGCACCGCTGGCCATGGCTGCGGTCATCGCTGCTTGGGCCACCCTGGCTGCCGTGGGCTGGGCGCTCCTGTACCTCCCCCACCTGCCGGCCGGCTTCTCCTATTCGAACGACATCCCCCGGCAGGCCGACTTCGCCGAGGCGCTCTACATTTCGCTGGTGGCCCTGTCCACCGCCGGTTTCGGTGAGATCGTGGCCATCCATCCGGTCCTTCGGCTGGTGATGGCGTTCCAGGCCGTGGCAGGTTTTGGCCTGCTCACCGCCACGGTTTCCTGGATCCTGCAGACCTACCCGGCGCTGAGCCGGCGGCGTGCCCTTGCCCACCGGCTCAACCTGTTCCGGGAAGCGGCGGGAACCTCCGGCATCGCGGCGCTGGAAGCCGGTCATGCGGCGGGACTGCTGGAGGCGATGGCCGAAAACGTGGCGTCCGTGAGCATCGATCTCCTGTCCTTCCACGAGACCTACTACTTCCACGAGGTGGAACAGCGGGGATCGCTGCCGGCCACCCTTGCCTACGCCCACCAGCTGGCCTCGGAAGCCCAGGCCAGCGACAACCCTGAACTGCGGTTTGCCGGGCGGATGCTGTACGCGGCCCTGGATGACCTGGCAGAAGTGCTGCGCGGAAAGTTCGGCCATGTGGGAGACACGTCCTCCGACGTGTTCGACCACTACGAACTCCACCACCGGCACCGGCGGCCCCCGGCGCCGCGGGCGTGACGCTGCGGTTTGTCCCGCAGGTCACCTCGGCGGACCTGAGGACTCCCGGACGATGAGGTCGCAGTCCACAATGTGAACCCCTGGACGCGGGACCCCGTCCAGGGCTGACAACAGGGCCTCCCCCGCGCGGCGGCCGATCGTGGAAAGGTTCAGGTCCACGCTGGAAAGATGCGGCCGGTACCCATCGGTGAACGGGGACCAGTTGTCCACGCCGATCAGTGCTACATCGTCGGGGATCGACCGGCCGTGCCGTTCAAGTTCATAGGCGGCGCCCCGGGCGATCTGGTCGCTGCCACAGAAGATGGCGTCCACGTCCGGGTGGTTGGCCAGCAGCGCACGGACCCCGTTGTGGCCCCATTCCTCACTCCAGCTTCCATACCAGATGTCCCCCACTGGCTCCAGGCCCTGATCAGCCATGGCGGCAAGGAAACCTTCCGCACGCAGCGCGGCGGACGCATGGTTTTCCAGGCCGGTGATGTGGGCGAGTCGACGCCTGCCGGTCTTGATCAGGTGGTCAACGGCACGGCGGGCGCCGCCGCGCTCGTCCGCGGTGACTGAGCAGTCCAGCGGATCGGTTGACGGCGCAAAGGCATAGATGACTGGTACGGGCAGGTGCTCCCCCAGCGGCGTCCGCGGATCCACCTTGCGCCCGACGGCGATGATTCCATCAACCTGCCGTGCCAGGAGCGTACGCACGTAGTGCTGCTCCCGGATGGGGTCGTCCCGGCTGTCGCACAGGAAGCAGAGCATCTCCCCGAGGCCGAGCGCGTCCTCGACCCCGCGCAGAATGGGAATGCTGAAGCGTCCGTAACTGTCGGTGGTGATCACCCCCACTGTGTACGTCCTGCCACCGCGGATGCTTCGTGCTGCGCCATTGGGCAGCCAGCCAACTTCCTCCGCGGCAGCGCGGACGCGCAGCCGCGTCGACTCCCGCAGCTGGCCCGTGCCGTTCAAGGCCTTTGACACTGTTCCGGTCGAAACTCCCGCGAGCGCGGCTACCGCCGCTATGCCGGAATTACGGAAACTATTTTCCGACATGCCTCCCTCTCCTGACCCGGGAATACAAGCTCCCCCGACTGCACGAACTGCCTGTAATCCTTGTGCAGCCTATCAGAAACCGTTGACACATTAGACGCAGGCCACTTAGAGTCGGGCTTCGGAAGACGATTTCCTAATTTTCCGTTTCCGGATTTCCGGATTCTGTCGCATCACCCTTCGATTCACACCATGGAAGAGGTCATTGATGACATCTGTTCACGACATTCCGGCACCGGCCAGCGGCCAGGGGGCCAGCAACGGGACCGCAGCAGGGCCAGTCGGGGCGACGGCGTCCGGGCATTACGCGCTTCGCCCGCTGGCCTTCAACTCCGCGCGGCTGCGCCCGGAGGGACACCTGGGCAGCTGGCAGGAGCTCAACCGGACTGCCACCATCCCCCATTGCATAGAGAATGTGGAATCCAGCGGCGCCCTGGACAACTTCCGGCGCCTGGCCGGCGAGAGCGATGCGGCCTTCCGGGGTTTCTGGTTCCAGGACACAGACCTCTACAAGACGCTGGAGGCGGTGGGATGGGAGGCCGGCCGCCAGGCCGACCCGCGCTGGGAAGAGTACCTGGAGTCCGTGGGCACCCTCCTGGCCAAGGTGCAGGAGTCCGACGGCTACCTGAATACGTGGGTGCAAGGCGTCGAGCCCGGCCAGCGCTGGGACAAGCTCCAATGGAGCCATGAACTGTACACCGCCGGCCACCTGCTGCAGGCCGCCGTGGCAGCGGCCCGCACCACCGGAAACGGAACCATCGTGGAGGTGGCCCGCCGTGTTGCTGACTGCGTCGTGGAAACCTTCGGCCCGGGCGGCGTCGAAAAGATTGACGGCCACCCGGAAGTAGAAACGGCACTGGTGGAGCTCTACCGCCTGACCGGAGACAAACGCTACCTCGATACGGCGGTCCGGCAACTGGACCTGCGCGGCCACGGCATCCTGCCCGACGACAGGTTCGGCCGCCAGTATTTCCAGGACCACCTTCCCATTCGCAAGGCAGCCCAGGAAGCAACCGGGCACGCGGTGCGGCAGGTTTACCTCTCAACCGGAGTAGCCGATGCCTACCTCGAAAACGGTGATCGGTCCCTGCTGGAGGCCGCCGAATCGCTATGGGAGAACATATTTTCCCAAAAGGCCTATCTGACCGGCGCCCTGGGATCGCGCCACCGGGACGAGGCGTTCGGGGACGCCTTTGAGCTGCCACCGGACCGCGCCTACGCCGAGACCTGCGCCTCCATAGCGAGCCTGCACTTCAGCTGGCGCCTGCTGCTCGCCACAGGCAATGGCAAATATGCCGATGAGATGGAACGGGCCCTCTACAACGGCATCGCCTCCTCGACCTCCCTGGAGGGCAACAGCTTCTTCTACTCGAATCCGCTGCAGCTGCGCACCGGCCACGACGGATCCACCGAGGACGCGCCGTCGGAACGCCTGTCCTGGTACGCGTGCGCCTGCTGCCCGCCGAACCTGGCACGACTGGTGGCGTCCCTGCACCACTACGTGGCCACGCAGGATGAGTCCGGGCTGCAGCTTCAGCTGCTGCATGACGGCGAGGTGCGCGCTTCGGGCGAGCCTTTCGGTGGTGAAGTATCAGTTGCCACCACAACGGATTACCCGTGGGACGAGACGGCCAGCATCGAGGTTACGGCCCCTGCCGGCGAATGGACGCTTTCTGTGCGCATCCCTTCCTGGTGCGAGCACCCCCAGGTTGTGATTGACGGCTCCGCGGTGGAGGCCGCGCCGGACGCACTGGGCTATATCCGGTTGCACCGCGACTGGGAAGGCAGGACCACAGTCCTGCTCACACTACCCATGCCGGCCCGTATTGTTAGCGCTAACCCACGTGTTGACGCCGTCCGCGGAACCGTCGCCCTGGCGCGTGGACCTGTCGTCTATTGCCTGGAGCAACACGACCAGGCAGACGGCGTCGTACTTGAAGACCTTGCCATCGACGCGGCCGCTCCAGTGGAAATCATCCCCGCGGACGGCATCCCGGGGGTGCGAACGATACTCAAGGCCGCAGGAGTGGCCCGTACCCCGGGGCAGCAACCGCTCTACCGAACCCACGGAGCTGATGCCGTGGAGCAGCGGCCCGTCGCACTGACTGCCATTCCGTATTTCCGCTGGGCCAACCGCGGTCCGGCCGCCATGCGGGTCTGGATCCCCGTCGCCTAGCTGCACCGCCACACCATCCCTATGAAGAGGAACAGCATATGAAACGCACAAAACTCGCCGCAGCACTGGCGCTGGCGGCATCCCTCACCCTCACAGCCACCGGCTGCGGCGGACCTTCCGGCTCAGACACGCTGCAGGCCTCCTCCGGCGGGGAGCCCAGCGGGACCATCACGCTTTGGGCACGCGATTCGCAGAAAGGATTCATGGACATCCTTGCGGATGCCTACAACAAGTCGCACAAGGCCCAGGTCCAGGTGACCATCGTGCCCAGCGGAAACTTCGTACAGAAATTCGGCACCGCCACCGCCGGCGGGTCGGGACCGGACGTGGCATCGATCGACCTGGTCTACCTGCCCTACTTCGCGTCCACCGGCGTCTTGCAGGACATCACGGACGAGGCATTCAAACTGCCGTACAAGGACAAGCTCAGCCCGTCCCACGCCCGACTCTCCACCTGGGAGGACAAGACCTACGCCCTGCCCTTCACGGCGGAAGCGTCCGTGCTGTTCTACAACAAGGAACTCTTTCAAAAGGCGGGCCTTGATCCCGCCAAGCCGCCGGCCAACTACGAGGAAATCCTCAGCGCAGCCAAGAAAATACGTGCACTGGGACCGGACACCTACGGCTTCACCATGGCCGGACAATGCGGCGGCTGCAACATCTTCGAGTTCACACCCAGCGTCTGGGCCAGCGGTGGTGACGTGCTCTCCGCCGATGGCAAGACCGCCAAGCTGGATTCCCCCGAGGTAACCAAGGCGTTGACGTTCTACAAGCAGATGCACGACGCCGGCGTGATGCCGGAGGCGGCGAAGACCGACTCCGGCACAGCCCAGCCCGCCCTGTTCCAGGCCGGAAAAGTGGGCATGGTGGTGCTCGGTGCCTTCTTCACGCAGACCTTGAACACGGACAAGAAGATCGACTACGGCATCGCCCCGATCCCGGGCGAGAACGGCGGGTCGGCCTCCTTTGCGGGTGGTGACAACATTGCCGTCACCACGGGATCGAAGAACAAGCCTGCGGCATGGGACTTCGTGAAGTGGGCCACCGGCGACGAGGCCCAGACCCTGCTGGCCAAGAATTCCATCGTTCCTGTCAGGACCGACCTGGTGAAGAGCGTCTATGCCTCGGCGGACCCCCGCAACGAGATTTTCAGCAAGGCGCTCGAAACCGGAAAGACACCATACAGCGTCGTGGAAAACAAGTTGTTCAACGACAACAACGGGCCCTGGGCCACCATGATCAACGAGGCCGTATTCGGCGGCGACGTCCAGGCCGCGCAGCAGAAGGCGCAGCAGGCCGCCCAGCAGATTATCCAGACCGGACCCTGACATTCCACGGGTGCTGCCGCAGACCGCGGCAGCACCCGTCTTGTCCTAAAGGAGAACTACCTTGGCACACAACACCATCGTGACGGCGCGGCCCGGCAAGATCAGACGCCCGTCGGTGCCTCCGCGCCCCCGGGGGCGCCGGAGGACCCTTTCCACCTCGCGCAGCAGGCTCGGCGCCGCGGTGGTCACCCCGGCTCTGATCCTCCTCACCGTCTTCTTCTTCCTGCCCGTGGTCCTGATGCTGTGGATGTCCCTGAACCGCTGGCCGCTGCTGGGAAAGATCGGCTTCATCGGCCTGGGAAATTACACAACCGCATTCCAGGACCAGGACTTCCTGCGTGCGGCGGGGTTTACCCTGCTTTACACGCTGATCATGACTCCCCTGCTGCTGGTCATCGGAATCGCGCTGGCACTGCTCATCCGGCGCCCTGGAAAAGCATCCAGGGTCTTTCAGTCCATCTATTTCCTGCCGGTGGTGGTCGGCTTCGCCGCCGCCGGCTACCTGTGGCTCTTCATGGCCCAGCCCAACATCGGGCCCATGCTGGACTTACTCACCCGCAGCGGGTTGGCATCGCACTCGGACAACTGGTTCGGCACCTTCGCCACCGCATTGGGCATCGTATGCGCAATGGTGGTCTGGAAGGTCGCCGGCATGCAGATGCTGCTGCTGAACTCCGGGCTGCAGTCCATACCCGTTGAGCTCGAGGAAGCGGCCAGGATCGACGGTGCCAGCCGGACGCAGGTGTTCCGGTACATCATCCTGCCGCTGCTGCGGCCCACTCTCGCCCTGGTGCTGGTCTTTTCGGTGTCCGGTTCCCTGCTGGCCTTCGACCAGTTCTACATCATGACCAGCGGCGGTCCGGCCAACCAGACCATCACCGCGGTCTACCACATCTACCGGGTTTCCTTCCAGGGCTTCCAGCTCGGCTACGGCGCCGCGCTCTCGGCCCTGCTGATGATCGTGCTCGCGATCGTCAGCGCCATCCAGATGCTCATTCTCCGCAACTCGGACCACAACTAGTCCACCACTTCGGAAACGGACCCCTCATGACTTCACTGCAGTCCAGTCTTCGCCCGGTGCCGCGCGCAGCCTGGTGGATCATCAATGTCAGCCTTGCGGCCCTGTTCCTCTACCCGTTCTGGGTGGTGGTCTCCCAGTCAATCAAGTCCCCCGCCGAGGCCGCGGCCGCTCCGCCGACGCTGTTCCCCGGTTCTTTCTCCTGGGGCAACTTCGCCAAGCTCTTCAGCAACGAGAACGGGGGCGTGGGCTTCATCCAGCAGCTCGGCAACAGCGTCATGGTCTCCATCGGCGCCACCCTCCTGACCATCGTGCTAAGCACGCTTGCGGGCTACGGTTTCGCCAGGTTGCGGTTCCGTGGCAGCAACTTGCTGTTCTTCGCCACGCTGGCCACCTTCATGATTCCCTTCCAGGCGGTCATCACGCCGCTGTACCTGGTGCTGCACCAGATTGGGCTGACCAACAACCTTCTGGGCCTGATGCTCGTCTACACCACCTTCAACCTGCCCTTCGGCATTTTCCTGATGCGAAACTCTTTCGCCGCGCTGCCGTCGAGCATCGAGGAAGCCGCCTTGGTGGACGGGTGCGGCGTGCTTCGGGCGATGGTCCGGGTGCTGCTTCCAGTGGCGATTCCGGGGGTAATCAGCACCGCACTGTTCATCTTCTTCGCCTCGTGGAACGAGTTCTTCGCGGCGCTGATCCTGATGACCGACCAGTCCAAGTACACGCTTCCCGTCGCCTTGAACGTGCTCTCCAGCGGCACCTTTGGGACGTTGGACTGGGGAGCGCTGCAGGCCGGCGTCGCGGTGACCATCATCCCGTGCATCGTCATCTACGTCCTGCTCCAGAAGTACTACGTGCGAGGCATGCTCACGGGCGCCATGAAATAAGCCCTGGGACCAGGCAAAGGAAGCTTACGCCCCATAACACCCACCCGGACTCGACGTCCGTTGTAGCCGCGCGGGGCCGGGCGTAAACTCAGCCCACCATCCATGGGGAGGCGAATAGCCATGAAGACCATCCGGACGCGGGCCCTCGAAGCGGAACACCAGGCCACGCTCACTCCCGGCGACGACGAACGGTTCTCCGGATACGGCGTGATGGGGCTGACGTTCAGCACCGGCCACGTCCTGGCCATGCGGCGCTTCCCCGTGACCAGCGTGGGCCCGGGCTACACCTCGGTCTGGCTGCGCAGGCCCTCCGGCTCCTGGACCATCTACGCGAACGCAGCACCGGATGTCTCCTGCGCCCGCTATTTCAGCGCCGGCCTCACCGATGCCGTCCAGTGCGACGTCGGCGTCGACTGGACCGGCGACACATCCTTCACCGTGACCATCGGCCAGGAAGTGGACCTCACCTGGGACGTGGAACTCGGATCGACGCCCATCACCGCTGCCATGAGCGCGGTGATGACGGCGCTGCCCAACAAGCTTTTGTCCAACAAGGCATTCCTGAAGTCGATGGGCTCCGCCGCCGGCCCCATGCTCAGCGCTGGACACCTCGGACTGACGGGCAGTGTTCCCAACAAACAGGGCTTCCGGGCCAAACCCCGGCGCATGTGGTTCATCTCCCGCAGCACGGCAACCCTCGGCGGCGAGGACCTCGGCACCCCGCAGCCACTCACCGTGCAGACCAGGCTGGGTGATTTCTGGATCCCCCAGCGCGGCATCTTCGTGATTGGCGCCTCGTCCTTCGACCGGTTCGATCCTGCGCAGCATCTTCCCGCCACCACCCGCAAGACCCCGTAAGCTACCTTCGCCGCCGCGGCGGCCGGTGCCGGGACCGGACGTGGATCGGCAGGAACCGCCGCGGACCCGTCATCTCGCCCCGGCTGGTCAGTGCCACGGCGGCTACCAGCAGCCACATGGTGGCCGCCTGCCCCCACGGGTAGACCTGCTGGGGAACTCCCGGTGCCAGGGGGTTGAGGATGAACTGGAATGCCGCCAGGCTGGCGTGCATCACCGCCGCCACGAACACGCTCCCCGTGTGCTCGTAGACCCAGACCATGAGCACCCGGTAGGCCGTCAGCTGGCCAACCAGGACACCGGCAACCCACAGCGGCATGAAGACCGCCAGCGGCACGCCGCCGTTCGTCCCGCCACCACCCCAGTAGTTCACGAAGAAGTGCCAGGCGCCCCACAGCACCCCCACCAGGACTCCCGTCCAGAGAACGCTGTAGCGCTGCCTGGCCCTGGGAATGGCGAACCCGGTCCACCCGATCTCCTCGAAGAGCCCGGCCACCAGCCCCAGGACCAATCCCGTGACGAGTGTTCCAACCCTGTCCGGCTCCGTGGCAATCCGCGGGGCATAATCCAGGGACGATATCCAGAGCACCAGCACGGGTGCGGCCAGCGTCACCGGAGCGGCCAGCAGGGCGAAAAGGTACCAGCGCCCCTCGACCCGCCAGATCAGCAGCCGCGCCCAAAGCTCCCGGTACCCTTCCCGTCCCGACACGATTCCTGTCAGGACCAGGCCTGCCACCGCGGGCCCCAGCAGCATGGCCGGCACGGTGGCGGGGATGGTGCGCTGGAACTGTTCGGGTGTGGGCGACAGGCCGCCGGTGACCATCCACACGGCCGCCACGATGGCTCCCCAGGACAGGAGGAAGGTCACGGCGGAGTACCACGGCAACGGGTGCCTGCGCATGGAATCCGCCAGCGCATGCATGCGTCCTCCCTTCCCTCACGCCACGAGCCGGGCCACCAGCTCGCCCCGGCTCCCGACGCCCACTTTTTCGAAGACCGATTTCAGGTGGTCGTGCACGGTATGCGGGGAGATGAACAGGTGCCCGGCGATCTCCGCGGTGGAACCGCCCGACAACACCTCCAGGCAGACGTCCCGCTCCCGTGCCGTGACGCCGTACGCCATCAGCAGCAGGCTGGCGAGTTCATGGGTGGTGGCAGGTTCCACGGTCACCACCATCTGCTCCGGGTCATCGCCGGTGATCAACCGGCTGGCCTGCAGCACCACCCAGCTGTTCCCGGCGCCGCGCATCCTCGCCCGGGCCGTCCCGGATGCTGCGGCGTGCGCCTGCGCCACCACCCCCAGGAGCGTTTGGCTGAAGCGGCCGGGCGCCGCGTCCTCCACCGCGGCCAACCAGGACGCAGCCGCGGGCGTGGCTGCACGCAAGTCCCCGTGCAGCCCGGCCAGGACAATGACGGGCCCGACGGCGGCGGGCCAGGCTGGGTGCGCCACGCGGACGGCCGCCCTGGTCGCCGCAGCCAGGGTGGCGGACACCGCGCCCAGGAATTCCACCTCCCGGTCGGTGAAGTCGCGGCCGCCTTCCCGGAAGATGCTGCCCACTCCCCAGCACGCATCGTCCACCCGGAACGCGGCACGCAGCTCATGTTCCAGGCCCAGGGGCTTGAGCAGATCGTTGATCCGGACACTGCGCACCACCTCCCGGTGCGGCGCGTCCGAAATCCTGGCGATCGGGCGGGGACGCCGCAGCAGTTCCACGAACGTGTTCGGCTCCCGGCCGGTGTACTCGGACTGGGCAAAACGCAGGAAATATTCCTCGAACTGATGGCTGGCCACGGGCCACGGCTGCCAGTTGGTGATGGAGGTCATCACCATGGAGTCGGGGTCGACGGCGGCCCAGCAGCCCTGCTCGAACGGCACCTCCCGCTGCACGACGGCCAGCGCCGCCGCGTAGAGGCCGGCCAGGTCCATCCCGCCGGCGGCCATGGCGGCGATGTCGCGCCGGGCACGCTCCGCGCGCTCCTCCCACATACCTCCAGTATCGTCCCGGCGGCCAGCGCGGCAATCCCCTGATTTGGGGGTTTCCGGCCGTGACCCGAAACCCCCGGCGAGGGGATCGCAGCGGTGCGTTCCGCCGTCGTACGTTTCCTTCATGGACGCGGGCACCAGGCCCGGCGCCGACACATCAATGGAGGCTGTAATGGGACAGGCACGCGACGTCATGGACCGGCTGATGGCGGCCATGGATGCAAAGGACAGGGAAACACTGGCGGGCTGTTACGCCGTGGACGCCGTGGTCCGCACCCCGGACCACGACGCGATCACCGGCCAACAAGCCATCGCGGACTATTACTCGCACTTCTGGGAAGCCATGCCTGACGTCAGGTACGAACGGACAGCCACGCATGAGGCCGGAGACGTGGCCGTCGCCGAAGGCTTTGTGGTGGGCACGAACACCGGGCAGCTGCGCCTGCCCACCGGCGGTACGCTGCCGCCCACCGGACGGCAGCTCAGGGTCAGGAGCTGCGACGTCACTGCGGTGAAGGACGGCGTGATTACCTCGCACCACGCCGACTTCGACCAGACGGAACTCCTGGGCCGGCTCGGGCTGCTGCCCGAGCCGGCCCAGGGGTAAGGGGCTACCCGCTATACGCCGGCAGCCGCGGCGACGTTCGGCGTCTCCTCCGACGCCCCGGCGAGCCGGATCCAGGTGTCCACCACGGTGTCCGGGTTCAGCGAGACGGAATTGACGCCTTCCTTCACCAGCCACTCGGCGAAGTCCGGGTGGTCGCTGGGGCCCTGGCCGCAGATGCCCACGTACTTTCCGCGGGCGCGGCAGGCCTTGATGGCCATGCTGAGCAGCTTCTTGACGGCCGCGTCCCGCTCATCGAAGCTGTTGGCCACGATGGCCGAGTCGCGGTCCAGGCCCAGGGTCAGCTGGGTCATGTCGTTGGAGCCAATCGAGAAGCCGTCGAAGTGCTCCAGGAACTCGTCGGCCAGCAGGGCGTTGGACGGCAGCTCGCACATCATGATCACTTCGAGGCCGTTTTCGCCGCGGCGCAGGCCGTTCTCGGCGAGCAGTTCGATGACGCCCTGCGCCTCGTCCAGGGTCCGCACGAACGGGATCATCAGCTTGACGTTGGTCAGGCCCATCTCGTTGCGGACAAAGGACAGCGCCTCGCACTCAAGGTCGAAGCAGTCCCGGAAGGACGGCTCCAGGTACCGGGACGCGCCGCGGAAACCGATCATCGGGTTCTCTTCGTGCGGCTCGTAGGCCGGTCCACCGATCAGGTTGGCGTACTCGTTCGACTTGAAGTCGGACATGCGCACGATCACCGGCTCCGGCGCGAATGCCGCGGCGATGGTGGCCACGCCTTCGGCCAGCCGCTTGATGTAGTAGTCGCGGGGGCTGTCGTAGGCGCTGATCCGCTCCCGGATCTCGGCGGCCACGTCCTCGGGCTGGCTGTCCAGGTTCAGCAGGGCCTTGGGGTGGATGCCGATCTGCCGGTTGATGATGAACTCCAGCCGCGCCAGGCCCACGCCGTGGTTGGGAAGCTGGGCGAAGGTGAACGCCTGCTCCGGGGTGCCGACGTTCATCATGACCTTCACCGGCGCCTCGGGCAGCTGGGTGATGCCGGTTTCCTCAACACTGAAGTCCAGCAGGCCCTGGTAGATGGTGCCGGTCTCGCCGTCGGCGCAGGAGACAGTGACCTCCTGGCCGTCGGACAGCGAGTCAGTGGCGTTGCCGGTGCCCACGACGGCGGGAATCCCCAGTTCGCGGGCGATGATGGCGGCGTGGCAGGTACGGCCGCCGCGGTTGGTGACGATGGCGGAGGCTCGCTTCATGATGGGTTCCCAGTCGGGGTCCGTCATATCCGCCACCAGGACGTCGCCGGTCTGGAAGGAGGCCATCTGGTCGATGGAGGTGAGGATCCGGACCTTGCCGGCGCCGATCCGCTGGCCGATGGCACGGCCCTCCACCAGCACGGGACCGCTTTCGTTCAGGCGGAACCGGCTCATGCTGCCGGGGGCGCGGCGTGACTGCACGGTTTCCGGGCGTGCCTGCAGGATGTACAGGCCGCCGTCGGTCCCGTCCTTGCCCCACTCAATGTCCATGGGACGGCCGTAGTGCTTCTCAATGGCGACGGCGTGCCGTGCAAGCTGCTCCACGTCGTCGTCCGTCAGGCTGAAGCGTGCGCGCAGGGAGTCCTCGACAGGGACGAAATCGATGGTGCGGCCGATCTCGCTGCTGTTGGTGTACGTCATCTGCAGGGCCTTCTCGCCGAGGCCGCGCTTGAGGATCGCCGGGCGGCCGGCCTCCAGGGCGGGCTTGTAGACGTAGAACTCGTCCGGGTTCACGGCACCCTGCACCACGGCTTCGCCCAGCCCGTAGGAGGAGGTGACGAACACGGCGTCCTGGAAGCCGGACTCGGTGTCCATGGTGAACATGACACCGGACGCACCGACGTCGGAACGCACCATGCGCTGGATGCCGGCGGAGAGTGCCACCTCGGCGTGCTCGAACTTGTGGTGCACGCGGTAGGCGATGGCGCGGTCGTTGTAGAGGGAGGCGAAGACGTCCTTGATGGCCTGCAGGATGTTCTCGATCCCACGGACGTTCAGGAAGGTTTCCTGCTGCCCGGCGAAGGAGGCATCGGGGAGGTCCTCCGCGGTGGCGCTGGACCGTACGGCCCAGGACAGGTCGGCGGAGCCGGCGTGCTTGTCCACCAGCTGCTGGTACGCCTCGCGGACCTGCGCCTCGAAGTCCGGCAGGAAGGGGGTATCGCGGACCAGGGAGCGGATTTCCTGGCCGGCGGCGGCCAGGGCCGTCACGTCATCGGTGTCCAGACCCACCAGCCGGTCGGCAATCTTCTGGTCCAGGCCGGAATCGGACAGGAACCTGCGGTACGCGTCGGCCGTGGTGGCGAACCCGTCCGGAACCTGGACGCCGGCAGAGGTCAGGTTCTGCACCATCTCGCCCAGGGAGGCGTTCTTGCCGCCCACCTTGTCCAGGTCCTTGAGTCCGAGTTCAGAGAACCACAGAACGTCAGTCGTCATATTTACTGCTCCTTTGCAGAGGGTGGCGTAGGCATCGCCGGCCGCGCACGGTAGTGCCGGCCGGAAGAAAGATCCAGCTAACAGTTTCAGGTCTGCAGCGGACTTTCCACATGATGTGCGCTACGCCACGTTTGTGAAATTCCGGGCTAGTGCTTGAGGTTCATCCGCTGCAGGATGGTGGCCGCCATCTCCTCCACGGAGACGGTGGCCGAATTCAGGTACGGAATGCGGTGCGAGACGTACAGCTGCTCGGCGCTGCGCAGCTCAAAACCGCACTGCCGCAGGGACGCATACGGGGAGCTGGGCCGCCGTTCGGTCCGGATCTGGCTGAGGCGCAGCGGGTTGGAGGACAGGCCGAAACACTTCGACACGAAAGGCCGCAGCGGCTTGGGCAGCCCGTCGTGCTGGAAGTCTTCATCCACCAGTGGAAAGTTTGCGGCGAAGATCCCGTGCTGCAGCGCCAGGTACATGGTGGTGGGCGTCTTGCCGCACCGGGACGGGGCCACCAGGATCACCTGGGCCTTCTCCAGCGCACGCAGGCTCTGCCCGTCGTCGTGCTCCATCGCGTACTCCACCGCCGCCATCCGGGACTGGTAGCGCGCGGCGTTCCCCAGCCCGTGCGCCCGGCCCGGTTCGCCGCTGGCCGGTGCCCCCAGCGCCTGTTCCAGGACCCCCACGTGCGTACCGATCAGGTCCACGATGACACCCTTGCAGCCGGCCAGGATCTGCCGTATCTCGCTGCTGACGGCGGTGGAAAAGACCAGCGGCTGCGGCCCTGTGGCAGCCAGGCCGTCAATGGTCCGGACTACGGACCGGGCCTGTTCAGCCGTGGTGATGAAGGGGATGGTGACGCGGTCGAAGTTGTCCACGGGGAACTGCGTCAGCAGCGTATTCCCCAGGGTTTCCGCGGTGATGCCGGTGCTGTCCGACAGGAAGTAGACAGGCCGTAGAGCAGCAGTGGTCATGGGATGACTCTAGCGGGCAATGATGACGTCCAGCCTGCGCGGGCCATGGACGCCCTCCACGCGTTCAAGCTCGATGTCGCTGGTGGCACTCGGTCCGCTGATCATCGTGATGGGCCGGGTCCCGTCGATCCGGCCCAGCGCCTCGGGCAGGATCCCGGTAATATCGGCGGCCTTCACCACGCAGATATGGTGGTCCGGGACCAGGCTGATGGCGCGGCGGCCCTGGTTGGCGCTGCCGTCCAGGATGATGGTTCCCGTCTCCGCGACGGCCACGGCGCTGCCGGTCACCACGGCATCGATGCCATCGAGCTCGGCGACGCTGAGCGGTGCCGCCGGAGAGTCGACGCGGCGGCGGGACCCGCCGCCGCCGCCTTCATCGGTCCCTGCCAGCCATCCGGCGTCGAACCCTTCGGGCACGACGAAGCTGTTCGCCCCGTCAAGGAGCGAGGCAATCCGTGCGGGCACCTCCGTTTCCGGAACCACCGCCACCTGCGCCTTGTAGTCCACCAGCCGGTCCACCAGGAGCTCGATGAGTGCGTCCGTGTCGAGTTCCGATGCTGCCCGGTAGTCCCGCGGAATCTGCGGCGCCTGCGGGCTGTCCTGCAATGCGGCCCTGATCCGGGAGAGGATGTCTTCGCGTGCGGTCATTGCGGGGTTTCCTTTGTGTCTGGGGACGGCGTACGGGACGGACCGGCTTCCGGTGTGCCGGGAGCGTCGCCGGCGTTCCGGTGTTCCTTGGCCCACCAGTCCCGGAATGACTGTGCCGGGGGCGCCGGGATGTCGCGGCTTTGGGTCCAGCCGGCGGCGATGCCGGGCAGCTTGGTGATCTTCCTGTCCGGCCCCGCGGCCAGGCGGCCCAGCGGCAGCCCCTTCTCCACCAGGCCCAGGCGTTTGCCGGAGGACAAAGCCCAGGATGCGGCTTTCATGCCCACGTCCATCTGGCTGGGGACCTTCTTCTTCCCGCGTTTGCTGTCCACATCCACGCTGCGCAGGTGCACCAGGATGTCCGGGATGTTGATCTTGACGGGGCAGGCGTCGTAGCAGGCACCGCACAGGGAGGAGGCGTACGGCAGGGAGTTGTTTTCCTCCGCCTGGATGCCGGTGAGCAGCGGGGAAAGAATCGCGCCGATGGGGCCCGGGTAGGTGGAGCCGTAGGCGTGGCCGCCCGTGCGCTCGTACACCGGGCAGACGTTCATGCAGGCGCTGCAGCGGATGCAGTGCAGGGCGGAGCGGCCCATTTCGTCGGCGAGCGCGGCGCTGCGGCCGTTGTCCAGGAGCACCAGGTGCACGTTCTGCGGCCCGTCGCCCTCCGTCACTCCGGTCCACAGGGAGGTGTACGGGTTCATCCGTTCCCCGGTGGAAGAACGCGGGAGCAGCTGCATGAACACTTCCAGGTCCTGCCAGGTGGGCAGCAGCTTCTCGATGCCCATCACCGTGATCAGCGTTTCCGGAAGCGTGAGGCACATGCGGCCGTTGCCTTCGGATTCCACGACTGCCAGGGTGCCGGAATCGGCAAGGGCGAAGTTGGCCCCGGACACGGCTACCTTCGCCGTGAGGAACTTCCGGCGCAGGTGCTCGCGGGCAGCCATGGCCAGGACGGAGGGATCGTCGGTCAGCGCAGGATCGGCACCGGGCATTTCGCGGAGGAAGATGTCCCGGATTTCGGTGCGGTTCTTGTGGATGGCGGGAACCAGGATGTGGCTGGGCTTGTCGTGGTCCAGCTGGACGATGAGCTCGGCGAGGTCGGTTTCGAAGGCCCCGATGCCCTGCTCCTCGAGGTACTCGTTGAGCCCGATTTCCTGGGTGGCCATGGACTTGATCTTGACCACTTCGGTTTCGCCGGTGTCCCGGACCAGTCCGGCCACGATTTCGTTGGCTTCCCCGGCGTCGCGTGCCCAGTGGATCACGCCGCCGCGTGCGGTGAAGTTCGTTTCAAACTCCTCCAGGAGCTCGGGCAGCCTGGACATCACCGCCTGCTTGATGGCGGACCCCGCATCACGCAGCTGTTCCCAGTCAGGCAGTTCGGAGACCACCGCCTGGCGCTTGTCGCGGATGGTGTGGGTGGCATGGCCAAGGTTGGCGCGCAACTGCGCGTTGCCCAGTTCACGGTGCGCCGCCGTGGGGAAGGACTCCCCGGCGAACAGGTTGCCCGAGCCGAAGGCCGGCAGGGAGGGCATTCCCAGGAAGGTGGTCATCGCAGGGCCTTTCCGGTGGAGACGCGGACTTCGCCGGTGACGGACGCCGGTTCTTCCAAGGTGCTGGCGAGGATTTCAGCCAGGTGGAGGGTGGTGGTGGAGCTGCCCTGGCGGGACAGTCCGCCGCCGATGTGCATCAGGCAGGAGGCGTCCCCGCCGGTGCAGAGCTCGGCCCCGGTGGACTCGATGTTGGCCGCCTTGTCCTGGAGCATGGCCGACGAAACATCGGCGTTCTTCACGGAAAACGTGCCGCCGAAGCCGCAGCACTGGTCCTGTTCGGGCAGCTCGGCAAGGTCGATTCCCTGCACGGTCCGCAGCAGGCGGGACTGCCTGTCCCCGAGCCGCAGCAGCCGCATCCCGTGGCAGCTGGGATGGTAGGTCACCCGGTGCGGGAAGTAGGAACCCAGCTGCGCCCCGGCGTCGGTCACGCCCAGCACGTCCACCAGGAGTTCGGACAGCTCGTAGGTTTTGGTGCCGACGGCGGTGGCCCGGGCTTCCAGGGCAGCGTCGCCGCAGGCGCGCGCCACCATGGGGTGCTGGTGCTTCACCGAGGCCACGCAGGACCCGGACGGGGCGACCGCGACGTCGTAGTCCGCGGTATCGAATGCGGCCACGTGGTTGGCGACCACCGGGACGGCTTCTTTGAGGTAGCCGCTGTTGACGTGCATCTGGCCGCAGCAGGCCTGGCCGGCGGGGAACACCACTTCGTGTCCCAGCCGCTCCAGGATCCTGACGGTGGCCTTCGCCGTGGCCGGGTACATCGCGTCCACGATGCAGGTGGCGAACAAGGCAATTCTCATGACGGCCTTCCGGAAGGGTGAGGGTATGGTCTGACCACAGTAGACCACGTGATGGCGGCCACTGACAACCCCACCGGCGAAGGGTGAACCGGCTCACACTTTGGCCGAAAGTGGGCTACACTTCCGTGGTCGGACCATTGTGGTCTGACCAAAGCCATCCCCATCGCCCTCATCGTGGAGGAACTTCGTGGACCACTTCACCCCCAGCACAGACCCGGTGCTGAACAGCGTTGCCTGGTCGGCCATCGTCGGCCTGCTGCCGCTGCTGACCTTCTTTGTCCTTCTCGCCGTCGTCAGGACCAAAGCCCACGTGGCCGGGGCCTTCGCCCTGCTGGTGGCCCTGGCGGTAGGCATCCTGGCTTTCAAGATGCCCGCCGGACTGGCGCTTCTGTCCGCCACCCAGGGCGGGGTCTTCGGCGCCTTCCCCGTGCTGTGGATCGTGGTCATGGCCGTCTGGCTCTACCAGGTCACGGTGCTCAGCGGCCGGTTTGAAGACCTCCGGCGGGTGTTCGACGTCATCGGCGGGGGCGACGTCCGACTGCAGGGCGTCCTGATCGCGTTCTGCTTCGGCGGGCTGCTCGAGGCCCTTGCCGGCTTTGGTGCGCCGGTGGCCATCACCGCCACCATGCTGCTGGCCCTGGGCCTGCCCCCGCTCCGCGCCGCTGCTGCCGTGCTGGTGGCAAACACCGCCCCGGTCGCCTTTGGTGCCATGGCCATCCCGATCACCACCGCTGCGGGACTCACGGGCCTGCACGCCACGGACATTGGTGCCATGGTGGGCCGCCAGGCGCCGTTGCTGGCAACCTTCGTCCCGCTGATCCTGCTCTTCATCCTGGACGGACGCAAGGGCTTGAAGGACTGCTGGCCTGCCGCGCTTGTCATCGGATTCTCCTTTGCCGCAGCGCAGTTCCTCTGCTCGAACTTCTTCTCCTACGAACTCACCGACATCATGGCCTCGCTGGTGGGCCTGGGCGCGGCTGTGCTGTTCTTCCGCTTCTGGAAGCCCCGGGGCACCACAGCAGCGCGTGACCGGCTGGGCGTCGCCGCGGAGGCCGCTGCGGCCGGCACCACGCCGGCAGGCCAGGGTCCGCGAATCGCCCGGTCCGGCAGCGTCGCCACCATAGAGGCGGCCGACGGCGAAAGCCTCACCCCGGCACGCACGTGGCTGGCACTGTTTCCCTACTTCCTGGTCATCGTGGTGTTCGGCATCGCCAAACTGTGGAAGCTCGGCGTCGACCTTCCGGCCGCCCTCGCCGCCACCGATGTCAAGGTTCCATGGCCTGTCCTGCACGACGCCCTGGTGGGCGCCGACGGCAAGCCGCTGTCCTCCACCGTCTACGTCTTCCAGTGGCTGTCCAGCCCGGGCACGCTCCTGCTGATCACGGGGTTGATCGTCGCGGCCGTCTACGCCCGCTTCGATGAGGGCGGCCGCTTCCACATGACAGTTGGCAACGCCGTGGCCGAAATCGGACGGACCATCTTCAAGATGCGCTGGGCCGGCCTGACCATCATCACGGTGCTCGCCCTCGCCTACGTCATGAACAACTCGGGCCAGACGGTCTCGATCGGCGTCTGGCTGGCCGGCACCGGAAGCTTCTTCGCGTTCCTCTCCCCGGTGCTCGGCTGGCTGGGCACGGCCGTGACAGGTTCGGACACCTCCGCGAACGCACTGTTTGCCAAGCTGCAGCAGACCGCCGGCCTGAATGCAGGCATCGACCCGAACCTGCTCGTGGCCGGCAATACGGCGGGCGGTGTGGTGGGCAAGCTCATCAGCCCGCAGAACCTCGCCATTGCCGCCACCGCCGTGAACCTTGACGGCCAGGAGTCGGTCCTTCTGCGTAAGGTAGTCGGATGGAGCGTGGGGTTGCTTCTGGTGCTGTGCACCATCGTCTACCTGCAATCCACCCCAGTCCTGGGCTGGATGCTCCCGTAGCCCTCCACCCGCGCACAACCGGGGTGCGGGCCCTCCCGGCCCGCACTCCACCACTCCAGAGGATCGCCCGTGACACCCGCCGCAGCCGGAGCAGCCCCCCGACGTCGAACCCACGATGCGCTCCTGAAAGACATTGAAGCGGACCTGCGGGCCGGCAAAATCAAGGTCGGAGACCGGCTCCCGGGCGAACGGACCCTGGCGGAAAACTATGGAATATCCAGGGCGTCCGTACGCGAGGCCATCCGTATCCTCGACGCCATGGGCGTGGTCCGCAGCTCGGTAGGCTCCGGTCCCACCTCCGGTGCCATTGTGGTCTCCGATCCGTCCGCCGGACTCTCCTCCGCCCTCCGGCTGCATGTAGCCAGCAACCGGCTGCCGGTCCAGGACATCGTCCAAACCCGTATCCTCCTGGAGACGTGGACTGCCCGCGCCGGTGCCGCGCGCGAAGGCGGCGACGCGGAGCGGAAACAGGCGGCCCAACTGCTGGAGGCCATGGACCAACCCGAGCTGGACCGGGCAACCTTCCACGAGCTGGACGCCAGGTTCCATGTGGCGCTGAGTTCGCTTGCAGGCAACGAAGTCATGGCCACCATCATGGAGTCCCTCAGCGGCTCGATCGTGGGCTACGTCAAGGGAGCCATGGACGCGATGGAGGACTGGCCGGCGGTCCTGGCAGCCCTGCGCACCCAACACCACGGAATCTTTGATGCCGTCCAGTCCCGTGACGGCGAACTCGCCGCACGCCTGCTGCGCGAACACATCGAATGGTTCTACCAGCGGGCCGGGGACGCCACCCCGCCCCACCCCATTACCTGATTTCTTGGAGCCACGCATGAGAACCACAGCCGCAGGAGCCGAATCCCCCGTCCACCTGCTGGATCCGGATACCGTCAGCACGCGGGACCTGGACCGCCATGCCATGGCACATGACGCCTCGCACTACCTCCTGGTCCCGCAAGGGGTGGCCACCCCACGCAATGCCGCCGACGTTGGCGCCCTGCTCCGGCGCAGCCGGGAGCTTGGGCTTCCCGCCACCTTTCGTTCCGGTGGCACGAGCCTGTCCGGTCAGGCCCTGAGTGACAGCCTGCTGATCAACACCCGCCAGCATTTCCGCGGCGTTGAGGTGCTCGACGGCGGCGCCCGGGTCCGTGTCCAGCCCGGCGCCACGGTGCGCAGCGTCAACGCCAGGCTTGCCCCCTTTGGACGCAAGCTCGGCCCGGATCCCGCCAGCGAAATCGCCTGCACCGTGGGCGGTGTCATCGCCAACAACTCCTCAGGAATGGCGTGCGGCACTGAGCTCAACACCTACCGGACGCTGGAATCAATGGTGCTGGTGCTGCCCTCGGGCACGGTCATCGACACCGCCGACGCCGACGCAGACCGGCGGCTGCGCGAGCTGGAACCGGAACTCCACGAGGGGCTCCTGAAGCTGCGCCGGCGGGTGGTGGGAAACGACCAGTCCGTCCGCATCATCCGTTCACTGTTCTCGATGAAGAACACCATGGGCTACGGCGTGAACTCCTTCCTGGATTACGAACGCCCCGTGGACATCCTGATGCACCTGATGATCGGCAGCGAGGGAACCCTCGGCTTCGTGGCGGAGGCTGTCTTCCGCACCGTCGAGGTCAAACCTGCCGTTGCCACCGGTCTGCTGGTCTTCAACACCCTCGACGCGGCGATGGGAGTCCTGCCGGACCTGGTGTCCACCGGCCTTGCCACCATTGAACTCATGGACGCGGCAGCGTTGAAGGTGGCCCAGGCCGCCGCCGACGCCCCCGCCGCGATCCGTACCCTGCCGGTCCAAGGACACGCCGCGCTGCTGGTGGAACACCAGGGCTCGGACGCCGCCGAACTGTCCGGCAAGCGCGCAGGCTCGCAGCAGCTGTTCGACTCGCTGGACCTTGCAACACCCTTCGCGCTGACCTCCGACCCGAAAGACCGGGCTGCCCTGTGGCACGTCCGCAAGGGCCTGTACACGGCCGTGGCAGGCGCCCGCCCCTCCGGAACCAACGCACTGCTGGAGGACATCGTTGTCCCGGTTCCCGCCCTTGCCGGCACCTGCGGCGAACTGACACAGCTCTTCCACGAGCACCACTACAAGGAATCGGTGATCTTCGGGCACGCCAAAGACGGAAACGTCCACTTCATGCTCAACGAGCGCTTCGACGATCCGGACCAACTGCTGCGCTACCAGGCCTTCACCGACGAGATGGTGGACCTGGTCCTCGGCGCGGGCGGTTCACTCAAGGCCGAGCACGGGACAGGCCGCATCATGGCCCCCTTCGTCCGCCGCCAGTATGGCGACGAGCTCTACGCAGTCATGCAGGAGATCAAGCGGCTGATCGACCCGGCCAACCTCCTGAACCCGGGTGTGCTGCTCGCCGACGACCCCCTCTCCTACATCGAAAACCTCAAGGTGGCTCCCACCGTCGAGGAGGAGGTGGACCGCTGTGTCGAGTGCGGGTACTGCGAACCGGTGTGCCCCAGCAAGGACATCACGCTTACTCCGCGCCAACGCATCGTGCTTCGGCGCGACATTGCTGCCGCTGAGCAGCGCGGCGACCACGCCCTCGCCGGCAGCCTGCGCAAGGACTATGACTACGACGGCATGCAGACCTGCGCTGCGGACGGCATGTGCGTCACCGCCTGCCCGGTGCTGATCAACACCGGGGACCTGGTCCGTCGGCTGCGCAAGGAAAATGCGAACACCGTCGCCGCGGCCGGCTGGAACAAGGCCGCCGAAAACTGGGGCGCCGTGACCGCCGGCGGCGGCCTGGCCCTGACTGTAGCCAAGGCCATGCCGGCGCCGCTGCCAAAGGCCGCGACCGCCGTCGGCCGTGCGCTGCTGGGACCGGAGGCGGTGCCCGCCTACGCCGACGTGCTGCCCGGCGGCGGTTCCAGGCGCCGGGAACGCCGGGACCCAGGCAGCGTGGCGGTGTTCTTCCCGGCCTGCATCGGCACCATGTTCGGCCCCGCGGAGGGACCGGAAGGCAAGGGAAAGGGCTCAGCCCAGGCATTCCTGGACCTCTGCGAACGTGCCGGAGTGGGCATAACCGTCCCCGAAGGCATCCAGAGCCTGTGCTGCGGCACGCCGTGGAAATCCAAGGGCTTCTCCCAGGGCTACGACGCCATGACCGCCAAGGTCCTGGACCAGCTGTACGAGGCCAGCGGCCGCGGCAGGCTGCCCGTGGTGTGCGATGCCGCTTCCTGCACGGAAGGCCTGGAGACCATGAAGCGTCTTGCCGGCGCGGACGGGGAACGGTATGCCGGACTGCGCTTCGTTGACTCGGTGGAGTTCGTCCACCAGCACGTCCTGGGCCAGCTCACGGTAACCGCTCCCCTGGGTTCCATGGCCCTGCACCCCACGTGCTCATCCACCCAGCTGGGAACCAACCCCGCGCTGCTCGACATCGCCGGGGCCGTCACGGATGACGTGTTCGTGCCGGTCAACTGGGGGTGCTGCGCGTTCGCCGGCGACCGGGGCCTGCTCCACCCTGAACTCACCGACTCCGCCACCAACCGGCAGGCCGGCGAGATCAACGAGCGGGAGTTCGATGCCTATGCCTCCACCAACCGCACCTGCGAGCTGGGGATGTCCAAGGCGACCGGCCACTCCTACCGCCACCTGCTGGAAATCCTCGAGGAGGCCACCCGGCCCTGAGGCATCCCGCTAGACTGGCCGGGCAAGGACGGATTGGGGGATCCAGGGCGGCGCAGCCGCTTGTTCCGCTGGTCGGTCGCAGCCAGCGGACCCAAGGACCATCATGACCTTCTTCCAGGACTTTCCCGTCCCTCCCCTGCCGCCCCGGCCGCGGTCAACCAGGCACGTCCCGCCCCCTTGGGTGGCTGCACCCGCCTACGAACTGCCTGCCGTTGTCCATCTGGGCACGTTCGTGAGCCGGACACCGGGAATGGTGGTGGCGGTCAAAGGCGCCGAAGTCTTCTCTACCGGGTGCCTGTTCAGTCTGTCCTGGCTCTTCCGCCGGACCGATCAATCCGATAGGGACTGGGACGATTTGCAGCCGCTGTTCTTCCAGCCCGGCAGGGGCTTTCGCGGGCGCAGCGAGCGGCAGACCGGGCTGATGTTCGGCGTCGAATTTCCTGACGGTTCAAAAGCGAGCACCGGCAGCCAAATTCCCTACGGGCTGATGGAACCGGGCACCAACCCGGAGCCTCCGGTCCTCGCCCTGAACGGCGGCGGTGGCGGCGGGGGCGATGAGGAGTTCTCCGGCAGCGGCACCCTTTGGCTGTGGCCGCTGCCCCCAGCCGGGGATCTCCGGCTGGTTTGCCAATGGACCGACTTCGGCCTGGAGGAAACGTCGTTGATGCTCGACGGCGGGGCCCTGCGTCAGGCAGCGGCTTCCGTTCAGCCGTACTGGCCGGAGGAGGAAAACAATGGGTGACTTTACCGGGCTGGTCCTGTTTGTCCTCGTGGGAGCCGTCTTCTTCTACATCCTGTACGGCGTGATCCGCGCAGGGGTCCGGGACGGCATCCTCCAAGCGGACGGGCGGCGCGCCGCGCGCTCCGAACAGCTGAATTAGGCCTCCACTGCGGTGACGATGCTTCCGTACCCCTGCAGGAACATCCGCCGGCCCTGGCCTTCGTCCGTCCATACCCAGATAACGGAGTAGTCGGAGGTCACGGCATCCACCACCCCGGTGCCGGAGACGGTTCCCTCGGCGAAGCGGACCCTGTCCCCCACGGCGATCCGGGGATGCCTGGTCCGCTTCCTCCTGGGCTTGAGGGCGGTTTGCCCTGCCGTTGCAGGGTCTGGCGTGCAGGTGCTGGCGTGCTGGCGCATGGAATTCCTCTGGGCTCGCGGGCGGACGGTCAGCTCATTACGACCCTGCCCGCTGCTCCCAGGTCACGCACTGGGCGTGGTGGGAAAAGACTAACGCGGCGGCGCCCATATGGGCACCGCCGCGTCCCTTCACACCGAGTGTGACTGGTTCATCCCGTCACCTGCTGGATAGTCAGTCCAGCGCCGCCACGGATCCCAGCGCGTCCCAGGCGAAGCTGGCCAGCCAGTGCGTGGACATGAAGTCGCCACTCTCCAGCCCGCGAAGCCCGGCCTTCAGCAGCGGGTCCAGGGCCTCGTTGAGCTCAGCCGCCGCGGCGGACGCCACGGACGTGGAGGATTCCCGGAGGGTGGCGATGATCCGGGCCACCTGTCCGGCGCGGGTCAGGTTCAACCCGTGGAGGTGCACCAGGTAGCCGTCGGTTTCGTCCGTGACGCTGACAGGCTGCAGGATCCGCGACTCAGCGGAAAGGCCGGGGAGGAACGCCGCGAACCAAGCGTCGAACTCGTCGGCGGACAGGACGCGGCGCATCAGGTCCGCCTCGCTCAGCCCGGCGGAGAGGAAGTCCTGGCCGCTGAGCTCCCAGTCGCCCGGCCAGCCACGGTCGTTCCCGAACCAGGTGCGGGCCACTTCCTCGCACGCCGCGGCAGCATCAGCCCGGCCCAGCGACCGGAAGGCATCCAGCATGTAGCCGACACCGAACGCGGCGTTGGTGTGCAGCCCGTGCCGGACCGGGTACTGGGCCTTGGCCATCCACGCCACGCTGAGCTCCGCCACGGCGTCCACCAGCGGCTCCAAGGCGGTGCCCCATTCCCGGAGCTGCGCATCGGAGGACGCGGAACATGTGGCGGCCAGCCGCATCAGCCACGCCCACCCGTAGGGCCGCTCCCAGGAGGGGTTGGCCACCAGGTAGTCCCGTTCCACTGCCAGCTTCGCCTGCGTCAGGTTGGCGCCCAGCGCTTCCCGGAGGGACGCCTCGGTGGAGCTGTCCACCCAGGCCGCCGTGCCGCCGTCGGACGCTCCCGCCGGGGCAGCCCCGGCAGAAGGTGACCCGGGGGTGCCGCCCAGCAGGCTGGCCCCCAGCCAGTGCATGTGCACGCAGGAGTGCCAGTCGAAGGAGGTGTAGAAGGCGGGGTGGATCTGCTCCGGGGTGGGCCGGTCGTCGGCGGACACCTGGGTGTGGTGGGCCGAGTGCGGGAAGGGCTCGGAAAGGTTGCCCAGCACCACGGCCGCGTAATCCGGTGCCGCCTGTGCGCGAAGATCGTTGTCCATGGTGCTCCTTTGCGAAGGGGTTTAGTGGAAGGCCAGGAAGTACATCAGTGCGATGTTGACCGCCAGCAGCGGGATGGCCGTGCCCACCTGCGCCGTGATGACGCCGTACTTGTTCTTCATTTCCAGCAGTGCGGACGGCACCAGGTTGAAGTTGGCGGCCATGGGGGTGCAGAGCGTGCCGCAGAAGCCGGCGAGCATGCCGATCGCGAAGATGATGGCGGGGTCGCCGTGGAAGGTCTGCACCAGCACGGGCCAGCCGATGGCGGCGGTCATGATGGGGAAGGCGGCGAAGCCGTTGCCCATGAGCACGGTGAAGAGGAACATGCCGATGCAGTAGACCAGCACGCCTGCGATCAGCGAGCCCTTGGGCAGCAGCCCGGAGGCCAGGGCGCCCACGGCGGTTCCCACGCCGGCCTTGGTGAAGAGGATGCCCAGCGTGGTGAGCATCTGCGGCAGCAGCGCGGCCCAACCGATGGATTCGAGGATGCGGCGGCTCTCAAAAATGGGCGTTGCCGGGTTCTTCGGCTTAAGGATCAGGAGGGCGACGACGACGGCGGCCACGGCGCCGATGGCCAGGGCTACCAGCGTGGTGTTCTTGGGGTCCAGCAGCGGGGTGCCGCCGATGTTCAGCACGGGCGCCGCAAGGACCAGGATGACGGTGACCAGGGGCAGCGTCAGGGCGGGGATGAAGAGCTTGTTGCCGAAGCGCTTCGCGAAGGCCTCGCGCTGCGGGCCGGTGGAGGTGCGGTGCTTGCCGTGGCCCAGCAGGCCGGTGGAGGCCAGGACAACCAGGATCAGGACCGCGATGCCCAGGATCCAGCCGGGCGCGGTGCCGGCCTGGACCCAGGTGCTGTAGAAGAAGCACAGGCCCAGCAGGCCCCAGAAGGCGGAGCTGCCCCAGCGGCGGGGGTGGTTGGCATCGGCGGCAATCAGCGATGCCCAGGCGACGAACAGAATGCCGATCAGCCAGTAGACGGCTTCAACGTTGATCATTTGGCTTCTCCTGCGGTTTCCTTCTGGGCGGTGAGCTCGTATTCGCGGTATTCCTTGTCCAGTTGCTTGTCCAGGCGAAGGAGCCGGAAGCCGTGGATGAGGAAGGCGGCGATGGCGGTGGGGATGGCCCAGAGGGCCAGCTGGAGCGGTTCCAGGTGGAGGTGGTACGTGGTGTCCACGAACGTGGTGATCAGCAGGATGGAGCCCACGGCCACGAAGACGTCCTCGCCGAAGAACACGCCCACGTTGTCAGCGCCGGCGGAGTGGCCCTTGATCTTCTCGCTGATCTTTTCCGGAACGTGCCCGTAGCGGCGCAGTGCTGCGCCCTCGGCCATGGGGAACACCAGCGGGCGGACGGTCTGGGCGTGGCCGCCGATGCTGTTCAGGCCCACGGCGGCGGTGATCTGGCGGACGGCCAGGTAGCCGATCAGGACGCGGCCCGCCGTCAGCTTGGCCAGGCGGCCGATGAGGACCTTGGCCTGCTCCTGCAGTCCGAAGTACTCGATAATGCCCACCACCGGCAGCACCGCCACGAAGATGGTGACCGAACGGCTGCTGGCGAAGCCGGTGCCGAACGAGTCGAGGATCTGTGCGGGGTTCATCCCGCCCAGCAGTGCGGTGACGATGCCGGCGACGGTGACGACAATCAGGGGGTTCAGGCGGATGGCGAAGCCAACGATCACCAGCAGCACCCCGATGAGTACAAGCATGATTATCCCTTCCCAGGGGACCCGTGACGGGTCTGCGAAAGTGGGGGCCGGCGCGTCCGTGCCCGGTTGACTGGTTGGGCGGCGCCGAGGGGCGGGAGCCCCGGTTACGTCAGAGCTGCAGGATGCAGTGAGCTGCAGAACAACGGTGTGATCCACAGCATACCGTTTTGTTCAACAATCCTGCAACCCCTCCCTGGGAAGGGTCTTGGTCAGCGTTCGACGGCAGCGAGCAGCTGCGCTTCGGCTCGGTCCAGGTAGGCGGACAGGAAGTCCGCTGCCGCGGCCCGGTCCCCGGCTTCCATGAGCTCCACGATCCTGGCGTTGTCCTCCACGTACGGCTCATGGAATGCGGGGTTGGCGGCCATGGAGTGGAACACCAGGCGCATTTCGGCCAGGACCTGGTCCATGAGGCTGTTGAGCCGCTCACTGCCGGCACGGTTAACGAGGGCGCGGTGGAAGTCCTGGTTGGCGCCCGCCATGCCGGGAATGTCCCCCTCCACGGCGGCGGCCCTGGCGGCCTTAATGATGGCCGGCAGCGGCTCGATGGAGGTCTCGCCGGACCACAGCACTGCCGCAGGTTCCAGGAAGCGGCGGACGCGGTAGATCTCGCGGATGTCATCCGCCGTCGGGTGGGCGACGAAGACGCCCCGGTTGGGGATGCGGGTGACGATGTGCTCGGCGTGGAGCGCGGTGAACGCCTCCCGCAGGGTGTTGCGTGACACGCCAAGGGCCTCGCGGAGGGCTTCCTCCGCGAGCTTGGAACCGGGCTTGAGCTTGCCGGCCGCGATGCGGCTGCGCAGCTGGGCGGCCACCCAAAGCCCGGTCTCGGAGTGCTTTGTGGTCCTGGCCTGGGCCTGGAGATCGGCCAGCACCTCGTCAAACGTCATGGCACCACGATATCGGCCCAGGCCTGTGCCGGCGCGCCGGCGTCCCCGCTCACCCGATGCTGGTGAGCACTTGGCCTGGCGCCACGGGGTCCCCCGCCGCTGCGAACTGCTCGCCCAGCGTGCCGGCGCGGTGGGCGGCGACGGCGGTCTCCATCTTCATGGCTTCGAGCACCAGGACCGTTTCCCCTTCCTCGACCGAGGCTCCGGGCTGGGCCAGCCACTTGACCACGGTGCCGGCCATGGTGGCCAGCAGGTCGCCGTCGTTCTGTTCCGCCTCTTCCTCTGCCTTCTGCTTCGGGCCGTCCGCACCCCGGCGGCCGCCGCCGTCCAGCAGTGAATCCAGCAGCGCCTTGGGCAGCCCCAGTTCCATGCGCTTGCCGTCCACCTCGATGCCGATGGTGCGGCGGGGCTCCTCCGGGGCGGCGGGACTGAAGGCAGGGTCCGCCTCCAGGGATGCCGCGAACCCGCTCTCGATCCAGGTGGTGTAAATGTCCAGCCCGTCGGTGCGGGTGAAGTCAGGGGTCTCCACCACGGCCCGGTGGAACGGCAGCACGGTGGCCAGGCCGCCGATGCGGAACTCGCGCAGGGCGCGGCGGGCGCGGCGGAGGGCCTGCTGCCGGTCCGCGCCGGTGACCACCAGTTTGGCGAGCAGGGAGTCGAACTGCCCCGGCACCACGGAACCGGCGCGGACACCGGTATCCACGCGGATGCCGGGTCCGGTGGGCACCTCGAACCCGGTGACGGCACCCGGGGACGGCAGGAAGCCGCGGCCCGGGTCCTCGGCGTTGATCCGGAACTCGAACGCGTGGCCGCGCGGTTCCGGGTCCTCCAGGATGGGCAGCTTCTCCCCCGCCGCAATGGCCAACTGGGCTGCCACCAGGTCCACGCCCGAGGTCTCCTCCGTGATGGGATGCTCCACCTGCAGCCGGGTGTTCACCTCCAGGAAGCTCAGGAAGCCGCTGCCGTCCAGCAGGTACTCCACCGTGCCGGCGCCCACATAGCCGGCCTCGCGGCAAATGGCCTTGGCCGAGGCGTGGATGGCCGCCCGCTGGTCGGGGGTGAGGAAGGGCGCGGGAGCCTCCTCGACGAGTTTCTGGTGGCGGCGCTGCAGGGAACAGTCTCGGGTGCCCACCACCACCACGTTGCCGTGCGTGTCGGCGATGACCTGGGCTTCCACGTGGCGGGGCCGGTCAAGGAATTTCTCCACGTAGCACTCGCTGCGGCCGAAGGCGGCCAGGGATTCACGGACGGCGGAGTCGAAGCTTTCCTCGATGTCGGCTTGGTTCCGGACCACCTTCAGGCCGCGGCCGCCGCCGCCAAAGGCAGCCTTGATGGCGACGGGGAGTCCCACCTGCTCGGCGAACGCCCGGACCTCGGCGGCGCTGGCCACCGGGCCGTCGCTGCCCGGGGCCAGCGGGGCGCCGGCGCGGACCGCCACTTCGCGGGCGCTGACCTTGTCGCCCAGGAGCCGGATGGTTTCCGGGGACGGCCCGATCCAGGTCAGCCCGGCGTCGATGACTGCCTGGGCGAAGCCGGCGTTTTCGGATAGGAAGCCGTAGCCGGGGTGGACGGCGTCGGCGCCGCTTTTCACCGCGATGGCGAGTATTTTTTCGATGTCCAGGTAGGTGTCCTGGGGCTTGGAGCCGGGCAGCGCGTACGCCTCGGTGGCGGCGGAAACGTGCAGTGCATCGGCGTCGGGATCGGCGTAGACGGCCACGCTTTCCAGGCCTGCATCGTCGCAGGCCCGGGCGATCCGGACGGCAATCTCGCCTCGGTTGGCAATGAGGACTTTACGCATGGGGGCTTTCCTTAGGAGTTTCGGGCAGTTCTGCCGGGAGCATGGCGGCGAACCGCACGGTGGTGCCCGGGGGAAGTTGGGCGGCTTTGTCCAGGTCTGCGTGGACGACGACGGCAATCACCGGATACCCGCCGGTCACCGGGTGGTCGGAGAGGAACAGGACGGGCTGGCCTTCCGGGGGTACCTGCACGGCGCCGCGGACGGTTCCTTCGCTGGCCAACTCTCCGTCCCGGCTGCGGGTGAGGGCGTGGCCGTTCAGCCTGAGGCCGATCCGGTTCGACTGGGGTGTGACGGTCCACTCCTGGGTGAGGAAATCCTGCAGGGTTTCGCCGCTGAACCAGTCCTCCCGGGGTCCGGGGACCACGCGCAGCACTGTGGCTTCGTTCCGGTCCGGGAGTGGCAAGGCCTCGGGGTGGCCCACGATGCTCCCGGGCTTGGGAGTCCGCACGGGCAGGACGGTGCCCGCCTGAAGCGGTTCGGGACCGATGCCGGACATGGTGTCCGTGGAACGGCTGCCCAGGGCTTCGGGTCCGCCGAGTCCGCCGCGGACACCCACGTAGGAGCGGAGGCCTGCGGTGGGGGTGCCGACGGTCAGCCGCTCCCCTGCCAGGAGGGCAAAGGGGGCATCGCACGCCGCGTGGCGTACCGCCGTCGTCCGCCTTTCTTCCCCAGCCCGCAGCCCATCCGGCATGATCTCCAACGGAACGGCTGCTCCGGTGACCGCCAGGACCTGGTCGCTGAGGGCAACGAGTTCCAGTCCGCCGAAGAGGAGTTCGATTCCGGCATCGCCTTCCCCGTTGCCCACCAGGCGGTTGGCGCGGCGGAGTGCTCCGCGGTCCATGGCGCCGGCGCTACTGACGCCCAGCGACGCGTAGCCCGGGCGGCCCAGGTCCTGGATGGTGGACTGCAGTCCGGGCTTTCGGACGGCGAGGCCTTCGGTGGCTTGTGCTTCCTTTGAGGCCGCGCCGGCATTGGACTGCTGGTGGTGGGTCACGGTCGCTTGGGCACGGACCGCGTTGAACCGGACGGTGTCCCCGGGCCGGACCAGCGCGGGACTTTCCCGGCCCAAGTCCCACATGGCAGCATCGGTCCGGCCGATCAGTTGCCAGCCGCCCGGGGATTGCCGGGGGTAGACGGCCGAGTAGGCGCCGCCCAGGGCAACAGCTCCGGCGGGGACGGCGGTGCGCGGCGAGCGGCGGCGGGGAACCTCCAGGCTGGAATCCTGCCCGGTGAGGTAGGCGAAGCCCGGAGCAAAGCCCGCGAAGGCCGCGGTCCACAGCTGGCCGGTGTGGGCTGCCACGACTCCCCCGCGGTCCAGCCCGGTGAGCGTGGCAACCTCATCCAGGTCCTCGCCGTCGTACACCACGTCGATGGTGACCAGCGTGCCCGCGGTTTCTGTGGGCGCCTCGAGGTCCAGGCTGCGGACGTGCGCGGCCAGTGCCTGCGCTGCCTGCGGCGAATCCGTCGTGATGAGGACCGTGGAGGCGGCAGCGATGACGTCCACCTGGCCCGGCTGCGGATGTGCGGTGAGCTGCGCCTGGAGGCTGAGGACGGCGTCCAGGGACGGCAGCTCCACCAGGATGGCCCTGTCCCCTGCGGGGCGGATCCCGGTCAGGGCCGCGTGGGCGGCAGTTTGAGCCTCGTGCTGCTGCGCGGTCATGGCTAGGCGAAGCTCTGGATCTGGATGCCGGCATCCACCAGTGCGGCGCGGACGGCGGCGGCCATCGCCACGGACCCGGGGGTGTCACCGTGCAGGCAGATGCTCTCGGCGTTGACGGGGACCAGGGAGCCGTCGATGGCACGGACAACGCCGTCGGTGGCCAGGCGCAGGACGTGCTCGACGACGTCAGCGACCTCGTGCAGCACTGCGCCCGGTTCGCGCCGGGAGACCAGGGTGCCGTCCGGATTGTAGGCCCGGTCAGCGAACGCCTCGGCCACGGTCCGCAGTCCGGCGGCTTCGGCCTGGCGCTGGATCTCGGAGTTGGGGAGCACCATAAGGGGCAGCGTGGGGTCCACGGCGAGGATCGCTGCGACCACGGCGCCGGCCTGCTTGGGGTGGTTCACGATGGTGTTGTAGAGGGCACCGTGGGGCTTGACGTAGCGGACGGCTGTTCCTGCTGCGAGGGCTACTGCCTGGACTGCGCCGATCTGGTAGACGACGTCAGCGGTCAGCTCTTCCGGGGTCATGTCCACGAAGCGGCGGCCAAATCCGGCCAGATCCCGGTAACCGGGGTGGGCGCCAACGGTGACGCCGGCCTTCACAGCAGCCTGGCAGGTGGCCATGATGCCCACGGGATCGCCCGCGTGGAAGCCGCAGGCTACGTTGGCGCTGGATACACTTTCGAAAATGGCGGCGTCGTCGCCGAAGGACCAGTTCCCAAAGGACTCGCCGACGTCGCTGTTCAGGTCGATGCTGGGCATTGTGATCTCCGTCTCGGATTGGTGTCCTTCAAGAATGCCCTAAAAAGCCGGATTGTTCAACAATCCATCATCCTCGTTACGAACCTCTCCGCGACGCGGCATCACGTCCTGCCCCTTCTCCCCCAACGCGGCATCACATCCTGCCCCCCTCTCCCCCTACCCGCTATCACATCCTGCCCCTTCTCCCCCAACGCGCTCTCACATCCTGCCCCTTCTCCCCCTTCAGCATCACCTGCTGTCAGGTAGTGGGCGGGAAGTGATGGCGAGTCCGAAGAATCCGGGCAGGATGGGATGGCGCGTTGGAGCACTGGCCCGAGGGTTTCCCTGGAACGGGGTTCCGCTCGCTGCGGCATGGGGTGTTTTGTGTGTTAAATGTGGGAGGCCCCAACCGTGTGGTTGGGGCCTCGACCATTAATAGTTGTTCCGGCGGTGACCTACTCTCCCACACCCTCCCGGGTGCAGTACCATCGGCGCTGTGGGTCTTA
>NZ_JBEGHP010000022.1:0-682763 GCF_040676255.1 Pseudarthrobacter sp. LMD1-1-1.1 | reverse complement strand
GGTACAAGGGTTACGGCGGTCATAGCGTGGGGGAAACGCCCGGTCCCATTCCGAACCCGGAAGCTAAGACCCACAGCGCCGATGGTACTGCACCCGGGAGGGTGTGGGAGAGTAGGTCACCGCCGGAACAACTATTAATGGTCGAGGCCCCAACCACACGGTTGGGGCCTCCCACATTTAACACACAAAACCCGCGGGAGCTGCAAGCGGCGTCCGGCGGGCAGAGTTCATGCCGGCTGCCATGCCTGGTTACAGCGGGCAGCGGCTGCCGCAGGGCTGTCCCGTTGTGAAGATGGCCACGATACCCGCTCCCAGGGCCCGCACTGTCCGGGGGGATTTGGTGGCTCCACTAGAATTGATGAAGATGTACGGACTTCGAAGCGCTTGATTTCGGGTTGCGTAGGAAACGAAACGAGCGGCTGCAGTTGCGCCAGTGGTCGGCTCACAACAGGAGGAATCCACATGGCCGAGCATAACGGTGGCAACCGAGGCAACGACCGGGGCGCGTTCCGCGGCAACAACAACTCCGGCGGTGAGCCCCGCGGATTCCGGTCCCGGTCCGACCGCGATGGCAACAACTTCTCCCGCGGCGGCTCTGCCGGCGGTGGCGAGCGGAAGCCGTTCGGTGACCGTGACCGCAAGCCCTTTGGAGACCGCCCCCGTCGCGATGGCGAAGGTGACCGTCGCGGTTTTGGCGGCGGTGCCGGCGGTGGCGAGCGGAAGCCGTTCGGTGACCGTGACCGCAAGCCCTTTGGAGACCGTCCGCGCCGCGATGGCGAGGGCGACCGTCGCCAGTTCAACGACCGTGACCGTAAGCCGTTCGGTGACCGTCCGCGCCGCGATGGCGAGGGTGATCGCCGTGGTTTTGGCGGCGGTGACCGTGACCGTAAGCCGTTTGGTGACCGTCCGCGCCGCGATGGCGAGGGTGATCGCCGTGGTTTTGGCGGCGGTGACCGTGACCGTAAGCCGTTTGGTGACCGTCCCCGTCGCGATGGCGAGGGTGATCGCCGTGGTTTTGGCGGCGGTGACCGTGACCGTAAGCCGTTTGGTGACCGTCCGCGCCGCGACGGCGAAGGCGACCGCCGTGGTTTTGGCGGCGGCGATAACCGCAAGCCGTTCGGAGACCGGCAGGACCGGGCTCCCCGCAGCTTCGACCGCGGTGACTCCCGCGCCGAGTCCGGCCGTGGAGCCGGCCCCCGCAGCTTTGGCCGCGATCTCCAGGAAGACCGTCCTGTCCGCGTCCCCAACGCCGCTGACCTCCGCAGCGCCAACCGCCCGGACCGGGAACGCTCACCCGAAATCGATGAAGACGTCACGGGTAAAGAACTGGACCGCGCCACCCAGCACCAGATCAAGACCCTCGAAGCCAAGAGCTCGGAATGGGTGGCCCGCCACCTGGTGATGGCCGGCCGCCTCATCGATGACGAGCCGGAGCTTGCCTTCCAGCACGCCCTGGCAGCCAGCCGCCGCGGCGGCCGGCTCGCCGCTGTCCGGGAAGCCGTTGGCCTGACAGCCTACGCCGCCGGGCACTACGGTGAGGCGCTCCGCGAGTTCCGCACCTTCCGCCGTATCAGTGGTTCCAACGTCCACCTCCCCATCATGGCGGACTGCGAGCGTGGCCTGGGACGCCCCGACCGTGCCCTGGATGTGGCGCGCTCTGAGGAAGCCCAGGACCTGGATGCCCCCGGCAAGGTGGAACTGGCAATCGTCGCCGCCGGTGCGCGCACCGACCTGGGCCAGCTTGACGCGGCAGTAGCCGAACTTGAAATCCCGCAGCTGGACTTGAACCGCGCGTTCTCCTACAGCCCGCGCCTCTTCCGCGCCTACGCCGATGCGCTGGCTGCAGTGGGGCGCGAAGACGAGTCGCAGAAGTGGAGCCGGCAGGCCGTCGTGGCAGAAAATGCCCTGGGCTTGGGCGCTGACGAAGAACCCGAAATCATCGACCTCGGCTGGGACGAGGAAGAGGAAGCCCGGGAAGAGGCAGAACGCCGGCGGATGCTGGACCGCGCCTCCAAGGGCACTGGGCCCGAAACGCCCGCAGCAGGTTCCACGGAGGCAGCTGCCGGGAGCGCCCGCGCAGCCGAGGCGAAGTCCTCACAGGACAGCAGCATCGACGACCAGGATGCCGACTACTTCGTTTCCGACGATGCAGAATCGGACCAGGACTCGGTGGAACACGACGAGCTCCACTCCGTGCCCGCGGACGACGCCGGTGCAGACGACGCCGGTGCTGACGATGCCAGCGCAGACGACACCGCTGCCCAGGACAACGCAGGCATTGAGCACGACGAAGACCGCCGGGAAGACTGAACACAGATGAGCGATGTTTCCCTGGTTTCCCGCTTCGACGCACTCCTCGCCGACCTGGACGGCGTGGTCTACGCCGGGCCCCACGCCATACCCGGAGCTGTTGAGTCGCTGAAGCAGCTTTCCGGGCTGGGCATTGGCCTGGGCTATGTCACCAACAACGCCTCCCGGTCACCGGCGGAAGTGGCCGCGCATCTCCGTGAGCTGGGTGCGCCGGCAGAGGACAACCAGGTGGTCAGTTCATCCCAGGCGGCGGCCGAGCTGCTCGCCTCGATGCTGGCTCCGGGGTCAAGGATCCTCATCACCGGCAGTCCGGCCCTCGCCCGCGAAATTGAGCTGGCGGGCCTGGTCCCGGTGGCCGGCCAGGATGAGGACCCGGTCGCCGTGGTCCAGGGTTTCAGCCCTGCCATTGGCTGGAAGGACCTGGCGGAAGCCACCTATGTGGTGAACGCCGGTGCCCTCTGGGTGGCCACTAACACGGACATGTCGATTCCCCAGGCGCGCGGCATCGCTCCTGGAAACGGCACCCTGGTGGCGGCGGTCGCTGCGGCCACCGGGCAGCAGCCGAAAGTCGCGGGTAAGCCGGAAGCGCCGCTTTTCCATTCGGCCGCCAAGCGGCTTGGCGCCGGGCGCCCCCTGGTGGTGGGCGACCGGCTGGACACGGACATCCTGGGCGGCAATAACGCCGGCTTCGCCACCGTGGCCGTCCTGACCGGCGTCGACACGCGCGAGACCATCCTGGCGGCCCGCGCCGCGGAACGTCCCGCGTACATCATCGAAAACCTTACGGACCTGCACCGGCCATACCCGGAGATAACGCACGACGACGGCACTTACACGTGCGGGCAGTCGACGGCGCGCGTGGCCAATGGAGCAGTGGGCATCATTGGCAGCCAGGACGACCTCAACTCGTGGCGCGCGGCGTGTGCCGCCTGGTGGGCCGGGACGCCTGACGCGTCAACCCCGCAGGCGCCCAAGCTGGTGTGGCTGGATCACTAGACTGGTTCTATGACCGAGCTGACCGAACCGGACCATCCGACAGACCAGCCGGCCCCGGAGTGGCCCCAGGCCCCCGGGCAGGACATCAGGGATCCGCAGGTGGCACAGGCCACCGCCAGGCTTCTCGACCTGCCCGGCCTTCCGGCAGCGGAGCACGAAGCCGTTTACAACGTGCTGCACGATGAACTGCTGGCCGCCCTCAACAGCGAACCCGCAGACAGCGGTCCCACAGGCAGCGAAAAGACCGGCGGGGCCGCCTGATGCCGGTACGCCTCGACCAGGCATTGGTGGCCCGCGGACTGGCCAGGTCCCGGACGCACGCAGCCTCGCTGATTGCCGAGGGCAAGGTCCGTTCCGGCGGCCAGGTCCTTGCCAAGGCCTCCCTGCAGGTTGACGACAGCCGGGACCTGGCCGTCGAACATGATGACCAGGACACCTACGCCAGCCGTGCCGGGCACAAGCTGGCCGGCGCCCTGGACGCATTCCCGGAGGTTTCGGCCCAAGGCAAAAGGTGCCTCGACGCCGGTGCCTCCACCGGCGGCTTCACGGACGTCCTGCTGAGGCGCGGGGCCGCACACGTGGTGGCGGTCGACGTCGGGCACGGCCAGCTGGTGCCGCACCTCCGGGACGACCCCCGCGTGGAGGTCCACGAGGGCATGAACGTCCGGTACATGGCGCCCGCGGACATCGGCGGCCCGGCCGCCCTGACCGTCGCCGACCTGTCCTTCATCTCCCTCACCCTTGTGGTGCAGCCGCTGGCTGACTGCACGGAGCCCGGCGGCGACCTGGTGCTGATGGTCAAGCCGCAATTCGAGATCGGTAAGGACCGCCTGGGCCGCACCGGCGTGGTGACGTCGGAGCGCGAGCGGCGGATGGCCGTGGAAAAGGTGGCCAGGGCGGCGCTCGACGCCGGCCTGGACCTGTGCGGCCTTGCGGCCAGTCCGCTGCCCGGACAGGACGGAAACGTCGAATACTTCCTGTGGATAAAACGCAGGATCACCCAAGACTTGCCTAAGATCGAAGAGCGTGAGGCAGCAGCTGCTGCTTTGCTCGGACAAATCTGGCCGAACCACTAGAGAGCGGAACCTGATGAGCAGGCGTGTACTGGTCCTTGCCCACACCGGCCGCGAGGAGTCACTGAAAGCCGCCTGGGAAGCCTGCGCCCTGCTGCATGCTTCAGGCATGGTCCCCGTGATGCAGGAGTCCGAACTGGGCGACATGGAACGGTTCTTCGGGCACCTGGCCCAGCCGGTGGAGGTGCTCCACGACCACGTCCAGCTGCCCGATGTGGAACTGGTCATGGTCCTTGGCGGCGATGGAACCATCCTCCGGGCCGCTGAGCTGGTCCGCGAGGTGGACGTGCCGCTGCTGGGCGTGAACCTGGGCCATGTGGGCTTCCTGGCTGAAAGCGAGCGGGCGGACCTTGCCCAGACCGTGGAGTGGATTGCCAGCCGCGAGTACACCGTTGAAGAGCGGATGACCATCGATGTCCAGGTCTGGGTGCGCGGCCAGAAGATTTGGCACACCTGGGCTTTAAACGAGGCCGCCATCGAGAAAGCCAACAGGGAACGGATGCTCGAGGTGGTGACCGAGGTGGACGAGCGACCGCTGACGTCCTTCGGCTCCGACGGCATCGTGCTGGCCACCCCCACGGGCTCCACGGCTTACGCGTTCTCCGCCGGGGGTCCCGTGGTGTGGCCGGAGGTGGAGGCGCTGGTGATCGTGCCCATCAGTGCGCATGCGCTCTTCGCCAAGCCCCTTGTCGTATCGCCCCGTTCCAGGCTCGCTGTTGAGGTGCTGGGACGCACCGACGCCCAGGGTGTCCTGTGGTGCGATGGCCGGCGCTCGGTGGACCTGCCGCCCGGCGCCCGCGTGGAAGTGACCAAATCGGCCACCCCGGTCCGGCTGGCCCGCACCCACCAGACCCCCTTCTCGGCCCGCCTGGTCCGCAAGTTCGAGCTGCCCATCCATGGCTGGCGCGGTCCGGTGCCCAAGTCCGACGCCGTGCACACCGGTCCCATCCCCATTGTGCGGACGCCACGGCCCATGCCGCCGCTGCCGGTACCGCATGCGGAGAACCCTGGCAGCGATCCCGATCCGTCGACTGCGAAGTGAAGCCATGCTTGAAGAACTGAGAATCCGCGATCTGGGCGTCATCACCGACGCAACGCTTCCGCTTGGCCCGGGACTGAGCGTGGTGACCGGCGAAACCGGTGCCGGCAAGACCATGGTGGTCACCGCCGTCGGACTGCTCCTCGGGGCGCGTTCCGATGCCGGCGCCGTCCGGAGCGGCGCAAAAAGTGCCACCGCGGAAGCGGTGCTCAAGCTCGACGCCGGACATCCGGCCATCGCCCGTGCGCTTGATGCCGGTGCCGAAGCCGAGGAGTTCGACGGCGGCGCCGAGCTCATCCTGGCCCGCCGCCTGGGTGCGGACGGCCGCAGCCGTGCGTTCCTCGGTGGGCGGGCTGCGCCGGTGGGCGTCCTGGCCGAGATCGGCGAATCGCTGGTGGTGGTGCACGGCCAGTCGGACCAGATCAGGCTCAAGAGCGCCACGGCCCAGCGGGAAGCCCTGGACAAGTTCGCCGGGGACAGCCTGGCCGGACCGCTGTCCGCGTACCAGGAGCTGTACAGCAGGTGGAAGGCCAGTCAGGCAGAACTGGACAGCCTGCGGAGCGCCGCACGGGACAGGCTCCGCGAAGCCGAATCCCTGGAGGCGGCCCTGGCCGAAATCGACGAGGTGGATCCGCAGCCGGGGGAGGACGAGCTCCTGAAGGCCGAGGCCGTCAAGCTCGCCAACGTCGAGGAACTGCGGATTGCCGCCAGCACGGCACACCAGGCCCTCATCGCCGAGGACTTCGGCGAGACCGGTGACGCCACCACCCTGGTGGATTCCGCCAAACGCACCCTGGAGCATGTGGCCGAGCACGACGCCGAACTCGGTTCCGCCGCCGCGCGGCTGGCGGAAGTGGGCTTCCTGCTCAATGACATCGCCACCGAACTGGCCAGTTACCAGGCCGGCCTGGACTCGGAGGGCCCGGAACGGCTCGCCGAGATCGAGGACCGGCGGGCAGCCCTGGCCAAGCTGGTCCGCAAATACGCCCCAACCATCGACGAAGTGCTGGAGTGGGCCGAAAAGGCCCGCGTCCGGTACGACGAGCTGCAGGACGACTCCTCCCGCATCGAAGCCCTGGACGCGGAGGTGGTCCGCGCCGAAGCAGAACTGACCAAGCAGTCGGCAGCCATCAGCAAGATCCGGGCCAAAGCAGCCAAGGACCTCTCTGCCCGGGTCAGTGCCGAGCTGAAGGCCCTGGCCATGGCCGACGCCACCCTGGTGATCAACCTCGAGTCCGCGGGGCAGCTGGGCCCCCACGGCGCGGACGAGATCACCTTCCTGCTGCAGCCGCACTCCGGAGCCCCGGCCCGGCCTCTGGGCAAAGGCGCGTCCGGTGGTGAACTGTCACGGGTGATGCTTGCCATCGAGGTGGTGCTCGCCGCCGTCGACCCCGTCCCCACGTTTGTGTTCGACGAGGTCGACGCCGGTGTGGGCGGACGCGCCGCCGTCGAGATTGGCCGCCGGCTGGCCATGCTGGCACGCCACGTGCAGGTGCTGGTGGTCACGCACCTTCCCCAGGTGGCCGCCTTTGCCGACCAGCACATCACCGTGACCAAAACGTCCGTCAGGGGAGCCGACGGCGGCACCGCCACCGGCTTCACCTCCAGTGACGTCCGCCTCCTTGACGGGCCGGAACGGGTGCGTGAACTCGCCCGCATGCTGGCCGGCCAGGAAGACTCCGAGTCCGCCCAGGCCCACGCCCAGGAACTGCTGGACGACGCCAAACTCCTGCCACAGCGGGCCTGACGCGGCAAAAGCGGGGGGAGCGGGCCGGTTGGCCTTCAATTAGCCGGATGGACGCCCCTTGATTCAGCGGCCCCATCCCAGCAGACTGGAACGCTTGGGTGCAGGTTCGGCCCGATCCGTGGAAGGCTCAATTGATGATAGGCTCAAATTCCGTGGTGCAGCGATCAAATTCCCGTGTAAATTCCCGGTTCCCGGGCTCCTCCAAGATGACCAAGCACATCTTCGTCACCGGCGGTGTGGCGTCCTCACTCGGTAAAGGACTGACGGCCTCCAGCCTCGGTCACCTGCTCCGGGCACGCGGCCTGTCCGTCACGATGCAGAAGCTCGATCCCTACCTGAATGTGGATCCGGGCACGATGAACCCCTTCCAGCACGGTGAGGTCTTCGTCACTGACGATGGCGCCGAAACGGACCTGGACATCGGGCACTACGAGCGCTTCCTCGATGAGAACCTTGAAGGTTCCGCGAACGTGACCACCGGCCAGGTGTACTCCACCGTGATCGCCAAGGAACGGCGTGGCGAATACCTCGGCGACACCGTCCAGGTCATCCCGCACATCACGGACGAGATCAAGCGCCGCATGCGGCTGCCTGCTGAAGGCAAGAACGCCCCCGACGTCATCATCACCGAAATCGGCGGCACCGTTGGCGACATCGAGTCCCAGCCGTTCCTCGAATCGGCCCGACAGGTCCGCCAGGACGTGGGACGCGGCAACGTCTTCTTCGTGCACGTGTCACTGGTCCCGTACATCGGACCGTCGCAGGAACTGAAGACCAAGCCCACCCAGCACTCGGTGGCGGCCCTGCGCTCCATCGGTATCCAGCCCGAAGCCATCGTCATCCGCTCCGACCGCGAGATCCCCGAAGCCATGCGCGCCAAGATCGGCCGCATGTGCGACGTCGACCTCGAAGCCGTCATCGGCTGCCCGGACGCCCCCAGCATCTACGACATCCCCAAGACCCTGCACGCCCAGGGCCTGGACTCCTACATCGTCCGTGCCTTGGACCTGCCGTTCAAGGACGTGGACTGGACCAGCTGGGACCGCCTCCTGGAGGCCGTCCACAACCCCAAGCACCAAGTCGAAATCGCCCTGGTGGGCAAGTACATCGACCTTCCGGACGCCTACCTCTCGGTGACTGAGGCCCTGCGTGCCGGCGGCTTCGCCAATGAGGCCAAGGTCAAGATCCGTTGGGTCCCTTCGGACGAGTGCGAGACCCGTGAGGGTGCCATCAAGGCGCTCGACGGCGTGGACGCCATCTGCGTGCCGGGCGGTTTCGGTATCCGTGGCCTCGAAGGCAAGCTGGGCGCCCTCAAGTTCGCCCGCGAGACCAAGCTGCCTGTGCTGGGCCTGTGCCTTGGCCTGCAGTGCATGGTCATCGAGTACGCCCGCAACGTGGTGGGCATGGAAGGTGCTTCCTCCAGCGAGTTCGAGCCGGATTCCAAGTACCCGGTCATCGCCACCATGGAGGAGCAGCTGGAGTTCGTGGAAGGCGGTGGCGACCTGGGCGGCACCATGCGCCTTGGCCTCTACGAAGCCAAGCTGGACGAGGGCTCGGTCATCGCCGGTACATACGGCAAGACCACGGTCAGCGAACGCCACCGGCACCGCTACGAGGTCAACAACAAGTACCGCCAGCAGATTGCCGAGAAGGGCCTGGTCTTCTCCGGCACCTCCCCGGACGGCAAGCTCGTCGAATTCGTTGAGCTGCCGGCCGACGTCCACCCGTACTACGTGGCGACGCAGGCGCACCCCGAACTGAGTTCGCGGCCCACCCGCCCGCACCCGCTGTTCACCGGACTGGTCAAGGCGGCCCTGGATCACCAGAACGCGAACCACCAGGGTGCCGCCGACACGGACGCTGCCGCGGCAGGGGAGCCTGCAGCATCGGGTAGCGTTACCGCTAAGTAGTCAATAGAACAAAAAGGACGGCGCGATGCCTGGTACACCTGAAGCCACCCCTGCAAAACAGGTTTCGGATGCACCAAGCCCGCGCCGTCTTTTGTCTACGGAGAAGGTCTACCAGGGCCGGATCTGGGACGTCGTCAGTGACACTTTCCAGCTCTCCGAGTCCGGGGACGCCCTGACCCGTGACTACATCGACCACCCGGGTGCTGTCGCCGTCCTGCCCATGAACGGCGAAGGCCAGATCCTGCTGCTGAAGCAGTACCGGCACCCCGTCGGCATGGACCTTTGGGAAGTCCCCGCGGGACTGCTGGACGTCGAAGGCGAAGACTTCGTGGTGGGGGCGGCGCGGGAACTCGCCGAGGAAGCGGACCTGGCGGCCGGAACATGGAACGTCCTGGCCGATGTCTTCAATTCCCCCGGATCCTCGAGTGAAGCCATCCGGATCTATCTGGCCCGTGACCTCACCGAGGTGCCGCACCACGAGCGCCACGAGCGGACGGACGAGGAAGCGGAGATCGAGTTCCACTGGATCGGCCTGGACGATGCCGTGGCCTCTGTCCTGGCAGGCCGCCTGCACAACCCGTCCGCCGTCGTCGGGATCCTTGCCGCTGCTGCGGCCCGGGCCGGCAACTATGAGGGGCTTCGTCCCGCCGACGCCCCTTGGCCCGCACACCCCAGCCAGCGCTGATGGTTCCGGGTCCCTCGGCTGAAGCGGCTCCGGAGGTCGAACAGGCTCCGAACCCCGGCGCTGCAAACGGTGCCGCCTTGGCCGGTGCTGCCCCGCCCGGAATACCGGCCGCGATCGAACGCGGAATCACCGATTACCTCCAGCATGTTGGCGTGGAGCGGGGGCTTGCCGCGAACACGCTGGCAGCCTACCGGCGGGACCTCGCCCGCTACGCCCGCTACCTCGCCGCCGCAGGCTGCACACGTCCAGGCGACATCACCCGGCACCACGTCACCGGCTACGTCCGCGCCCTTTCGGACGGTTCCGACGGCGGGTCCACCCTTGGGGTGCGGTCCGCCGCCAGGACCGTGGTGGCTGTCCGGGGGCTGCACAAGTTCTGGGCCCTGGAGGGCCACACAACGGCGGATCCGGCCAGCGAGGTACACCCGCCGATGGCCGGCAAGCGGCTTCCCAAAGCCATCAGCGTCGATGAGGTGACCCGCATCCTCGAAGCGGCGGGAACCGATACCGCCACCGGGCTGAGGGACCGCGCCCTGCTCGAATTCCTCTATTCCACGGGGGCCAGGATCAGCGAAGCGGTGGGCCTGGACGTTGACGATATCTCCCTTGCCGAACCGGGAGCGGGGCCCGCGATCGTCCGCCTGTTCGGCAAGGGATCGAAGGAACGCCTGGTGCCGCTGGGCTCCTACGGGGCCCGGGCGCTCGATGCCTACCTGGTCCGCGGGCGCCCGCTGCTGGCCGCCAAGGGAAAGGGCACGCCCGCGCTGTTCCTCAATGCCCGCGGCGGCAGGATCAGCCGGCAGAGTGCCTGGACCATCCTGAAGGCGGCGGCGGAGAAGGCCAACATCACCCGCGATGTTTCGCCGCACACGCTGCGCCACTCCTTCGCCACCCACCTGCTCGAAGGCGGCGCCGACGTCCGTGTGGTGCAGGAGCTGCTTGGCCACGCGTCGGTGACCACCACCCAGGTGTACACACTGGTCACTGCGGATACACTCCGCGAGATCTACGCCGCGGCACACCCGCGGGCACTGGGCTAGGCTCCGCGGGCGGGCGGGGGATCATTCCATCATGTTGAGCGTCAGTTCCAGTCCGCTGAGGACCAGGGCCAGGAGGGTAGTGCCGAGCCCGGCCACCAGGAGCAGGCCCGGGTGGGCGAGGCCAATGACCACCCGCCGGAGTTCCGGGGAACGTCGCAGGAACTTTGCCGGGACGCGCGAATTCCCAGGCGCCTGTTGCCAGCCGCGGAGGCGGGCAAGGAACCAGGCGCAACGCACGATCAGGGCCATCCACAGCACGGACACAACCAACGGCACGGCGGCCACGAGGAGATCCAGGCCGAGCGAGGTGACTGCCCGCTCCGATTCACCTGCAAGCGCCTGGACCGTGGTTGAAACCGAGGCGCTGGCCACCACCGAGATGCCCCAGACCAGGAAAGCGGCCGTCAACGCCAGGAACCGCACGAAGAAGTGTGCCAGCACGGACTCTCCCGCGGGCCGCAGGTATGTGCGTGGAGTGGCATGCAGGACTGCCACCGTGCAGCCCAGGGTGGGCAGTGCGGCCATCCCCACGCACGCGTACCAGGCCCAGCCGGCCAGGTCCAGGTATTCGTCGGCGAGGATCAGCAACGCCCACGCTCCGGTCCACAGCCATCCGGCATACAACGGACTCCTTACCAGCCAGCCAGGCAACCGGACGGTGCTGCGTCCCGGAGGCCGGACTCCCGGAGCGGGCGTGGACTGTTCCCCGCCTTCCGTGTTCATGGGGCTCACTGTAGCAACGGGCACCGGAGCGCGGCACCGCACCGCTGTACGGGGCCGGCGTCACGTTAAGCTGGAGCAATGACCGCAGCCGCTGTGACCCTCTGCTTCCTTCTCCGTGACGGGGAAGACGGGGCCGAAGTCCTCCTGGGACTCAAGCAAACCGGGTTCGGCAAAGGCAAGATCGTAGGCATCGGCGGCCACGTTGAGCCGGGGGAGACCGACGCGGAGGCCGTGATCAGGGAAGTCCTTGAAGAGACCGGGGTGGTGCTGCAGGCGGAGGACTTGGCGGATGCCGGATCGGTCCACTTCCTTTTTCCCGCCCGCCCGGAATGGAACATGAAGACCACGCTGTTCACCGCCCGTACCTGGGAGGGCGAACCGGAACCCAGCGACGAGATCCTGCCCGAGTGGTTCCCGGTGGACACCCTCCCGGTGGACCGCATGTGGCAGGACGCGGACCACTGGCTGCCCGCGGTGCTGGAGGGCCGCAGGGTGAACGTAGTGGTCACCATGCACACTGACAACGAGACCGTCGCGTCATCCCGCAGCCTCCTGGGCTGACGCGGCAAACTCCAGGTTGTTAAAAGCCGACGGCGGGCCAGGCACCGCAGTGCCCGCCCGCCGTCGGACGTTCCAGCCAAACCCTAGGCCAGGTGCCGTTCCTCCACCCCGTTGTACTCGCTCAACGGGCGGATCAGCGAGTTGGCGTCCAACTGCTCCATGATGTGCGCGGTCCAGCCGGTGATCCGGCTGGCCACGAACAGGGGGGTGAACGTGGGGGTGTCGAAGCCCATCAGGTGGTAGGTGGGCCCCGCCGGGTAGTCAAGGTTCGGCTTGATGGCCTTGGCTTCGTCCATCGCCGTTTCCAGGCCGTTGTACAGCCCCAGCAGTTCGGGGCGGCCGTAGTGGGCAATCATTTTGTCCAGGGCGGCCTTCATGGTGGGAACCCGGGAATCGCCGTGCTTGTACACACGGTGGCCGAACCCCATGACCTTCTTCTTCTGCGCCAGGGCATCCTCCATCCAGGCCTTCGCCCGCGCCGCAGCTTCCTCGAGGGACTCCTCCTGCCGGATGCCGATCTCGTCGAAGGTATGCATTACGGCTTCGTTCGCCCCGCCGTGCAGCGGACCCTTCAGGGCCCCGATGGCTCCGGTTACCGCTGAGTGCAGGTCCGAGAGCGTCGAGGTGATGACGCGCGCGGTGAACGTGGACGCGTTGAAGGAGTGCTCGGCGTAGAGGATCATCGAGACGTTGAAGGCATCCACCACCTCGGGCACCTGTTCCTCGCCGAAGGCCATCCACAGGAAGTTCGCCGAATAGCCCAGGTCATCGCGCGGCTCCACGAGCTCCTGGCCGTGGCGGCGGCGCTGGTCGTAGGCCACCACTGCGGGCATGGCGGCGAACAAGTCCACCGCTTTGCCCATGTTGGCCTCCCGCGACGAGTCCTCCGCCTGCGGGTGCCTGGCGCCCATCACCGAGGCCGCGGTCCGGCAGACATCCATCGGGTGCGAGGTCACCGGCAAGGCGTCGATGACCTGCTTGACCACGGGGTCGAGGGCGCGGCCGGCGCGCTCCCGCGCGGTGAACTCCGCGAGCTGCTCTTTTGTGGGCAGTTCGCCGTTCCACAGCAGGTAGGCCACTTCCTCGAAGCTGCAGCGGGCGGCCAGCTCCTGGACCGGGTAGCCGCGGTAGAGCAGCGAGTTGGTGTCCGGGTTGACCTTCGAAACCGCGGTGTAATCCACCACGACGCCGGCGAGGCCCTTTTTGATCTCATTTTCAGCCATGCTGAAACTCCTTTGTTCCTAACGCCTGTTGACCGGCCGGGGCCGGCAGTCCGGTGGGGGTGTCAGACTCCGGGGATCCGGAAGTTGAACACCCCGGTGTCAAAGTGGTTGTAGGCCTCGTAGTCAACGAGGTCGTAGAGCCGGGCACGGGTCAGCATGTTTGGAACCTGTGCCTCCTGGGTGCCGTCGGATTTGATCGATTCCAGAGTACGCTCAGCAGCGCCCATGGCACTACGGAGCAGCGTTACCGGGTAGATGACCATGTTGACGCCCACGCCCGCCAGTTCATCCACGGTGAAGAGCGCGCTCTTGCCGAACTCGGTCATGTTGGCCAGGATCGGCACGTCCACCGCGTCCCGGATGGCCTTGAACTCGCTCAGGTCCTTCATGGCCTCGGGGAAGATTGCATCCGCGCCGGCTTCAACCAGGGCCTTGGCTCGCTGCTGCGCCGCCTCCAGTCCATCGGTGGCCCGGATGTCGGTACGGGCCATGATGAGGAAGTTCGGATCGCGCCGAGCGTCGGCCGCGGCCCGGATCCGCTTGGTGGCAGTATCCAGGTCCACCACGTTCTTGCCGTCCAGGTGGCCGCAGCGCTTGGGGTTGAACTGGTCCTCGATGTGGCATCCGGCCAGGCCGGCGTTCTCCAGTTCCTGCACGGTGCGGGCCACGTTCATCGGTTCACCGAACCCGGTGTCGGCGTCGACGATCGAGGGCAGGTCCGTCATACGGGCAATCTGGCCCGCACGGGTGGCCACCTCTGTCAGCGTGGTCAGGCCGATGTCCGGCAGGCCCAGGTCGTTGGCCAGGACGGCGCCGGAAATGTACACCCCGGCGAAGCCCTTCTCCTCGATCAGGCGGGCGGAGAGCGGGTTGAAGGCGCCGGGGAACTGCTGGATGGTCCCGGAGGCCAGCAGTTCCCGGAACCGGATCCGCTTCTGTTCCGGGGTTGTCTTTGAGTACAGCATCAGAAGAGTCCCTTCGGTGCCGCCGCGAGGTCGATCACGCCGGGGGCGGCGGTGATGTTCAGCTGGTCCAGCTCGCCGGCGGCGAGTTCGGGGAGGCGTTCGACGGCGGCGAGGAACCTTTCGATTTCCGCCTCTTCCACCAGGCCGGCGGCCAGCGTGCGGAACTTGTTCACGTACTGTTCCCGGGCGAACGGCCGGGCGCCCAGCGGGTGCGCGTCGGCCACGGCGATCTGGTCCGTGATGACGGTGCCGTCCTTGAGCGTGATCTCCACGGAACCGCCGAAGGCCTTCTCGGCGATGTCCAGGGAGTGGTAGCGGCGGGTCCATTCCGCGTCTTCCACCGTGGTGACCTTGTGCCACAGCTCCACGGTGTCCGGACGCGCGGCGCGCTCCGGGGCGTAGGAGTCCACGTGGTGCCAGGCGCCGTCCTGCAGCGCCACCGTGAAGATGTAGGGGATGGAGTGGTCCAGGGTCTCGCGGCTGGCGGTGGGGCTGTACTTCTGCGGATCGTTCGCGCCGGAGCCGATCACGTGGTGCGTGTGGTGGCTGGTCTTGATCAGCACGGACTCGACGTTGGCCGGGTCGGTGACCTCCGGGTGCTCACCGTGGAGCTTGCGGGCCAGGTCGATCCAGGCCTGCGCCTGGTACTCGGCGGAGTGCTCCTTGGTGTAGGTGTCCAGGATGGCACGCTTGGCTTCGCCCGGAGTGGGGAGCGGGACCATGTAGGACGCGTCCGGACCGTCGAGCATCCAGGCGATGACGCCGTCCTCGCCCTCGTAAATCGGCACGGGTGAGGTCTGGCCCCGCATGGCCCGGTCCGCGGACTCGACGGCCATCTTGCCGGCAAACGCCGGGGCGTGCGCCTTCCAGGTGGAGATCTCGCCCTTGCGGGACTGCCGGGTTGCGGTGGTGGTGTGCAGCGCCTGGCCCACCGACTGGAAGATCGTCTCGACATCGAGGCCCAGCAGGGTGCCGATGCCGGCGGCGGCGGAGGGGCCGAGGTGGGCGACGTGGTCGATCTTGTGCTTGTGCAGGCAGATGGCCTTGACCAGGTTGACCTGGATTTCGTAGCCGGTGGCGATGCCGCGGATGAGGTCGTGCCCGCTGGACCCAACGTGCTGGGCCACGGCGAGGATCGGGGGAATGTTGTCACCGGGGTGGGAGTAGTCGGCGGCGAGGAAGGTGTCGTGGTAGTCGAGTTCCCGTACGGCCACGCCGTTGGCCCAGGCAGCCCATTCCGGTGCAACCCGTTCCTCGATGCCGAAGACCTTGGAGCCCTTGCCTCCGGTGCTGGGACCATGGGTGAGCGCCTGGGCCCGGGCAGCGACGATCGGGGCGCGGTTCAGGGAAGCAATGGCTACCGAGGCGTTGTCGATGACACGGTTGATGACCATGTCGGTGACTTCGTCGGAGACGGCGACGGGATCGGCCGCGACCTCGGCGATCTTGTAGGCGAGCTGGTCCTCGCGGGGCAGGTTCTCTTCGCTCTTGTAGACGCGGACGTGGTGTTCCTTAACCATGGTGCTCCTTCGGGTGGGATGCGTGGGTTGCTTTGACGTGGGAGAGGCTTCGGTGCAGGTGGACGATCGTCGCCGCCTCGGCGAGCTTCGGGTTGCCGGCTGCGATGGCCTCCGCGATGGCGGCGTGTTCGGCTGCTGCGGCGGTGAGGCGGCGGGCGTCGTCCGCTGCAAGCCGGCGGATCCGGACCAGGTGCACGCGCAGGCTTCGCATGGCCTGGGCCAGGTAGGAGTTGGAGATGGCGGCGTCGATGGCTGCGTCGAGCCGGCCCACCAGTTCGTAATAGTCATGCAGGGCGGGGTCCCCGCCGCTGATCAGCGCGGGGGCATTGAGCAGTTCGCGCTGCAGCTGCTCGAACGTGGCAGCGTCCCCTCGCCGGGCAGCCAGGGCGGCGGCCTTGCCCTCAAGGGTTTCGCGCAGTTCGAACAGTTCGTCGATGTCCTCGAGGGAGATGTCGGTGACCACGACGCCGCGGCCGCCTGCCGTCGTCAGCCCTTCTGCCGTCAGGCGGCCCAGTGCTTCACGGAGCGGTGTGCGCGACACGCCAAGGCGTTCGGACTGTTCCACCTCGGCCAGGACAGTACCGGGAGCGAGGCGCCATTCGATGATGTCGTCCCGCAGGGCCGCGTAGGCCTTGTCGCTGGCGCGCATGCTGCTCTCCTTCCTCGGTGACAGCATCAGTGTATACACAGGAGGCGCCGGGTTGCAGCAATAAAGGAAAATATTCGTATTTCATCCAAGTTCTGTATACAGAACCCTTGTGGCGGCCGCACCGTGCCCGCTACCATGAGCTGCATCACAACGTCGTGGACGGGATACCCCTCATGGTCACCAAAAGCTACCGGGACAGCTACCAGCGCAGCCTCGAACAGCCCGAAGATTTTTGGCTGGAGGCAGCGCAGAAGATTTCCTGGACCTCTCCGCCGGGCCGGGCCCTGGACTCCAGCCGGGCACCGCTTTACAGCTGGTTCCCCGACGGCGCCCTGAACACCTGCTACAACGCGCTGGACCGGCACGTCGCCGAGGGCCGCGGAGGGCAGGATGCCCTGATCCATGACTCCGCCATGCTGGGTACACAGCAGCGCTACACCTACGCGGAACTGACGGACCTCGTGGCCCGCTTTGCCGGCGTGCTGCGGCTCCACGGCGTCGGCAAGGGCGACCGCGTGGTGATCTACATGCCCATGATCCCGGAAGCCGCCATCGCCATGCTGGCCACTGCCCGGCTGGGCGCGGTCCACTCGGTGGTCTTTGGCGGCTTCGCGCCCAAGGAGCTCGCCGCGCGCATCCGCGATGCCGCCCCCGCCGCCGTGGTCACCGCCTCCGGCGGGATCGAACCGGCCAGGCGCATCGAATACCTGCCGGCCGTCGCGGAGGCCCTCGGGCTGGCCGGCACGCCCGGCATTCCCGTGGTGGTCAAAGCGCGCGACGGCTTCGCATCGGCGGCCGGGGACCATGCTGGATGGCTGGACTGGGATTCGGCCATGGCTTCGGCCGAACCCGTGGCCCCTGTCGCCGTGCAGGCCACGGACCCGCTGTATATCCTCTACACTTCCGGAACAACGGGCGCGCCCAAGGGCGTGGTGCGGGACAACGGAGGGCACGCCGTCGCCCTGCGCTGGACCCTGCAAAACATTTACGGCATCGGCCCCGGCGACGTGATGTGGACGGCGTCCGACGTTGGCTGGGTGGTGGGGCACTCCTACATCGTTTATGGTCCGTTGCTGGCCGGAGCCACCACCGTGATGTACGAGGGCAAACCGGTGGGCACTCCTGACGCCGGGGCGTTCTGGCGCGTGGTCCAGGACCACAAGGTCAACGTGCTGTTCACCGCTCCCACGGCGCTGCGGGCCATCCGCAAGGCCGATCCGGAGGCATCGCTGCTGGGGAACTACGACGTCTCCAGCCTGCGGACGCTGTTCGCCGCCGGCGAGCGGCTGGACACGGACACGTTCCACTGGGCGTCCAGGGTTTTAGGCGTGCCCGTGGTGGACCACTGGTGGCAGACCGAGACAGGTTGGGCCATTTGCGCCAATCCGCGTGGACTGGAGCCATTGCCCATCAAGGGCGGCTCCCCGAGCGTTCCGATGCCCGGGTTCCGGCTGCGGATCCTCGACGGCGCGGGCGGGGAAGTGGAGCCCGGCACCGAAGGCAACATCGTCCTGGAGCTGCCGTTGCCGCCGGGCACCCTCACCACCCTGTGGAGAAACGATGAACGCTTTATCTCGTCCTACCTGCAGGGCTTCGAGGGCTGCTACGCCACGGGCGATTCCGGCTACCGCGACGAGGACGGGTACCTGTTCGTCATGGGCCGCACCGACGACATCATCAATGTTGCCGGACACCGGCTGTCCACCGGCGCCATGGAACAGGTGATCGGCCAGCATCCGGCGGTTGCCGAGTGTGCCGTGATCGGCCTCGCCGACCCCCTCAAGGGCCAGCGCCCCAGCGGCTACGTGGTGCTCAAATCCGGCGTCGACATCCCCGAAGACGTCCTGGCCAAGGACCTGGTGGCCCTGGTCCGGCGGGACATTGGTGCGGTTGCGGACTTCAAGCATGTGACGGTGGTGGACGCGCTGCCCAAGACCCGGTCCGGGAAAATCCTCCGCAAGACCATGCGCCAGATCGCAGACGGCGAGGAGTACACCGTACCCTCAACCATCGAGGATCCCGGGGTCATCGACCAGTTGATCGGCACCCTCCGGGTGGGCGGGGCAGAAGCCCGCTGACGGTCAGGGCGGGGCGTCCAACCTTCGCACGTGGACCCCCGCATGTTTAGCATCGGCGCGTCAGCGCGCGTTCCAGCGGTACTCGTTCTCCGGCCTTCCCGGGGTGCCGTAGCGCGCGGTCCGGGAAACGGTGCCCGCGTCGGCAAGGTATTCCAGGTAGCGCCGCGCGGTTACCCGGGACATGCCCAGGGCATCCATGACCTCGGTGGCGGACACTGCTTCGGGCTGGCCGCGCAGGAACTCCTGGACCGAGCCGAGGGTCGAGGTAGACAGGCCTTTGGGAAGGGGAAGTTCGGACGGTGCACGGAGGCTCGCAAAAGCCTGGTCCACCTCGCTTTGCGAGGCACCCCCCTTGCCGGGACCGCCGTTGGAACCCGCCAGCTGCTGCCGGAACTGGCGGTAGTTTTCCAGCTTGTCCGAGAAGGTGGCGAACGTGAAGGGCTTGATCAGGTACTGGACCACGCCGATGGCGACGGCGCTGCGGACGATTGCCAGCTCGCGCACGGCGGTGATGGCGATGATGTCCGCGAGGATCCCGGCGGAGCGCATCCGCCGGGCGATGTCCAGGCCGTGCAGGTCGGGCAGGTTCATATCCAGCAGGACAAGTTCCACCGGCTCTCCCGCTGCCACGAATTCATTGAGGAGCCGCAGGGCGGACTGGCCATCGGGTGCAGTCCCCGCGAGCTCAAACCCTTCCAGCCGCCCCACGTACGCGGCATGGGCCGCGGAAGCGATGGCCTCGTCTTCGACGACGAGGACCCGGATGTTGCTCACTGTCTGTGCTCCTTATCCGCGGAGACCGCCGCAGGCAGGAATACTTCGAACTTGGCGCCGCGCCGGCCATTAATGGCCAGCGTACCGCCCAAACGCTGCACGGCCTGCCGGACCAGCGCCAGTCCAATGCCCCGGCCCCCCATCCCGGCGGGCTTGGTGCTGAACCCGTGCCGGAAGATCTTTTCCGAGTCCGCGGGGTCGATGGCCGCCCCGGAATCGTTGACGGCGATGTCCAGTCCTTCCTCGTCCGCCTCCAGCGTCAGCACCACCCGCCGCGGGGGAGGGGCGTCGGCAGCAGCATCAATCGCGTTGTCCAGCAGGTTGCCCAGGATCGTCACCAGGTCCTGGACGGCCACCCCGGGTGCGGCGCCCGAGCCGAGGGTGGAAACATCCAGCTGGACGCCGCGCTCGTGGGCCTCGGCCACCTTGCCCATGACCAGGGCTCCCACCACCGGTTCATCAATCGAGCTCACCATGTCGTCCGTCAGCTGCTGGCTCAGGGCCAGGTCCTGGGTGGCGAAATCGAGGGCTTCGCCTGTCCGGCCAAGCTCCAGGAGCGAGACCATGGTGTGGAGCCGGTTGGCGTGTTCGTGGGTCTGGGCCCGCAGCGCGTCCGAAAGGGTCCGCATGGTCTGCAGTTCGTTGCCCAGTGCCTCGATTTCCGTCCGGTCCCGGAGCGTGGCCACTGTTCCGTACACGGGGACCTTCCCGCGCGCCCCGGGGGACTCGGGCCCCCTGGCCGGCCCCTGGTTGACCACCAGCACGCGGGAACCGGTCAGCACCATCTCATCCTTGGTGGTGCGCCCCGAATCGAACAGGCTGCGCAGCTCGCTGTCCAGGGGGAGGTCCGCCAGGGATGGGGGCCGCGTGGGATCGTTGCTGCCCGTTTCGGCCAGGCCCAGCAGTTCGGCAGCCTGGTCGTTGTACATCACCACGCGCTTCTTGGCATCGATGAGGATCAGCCCTTCGCGCACCGAGTGCAGCACTGATTCGTAGTAGGTGAACAACTGCGCCAGCTGTTCGGGCCCCCAGCCGCGCGTCACCCGCCGCAGATACCTGCCCAGCAGCCACGACGCCAGGGATCCGCCCACCAGCAGGGCGATGCCGACGGCCAGCAGGACCGGCAGGCGGCCAGTGAAGGCCACGTCGACGCTGCGGACGGTGACACCCGCCGCCACCAGCGCCTTCACGGTCCCTTGGGCGTCCTTGACCGGAACAATGGTCCGGACCGAAGGCCCTAGGGTGCCGGCGGTGACTTCGGTGAACGGCCTGCCCTGCAGGGCAACGTCGATTGAACCGATGTACGGCCGCCCCAGCTCTTCGTCCCTGGGGTGCGTCCAGCGGGTCCGGTCCGGAGCCATGATGGTGATGAAATCGATGTGGGCGGCGCTGGTGACGTCCTTGGCATAAGGCTGCAGGAGGGCGGACGGGTCCGGCGTGGCCGCGGCCTGGAGCACCAGGGGATTGGCGGCGATGGAGGCAGCCACTCCTTCCATGCGGCGCCCCGCCTCGTCATACGTACGGTCCCGGGCGTCCACGTAGGCAGCAGTCCCCACAATGGCGATGAAGGATACGACGATCAGCAGGTTCGCCAGGAAGAGCCGGCGGGCGATACTCCAGCGGTGGATCATGCCTGCCTCCTTCAGAACCCCGGGGGTGCCGCGACCAATATGAACGCAACGGTGAGCTGGATCACGGGGTGCCCAATGATGGATATCACATTGCACGGACGTGTTGAGCCCAGAGACTGCGCCGCAGCGTCTATCAGAATATCCACAAGGAGACACATCATGGCTTCTCAACGAGGAGAGTCGCTCGAGACCGCGACGCCGCGGCGCAAGGGACTGGACAAGTCCCACTACCTTTACATTGCCGTTATCGCCGCCGTCGTCCTCGGCGCGGTGGTTGGCCTGCTCTTCCCGGAGGTGGGCAAGTCCCTCAAGCCCCTGGGAGATGGGTTCGTCAAGCTCATCAAGATGATGATTGCCCCGGTCATCTTCTGCACGATTGTCCTGGGCATCGGATCCATTGCCAAGGCAGCCACCGTCGGCAAGGTGGGCGGCCTCGCCCTGGGCTACTTCATCATCATGTCCACCTTCGCCCTGGCCATCGGCCTCGTGGTGGGCAACCTGATCCACCCCGGCGAAGGCCTGAAGCTGACGCCCTACGACCCCAACAAGAAGGCCGCCACTGACAGCACCGTGGACTTCCTGATGGGCATCATCCCGGGTGACATCCCCGTCCTGCCCACCCTGCTGGCCGCCATCCTGGTGGGCTTCGCCCTGCAGAAGATGGGCACGCAGGGGACCCCCATCCTCAAGGCCATCGGCCACGCCCAGGGCCTCGTTTTCCGCATCCTCATCATGATCATGTGGCTGGCTCCGATTGGTGCCTTCGGTGCCATCGCCGCCGTCGTCGGCGCAACCGGCGTCCAGGCCATCGTGAGCATGTTCACGCTGATGATCGCCTTCTACATCACCTGCGCACTGTTCATCGTGGTCATCCTGGGCGGCCTCCTCCAGGTCGTTGCCGGAGTGAACATCTTCAAGCTGATGAAGTACCTGGCCCGCGAGTACCTCATCATCTTCTCCACCTCCTCCTCCGAAGCGGCGCTGCCCCGCCTGATCGCCAAGATGGAACACCTCGGCGTCTCCAAGCCCGTCGTGGGCGTCACCGTTCCCACGGGCTACTCCTTCAACCTGGACGGAACCGCCATCTACCTGACCATGGCGTCCCTCTTCGTTGCCAACGCCATGGGAACCCCGCTGGACCTCGGCGCCCAGATCTCCCTGCTGGTCTTCATGATCATCGCCTCCAAGGGTGCCGCCGGCGTCACCGGCGCCGGCCTGGCGACCCTCGCAGCAGGCCTGCAGGCACACCGTCCCGAGCTGCTGGGCGGCGTGGGCATGATCGTGGGAATCGACCGCTTCATGTCCGAGGCCCGCGCCCTGACCAACTTCACCGGTAACGCCGTGGCCACGGTCCTGGTGGGCACCTGGGTCAAGGAGATCGACGGCGGCCAGGTTGCCCGCGTCCTCTCCGGCGAAGTCCCCTTCGACGAGCAGACCATGATCGCCGGCCACGGCGAGATGGCACCGAAGGAAGAAGGCGCCCGCGAGGCCGCCAAGGCCTAGCCTCTGTCCCATAAGAGACGTGAAACCGCCCCTGCAGCCCTGCTGCGGGGGCGGTTTTTCGTTGCCCTGCAGTGCAACCTTCGACCTCAGCTAGAGGGTCAAGGCTCAACATTCGCGGAAAGTCAAGTTCCGTCGAATACCGTGTCGGGCGCTGTAACCTAGGGAGCAGAACGAACGGCGCTGGTCAGCCAGCGGCAGGAAATCACCGTCATCGAAAGTGTGGACAGATACGTGAGCAGCGAACAGGGTTCAGCAACTCTGGAGGGCACGGAATTCGACCTGGAAAACGCGGTGATGGGCCCCACGGGTCGCCCATACCGCGAGTTCCCGGAACCCGCGCCGCTGTCCTCCCACGGTCCGGCCCGCGTCATCGCCATGGTCAACCAGAAGGGCGGCGTCGGGAAGACCACCTCCACCATTAACCTGGCCGCGGCACTCGCCGAATACGGCCGGCGTGTCCTGCTGGTGGACTTCGACCCCCAGGGTGCGCTGTCGGCGGGCCTGGGCGTCAACCCGCACGAACTCGACCTCACCGTGTACAACGTCCTGATGGACCGCAAGGTGGACATCCGCGACGCCATCCACCAGACCGGTGTCGAGAACGTCGACCTGCTGCCGGCCAACATCGACCTCTCTGCGGCGGAAGTGCAGCTGGTGAACGAGGTGGCGCGCGAACAGGTCCTGGACCGCGCGCTGAAGAAGGTCGAAGACGACTACGACGTCGTCCTCATCGACTGCCAGCCGTCCCTGGGCCTCCTGACCGTCAACGCCCTCACCGCGGCCCACGGCGTCATCATCCCGCTCATTTGCGAGTTCTTCGCGCTCCGCGCCGTGGCCCTCCTCGTTGAGACCATCGACAAGGTCCAGGACAGGCTGAACCCGCGGCTGCAGGTGGACGGCGTGCTGGCCACCATGTACGACGCTCGCACGCTGCACAGCCGCGAAGTGATCACTCGGCTGGTGGAGGCGTTCGGTGACAAAGTCTTTGAAACCGTCATCAAGCGCTCCATCAAGTTCGCGGATGCCACCGTGGCTGCGGAGCCCATCACCAGTTACGCCGGAAACCATGTGGGTGCTGACGCCTACCGCCGGCTGGCCAAGGAGCTGATCTCCCGCGGCGGCGCACCCTAAGCACGCCGTGGCCGAGACCAAACCCGGCTTCGAGGTGCGGCTGGCCAACTTCACGGGTCCATTCGACCTCCTCCTGGGACTGATCGCCAAGCATCAGCTGGACATCACCGAAGTTGCCATCGCCACGGTCACCGATGAGTTCATCAAGTACATCCGCAAGCTGCAGGAGCTCGGCGAAGAATGGGCCCTGGACGAGGCCAGCGAGTTCCTGGTGATTGCCGCCACCCTGCTTGACCTCAAGGCAGCACGGCTCCTCCCGGCCGGAGAAGTCGAGGATGACGAGGACATCGCCCTGCTGGAGGCGCGGGACCTCCTGTTTGCCCGGCTGCTCCAGTACAAGGCCTTCAAGCAGGTGGCAGGCATCATGGGTGAAACCCTGCACCAGGAAGGCCGCCGCTTTCCACGGCAGGTGGCGCTCGAGGAACATTTCGCAGCCATGCTCCCCGAGCTCGTCTGGAAACATACGCCCCGGCAGTTCGCTGCACTGGCAGAAGCCGCGCTCCGGCCCAAGGCGCCGGCGCAGCCACCACAGGTTGCCCTCGGCCACCTGCACGGCGGCAATGTCAGCGTCAAGGAGCAGGCCGAAGTGCTGGGCCTCAGGCTCCAGCAGGAGTCACCCCTGACGTTCCGTTCCCTGATTGCCGACGCCGAGTCCACCCTGGTGGTGGTGGCCCGGTTTCTGGCCCTGCTGGAGTTGTTCCGGGACCGGGCTGTCTCGTTCGACCAGCTCTCCCCGCTGGCGGACCTTGCCATCCACTGGACGGCCGACCGCCGGGACTGGTCGGCGGAAAACCTAAGCGAAGAATTCGAGGAGCAACTGTGAACCCGCAGGAGGATACGCAGCCGCAGCAGACGCAGTGGCAGGACGACGCCGGCCACGGCCCCGCCTTCGCCGACCTTCCCGGCGGCGCCAAGGCTGCCCTGGAAGCCGTCCTCATGGTTTTGGACGAACCGGCCACGGAGGAGGAGCTGGCGGCAGGGGTGGGGCTGACGGTGGACTCGGTCCGCTCGCTGCTGGCAGAACTGCAGCGCGATTATAACGGCTATACTGTTAAAGCCCCGGAGGTGGAGAGTGCCAGCAGCGCTGGTATCGGTTCCAGTCCCCGGGGTTTTGAATTGCGGAGCATCGCCGGTGGCTGGCGCATCTACTCCCGCACGGAATTTGCCGACATTGTGGGCAAGTACGTGCTTGAGGGGCAGACTGCCAGGCTCACCCAGGCGGCGTTGGAAACACTGGCGGTCATCGCGTACCGCCAGCCCGTTTCCCGGGCGCGCGTGTCTGCAATTCGCGGGGTCAATGTTGACTCTGTCGTACGGACGCTGGCCCAGCGCGGGCTGATCGAGGACGCGGGAACAGATCCCGAGTCCGGCGCAATCCTCTACCGGACTACCTCGTATTTCCTCGAACGGATGGGAATCGGTTCAGTGGAGGACCTGCCCCAACTGTCGCCGCACCTTCCGGGGCTCGACGGGATCGCAGAGTTCTACGACGCCGGGACGATGTAGGCAGGACACCCCTGCCCGCAACAGTCCATCCAGCACGGTTATTTATCAGGGCAGACGAAGTCTGCGCGGCTGGCTAAGGTTGTCTTTGGACATCTCAGCCGGCCAAAACACATTTGAAGGACGGGTCATGACACAGGCGGGACGCCAGGGTTCACCACGTAACGGTTCGGGACGCGGCGGGAACGAACGCAACAGTTCACAGCGCAACCCGGCACAGGGCGGCAGCTTCAGCGGGGGCTCCCGCGGCGGAGCAGGCAAGCGATCCTCGGGATTCGGCGGGGACCGCCCGCACCGCGCGCCCAAGCCGCGCGAAGAGCGCTTCATCGACCCCGACCTCGCGGGGGACCAGCAGGGACGCGGAGCTGAGCCCGCCAGGGGTGCCAAGCCGTCGTCGCGCAAGCCCGCGGCCCGCAAGCCCGGTGCCGGGAAAGCCCCCGGAACCCCCGGTGCGCTCAAGCCCAAGCCGCGAACGGGCGCTCCCGGAGCAGCCGCTTCCCGTGCTTTCGGCAGCGAACGCTTTGGCCAGAACCTGGGGCCGGTCCGCAAGCCTGCACGGAAGAAGGGTCCCCGGGGCAACGTTCCCCAGTCCGAACTCCACGATGCCGACGGCGTGCGCCTCCAGAAGGTGATGGCCTCCGCAGGAGTCGCCTCCCGGCGCGTCTGCGAAGAGATGATCGCCGAGGGCCGTGTCGAAGTTGACGGCCAGGTAGTCACCGAACTCGGTGTCCGCGTAGACCCCAAGACTGCCGTGATCCACGTCGACGGCCTGCGGATCCAGCTGGACGAAAACCTGGTCTACATGGTGTTCAACAAGCCCAAGGGCGTGGTGTCCACCATGGAGGACCCCGAGGGCCGGCCCTGCATCAGCGACTTCCTGAAGAACAACAAGAACACCGGCGAACGCCTCTTCCACGTTGGCCGGCTCGACGTCGCCACCGAAGGCCTGCTGCTGCTGACCAATGACGGCGAACTCGCCAACCGGCTCACCCACCCCTCCTACGAGGTTCCCAAGACCTACCTGGTGCAGGTGCGCGGACCGTTCCCGCAGGGCGTCGGCGCGCAGTTGAAGGCCGGCGTCGAGCTGGAGGACGGCTTCGCTTCCGTTGACTCCTTCCGCCTGGTGGACTCCACCCCGGGCCACGTGCTGATTGAGGTTGTACTCCACTCCGGCAAGAACCGCATTGTCCGGCGCCTCTTCGACGCCGTTGGCTTCCCGGTCCAGCGGCTGGTCCGCGTCAAGGTGGGCCCCATCGGGCTCGGCGACCAGCGCCAGGGCAGCATCCGCAACCTGGGCAAGCAGGAAGTCGGCCACCTGCTGGCATCCGTAGGGCTCTGAGGCATGTCCGCGTTCAAAAGCCAGGGCCGCGGCCACCTGGATGGCCCGGTGGTGGTCATTGGCACCGGGCTGCTGGGCACCAGCATTGGGCTGGGCCTGCGGGGGCGCGGCGTACCCGTGTTCCTCTCGGACCCGTCGCCCACCAACCAGGCGGTGGCCGTGGACATCGGTGCCGGCCGCCCGCTGTCGGAACTGGGCGATGCAGCGCCGCAGCTGGTGGTGGTGGCCGCCCCGCCGGACGTCACGGCCGACGTCGTCCTTGCCGCGCTGTCCAACTACCCGGACGCTGTGGTCATCGACATCGCCAGCGTGAAGGCGGACATCCTGGCCCGGCTGCGGGAATCGGGCGTCGACCTGTCCCGCTACGTGGGGACCCACCCCATGGCGGGCCGGGAAAAGTCCGGCCCCGTAGCGGCGCGCGGTGAGCTTTTCACCTCCATGCCCTGGGTGCTCTGCCCCTCCGAGGAAACGTCCGGTGCCGCCCTGCAGGTGGCCCGCTCGCTCGCCTCGGACCTGGGGGCCGTCGTCTCGCAGTTCACGGCGGACGAACACGATGAAGCCGTGGCACTGGTCTCGCACCTGCCCCAGGTGATGTCCTCACTGCTGGCCAGCCGGCTGCAGGGAACTCCTCTGCACGCGTTGTCCCTGGCAGGCAACGGACTGCGTGACGTCACCAGGATCGCGGCCAGCGACCCCACCCTGTGGGTCCAGATCCTCGGCGGCAACGCGGACAAGGTGGTGGAGATCCTCTACGGTGTCCGGGACGACCTGAACCGGTTGATTGGAACCCTGGAGAACCCCACCGCACCCGGGGCCCGGCTGGACCTCGCGCAGCTGATCAGCGAGGGCAACGCCGGCCAGGCGCGGATCCCCGGGAAACACGGTGGTCCGCCGCAGGCTTATGCATGGCTTACCGTCCTGGTGGATGACAAGCCTGGCCAGATCGCCCGGCTGCTCACCGAGATCGGGGAGATCGGCGTCAACCTGGAGGACATGCGGCTTGACCACTCGTCAGGCCAAAACGTGGGTATGGTGGAAATCTCCGTGTTGCCGAACAAGCACGACCACTTGATCGAAGCTCTCAACGACCGCGGATGGCGGGTACTTCAGTAATGACACAGGAACTCCTCGAATCCATGCGCGCCCTGCGCATCGGCCGGCCGCTGGTGGTTGCCATCGATGGGCCTTCAGGCTCCGGAAAATCCAGCGTGAGCAAGGAAGTTGCGCGCAGGCTCCGGCTGGCCTACCTGGACACCGGCGCCATGTACCGTGCCCTGACCTGGTACTGCGTGACCGAAGGCATCGACCTTGAGGACGGCGCGGCGGTGGAACAGGCATCCAGGGACTTCGTCCTGGAACTGAGCACCAGTCCCATGGAGGAATATGTCCGGGTGGGCGGCGTGGACGTCACGGACGCCATCCGTGAGCCGGCCATCTCCTCCGCCGTCAGTGCCGTCGCCACCACCCTGGGCGCCCGGACCGAACTGATCCGGCGGCAGCGGGACCTGATCGAAAAGCACCACCGCCGGATGGTGGTGGAAGGCAGGGACATCACCACCGTCGTCGCGCCCGGGGCCGAGGTGCGCATGCTCCTCACCGCCAGCGAGGAAGCCCGCCTGCGCCGGCGGGGCATCCAGCTGGGCGGTACCCAGAACGCCGAGCAACTGGCAGCCCAGGTCACGCACCGCGATGCCAAGGACTCCACCGTGGTGAACTTCACGCAAGCCGCTTCCGGGGTGGTGACGCTGGACTCCTCGGACCTCGACTTCGAACAGACCGTGGATGCCGCCCTCGTCATCGTCACCAAGGTCCTGAACCGTGACTGACGCCGGGCCCGGCCTGCCGTCCGGGCTGACCACGGCATGGAGCAGGCCGGTGGGCTGGATCCTTGACCACCTGGTCTACCGGACCACCGTGACCGGCAGGACCAATGTCCCCACCGGCGGACCGGTGATCTTCGCAGGCAACCACATCAGCTTCCTTGACGGGCCGGTGATGTTTGGCGCCGCGCCGCGGCCGATGCACATCCTGGTGAAGCAGGAGATGTTCAAAGGTTTCCTGGGCCGCGTGCTCACCGCGTCCGGGCAGCTGCCCGTGGACCGCCGCGGTGACCGAGCAGCGCTGCAGCGCTGCAAGGACGTGCTCGACGCCGGGCGCTGCGTAGGGATTCTTCCGGAAGGGACCCGGGGGAGCGGCGCAGCCGCGGACATCAACGGGGGCGTGGCCTGGCTGGCGCTGAATTCCGGAGCCCCCGTGGTGCCGGTAGCCATCCTGGGCACCCGCCAGGGCGATGAGCACCTGGACTTCGTCCCACGGCCCGGTCGGCGCTTCCACGTCAGCTTCGGGTCAGCCCTGACCCTGGCCCGCAGGGCCGGGGAAACCGGCCGTGCTTCAATGGACAGGGCCGCGCAGGACATCCGTGCAGCGCTGGCAGGGCACGTCCAGGACACCATCCAACTCAGCGGGCAGACCCTGCCCTTCGCTGACCACAAAGACTTGACAGCAGTAGCCGGGGACGCCGGCAGATGACCACTAAGGACAGTGCAATGAGCGACACCACCCAGGCTTCCGGGCACTCCGGCGCCGACGACGAATACACCCCCACCGGCACCGACCAGGTTGCAGAGCGCCTGGCGGCGATTGGGGACGACGAGGCCGAGCTCCGCGCCGCCTCCCTCCGGGCCGGCCTGGAGGACTACGAGCTGGACGAGGACGACGCCGCCCTGCTGAGCGGCGAGTACGGCGACGAGGACCTCGAAGGTCCCCTCAAGCTGGACCCCGTCCTGGCCATTATCGGACGTCCGAACGTGGGCAAGTCCACCCTGGTGAACCGTATCCTGGGCCGCCGCGAAGCGGTCGTGGAGGATACTCCCGGCGTAACCCGCGACCGCGTGATGTACTCCGCGAACTGGAACGGACGCAACTTCACCCTGGTGGACACCGGGGGATGGGAACACGACGCCCGCGGCATCCACGCCAGGGTCGCGGAGCAGGCCGAGATGGCCGTGGAACTCGCTGACGCCGTCCTGTTCGTGGTGGACTCCGCCGTCGGCGCCACCGCCACGGACGAAGGCGTCATGAAGATGCTGCGCCGCAGCAAGAAGCCGGTCATCATGGTGGCCAACAAAGTGGACGACTTTGCCCAGGAAGCGGACAGCGCAGCACTCTGGGGCCTTGGCTTCGGCGAGCCCTACCCCGTGTCGGCCCTGCATGGCCGCGGGGTGGCCGACCTCCTGGACCACGTCATGGATGTCCTGCCCGAGTTTTCCACCGTTGAAGGCGTGGAACGCTCCGGCGGTCCGCGGCGTATCGCCCTGATCGGCCGCCCGAACGTGGGCAAGTCCTCGCTGCTGAACAAGCTCGCGGGATCCGAACGCGTGGTGGTGGACAACACCGCCGGCACCACCCGTGATCCGGTGGACGAATTCATCGAACTCGGGGGCCGCACGTGGCGCTTCGTGGACACCGCCGGCATCCGCCGCCGCCAGCACATGGCACAGGGCGCGGACTACTACGCCTCGCTCCGGACGCAGGCCGCGCTTGAGAAGGCGGAGGTCGCCGTCGTGCTCCTCGCCGTGGACGAGGTCCTCAGCGAACAGGACGTCCGCATCCTCCAGCTGGCCATCGAGTCCGGCCGCGCCCTGATCCTGGCCTTCAACAAGTGGGACCTGCTCGACGACGAACGCCGCCGCTACCTGGAGCGCGAAATCGAACAGGACCTGGCACACGTTGACTGGGCCCCCCGGGTCAACATCTCGGCAAAGACTGGCTGGCACAAGGACCGCCTGGTCCCGGCCCTGGACCTGGCACTGGAGAACTGGGACCGGCGCATCCCCACCGGGCGCCTCAACGCCTTCCTGGGCGAGCTCGTTGCCGCACACCCGCACCCGGTCCGCGGCGGCAAGCAGCCCCGCATCCTCTTCGGCACCCAGGCCTCCAGCCGTCCGCCGAAGTTCGTGCTGTTCACCACCGGGTTCCTGGATCCCGGGTACCGCCGCTTCATCACGCGGCGCCTGCGCGAGACCTTCGGATTCGAGGGCACGCCCATCGAGGTGAGCATGCGCGTTCGCGAGAAGCGTGGCCGGAAGCGTTAATTGCGACACACCTTGGGGCTGATCACCGGAAAGTGTCACTGGCACCCCTCCGGATCGTGTAAGCTCTTCTAGGTGGTTCGGCCGGACTGCTGATGAAAATCTTCGGATTTGAGTTCAGCGGAGAACGGCGGAACCAGCGGGCTGTAGCGCAGCTTGGTAGCGCACTTGACTGGGGGTCAAGGGGTCGCAGGTTCAAATCCTGTCAGCCCGACCAAAGAAACCGCAGGTCAGAGGCCGCTTCCGGATAAATTCGGGAGCGGCCTTTGCTGTTTAACAAGGCAAATGTAGCAACGGGTGTAGCAACGCAGTTAGCCTGGCGGCTATATCGGTCAGAAACCCATGACATCGGAGAGCCGCGTGACAGCAGCCCGCGCGCTCTCATCCGAAGTGTGGCCGTAGATGTCGCCAGTGATGCTGACGGAAGAGTGGCCCAGCAGATCCGAAACCGCCTTGATGTTCACCCCGGCCTCCAGCATGGCGGTCGCTGCGGAATGCCGCAGTGAATGGATTCCTATACCATCGAGTCCGGTGCGCTTCGCTGCGGACTGGGCTACCCGATACAGGTTCCGTGGGTCCACTGGCTGCCCGGTTTCGGTTGTGAACACAAACCCTGTGTCGGTCCATTCGCTTCCCGCATGCAGTCGCTCCGTGACCTGCGCCTTCCGGTGCGCCGTCAGTAGCGCGGCGGTGACGGGGGTGAGCGGGAGCAGGCGGCGGGACCGCTCGGACTTTGGTTCTGTCACGACGAGACGTCCGCCGCTTCTCGAAAGCGTGCCCCTGATCCTCAGCACTCCGGCGTCGTGATCAATGTCAGCCCAGCGAAGTGCGAGGCATTCGCCGCGCCGTATTCCTGTGGCTGCTATCAGGAGCAGCGCAGAGTGGTAGCGGGAGGATTGGGCGGCGCGGAGCAGGCTGCGGACCTCAGTTGGAGACAGGTGCTTGGCTTCGGTCCGCTTGACTCCAGGGCGCCGGATCATGGCTGCAGGGTTACGCGCGAGCAGTCCATCCCGAACAGCGCCGTCGAGGGCGGACCGCAGTACCGTGTAGGTAGTCCTGATGGTGGAGTCAGACAATGCCCGGACCTCTTCCAGGCCGCCACCGTCGGCTGGGACCTGTTTTGTCCTGGAGCGGAGGTTCAAGACCAGCGCTTCTACGTCGGACGGCTTGAGCCTGTCCAGCTTTAGGGCACCGAAGGGCTCTGGCATCACGTGCTTGGTGGCCAGCGTCCGGTACAGGGACCGCGTGGATTCCTTGCGGTGGCTGGCTGCCAGCGTTGTCGCCGTCCAGTGGGTGAGCCACTGGGCAACGGTAGCCTTCGAGTCGGCGACGGGCTGCCCTTCCTCGAGCCTGTCGCTGGCCTCCCGCATTTTGGTGCGGACATCGGCGCGGGTTTTGCCATAGAATACCTTCCGGCAGCTCTTCCCCGTCTCAGGGTGGGGGTAGGTTAGCGCCCCGACGTACCGTCCGTCCGACTCCCGCTTGTAAATGGAACCTTCCCCATTTGCTCGTTTGCTCATCGCTAAGACTTCCTTTTCTTGCTGGCAATTGCCCCGATTGTCTTGGCGGTGCCGCTCACGCCTGATCCTCCGCTGGTTCCAGGAAACCGAGCCTGCGCGCCTCACTTATGTAGCGGTAAGCCGTCCGTTGCGACACTGCGAAAGCCGTCCGCACCGCTTTGGCAGGTCTGGCCTCATCTGACCTCGACCCCTCTGACCTGTACACCTCGGCGACCCGCTGCAGGAGGTCGGGGGATATCTTCCGCCGCGCTGCACGTCGGGCCTTCTGGAGTTCCTTCCTTGCTGCTCTGGCATAGGCGGCGTCACCGTCACCGACACGCTGAACCGTCTTCATGGGGAAGTCCCCGCCGCCGCGATCAACGATCTCGTCCATGAACACCGGAACGATCGACTCGATCCAAGTCTCAAGATCGGCCTGCCGTAGGTCGTGGTTGCGAACTTCGCGGCCTTCGGGCAGTGCGGAGATCATGACCCTTGTGCACTTCGGGACCCCCGAAGAGGAGTCAATGGTCATCTCCAGCTCGGGCTGCCCGTCAACGCCGGGGAACTTCACGAAGATGAACTCCGGCACTTCGTGGTCGCCGACTTCAACGGTTTTCCCGAAGAGATCCGCCTCGGCCCACCCAACCTCCAGGTTGACGCGCCGTCGTCCCTTCATTTCTCGCTGCTCCATCAAGCTCTCCTTCTTCTTTCCGGTGCCACCAACTCGCACGTTACTGGCACGGTTTAGTGTGCCATTTCTCTGTCACACTGGCAACGTCCGCAGAACCTCTAGCGAACACGTACGGAAAGCAAGAAGCGGGAACAGACATAGGAAGGAACGGCCAAAGATGGAACCAGTATTTGTCGCGATCCACGAGGCAGCCGAGGCCTTAGGAATCGGCCGGACGATGACCTACCAGCTCATCAAAGAGGGGGACCTCGCCACGGCGAAGATTGGTCGACGGTCGCTGGTGACGGCGGAAAGCGTTCGGGCCTACGCCGCCAGAGTCAGCAGCAAGGAACCAGCAGGCAAGGAAGAAACGTCAGAAGGCGGTGGCGCAGCGGCATGACCCAGGACATGGATAACCCCTCGGTCGGGCAAACCGAGGGGCAGGAACAACCAACACCAACCAGTCTAAGCACCGCCAGTCTCTCTATGGCAGAGAAAACCCAGCTCATCAAGCTCCAAACAGCCGAGTACCAAAAGCTCGGTGGCATTACCAACGCCAGCCCCGCCCAGCGCGAGGACATTAAGGACAAAGCCCTGGCCCGCATCCACGCCGAGCGCGACAAAGCCAGCATCGCCGCCGATACCGCCGCCGAGGACATCAGCCTGCACCGCGGCCAGGCGCGCCTCGCCTACCGCCTCGCCGAGCACTGCGAGGGCAAGATGCTCTACGTTTCCGGCATCGGCTGGCACTACTACGACGGCCGCAAGTGGCAGGAAGACACCACCGGCCGCGCCACCAGATATGTTCTCGCCATCCTCCGCAAAGCCCTGGCAGATTCCCTCGACCACCCCGACCTCCGCCAGGACGTACGGAAATGCGAGTCCGCCGCCGGTATCGAAGGTGTCCTCAAGATCGCCAGGTCCCTGCCACCGTTCGCCACCACCACAGACCAGCTCGACGCCGACCCCTACCTCCTCAATACCCGCAACGGCACGCTCGACCTGCATACCCTGCAATTGCGCCCGCATGACCCCGCAGACCGCATCACCCGCTGCACGGCAGCCGCCTGGGATCCCAACGCGGCAGGACCCGTATGGGAAGCCTTCCTCGCCCGAGTCCTGCCCGACCCCGATGTGCGGGGCTTCCTGCAGCGCTTCTGCGGCCTTACCCTCGCCGGAAAAGTCTTGGAGCACATCCTGGCCATCTACACGGGCAAAGGCCGCAACGGGAAAAGCGTCTGCAACCAGGCCTTCAGCACCACCTTGGGCGACTACGCCATCACCGCAGAACCTGACCTGTTCCTGCACCGCGACGGCGCACACCCCACGGGCACTATGGACCTTCTCGGGTGCCGCTACGCCGCGGTCTCCGAATCCGACAAGGATCGCCAGCTCGCCGAAGCCACTGTCAAACAACTCACCGGCGGCGACCGTCTCCGCGCCCGCCGCCTCTATCAGAACTTCACCGAGTTCAATCCCTCCCACACCCCCGTCCTGATCACCAACCACCTGCCCAAGGTCAGCGGGGATGACGCCGCCATCTGGGCGCGCCTCCGCGTCGTCCCCTTCGACGTGGTCATCCCCGACGCCGAACAGGACCCGCACCTGGCCGAAAAGCTCGAGCTGGAGCTTGACGCCATCCTCGCCTGGGCAGTCGAGGGCTGGCAGGCCTATCAGGAGCACGGCCTCGGCGAAGCAGCAGCGGTGGTCGCCGCCACCGAGAGCTACCACAGTGACGCTGACGCCCTGGGCCGATTCATCAGCGAGGAATGTGACACCGGCCCCGGCTACTCCACCCTGACCGAGACCCTCCACAGGGCGTGGAGCGGCTGGGCGATCGCTGAAGACGTCCCCCCGATGACCAAGCGGTCATTTGGCCTCGCGTTGGAGCAACGCGGCTACGAGGCAAGGAAGGGTGGCAAGGGTGTTCGTTACCGTGCAGGCATCCAGCCGAAGCCCGTCCAAACAGCTTTTGGAGACTCCGGTGACCGATAGCGGTGGCGTAGGAGGCATAGCTACTGGTTCTTTCTACACGAGCAGGTATAGGAAAAGTCCCCTTTCCTCTGCCCCCTACGCCACCGACAACGCGAAAACCCCCGAAAACTCAAGGGAAAACGACATGACAACGAACCTGAACATACTCCAAGCCAGCATCACTACTCTGACCATCGACGGTCTCACCATCACCAGGGACATGGCCCAGCAGCTCGACGAGCTCCGCATCCAAGACTGGGAGAAGTTCGAGCCCATCGGCAGGGTCCGGACCGGCATCAAACGCTTCGGCGAATCCGATCCCCTCGAACTCATCGGCCGCCAGAAGGAAACCGGCGCCCTTGTCCGCATGTGGCTCGAGGAGGACGACCGCCGGATAGCCCTACCCACTGAGGACGGACGCATTGTCTTCCGGAAACCGGCGCCGGTAACCCCGGAGGACTACCTGCGTGAGACTCTCACCTACGAGTATCTCAAGCTTCCGCTGCTGGTCCTGCCCAAAGCTGCGCCCTACCCGTCATCCGCCCCAGCACCCACCGTTGCCGAAGGAAATCCCGGCTGTGCATGACCTCACCCGCTACCTTAGCCAGTTCATGGACACCACGGACTACTCCATGCGCCCCCGTCGCTACCCGGTCCGTGCCGGGCCCGCCCAGCCCCACCCCACAGGTCAACGCCGCTGACCTTGCTTACGCCGCCGGGGAGGCCGTCCACCAAGTCCTCCCCGCGGCCTGGCACAGCCTCCCCGGCGGGCAGGAAGTCGCAGTGCTTCTGGCCAACCACTACGCACACCAGCAGCAGCCGCAGGCAGAACGCCTCGCCCCGGCCATCGAAGAGGCTGAGGCCGTAGCCTCCAGCTGCAGTGCCGGCACCATCGACGGGGAGGAGGCGCATGGCCTACCCCGGAAGCTGAAGGATCAGCGCCACTGCTCAGAGTCACCACGCCCTGCCAGCTCCTGGTCGCCTGCGGCACCTTCGCGTTGGCCGCAGGGGAGCGGGCCGGGTTTTTTTGGGGGGGCACACACCGGACCAGAGTGCCGGGTTGCGCGAAAGGCCGCGGCATGAGCCGCACAGAGGGTAGGGGCGTCCGGATCGCCAGTACCGATCCCAGAAAGCGCGGCGGGGTGACCGCGCAGACAGGTTTTCAAATTTGCGCATGACCCCTTGCGTATTTTGAGCAAAGTGGGAAGGAAAGCAAGTGGAAAAGCAATACTTGAAGGAATGCGCCCAATGCGAACGGCACATGTTGACTACTAACCCTGACACGCTTTACTGCGGGCGCCGCTGCGCCAAGCGGTCCCGTTTTGTTTTTGATCCGGAACGCAGCCGACGGCCCATTGTGGCCTGTACTGTATGTGGTCGACGGTTCACCCAGGAAGCTGCACTGGGGAGGCTCAGAGTCTGCTGCCCGCTGCATTACGGGGGGTATCGGAGTTGCGCCGCGTGCGGAGCATGCTGCCGCCCAAGAGGTGGCCGGAACCTTTGCCGAAAATGCAAGAAGAACCAAAGCCGTCCCCGCGCCAGCGATGGCGCTATGCGGGGGGAGGGGGGGAAGCGTAGGCTAATGCCCCGTCTTCCTGCTGGACTGGCTCCAGGACCGCGGCCTACGTAGGAAGCTCACCCGCTGGCCTGAACAAAAAGCGGAGCCGGGAACATCGTTGCCGAGCCGTCTGCTTCAACCGGCTCGTAGAAATCCGGGACGGCAGTTTCGAGCAGCAGCGTTAGCGCGCCAGCGGACTGACCCTGCTTACAGGCGCCGTTATCGTCAGGAAGACGGTCTACCTCGACCGCACCATCACCACCCTGGCACCGCAGACGGCCCAATCACGGACCCGATCTCCTGCCGTTTCTCTCACCCATAGATTGGGATGGCGCCCTCGGTCGTCGGCTGGCCGGTTCACCTTCACTGGGGACTACACGGGGCCTCCGCTTAAACCGGCAAATACAGGGCCGCCACGGCGCTCAGCAAGACCTTAGCGTCGGATATATCACTTTTTCACAAGCCACCCCAGCGTGGCCCAGAACACGTTGAGGCGGAGCCCGCGGAGATGTGGCGGGAAGCCCGAACCTCCGCTCGAAGACCGATTTGACGGCAATAGGAGCATCGCGCAGCCCCCGAGCGCACTGAAAGGGGACCCAAGTTTCCCGGCAGGGACGGCTCGCAGGCAACACGGGTGCTAGATCTCCGCGAGGTCCATCTCGTATCTGACCTGCTTGAGCCGCTGAAGTGGCGCCGGAAAAACTTCGTGGTCACCTCGGAAGGCATTTCGGGGGCCGGTATCATCGACAGTCTCGCGGAGCATCTCGACGTCAGCTGGTTTGCTCCCGAGCGGGAACCGTTGATCCGAACCAGACACGAATTCTGACCTAGAACCAGTGACGTATAGCCGTCTCAGGCAACGATCTTCGGTCAGGCCAAGGGGATTGAGCCGGGCAACCAGATCACAGGCCTCGTCGTCGCGACGGCCGCGGCCTTCATTGCGCCAGCGCGAATGGAGGGTCACGGAATCGCCGGCTATCGTTCCCAGACCGGCAACTACCCGCCTTGTCATCTCAGCTGTATCAGGAATAGCCTCTTGGTCCGTGAAGGCGGCTTCGTCTACCAGGGCGCTGATTTGCGCCTCCCGCAGTTCCCAATCGCAAAGTGTCCATGCCCATTCATGCGGGAGCAGTTCACGTAGGCGTTCAAGGCCGGTGACCTCTTTGTACAGCTCCAGGAACTCTTCGGCAGCCCGTTCAATAACGGCAGGGGAATACCTGACGTTAACGCCTTTCCACGGAAGCCATTTGCCCTCGCGTGCCCACTCCAGAATTTGGACAAGTCTGTGGGCTGTCTCCCATGGTGCTCCCTTAGGTTGGCGTGCCGTTCTGTAGTAGGACGAGTACTCAACCATGATGAACTCGAACGTTGCGTCACCCACCACGTCTTGCTGCTCGACGCGCACTTCCAATTCGCCGGCCGCCCTCAATAATTCCAGCACTATCTCCTCACCCTGTTGTGATCGGACTGACAGCGTGCTTGCCGCTTGATGGAGTTGTTCGAGCGTTTTCTGCCGTTCCCGGGCGGACTGGGCGGCTTTCTCCAGAGCTTCCTTAGTTGCCTGGGCGGCTTTCTCCAGAGCCTCCCTAGTTGCCTGCGCTGCTTTCGCTGCGGCTATTCGTGCCGCGTTCTGAGGTGCTGATTCCAACAGCATCCGGGCGGGGGCATTTCGCGGTGTGACATCGCCATAGATCGTGTAGCTAAAGAGAGCAACGCCCGCAGTCGACGCGTATTCGATCGCTTGTTTTGTGAAGCCAGAGAGAGCGAAAAACAAGGCATGTTCTGAGCCGTGGCTCGCCCCCTTTGCCCTTTGGATTTCAGGGGCACCGACCGGCGAGGCGTAATGTTTCACTTGGGCGGCGGCCGTGGCGGAGCGGACGTCAATCCCACCATCGGCTCCGCTGCGGGTCAGCGCGACTGCTTCCAATTCGAGGGTTCCACGCATGTACCATGCGGCTAATTCTTCGGCATCCCGCCAGTCATAGACGAGAATTTCTTTCGTATGCCGCGACGAACGGAACGGGCTAGTCATGGAGAGAGCATACTTTCACCGCGCGTCACTTACAGGTTGAGACTTCCGCTGCAATTTGACGCCTATAGGAGCATCATGCTTTGAGGGTCAATGGCAAGAAGATGTTCCGGGTCGTCAGGTGCCGGACTATTAGCATCCGGAGCTACTTGCGGAGCGCCAACCCGAGGCACACTAGAGCCATCGGGCCGGGATTCGTCCCTGCCGCGCTCTGCGTGCTGTTCATCAGGCGCCTGTATGGCTTGTAGCTTTTCCCGGAGGGACTGGAAAACGCTGAGGGCATCACCGGCGGCATTGTCGTCAATTTTCATTAGTACCCTGCTACCGGTTCCTGTTTCGCGTTGCGGCGCGAGATGAGCGGTGCGGCCCGCGGGCGGCCTCGTCCATGGCCGCTTCCACGATGTCCAGGTCGGTCTGCTCGGGGGGGTGACGTCAGTTGCACCCGGCCGGCTTGGGCAAGGGCCTTGCCGGCAAGGACGTAGGGGCGGACTGTGGCCACTGGCTTTCCCAGCGTCTTCGCTGCTCCCGTGACGTTCATGGGATACCTAGGAGTGGCTACGGACGGGGGAGATGGCTCGCAGGCAGGTCGCCCGCGCCCAAAGTACCTTCCAATCGTTCCGGGACGACTCAGCGGCTTCCAGCGCCGCCCGAGCCGCGGCTTCCCGAGCTTCCTCATTGGTGCTCAATTCCGGCATTTGCGTTTGCCCCTCCCATAGGCGCTCGAGTTCGACGTGCCCCTAGTTTCGTTGCCAGGGAATTCATAGTTTTTCTCAGCTCTATAACTTCTGCCTGAGTAGTTGGCACTCGAAAAGTGAAATAGTTGCTACGCGGGACCGGAAGAAGATACGCACTATTCCTCCCTCTGCTCGACTTTCTCACCATGGCGATGGCGTTACAGGCATACACCCTGCCGTATGCCTAGAACCTGCGCAGTTGCTCGTAGCAGACATCGGCCATGGTTACTTGCCTCCCTTGCAGTCCTGTTTGGCGGACTGAAGCGGCGTGGCCAAGCGGTCCACCTTCGGGGCGAGAGCGTTGATCTTGTCGTTGGCTTTGTCCGCGCCATAGAGGTCGCGGTTGCCTATCGAAGTGAACCCGTCGCTGGCATAGCCCAGCCCCTCGGCAGCGAGTCCGATGAACTGCTCTGACAGGTCGATGTACTTCAGGCAGGATGGCGGCGTGGTGGTGGTTGCTTCGGCAGGCTTGGCGCTGGCGGACACGAAGCCGATCCCGAACGTGACGGCCAGCGCCGTTGCCATGCCTGCTACTTTCAGTACGGCTTTCATTGTTCTCCCCCTTGGTCGTTGGTAGCCGAGAGAATGGGGAGGACGGGAGGGCTACCAAACTCCTGTCCGCACCGGGTCTAGTTCGTCCGGCAGGCCTGGCAGTATTTGATGCGTGCCATCACGCACCTGCATCGCGGACATAGAGGCACTGAGGTTCGTGTCGTGCCAGCAGCGGCCCTCGGGCCCCATAGACGGGGCAGGGCGGCTTCCAGGGCCGCCCGCGCGGCGAATTCCCGAGCTTTCTCGGCAGTGCTTAATTCCGGCATTTATGCTTGCCTCTTCCCGAAGAGCTGTAGATAGTTGTTTCCCTCTACTCTTGGTTACCAGCTCTCAGTGTTCCGCAACTCTTTAGAAGGCGCTTGAGTAGTAGGCACTCGAAAGGCGAAATTTTGGATACGTGGAGGCGAAAGACGGTACGCAGTTTTGCTTCTCCGGCTGCTGCCTAAAGTGCTGCCTGAAGTCAGGTGTGGATCCGGAATTCTTTTGGCCCCGAAGAATCCGACCATTACCGCATATGAATACGACGCGGAAGGAGTGCCGGTTGGAGGCACGAGGTCCTTCAACAGCTGATTACAAAGACGTTATGGATCCTTTAGGGTGGCCGGTATGAACAAATTTGACCCTTATGTCCCGCCACCCGAGGCCCTGCGGGGATGGATAGAGCAGCATCCGCGGATAGAGGCGATCGATAACCATGGCTTCGACCTGAACCTTGACTGGTGGAATAGCCGGATTTCCGAATCCCAAGGAGCCCCTGTAACAGGCCGTGCAGGCGAAACGGAGAGAGGGTTCATCAGTCGAGGTGACATTTTCGCACTTGCCGAGGCGGGTCGAGAAGACGAATCGGGGGTCAGTGCCTTGCGGTTGTTCTGGCACACACTTGCGTGGGGGACAGGAAGTAGCCACCGAAACTCTCCGAGACGGATCGAATCCGTCGCAGGAAACGATGACGTCCGGTTGATACTCCGAAGGGCTGCTCGGCTATAGACGACGGATCCTGGCGGCGCATTCTTGCATTTGAAGCCAGGACGAAATGCGATCGGCTCCCTCGGGCCCAACTTTTTTACCAAGTTTCTGTACTTCGCTGGCGGTGGTGCGTTAGGGCACCCGTGCCTTATCGTCGATAACCGGGTGCTTCGCAGCCTTCATCGGGAAACAGAGCGACCCTTGCTGGACCCGGACCAGACGACAAACTATGGCCCTGCGGTTTACGAGGACGCCCTCCTAGTGATGAAAGTGTGGGCAGAAGAATTGTCCCATTCAGCGAGGATTGTGGGAGCAGACGAAGTAGAGCGCTGGGCTTTTGCCACTGGGAGAAGGCTTTAGCTGGCTGGCATTGTTAAGGTGGCTGCACGGTCAGTGCACTCCCGGCGGACACCTTCTTGGCGAGGACGTGGCGAATGGCGTTGAAGGATCTTAACGATCGGCAGGCAGTACTTCGTGCACTTGAGGAGTACGACAAGCTTGGACGGGTCGCCTTCCTGCGAACCTATGGATTCGGGACTGCTGATGAATATGTTCTGGCCCATGAGGGGCGGTACTACGATTCGAAGGCCATTGCAGGCGTCGCTCATCTTTTTCAGACCGGTGAACTGCTAACTAACTCTGAGTTTCAGGGCGGTCGGCGAGGCGCCGTGCCCCGTCTCACGGCGATGCGTTTCGAGATTGTTTCCCAGCGGCGCGGCTCGTTCGTCCTCTTGTGGAATCCCACCTTGTGGCATTGGGACGAAGAACGACGGCTCGCTATCCAGCAGTGCATCTTGGCAGGTGGAACGGGCTCCGAGCCCTGGTCCACGGGAAGCCGGAAGAAAGACATTTCGAAGGGTGACCGCATTTTCCTGTTTCTGGTCGGCCAAAAGGAGCGCGGGCTTGTGGCATCGGGGCACGCGGCCAGCGACATCTACCTCGATACACATTGGGCGGCTGATCACCCGGAACCGGGACCGCATATCTCCGTGGCTTGGGACAGGCTCCTTGACGCGCCGGAAGTACTTCCGTGGGAGATCATCGAACGAACCGTGCCAGGTTTTCCAAACCGCTACCAAGGAGGCGGTGCCAGGCTGGACGGTCTTCAAACCCTCACGCTCGACGCGCTTTGGCAAGAACATGCCAACGAAGTTTCACTTGCCGCATTAGGTGACCCAACACGCGCTGAAGTGGTAGCCAGCTACTCCTACGCGATCGTTAAGCGCCGCAACCACCAGCAGCAATTCCGCAATCTTCTGTTGGGCGCCTATGAACCCAAGTGCGCCGTGTGCGGCTTCGACCAAGTCGAAATTCTTGAAGCCGCTCACGTCATCCCGGACAGCCAAGGGGGACCCTCATCTCTGGAGAACGGTCGTCTCATGTGCCCGAACCATCACAGGGCCCATGACGCAGGACTCTTTCGGTTCCAAGGCGATCTGCCGATGTGGGCGGAGGCAGCGTCGGAATTTTTGGCTCCGGAGCGGCCTCAAGACAGGAATTCATCGTAGAAGAAGAACGATTCGGGAGAAACGGGACTGCTACTTCAATATGGCTGTCACAACGTCACGTCACACGGGCCGGCATGGATAGCCTCGGTCACTCGCACGACTAGGGGAGTAGGCCGTCCCTGACGTATCGGCTTATCGATGCGCCGGGGCTTGTGGCGGCAAAAGTTGGAGCGCTTGGACGGAGTGACACGGAGAGCTAGAACCACGTGCCCACCGACGAAGAGTTTGCTTCAGCAATCGCACTTGCATTTCGCGTAGGACGAACCCTGTTCGCAGTAACCCGAGACTCGGGGCGGCATTCTCCGGAGACATGACAAGGCCCGCGCCATGTAGGTGAGGGCCTGGTCGTTCGGTACTCTTGGCTACCAACTATAAAGGAACCGGATAACGAAGTTATCTTTCCTTGCTCAGTAATAGCTCAAGATTGGATGCCAGATACGCGAAAAATTGTCCGAGCCGCCCATCAGTTTGTTCATCCAGAGCGCCGGCAGCGCATTGTACTGGCTGAACCACGGCCAACTCCCTACGTGGCAAGCAGACGGCCCACCCGTGCGCGTGGACCCGAGGCTCCCGTCCAGTTTGTCGGTGGGTCCTGTTAGTTTGGCCTCGCTCACATCGTTTGCTCGTCGTCCTATGCGGCGCAGCACGGAGAGGAGGACGTTCGTGCACATTTCAGTAACCAGCGACTGCCGGCCCGTTCACGCGCTCGCAGGCTTTGTCGTCGAGGGTGACCAGCCCCGCGGACGGCTCGGCAGTTCGCTTCGAGGCCGGCTGTGAGCCGAGCAGGCGCCACTCCGCGCAGACATCGTGACCAGTGGGTGGGACAGGCAGACCTGTTCTCAGTAGAGCCGGACGGTTACGTGTTGGAGCGGTTGGCGAGCCTAGCCTGGCCGGCGGCTGATCAGTTTCCGGTCAACCACACGGGCGGGCGAGTGCGGAAGCAGGTGTGGGGGGATCTGGTCTCGTCGGAGTCACCGGTTATCGTGGCGGGGTTTTCCTCGATCGCCGAACTGGTGGAACTCATCGCGGCCTGGGATCGAGAGTCCCATGGTGCCCAAGCGAAGGCGAGGGTGCTGCTCGGCACGGAGCCGTTCGCATCGGCAAGGTCTAGCTTCGCTTCTGCTGAGGTGATATTCACCGATGAGGTTCGGAAGTACTGGCTTGAGGAGGAAGGTGTGTCCTTGCGGCTGTCGGCGAAGGTGCTCCGGGTACTCAAGGTGTTGGATGAGGGGCGGCTGGAGGTCCGCTTCGTCGATGGACACACGCGACTGCACGCAAAGATCTACGTCGGGGCGGACGCGGCGACCATAGGCTCCAGCAACTTCACCCATGCCGGCCTCGGCAACCAGGTCGAGGCAAACACGAGGTTTCATCGGCGCTCCGACGTCCACCGCTATCGAGGCCTCGTGCAAGTGGCGGAGAACTACTGGAGTGTCGGGCAGCCATGGAATGACCAGTTCCGCGAGCTGCTTCGGGCATTGCTTCGGTTCGTCACCTGGCAGGAGGCGCTGGCCAGGGCGTGCTCTGATCTGTTGGATGGGGCGTGGGCGGAGCGCTATCTGTCCGGCGCCGCGGCAGGCTCCCAGCTTTGGCCGTCGCAGGTGTCCGGCATCGCTCAAGCCCTTTGGATCGTGGAGAACGTTGGCAGTGTGCTTGTCGCCGACGCTACCGGGTCGGGCAAGACCCGGATGGGAGCCCATCTTGTGCGAGCCGTGAGGGACCGGTTGTGGAGCACCGGCCGGGTGCGGCGTGATCTTACGGTGCTGGTCTGTCCGCCGGCGGTAGAGAACACCTGGTTTCGCGAGGCGGTCTCATGTGGTGTCTCAATCAACACCGTCTCGCACGGTCTGTTGAGCAGGCAGTCAGAGGACGGGCCACGTGCGGAGGAGTTAGCGGTCAAAAATGCACAAATTCTCGCTGTCGACGAAGGTCACAATTTCCTGAGCCCGGTCGCGAACCGAACTCGCCAGGTCAGGGAGAGCCTGGCCGAGCATGTCCTGCTGTTCACGGCGACGCCGATTAACCGCGGATCGGCCGACCTTCTCCAGTTGGTCGGTCTCTTAGGCGCGGACAACTTCGAGGATGAGACGCTGGATGTTTTGGAGAAGCTTGAACGCCGTCCCAGCCAAAGCATCGAAATGTCCTCGGAGCAGCAGGAGCGGCTTCGCCGCGAGATCCAGCGCTTCACGGTACGACGCACGAAGCCCATGCTGAACGCCATGGTCGACGAAAATCCTGAGGCCTACCGTCATCCTGACACCGGGCGGGTCTGCCAATACCCGCGACACGAATCCATAACCTACGCGACAGGAGAGAGCCGCGCAGATGAGGCAGTCGCCGCCAGGGTGCGTCAAACATCGGCGGAGCTGACCGGCATAGCGTTACTCGGCGGCCAGATCGCGGTTCCAGCAACACTGGCTCACGAGTACACGGAGGAGCGGTGGCTGGAGATCCGGCTCGCGTCCGTCCGCGGACTTGCCAACCACCATGTCGTGACGGCGATGCGTTCATCCAAGGCGGCCCTCATCGAGCACGTGGCCGGAACTGATGAAGCGGTCAGACGGTGCTCCATTCAGAGCGGTTTCAAGCCCAAGCCCACAGGCAACATGATCGAAGCCCTCGCCAGGCTCGCCGGGGAAGGACCTCCGGAGGTGCTCCTCGGCTGCGAAGTGCCGTCGTGGCTGACCGACGTCGATGAATGGCGGGCCGCCTGCGACCAGGAAATCGAGCGCTACCGCTCGATCCTGGAAGCCGCCGAACAGTTGTCGATGGCACGCGAGCAGACCAAGGCGGACCTCATTACGCAGCTCAGCCGGAAACATGCACGCGTCCTGGCTTTCGACCATCACCTCATCACCCTCTCGGCGATCCAACCGCTCATAGACAAGGGCAGCACACCGGTGACTGTGGCAACCGGCGCCAACAACAAGAACCGCAAGGAGGTGGAGCGCGTCTTCGCCCCCGACAGCGATGCCCGTGGGATCGCGCTGTGCTCCGATGCCATGAACGAGGGACTTAACCTGCAGGGCGCGTCGGCCATGGTTCACTTCGACGTACCAACGACCCTTCGGGTCGCCGAGCAGCGGGTCGGGCGCGTCGACCGGATGGACAGCCGCCACGACGCGATCGAAGTCTACTGGCCACGCGACGGCGCCTCCTTCGCGACGAGGGCCAATGAGCTCCTTGCGGCCCGTACACAGGAAAGCACGTCACTGCTGGGCTCCAACCTCAAGGTGCCCAATCTCGCCGACGGGCAGGAGATCGTAGACATTGAGCAGCACATCGCCACACTGGAAGACGAGGGTGACGAAGCCTGGGACGGCATCCGCGACGCGCTCGACCCCGTGCGCCGCCTGGTTGAGGGGCCGGACGCATTGATTTCTCGGCCAGTCTACGAGGAGCACCGCGCGACGACGCATCGCGTTTTGGCCCGGGTCTGTCCGATCAGTTCGACAACGCCGTGGGCGTTCTTCGCCGTCACTGGTGTCGGACATGGTGCCCCACGTTGGATCATGCTTGAGGGTAAGGATGCCCAACCGATCATCGGACTTGAGAACATCGTTGAACCCCTCCGCGAGAAACTCAGCGACAACCCGCCAAGTCTTTCCTTCGATCCACTCTGCGAGGAGTGGCTGAACCGCTACCTCACCGCGGCCACCCGCTTCGAACTGCTGCTCCTTCCGCGCCGCCTGCTAAGGGCACTCGACCAAATGAGTCAAGCCACCGAACAGTGGGCGACCAATGCTGCAAGGCGGGGGGACCACGAGACCAGCGAGCGTTGGAAGGCAGTCGGTGCCCTGGCCACCCCGAGCGAAGAGACGCACCCTGACCCGTACCTGGTGGCCGAGCGATGGCTTGAACTCGTCCAGCCGCTAGTCGCCCAAGCCCGCAGCGCGCACCGACGCTCACGCTACCTACGTCTTAAACACATCACCCCAATGCTCCGCACAGAGCCCTTCGGAATCGAACAGGTGGAAAAGATGTTCACGGGACTCCCGCTCGGGGCGCCGCTATCGAAACGCGTCACAGCCTGCATCCTCGGCATCCCAGAGGCTACCCGTTAGCAACGGCCGCAGTACCGGGCGCTGCGGCGCCCCTCCGGGATGCACTGGGCTGACAAGAAATTCCTTCTGGTTTCTGGTCGAAAGCAGAAGGATCACGAACAAGCCAAATCATTCCTGCAAATTCTGCGGCGACCCCCGCAGGCTTGAGCCGGTCAGCATTGACGTTACCTCCTTTCTTGAGCCAGTATTCGTTTCATGGCTTGGCTGGATGGGGCAGTTAATGGAATGGTCTTGCGACTGATACCCGCAGGATTCACCCCCGATGAGGCATATTGTCTGGCGCAGGCTGCCTATATCAAGGAGCGTAAACGCGCACAAGGGGTTCCCAGCACTGTATTGGAACGACAACAGGTTTCGTTCGAAATCAACCAGACTTTGTACCGATTGGGGCCTTTTCCGACGGGACCTGAGGCGCACCGCCAACGGATCATCCTGTGGGAGAAGGTCTTCGGGCCCGGATCGTGGCACGAACGCATCGATCCGGAGGAAATCTATGGTCGCGGAGCTGATATGCAGCCCGACAGCATCGTCCCCAACTTGATGCTCCACAAAGACGCCGCTGATGCCGCGTTTATTAAGCTGTCGTACACCGGTCCTCAAGAAGGCGAATTTGCGTCAAACGTAGACAAGATTAGACGTGGTTTTGAGGCGCTGGCAGGAGGACATTCTCTGTTCTGCATGTTCGAGACTGAAGAATCCATGGATGTTCAGAAGGGCCTGATCGCCTGCGCGCAAGACAAAGTCGGCTTGTTTACTATGCAAAGCCTGGCAAAAGGCGGAGACCCGATTCCCGGTGACAGAATCATGGACTTGTCCTCGATCAGAGACGTGGGGTATACAAGCATCCCCGGCGAACTTGAAGCCGCCGAACTCGCCCAGTTCACCGCCTTCGAACTACCTCACATGGCGATGAGAATCATCCTCAAGAATGCGGAAGTGTGGGACCTCGGCTTCTCCGTTAAACAAATGGGCGGTCATGACGTCACGCCATACGTCAACTTCCTGAAGGGGTTCCATCAGGACTACCAAAAGTGGCGAGCAGCAAATACTGAGGTCAAGCGACCGGTCGGCGATACTGTCGAGGAAATCACACCCGCTACGAGCATGACCACTGCCCGCCGCGGCCACACCGCCACGCTTCTCCCCAACGATAGGGTTCTGGTCGCCGGAGGTGAGGGCGGAAGCGTACTGAGCAGTGCCGAACTATACGACCCGTCAACCGGACAGTTCCGGGGTACGTCCACGATGCATGTCGACCGCACTAATCACACGGCGACGCTGCTGCAGGACGGTACAGTACTCATTGCCGGAGGTAGGGACGATAACTACGCCACCACGGCAAATGCCGAACTGTACGACCCGGTGGCGGGAACGTGGGCCGTCACCTCCAGCATGGCGACCGCCCGTGAATCCCACACTGCCACGCTGCTCCCGAACGGCTCAGTCATGGTCGTTGGCGGGCACAACGACCTTGAGACCTGCGACAGCACTGAGATCTACAACCCAGTAACCAGAGAATGGTCAACAACGGGAAGCCTGCGGCGTGCCCGTTACGACCACAGCATGATTCAGCTTTCTAACGGCGCCGTCCTCGTTTGCGGTGGCGTCTACGGTGGGATCAACGGCGAAGATTATCTCGAATCGTGTGAGCTCCATGACCCAGCGAGCGGAACCTGGTCGACAATCACCCACCACGAGCAAGCCGACAAAACCGCAACGCTGCTCGACAACGGTTCAGTCTTATTCGTTAGCGGTGCCGCCGGAGCATCCCTCTACAACCCGATATCAGGAGATTGGTCAACGGCTGCAAGCCCAGCATCGAAACGGTCCGCCGGAGTGAGTGCAACTTTGCTTCCAAATGGGCGTGTCCTAATCTTCGGGGGTACAACACCTCCAAACTCAGGAGCGTCCACACCTCCTGTAGGACCGGGTACGGCTGAAATATACGACGTTGAGCTGAACAGTTGGTTCCCCGTGGCTGGGACCGGCGCCCCCCGCTTTCTACATGCGGCAACGCTGCTTGCCAATGGGACTGTAATGATCTCCGGCGGCAACTGCGACTACGGCACCACTCTGGCTAGCGTTGAATTTTGGGGCTAGCGGTGTCTAAAGACGGGCGCCCCGGCAACTATCGGATCTCACGGTCGGTGTATGGCACGTTGGCGCCAGCGAGGTCGAGGACTACATCGCCGATGAATATTGGCGCACGGGTATGAGGCTTGTGGGCCGCGTCCCTCAAGGACGATTGCAAGCGGCGGTCCCTTAGCAGCTCCGGTATGGTCAGCGACGTCATGTAGACCGCCCACTTGCTAGAGCCGGCGGGTATTACCGTCGAGAGCCCGCCGGACCTCCCGGAAGGCCTCGAACCGCCGCTTTGCCCTAGCCTCCCTAATGGAGGGGTCAGGGGTCAGGGGTCAGGGGTTCGTAGGGCGGTCTTTCCCGGATGGTACGTCCCAACTGCTGTGTATTGGGTGGCGATCCTCGGATGCTTGCGGGTGAACCGTTTCCATAGGGTCTGTGCTTCGCCGCCCTGCAGGAGAACGACTTCCAGGTTCGGCATCAGCTCGATGAGCCGGCCCAGGGGCGCGAGTCCTTCGGTGATTTGGGAGCTGCGCAATCCGGAGGATTGGTCGTGCCGGTACCACGGGTATGTATTCCATGGGGTGAGATCAGCAGGAGTCAACTCAACCGAAGCAAGCAGCTCGCACTGCAACGCGGCCGAGTCATCATAGTTTTCGACGCAGAGCATTCCAGAACCCTTGGATTCGTGGGTCATGGGCCCGGGGTCACGCAGGATACTTAGGATGTGAGCTTCAGTACCACCGTGGATCGGAGCCACGTATGGAACCCAGCCCCGGCCACCGCTGGAAAGTCCTGACTGGCGGAGGGACTCAACAAGCTGGTTCACTTCGGTGACGTGGGGCAGGTGCACGCCGGCGAACTGCTTGGCCTTGAACGCCGGGTCTCTCATCTGTCTGACCATGTTTGGATACTAACCGCCACACCAGGTGTGTCGACAGACGAGTCCCGTGGCAGGTAGGCGACTGCCTCGAGGAACCGGACTACCGCTTACTGCGCGGAGCCTGGCGGGGACGGCCGCCGAGGCGGGGCCTTGATGGGGTCGAACACCTGGGGGTTTCGGTATTGCTGACCGACAGAATTCCTTTCGGCTTTCCCTCGAGGCCAGTGGGCACGGGAAGGAATTTCCTTTTCGACAGGACACTTTCGACTGTGAACGGGTTAGGGGCACCCTTTGTGAGGCAGGTCGCCGGTCAGGTGGGGTGGGTGCAGAACTGGATAGCGCAGCCACCCTTATTGACGCAGGGCCAATTCCCTGCGAAGACTGCGGTTGTTTCAGCTGCAGGTTCCGCGGTTCGTAATAGGCGGGCACATAGACTTCCTTCCATGCGCGTCTTCGACATTGCCTTCGACTACCTGCTCGATACCACGCCTCCAGGAAAGGACCCGGACTCCCATAGTCCGCGGCTCAAGGCTGACCATCAGCTGCTTTGGAAGAAGGAGCTATGCGAGGGACAGCTGTTCGAACTGGCGGTCTCGGAAGTTCCCAAGGTGCGTCGGAAAAACTACCTGATGTTCCAGCAGACGCCCGACAAATGTTTCACGTTCGGCAGTGACGCCATCACGAACTCTTACACCAGGTGGGGGAGGCCCAAAGCCTTGGTTGAGGCTAAAGCCGAGTTGAGTGAGGAGCAGAAGGGCCGCTATTTCGACCCACCGTACACGATCGGCAGCGCCATGATCTGGCCCGTCAGGACAGTACACCTGCCTACCCTCAACACAGCCAGGGGAATGCGGATACGGATTGCGGACCGGATGGACCTGACTCTGGAATGCATCCGGCGCCACTACGCCAAGGAGCCAGGCAGCCCCCTCGCCGACGTCACCACCAACTATGGGGACTTCTTCCAACTCTTCGGCACGTTCGAGAAGTTCGTGGAGTTCTTCCACTTCCAGGATCTCGTGACGCCGGAGGGGAAGATCGTCTTCTTTCTCGGGGAGGACGACAAGAACTTCGATCGCCCCGGCGTCCCGGTCACGAAGGATGAGTACATCCAGGTTCGGGAAGCCTCGCTGAAGTTCATAACGCTGCGGGCCAACCGGATGGCTGACTGGGTCGAGAAGAACCACCCCGACGTTGAGGTCCGGCGGCAGTAAAGAACATCGGTACGCCCTCACCCCATCATGGAACGGAGAGGGAAGCCTCCTACTTTCTCCTCCATGATCCGCTGTTCTAGGGCCCATCGAAGGGTGATGAAACTTCATCCCACTGCAACTCCGGACGTACTCTGCGAAAGCGCAGAGCATGCCGGAACGCTTGCCCTGACCATGCGGTATCGGCCATAACCTCCACCACGAGGGGATCCACGAGTGTTAGTTCGACCGGTGACGCGTCACGGTTGAAACGGTCAAGTGTGGTTCCTTTGACCGTGGAAGGCCAAGGGTGCGTTCCTGCAGGGGGCCGGAGCCAAGGGACGATGGGCCGGGCATCGACGGGCTTCAAAGCGGAACTGAGGCCGACGATGTGCAGTTCACCACCGATAGGAAGGCCTGCCACTATTTCGGTGGGCCGGCGCAAAGGGCCGATGACAGCCGCGCACACGACGTCCAATTCGGAAACGTGCTTGGCCTTGAGCCAAATCCGTTTCCCGGCAAGGTAAGCCTGGCTGCTGCTCTTAGCCACCAGCCCCTCCATCCCGGCGCCGGCTAGACCTTCGAACCATTGCCTGGCGAGTTCCCGGTCCGTTGTTTGAGGTGACAGCGACAGCGGAGGGGACCACTGCGTGGCCAGCTCTTCCAGCAGCGCCCGCCGGTCCATGAGCGGCAGGGCTCTCGCATCCTGGCCTGCAACACCAAGGACGTCGAAACCGACAAAGTTAGCTGGCACTTCAACAACCATCGACCGCAGCCCCTCCCGGCCCGCTGACAACCTGCGCTGCAGGGCCTCGAAGTTCAACCTGCCCTCCGACCACACCACCGCTTCGCCATCGACGACGCAACCAAGAGGAATCATCGCCGCCGCAGCCTCTTCAAGATCAGGAAAGTACCGTGTCAGGTCCTTCCCCTGCCGGGACCACAGGCTCACCCGGTCCTGGTCGCGGAAGATCAGAACCCGGTACCCGTCGAACTTCGGCTCAAAAAGTAACTGGCCGGGCAACGCTGAAGGGGCCGGGATGCCCTTCACAGCCCTCGCAAGCACCACCTCTAGGGGCGGGCGAAGCGCCGGGGCTATCACCTCACCGGAGCGCCTCATGCCCCCAGGATAGTCCCGGCAGCCAGAGAGCGATCAAGCCGGCAACCAAGCCAGCCGTGACGGTCTGGCTGAGAGGTTGCTGGCGACGCTACCGCTGCAGGCCCTCGACATCTTAGGCGGCCGCCGCCCCGGAATCGGTGACGCTGACCAGCAGCCACTGCTCGGACAGCGGGTCGCGCCGCAGCACGAAGGTGCGGAGCGCCGAGATCGAGGTCAGCCGGACCTGGACCTGCCAGTGTTCGATGCTGACCAGGTCACCGCATCCCACCGGGGCGCGCCTGGAGGTCTTCCACCAATCCGCGCGGGTGAACCAGTGCACCGGATCGGCGGCCACGGCCCAAATCCGGTCGTCATACCTGACGGCCAGGGGAATGCCTTTCGCGGTGAACCGGACCTGCACCGGCACATACAGGGGATTTTCACTTGCTGTTTCTGCCACGGGTCCGCTCTCCAAGATTCCTGTTCATCACGTCTTTCCGGCGGGTGACCGCCGAACTCCACACCCAGGTCCGATACGTAACGGGACCGTCCTTCCACGTCACTTCGGCTGCCTTCGCGGTCCAGGCAAACACTTCACCGTCCACCAGTTCCGCGCAGTTCGGGAACCGAATCCACGCCTTCACGGGGATCCCCGGATACCCGTTCTTGACCGGAAAATGCTCGAAATCAAGCTCTTCCACGGTCAGCCCGATGGGGCCGGCCCGCCGCGCGTACTGCGCCTGCAGCGCGGCAGCAAAACTTTCGGAGGACATACCACAACCTTAGAACATATATTCGAATCGACACGCCAAAGGATGGCGGCCAAGGGTGTTTGGCCGCCGCTTCCTAATACTCGGGGAGGGGTACGACAAAAACATCGGGCAGTTGCGGGCACAAGGGCGTGCCATGCACGTCGGCGCCCGGGGTGCCCTGCCCGTTAGCCTGCGCTGGTGCGGTTTGTTCCCGGGATGACGGGGCTCACAGTCTGCGTATGGTGTTGCGAGGTTCGTGAGGGTGGGAGGTTCCGCGAATAGGATAGGCCAGTGACTGCTGAACCGAACACGCCCCGTTTCCTGACCTTGGCGCAGGTCGCAGATGAGTTGAACGTGAAGCAAAGTCTCGTTCAGGGCCTCATCAGGACAGGGGAGCTGCGGGCTTTTCAGGTCGGCGGGAGAGGCCTGTGGCGCATCGGCCGCCAAGACGTCGAGGACTACATCGAGAAGGCGTACCGGGGCACCGCTGAGCGAATCGCTGCCGGCGAGCTCGATGACGGTGCGGAGACCGGCGACCAGGAGTAGCTAGTCCGTCTCATGGTCAGACCTGACCTCCAGCACGACACATCCTGAGGTTCTCCTGGTCCCGGACTCCAGGCTGTGAAAGCGTACGAAACTGAACCGTCCCGGGAATCATGCCGCCTGTTTGTTGGCGGCGTCGTCGGGTAACGGGCCGGTTTGTAGATCATAATATGTCTGCTCATATTCCTCTGGCGTCTGGTGATCCAGGGCGGAATGCAGGCGTTCGTTATTGTACCAGTGGACCCACTCGAAGACGATCTCCATCACGTCGGTTTCGGTTTTCAACGGCCCGCTGCGGAACGGTGAATCCTTTGCCACGGCCTCGTTCTTGAAGAGTGCGGCATCAAACCCGGGACGGTTCACTGAATAACCTTTACGTGCGGAGGCGGTCGGCAACAGACGCGGACCTACACATCTCTCGGGAAAAGCCAGCCCGTGAACGGGCCATCGAACATGGCTAGGCCGACTTCTGCGGCCGTCATGACCATGTCACAGAAATCCGTCTCAGCGACCCGGGTTCCTCCAACGCGCGTCGACATCCAAACCTGCTCGGAGTCTCCCGCACGAACGAAGCCCGGGAAATCGTTCTCGATCCTGCTGACTTGCCGATCTTCGGGCCTGATCTTAATGTGCATCGGACGCGGTTGTTCGAGGGGTGCAATCGCCGCATGGATCTGAACACTTACGCCGCCAGGCCCAGGCATCAGGTAAATGGTGACGACCTTCTGCGCCACTGCTGTGGGCGTGTGGCCAGACTCTAGTGGTACCTCCCACCGCGTCATACCGTTCGCCTGTGGAACGGCACGACCGTTGAGGAATTGACCGCGCATGGAGAAGTCTTGCTTGACGGAATAGAACTCATAAAAGACGACATCGATCCAAGGCTGCTGCCCCGATCGGAATCGAATCCGGACGTCACCATCGTCGTCATAGCTCCAGGTCATGCCAGCATGGTCGAGCGCTGGGCCGATCTCGAGTAGGGATGTTGCGCGAGTCAGATCCATGCCTTGTCTCTCTCCAATGCCGAAATAGGGTGTGGCGCGTCCAATATGCCGTACCGGCACAGGGGTTCTTTTGAAAAAGATATCGGAGCACTCCATATTGATGACCAGCTATTACGCTATTAACTAAACTTTGACGCGATGGCAAATATCTGTCGGATTGGCTTCCGGACTTGTTCATCTCCGGCGCGTCCTATGCCCTCACCGTGGCGGCCGTGCTGTTCATCCTCGCGGCGTTCCGGGCTGAGGGAGATAGCATTCGATTCCTGCCGACAACGCCGACAGGGTGGTGGGCCGCGGCCTTCCTGGTGGTCGGTCTAGTTCTGTCATACAGCCCCTGGGCCGTTCTGACACCAGCGGTAGGGGCTGGTCCCGCTCTGGCTTTAGCGGCGATTATCAGTTACCGGGACCGCTCGGTGCTGGCAGCCACCGCACTTGTCGCCGGTCCCGCGCAGCTTGCCGTCTTTGACCTAACCTTTTTCATCAGCATGTTCACTCCGCACCCCTAAGGCAGAAGAGATGTCTCTGGCAATCACAACTCCGCAGCGTAGCGGAGGCGGAGTCCTTGGCCGACGAAGGTGTACTGGCCCCGTGCCCTGGGGTCGAAGGGATTCAGGAGCATGCGTATCTTCCGCTTCTCGTTCAGCATGTCTGTAACGACGAGCAATCGCCACAGCCCATTGCGGGCGTTCGCTTGAGCAGCCAGCACTTGGGTCTCGCCCAGTTCGAGCTGACCACCCTCGCCTTGGCTGGTCTTCACTTCATAAAGCAAAGGGCCCCTGCGGCTGGGAACCTGGAAGTCCCAGCCCAAGCCGTCGTCGCCCCGCCCTGGGAAAGCCAGTTCGCGGTACGCGGACACCCAGCACTCAGGGCTGAACGCCTCCTTGTGGACGCGGTCCAGCCATTTGTAGGCCAGCCATTCCCCGGCGAAGCCGATCGCATCTCTCTGCTGGTCGCTTAGCCGAGGTTGGCGGGCCATGCCGAGTGGTTGGCCGCCGGAACCGCCCTTGCTGCTTGATTGTTGTGAAACTTCTTGAAGCGACGTGTAGCGGTTCCGAGTGGTGATGACCCCCGGAGTGGCCCCCAGAGAGCGTTCGAGGGCTTCAACGAGGGCGCTGTGTCCGTTCTCGAGGTCGAACGCCTGGTTGTCGATGTAGACGATGCGTCGGATGCGGGCGGCATCGGCCCGTCGTTGCGCCTCCTCCGTGCGCTGTGCCTCAAGGTTTGACGCGTTCAGTCCCAGCGTTGCCGGGTCCGCCGATAGGGGCATCTCGGCTGGCCAGAGTTCCAGAACCTGCAGCCATCGGAGCAGCGCGTCTTCGTCGAGCTTGACGAAGTCCAGGGCACCCGCTCGATCGAGGGCATCGAGCGCCGTGCGGCGGGCGGTTTCCGGGTCAGTCCATGGCGATTCGACGGGCAGGTCCAGGACAGCGAGCCAGGCCCGCACGATTGCAGCAAGGCTGCTGATCGAGGTGCTGACCAGGCGGGCGTTGATCTCGGCGCATTCTGTCCTGGGGAAGAGCGGGTTACCGGTTGAAGGCGGCGCGGTGCCAAGCAGGCGCTGAAGCTCTGCACTTACACGCTCATCCATCTCTTCTGCCGAGAGGCTATCTCGTGTCCGCCCCCATCCCGGATCTGGGAGGATCGTGGCGGGGTCGCGGAGGGCGAACCAGTCCGGTTGTGGGCGCAAAGCCTCAAAGCGATCCCAACGCGCCCACCGAATCCTGTCCAGGATCCGATCGTGGTGACGGCGGACGTGGTCGGCGAAGTCCTCGGCGAGCTGTTTCGTGTAGTCGATCGGACGGTAGCGCCTACCGAGTGTCTGGAGTATGGCATTGAGTTGTTCCAGCGGGATTTCGAGCCTCCGCCGCAGGTCGTCGATGGAAGAAGTGTCGAGGGCGCATTTCAAAAGCTCAGCGCCGGCGGTAGGCAACTGCGTGGTGAGCAGGGCGAGCTCGTGGCGTAGGTCGGATTCGCTGCTCACCCCGGAGGTTTCGGGGTCGAAGGAAGATGCGGCCTCGGGCCCGGCGAAAAGGGCTACAAACGGGTAGAGACGTTCCAGCAACGGGGTCACGGACGCTTCAATGCGCCGGGCCGTCGTATGGACGTCGTCCAAGGAGACCTCGCAGGCGTTCGCGACATCATCGTGGGCGATGTCGCCAAGAGGAACGGAGGCGGACTGCATCCGGGTGACGGCTAAGCGGAACTCCGTTGCAATCTCCGGTCGACCGAGCAGATGCATCAGCGGTTCAGCGAGGGCGTCAAGGGTCTTCCATTCCAGGTTCTGTCCCCTCGTCCCCACTATTAGGGTCGGGAAAGTGGTGTCAGGGACTGCCAGCACTCCTTGCGACCGGGCAGGTAGCGAACGGGTGTCGTCGCCGATGCTGACCTCTATCTGAGCGGCGAACACAAGCCGCACCCGCCTCAACGCGTCAAGGCCATCCTCGAAGGCACGCTGCCCCAGGTGGCTGAATGAGCCGCGCCGGAATTCGAGCAAGGTAGCGATCAGGAGAGGCAGCGTCGGCATCATGTCGACGAGGAGTGTAGGGTCAGTGGCACCGTTCCCGGAGAAGCGGCTGCCATTGACCAGTACGATCGGGGCAATGTCGCTAGCGCGCTGGACGCGATCGCCGATTCGCTTTTTCAGGACTGCCGTTACCTGATCCGCTCGGCTGGAGACGGAGAGCACCGGGCGTTGGAAGTCAGCAAGTAGCCGCAGGAGGCTGCGCTCGTCATCGGTTGAAGCCACGACCAGATCCTGCGGCTCTGGCTCATCGTCCACTGGTGGGATAGTGAGCGCCGTCGTGGTCCCGCCGACGTCGGCGACTAACCAACAGGCCGCATCATCGGGGAACGGTTGTGGATCAGGGACGGCAATGCAATCGGCCCAGGCGCGCTGGTACAAGTTGCGAAATTGCGCGACATAAAGGTCTGGCACCTCATCGGATGCCACGAGTTGGCCGAGATGGCGGACTAGACGGGGAGCATCCTCGCGGGCACCCCACACCCCGAGGCCCAGCTGCCGGAGTCGCCGAATCGCCTGAGGGTCGTCGTCGAGGAGATCTCTTAGCTGCTTGGACAGCAAGGTGGCGAAGCGCGGAGGAGTCTCGTCGCCCCGGATAGGGAAGGTCCAGCTCTGCGCCGGGGTGACGAACGCCTCGTGCGCTTGCCCTGGACGCTGGACCGGCAGCCATGGCGCCGTCGCCAGGAACGCCTGTAAAGGTGTGGCGAAGCGTCGCGGGTCACGGTATCCGGTTCGATCCCGTTCCCACGTGGTCATGAAGACCTCGTCTTCCCACTCCTTCAGCCCGTAGAGGATCTGACGGCACAGGGCCTGTCGCACCTTCTCGGTCAGCTGGTCCCAGTCGGCTTGGCCGGGCAGCCAGAAGAGAGAAGTCATCTGTCTGTACGGGGTCTCTGGGTGGTAGGCGTGCGACCTCGTCGGAAGCTGTCCGCGCCATTGCTCGGCGACGGCGGCGGGCATCTCGGGGACATTGCTGAGCGAGCTGGCAACAAGCGAGCGGCCGTATAGCGTACGGGTTTCCCTGTACTCGGTCGGCCGGAGTAGGTCTCCGACACCGATCCTTCTCAGGAATTCCACCCAAGCGGCAGTGTTGTCCGCGGCTCCGGGCAGCTCGGACGGCATCGCGATCAGCCGGCTTGAGAGCGCGCTTAGCTCTATCGAGCGATTGGCGGGGGTATTCGCGATGAGTGTGAGATCGTCGCCTCGTGTTCCTGGCCATCCGGCGGAGAACAGCGCCTCGGCGGCCGGGATCCAGCGGGCTTCGAGCGTCGGTACCCGCAGGCCGAGTTCAGCCAGGTTCATGTTGGTGGGTGCGCTGCGGCTGAGATTGAAGACGAGCCGTATGGCGTCACGGGATACCGCTTTGGAGCGGCTTCCGGCAAGTACACCACGGACGTGTTCGAGAATGCTGCGTGTGTCGAAACCTCGGATCAGGCGGTTGTTCTGGAAGAAGCTGCGGGCCGGGGTGCGCTGACGGTTGACGTACCAGGTCAAGCCGCTGTGCAGGTTGAACAGCCGATTACGGAGCGATTTGGGCAGTTCAAGATCGACCTCAGGGTCGAAGTTGTCTTCCTCGTCGACGGGTTGGCGGGCAGGCGGGAAGAATGGAGTCGCCTCCCGTGAGATCACATTGTCGGGGGCCCGACCGCTACTGGCGCAAGGGCGCAGTTCCCAGTCGTCGGTCAGGAGGATGCGGCGGGAGCGAAGCGTGCCCGCTTGCGAAGCAAACAATAGGGCGATGTCCGCATACGCTTGGTCCCATTCTGCGATCGGGCGCCGTTTGGCACGCATATCCTCGAGCATTGCTTCCGTCCAGGTCGCCAGTTGCTCGCTGCTGGGATCACCGCTGTGGCCGAGTGCCGCGAGCATGTCTTTGATGCGACGAGCGCGCTCAGGTTCGAGTTCGGGGAGGAAATCGACCTCGCATGTATTCGTTACACGCGCGGCCGTCAACACGCCCGTTTCGGACGACGGCCAGCGCCAAGCCTCGTTGAAGGATATCCATCGACCGGAGATCTGCGCTGGCACTAGAGGGCGCTCGGCAAGGGGCGCCCCTTGGGCGGCGGCCTGCTCTATAAGGAACGAGACCCACTGAGCATCCCAGCAGACGATGTCGAGTACCGACTCTGGCTGGCACTCAGACCACGCGGTCAGTGCCTCGGCGGCATCCAGACAGAGTTCTGCGGTGGCTGCCAGCAGAAGGCGATTGAGCGGGTTGGCGTTGTCGACATCTGTTCGGGCGAGATTAGTAGAGAATGGCGCGTTAAGGTGCCCTGCAAAGGGTGATGGTGCCTTCTCGCCTAAGGGCAGGTAGGTGAAGAAGCGTCCTGTGGTAGCGACCGGCGTGCCGTAGGGGACGGCGATTGACACTTCGACTGGTGACTTCGACTTCTCCCAGCGGGGATCGAGCTGATAGTTCTCCACGGCTGAGTGAATCGCGGCACCGACCGCTTCGCGCGATACGGCCCGGGTGAATACTAAATAGCGGTCGTCGCCGCCGAGAGAAACAAGTTCGCAAGACGATCCGACCTGCAAATCGGAGATGCTTTCCGTTTCACGTGTGAGCACCACTGCGGTGACGTTTCCGCGGTGTTCCTTCTGGACGGTGACCTGTGCGAGGCGACGCAGGAACAGGAGTACCGGCACACTAGAGCCCGATATCTCATCGAGGAGGGCAACAACCACATCGCGTGCATCCTCGCGAAGAGGCAAGCGGATCACTGAGGCAAAGCCTTGGCGCCAGAGTTCGCTCACACGGTCGGGCGTGTGCTCCGACGGCACGGTGACGCTATAGAGCGACATCTCCTCGAGCACATGCTGGGTGCTGGTCGGATCGCCACCGACCAGCTCTCGGATATCGTCTGGCTGAGCGAAGCGGAAGCAGAACCCAGGCTTGCCGTCGGGCAGGGTGCTGTAGACTTCTGGCGCCTGGCAGACCTGCAGCACGCTCTTGAAACCGACGCCCTTGTTGCCGATTCCCTGCCCGATCTCTTTGTCGCTCAACCCGAGATTCGCGATCGACCGGACATTACTGGTGGTGAACCCATGGCCTGTGTTGGCCGCATAGAGAACACCATGGTCGAGTTCGTCTTCATCCAGGATGATGGCGAGGCGTCCGTCGGTGCGATCCGGGTCCTGCTCGTCGTAGCCGTTCTGAATCAGCTCGAATAGAAAGCGCCCACCGTATTCGTGGACGGTGTGGTCGATCATGCTTTTCACGGAGCGGGCGAAGTCTGCGTCCTCGCGCGTATTTAGATGGGCCTGTACGGTCCGTTGGGCGCGGTTGCGCAGCCAACCATCGGCCGCTTCACGCGATGTTGGCGTGTCTGACGGCGTCTCGGTATCCTTCCCGCTCATTGGCGGCCTCCCGGACGAATGTGTTTTTGATCCTGCTGTTGCATCAGATATTAGTAGGGGTTGTCGGAGCATCCGTCGAAATCCGTGGCGGATTCGCTAGCCCAGAGCTGTTCCGGCCGGCCCGTCACGTCGCTCAGGTGCTTGCTTGGACCAGCGATGTTAGGTGTGAGCCTGAGGTTGCCTGGCTTTGGAGCGAAGCGGAACAAAAATTAGCGGTAAGCGCGGTGGCTCGTCTTCGGCCTTCTTCGTTGAAGAGCGTTACCATCCGGGAAAGGCCCCTAACGCCGCGTGGTAGACGGGGGGAGACGAGTCTCCCCCACGCCACATCCGGCGGGAATCTTCGGAGTGGTGTTGCCCTGACGGTACATCTGCACCCACTCGGGGTCAGGAGCGGACCGCTTAAGCCCCGTCACAACTGCCGGGCCTCCATGCCGCGCTAGCGGGCCCGCGCGTTAGCGGCCTCTCGCTGGACGCGGCGTCACTAGCTTTCCGCATAGCTGTCGTCTTCGGTGAACCCCTTTGCTGCAGCGGCATCCTTTAGGGGTTGCACACCGCCGTCGCCTAGTGTCTCTCTCACTGTGCTAATGAGCTGGTTTACGTAGCGGGTGGTGAAGTAGTTGCGCTGAGACGTGTTGTAGATGCGTTCGGCGAAGTGGACAGATAGAACCGGTCCGTGAACGGAGAGCGTCCCCTCCGGAAACCTTGGACTGAGGGCCTGCTTCCCGAGTCCGATGCGGCGGTTGCTCAGCATCTTCGCCGCTTCCGGAATTCCGTCGCCTAAATACGGGACGACGTCTGCCCAGCACGTCAGGTCTTCGATGTTCAACGTCCTGGGCAAGTCTCTCAGTCGTTCTGCTAGATGGTCGCGGAGCCATCTTCTCCACACTTCCCCGCCATCAATTTTGTCTTCACTGAGGAAGCGCACGACCGCTTGTGCGAAGTCGGCTTCATGTGCCCCGTCGTCGGTAAGCACGCTCTGGTCGAGCAGTGCGCGTCTTGACTCTGGAGTGATGCCCGCAAATGAGGCGATTGAGATGACTAGCGCGAAGAATCGGTATCGAATCTGTGCACCTTTGAGTGCCTCCAGTCGCGCCCACTGTGCAATCGTGCTGTCCAGAAGACCGGCGGCGAGCAACTTATCGTTGTGGCGGGGGTGACGTAAGTAGGAATTCCAAGCCAAGCCGGCAGTGACATCGTCATGGAAAAGCGGCAACACATGTTCAACCGCGAAGGTCTCGTCAGCCATGAAGAAGAAGTACAAGTAACTTGCCAAGGCCGGTTGGGTGGCATCCAGCGCCTGCGGCGGGCCGTCGAGGAGGTTCGTCAAGGCATCTCGTTCTTCATCGCTAAGGCCCGCCCAGTCATCGCGATGCTTTCGCCACCGTCGATCAACTTCGACTGTCCAGTAATGAGCGAGGTCGCCCGGCCAGGAATTGAGATGCAGCGGTACGTTCGAGACGAGGTCCGCGCCGTCCGGATGGGTGAATTTGCGGACCTGCTCCTCCCAGAGACGGAGTGCTGTACGGCGCATGGACGCGAGGGTAGGTGTTTCGTCGCTGTCAACCTGTTTGTTCACCTGCTCTAGCAGGAAACGACTGACGGAGCGCGCGGATTCAATAACACCCACTTGTGATGCAACTCGTGCGACAACTTTGTCGGCGATCCCATCTAGGGTGGCCTTTGCCCAGCCGCCAATGATAGCTTCACGAAGATCTTTTGCTTGAGTTTCGTACTTCCCCAGCTCGTCTATCATTGCCCAGAATTGGTCACCGATCTCGGGTCGAGACTCAGCCACTTGGCTGACGAGAGATAGGGCGTCGCGCCATTCAGGGTGGTCGAAGTTCCGTTTCGAGTAGTCCCGGGCTAGAAGGACCTCAATGGCATCCGCTGGATCCGCTTCAAACAACCTTATGAAGTCCGCCGGTTCCATAGGCAGTTTTCCTCCCCAGGTTCCGCTCGTCATCCAAGTATCAAAGTCAGGATTTTCTCGCGGGGCGAAGTCTGGGTTTGCGGCCTGTGCTGCTGCCAAAGCCGTGCCGGCCTCCGACCAGTCCGGTGCCACTTGGGTCAACCATACGAGCAAGTTGTAGGTCGCGTATCTGATATGTCGGTCATCATCGGGGGAGAATTCCGTAACATCATCGGAGATGCTTGGTCCGGCTTGAGCTGACTTTAGAAGTTGATTGCGGACTTCGTGCGAAGCGCTTGCGGTCGTCACTTTAAGTAGGGAGTACGTTTCATGCTTCAGATCAGATTCAAAGAGAACAGACTTTCGGAGCAACCACGAGATCTTCTCGTCAGCTGTCCTCGAAGCGTCAAGTGCTAGCAGGTGTATGGCCAGGCGTCGGAAGAGTACTCCATTGCACGACCACCATCGGTCGGGCAAATCCGGTCGTGAGGTCAGAGCTTTCTCACCATAGGCTCGTAATCCAGTGATGACGGCGTCCACCGGGCCAAGAAATTCATCCTGCTCGTGAGGTTCAATTGCTGAGCGGCCGACGCTCAGGGGATCCCACGGGCGTTGGCCGTGGTAGGAGTCGAGCAGGTCGTAGGCAGCGCTCAGGGATTCTTCCAGCACGTTTCCGAGTATGGAGTCGCCGGGTGCTCTTACCTCGATCACCTTTAAGACGTGCCCGGTAAGGGCGTCCTCCTCCGTTCTCCAGCGGACTTCAGCATCAGGGGCTGCTGTGAGGTCGTCCGCGTCATCAAGGTACCAGCGTTGCTTGAGCACTAGGTAAGGTCTGAGGGCTGCCCGGAGCACAGTCAGGTCCTCGGGGCGGTTATCGGGTACGTACGAGAGAAGGGTCTCTGTAGCGACCGGCATTGATCGGCCTTCCACTGAGGTCGCGAGGAAGGCCTTCCACCGCCGCCCAGCTTCAGCATTCACCTCACTCAGTTTGTCTGCTGCCCAACAGGCCCTTTGGAAAAGGCTATTGCTGAAGGAATGCCCCAGCCGCTGCACTGTCTGTAGCGCTGCCCCGTGAAGGTCCGGCAGCGCAATGAAGTCATGACAGAACCAGTTGCCTAGAACGGTGGCAGCGGCGTCTCCGTCCGTATTATCAAATAGGGCCTTAAACTCCGGCAAGCCTTCCGCCCATTGGAGCCACGCTACCTGGAGATCAGGGTCAACATCCGTGACCGCTTGGACGAAGTGGCGAGCACTCACAGCGTTTACAAGTCGAGCGACGAGATAGTCGTAGTCGACCGGGGTGAGCGTCGGTCCACCAGTTACGAGTTCGATTATCCGCGTATGGTGCTCGGTTTGCCCCATCCGCGCACGGAGGTCCCAGGCCTCCAGTGCGGCAACAAGGGCACCGTGGTCGTTGTCCCGAACTGGATAAGCGATGGTATTTACCCTAAGCCTTGACCACTTAGCGTCGTTGGTCTCCTCGGCCTTCGTAAAGGCATATCGCGGCGTCTCGGACGGCAGACCAAGTGCGAGATACCGCATGATTGGGTCGTCATGGCTATAACCGATAAATAGGACCGTAAAACTCTGGAACATCGGCAGCAGGAACCGTGTAGCCCACGCATTGGTAAGGTACGCGCGCCCGAAGTCGCCATCGGTTAGAACTAGCTCTCGCGGCTCTCGGAGCACAGAGCCGTGAAGATGAACGAGGCCCGTAAAATCGTCCCCCAGTGGCAAGGCAGGACCAATCCAGGTGTCCGCAACTTCAATCCCTTCAGTTACTGCTGCCGTTAAAAGATGATTATCAAAGTTCGTTGTAACTATCCGAAATTGGCCAACGGAAGAAGCCACTCGAACTAGCGCTGCATGAGTTCTGTTAGGCGTGGATTCTTCGCGAGCGATTAGGTCGCGAGCATGTCGGTGAGTATCAAAGCTCGCCGGCATCGTTCCCAAGAAGAAGTCCAGGGCAACAGTGTCATCGAAAGGTACTCGTGCCATATCTGCCAATTGACGCGCCAACTTGTCAAAAAGCGGAAGGCTTGATGGAGCATCGACCGACGCGCCCGCACCGACAAAAAGTACCAAACGCCCAGCAGATTGTGCGTCCAGAACTGCTTCGGGCAGATTGACGTCACTCGTTATCCACACCTGATCCCCCTTTGCGGCACTGCCACCGTTGATGAACTTCCATTGCGCTATCACAACGACAACGCGACAAAACAACATCATCGCACCGATAGGCGTTCTGAAGGTGTGGCGGAGGGGTTCTCTACCGGTGGGCGCCGCTGGACGGTCAGCGGGGCCGGCCTGCCGTTACTTATCAGTGCCCCGCCAAGTCTCCTGAACTCCCCGCGTGTGGACGGAGCTCCCTTCGGGTTGCAACCAGCCCGTCCACCCTCCTGCTCCTCCAGGGATTGCAGATGCCGCATGAACTCTGCATCAGTCCGCCGTAGAAGAGCGGCGATTACGCTTTCCTGCTGCATACGGTCAAGTCGCTCAAGTCGACCGGGAGAGGTGTGGTCGTCCTGCCGCTTGGGGTGCTCTTCCGCGGCAACGCCGAGGCGACCAGCCGCACCGAGCTCATCTAGCGCGAATTCATTGAGGCGATTGTAGGACTGCCGGGAACTGGTTTTACAACACAGGCATCCCGGCTTGTCTGATCGTGCTCGACAAGAAGGACGCTCAGTCACGGACCGGCATTTTCATGATCGACGCCTTTAATGGCTTCGAGAAGGACGGCCCGAAGAATCGTCTCCGCCCGCGCGACATGCACAAGTTCGAACGGGCGCCGTCTTCCGACCGCGGCCAGCAGGACGCGTGAGACATCAGATCAGGCGCGGCTCGATCACGGAGTCTGGCCTCACGGGCCAAATTACCACGGCGGCGGCCGTGGTGACGCTTAGCCAGACGGCCAGTGGCAGCAACTCCGCTCCCGTCTGCGCTTCCATGGGAAGTCATGAACCGGTCTGGGAAATACTAAGCGATAGGCTGGGTGGACTGGACAGGCGGAAGGTAAGCGCAGCGTTTAAAACTGCCGGATAGGCCGCTGCAAAAACAAGGGGGAGAAGTGGCTGAAAGCTTAGAGGACTTCTATGCGCGCATCCGAGTGAGGGATACGAAAAGGTCGGAAGCCACGCTTCAGGCCGATATACGTTCCTTTATTCTGATGGCGCCACTGAACCTACACGAGGACCGCGTACACACCGTGGACATGGAAGCCCAGCTTGGTGATGGGACGCTCCGGCGCATTGACGTGGAAGCCGGCAACCTAATCATTGAAGTCAAGCGGGACTTGACGAAGGCGGGAATCCTGGCCGACGCTGAGAAGCAGCTTGCAGGTTATCTCCGCCAGCGCTCCACAAGCACAGGCGCGCGGTATGTCGGAATCCTAACCGACGGTTCGCTCTGGCGGCTCTACAACTTGGACGTCCTCGATGATGCGGACGAACTTACCCACGTCGTCGAGTTTCGACCCCTCGCCGGGGGACTAAAGAAAATGGTCGACTGGCTTGATAGCGTTCTCGCCGCCCTTGATAACCTGACTCCGACCCCGGAACTCATCGAACGCCACTTGGGCTTTGATTCGCCTGCATTCAAGCTGGATCACCAATCGCTTACCAGCATGTATAGGCGGACCCAGAAACACCCCGAAGTGCGGCTCAAAAAGGCGCTTTGGGGACGCCTCCTGCGGACTGCCCTCGGGGAGCAGTTTACGGACGCTGACGACTTGTTCTGTTCGCATACATTACTGGGCGTGGAGGCCGCAATCATCGCGCACGCGGTTGCCGGCGTGGACATCAGTACTATGAGTGCGCGTGACGTCCTGGCTGGACGCGCCTTCGAGGAAGCCCAAATCTTCAATGTCGTTGAATCGGATTTCTTTGACTGGTTCCTTCACAGCGAGGAAGGCGAGCAGCTCATATCTCAGCTCATCAGGGAGCTAAATCGGTTTGCTTGGAAGAACGTCGAACATGACGTGCTAAAGGTTCTCTATGAGTCGGTGATCTCAAATCGGAAGGACCTTGGCGAGTATTACACGGCGGACTGGGTCGCTGAGAAAGTAGTCCGCGAAGCCGTGACGGATCCTTTGAATCAGTCCACGCTCGACGCAGCTTGTGGGAGTGGAACCTTTGTCTTCCACTCCGCTCGGCTCTACCTGGACGCAGCGGAGTCCTTGGGCCGAGACAATGCCACCGTCTTGGCCGGTCTCCAACATTCGGTGTTTGGCATGGACATCCACCCCGTTTCCGTAATTCTCGCCCGGGTTACCTACCTCATGGCTATCGGACAAGCTCGTTTGCAGTCCAAGCGCGGTAGTGTCGTCGTTCCTGTATATCTCGGCGACTCAATGCAGTGGTCACGTGATGCCGCCATTGAAAACAATCTCGTGACCGTGTCAACTGATATCACCCTGGCCGATATGGCCAGCGCGGAGCAGACGGAAGGCCAGCTCGCGTTGATGTCGGTTTCCCGCGAGCTAGTATTTCCGATCACTGAGCTAACGGATGAAAACAACCGATTTGACGCATCGCGTTTCGATCGCATCGTTGCCGATCTTGCCGATCTCGCAATCACTTACACCAACGAAGCTGATAACACTCCAAACCCTCTCCCGATTTTTAAACGCCACAGAATCAATACGAAAAGGGACCGGGATATCTTCCGGACCACCTTCGAGCTGATGTGCCAGCTGAATGCCCGCAAGGAGAACCACATTTGGGGGTACTTTGTGCGCAACCAGGCACGGCCACTTTGGCTGTCCATGCCCGACTCGCAAGTCGACGTCCTGATTGGCAACCCGCCTTGGCTGTCCCAACGGTTCATGTCCAGTTCGATGCGGACGCGTTTTCGCGAACTCTGCACCCTGCGCGGCTTATGGGTAGGCGGAAAAAACGCGACCCACCAAGACCTGGTGGCAATGTTTGCGGTAAGGGCGATCGAGAAATACCTCAAGCCCGGCGGCAAATTCGCATTGGTCGCCCCGTTGGCCGTTCTCACTCGAGGGCACTACGAGGGATTCCGCAGCGGTAGGTGGAAGATACCTTCATCAAAGGCTGCGGTTGCCCGGGACTACGTAGCTGCAGAGTTTGAAACACCCTGGTCACTGCGGCACATACAGCCCAATTTGTTTCCAGTGCCTTCGTGCGTCCTGTTTGGAACAAGGAGTACTAAGCCCGTCCGATTGCCAGCCAAGGCGATTCAATACTCCGCAAAACTGAAGAGTAACTCCCTCAAGCTCGCCGACGTTGCCCCTCTCTTGGAGGACAAAGTTGTCGATCTGAAGCAGATCAGCGCCTCCGTCACAGCCCTATCTCCCTACACGGACTACGCCCGTCAAGGAGCCAGCCTTGTCCCGCGCTTCCTGATCTTTGTGGAACCAGGGGCTACGTCAGCTCTGGGCGGGGCCTCCGGGCTTACGTCGGTAGTCTCAAAACGGAGCCAGCAGGAGGATAAGAAATACAAAGAGTTGCCCGGCCTATCCGGGAAGGTGGAGGACAAGTTTGTTCGGCCGGTTCTCCTTGGGCAGAGCATTGGTGATTTCAGGATCGTCGATCCCTGGAACGGGGTGCTTCCCATTGAAGATAAGCGCCTCATGACCAAAGCGGACATTGACGCGTACTCGGGCCTCTCCAAGTGGTGGGAACAGGTGGCAGGGGTTTGGACTGCACATAGCGGTTCAACGCTAGACATGTTCGGAAGCATGGACTATCACGGCAAACTCACGGCGCAGTTAGAAAGTTCGTTTCCTCATCGAATCGTTTACACCACTTCCGGGAGCAGGCTGTCGGCGGCCCGCGTCCTAGATAAGGATGCCATCGTCGACACGTCCCTTTATTGGCTCCCGGTGAAGAGCGCTGAAGAGGCACACTACATCGTTGCTGTACTGAATGCGCCGTCCACCACAGTTGGAGTGGAGCCCTATCAACCCGTGGGAAATAACGGCACCCGTCATTTCCATCGGATGCCATTTGAATATCTGAACATTGAGGCATTCAATCCTGGCAATGAGTTGCATACTCGTATAGCCGGACTTGGTAAGTGGGCCGAAGAGGTGGCGGCTACAGTGGATGTTGACGGCCGCAACTTTGTCCCTGCTCGAAAGCTGATTCGCAAAGCCTTGGCGGAGGCAGGTATCACCGAGGAACTAGACGCAGCGGTGTTGGACCTCTTTGGCGAGTAGTGCATCAGGAACTCCGGAAATGAGCTGCTGGTCTTTTGGCGGACTACATCACACATCGTGGCCGATGCAGGGCCGGCTTTGAGGCTTAGTCATCTGGCCGTGTAGACAAACTGTAGACACACCTGTCATTACGGAGAGGTTCGAAGTAGCACGGCATGGACGGGGGAGCGCGCCTGACCTCGCGTAAACAGTACGCAACAGCACCTGATGGCGCTGGGCAAGACGCCCGTGCTCTAACAGTGCATCAGCTGGCAACGCCTACGGGGTTCGAATCCCTCATCTGCCACCCACGGGAAAGGCCCGGGATTCCGCGAAAACTAGCGGAATTCCGGGCCCTTCCTATTCCCCTGAAACCGCCCGTGGCAACACTTTTGCAACACTCAGCCGTGAAATCACAGCGTCGAGCGCGTCGGCGACACCGTCCAGGTCCTCATCGAAGAGGTCCGCATAAGGGGGTCATGGCACAGCTCCTTGTAATCGGCTGTGGCGACGGCCCTGCATCTACTCTGAGGCAACCCCAATTCTTATGTGCGGGAGTCGCGCAAAGGCTGCGCAGCCGGTTAGGCCAGTCGGCGTGAGAGGCTTGCGCTCATGAACTCACGCGTGCTCACCCTCGAAGCGGAAGCAGCCTCCGCGGCGAGCCTCGCCAGGACTGGCCTTACCCTTTTGCGCAACATGGGCAGCCAAGGAGACGCCGACCCGGTGCTTGTCTGCCTATCTACAGCGGCCGAGAAAATGTTGAAACTGACAATCGGCCTGACCGCCTTGGAAACGAACAGGGAATGGCCCTCCAAGGCTGAGATGCAGGCCTTCAGCCACAACATCCTCAAGCTGAACGCGCAGGCCATGGCCGGGATCGCTACGCGTATAGATGATGCCGTCCACCCGCCCGTGGTTTGGCAGGCGGTCAAGGATTCGCTGGAAATCGAGTGGACAGAGCCTTTGCTGAAAGCGCTAGCTAATTACGGTGGCGGAGGCCGCTTCTACAACCTCGACTCTCTCGCCGGAGCGCAGCAACCCCATCCTTCGCCTCCGCTCCTGTGGTGGGAAATGGAGATTGAGATCCTCAAGCGCCGCCCGGAGGTGCTCGAGTCGGCCGATCTAAAGCCCTCCATGGTGGAGGCGAGGCGCCCCTTGAATGCTCATACGGCAAGGGGATTCAGCAGCTGGTGGGAGTTCTATTTTCTGGCTTGGCGGCACGGGGTGATCGGTGGTGACGCCCGCGCCCTGTCCACCAGCATCAAACTCGATGCGGTGTAGCTCCGAGCTGACGGGTGGCCCAGACGTTCACGAAGGTGGCCTAGCTGGCTCGGATTCCGTGGCAACACTTCGGAACACTCGTACCGAAACAGGCGATAGATTGCGTTATCCCCAGCCATAAAATCCGCGGAATTCTGCGGTTTTTGCCGCCTTGCCTACCCTGTATAGAGGTTTCGAATCCCTCATCTGCCATCGGCAGGGGAAGCAGCCCAAAGGAGTTCCCTCCTTAAGCTTAGGATTAGCTTCTATCCCAGAGGCATCCCGCTTCTTGCCAATGACCTGGAGGATTCATGGTCGCCCCACTCGTTATCCCTCTTATGATCGCGGCTGCCGGAGGGCTCGTTGCGGGTGGCAAGGGCGTGATGGACAAAGTTCAAGCCCGCTCGATAGCTGCAGACGCAAAGGGACACCACGATGTTGCTGTGAGCGGACTTAACGAGGTACAAAGCGTCACGCAGGAGATCGTAGAGGGGTACGGGCGAAACCAGCTGCACGCGCAACGGGATACCATCGGCCGTTTCGCTGATTGGATGGAGAATCACTCTCACCTCGTGAACCGTCTTGACCGCCGCATCATCGATGGTGTCGAAGTGCACGTGCCGTCGATTCCGAAGCTGAAGTTTGAGGTCGAACAGGCAAGGATCGGGCTGGCCGGGGGTTTCGGTGCTCTCGGCGCAGCTGCAAGCGCCCAAGGTGCTGCCCTCTGGGGTGTCAGCACCTTCGCGGCCGCCGGCACAGGCACCGCCATATCAGGCCTTTCAGGAGCAGCGGCAACCAATGCCACTTTGGCATGGCTGGGTGGTGGCACTCTCGCGGCCGGTGGAGGTGGCATAGCCGCTGGCGCCGTGGTACTCAACATGATCATGTTTGCGCCCGGTGTCCTCGTCGCCGGTCTCACCGTAGGAGTCCTGGGAGCAAAGGAAAAGACCAAGGCAGTTGCGTATGCCTCGGAGATCAACGTCTCCATCGAACACATAGAGACGGCCAAGGAGCGACTCCTCGCCGTGAGGACGCGCATTGACGAACTGTCCACAGTCCTGTCGCGGCTTGTTTCGCTTGGGGAAGAAGCGCTTGACCAGCTCGAGCTTCTAGACTTCGACCCCGACGGACACGGACGTTTGTTCCTGACGGCGTACCAGTTGATCACCGCGATTGCGGAAGTAATCGATACCCCCGTCACCGACCCCGAAACCGGCGACCCGACCGAAATTTCCGTCAAGATCGTGGAGAAATACTCATGACAACCTCCAAGCGCGTCCCCAACATCACGTCACTCGGCAAAGATACGAAAGGTTTGCTCGGCGTCTCAGGCAACCACCTTTATCTCGGACAGCTCGCCACACAAGTCATTACCGCGATCGATACGTGGGTCAAGGTAGTGCAGGGGGAGGCCACAAGGCGGGAGGAGATCCGCGCCTGGGAGGCGACCCAGCGAGAAAGCATCATCGCTCAACGAGACGTTTTAATAAAGGGTCTTGACCTCACCTTCGACGAACGCAGGGAGACCTTCCGACGTCTCTTCGACTCCCTCGACGATGCGATGAAGAAGGAGGATGCCCAGCTCGCGTCGAGTGTGCTCGAGAAGATCGCGGATCTCGCAAAGTCCAGCCCGTTCAAGGACCTAGGAAATGTTCAGTTTGTCGTCGACGAACTGAAGAAGGGCGAAAGAACCTGGACGTTGTAGGCGGCTGTGATCGGTCTCCACCTCACCGAGCACCGGCTTTCAAAGCTTTCGGGGGTACGAGATGAATTGGCGGGGACCACCCTTTCGGCGACGACTCTCCCTGCGCCGCCAACGTAGCCGGGGTTTGACCCCACTGGGGAGCCGGGCTACCTCCATATCCATAAGGATTTCCAACGCCTAGCATCAACACATGAGGACGAAGCCGACCGCTGAGGGAAATCAATACTCCATGCTTGACTGCCCGCAATGCGACAAAGCCGGGCCGCATTTCTATGTGCTTGAGCGGCGCAAGACCGGAACGGTGTTCCAGTGCGTGCAGTGCCTGGCTATGTTCACAGACGCGTCGCCAGCTATGTCAACCTAAGTGCACAAGGGCGGCAGGGATCACTGGAAACTGATCTCTCGTGGCACCTGCGGAAGAAGATGTTCGGGGTTGAGGCCTTCTCCGAATCGAAAGGCTGTATGACCGCCCCGCGCACAGGCATCTGCCCAGCAGCTGTTTCGGTGCCGCCCCAGGTAATGCCAATGTAGCAACGGGTGTAGCAACGCGGCCGGAGCCGCCGGTGTTCGTGGGTGTCCGCCACCGTACAACTTCCGCGGAACCTAGGGATTTATCGGACGGTGGCGGACACCGATGAAACCCATGCCTATATCTGGGGGTCAAGGGGTCGCAGGTTCAAATCCTGTCAGCCCGACCAAAAAGCGGAAAGCGCCGGAGAATTTCTCCGGCGCTTTCCGCTTTTTTGGGTTTCATGGTCATTCCCGGCTGCGCACCGTCATGTGGACAAATCACCCCGGGAGCCGGGGGTGAAATGTCCGGTTGGGGGTGTCCTGGGTGGTGCAGGGCATGGTGGACAGTCAGCCGAGGGCCGCGTCGAGGGTGACGAAGCCGTAGCCCGCCGCCCGGAGCTGGGAGATCACCTGGGGGAGGGCCGCAGCGTCGAGCGTTGAGCCGTCGTCCGGGTTCGAGCCGAGGTGCATCAGGACGATCTCACCGGGCTGCGCGGAAGCCATGACGCGCTGGACGATAAAGTCCGGGCCGCGCGTTCCGTTCATGGTGCCTTGCCAGCCAAGGGTGTCGACGGTCCACCGGACCGCCGCGTAGCCGGCGCCGTTGACGTCGGCGATCGTGCGCGAATCGCGGGCGCCGAACGGGAAGCGGAAGAACGGGAGCGGGTCGCCTCCTGCGGCCTCGATGGCCCTCTGCGCGCCGCTGATCTCGGCCGCGATCTGGGCGTCGGTCAGGGTGGTGAAGTCCGGGTGGGTCATGGAGTGGTTGCCGATTCGATTCCCCGCGTTGTAGATCAGGGCCGGGTCGGAGGGGAACTGGTTGACCCAGTTTCCGGTGAGGAAGAATGTGCCGGGGACCCCGTTGGCTGTGAGGGTGCTGAGGATGGATCGCAGGCCGGCGTCGTTGGCGCCGGCGTCGAACGTGAGTGCGACAACCTTCTGCGTGGTCGGAATCCGCTCGAGGTCCACGCCCAGGAGCGCTGACGGGACGCTGGTGTAGATGACCTCGATCCTGCTGCTGGCCTCATGCCACAGGATCGAACCGTGCTGGAAGTCGCTGCGTCGTCCGCCCGTGATGCCATACTCGTCGCTGGTCGGGTAGCCGAGCCTGCTGTGCTCCCAACCGAGTGCCGTCCACTGGGCGCGGATGGCTCCATGCACCTCGTGGGCTCCGGTGGCGGGGCTCCAGTAGATCGAGCCCCCGGCGAAGTGGTTGAACCTGCCAACTCCGTCGGGGGTTCCGGTCTCGTCGGTGAGGGGGAAGCCGAGGAAGCCGGCTGGGCCGCCGAGTTCTAGGTAGTGTCCGCCGATTGAGCCGTGTGTTTCGTGGGCTCCGGTGGCGGGGCTCCAGTAGATGGTGCCGCCGGCGAAGTTGTTGTAGCGGCCGGGGATGCCTGGGGTGGCGGTTTCGTCGGTGAGGGGGAAGCCGAGGAAGCCGGCTGGGCCGCCGAGTTCCAGGTAGTGTCCGCCGATTGAGCCGTGTGTTTCGTGGGCTCCGGTGGCGGGGCTCCAGTAGATGGTGCCGCCGGCGTAGTTTTGGGCGCGGCCCCCAGCGATGTCGTACGGGCTGCCGACGGGCGCTCCGAGAAACGATGCGCCGCCGCCGAGCTGCTCATAGTGCTGGACGATCGCGTCGTCGCCAACCTGCTGGACCGCTGCCGACGCCGGAAGGCTCCGCTCCGAGGCTGCCGCTGACGCCGTGGCCGCGGGCGGACCCAGAGCCGTACCCCCGAGGCCACCGCCGAGGGCGAGGGCCAAGGCCATTCCGAGGACGGCGGGTCGGGACCGGCGCATTGTGACCCCTTCGTACTGACCGAGACATGCGAGCCTTGATCAAGACGCTACGCCCCGGGGGCGTGCCCGGGCAGGACCGGAAGTCCCGAATCTGCCCGGGCAGGCCGTGCAACGCCCCGGGTGCCTGATCTTCCTACTTCAGGAACTTGGACGTGCGCCGGTCAGCCAGGATCTTGCCCTTGGTCTGGCAGGTGGGGCAGTACTGCAGTGCGGTATCCGCAAACGACACCTCACGGACGGTGTCGCCGCAGACCGGGCAGGGTTGGCCGGCACGGGCGTGGACCCGCATATGGCTGCGTTTGACGTCCTTGAGATCCTTGGGCGGCTTGCCGGCCGCTTCCGCCAGCGCTGCGCCCAGTACGCTGTGGATGGCGTCGTACAGCACCTGTACGGTCTCCCGGTCCAGTGACTTCGCGATGGCGAAGGGCGAGATGCGGGCCGCGTGCAGGATCTCGTCGCTGTACGCGTTGCCGATCCCCGCGATGACGCTCTGGCTGCGCAGGAGGCCCTTGATCTGCTGCGAACTGCCGGCCAGGATCTCAGCCAGCATGCCGGCGTCGAACGCCTCCGTGAAGGGGTCCGGGCCCAGCGAGGCGATGCCCGGCACCTCCTGCGGATCACGCACCACGTAGACCGCCAGGCTCTTCTTGGTACCCGCTTCCGTCAGGTCCAGCCCGCGCGGACCATCCGGCCCGGAGAAAGCGCCCCGGACCGCGATGAGGCCCTTGCCCATCCGGAGCTGGCTGTCGGCGGGGGAGTCCGTGAAGCGCACCCAGCCGGCCCGTGCCAGATGGAACACCAGGGAAATGCCGCCGGTATCGATGCTGATGAATTTTCCGAACCGCCGGACGCCGGATACGGTGCGGCCCTCGACCGCGTTATAGGGAGGATCGGCCGTCTTGAGCACGGCAAAGGAGACAACCTGCAGCTTGGTGACCACGCAGCCACGCAGCTGTTCATCAAGGAACGCGGCCAGGCCTGCGACTTCCGGCAGTTCCGGCATGGCCTACCCCACCTTCCCCAAAGATGCTGCACCGGTGCTTGCACTCATGGGTTCCATCTTGTCAGAAAGGCCCGTGCCGGCCCCGGCAGTTATGCCTATACTTTCAGCGGCGGCCCGATTTCCGGGCCCCTTGTGACATTGGCGCGTACCCCGATGAAAGGCCCCCCATGAGCAACATTCCCGAAGACCTGTCCTACACCGCCGAACACGAGTGGGTTACCGCCCCGAATGCCGACGGCGTGGTCCGCGTGGGAATCACGGATTTTGCCCAGGACGCGCTCGGAGACGTCGTCTACGCCCAGATGCCCGAGGTCGGCACGAAGATTACGGCAAACGAAGTGGTGGGTGAGGTTGAGTCCACCAAGAGCGTGAGCGACATCTACGCACCCGTTTCCGGCGAAGTCGTGGCACGCAACGACTCCCTGGACAGCGATTCGGCCCTGATCAACACCGATCCCTACGGCGACGGCTGGCTCATCGAGATCAAACTGGCCGAACCTGACGCCGTTGAGTCTTTGCTCAGTGCATCCGAGTACGAACAACAGGTAGGCTAAAGCTAACCGGTATTTCCGGTCCGGCCCCGCGTCGCGGGCATGGCGTCTGCGCACGTCAGAGCCCGGATCGGGAGCCGGCGCCGGACCTGCCGGACAGGACCGGAGACTAACCGTTGGTTGCGGGTTGAGTGCCCGCAACGTCTAAGAGGAGGAATCCATGGCTGGCCACAGACACAACCCTGCCGATGGGGAATACGGCACGGGTGCGGCTAGGTCGTCGGAGACCACCTCGATCCATCTCACCCCCGTCACTGACGAACCCATCATCGCGCCCAAGCTGTCCTCGGAAGAGCGCAACTCGGTGGAGGCCCTGCCTGCCGGCTCGGCGCTGCTCGTTGCCCACAGCGGCCCGAACGCCGGTGCCCGGTTCCTCCTGGATTCGGATGTGACCACCGCGGGGCGCCACCCCGACGCCGACATCTTCCTGGACGACGTCACGGTATCGCGGCGCCACGTGGAGTTCCGGCGCACCGCCCGCAGCTTCGAAGTGGTGGACAAGAACAGCCTCAATGGCACGTACGTCAACCATGACCGCGTGGACAGCGTGGAGCTGAAGTCCGGCAGCGAAGTCCAGATCGGCAAGTTCCGCCTCACCTTCTACCTGAGCCCTGCCACGGCTGCAGGCCGCAGCTGAACCGGGGACCGCTGCCTGTGGCAATGGCACAACCGGAACGCCGGGGCCCCCAGGTCCTGAACATTGGTGAAGTCCTCGCCCAGCTGAGCGCCGACTTCCCGGGCATGACCGCGTCGAAGATCCGCTTCCTGGAGGAAAAAGGGCTGATCAACCCGCGGCGCACCCCCGCTGGCTACCGGCAGTACTCGGATGGCGACGTGGAGCGGCTGCGGTTCGTGCTGGCCCTGCAACGGGACCAGTACCTGCCCCTGAAAGTGATCAAGGACTACCTTGACGCCATCGACAGGGGAGAACGGCCGGAGAACCTGCCGCCCGGCGTCGTGGTTTCCCCCCGCATTGTCTCCGATGAACTGGCCGCCGAACTGCAAAACCGTGGCCGCAAGCTGAGCGAGGAGCAGCTCCGTACCGAGTCCGGCGCCAGCGTACCGCTCCTGCAGTCCCTCCTGAGCTTCGGCCTCATCAGCCACAGCAACGGCCAGTTCGACGAGCACGCCCTCCAAGTGGCCCGCGCCTGCGTCCAGCTGGAAAGCCACGGCCTGGAACCACGGCACCTGAGGCCCTTCCAGGCAGCAGCCGAACGGGAATTCGGCCTGGTGGAACGCGCTGTCGCGCCCCTTGCCTCACGCAAGGACTCGGCATCCCAGGCACGCGCGGCAGAGGCGGCCCGCGAGATCAGCGATCTTTGCCTCACCCTGCACCGGGCCCTGGTGCAGGACCACATCTCACGCATGGACATCTGATGATCGAAGTCGAGATTGTAGGCGTTCGCATCGAACTGCCTTCCAACCAGCCGCTGGTCCTGCTCAAAGAGATGCACGGCGAACGCCACGTTCCCATTTGGATTGGCACCCCGGAAGCCAGCGCCATCGCCCTGGCCCAGCAGGGCGTGGTCCCGCCCCGGCCCATGACCCACGATCTCCTGGTGGACGTGGTGGAGTCGCTGGGCCACTCCGTGGTCAGCGTCAACATCGTGGCCGTGGAGGACAACATCTTCTACGGGCAGCTGCAGTTCGAAAACGGCACCACCGTGAGCTCGCGCGCCTCGGACGCGCTGGCGGTCGCGCTGCGCGCCAAGTGCCGGATCTGGTGTGCCGATTCCGTAATGGATGAGGCAGGCGTCCGCATTACGGAGCACGACGAGGGGGAAGACGCCGAGCCGGGCCCCACCGTGGACGAGGAGCGCGAACTGCGGCGCTTCCGTGAATTCCTGGACGACGTGGAACCAGAGGACTTCGACGGCTAAGGTCACGTTAAGGTTAAAGTTAAGGCTGAAAGTTTCGACACGCCTCTTCGAAGCCCCCGAGGTCTTTGACCTCGGGACCCGCCGGGCCTAACGTCGAAGTATCAAGTTCCCTTGCTTACGGCAGCCGCGCAAGTCACACTGGAAAGTGCGCCCCGCGGAGAAATTACACCCATGGTCTTCATGCCAAGGATGCTGTATCAGTTCCGGGGGAGCGTACGACAAGGAGGATCCAGGTGAGTCCCAAAGGCGAAGCAGGCGGGCTTAAACAGCCCACGGCTGGTGTTGCTGTGCCCGTGAGTGGTGCCCAAGGCCTCCTGTTCACCGAAGACCTGCCGGTACTGGATGAGGACGCCGGCTACCGTGGCCCCACTGCCTGCAAGGCCGCAGGCATCACTTACCGCCAGCTCGATTACTGGGCCCGCACCGGACTCGTCGAACCGGCCGTCCGCGGCGCCGCCGGTTCAGGCTCGCAGCGGCTCTACGGATTCCGCGACATCCTGGTCCTCAAAGTGGTCAAAAGGCTCCTGGACACCGGAGTTTCCCTCCAGCAGATCCGCACCGCCGTGGAACACCTGCGGGAGCGCGGCGTTGAGGACCTGGCACAGATCACGCTCATGAGCGACGGTGCCAGCGTCTACGAGTGCACCTCCGCCGATGAGGTCATTGACCTGGTGCAGGGCGGCCAGGGCGTGTTCGGCATCGCAGTGGGACGCGTATGGCGCGAGGTCGAGGGCAGCCTTGCATCGCTGCCCAGCGAGCACGCCGCCGAACAGTCCTTTCCGGACGACGAACTGAGCAAGCGCCGGGCAGCGCGGAAGATCAGCTGACCCACCCGCAGCCATACGAATAAGGGGCCGCCCTCCAGCTGGAGGGCGGCCCCTTATTCGTTTAAGCGCTGTGGTTTCTGCGGCCTGCGGAACGTCCCGGTCAGCGGGCGCGGCTGCGGAGGCCGCTGCCGGCCGTCATCAGGTTGGACAGCAGGTCGTCAAACAAACCGGCCGCGGACTTTGCCGAATCACCCGGCCAATGGTGGACGGGGTGGGCTGCGCCCTGGATCTGCTGCCAGTTGGCCTGCTCAGGAATGCGCGGGCTCAGCAGGAGTTCGCCGAACATGGACTCCATCTCCGCAAGCCGGTAGGTGTGCTCGGAGGAACCGCTCCGGACCCGGTTGGCAACGATCCCTGCCGGCGAAAGATTGGGCGCAAACTCCTGCTTGAACAGCTGGATGGCCCGCATGGTGCGTTCGGTACCGGCAACAGAGAACAGGCCCGGCTCGGCCACCAGGGCCACTTTGTCACTGGCCGCCCAGGCCATGCGCGTCAGGCCATTGAGCGAGGGCGGGCAGTCGACCAGGACCAGCTGGTAGTCCGCGGCGCCGGCGAGCACGGCGGAAAGCCGCCGGAGATCGCGGCGGCCAAGGTCCGGCCGGTCGTAGATACCGGTGTAGGCGGAGCCGACGGCGACATCCAGGACGGCGGGCCCGGAACCGTTGGAGGGGGCGTGGTCGGCCCAGCTGCTCCGCACCACGTTCTCAGCCAGCTTCGCCCGGCGCGGGCTCTTCAGCATCCTGCCGATATCCAGCTGGTCACCCGGCTGCACGCCTAGGGCGGTGGTGGCGTCGGCGTGCGGATCCAGGTCCACCACCAGCGTGCGGACTCCTGCGGCCAGCGCCGCAGACGCCAATCCTGTGGTGACGGAAGTCTTGCCGACTCCACCCTTGAGGCTGCTGATGCTGACTACTTGCACTTGAGAGACCAAAACCTAACGCCGGATGCCGTGTTGGGGGTAATGTTTGCCTCGGCAGAGCCGAAGCCGGACGGTCCTGCCGCCCTACTCATCATATGTTGATGCGTCGGCGAATCCTGCTTTATCGGGCGTCGGCATGGCACCGACTGTGCTGCCGGGGCGGTTTCCGCCAGCCAGGCTGAAAGCGTTCGGGACATGACGGGAAAATCTGTGACCGTGGCCACAAAGATTTGTGTTTGTCCTTGCAGGTCCTAGACACTGTGACCACTCATCGATCCACCCGCAATGATGCAGGAGAAGTATGTTTTCCAAAGTTCTGGTGGCCAACCGCGGCGAAATCGCGATCAGGGCCTTCCGCGCCGGCTACGAGCTGGGCGCTAAGACCGTTGCCGTTTTTCCCCAAGAGGACCGTAACTCGATCCACCGCCAGAAAGCGGACGAGGCCTACCTGATTGGCGAGGAAGGACATCCCGTCCGCGCATACCTGGACGTGGCGGAAGTGGTGCGCGTCGCGAAGGAGTCCGGCGCAGACGCCATCTACCCGGGCTACGGTTTCCTCTCCGAGAACCCGGAACTGGCACGAGCGGCAAAGGAAGCCGGCATCACTTTCGTGGGTCCGCCCGCCGAAGTGCTTGAGCTCGCCGGCAACAAGGTGGCGGCCCTGAAGGCGGCCCGGGAGGCCGGGGTGCCGGTCCTGAAGTCCAGCGAGCCGTCCAAAGACCTGGACGAGCTCCTGGCCGCCGCCGATGAGATCGGATTCCCCATTTTCGCCAAGGCTGTCGCCGGCGGCGGTGGCCGCGGCATGCGGCGGGTGGACACCCGCGAGGCACTGCCGGAAGCCCTGAAGTCAGCCATGCGCGAAGCCGATGCTGCGTTCGGTGATCCCACCATGTTCCTGGAGCAGGCGGTCCTCCGCCCGCGGCACATCGAAGTGCAGATCCTCGCGGACGCCGAGGGCAACGTCATGCACCTCTTCGAGCGCGACTGCTCCATCCAGCGGCGGCACCAGAAGGTCATCGAGATCGCCCCCGCGCCCAACCTTGATGAGGGCATCCGCCAGGCCCTGTACCGGGATGCCGTGAAGTTCGCCAAGGCACTGAACTACGTCAACGCCGGTACCGTCGAATTCCTGGTTGACACGGAGGGCGAGCGGGCGGGCCAGCACGTCTTCATCGAAATGAACCCGCGCATCCAGGTGGAGCACACGGTCACCGAGGAAGTCACGGACGTGGACCTGGTCCAGGCCCAGATGCGGATTGCCTCCGGAGAGACGCTGGCCGATCTTGGCCTCTCCCAGGACACCGTCCGGCTTCGCGGCGCCGCCCTCCAGAGCCGCATCACCACCGAGGACCCCGCCAACGGGTTCCGCCCCGACGTCGGAAAGATCACCGGATACCGTTCGGCAGGCGGTGCCGGTGTCCGCCTGGACGGCGGCACGGTCTACTCCGGTGCCGAGATCAGCCCCCACTTCGACTCCATGCTGGTCAAGCTCACCTGCCGCGGCAGGGATTACCCCGCCGCGGTTGCCCGCGCCCGCCGCGCACTTGCGGAGTTCCGCATCCGCGGCGTCTCCACGAACATCCCCTTCCTCCAGGCTGTGCTGGATGACCCGGACTTCATCGCCGGGGATGTGGCCACGAACTTCATCGACCAGCGCCCGGAGCTGCTCAAGGCCCGCGTCTCGGCCGACCGCGGCACCAAGCTCCTGACCTGGCTGGCCGACGTCACCGTCAACAAGCCCAACGGCGACCGGGCCGTGCATTCGGACCCGGCCCACAAGCTGCCCGACGTCAAGGACATGCAGGCAGGACCCGGTTCACGCCAGAAGCTTCTTGAGCTGGGCCCGGAAGGCTTCGCGAAGGCACTGCGCGGGCAGAATGCCGTTGCCGTCACCGACACCACCTTCCGTGACGCGCACCAGTCCCTGCTGGCCACGCGTGTCCGCACCCGCGACCTCGTCGCCGCCGGCCCCGCCGTTACGGCCCTCATGCCGCAGTTGCTGTCCGTCGAGGCCTGGGGCGGCGCCACCTATGACGTGGCACTGCGCTTCCTGGGCGAGGACCCCTGGGACCGGCTCGCTGCACTGCGCAAGGCCATGCCCAACGTCTGCATCCAGATGCTGCTGCGCGGCCGCAACACCGTGGGCTACACCCCTTACCCCGAAGAAGTGACCGAAGCTTTCGTCAACGAGGCTGCCGCTACGGGCATTGACATCTTCCGCATCTTCGACGCCCTGAACGACGTCAACCAGATGGCTCCTGCCATCCGCGCGGTCCGGGCCACCGGCACCGCCGTCGCAGAGGTGGCGCTTTGCTACACCGGCGACATGCTGGACCCGGAAGAGAAGCTCTACACCCTGGACTACTACCTGGGGCTGGCGCAGAAGATTGTCGACGCCGGAGCCCACATCCTGGCCATCAAGGACATGGCCGGGCTGCTTCGGCCCGCTGCCGCCGCCAAGCTCGTCGCGGCGCTGCGTGAACGCTTCGACCTGCCCGTCCACCTGCACACCCACGACACCGCAGGCGGCCAGCTGGCTACGCTCCTGGCGGCTGTCGACGCCGGTGTGGATGCCGTGGACGTGGCTTCCGCATCCCTGGCCGGCACCACCAGCCAGGTGTCGGCGTCGGCCCTTGTTGCTGCGCTGGCCCACACGCCCCGGGACACCGGCCTCAGCCTGGACGCCGTCAGCTCGCTCGAGCCGTACTGGGAGGCCGTCCGCCGCGTCTACGCGCCGTTCGAGTCCGGCCTGCCCGGCCCCACCGGCCGGGTGTACAAGCACGAGATTCCCGGCGGGCAGCTCTCCAACCTGCGCCAGCAGGCCATGGCCCTGGGCCTGGGGGAGCGGTTCGAAGCGATCGAGGACATGTACACGGCAGCGGACCGGATCCTTGGCCACCTGGTCAAGGTGACGCCGTCCTCCAAGGTGGTGGGCGACCTCGCCCTGCACCTGGTGGGACTCAACGCGGACCCCGCCGACTTCGAGGCCAACCCGCAGAACTACGACATCCCCGATTCCGTCATCGGCTTCCTGTCCGGCGAGCTCGGCGATCCTCCCGGAGGCTGGCCGGAACCCTTCCGCACCAAGGCCCTGCAGGGCAGGAGCGTCAAGGTCCGCGACGTCGAGCTCAGCGCCGAGGACAGCGCAGCGCTCAAGTCCGACTCCAAGACCCGGCAGCACACGCTGAACCGGCTGCTTTTCGACGGGCCCACCAAGGACTACCTGAAGAGCGTGGAGACATACGGGAACATCTCGGTGCTGGATACCCGTGATTACCTCTACGGCCTCCAGCGCGGCACCGAGCACGAAATCCAGCTGGAACGCGGCGTACGGTTGATCGCCTCCCTGGAGGCCGTGTCGGAGCCGGACGAGAAGGGCATGCGTACCGTCATGTGCACGCTGAACGGCCAGTCCCGTCCCGTGGTGGTGCGCGACCGTTCCGTGGTGAGCAACGTCAAGGCCGCTGAGAAAGCCGATCCCGCGCAGCCCGGCCAGGTGGCCGCCCCCTTCGCCGGTGCCGTCACCGTCACCGTCAAGCCAGGGGAGACGGTCAAGGCCGGAGACACCGTGGCCACCATCGAGGCAATGAAGATGGAAGCGTCCATTACGACGCCGGTAGCCGGCAAGGTGTCCCGCCTCGCCATCTCCGCCGTGGAACAGGTCCAGGGCGGAGACCTGCTGCTGGTCATCGACCAGTAGGCTTCACCGGAGACGGCGAAAGGGTCCTCCCGCTCGTGAACGGCTCCCCGGAAGTTGGACTGATGAATTCAGTTCCGGCCTTCGGGGAGCAGTTTTGCGTGGAGAAGGAAAGCCCGCCATCCCGGGAACAGTGCAAAGCCGCAGTGGTCCGGTCAGGCCAGCCAGCGCCACCAGCGTGGCTGCTCCGGTTCCGGCGCCGGTTCAGGCTCCGGCTCCTCGCCGAGGGCCAGCGCGGCCTGGACGATGTCGTCCGCGGTGAGGGTCATGACGGCTTCACGATCGAGGGCGTCGAGGCTTTGTTCCTCGTCGAGCGAGAGCCGCAGCGCCTGGCGGTTGAGTGCCTGCTCGAACAGCGTGCGGGCGAACCGCGCGTTGCCGGAGTCTTCGCCCGCATGGAGCCCGGTGAAGATGCGGCGCAGCATCTGGTCCGCACCCGGCTCCAGCATGTACTCATGCTGGGCCAGCATCTGGTGGAAGATCGTCTGGAGCGCGTCCACGGAGTAATCGGGGAAGGTGATCTCACGGGCGAACCGGGAGCGCAGCCCGGGGTTCGAGAGCAGGAAGGACTCCATCAGCGCCGGATACCCTGCCACAATCACCACCAGGCGGTGGCGGTGGTCCTCCATCCGCTTGAGCAGGACCTCGATCGCCTCCGGGCCGAAGTCCATCCGGCCGTCCTCAGGGGCCAGCGCGTAGGCCTCATCGATGAACAGGACACCGTCCAGCGCGCGCCGGATCACCCGGTCCGTCTTGATGGCGGTCTGGCCGACGTACTGCCCCACCAGGCCCGAACGGTCCACCTCCACCAGGTGGCCTTTCTGCAGCAGGCCGACCGCGCGGTACATCTCGGCCAGGAGCCGCGCCACGGTGGTTTTGCCCGTGCCCGGGTTTCCCAGGAACACCAGGTGCTGTGATGTGGCAACCTCCGGCAGGCCGTGCGCCTTACGGCGTGCCTGGACCTGGAGCAGTGCGACGAGGGCCCGCACCTGTTCCTTCACGGTTTCCAGTCCGACCAGCGCGTCGAGTTCAGCCTGCACTTCGGACAGCGGCCGGGCCGGCCCGGGCCTGGCCCCCATGAGATCGCCCACGAGGTCGTCCACGCGCTCGGAACCGCCGGGCAGCTTGAGCTGATCGGCGAGGTGTCCGATGGTTTCGCGCAGGTCATCGAGCGGTTTGCGGCTGGCAGCCATGCAACCACTGTAGTACCCGATGCCGGACCAGGGGTGGTCCGTGGAACAGGAAAGGGTCCTCCCGCCATGGGAGGACCCTTTCGTGTTACCGGCCTCAGGAGCGCGGGGCGGAGTACATTTCCTCGATTACGCTTTCGAAGTCCTTCATGACCTGCGACCTTTTGACCTTCATTGACGGCGTGAGGTGCCCGGAGGCTTCGGTGAAGTCGGCCGGAACGATGCGGAAGGACTTGATGGCCTCGGCCTGGGAGACCGACGAATTTGCCGCGGTAATGAGGTCCTGCACTGCTGCCTTCACCACTGGATTGGCCGCTGCCTGCTCCAGGGTGGTGTCCGCCGGAAGGCCGTGGCGCTGGAGCCAGCCCGGCAGGGCTTCCTGGTCCAGGGTTACCAGGGCCCCGATGAAGGGCCTGTTGTCGCCCACCACGAGAACCTGCGATACCAGGGCGTCGGCACGGATCTGGTCCTCCAGCAGGGCCGGGATGACGTTCTTGCCGCCGGCGGTGACGATGATTTCCTTTTTGCGGCCGGTGATCCAGACGAAACCATCGTCATCCAGCTTGCCGATGTCCCCGGTATGGAACCAGCCATCCGTGAACGCCTCCGCGGTGAGGTCATCCCGCCCGTAGTAGCCGCGCATGACGCAGACTCCCTTGGCCAGGATCTCGCCGTCGTCGGCAATCTTGACGGAGTTGCCCGGGAGGGGCTTGCCCACGGAACCGATCTTGATCCGGGACGGGGTGTTCACCGTGATGGGCGCGGTGGTTTCGGTGAGCCCGTATCCCTCCAGCACCTGCAGGCCGATGCCCTGGAAGAAGTGGCCCAGCCGCTCGCCCAGGGGGCCGCCACCGGACACGGCATGGGCAACATGTCCACCCATGGCAGCCCGCAGCTTGCCGTAGACCAGCTTGTCGAACAACGCGTGCCGCAGCTTCAGGCTCAGTCCCACCCGTCCGTCCTGCCGCGCCTTCGAGAAGGCGATGGCAGTCTCGGCAGCCCGGTGGAAGATGGCGCCTTTGCCGCCGTCCTCGGCCTTGGTCAGCGCGGAGTTGTAGACCTTCTCGAAGACCCTGGGCACCGCCAGGATGAACGTCGGTTCGTAGCTCTGCAGGTCAGCCAGGAGGTTCTTGATGTCCGGGGTGTGGGCCACCGTGGTTCCGGCTGCCATCGCCAGTACCGAGATGTACCGGGCGAACACGTGGGCCAGCGGCAGGAACATGATGGTCTTGGCATGTTCGTGGACAATTTCGCCGATAATGCCCAGGGCATTGTCCGAGAGTTCCACGAAGTTGCCGTGCGTCAGCTCACAGCCCTTGGGGCGTCCCGTGGTTCCGGAGGTGTAGATGATGGTGGCGACGTCTCGCAGTCCCGCAGCTTTGCGGCGGGACTCGAGGTCCTCGTCGCTGACGCCGCGCCCTGCTTCCCGGAGGCTGTCCAGGCCCTGGCCCTCAAGCTGCCACACGTGCTGCACGTCCGTCAGGCCTTCGGCGGTGACGGCCTGGCGGATGATGTTCTCGTGCTGGGCGGACTCGCCGAACGCGGCCACCGCGCCGGAGTCGCCCAGGTTCCAGGCCACCTGGGAAGGGGAGGAGGTTTCATAGATGGGGACCGAGACCGCTCCTGCGAACCAGATGGAAAAGTCCACGAGAGACCACTCGTAGCGGGTACGGGACATGATGCCCACACGGTCACCGGCGCCGACTCCACTCGCCATGAGCCCCTTGGCCAAAGCCTTGACGTCGGCCAGGAATTCGGTGGCGGACACATTGCGCCACGCACCCGAGGCGTCCAGGCGGGAAAACAGTGCCGGGTTGCTGGGCTTGGCCGCCTGCCGCAGCACCAGGTCAGTGATGTTGGTTTCGGGCGGGACAACAACCAGGGGCGGAACACTGAATTCGCGCACTATAGCTCCTTTGATATCTGAAGTCCCGCGCAGGGGGTTTGCCTAAAGACTAGTACCCCGGGCGGAACAGTGCAGTACACAAACCTACTGGCGAGTAACTTAGCCGTCAATGGGCGCTGTGAAGGGCTGTATGTCAAGACAATGTTTCCGCCCGCCTAGAATGGTGGACTATGTACGGACCGTTGCCCGGCGATCAGGCCGGCCCCCTGAAAAGACCAGCTCCGTGGCGCCGCCGTCCCGCCACCCACCGTGCCGGACAGCTCCATGGCGGCACCGGCGGCCACCTCCGCCTGGGCCGCAAGGGACTGGCCATCGGAATCGACATCGGGGGAACCAAGGTCGCTGCCGGCGTGGTGGACGCCGAAGGACGGATCCTCAGCGAGGCCCGCCGCTCAACCCCCGGAACGGACCCGCGGGCAGTAGAGCAGGTCATTGTCGAACTGGTGGAGGAACTCGGCCGGGGGCACCGCATCTGGTCAGTGGGCATCGGCGCAGCCGGCTGGATGGACCTTGCCGGCGGAACCGTCCTTTTCAGCCCGCACCTGGCCTGGCGCAACGAGCCACTGCGTGACAACCTCCAGCGGCTCCTCCGCCGTCCGGTGCTCCTGACCAACGACGCCGATGCCGCAGCATGGGCTGAGTGGCGCTTCGGCGCCGGCCAGGGGGAGGACCGGCTGGTCTGCATCACGTTGGGTACCGGCATCGGCGGCGCCATGGTGATGGACGGCAGGGTGGAACGCGGCCGCTTTGGCGTGGCAGGGGAGTTTGGCCACCAGATCATCATGCCGGGCGGCCACCGTTGCGAATGCGGCAACCGCGGCTGCTGGGAACAGTACGCTTCCGGCAACGCCCTGGGGCGGGAAGCCCGGCTCCTGGCACGGTCCAACTCACCGATGGCCCAGGACCTGCTGGCGGCCGTGGGGGGACATCCGGAAGCGATCACCGGAGCCATCGTGACCGAACTGGCGCTCGCCGGCGACCCCGCTTCGCGGGAGCTGATCGAGGAGGTCGGCGAATGGCTGGGCCTCGGGCTGGCCAACCTGGCAGCGGCCCTGGACCCGGGGCTGTTCGTCATTGGCGGCGGCCTGTGCTCAGCGGGCGACCTGCTGGTGGAACCGGCCCGCAAGGCCTTCGCACGGAACCTGACGGGGCGCGGATTCCGCCCGGCTGCAGGGATCGAGCTGGCGGCCCTGGGCCCCAACGCGGGGCTCATCGGAGCTGCCGACCTTTCCCGCGTCAGCAGCCGCGTCCGCAGCTGAGGACGACGGCGGTGCGGCCGCCGGGGAGCTAGACCCTGGCGCCGTCGTCGTCGCCGTTCTTTTCCTGGGGCAGCTTCATGATCAGGTACACCGTGGCCAGCACGAACACCGCAACGATGCCAACGATGGCCAGCAGGGGCGCTGACCGCCAGAACATGGCTGAGAGCAGCAGTGCAACGGGTCCGCCGACGGCCCCTAGCCAGGCGAGCATGGTCAGGGGGTCGGTGCCGGCCAGGCTGGGCGGTTCCTCCGGCACGAACTCTTCGCCGTCGTCGTCCACGTCATAGTCCTTGGGACCCTCGCCGGGCACGTCCGCGCCATTCCCGGGCCGCGCCTGACGTTCGGCCGCGGACATTTCGGCGGGAGGAGTTCCCGCCAGCCCTAGGGGATCGAAGTCGCGGAACGTGGGTTGCGCGGGGGGTTCCGGCGCAGCAGCCACCGGACCGGTGGGCACATGTTCCCCGGGGGCGGGGGAATCGGGGCGAATCGCCACCGTGTCCGATTCCAGCCTTGCCACCAGGTCCAGCCAGACGGCGTCGTCCTGGTTGGCGCCCTGGTCCGGCTGGTCGGAGTCAGGCCTGTTCACTGCGGACCTCCTGTCCGGGCCGCGCCGGGCCGGCCGGCGAATCCTGAAGGGCGCGCCGGATGAACTCAACAGACCCCTCAAAGATGCGGTCGGCGTCGTTGTCCAGGGTCGCGACGTGGTAGCTGTTCTCCAGCCGCACCACTTCCAGCGGAGCGTGCGTCAGCCCGCGCCGGAGGGCGTCCATGCTGGCATCCGACACCACGTGGTCCACGGTGGAGCGGTAGACCTGCACGGGTGCGGTGACCCGGGGCAGGAGCCGGACGGTGTCCCTGAACATTTTGTTCAGTTCGTGGGCAGCGGCCACGGGTGTGCGTGCATAGGCACCCTCATCCATCCCTGCCTTGAGGATGTCATTGCCGATGGAGGGGGTGCTTTTGAGCACCAGCTTCAGGATCCCTGCCAAGGGCGCGCGGGGATCATCAATTACCAGGCCGGGGTTCACCAGGATCACTCCCGCGACAGGCCGGGTGGCCGCAATGCGCAGGGCCAGAGCCCCGCCCATGCTCAGGCCGGCTGCGAAGACCTGGTCGCACTCCGCGTCCAGTTCCAGGAAGGCGTCATCCAGGGCGCCGTGCCACTGCTGCCAGCGGGTGCGGGCCAGATCCTGCCACGTGGTCCCGTGGCCGGGCAGCAGCGGCATGCGGACGGCAAAACCGGCTGCGGCGAACGCCGCGGCCCAGGCGCGCAGGCCATGGGGGCTTCCCGTGAAGCCGTGGGACAGGACCACCCCCGTGCGGGATCCTTCGCCGCTGAAGGGGCTGGTGAACGGGCTGTGGTCCGGACCGGAGGTCATGGCGTCTCCAAGGGACTGGTGTGGCGGGCGTGGGCGGCGACGAATTCTCCTGACCTGGCGAAGATCGCGGGCGCGTCAACGTCCAGAGTAGCCACATGGCCGCTGCTGGCAAGGTCCACCACGTCGGTGAGGTTCGCGCCCAACCCCGTCCGCAGCAGGGCCAGCGATGTGGGCGGGACCACGGCGTCGGTACGCGACTTGAAGACCTGGACCGGGGCGTCGACACCGGGCAGCGCCCGTACGGTTGCACCGAACAGTTTCTTGAGCTCATGCACTGCCGCGAGCGGCGTCAGGGAGTAATCGCCATCGTTCGTCGCCGGCGCCCCGGTCTGCTCCTCCTGGATGGGGACCGTGGTCCGCTGGAAGTATTTGAGGAGGCCGATGATCCGCACCCGGCGGTCGTAGAAGCTCAGGCCCGGGTTAACCACGCTGACCCCTGCCACCGGGTGTCGCGATGCTGCGAGGAGGGCAATCGCACCGCCCATCGACAGGCCCGCCGTAAAACAGGAATCCGTCCGGGCCGCCAGCTCGAGGAGGGCCTTTTCGTAGCTGCGGTACCAGTCCTGCCAGCCGGTCAGCGCGAGCTGGCGCCAGTCTGTTCCATGCCCCGGCAGAAGCGGGACGGATACGGCGTATCCGAGGTCCGCGAGGTGCTGTGCCCACGGCATGATACTCAGGGGACTGCCCGTGAAACCGTGGCAAATGGCCACCCCGGTGCGGGCGTTGGCGCCGTGGCCCGGATAACTGAAAGCGGCCGGACGGGACGGGGGGCTGCTTTCAGTCATGACTCCATCGTGTCACTGTTCCAGCCAAATCTCACTAGAGTAGGGTTGCATTGAATCGCTGGCCAGGCCCGACGCAGGGCCTGGGGCTGCCTTCCGGAGAGGTTCACCACGTGTTCTATTGGGTCATGAAAAGGATCTTCCTCGGTCCGGTGATCAAGCTGCTCTTCAGGCCCTGGGTCAAGGGCCTGGACAACATTCCGGCGCAGGGGGCCGCCATCATCGCCTCCAACCACCTGTCGTTCTCCGACTCCATCTTCATGCCGCTCATGGTGCGGCGCCCTGTGGTCTTCCTCGCCAAGTCGGAGTACTTCACGGGAACCGGCATCAAGGGCAGGCTCACGGCCGCGTTCTTCCGCCTCACCAACCAATTGCCCATGGACCGCTCCGGGGGCGCTGCCTCCGCCGCGTCCCTGAACGCAGGGATGGAAGTACTCAGCGCCGGCGGCCTGCTGGGCATCTACCCGGAGGGCACGCGAAGCCCCGACGGACGGTTGTACCGCGGCAAGGTAGGCGTGGCACGGTTGGCGCTCCAGGCCGGGGTCCCCGTGATCCCCGTCGCCATGATCGGCACCGACAAGGTCCAGCCCATCGGCAAGCGCCTGCCCAACATCCGCAGGATCGGCATGATCTTCGGCGAACCGCTGGATTTCAGCCAGTACCGGGAGCAGGCCGAGGACCGCACGGTCCAGCGCCAGGTCACGGACGAGATCATGTCCCGGCTGATGCGGCTCTCCGGCCAGGAGTACGTGGATGAATACGCGGCCGTGGTGAAGCTGCGGCTGGCCGGGAAGCCGGAGGAACCGCGGGCTGCCGCCGAGCCCCTCGCGGCCCCGGCAGCCTCCGGAGACGGATTCGTCCAGGACTCCGGGTCAGGCCCGGCGCCGGGCCGCCCCGGTGTGGAGGACGACGCCGGCACAGAGGCCGCGGGATAGCGGAACCTTCCGGCGGCCCGGGGCAGTTGTGACGGGGACAGCGGGCAGCGTGACGGTCCGGTGCCCGCCGCTGCCGCCCTGCCGCTAGTCTTAGAGGGTGACTGAGCTATCTGCAAAACCAGCCTTTTCTCTGTCCAGCACCGCCCAGAGCGGAGCGGCCAACTATCCCGGACTGGACCACTGGCGGGACCTTCCCATCTCCCAGCAGCCCAGCTGGCAGGACCGGGATGTCTTTGAGGCCTCGGTGAAGGAACTGTCGGTCCTGCCGCCGCTGGTGTTTGCAGGCGAAGTGGACGTCCTTCGCGAGCGGCTGGCTGCCGCTGCCCAGGGCAAGGCGTTCCTCCTGCAGGGCGGCGACTGCGCCGAGACCTTCGAGGCTGCCACGGCGGACAAGATCAGCGCCCGAGTCAAAACCATCCTCCAGATGGCCGTGGTGCTCACCTACGGTGCCGCGATGCCGGTCATCAAGATGGGCCGCATGGCGGGCCAGTTCGCCAAGCCGCGCTCCTCCAATGACGAAACACGTGACGGCGTGACCCTGCCCGCCTACCGCGGCGACATCGTCAACGGGTACGACTTCACCCCCGAGTCGCGCGGCCACGACGCCGCGCGCATGCTGCGGGCGTATCACACGTCGGCCTCCACCCTGAACCTCATCCGCGCCTTCACACAGGGCGGTTTCGCGGACCTGCGCTCCGTGCACCAGTGGAACAAGGGGTTCACCGAAAACCCAGCCCACGCCCGTTACGAATCACTGGCCCGCGACATTGACCGTGCCATCAAGTTCATGGACTCCTGCGGCGCCGACTTCGAAGCCCTCAAGCGGGTGGAATTCTTCGCAAGCCATGAGGCCCTGCTCTTGGATTACGAACGCGCGCTGACCCGCATCGACTCCCGCACCGGCTTCCCGTACGACACCTCGGCCCACTTCCTCTGGATCGGCGAGCGTACCCGGGAACTGGACCACGCCCACGTCGACTTCCTCTCGCGGGTACGCAACCCCATCGGCGTGAAGCTGGGTCCGTCCACCACCGGTGACGACGCCCTGCGCCTGATCGACAAGCTCGACCCGGACCGCGAGCCCGGCCGCCTCACCTTCATCACCCGCATGGGCGCCGGCAACATCCGCGAAAAGCTGCCGGCCGTCGTCGAGAAGGTCACCGCCTCCGGGGCGCAGGTCCTGTGGGTCACCGACCCCATGCACGGCAACACCGTCACCTCGCCCAACGGGTACAAGACGCGGAACTTCGACGACGTCATCGACGAAGTGCGCGGGTTCTTCGAGGTGCACCACGGACTGGGGACGGTACCGGGCGGCCTGCACGTGGAGATGACAGGCGACGACGTCGCCGAGTGCCTGGGCGGCGCCGACCCGATCGACCAGGATGCGTTCCTGGACCGCTACGAGTCTGTCTGCGATCCCCGCCTGAACCACATGCAGTCACTCGAAATGGCCTTCCTGGTGGCCGGCGCGCTCGCCAAGCACTAGGAACCAAGCCAAACGGTTCCAGGTGGGCAGGCTGATGCCTGCCCACCTGGACTACACCACCGTGATGGTGACGACGGAGCCTTCCGGGACCTCCCGGTCCACCGGCGACTGGTCCCGCACGGTGCCGAAGAAGCCACCCAGGATGTTGTTCACCCGGACCTGGAAGCCCAGTGCCTCGAGCGCCTTGCGTGCCTCCGAGGCCTGCTTGCCGATGAAGCTGGGGACAGCCACCATCTTCGGGCCCTTGGAAATGGTCAGGGTCACCGTGCCGCCCCTGGTCAGCGTCCCGTTGGCCGGGGACTGGCTGACCACGGCGCCCTCCGGAACGTTCCGGTCGAACACCTGGTCGGGGGCTACCTCGGCAGTAAGGCCTGCTGCCTCAACCGCAGCGACGGCGTCGTCCTCGGCCTTACCGACGACCGACGGAACGGCAATAGGCTGCGGTCCCTTGGAAACCGTAAGTCCCACGGGAGTACCGTGCCGGGCAGGGGTGCCGGCAGCGGGATCCTGGGACAGGACGGTACCGGCAGCTGCTTCCTCATCAAATTTTTCGGTGACCGTCCCCAGCGCCATCTCCGCCGCGTTCAGGGCGCTCTTCGCCGCGTCCAGAGTCCCGCCGGTGAGTGGTGGCAATGGGAAAAGCTGCGGCCCCTTGGACACCAGCAATGAGACGGGCTGGAACTTCCGGATTTCCGTCCCAGCGGCAGGCTCACTGCCCACCACGAGTCCGGTGGGCACGTCGTCGTCGAAGACGTCGCTCGTGGTGGAGCGGAAGCCCACCCCGTTGAGCAGTTGCTGGGCCTGTGCCACTGTCTTGTTGGCTACTGCCGGCACGGCAGCGGCGGCACCGGGGCCCATGCCGAAGAACCAGCCCGCGCCCGTCGCCAGCAGGGTCGCGAGGATGAGGACCACCACCCAGATGAAGCCGCGGCGGCGCGGATTTCCCTCCCGCAGGGTACGAACCGGTGTGGCGGCGGCCAGCGCGCGGAGCTTCTCGCTATCCCGGTCCGCTTTCCGCTGCGCCCGCTTGCCCAGCCGCGGCGGCGGGGGAGACCAGCCGCTGTCCGCATCGTCGTCGTCGGGCAGCGTAAGCCCGGGCGGGTAAGCTGGCGCTGCCGGCCGGGAGGGAGGAAGCAGCGTTGTCGGATTGCTGGTGCGGCCCAGAATTTCCGTCGCGTGCTGCGACGCAGCGGCGGCCGCTGCCGGCGGCTGCAGGTCCAGCTCCGCATCGGTGAGGTTGGTCCGGATGTGGCGCAGCTCCTGGAGCAGCGCGTTGCCGTCCACGGGCCGGTTCTCGGGATCGTTGGCGGTACACCACTGCACCAGTTCATCCACTTCGCCGGCCAGCCGGGGGACCAGGTCCGACGGCGGCCCGACCATCCCGTTGACGTGCTGGTAGGCCACCTGGATGGGTACTTCGCCCTCGAACGGCGGCCGCCCGGTCAGCATTTCGTACAGCATGATGCCCACCGAGTAGACGTCGCTGCGCGCATCCGCCGGCTTGCCGAGGACCAGCTCCGGCGAGATGTAGGCCACGGTCCCGATCAGGGCTCCGGTGCTGGTTGAGCTGGTTACGGCACGGGCGAGGCCGAAGTCGCCGATCTTGATCCGGCCGTCGTCGGCGATCAGGACGTTTTCCGGCTTCACGTCGCGGTGGATGAAACCGGCTGCGTGTGCCGCTCCCAGCCCCTCCACTACCGGATCTATCAGTGCCAGAGCCAGCCGTGGTGGCAGGGCGCCCCGGTCGCGGAGGACGTCCCTGAGCGTGTGGCCCTTGATGTATTCCATGACGAGGTAGGCGGTGTTGCCGTCGTTTCCCTGGTCCAAAACACCCACTACGTGCGGATGGGACAGGCGGGCGGCGGCCTTGGCCTCGCGGCCCAGCCTGCCCAGGAAGTTTTCATCGGCTGCGAGGTGGGGATGCAGCACCTTGAGGGCCACCTCACGGTCCAGTCTTTGGTCCACGGCCAGGTAGACGGTGGACATCCCGCCACGGGCGATCCTGGAAGTGACGGCATAGCGGTTGTCCACCAGCGTCCCTACAACTGGGTCTGACACGTGTTCCTGCACCTTACGATCCTAATCCCGCAGCAAAACGCGTCTGAAATGAAAACGGGTCCGAACCGGTAACGGTTCGGACCCGCAATCATGAAATTGGTCAGCGGCCGGAGCTCAGCTGAAGTTCTTCTGGTGCGCCTTGATGGCTGCCAGGTAGGCCTTGGTGTCGTCGTACATACCGTTCTTGCTCACCGAGTACTGGCCCTGGTAGTAACCGGCGATGGCGGTGTCCTGGTCCTTGCTGGTGGCCAGGAGCTGCCGGATGATGGCTACTCCGGCCGTGGCGTTGTCGTACGGGTCCAGCAGGTTCAGCTTCCGTCCAACCAGGTCCGAGGCCCACTGCCCGGAGCTCGGAATGACCTGCATGGTGCCGATCGCGTTGGCGGGCGACACGGCGCGCTGGTTGAAGCCGGATTCCTGGAAGGCGAAAGCCAACGCCAGGGAGGGGTCCACGCCCATGCGGCGTGCCGTGTCCGCAACGATGTTCTTCATTTCGTCCCGCGAGGGAACGGGCGAGGCGTTCAGCAGGGCCTTGTTTTCATTGGCGGAGCTGACAACAGCGGCCGGGTAGCTGAACCCCAGGAAAGAACTGGGCACCAGGGGAGCGGCTGCGGGCTGGGGTGCTGCTGCGGGCTGTGCTGCCTGGCCGGAGCCCCCGGGAATCACCAGCTTGCTGCCCGGGTAGATAACCGTGGTCATGCCCAGCTTGTTCGCGGCGAGCAGGTCCGACAGCTTGACGCCGTGGCGCGACGCGATGGCGGAGAGCGTGTCGCCGGCCTTGATGGTGTAGGAGCCCGTTGCCGGTGCCGCGGTGTTTGCCAGCGGTGCAGGTGCAGGTGCGGCGGGAGCCGGGGCTGCGGGGGCGGGCGCGGAATCGCCGCCGCCCACCTTGACCTTCTGTCCCGGGTAGATGATGGAGCGCATGGAGAGGTTGTTCCAGGTGAAGACGTCCGAGAGGGAGACGTTGTGCCTGGCCGCGATGGCACCAAGGGTGTCGCCGGGCTTTACCGTGTAGGTCGCGCCGCCCGCGGGGGCCGGCGCTGCGGGAGCCGGAGCTGCGGGTGCAGCGGCGGGTGCAGGAGCCGCAGGCTCCGCGGAGCCGGACAGCTTGAGCTTCTGGCCCGGGTAAATGATCGTGTTGGCCTGCAGGTTGTTCAGCTTCAGGATGTCCCCGGTGTTCAGGCCGAACCGGCCGGCGATCCCGCTGACGGTATCCCCACGGAGGATCGTGTACTCGGCGGGTGCCGCCGGCTGCGCGGGCTGGAACGCTGCGGGAATGGTGGTGGAGACAACTGCGGCGGGGATTACGGTGCCGGCCGCTTTCGCTGCAGCCTGTGCCTTCATTGCAGCTGCAAGGCTGCTGGGAATGTTCCGTACGGGCTGCTGGGCGGTCGCCGGCTGGGCGAGGGCCAAAGATGACAATACGACCGCTGGCAGCGCCGCAGTGGTGGCGGCAATCATCGGCAGGCTCGGCTTGGGGGGCTGCTTGGGCGAGCGGGACATCGTCATCGGAAAGAATCCTCTTCTCAACTGCGGGTGCGGACGCGGACGGGGGTGCCGCTGTCAATCTTGATACTACTGTGACTCAAGTTATTAGTGTTACAACTGTGATGTGTGTGAATCTCTCATGAATTTGCGGATAGCACAAGAATTTTGGAAATTCGGGTAATAGCTTCTTTTTGGGAGTGTCCCCAGGCCAGGGGCGGAATGAAATGCGCCGACTAGGCGCCGGGGTGGGCGGCGTGGCAACCTTGATCCGTGAGTAACGTAGAAAACCTGGTGGGCGAGTGGTTGCCGCTGCCCGACGTCGCCCGTTTGTTGGATGTATCAATCACCAAGGTGCACAGCCTTATTGACGAGCGTTCCCTGGCGGCTTTGCGCGTGGGGGACCGGAAAATCCGCTCGGTACCCGCGGAGTTCATCCAGGACGGCCAGGTAGTGGACAGCCTTAAGGGAACCATCGTGGTGCTGGCGGACGCCGGCTATTCAGACGAGGACCTTATTGTGTGGCTGTTTACGCAAGACGAGTCACTGCGTGGCCGCCCCATCGACGCCCTGCGCGAAGGCCGCAAGACGGAAATCAGGCGCAGGGCCCAGACCCTGGCCTGGTAACAGCCCGCTTCAGGAGGCTCGGCTGACCGTCGCTTCGGCCAGCCTCCGGAGGGCGGTTTTGGGCAACTCTTCCAGTTCAAGCCCGTCAAGTGCATCGAAGGCTGCCGAGCCGAATTCATTGATGAGGACTTCGGTGGCCTGGAGCGCTCCGGAGTCCTCGATGATCCGCCGGATCTCCAGGATGTCAGCGTCCGACAGATCCGGGCTGCCCAGGCTGGCATCGATGAATGCCGACTCTTCCGGCGAAGCCTGGTCCAGGGCGAGTGCCACCAAAACCGTCCGCTTTCCTTCGCGCAGGTCGTCGCCGGCCGGCTTCCCGGTGGTCAGCGGATCACCAAACACGCCCAGGACGTCATCGCGGAGCTGGAACGCTTCGCCCAGCGGGAGGGCAAATGCCGAGTAGCCCCGGAGCAGCTCATTGGTGGCTCCGGCCAGGGCCCCACCCAGGGCCAGGGGGTGTTCGGTGGAGTACTTGGCACTCTTGAACCGGATGATCGACTGGGCCCTGCCGACGGCACCGGCCCGGTCCCGGACCGGACCTGCTACTTCTTCCAGGATGTCCAGGTACTGGCCGGCCATGACCTCTGCCCGCATGAGGTTGAAGATGAGCCTGGCCCGGCTGCCCGACGCAGCCCGTTCGCCGATGTCAGTGAACGCCTCTTCGCTGAAGGAAAGGCAAAGGTCGCCCGCAAGGATGGCAGCGGCTTGGCCAAACCGTTCGCTGTCCAGCGCCCAGCCCTGCGCAGTGTGCAGCTGGCTGAAACGGCGGTGCACGCTGGGACCGCCCCGCCGCGTATCCGAACGGTCGATGATGTCATCGTGGATCAGGGCGGCCGCCTGGAACAGTTCAAGTGCGGCACCGGCCGTGACGACCTGGCTGGCCCCCGCCTCGCCGCCCGCGCCCCGCCAGCCCCAGTAGCACATCAGCGCCCGGAGGCGCTTGCCGCCGGTGACCAAATTGGAGATCGAGCCCATGATGGGTTCGATGTCGGGGGAAATGCCGGACATGACCGACTGCCGTGCCGTCAGGAAGCCTGTGAGCTCCCCGGCCACCCCTGCTACAAAGTCGGCCTGTTCATTCCTTAACTGCTCCGCGGCGGTCACTTTACCGACTCAGCAGCCACGTTGGCACCAATGGTGAAGGTGGAGACGCCGGCAGCTTCCACGACGGAGAGATTAACAGTCTCGTTGTCACCGCGGACGAAATCCTTGGATGCCACCCCGCCGACGTTGTCGCCCGGAACGGCCTTGAAACCCTGGCCCTCCAGAACCTTGCTGTAGAAATCGATGACAGAGGCGGTGGGCGCTTTGACGGTTCCCACGAGTGCCGCCGTGGACGGGGAAGACGCCTTGTCAAAGCTGCTGGACACCACCGTTGCACCGGTCATCAGCGGGAGGAGCTGCTGCGGAAAGCCCTCCACCACGGCGCCAACGGTTGCCGAGGTATTGGGCGACGCCGAGGGGCTCGGCGAGGCTGTCAGGGAGGACTGAGTGGCGGCGACGGAAGCGGATTGGGCTGGCTCGGCTTGTCCGGACGGGGCCTGGCTGCAGGCAGCCAAGACCAGCGCTCCGGCGGCGGCAAGCGCGGCGAGGCCAGCCGGCTTGAAGTATCCAATAGCCGTCACGACGACTTTCCTCCTGGTGTTGTGGGGGCGGAACCAGCCTCCAGTTTAGCCAGCCTGCGGTGCTCTCCCGACAAACAAGGGCAGCCCGCACGAACCGATAGGATGGCAGCCGTGGGGCCCGCAGGTATGAACCAGGCATCCGCCGCGCGCCCTCCGGCCCGGCGGCGCACGTGCATCATGCACGTAGACATGGACGCTTTCTTTGTCTCCGTGGAGCTGCGCACGCGCCCCGAACTTCGCGGCAAGCCCGTCATCGTCGGCTTCCCGGGGGAGCGCTCCGTGGTTCTCTCCGGGTCCTACGAAGCCCGGGCCTTTGGCGTCAAATCCGCGATGCCCATGGCCGTGGCCATGCGGATGTGTCCGCAGGCAGTAGTGATCGAACCCCGGCACAAGCTCTACTACGAGGTGTCCGGGCAGCTGATGGCCATCTTTGAATCCATCACGGGACTCGTGGAGCCGCTCAGCGTCGATGAAGCCTTCCTGGACGTTACAGGAGCCCTGCGGCGGCTGGGGGCGCCCAGGGGAATTGGCGAGCTGATCCGGCGCCGGGTCGCAGCGGAACTTGGCATCACCGCCTCGGTCGGGATTGCCGAGACCAAATTCGTTGCCAAGATCGCGTCCACCCGGTGCAAGCCCGACGGCCTGCTGCTCATCGGACCGGACCAGACCGTGCCCTACCTGCACAGTTTGCCCGTGGGTGCGCTCTGGGGTGTCGGTGCCAAGACCAAAGAGGTCCTGGCAAAGATGGGGATCAGCACCGTGGCGGACGTCGCCGCAACCCCGGTGTCGTCGCTGAAGAAGGTCCTGGGCGCTACGGGGGAGCACGTTCACCAGCTTGCCTGGGGCATCGATCCCCGTCCCGTCACGCCGGTGCGGCTGGAAAAGAGCATCGGAGCGGAAGAGACCTTTGCCACGGATACCGACGACGACGCCCTCCTTCGCCGGGAACTGCTGCGGCTTTCGCACCGGACCGCGGGCCGTCTGCGGAGTTCCGGGATGGTGGCCCGGACCGTGGCACTGAAGCTGCGGTTCGCCGACTTTTCCACGATCACCAGGAGCAGGACCGTCCAGACACCAGTGGACAGCGCCCAATTGATCTACGCGGTGGCACTCCAGCTCCTGGAGTCCGTCGGGACCAGGGCCATGGCCGTCCGGTTGGTGGGGGTCAGGGCCGAGCAGCTCGAGGAAACGGCCCGGACCTCGCTCCAGCTGAGCATTGACCGCAGGGATGACAACTGGCGCGCGGCCGAGCAGGCACTGGACGAGGTGGCGCGCAAATTCGGCAACAAATCGGTCCTTCCGGCCCGCCTGATGGAGCCGGAAAACCGGCCGGGGGACAGCACGCAACGGCCCGCCTGACGGGGTCCGCCGAAGTCATTGCCGTCTTTCAGATCAGCCCTCAACAATCTATCCTTAGAGGTACATAGTTTCGAGTGAATGGACTTACTGCCGGACCCTCTTGGACATGCTTCCGCTCCCGCGACTGCATGCTGGGTTCCCGTTTTGGCAATGGCTGGCCAAGCGGGAACTTTCCAGCAACAGCAGGCGTTCATCGGAGTAGAAGTTATGGCTGGGATCAGCCCGGACGTTGGCCTACAAAAGGAGGTCGTGATGCCGCTGTCGGAGCACGAACAGAAGCTGCTTGAGCAGCTTGAAAAGCAGCTTCACGAGGACGACCCGAAATTTGCGAACTCCATGGGTTCGGACCCGGGGCGTTCATGGTCAACCAGGCATGTGGTCATTGGGGTTCTCGGCGCGTTGGCCGGCGTCTTCCTGCTTCTGGTCGGGGTCACCCTCCAGAACATCTTTGTGGGAGTGCTGGGCTTCGTGGTCATGGGCGGCGGCGTGTACTTCGCCACCATGCGCAGTTCCCGTGGCAAAGCCGGGTCCAAGGCCAGCGCGGGAAAGCCCGGCAAACAAAGGAGTTCGTTTATGAGCAGCCTTGAAGAGCGGTGGGACGAGCGCCGCAGGGGTGAACCCTAGGCACTACAGAAGCCCGGCCGCTATCCGGCCCCGGGCTCCTCCATTTCGCTCCCCCCGCAACAGGGGGGCCGCAGGAAAAGACCCGCTCCGGCGGGTCTTTTCCTATTTAATCGGCAATTCCCCGAAAATTCCGTGGCTCCTGCCGGCTGGCCGAATTCAGCCGGCGCCGCGGATGCCGAAATTTCCTCCACTTCCCACCACCGCATCCAATCCGCGGCATTTCAAGGGACTATTCCCATATTTGGGGGCCGCAACGGCACGTTTTGCGTTGACTGTGGTGGAAAGTGGAGTAATGTGGAGGACATAAGAGGGTGGTTGCAACATAGGGGATGTGCAGTTCCTGACGGCGGACAGGCGGTGGGCCAGTGTTTCTGGGCACTCACTCGCCGCGTCTGGATGAAAAGGGACGGATCATTCTCCCCGCTAAGTTCCGCGAGGAGCTTGCCAGCGGCCTGGTGCTTACAAGGGGCCAGGAGCGTTGCATCTACGTCTTCAGCGAGAAGGAATTTGCGCGGGTCCACGAGCAGATGCGGGAGGCTCCAATCTCCTCCAAGCAGGCACGTGATTACATCCGCGTCTTTCTCTCTGGAGCCTCTGACGAGGTACCTGACAAGCAGGGGCGCGTGACCATTCCACCGGCGCTCCGGGAGTATGCAGGACTCGGAAGGGAACTTGCCGTCATCGGCGCCGGTACCCGCGCCGAGATCTGGGACGCCCAGGCTTGGAATGAATACCTCGCGGAGAAGGAGACGGCCTTTTCCGAAACTGACGATCCCATTCCGGGCATTCTCTGAATTCCGGAACGGGCGGCAGAGGTTTCTTGGATGAGATCTCCAGCCGGCCCATCGGCTGCCAACCTGGCTCACCTTCCCCGGAGCCAGGCGGGCGGAACGGTAGGCGCGGATGGGGATCTGATCCCAGAAGCATCCAGGGGACAACGACGGCGGGAAAGGACCAGGCATGACCGATCAACCCAAGCCCACGTCCGAACGCCATGTACCGGTCCTTCGCGACCGGTGCATCAATTTGTTGGCACCGGGATTCGAAGCGGCACGGCTGCGCGGCGAGACCCCCGTTGCCGTCGACACCACCCTGGGCATGGGCGGGCACTCGGAGGCCATGCTGCAGAGGTTTCCCGACCTCCACCTCATCGGCATCGACCGGGACGAGGAAGCGCTGGCCCTCGCGGGGGAACGGCTTGCTCCGTTCGCCGCCCGGACTGACCTGGTGCACGCCGTGTATGACGAGATCCAGGACGTCCTGGCAGACCTCGGCGTGGCCGAAGCCCACGGAATCCTCATGGACCTGGGTGTCTCGTCCCTGCAGCTGGACGAGCGTGAGCGCGGCTTCGCCTACTCTTTCGACGCGCCGCTGGACATGCGCATGGATACCAGCCGGGGCCAAACCGCCGCGGACGTGGTCAATACGTACAGCGAAGAGGACCTGGTCCGGATCATCCGCAAGTGGGGCGAGGAAAAGTTTGCCGGGCGGATCGCCAACAGGATCGTCTCAGCGCGTGCGGCCAAGCCCTTCACTACCACCGGCGAACTGGTGGAGCAGATCCGTTCCGTGGTTCCGGCGTCCGCTGCGAAGTCCGGTGGACATCCCGCCAAAAGGACCTTCCAGGCTTTGCGGATCGAGGTCAACGAAGAGCTCGACGTCCTGGAACGGGCAGTTCCTGCCGCCGTCGATTCACTGGCCCTTGGCGGCCGCATCGTGGTCATGTCTTACCACTCACTGGAGGACAAGATCGTCAAAGGTGTTTTCCAGTCCCGCTCCAAGTCTTCGGCTCCCCTTGGTTTCCCGGTGGAGCTGGAAGAACACAAGCCCGAACTCAAGACCCTGACCAAAGGCACTGAGGTGCCCACCGCCGTCGAAATCGCCGAAAACCCGCGCGCCGCCTCCGCCAGGCTCCGCGCGGCAGAACGAATCAGAGCCAGGAGAGCTGCATGAGCACCGCCGCCGTCAAGAACTTTCCCGTTGTTTCCGGCAGCTCGGCGCCCGATACGAGGCAGGCAGGCAAACCCGGCGGGGGACAAAAAGCGCGCACACCGCTCTCCGTGGTCCGCTCGGCCCCGCGGAAACGGCGTGCACCCTTCGTCGTGCTGTGCTTTGCCATGCTCGCAGTGGCGCTGGTTGCGGTGCTGGTCCTGAACATCTCGGTGTCCACCGCGCAATACCAGCTGGTGGAGCTGCGTGCCAAGCAGAGCTCGCTGACCAAGGCAAACCAGGACCTTACCCAGCAGGTGCAGAGCTACGAGGCCCCGCAGAACCTCGCGGCCAAGGCCACGGAGCTGGGCATGGTGGCGTCGACCGTGAAGGGCCAGATCGACCTGTCGACACTGTCAGTAACAGGAAAGGCCACCCCCGCGGTCAAGGGCGCGGCAACAGGAGCAGTCATCCCGTCGCCCGCCGTGGCAGGGCAGCTGATCGTGCCGCCGGCGAAGAGCGCGGACGCCAAGGGGGCAGCCGGTGACAAGGCCGCCGCGCCGGCCACCGGCGCCGCTGCTGCCGCGGCTCCCTCCGCCGATGCCGGCCAGGCAGCCGCAGCCCAGGCGGCTGCAGCCCAGGCGGCTGCAGCGGCACAGGCCGCAGCAGCTGCGGCGAAGCCGGCCCCCGAACTTCACGGCGGCTCCGTCCCGGCGCCGCAGCAGAAGGTCCCCGGACAGTAGGCCGGCAGGCAGGTAAGGCAGCAGCGTCGAGCAGCAAGGAAATACACGGTGGCGAAGACGACCGGCACGGCAGGAAAAAGCAAGGTACCCAACGCCACGAAGCGCTTGCGGCTGGGGCTGGGCATCATGCTCACACTCCTGCTGGTGGTGGGCGGAAAGCTGTTCCTGGTCCAGGGGCTCGACGTCGGCGGCATGGCCGAAGCAGCCCTGAACAGCCGGATGACGTCCGCCATCCTGCCGGCCGAGCGGGGCAGCATCCTGGACTCGCGCGGCACCGTCCTGGCCAACAGCGTGATCCGCTACAACATCGTGGTTGACCAGCGCGTCAACACGAAAACCGACTCCTACAAGCGGCTGGAACAAACCGACGGCCACGAAAAGCTGGTGGATGTCAGCCGCGACCAGGCAATCTCCGAACTCGCCTCGGCCCTGGGCATGGACACCAATGCGGTCAGGGACGCCGTCACCGGGCAGCAGCCGTATTACATCGTGGCCAAGGACGTGAAGCCCGACGTTGAGGACCGTATCTCCAAGCTGCAGGTCCCGGGCATTGTGGCCGAAGGCGTGAGCAAGCGCGTCTACCCTAACGGTGCGGTCGCTGGGGGAGTGGTGGGATTCCTCCAGGACGGCACCACCGGGCTGGCCGGCATTGAGCAGACACAGGACGACAAGCTGAAGGGAACGGACGGCAAGCGCCTGTTCGAGATCGGCGCGGACGGGCTCCGCATCCCCGTGGGCCTTGACGAGCTGACCCCGCCCCAGAACGGCAAGGACGTCAAACTCACCCTCAATTCGGACCTGCAGTACTTTGCCCAGCAGGCCATCCAGAGCCAGGCGGACAAACTGAGCGCCGAATGGGGCGTCATCATCGTCATGGACGCCAAGACCGGCAACCTGCTTGCCCTGGCGGACACCAACTCCCCGGATCCCAACAACCCCGGGCTGGTGGCAGCGAAGGACCGCGGCGTCCGCTCCGTGACCGCAGCGTATGAGCCCGGCTCGGTGGAGAAGATGATGACCGCCGCGGCTGTCATCGATGAAGGCCTCGCCAAGCCACTGGACACGTTCACCATTCCGCCCACCTACACCGTGGACGGCCAGACGTTCAGCGACGCGTTTACGCACGGCACCGAGGAACGGACGCTGGCGGGAATCATCGGGTACTCCATGAACACCGGAACCGTGATGGCCGGCCAGCGGCTGAGCAAGGAACAGCGCTACGACTGGCTGAAGAAGTTCGGCATTGGCGAGGCGCCGGACATCGGACTTCCCGCAACGGCATCCGGCATCCTCTCGCCCCCGGACCAGTGGGACGGGCGCCAGCAGTACACCGTCCTGTTCGGGCAGGGCGTTTCGCAGTCCACCCTCCAGACGGTCCGTGCCTACCAGAGCATCGCGAACAACGGCGTGATGCTGCAGCCACGGCTGATCGACTCCTACATTTCCCCGGACGGGACTGAGGAGAAGGTACCGGCGCAGCCCTCCCGGCAGGTCGTTTCGGACAGCACGGCCCAGCAGGTCCAGGACATCCTGGAAAGCGCCGTCACCGAGGGCGAAATCAAGGACGCGGGCATCGACGGCTACCGCGTAGGAGCCAAGACGGGTACGTCCGAATCGCCCTGCGACGACGGCAAGTCCGGCTACTGCGGCTACACGGCCTCCATCGTGGGAATGGCGCCGATGGATGATCCGCGGTTTATTGTGGAGGTGGTGCTCCAGCGGCCGAAGGGCAGCATCTACGGCATCACCAACGGACCGGTGTTCCGCTCCGTTATGAGCCAGACGCTGCGGACCTACAACGTCCAGCCTTCAACCGGCGAGCCGGCCAGGATGCCCCAGTACGCCAAATAGCGGCTGTTCCAGGCCGGAAGTACCAGCAGCATCCAGCGCATCACAGTGCCCGGGCCGAACCATGCCGGGCACGCACTAGCACCATCGGAGATTCCCTTGTCAGAGTTCACCACGCCCGGCAGCGATGCTGCCCGGGATGAAAGCGCAGGCCGCTTCCGGCCTGAAGCCGTCGCACCCGTCCCGCTGGCCGCCGTCGGGCAGGCCCTTGGCGTAGCCGTGCCCGCTCCTGCTGCTGACGTGGAAATCACAGGCATATCCCTCAACTCCCGCACCGTCGAGCCCGGCGACCTGTATGTGGCGTTGCCGGGCGCCAGCAGGCACGGCGCTGACTTTGCCAGGGACGCCATCGGCGCCGGGGCGGTGGCCGTCCTGACGGACGACGCCGGTGCGCGCCTGCTTGCCCTGTCCGCGGACACGCCGGTTCCCGTGCTCGTCGTCGCGAAACCCCGCAACGAGGTGGGGCCACTCTCTTCCATGATCTACCGCAGCCAGTCCGCGGACGGCCGCCCGCTGCAGCTTTTCGGCGTGACCGGCACCAACGGGAAGACCACCACCACCTACTTCATCACCTCGCTGCTGCGTGCCCTGGGCCGGCAGACCGGGCTGATCGGGACAATCGAGATCCTGGCCGGCGGGCAGGCGATTCCCAGCCTTCTCACGACGCCGGAATCGACCGATGTCCACGGCCTCATCGCCCTCATGCACGAACGGGGGCTCGACGCCGCGGCCATGGAAGTGTCCTCGCATGCCATCTCCTACCAGCGGGTGGACGGACTTGTCTTCGACGTGGCCGGGTTCACCAACCTGACCCAGGACCACCTGGACCTGCACAACACCATGGAGGAGTACTTCGCCACCAAGGCAGAGCTTTTCACTCCAGGGCGTGCCCGGCAGGCAGTAGTAACGGTCGACGACGAATGGGGCCGGCGGCTGGCCGGCAGCGCCCAGGTGCCGGTCACCACCCTCAGCACCAGCGGCTCGGGCCCGGCGGACTGGACCGTTACCTCGGCCTCGCCGCGTGGCCTCGGGACCAGCTTCACCCTCGCGGGTCCGGACGGCGCCGTCCTGGACGTCCACACCGGACTGCCCGGCAGCTTCAACGTCGCGAACGCTGCCCTGGCCGTGCTCATGGTGCTGGCGTCCGGCGTCGGACTCTCCGACCTGCAGGCGGCCCTGGACCACGCCGACCCCTTCACCGTCGCCGTGCCCGGACGCATGCAGCTGATCTCCGACCGGCCTGCTGCCGTGGTGGACTTTGCGCACAACACCGACGCCCTGGCCAGGGCGCTGGAAGCCGTCAAATCCCCGGAACCGGACTCGCGCCTGATCGTCGTTTTCGGTGCCACGGGACAGCGGGACCAGGGCAAACGCCCCGCAATGGGTGCCATCGCTGCCCGGCTCGCAGACACCGTAATCATTACCGACGACGACCCGCACGACGAGGACGCGGCAGCGATCCGCGCCGACGTGCTGGCCGGGGCGCGTGATGCCGTGGAGACGGAGTCCCTGGGCGCCGAAGTGCTGGAGGTCTTCCCGCGGGAGGAAGCCATCCGGCATGCCGTGGCCCTGGCACGCCCCCAGGACAGCATTCTCGTCGCGGGACGCGGCCACGAGGTATGGCAGGAAGTGAAGGGCGTTAACCTCGCCCTGGACGACAGGGTTGAACTGCGCACCGCCTTGACAGCCAGGGGATTCAACGTTCTCCAAGACGACCGGATAGAGTCCTAGACCGAGATGATTGCATTTACTGCGGCGGAAATCGCCGAAATCACCAGCGGGCGCCTGGACGCCGATCCCGGAATTACGCCCCTCTCGGTGGTGACGGATTCACGCGAAGCCATCCAGGGTTCGCTTTACGTCGCGAAGCCGGGCGAGCACGCCGACGGCCACGATTTCATTGACGCAGCGTTCGCTGCCGGTGCGGTCCTGGCACTTGTCGAGCGCCCCGTACCCGGCCCCGACGGCACCGCCTACCCCTCCATCATGGTTCCCGACGCCGTCCTGGCGATGGGAGCCCTCGCCGCCGAAGCCGTCCGCCGCATCCGTGCCGCCCGTGCAGAAGCGGGAAGCCAGCTGACGGTTGTGGGCATCACCGGTTCAGCCGGCAAGACCACCACCAAGGACCTGCTGGCCGGAGTCCTGGCAACGCAGGGCAACACCGTGGCGCCCCAGGGCTCCTACAACGGCGAGGTGGGCGTCCCGCTCACGGTCTTCCGGGCGGGCACTGATACCCGCTACCTGGTCATTGAAATGGGGGCCACCGGCATTGGCCACATCCGCTACCTTGCGGAGATGGTCAAGCCGGACATCGGAGTTGTCCTGGCAGTAGGCACCGCACACGCCGGCGAGTTCGGGGGAGTCGGGAACATCGCGCTGGCCAAGGGCGAAATGGTTGAAGGCCTGACCGCCCAGGGAACGGCCATCATCAACCTCGACGACGAACGCGTCGCGGCCATGCGCAGCCGCACCGAGGCCACGGTCCTCGGATTTTCCGCGGAAGGCCGGCAGGACGCCCAGGTGCAGGCCCTGAATGCCGACACCAACGCCGGGGGCAGCCCCGAATTCGATCTCCAACTTCCCGACGGCGCCCCTCCCCGCCACGTGAGCAGCAGGCTCATCGGAGCCCACCACATGGGGAACCTGCTGGCAGCCGCCGCAGCGGCCTGGGCCGCAGGCGTGCCCGGAGACCACATCGCGGAGTCACTGAGCAACCAGGCAGCAGCCAGCCGCTGGCGCATGGAGCGTACCGAGCGGCACGACGGCGTCACCATCATCAACGATGCCTACAACGCCAACCCCGAATCAATGCGGGCAGCCCTTCGCACCCTGGCCGACCTTGGCCGGGGACGGCGCACCTGGGCCGTGCTGGGGGCCATGCTGGAACTCGGTGAGGACTCCATCCGCGAGCACACCGCCGTAGGCACCCAGGTTGTCCGCCTCAACATCTCGCGGCTGCTGGTAGTGGGCCGGGAAGCGAGGGCCCTCTACGTCTCCGCCGTGCAGGAGGGATCCTGGGGCGACGAATGCCTCTTCGCGGAGACGCTCGATGAGGCCTACGACGTCCTGGACGCAGAACTCGAGCCGGGCGACCTGGTGCTGTTCAAGTCCTCCAACAGCGTTGGACTCCGCCATTTGGGCGATCGGATAGCATTACCCCCAGCCCCCACCCCTGCCGACGAAAGGAGCACTCTGCTGTGATTGCTCTATTGATCGGCGCAGGCCTGGCCCTGCTCTTTGCCCTGGTGGGCACCCCGCTGTTCATCCGCCTGCTGGTGCACCGCGGCTACGGCCAGTTCATCCGTGACGACGGCCCCACCTCCCACCACACCAAGCGCGGGACGCCCACCATGGGCGGCACCGTCGTGGTGGCCGCAGTACTGCTGAGTTACGGACTCACCCACCTCATCATGCTGATGATGAACCCCGACTCACCCGGCCCCTCGGCCTCAGCACTCATCCTGCTGTTCCTCATGGTGGGTATGGGCCTGGTGGGTTTCCTGGACGACTTCATCAAGATCTCCCGGCAGCGGAGTTTGGGCCTGAACGCCAAAGCCAAGCTCATCCTCCAGGCGGCCGTCGGCATCGTCTTCGCCATCCTGGCATTGAACTTCCCCAACAGCGCCGGGCTGACGCCGGCGTCGACAAAGATTTCCCTGGTCCGCGACCTGCCCTGGCTCGACCTCGCCTTTGGCGGCACCGTCCTCGGCGCGATTCTGTTCGTCATCTGGTCCAACCTGATCGTCACCGCAGCCACGAACGGGGTGAACCTGACCGACGGATTGGACGGCCTTGCCGCCGGTGCCTCCATCATGGTCTTCGGCGCCTACACCCTTATGGGCATCTGGCAGAGCAACCAGGCCTGCGGTTCCCCCCGGGAGGCCGGCAGCGGCTGCTACCTCGTCAGGGACCCGCTGGACCTCGCCCTTCTGGCGGCCATCCTCAGCGCCGCCCTGGTGGGGTTCCTCTGGTGGAACACCTCCCCGGCGAAGATCTTCATGGGCGACACGGGGTCGCTGGCCATCGGCGGCGCCGTAGCCGGATTCGCCATCCTGTCCCGCACCGAACTGCTGCTGGGCATCGTGGGTGGCCTCTTTGTGCTGATCACGCTGTCCGTCATCATCCAGGTGGGCTACTTCAAGGCAACCGGCGGTAAACGTGTGTTCAAGATGGCGCCGCTGCAGCACCACTTTGAGTTGAAGGGCTGGGCCGAAGTGACCGTCGTCGTCCGGTTCTGGATCCTTGGCGGACTCTTCGTCGCCGTTGGCCTGGGCATCTTCTACGCTGAATGGGTTGTACTGCTGTGACCGTTTCCCCCCGCCTGGCAAACCTTGTCTCCTGGGACTCCGACTGGGCCGGCCTGCGCGTCGCCGTGACGGGCATCGGCGTCTCCGGCTTCGCGGCCGCGGACACCCTGATCGAGCTCGGCGCCCGCGTCGTGGTGGTGGACGCCGCCACCAGCGACACCGCACGTGCACACGCCGACACCCTGAAAATCGTCGGCGCCGCCGATGTCCTGCTGGGCCCTGACGCGGTGACCCACCTCCCACGGATCGACGGCGAACTGCCGGAACTGATCGTGACCTCGCCCGGGTGGCGCCCAGACCAGGCCCTCCTGGCGGCCGCGGCACGGAAGCACATCCCGGTGTGGGGCGACGTCGAACTTGCCTGGCGCGTGCGGATCAGGGAAGGCCGGAAGACGGCCGACTGGCTGGCCATCACCGGCACCAACGGCAAGACCACCACGGTGGGACTCACGGAATCGATGCTGCGGGCCGCAGGACTCAAAGCCATCGCTGTGGGCAACGTGGGCACCCCCATCCTTGATGCCCTTCGGGATCCCGTGGAGTACGACGTCTTCGCGGTGGAACTTTCCAGCTTCCAGCTGCACTGGACGGAATCGGTGTCGCCTGTTGCCAGCGTCTGCCTCAACGTGGCCGAAGACCACGTTGACTGGCACGGCTCCTATGATTCCTACCTGGCCGACAAGGCGAAGGTCTACGAGCGGACCCAAAAAGCCTGCATCTACAACGCCGAGCAGGTGGAAACCGAACGCATGGTGGAAAACGCCGACGTGGTGGAGGGCTGCCGCGCCGTTGGCTTCACCACACTGACGCCGGCCATCAGCATGCTCGGAGTGGTGGAAGGGCTGCTGGTGGACCGGGCGTTCATCGAAGAACGCAAGGACAGCGCAGCCGAACTCGCCTCCATGGCCGACCTTGGACCGCTGGCCCCGCGCCACATGGTGGCCAACGCCCTTGCCGCGGCCGGCCTGGTGCGCGCCTACGGCGTGGAGCCCAAGGCTGTGCGCCAGGGCATCCTGGACTACGTGCCCGGCGACCACCGCATCCAGCCTGTGGCCCGCCTAAACGGTGTTCTGTGGGTCAACGACTCCAAAGCCACCAACCCCCACGCCGCGTCGGCATCCCTGTCAGCTTTCAGCAACGTGGTCTGGATTGCCGGCGGCCTCTCAAAAGGCGTGAGCTATGACGACCTGGTGCGGGATCACGCAGCTCGGCTCAAGGCCGTGGTCCTGATCGGAACAGACACGTCGCACCTCCGCGAAGCCCTCCAGCGACACGCGCCGGATGTCCCGGTGATCGAACCGGGGGCAGGTGACACTGAAGGAGTGGAGACTGCTTCGGCGCCCGGCGGCACCACTGCCGGTACCCCCGGCAATGGAGAACAGGTGATGTCCTGGGCCGTTGCGTCTGCGGCCCGGCTCGCCGAATCCGGCGATACCGTGCTCATGGCTCCGGCAGCTGCTTCCATGGATCAGTTCTCTTCCTACGCTCACCGTGGTGGTACTTTCATCGACGCTGTCCGCGAGCTGGTGGAAGGGCAGGCCCAGACCGGCGAGGAGTAACAATGGTCAGCACGCCCACCCGGCAGCAGGGTGTTAAGCCGAAGGGCGGCAAACCCCGCCCCGGCTCAACCGCCATCCGGCAGCCCGCCGCGGCCGGCGCAAAACTGCGCACCTTGTACCGCCGGTTCTGGTCCGCGCTTGAGGGCACGGGCAAGTCCCGGAACGGCTCCACCTACTACCTCATCCTTGGTGCCACCCTGGCCCTGACCGCCATTGGCATCATGATGGTCCTCTCCGCCTCGAGCGTTGAATCAATCGCCGCCGGCAAGTCCCCTTATGGCGATGCCCTCAAGCAGGGAGTCTTCGCCGCGATCGGCATCTTCACCATGTTCGTGCTCTCACGCATCAACGTTGTCTGGCTGAAGCGCCTCGCATGGCCCGCCGTGGGGGCAGCCGTCCTGCTCCTGGGCCTGGTCCAGGTGGTGGGCACCGAGATCAACGGCAACCGGAACTGGATCGACCTTGGCGGCATCACCTTCCAGCCCTCCGAGGCGGCCAAACTGGCCCTTGCCCTCTGGCTGGCCACGGTGCTGGCCCGAAAGGGCAAGCTGCTGGGCAAATGGCAGCACGTGCTGGTACCCGCCATACCCATGGCAGCCATCGTCATCGTCCTGATCCTGGTGGGCAACGACCTGGGGACTGCCATGATCATCATGATGATCATGGCAGCGGCCCTGTTCTTCGCCGGCGTTCCGCTCTACCTGTTCGGCATCGCAGGCATCATCGCCGCCGCCGGCACCGCAGTCATGGCCGTCACCTCTTCAAACCGCATGTGCCGCATCACCTCCTGGTGGACCGGCCAGTCCTGCGCGGACGGGATTGACGCCAACTACCAGGCCACCAACGGCATGTACGGCCTGGCATCCGGAGGCTGGCTGGGCGTAGGCCTCGGGCAGAGCCGGCAAAAGTACAGCTGGATTCCCGAAGCCCACAACGACTTCATCTTCGCCATCATCGGCGAGGAACTCGGCCTGGTGGGCACCGTCGTCGTCCTGATCCTCTTCGCCATCCTCGGCGCTGCCATTTACCGCGTGGTCGTGGCACAGGAGGACATGTTCCACCGGGTCCTTGCCGGCACCATCATGGTCTGGCTGCTGGGCCAGGCCACCGTGAACATGTCCGTGGTCACCGGCCTCATGCCCGTCATCGGTGTTCCGCTGCCGTTTATCTCCTACGGCGGTTCGGCCCTGCTGATGTCGCTGTGTGCGGTGGGGGTGGTCCTCTCCCTGGCCCGGGAGCAGATGGCGCCTGCCATGCGACCCAAGCGGATGCTGAAGTTCAAGCTCCGGCCGGGGCGGGACAAGAACCAACCAAAGAATTCCAGAAAGCGTGCCTAACCCCAGATGACTCCGACACAACCTTCCATCGTCCTGGCCGGTGGCGGAACAGCCGGCCATATCAGCCCGTTGCTTGCCATCGCGGCGGCCCTGCGCAGCGAAGCCCCCCACGCTTCAATCCTGGCGGTCGGAACGCCGTCGGGAATGGAGACCCGGCTGGTTCCCGCAGCCGGCGTCCAGCTGGCCACGATCGACCGGGTGCCGTTTCCCCGCAGGCCATCCGCTGACCTGCTCCGCCTGCCGGCCAGGCTCGCCGGTGCCGTCCGGCAGGCCGGCGCCATCCTGGACCGGGCGCACGCCGACGTGCTGGTGGGCGTCGGCGGATATGTCTGCACGCCCATGTACCTGGCGGCGCGGAAGCGCGGCATACCCCTGGTGATCCATGAGGCGAACGCCCGGCCAGGATTGGCCAACCGGGTGGGGGCCTTCCTCAAGGGCCGGGTGGCTGTGGCTTTCGAGGGCACTCCGCTCCGCAACGCGGTGCACGTGGGCATGCCCATGCGCAAGGAGATTTCCGGCCTGGACCGGAAGACTGCCCGCACCGCCGCACGCGAGGCCCTTGGGCTGGATCCCCACCAGCCCACCCTGATCGTCACCGGCGGGTCCTCCGGCGCGCAGAGCATCAACCGGACCATCGCAGCCTCCGTGGCCCTCCTTGCGGAGGCCGGTATCCAGACCCTCCACGTCACCGGCCGCGGAAAAACCGTCCTGGACCCGGCCGGGCAGCCCCTTGCCGCTGAGGGTTACCGGCAGGTGGAGTACATCGACGGCATGGAACGTGCCTACGCCGCGGCCGACCTCCTGCTGGCCCGGTCCGGGGCCGCCACGGTCTGTGAGGTCGCTGCCGTCGGCGTACCGGCGGTCCTGGTGCCCCTGCCCATCGGCAACGGGGAGCAGGCACTGAACGCAGCGGGCCTGGTCTCCGCAGGCGGCGCAGTACTCGTTGCCGACCGTGACTTCACTCCGGAATGGGTTGCGCGCGAACTGGTTCCGCTGATTACCGATAAAGCACGGCTTGCCGCCATGGAAGCGAAGTCCTACCGGCTCGGCATCCGAAACGCCGACCAGCGCATGGCTGGTCTTGTCCTGGAAGCGGTATCTGCATGAACGCCCATAACACCCCCGGCCTGGAATCCCTTGGCAAGGTGCACTTCATCGGCATTGGGGGAGTAGGAATGTCTGCCGTGGCCCGCATCATGGTGGCGCGCGGCGTCCCGGTCAGCGGCTCCGACGCCAAGGACCTGCCCGTCATGGCGGACCTCGCCGCGGCCGGTGCACGGATCGCCGTCGGGTACGCCGCCGGCAACCTGGCGGACGCGCAGACCGTGGTGGCCGGATCGGCAATCCGTGAAGACAACCCCGAACTGGCGGCAGCCCGCACGGCGGGCCTGCCCGTGCTGCACCGGTCCCAGGCGCTGGCCGCCACCATGGGTGATGACACCGTGGTCACGGTGGCCGGAACGCACGGCAAGTCGACCACCACGTCCATGGTCACCGTGCTGCTGCAGGCGGCGGGCCTGGACCCGTCGTTCGCGGTCGGCGCCAACATCCCCGCGCTTGGCGTCAACGCCGCGCATGGCACGTCCGGCATCTTCGTGGCCGAGGCCGACGAATCCGACGGATCCTTCCTGAACTACCGGCCCCGCATCGCCGTCGTCACCAACGTGGAGCCCGACCACCTTGACTACTACGGCACGGCCGAAGCCGTGTACGAGTCCTTCGACCGCTTCACGGCGCTGCTGCCCGCGGACGGCCTCCTGGTGGCCTGCGCGGACGACGCCGGGGCGCTGGCCCTGGCCGAGCGCACCAGGGCCAGGGGCAACACCCGGGTGCTCCTGTACGGCACCAGCGAGGCCGCGGACGTCCGGCTGCACGACGACGGCCCGGGCCACGTCGCGGTATCGGCACACGGCGCCCGGTACGGGCTGTCACTGCAGGTACCCGGCCGCCACAACGCGCTGAACGCGGCCGCCGCTTTCGCCGTCGCCCTTGAACTCGGCGTGGACCCGGCCGCTGCCGCCGCCGGCCTGGCCCACTTCGCCGGCGCCTCGCGGCGCTTCGAACTGAAGGGATCGGTACGGGGCGTCCGGGTCTTCGACGACTACGCCCACCACCCCACGGAAGTCCGTGCCGCCCTCACCGCCGCGCGTTCGGTGGCAGGCGGCCACAAGGTCCACGTCCTGTTCCAGCCGCACCTGTTTTCCCGCACCCGGGAGTTCGCGGCGCAGTTCGCAGACGCCCTCAACCTTGCCGATACCGCCCTGGTCCTGGACATCTACCCCGCCCGGGAGGACCCCATTCCGGGCGTCACCAGCCAGCTCATAGCCGACCACCTCACAGCGGGCGGACGGCTGGCAGAGGGAGCCGACGCCGTCGAAACCCTGGCCAAGGCCGCCGCGGACGGGGACGTCGTCCTGACCGTCGGTGCCGGTGATGTCACGTCCTACGGCCCACGGATTGTGGAGGCGCTGCGTGCCTAGCTCCCGCCGTCCCACCTACGCCCCGCCCCGGCGGAATGGCCGCCCCGACGCAGCGCCTGCGGAAAGTGCGGAGAAAGAGCCCCGATCGTCCGGGACGCCGGGCGCCTCCACAGGTGGCGATGTGATCACGGCATCCCGCAGCATCCCGGACCAGGCGCCGGCGCACAAGCCGGCGAAGGCGGAGAAACCCTCCGGGGCAACGGTGCTGGCCTTCCCCGAGCCCAAAGGCCGGCGCCGCAGGAAGAAAGTCCTGACAGCTGCCGGAACAGTGGTTGCGCTGGTGGTGGGACTGCTGGCAGCCGCCATCTATTCGCCGGTGCTGGCCCTGCAGACCATCTCGGTGACGGGCACGCACTTCGTCACCCCGGCCCAGGTGCAGACGGCGCTGGAGCCACTGCGCGGCAAGCCGCTGCCCCAGATCAGCGACGACGACGTCCGCGGGCTCCTCGGCTCTTTGGTCCAGGTCAAATCCGTGTCCGTCGAGGCCCGGCCGCCGTCCACCCTCGCCGTTGCCGTGCATGAGCGGGTGCCCGTGGCGCTGGTCAAGCAGGGGGAGCAGTACCAGCTGGTGGACGTCGACGGCGTCCAGCTGGCCACCACCGACGATCCAGCGACGGCATCGCTGCCGGTCATCGACGGCGGTGCCGGTGCGATCGGACAGGACCTGTTCCGCGCCACGGCCGCAGTGCTGGGTGCCCTGCCGGCCGACGTCCTGGCGAAGCTGTCCAACGCGTCCGCGCAGTCCGTCGATGCCGTGGAACTCAAGCTCGTTGACGGCCAGACAATCGTGTGGGGCAACGCCTCGGAGAAGGAGCTCAAGGCCAAGGTCCTGGCCGCCCTCCTCAAGGCTCCGGCGGACCCCAAGAACCCGGTCAGGGTCTACGATGTCAGTGTGCCCCGGCACCCCGTGACGCGCTGAGCGCTTTCTTTCCCGGTATTAATCCGACACGCGGACCCGGTTATTGAATGTCGGAACCAGAGGAAATACCGTCACAGACAAGAGTTAGTTGACATAACTCTAACCTTCAACCGGAGGGTTAGGGTTGAGGGTTTCAAGCTCACCATCAGTTTTCGCAATAAGACACGAACAAGGGACACGTAACGTGGCAGCTCCGCAGAATTACTTGGCCGTCATCAAAGTCGTCGGCATCGGCGGCGGTGGCGTGAACGCAGTCAACCGCATGATCGAGGTCGGCCTCAGGGGTGTTGAATTCATCGCCATCAACACCGACGCCCAGGCCCTGCTCATGAGCGACGCCGACGTGAAGCTCGACGTCGGACGCGAGCTGACCCGTGGCCTCGGTGCAGGCGCCAACCCCGAGGTAGGCAAGCAGGCCGCCGAGGACCACGCGGACGAGATCGAGGAAGTCCTCCGTGGCGCCGACATGGTCTTCGTCACCGCCGGTGAGGGTGGCGGCACGGGCACCGGTGGCGCGCCCGTCGTCGCCCGGATCGCCCGTTCGCTCGGTGCCCTGACCATTGGCGTGGTCACCCGTCCCTTCACCTTCGAAGGCCGCCGCCGCGCCGGTTCGGCAGAGGCAGGCATCGACGCCCTGCGCGACGAGGTGGATACCCTCATCGTGATACCCAACGACCGCCTGCTGTCCATCAGCGACCGCAACGTGTCCGTCCTTGACGCGTTCCGATCCGCCGACCAGGTCCTGCTGTCCGGTGTCCAGGGCATCACCGACCTCATCACCACCCCCGGCCTGATCAACCTTGACTTCGCGGACGTCAAGTCCGTCATGCAGGGTGCCGGCTCGGCCCTCATGGGCATCGGTTCGGCCCGCGGTGAAGACCGCGCCGTGAAGGCGGCCGAACTGGCCATTGCCTCGCCGCTGCTGGAAGCATCCATCGACGGCGCCCACGGCGTGCTGCTGTCCATCCAGGGTGGTTCGGACCTGGGCCTGTTTGAAATCAACGAGGCTGCCCGCCTGGTCCAGGAAGTGGCCCACCCCGAGGCAAACATCATTTTCGGTGCCGTCATCGACGACGCCCTTGGTGATGAAGCACGCGTCACCGTGATTGCCGCGGGTTTTGACGACGTCAAGGCCACCTCGCCCTCCATGGACCAGTCCCAGCCGCAGGCCGCGCCCCAGCGGCCGGCCGCCCCTGCTGCTGCTCCGGCTTCGGCGCACCCGCAAGGCGGAAACCACCAGGGCAACGGCACCCACCAGCAGAACGTCCAGCCGATCCACGCAGGCGTCGGCGCTGCCGGACTCAGCAACTGGGGTCAGCAGCGCCCGCAGGCCGTTCCGGCGGACTCCGGCTTCGACGTCGACCTGCCGTCCGTGGTGGAGCCGGACATGACCGGCACCCACCCGGATGACCTGGATGTTCCCGACTTCCTGAAGTAGGCAGCGGCTTGTTCCATTGGCGTGCCGACATCCTCCCGGGGGTGTCGGCCGCATTCACTGATGCGGGGGCGGGAAACCTTGCCCTGCACGTGGGGGATGATCCCGCCGCGGTCCAGGAGCGCCGGTCGCGCCTGGAAGAGTCCATCGCGGCGGCGCCCGGCTCGCTGCGCTTCATGAACCAGGTCCACGGCAACACCGTGGTGATCATGGACGCCGGGTCACCTGCCCCTGAGGCCGATGCCATGGTGTCCCGTGGCCTGCCCCTGGCGGTCATGGTGGCGGACTGCATTCCGGTGCTGCTGGCGGGGGAGTCCGCACACGGGCCCGTCCTTGCCGCCGTGCATGCCGGGCGCCCCGGCATCGCAAACGGTGTCCTCCCGGCTGCCGTGGACGGCATGAAGTCGCTGGGTGCGTCCCGGATCCGTGCCTGGCTGGGACCATCGATCTGCGGGTCCTGCTACGAAGTCCCCGCAGCCCTGCGCGACGAGGTGTCGGCCCTGGTTCCGGAAACACGGAGCACCACCGCCTGGGGAACGCCTGGGCTGGACCTTCCCGCCGGTGCACGCGCCCAGCTGGAGGCTTCCGGCGTCGAGGTGGAGTACGCCGGTTCCTGCACGCTGGAGACGGAAACGCTCTATTCGTACCGGCGGGACCGGAACACGGGCCGCTTTGCCGGCCTGGTCTGGTGCCATGACTGAGCGGCCGGGCAGCGGGCAGGGAAATGATCCCCGCAGCGCGGAACTCGCCGAACGGCTCGCCGTGGTGCGGAAGCGGATCGCCGATGCCGCCGGCACCGCCGGCCGCAGAGACCGTCCGCCCTCGCTGATCGTGGTCACCAAGTTCCACCCGGCAGAGGACATCCGGCGCCTGGCCGCCCTCGGAATCACCGACGTCGGCGAGAACCGGGACCAGGAGGCTGCTGCCAAGGCGCTGGAGCTCGCCGATCTGGACCTGACCTGGCACTTCGTTGGCCAGCTGCAGACAAAGAAGGCCAAATCCGTGGCGCGCTACGCGGCCGCGGTCCACTCGGTGGACCGGCCGCAGCTCGTGGATGCGCTGGCAAAGGCTGTGCGGAACGAGATGGACTCCAACGGCCGGTCCCCGCTGGACTGCTTCATCCAGGTCAGCCTCGAGGAAAGAGAACACGACGGCGACGGCGGCACGCACCGTGGCGGGGCAGCCCCCGCCGACGTGCCCCTCCTGGCAGAGCGGATCGCCGCGGCTGACAGCCTTAACCTGGCCGGCGTCATGGCAGTTGCGCCGCTGGGAGCACCGCCTGAACCGGCGTTCGAAAAGCTCGCCGGGATTTCCGCCCGGCTGGTCGCAGCGTACCCCGCAGCCACCGGCATCTCGGCAGGCATGAGCCAGGACCTGGAGGCGGCCATCAGGTTCGGGGCGACACACCTGCGAATAGGTTCCGATATTCTCGGTTCCCGTCCTGCCGTGGGGTAGCGTCGGACCTATTGGAAGTGATGGGCGGGGGACTCCAGTGCTGTCAAATCATTGGGCGGCCCGCTTACGGGACACGATTAGGAGTCGACCATGGCCGGCGCTCTGCGCAAGACAATGATCTATCTTGGGCTCGCCGACGGCGATGAGCATTACGAGTCCGAGCAACAGACCACACGTAAGGATGAGGACGAACCGATGGAAGTTGACCGCGAGGAACGCCGTGCTCCGGCGCCGGTCCGCGAAGTCAGCCGCGAGGCGTCCTACGCCCCTGAAGAGGAATACCGCGCCCCTGTGACCCCCATTAAGCGTGCGGCCTCGAGCCGCGAAGAGAACACCGGTCTGCGCCAGATCACCACCATCCACCCCCGCTCCTACAACGATGCCAAGCTCATCGGCGAGAGCTTCCGGGACGGCATCCCGGTGATCATGAACGTCACGGACATGGGCGAGGCCGATGCCAAGCGCCTGGTCGACTTCTCGGCAGGGCTCGTCTTTGGCCTGCGGGGAAGCATTGAACGGGTCACCAACAAGGTGTTCCTGCTCTCACCGTCCTACGTCGAAGTGATCGGTGACGACAAGAAGGCCAGCGATACGCAGGCCAGCTTCTTCAACCAGAGCTAAGCGCCATCGGCTGCACGGAGATGCCAGGCAGGGACACCTGCCTGGCATCTGTGCTGAAATAGACAAGACAACAGCAGTACGACAGCGGCCGGACGCAATGAACGGGCCGCACGAATATGGAGATATGAAATAAGTCATGGGAATTGTTTTCGGACTTCTCTATCTCGCCCTGCTGCTGTTCTTTGTGGCCCTCATCATCCGCCTGGTCTTCGACTGGGTACAGATGTTTGCGCGGGAGTGGCGGCCGCGGGGCGCGGCCCTGGTGGTGGCCCACGCCGTCTACTCCATCACGGACCCGCCACTGAAGGGGCTGCGGCGGCTGATTCCGCCACTCCGCCTCGGCGGCGTCTCCCTGGACCTGGGCTTCCTGATCCTGTTCATCGGCGTCAGTATCGCGATGAGCGTCACCAGGGGACTGGCCTGATTTTTCCCCGCCGGACCCCGCAATGCAGTGTGTTCCTTCCCGGAACGGCTACTGTAAAGCGAAGAAACCTCCCGTTTGACACCGCAGTGTTGAATTAGAGTAAGCAGACCAAATTTAGGTACCTTAGTTTTGACGGCCGGAAGGCCTACTGACTAACCAGACCAGTGAGGTGACCAGATGGCTTTGACGCCAGAAGACGTTGTCAACAAGCGCTTTCAGCCCACCAAGTTCCGCGAGGGCTATGACCAGGACGAGGTTGACGACTTCCTGGACGAAATCGTCGTTGAACTCCGCCGCCTGAACCAGGAAAACGACGAGCTCCGCAAGAAGCTCGCCGAAGCAGGTTCCAGCGTTCCGGCAAGCTCAGCTGCCGCCCCCGTGGTGGAGAAGGTCCCCGCGCCGGTCAAGGCCGACAAGGACGAAGCCCGCGAGAAGGCTGAAGCCGAAGCGAAGGCTGCCGAAGCCAGCAAGAAGAAGGACGTCCAGCCGGCCGCTCCGGCCGCCGCCGCCCCCGTTGCACAGGCTCCCGCCGCTACTGCATCCGCCGAGTCCGCTGCCGGCCTGCTGGCCATGGCACAGCAGATGCACGACCGCCACGTCGCCGACGGCCAGGCCCAGAAGGACAAGATCATCGCCGAGGCGCAGATCGAAGCCAGCAGCCTCGTCAACGATGCCCAGGAAAAGTCCCGCAAGATCCTCGGCGCCCTGGAGCAGCAGCGCTCCGTCCTGGAACGCAAGGTGGAGCAGCTCCGCGGCTTCGAACGCGACTACCGCTCACGCCTGAAGGCCTACATCGAAGGCCAGCTCCGCGACCTGGATGCCCGCGGCTCCGTCGCGACGCCGGAAGTCAGCGAAGCCAACTAAGTCTGGCAGCACGTATTCTGAAAGCCGGTGGCTGAGGATTCCTCGGCCACCGGCTTTTGGCATTGACACCCAGTTCCACGAATTGAAAGCACCATGACTGACGAACTTGCCGCCGACGCGGCACGCCCTGTCCCACCCTCGCCGCGCCCCCGCCGGGCGGTGCTGCTGTCCCTGTTCGCGGGGTTCGCGGTCTTCGCCTACGTCCTGGACCAGCTGACCAAGCTGTGGGTCACCTCCACCATGGTGGAAGGGGAACGGATCCCGGTGCTGCCGCCCCTGCTCCACTGGTACTTCATTCGGAACTCCGGCGCCGCGTTCTCCATCGGTGAGAACGTCACCTGGGTGTTTTCCATCATCATGGCCGGCGTGGCTGTCGCCATCCTTTTCCAGGTCCGCCGGCTGGGCTCCGCCTGGTGGTCCCTGGCCCTGGGCCTGCTGCTCGGCGGGGCGCTGGGGAACCTCACGGACCGGCTCTTCCGCGAGCCCTCCTTCGGCATGGGACACGTGGTGGACTTCATCCAGCTTCCCAACTTCGCCATCTTCAACATTGCCGACTCCGCGGTGGTGTCCGCCGTCGCCATTATCTGCATCCTGACCATCCGCGGGATCGCCCTGGACGGAACACGGCTGGGAAGCGCACACAAGGACAAGCCTGGCCATGACTGACCGCATCGTCGTCGCCGAAGAATACGCCGGGGCGCGGGCGGACGCCGGCCTGGCCGGCCTCCTGGGCGTGTCCCGTTCCGTCGCCGCATCCCTTCTCGCGGACGGCCACGTCCTCAACCGGGGCAAGGCCCTGGGCAAGTCGGCAAAACTCGTGGCCGGGGACACCCTAGAGGTCACCGTCCCGGAACGGCGGGACCCGCTTGAAGTCGTGGAGGAAGTTGTGGAAGGCCTGAATATCCTGCTCGACGACGATGATTTCGTCGTCGTCGACAAACCCGTCGGCGTGGCAGCCCATCCCTCACCGGGCTGGGTGGGGCCCACCGTGGTGGGCGGGCTTGCCGCCGCCGGCTACCGGATCTCCACGTCGGGCGCCCCCGAGCGGGCAGGCATCGTCCACCGGCTCGACGTCGGGACCTCCGGGGTGATGGTGGTGGCCAAATCCGAGCGCGCCTACAGCGCCCTCAAGCGCGCCTTCAAGGAGCGCACGGTGGACAAGGTCTACCACGCGGTGGTGCAGGGCCTTCCCGACCCCCTGACGGGCACCATCGATGCCCCCATCGGCCGCCACCCCGGGCACGACTGGCGTTTCGCCGTCATCGAGGACGGGCGGCCCTCCGTGACCCACTACGAAGTCCTGGAGGCCTTCGGCAAGGCCAGCCTGGTGGAAGTGCACCTTGAAACCGGCCGCACGCACCAGATCCGGGTCCATTTCTCTGCGTTCCGCCACCCCTGCGCCGGCGACCTCACCTACGGCGCCGATCCCCGCCTGGCCGCCAACCTGGGGCTTACGAGGCAGTGGCTGCACGCCCGTCAACTGGCCTTTGACCACCCCGTGACGGGGGAGCGCGTTACGGTCACCAGCGAGTACCCGCAGGACCTTTCCTACGCCCTGGAAGTGCTGGAGTCGGGCCAGGCCTGACACGGCCGGCCTGGCAGGACTGTCCGGGGGCAGCGCTTAGAATAGTGCGGTGAGTTCCAGCAATGATTCGTTTGTCCACCTGCACACCCACACCGAATATTCCATGCTGGATGGAGCGGCCCGCCTGGGGGAGCTGTTCGATGAGACCGAACGCCTGGGCATGCCGGCCCTCGCCACCACAGACCACGGCTACCTGTTCGGCGCGTTCGACTTCTGGCGCAAAGCCACGGACAAGGGCATCAAGCCGATCATCGGCGTCGAAGCCTATGTGACGCCCGGTACTGCCCGGACGGACAAGGAACGCGTGCGCTGGGGCGATGAATCCCAGCGCAAGGACGACGTCTCCGGCGGTGGGTCCTACACCCACATGACCCTCCTGAGCTACAACAACGTGGGCATGCGGAACCTCTTCCGGGCCTCCTCCATCGCCTCACTTGACTCAGTCTTCGGCAAGTGGCCGCGGCTGGACCGGGAACTGCTCAACACGTACTCAGAGGGACTCATCGCCACCACGGGCTGCCCTTCCGGCGAGGTCCAGACCCGGCTCCGGCTCGGCCAGTACCGCGAAGCACTCGAGGCCGCAGCCGAGTTCCGGGACATTTTCGGCGCCGAGAACTACTTCTGCGAACTGATGGACCACGGGCTGGACATCGAGCGGCGGGTCACCGGCGACCTGCTGCGGCTGGCCAAGGACCTGAACCTGCCCCTGGTGGCCACGAACGACCTCCACTACACGCATGAGCACGACGCCAAGGCGCACGAGGCCCTGCTGGCCATCCAGTCCGGCTCCACGCTGCTGGAGCCCACCTATGACAACGGCGGCTCCCGGTTCGCCTTCTCCGGCAGCGGCTACTACCTGAAGTCCCCGCAGGAAATGCGGGAACTCTTCCGCGACCACCCGGAGGCGTGCGACAACACGCTGCTGATCGCCGAACGCTGCGAAGTGTCCTTCAACACCGATGCCAACTTCATGCCGCGGTTCCCCTGCCCGCCCGGCGAGGACGAGACCTCCTGGCTGGTCAAGGAAGTGGACAAGGGCCTGCAGTACCGCTACCCGGGCGGCATCCCGGATGAAGTCCGCAAGCAGGCCGACTACGAGCTCGGCGTCATCACCTCCATGGGTTTCCCCGGCTACTTCCTGGTGGTTGCCGACTTCATCAACTGGGCGAAGAACAACGGCATCCGGGTGGGCCCCGGGCGTGGTTCGGGTGCAGGCTCCATGGTGGCCTACGCCATGCGCATCACCGACCTCGACCCCCTGCGCCACGGGCTGATCTTTGAACGGTTCCTCAACCCGGACCGCGTCTCCATGCCCGACTTCGACGTCGACTTCGATGACCGGCGCCGCTCGGAAGTCATCGACTACGTCACCCGCAAGTACGGTGACGAGCGCGTCGCGATGATCGTCACCTACGGCACCATCAAGACCAAACAGGCCCTCAAGGACTCCTCCCGCGTCCTGGGCTACCCGTTCAGCATGGGCGAGACGCTGACCAAGGCACTGCCGCCGGCCGTGATGGCCAAGGACATTCCCCTGGCGGACATCCAGAATCCGGAGTCCAAGCGCTACAGCGAAGCAGGGGACTTCCGGCAGCTGATCGCCACCGACCCCGAAGCCGCCAAGGTCTTCGAAACGGCCCTCGGCATCGAAGGCCTAAAGCGCCAGTGGGGCGTGCACGCCGCCGGCGTCATCATGTCCTCGGACCCCATCATCGACGTCATCCCCATCATGCGCCGCTTCCAGGACGGCCAGGTGATCACCCAGTTCGACTACCCGACGTCCGAGGGCCTTGGCCTGATCAAGATGGACTTCCTGGGCCTGCGGAACCTGACGATCATTTCCGATGCCCTCGAGAACATCAAGATGAACCGCGGCATCGACCTGGACCTGGAAAACCTTGAGCTGGACGATGCCCCGTCCTACGAGCTCCTGGCCCGCGGCGACACCCTGGGCGTGTTCCAGCTCGACGGCGGTCCCATGCGGTCGCTGCTCAAGCTGATGAAGCCTGACAACTTCGAAGACATCTCCGCCGTCCTGGCGCTCTACCGTCCGGGCCCCATGGGCGCCAACGCCCACACCGACTATGCGCTGCGCAAGAACGGGATCCAGGAAGTCATCCCCATCCACCCGGAGCTGGAGGAGCCCCTCAAGGAAATCCTCGGTGGGACCTATGGACTGATCGTGTACCAGGAGCAGGTCATGGCCGTGGCGCAGAAGCTGGCCGGCTACTCGCTGGGCCAGGCAGACATCCTCCGCCGAGCCATGGGCAAGAAGAAGAAATCCGAGCTGGACAAGCAGTTCGCCGGCTTCTCCCAGGGCATGCAGGACAACGGCTACTCCATGGAGGCCGTCAAGACCCTCTGGGACATCCTGCTGCCCTTCTCCGACTACGCCTTCAATAAAGCCCACTCGGCCGCCTATGGCGTGATCTCGTACTGGACCGCCTACCTCAAGGCCCACTACGCCCCTGAATACATGGCGGCGCTGCTGACCTCGGTGGGCGATGACAAGGACAAGTCGGCCATCTACCTCAACGAGTGCCGGCGCATGGGCATCACCGTGCTTCCGCCGGACGTCAACGAGTCCGCCCTGAACTTCACTCCGGTGGGCAACGACATCCGCTTCGGCATGGGCGCCATCCGCAACGTGGGCGTCAACGCCGTGGAAGCCATGGTGGCAGCCCGCGAAAGCGAGGGAGCGTTCACCTCCTTCAAGGACTACCTGATGAAGGTCCCGGCCGTGGTCTGCAACAAGCGGACCATCGAGTCCCTGATCAAATCCGGCGCGTTCGACTCGCTGGGCCACCACCGCCGCGCCCTGGCCATGATCCACGAAGAGGCCATCGACTCCGTCATCACCCTCAAGCGCAACGAGGCCATCGGCCAGTTCGACCTCTTCGCCGGTTTCGAAGACGCCGGGGCGGAATCGTCCTCCCTGAGCATCGAGATCCCGGACCTGCCCGAGTGGGAAAAGAAGGACAAGCTCTCCTTCGAACGGGACATGCTGGGCCTGTACGTGTCGGACCATCCGCTGCAGGGCCTGGAGGGACTCCTGGCCCAGCATGCAGAGATGAGCATTACCTCCATCATCGGCGAGGACGGGCCGCAGGACGGAGCGATCATCACGATCGCCGGCATGATCACGTCCCTGAGCCGCCGCATCGCAAAAGCCAGCGGCAATGCCTACGCCCGGGCCGAGGTGGAAGACCTGGGCGGCTCGATCGAAGTCATGTTCTTCGGGCAGGTCTATGGGCCGATCGCCTCCGTACTGGCGGAGGACCTGATCGTGGTGGTCAAGGGCCGGCTGCAGAAGCGCGACGACGGCGCCATCACGCTGAACTGCATGGAGCTGTCCGTTCCGGACCTGAGCGAAGGGCTGCACGGGCCCCTGGTCATCACCATGCCCACCCACAAGGCCACCGAGGCCGTGGTCACGGAGCTCGGCGACGTCCTGCGCACCCACCGGGGCAACTCGGAGGTGCGGCTGCACCTGCAAGGGGACACCCGGACCGAAATCATGGGCCTGCCCGTCCACCTTCGGGTGAACCCCAGCCCGTCGCTGTTCGGCGACCTGAAGGTCCTGCTGGGGCCCGCCTGCCTGGACGCCTGACAAACAGGCGGCCGACGGCGGGAATCACCTCCCGCCGTCGGCCGCCTTCTTGCTGCGCCGGTCCGTGGGCGTCAGATCTCGTAGTCCAGCGGCACCGGCTGCCCATAGGCGCCGCCGTGGTACAGCAGCGGCGATCCTTCGCCGCCCACCTGGCCGTCCACTACCTGGACCACCACCACGGCGTTGTTCTCGAACGAGAGCCGCATCTGGATCTCGCCGATCAGCCAGCCGGCAACATCCTTGAGGATCGGCACCCCGTGCGGGCCGATCTCCCAATGGTTGCCTTCGAAGCGGTTGCCGGGGCGGGCAAAGCGGGCTGCCAGCTCCTGGTTCTCCAGCCCCAGCATGTGCACCCCCAGGTACTGGGTGTTGGCCACGGCGGGCCAGGACCTGGAGCTGCGCGCCATGTTGAACGTGAAGCGCGGCGGCTTCGCCGACAGGGACGCCACGGAGGTTGCCGTGAAGCCGTAGGGCTCATCCTGGTAATTCACGGTGATAATGGCGACGCCCGCAGCATGCCGGCGGAACATCTCCCTGAACGTCTGCTCGAACGGCTCGCTGTTGTCGGTCACCGGAACTCCTGAACTAAGTGGCGTAACTCTTTCCCCAAGCGTATTGGCCCACGGTCACGGCGGGAAAACAGGCGGCGGCCGCACCACTGCGGATGGCCTTGCAGGAACGTTTGTTAAGGTGTGTTGCATGACGAACTTCGCCCGCCCCGCCAGGCGGCTGCTGCCATGGTCCCTGCTGCTGGTCCCGGCGGCCGCGGGCATCCCGGCGGGCATCCTCTGGTGGGTCCTTGCCCCGGGCGGATTGAACCTGATCACCCGCGACCCAGCCCTGGCGGCCGGCACCGTGCCCCTGGTCTGGCTGCCGCGCGATCTCACGCTCGCAGGCATCCTGGTGCTGGCCGGCTGCCTGCTGGCCGTATTCCTGGCGGACGGCAAGCGCCCGGACCCGCAGGCGGCACTGCTCACCGGCCTGGCCGGGGCGTTCGCGGGCAGCGCCGTGGCATGGGGGACAGGTGTCCTGGCGGGACGGCTGTGGGGTCCGGCCGTCGACACGTCGGCAAACGCCAGCATCGCCTTCTCCCTGCGGGCGTGGCCGGTCCTGTTGCTCTGGCCCGCGGCCACGGCCGTGTCGGTCTTCATCCTGGAACTGGTGGGCGCCACGGGCAGAAAGCCTGATTCAGCCGGCGCGGAAACAGCAGGCGTGCACAGCCCCGTAAAATAGAGCGGTGACCACATCCCCGGAGTTTCCCGCCCCCGTGACCGCCGCCGTCGAGTTCCGCACCATTGACCTTCGGGGCCGCCACCTGAGCCTCCCGGCACTGCGCGCCGCGGTGCCACGCGCCAAGGGACAGACCGTGGCGGACGCCGAGGAAAAGGTCCTGCAGATCATTTCCGCCGTTCGGGAGCGCGGCTTCGCGGGGCTGGCCGAGCTGGCCGAACGGTTCGACGGCGTGGCGCAGGAGCACCCGCTGGTCCCCGGGGAGGCACTCGCCGCAGCGCTGGACCAGCTGGATCCGGCCGTGCGGGCTGCCCTGGAGGAATCCATCAGCAGGGCACGGAAGTTCGCGGAGGGGCAGCGCCCGCGCAATGTCGACGTAGAACTGGGCGACGGCGCAGTGGTCAGCCAGAACTGGGTTCCGGTGGCCCGCGTGGGGCTGTACGTTCCCGGCGGCCTTGCCGTGTACCCGTCATCGGTGATCATGAACGTCGTGCCAGCACTGGCGGCGGGTGTGGAGTCCATCGCCCTGGCCTCGCCGCCCCAGAAGGAGTTCGGCGGGCTGCCGCACCCCACCATCCTGGCGGCGGCGGCGCTGCTGGGCATCACTGAGGTCTACGCCATCGGCGGGGCCCAGGCCATTGCCGCCTTCGCTTACGGCGTCGAAGCGACGGAGGCAGGTCCGGCCCTGGAGCCCGTGGACGTGGTCACCGGCCCCGGCAACATCTTCGTTGCCACGGCCAAACGCCTGGTTAAGGGCGTCGTCGGCATTGATTCAGAGGCCGGAACCACGGAGATCGCCATCCTGGCGGACGACTCCGCCCAGCCCGCCCTGGTTGCCGCCGACCTGCTCAGCCAGGCGGAGCACGATCCGAAGGCAGCCTCGGTCCTCATTACCGATTCCGAGGAGCTCGCCGCCGCCGTGCGTGCTGAACTGGCACTGCAGGCCGCCGCCACCAAGCACTCGGCCAGGGTGCAGGAGGCGCTGTCCGGTCCTCAGTCCGGCGTCGTGCTGGTGGACGGCCTCGAGCAGGGAATCGCTGCCTGTGACGCGTACGCAGCGGAGCACCTGGAAATCATGACCCGGGACGCTGCCGCCGTGGCCGCCCGCATCCGGAACGCGGGCGCGATCTTCGTGGGGGACTACAGCCCCGTCAGCCTTGGCGACTACTGCGCCGGCTCCAACCACGTGCTGCCCACCAGCGGTACGGCAGCCTTTTCCTCCGGGTTGAACGTGACCACCTTCCTGCGCGCCATCCAGGTGGTCAACTACAGCCGGGAAGCCCTGGCCGAGGTCAGCGGACACATCGTGAGCCTGTCCCGGGCCGAGGATCTTCCGGCCCACGGGGACGCGGTGACGGCCCGGTTCCCGGGCGATCGGTGATACCACTACATGTAGTAATTACAGGATTGTTATTACCCCACATCTGCCCGTAAACTGGGAATGCCACGGCATCGCCCCCCGGCGGTGCTGGTGGCTTCCAACGCCGTTGCACACCACAACCGAAAAGGGGGAACGCCATGTACTGCCCGTTCTGCCGCAACCCTGATTCCCGCGTGGTGGACAGCCGGATGGCCGATGACGGCTCGGCCATCCGCAGGCGCCGGCAATGCCCGGAATGCGGCCGCCGGTTCACCACGGTGGAAACCACCAGCCTGTCCGTGATCAAACGTTCCGGCGTGGGCGAGCCCTTCAGCCGCAGCAAGGTCATCAACGGCGTGCGCAAGGCGTGCCAGGGGCGCCCCGTGAGCGAGGATGACCTCGCCATGCTGGCCCAGGAAGTCGAAGAGCAGATCCGTGCCTCGGGCGCCGCCGAAATCGATGCGCACGAGGTGGGCCTGGTGATCCTCGGGCCGCTGCAGAAACTCGACGAGGTAGCCTACCTTCGCTTCGCCAGCGTGTACCAGGCCTTTGAGTCTCTCGAGGACTTCGAGACTGCCATTGCCCTGCTCCGCCACGAGGCCGGGGAAGGCGCCAAAGGCGCAGCCAAGAGCTCCGAGAAGACTCCCCTCTAAAACTCCGGTGGCGGCAGCGGAGGGGAAGCCGCAGCCGCCACCGGCACCACTCCTACTTGGCCAGGTTGTGCTGGAGTGCGATTTCCAGCGCCGCACCCACAATGCCTGCCTCGTTGCGAAGGACCGCCGGGACAATCGGGGTCCGGAGCTTGAGGTTGGGGAGGTACTCGTCGGCGCGCTTTGAAATCCCGCCGCCCACGATGAACAGTTCCGGCGAGAACAGGAACTCCACGTGCGAGAAGTAGCGCTGCAGCAGCACGCTGTACTCGTCCCAGGACAGCCCGTCACGTTCGCGGGCAACGGCGGACGCCTTGGATTCGGCATCGTGGCCGTCAATTTCAAGGTGCCCCAGCTCTGCGTTGGGAACCAGCTTTCCGTCAAAGATGAAGGCTGAACCGATGCCGGTACCGAGCGTGATCACCAGGACAGTACCGGCGACGCCTTCGCCGGCCCCGTAGCGTGCCTCTGCCAGGCCTGCGGCGTCCGCATCATTGATGACTTCCACCGGCCGGCCGAGCCGGGCCGTGAGGAGGGCGTCGATGTCCGTGTCCAGCCAGCTCTTGTCCACATTGGCTGCGGAGTGGACCACTCCGTGCTGGATGATGCCGGGAAAGGTCACGCCCACGGGGGAGCCGGCTTCCGGGGCCTCGGGGCGTGCCGAGAGTTCGGCCACCACCAGGGCCACGGCCTCGGCTACGGCCTCAGGGGTGGCGGGCTGCGGGGTGGGCACCCGGAAGCGTTCTCCGAGGAGCTTGCCCTTCTTCAGGTCGACAATGCCGCCCTTGATGCCCGTACCACCGATGTCGATGCCGATCAGCGGTGCGTTCTTGTGCGACTTCTCGTCCTTCTTGGCCAATGGGATTCCGTTCTTGACAGGGGCGGGCAGGAAAAGGGGCGGCTTTGGGGGCGGCCCGTAACAGGTGTCCGGTCTGCACCGGCAGCATGCCCAGGGGGCACGGGCCGGGCTACGGCAGGGTAAGGATTTCGGCGCCGGTCTCGGTGACCAGCAGGGTGTGCTCGAATTGGGCGGTGCGCTTGCGGTCCCGTGTGACCACGGTCCAGTCGTCGCTCCACATGTCCCACTCCACAGTGCCCAGCGTGAGCATCGGTTCGATGGTGAACACCATTCCCGCTTCGATCACGGTGTTGTAGGCAGGGGCGGCATCGTAGTGCGGGATGATGAGCCCGGTGTGGAAGGCCTCTCCGACGCCATGGCCGGTGAAGTCGCGGACCACGCCGTAGCCAAAGCGCTTGGCATAGGACTGGATGGCCCTGCCAATGACGTTGATTTCACGTCCCGGCGCCACGGCCTTGATGGCCCGGTTCAGCGACTCCTGCGTGCGCTCCACGAGGAGCCGGGACTCCTCGTCCACGTCCCCTACCAGGAACGTGTAGTTGGTGTCCCCGTGGACGCCGTTGAGGTAGGCCGTGATGTCGATGTTCAGGATGTCGCCGTCCCGGACCACGGTGCTGTCCGGGATGCCGTGGCAGATGACCTCGTTCAAGGAGGAACACAGCGACTTGGGAAATCCGCGGTAACCGAGCGTGGACGGGTAGGCGTTGTGGTCCAGCAGGAATTCGTGGCCCACTTTGTCCAGCTCGTCGGTGGTGACACCCGGCTGGATGTGCTTGCCCACTTCCACGATGGCCTGCGCCGCGATCTTGCCGGCAATCCGGATCTTCTCGATGGTCTCCGCAGACTTGACTTCGGAGCCGGTGAATTTTGCGGGTGCCGGCTTGCCGACGTATTCCGGACGGGGGATGGACGCCGGGACGGGACGCTGCGGACTCAGGGTACCCGGGGTGAGGGTGCCAATGGGTGCAGTCGAGGCAAGGGAAGGCATAGATTGATCATATAAGGCACCACAGAACGCCTAACAACCGACAAGCTGGGGAGGGGGCGCGTAAGTGTTTGTGTTACGTGGATCACCCCGGGATTCCTGTCGCCGGAACGAGGAGCAACGATGACTGAGTACTGGTTCAACGTCAATACCCACGAAGTGGAAGAGGACCGGCTGTCGGACTGGAGCCAGCTCATTGGGCCCTACAAGACCCGCGAAGAAGCTGAGCACGCCATCGAGAAGGTCCGGGCGCGCAACGAGGCCTGGGAAAAGGGCGACGACGACTGACGGGCTGTTTCCTGCCTAGAACGAGTGTTCCGGGCCGGGGAACGTGCCGGACCGGACGTCGTCCCCGTAGGCGGTGGCGGCGTCGTGCAGTGTGCTGCGCAGGTCCGCGTACTGCTTGACGAATTTGGCCATCCGGCCGCCGCGAAGCCCTGCCATGTCCTGCCAGACAAGGACCTGGCCCGTCGTGGCGTTCCCGGCCCCGATGCCCACGGTGGGCACGCCCACGGCGGCGTCAACCGCGGCGGCAGTCTCCGCCGGCACCATCTCCATCAGCACGCAAAACGCACCGGCCTCCTCGAGGGCGCGGGCGTCCTCGATCAGCCGTTGGGCGTCGTCGCCGCGGCCCTGCACGCGGTAGCCGCCCAGGGCGTGTTCGCTCTGGGGCGTGAAGCCGATGTGGGCCATCACGGGGATGCCCGCCTGCACCATCGCGCGGACCGTGGGGGCGTAGTACTTCCCGCCCTCGATCTTCACCGCGTGGGCCAGCCCTTCCTTCAGGAACCTGACGCCCGCGCCGACGGCCTGTTCCGTGCTGACCTCGTAGCTGCCGAACGGCAGGTCGGCCACCACCAGGGCACGCTTGGCGGACCTGGCCACCGCCCGGCAGAGGGGGAGCAGTTCGTCAACGGTCACCGGGAGGCTGGTCTCATTGCCAAAGACGTTGTTGGACGCCGAGTCTCCGACCAGGAGCACCTCGATGCCGGCAGCATCGAAGATCTCGGCCGTGTACTGCTCGTACGCCGTGAGCATGGCGAACCTGGTGCCGTCACGCTTGGCCTGCTGCAGGTGGTGGATGCGGACCTTGGCGGGCTTCCGTTCGGCAGGAACCGGCACGCCGGGGCCATTGCCGTACGGGGCGGGTACTTCTGCGGACGCGCTGGAGTCGGAGCTGTTGGAGGCCATGGGATGAGCGTAGTGCGGTACCGGCCGTCCTAGCTACCGCGGGCATCCCGGCAAAAAGGTGATAAGCGCCATAGCTCCGCGCCGGGACGGGGTGCCGGGTATCGCTGGAAACCGCGCCTGGGGGCATGTTTTGGGGACCGCCAGGTTAATGCTGTGTTACGCACGGCGCAGGCTCAAGCATCGGCGCCGAATGATTAGTACAGTGATGATGAACTGCTGCCGGCTTTCCCCTTTGCGCGGACCCCGGAGCATGGACGTTGACCGGAGAAGAGGCCATCATGGACCGCCAGCAAGAGTTTGTCCTGCGCACAATCGAAGAGCGCGACGTACGTTTCGTGCGCCTGTGGTTCACCGACGTCGTGGGTTCGCTGAAGTCCGTGGCGCTGGCCCCGGCGGAGGTCGAGGGCGCATTCGAGGAAGGCCTGGGGTTCGACGGTTCCTCCATCGAAGGCCTGGCCCGTGTTTTCGAATCCGACATGCTGGCCCAGCCGGATCCCGCCACCTTCCAGATCCTGCCGTGGCGGGGCGAGACGGAGCAGACGTCCAGGATGTTCTGCGACATCCTGACCCCCGACGGCGAGCCCTCCGCCGCCGATCCGCGCAACGTGCTCAAGCGGACCCTCGCCAAGGCCGCGGACATGGGCTTCACCTGCTACACCCACCCCGAGATCGAGTTCTACCTGCTCAAGTCGCATGAGCCGGGTCCGAACGGTGCTCCTGTTCCGGTGGACGAGGGCGGCTACTTTGACCATGTCCCCGGCGGCGTGGCCCAGGACTTCCGGCGCACCGCGGTGACCATGCTGGAATCCGTCGGCATTTCCGTGGAATTCAGCCACCACGAGGCAGGCCCGGGCCAGAACGAGATCGATCTCCGCTACGCCGACGCCCTGCAGACGGCGGACAACATCATGACGTTCCGCACCGTCATCAAGGAAGTGGCGCTCCAGCAGGGCACCTACGCCACGTTCATGCCCAAGCCGTTCACCGACCACCCCGGGTCCGGCATGCACACGCACTTCTCCCTGTTCGAAGGCGACAGCAACGCGTTCTTCGAAGCAGGGGCTGAGTTCCAGCTGTCCAAGACGGCCCGGCAGTTCATCGCCGGCATCCTCAAGCACGCCCCGGAATTCACGGCCGTCACCAACCAGTTCGTCAACTCCTACAAGCGCCTGTGGGGCGGCGGCGAAGCACCCAGCTACCTCAGCTGGGGCCACAACAACCGCTCAGCGCTGGTCCGCGTGCCGCTGTATAAGCCTGGCAAGGGCCAGTCCGCCCGGATCGAGTACCGCGGCATCGACTCCGCCGCGAATCCGTACCTTGCCTACGCCGTGCTGCTCGGCGCGGGCCTGAAGGGCATCGAGGAGGGCTACGACCTTCCGGCCGCGGCAGAGGACGATGTCTGGTCGCTGAGCTCCGCGGAACGCCGCGCCATGGGCCATGACCCGCTCCCGGCCAGCCTGCACGATGCCATCCGTTCCATGGAGGACTCGGAGCTGATGCCGCAGATCCTGGGCGAACAGGTTTACGAGCACTTCCTGCGCAACAAGCGCGCCGAATGGCAGGACTACCGGCTTCAGGTGACGCCCTACGAGCTGCAGCGCAACCTCGGCATCCTCTAGGTGCCCGGCGTGAGCCTGGCACGCCGCCTGATCGCGGCCGGATTCAGCGACCTGGAGAAGGGCGAACGGTTCCTTGCCGCGCGCGAACTTGAGGGGCTGGACCAAGACAGGCTCTTTGCCGGGCTGCAGCTGGCCGCGAGCCCGGACACTGCCCTGCAGTCCCTGGTCCGGCTGATTGAAAAGCACCCGCAGCTGCGTGACCTGGCGGCCGCTGACGCGGAGGACAGCGAGCCCATGTACCGGGTCCTGGGCGCTTCCGAGGCCCTGGGGGAGTTCCTCATCAGGCACCCGGAACACCTGGAGGCCTTCCGGGTCCGGGCCAGTCCCGAGCCGCTGCCTGCCGACCCGGGCCGGCTACGCACCACCCTCCTGCAGGCTGTGGGCGCCGACCCCCGCGCCGCACGTCCCGTGGCCGCCGCCACCGGCGCGGATGCCTACGCTGCCCTGCGCACGGCCTACCGGCGCGGACTGGTGGACCTCGCCGTCAAGGACCTCTGCGCCGCGGACCCGCTGGACTTCCTGCCATCGGTGGGCGGTGAACTGGCGGACCTGGCCGCGGCCGCCATCGAGGCTGCCCTCGCCGTCTCCCGCGCTGAAGCGGCGGAGCAGCACAGCGCTGCCGACGTCGCCGACGTCGGCCTGGCAGTCATCGGCATGGGCAAATGCGGTGCCCGGGAACTGAACTACATTTCCGACGTCGACGTCATCTACGTCGTGGACGCCGGCAGCCTGGAGGATGCCCAGGCCAACACCATCGGCACGGCGCTGGCAAGCGGCATCTCCCGGGCGATCTCCTCGGTTGCGAGGGAACCCGGACTGTGGGAGGTGGACGCGAACCTGAGGCCCGAGGGCAAATCGGGGCCGCTGGTCCGCACGCTTGCCTCCCACGAGACGTACTACGCCAGGTGGGCTGAGAGCTGGGAATTCCAGGCGCTGCTCAAGGCCCGTGCCATCGCGGGCGACGCCGCGCTGGGCCGGGCCTACGAGGAAGCCGTGGCGCCGCTGATCTGGAGCTCGGCCGGGCGGGAGGGCTTCGTCGAGTCCGTCCAGGCGATGCGGCGCCGGGTCACCGAGAACATCCCGGCAGCCGAGGAGCAGCGCCAGATCAAGCTGGGCCGCGGCGGACTGCGCGACGTTGAATTCACCGTCCAGCTGCTCCAGCTGGTGCATGGCAAGGCGGATGAGACATTACGACGGCGGGACACCACCTCTGCGATCGCTGCCCTGTCAGCGGGCGGTTACATTGGCCGTTCCGACGCGGCGGCCTTCGACAACGCCTACCGTTACCTGCGGCTCCTGGAACACCGGATCCAGCTGTTCCAGCTGCGCCGCACCCACCTCATGCCGGTGGCGGAGCCGGCACTGCGCTCGTTGGCCAAAGCCGTCCTGGGGCCGTTCTCCAACGAACGGCCCAGCCCGGACTCCCTGCTGTCCGCGTGGCAGCGGACCAAGCGTTCGGTCCGTGAACTGCACGAGCGCATCTTCTACCGGCCGCTGCTGAATACGGCAGCCAAACTCAGCAGCGAGGACGCCAGGCTGACCCCCGAGGCGGCGCAGGGACGGCTTGCGGCCCTTGGATACCGGGACCCGCAGGGGGCGATGCGCCACATTGAGGCGCTGACCGCCGGTGTGAGCCGCCGGGCCGCCCTGCAGCGCCAGCTCCTGCCCATCCTGCTCGACTGGCTCGCCGAGGGCGTGGACCCGGACGCAGGCCTTCTGGCCTTCCGCCGCGTCAGCGAAGCCCTGGGCACCACCCACTGGTACCTGGGCCTGCTCCGCGACTCCAACGCCGCCGCTGAACGCCTGTGCCACATGCTGTCCAACTCCCGGCTCATTGCGGACCTGCTCGAGGTCTCGCCGGAATCGGTGGCATGGCTGGGACAGGACAAGGACTTGGTTCCCGTGGGCTTTGAAGCCCAATGGCAGGAGATCACGGCAAAGATGTCGCGGCACGAGGACCCGGAGAGTGCCATGCGCCTGATCCGGCTGATCCGGCGGCGGGAAATCCTGCGCATCGCCATCGCCGATTCGGCGGGCCTCCTGGACCAGGAACAGGTGGGCAGGGCCCTGGCGGACACGGACCGCGCCGCCGTCCTGGGCGCGCTGCGGGTGGCGGAAGGAATAGTCTCTGCCGCCGGCCCGCTCAAAACCACGGTGCTGGTGGTGGCCATGGGCCGGCAGGGCGGCCGGGAGATCGGCTATGGCTCCGACGCCGACGTGATGTACGTCCACAGGGCGCTCCCCGGCTTTACCGAAGCGGAGGCGCAGGAACAGGCGGCCCGCATCGTGGCGAAGGTGTCCAGCCTCCTCACGCAGCCCCTGAAGCCGGCCATCATGGCGGAACGGGTCCTCCAGATGGACGCCGACCTCCGTCCCGAGGGGAAAAACGGGGCCATGGTGCGCTCCCTGGATTCCTTCGCCGAGTACTACCGCCGCTGGTCCCTGATCTGGGAAGCCCAGGCGCTCCTGCGGGCACGGCCCATGGCCGGCGATGATGCCCTGGCCGCTGATTTCCTCTCGCTGATCGACCCCATCCGGTACCCGGAAACCGTGGCGGAGCAGGACGTACGGGAGATCCGGCGCATCAAGGCCAGGGTGGAATCGGAGCGGTTGCCGCGCGGCGCCGACCCAGCACGGCACCTCAAACTCGGCCGCGGCGGCCTCAGCGACGTTGAGTGGCTGGTGCAGCTGCTGCAGCTCCAACATGCCGGGAAACACCCGGAACTCCGGACCACATCCACGCTGGAAGCCCTCACCGCAGCAGCGGAACTTGGACTGCTGGAGGCTGCCGACGCCGGTTTGCTGGCCGAGGCCTGGCGGCTGGCCAGCCGCATCCGGTCCGCCAATGTCATCTGGAACGGTAAGGCTTCCGATCTCCTGCCATCCTCCCGCCGCGACCTTGAAGCCGTGGCGCGCTGGTGCGGCTATGAGCCGGGACACGCAGCCGCGCTGGAGGAAGACTATTTGCGGGTGAGCCGCCGCGCCCGGGCTGTTTTTGAACGTGTCTTCTATGGGCACTGACTGGGTCTGGCTCATCCCGCTCCGTGACCTGGACGCGGATGCCCGCGCCATCCAGTTGGGCGCCATCGCGGACATGTCGCTCCTGGCAGGCCAGGAACGTTTCGTGGGCGACCCCCTGCGCATGGCGCTGGCAGGCCTGGCCGAGGAATCACGGCACCCCTACGTCGTGGAGGCCGGCGGGAACGCATCCGGTGTCCTGACCCTCCAGGCGGGGGCGGCCGGCCTTGCCGGGTGGCCCGACGACCAGTCAGCGTGGCTGCTGCGGGGCTTCCTCATCGACAGCCGGCACCAGGGCAAGGGGCTGGGCACGCTGGCGGCCACCGCCGCTGTGGCGGCCGCACGCAGGCTCACCGTCCGGCACCAAAGCTGCGAGTCCGGCGTCGTACTTTCCGTCAATGAGGAGAACCATGCGGGCCTCTCCGCGTACCGCCGCGCCGGTTTTGTCGACGCGGGGCCGTACCTCGGCGGTTCCGCGGGGCCGCAGCGGACCATGTTCCACAGCTTCGCTGCCGCCTCACCGGCGTAACGCGCCGGACCGGCATTGCGCTTAGCAAGCGTTTGCCCGATTATGTGGATGGCGGTGTTCTCCAACCTTGTTGGGGGGAAGGCTGGACAGTCTTCGTCTCGGGGGGCATTCGTCAGGGGGTCCGGCTCCCGGTCTCAGCACGTCTGGAGGCGGGCCCCCACCTTACGGTCTCCGTCTGCGGCCTTGACGGCCCGGACAACGCAAAAGGCGGCCACCGGATGAACCGGTGGCCGCCTTTGCTGCTTCAGCGCTCCTGCGGGGCAGGCCGCAGACTAGACGCCGTAGTAGAGCTCGAACTCGTAGGGGTTCGGGCGCAGGGACAGCGGACGGATCTCGTTCTCGTACTTGTACTCGATCCAGGTGTCGATCAGGTCCTGGGTGAAGACGCCGCCGGCCTGCAGGAACTCGTTGTCCTCGCGCAGGGCCTCCAGGGCTTCCTCGAGGGTGCCCGGAGCCTTGGGGATGTCCTTGGCTTCCTCGGCCGGGAGCTCGTAGAGGTCCTTGTCGATCGGAGCCGGGGGCTCGATGCGGTTGCGGATGCCGTCAATGCCGGCCATCAGCTGGGCAGCGAAGGCCAGGTAGGGGTTGGAGGAGGGGTCCGGTGCGCGGAATTCGATGCGCTTGGCCTTGGGGTTGGAGCCGGTGATGGGGATGCGGATACCGGCGGAGCGGTTGCCCTGCGAGTAAACCATGTTGACCGGGGCTTCGAAGCCCTTGACCAGGCGGCGGTAGGAGTTCACCGTCGGGTTGGTGAAGGCCAGCACGGCGGAGGAGTGCTGCAGCAGGCCGCCGATGTACCAGCGGGCGGTGTCGGACAGGCCGGCGTAGCCCTTCTCGTCGTAGAACAGCGGCTCGCCACCGTTCCACAGCGACTGGTGGCAGTGCATGCCGGAGCCGTTGTCACCGAAGACCGGCTTCGGCATGAAGGTCACGGACTTGCCCCAGGCGTCAGCGGTGTTCTTGATGACGTACTTGAACTTCTGCAGGTCATCGGCAGCGTGGGTCAGGGTGGTGAACTTGTAGTTGATCTCGGCCTGGCCGGCGGATCCAACTTCGTGGTGGCTGCGCTCGACCTCGAGGCCGGCTTCGTCCAGGGCAACGCACATGGCGTCGCGCAGGTCAGCCTGCTTGTCGGTGGGGGAGACCGGGAAGTAACCGCCCTTGACGGGGGTCTTGTAGCCCAGGTTGCCGCCTTCTTCCTCGCGGCCGCTGTTCCAGTGGGCTTCCTCGGAGTCGATCTTGTAGAAGCTGCCCTCGGGGGAGGACTGGTACTGGACGTTGTCGAACACGAAGAACTCGGCTTCGGGAGCGAAGAACGCGGTGTCGGCGATGCCGGTGGAGGCCAGGTAGGCCTCGGCCTTCTCGGCTACGCCGCGGGGGTCGCGGTGGTACGGGTCACCAGTGCGCGGGTTGACGATCGAGAAGTTCAGCGCGAGGGTCTTCTCCATGCGGAAGGTGTCCAGGAACGCGGTGGTGACGTCCGGGATCAGCTGCATGTCAGATTCGGCGATGCCCTGGAATCCGCGGATGGAGGAACCGTCGAAGAGCTGTCCGTTGACGAAGAAATCAGCGTCAACACTCTTCGCGGGGACGTTGAAGTGCTGCTGGACACCCGGAAGGTCGGTGAAGCGGATATCGACGAACTTTACATCTTCGTCCTTGATGAACTTGAGGACTTCGTCCGCAGTCTTGAACATCTATGCTCCTAACGCATATGTAAATATCTGGCATGCACGCCATGTGATCCAGCGCAATCCAAAATCAGGGAGAACGCATGTTGTCCCTGTCGCGTGTACCTGCCGGGGGATTGCTTGAAACTTCTAACAGACTATGGATCCGGCATTTCCCGTCCATGTCCGCATTGTTTCGGGCAGGTTACAGAATGCCCTGCTATGACCACGCTATCGTCCGTCCACACTGTGGTCGAGCCCCATCCACAGTGTGGGCGCCCTGCTGCCCCCGGGGTCGGTAAACTTGGACGGTGGTAGATCGCAAAGACATTGGCTCCTGGCTCACGGGACCTGACACCTCCGGCATCTCAAAGTATCCGGGGGAGCGCCTGGGGCTGCCGGAGTCCGGTCCCGGCTCCATTGCCCGGGCGGGGCGCAGGATCGTTGCGATCATGATCGACTGGGGCATCGCCTTGCTCATCAGCAACTTTGCCTTTGGCGGCGATTCCTGGGCCACGCTGGCGGTCTTCGCCATTGAACAGACCCTGCTGGTAGGCACCCTCGGCTACAGCATCGGCCACCGCATCATGGGCATCGCGGTGATCAAGCCGGGAGGCGGCACTCCGGGACCGCTTGCCGGCCTGGTCAGGGCAGTGCTCCTCTGCCTGGTTATCCCCGCAGTCATTTTCGACCCCGACCAGCGCGGCCTGCACGACAAGGCCATGAATACGCTCCTCATCCGGCGCTGAGGCTCGGGCCTCCCGCGGGCAACGGCACACCAAGGGACAACGGCGCACGACGGGCAACGGCGCCCCATGGCCGGGGCCGCTCTAAGCGCTGGCCGGGTGCTTCCGCCGGAAGGCCCGCGCATTAGTGACGATCACGCCGCCGACAACGATGGCGCCGCCCACAAACTGCGCGGCTGTGTGGACCTGTCCGGCCAGAATGGTCAGGACTGCGGTGAAGACAGTGATCAGGTTGAGGAACACGCCGGCACCGGCCGCCGGCAGGACCGTCAGGGCGCGGTTCCACAGCACGTAGGACAGTACCGACGGAAAAATCGCGATGAAGAGCAATGACGCCACCGCACTGCCCGTCCCTGGAAAGGTCGGGCCGCCCGTCGTGAAACGGACCGGGGCCAGGAGGGCCACCGCCACGGCTGCCTGCACGGCTGTGGCTGTGATCGGCGGGATCCTGGGTGCCAGGCGGCCGATGACCGTGTAGGCCGTCCAGACAACCACCGCCCCGACCATTAGCATCTCGCCGGTGCCGAAGCCGGCAGTGGCCAGCCGGCCCACATTCCCTCCGCTGATGACGATGAGGACGCCGGCCAGCGCCATCACGACGCCGGCCACGGCCATCGGCGTGAGCCGCTCGCGCAGGAACACTGCGGCCGCCAGCGTGATCAGCGCCGGATTGAACGCGTTGATCAGCGAGGCATTGAACGCATCGGTGTGTTCCAGGGCGAAGTACAGGAGAAGGTTGTAGCCGAGGAGCCCGCACACGCTGAGCGCCAGCAGCCACGGCCACGCAGCTGCAACGGACCGCCAGCAGGGCTTCTCCACAAGCTGGGCTATCAGCAGCAGCGGCACCAGTGCGATCGCCCACCGCAGGAAGACCAGGCTCAGGGGGTCGATGCTGTGGACAGCGCCGGCGCCCACCACGTAGTTGCCGGCCCAGAACAGGGTTGCCCCCAGCAGGGAGAAGAGAGCGATTACCCGCCTGCGTCCCTGCGCGCGCGTGCCCGGCGTCCCGGCCTCCTGCGGCGGCGGTGACGTCAGTCCCTGCTCAACGGAGTCCACTGCGGCGTGCCTGTCCCGCTAGGCGCGGCTGGACTCGAGGGCCGGGGCGTCCGCTGCGCGGGCAGCGCTGAGGTACCCGCGGCGCCCGGCCCAGCGTTCGAACAGGAGGGTGGCGAACGGGAAGACCGCCGAGACACCTGCCAGTACGGCCACCAGGAACGGCCAGCGCTGCACCCGCCACAGCATGAGCGCGGCGACCTCGTAACCGATGAACAGGGCACCGTGGACAGGGCCTGCCACCTGGACGCCGAGCTCCGTGGTGCCGGCAATCCATTTGAAATACATGCCGGCGAGGAGCGCGGCCCAACTGCAGGCCTCGGCCACGGCGAGGATGCGGAAGGCGCGGATCACTGTTGTCCTGAGGGGCATGGTCATGTCCTGTCGTCGGGCGGTGCGCTGGCCGCACATGTGATGGGAGGGCTGCGCGCGGCTGTTTGGGCAGAAAGAAAAACGCCCCGGCTGCCGGCAGTGCCGGTACCGGAGCGTTCAACCAGCTAGCGTCCGCGGTTGGGACGGGCCTTGTAGGGGTCGATGCCCTTGGGAATGGGAAGCCTGCTGCCCATGGACGCGATGCGCTTGGATACCGTGCTGACTTCAAGTTTGGTCAGTTCGTTCTTCATCTTGCCCATCTGCTTGGCCACCTGGCTCAGCGGCACCTGGCCTTCGCCGCGGCCGGTCTGGATGGTGTGGACAGGAACGTTGGGCAGGATTCGCGCCAGGCGCTTGCGCTCGGCATCGAGCAGCGGCTTCACCCGGTGGGCGGGGCCCTCGCTGACAAGGACGACGCCGGGACGGCCTACGGCGCGGAACACGGCATCCTGCGTGCGCGGGTTGACGGCCACGGGCTGCTCTTCGGTGATCCAGCCGCGGCGGAGCGTGCCCAGGGCAGCGCCCGAAGCTCCGGGCTGGTTTTCGATCTGCGCGAACGCAGCACGCTCAGCGCGCCGGGACAGAATGAAGGTGGCCGCCAGCAGTCCGAGCGGAATGCCGATGATCAGGCCGGTAATCCAGTTATCCAGCCAGAAACCCACCAGGAAGCTCACGGCCACAACACCGAGGAACACCAGCAGCATGAGCCACGGAACCATGGGGTCGTGGCGGCGGGTCATGGTGAAGACCTCGCCGATCTGCTTGAGCCTGCTGGGCTTCTTGGCCTTAGCTTCCTTGGGCTTGCGCGTGAACAGGCCGCGCTTCACCGCGCTTGAGCCCGCCGGGGTGGAGTTGCTGGAGTCAGGGGATTTCGCCATAGTGCCTCAATTCTACGTGACTTAAACCAAAGGGCCGGACGCTGGAGTCTTCCGGCGTCCGGCCCCCGCCACTTCACAAAGGAGACGTCACGAGTGTGCAGCGAGGAGGGTGCTGGCTTCCTGGCGGGTGGTGCCGGAGTCCTGGATGCCTTCGGCGATGTGGGCGAGTTCGGCGGGGATGTCGCGGCCTTTTTTGCGCATGGCGGTGGCCCAGAGGCGGCCGGCGCGGTAGGAGGAGCGGACCAGGGGTCCGGACATGACGCCGAGGAAGCCGATTTCTTCGGCTTCGTGCTGGAGGTCCACGAATTCCTGGGGTTTGACCCAGCGGTCCACGGGCAGGTGCCGTTCGGAGGGGCGCAGGTACTGGGTGATGGTGATGAGGTCGCAGCCGGCCTGGTGGAGGTCGCGGAGGGCTTCGCTGATTTCTTCGCGGGTTTCGCCCATGCCCAGGATGAGGTTGGATTTGGTGACCATGCCCAGGTTCCGGCCCTGGGTGATGACGTCCAGGGAGCGTTCGTAGCGGAAGGCGGGGCGGATCCTTTTGAAGATCCGGGGCACGGTTTCGACGTTGTGCGCGAAGACTTCGGGGGCGGAGTCGCAGATCGCCTTGATGTGGTCGGGGTTGCCGGAGAAGTCGGGGATGAGCAGTTCCACGCCGGTGCCGGGGTTCAGTTCGTGGATTTTGCGGACGGTTTCGGCGTAGAGCCAGACGCCTTCGTCTTCGAGGTCGTCGCGGGCCACGCCGGTGACGGTGGCGTAGCGCAGCTGCATGGACTGTACGGAGCGGGCCACCTTGGTGGGTTCGAACATGTCCACGGGGGAGGGTTTGCCGGTGTCGATCTGGCAGAAGTCGCAGCGGCGGGTGCATTCGGAGCCGCCGATCAGGAAGGTGGCTTCCTTGTCTTCCCAGCATTCGAAGATGTTGGGGCAGCCGGCCTCTTCGCAGACGGTGTGCAGGCCTTCTTTTTTGACCAGGTTCTTCAGCCCGACGAACTCCGGGCCCATCTGGACCTTGGCCTTGATCCACTCCGGCTTGCGCTCCACCGGGACCGCAGCGTTGCGCTGCTCGATCCGCAGCATTTTCCGGCCTTCAGGTGCCAATGTCACAGTAGAGCTCCTTCAGGGCTCGAAACCAATGCTTCTTCGTGCTTGCGGAATTCCTCCACGAACCGCTCCGCGATGTCCGCGGGATGGATCTCCCTGCCCGTTTCAAGGGACATGGTGGTGACTCCGGCGTCAGTGATGCCGCAGGCGATGATCTGGCCGTAGGGCGCCAGATCGTTGCTGCAGTTGATGGCGACGCCGTGCATGGTGACGCCGTTCAGGACGCGGATGCCGATGGCCGCGATCTTGCGGTCGGGGCCCTTGGAATCGGCCTTGATCCATACACCGGCGCGGCCTTTGATGCGTTCAGCCTTGATGCCGTAGTCCGCCATGACGGTGATCATGATTTCTTCCAGCCGCTCCACGTAGTCCCTGATCCCGGAGCGGTTCTTCAGCTTCAGGATGGGGTAGGCAACCAGCTGGCCGGGACCGTGCCAGGTCAGTTTGCCGCCGCGGTCCACTGCGACGACCGGCGTACCGTCAAAGGGCCGCTCGTGGTCCTCGGTAAGCTTGCCGGCCGTATAAACAGCGGCGTGCTCCAAAAGAAGAACTGTGCTGGGCGCACTTCCGGCGACAACTTTGTCATGGAGTTCGCGCTGGGCATCCCAGCCTTCCATGTAATCAACGAAGTCGGGGGCAAGACCCAGCTGTGAAAACTCAAGAGTCATGGCATCCAGCTTAGACCCCGCAGCCGCACCGGCCCGGTTTAGTGTCCAAGCTCACCGGCCCTGCTCTTTGTGACTGCAACCGCGGGGGCTGTGGATAACTTCTGCAGGCCGGACGGAACTCGGCTAGACATGGACCATGGACGATGCACAGGCACCCGACGTACCCGGCTACGACGTCGGCAGGCTGCTGGGCCGCGGCGGCAGCGCGGACGTGTGGCTGGCCAGGGAACAACGGACGGGACAGGAATACGCACTCAAGTGCTTCCGGGCCGCCGGGAGCGGGACGCGCTGCAGCCCGGGCATCACCGAGGAGGAGGTGCGGCGGGAGATCCGCATCCTGTCAGTCCTGGACCACGAGCACCTGATCCGGGCCCGCGACGCGGTCCAGGGGACGGAACCGGGCAGTGGTACGTCACTGACCATGGATTATGCTGCCGGCGGTTCCCTGGCCCAGTTGGTGTCCGCCCGCGGCAGGCTCAGCGTGGGGGAGACGGTCACGGTATTGACGCCGATCGCCCAGGCCCTGGCGTACCTGCACGGCAAAGGCTTCACGCATTCCGACGTCTCGCCCGGAAACGTGCTCTTCACCGGGCAGGGAAAACCGATGCTGTCCGATCTCGGCGTCGCCCGGATGCTCGGGGACCCGGGCGGCGCCGGCACCGCGGGAACGGGCGGATTCCTTGATCCCACCCCGGTGGACGCGGTCCGTGCCGGCCTGCAGCCCGAACGCGATGTGTACTCGGTGGCTGCCCTTGGGTGGTACTGCCTCACAGGTGAAGCGCCGGGACGCACGGCCGACCGTCCGCCGTTGTCCCTGTTGGTTCCCGGGGTTCCCAAAGACCTCGCGGCTGCCCTGGAAGCAGGCCTGAACGATGAGCGGCGCCTGCGCCCGGACGCGCTGGCACTGGCCACGGCCGTCTACCGCAGCGCCGAACCGCAGCCCGTGGATCTTTCCGACGCGGTCCACCCCACTGTCCTGCCTGAGCTGTTGACGCGGCGGCACGTTCCCGCCGGGTCAAAGCGCAGCGCACTGCGAACGAAAGCCCAGGGCCTGCGACGCCGGGCGGCCACATCCCGCTGGTCCGCACGGCCGGGAGCGGCAACAGCGACAACCACGCCGGCCAAGGGAAAGCACGTGGACGGGCCCGTTGGTGGGCAGGCGCGGCGGGTGCTGCTGCGCTCCGTCATGCCGCTGATTGCCGCGGTGGCGGCAGTGGCGTGGTGGCTGTCGGCGACCGCAGGGGATGGCACGTGGCTTAAAGGTGCCGCACAGGGGCTGCCACCAACATCTGCGCCGTCAGCAAGTGCAAGTACGGGTGCGGATGCCGATTCAGGCGGCGGTAATGGGCTTCCCTTGCCCGTGGACGCCGCACGGCGGCGGGCCGGAGCAGCTGATCCGGTGGAAGCCGTGCAGGGGCTGGCGGCGCTTCGCGACTATGCCTTCAGCAGCGGGGGCGTGGAACTGCTGGCCGAGGTGAATGCCCCCGGGTCGACCGCCGCCGCGGCTGACCAGCGCGTCGCCGGCCAGTTTGCCGGATCCGGCCAGCGCCTCACCGGGTTCACCACCACGCTTTCCGAGATCGCCGCCGAAGATGGGGGCACCGAAGCCCATGCCGTGGTGCGGGCTGTATCCGCTACCTCCGGGTACCGGATGGTGGACGCCGGAGACACAGTAGTCGCCACGGGGGCACCCACCAGGCCGCAGCCGCTTCGGCTGGTGCTGGTCTCCGTGGAGGGCCGGTGGCTGGTAGCCGACATCCTTCCGGGCCCGTGAACCGGCACTCCGCTCCGGAGTCCCCGGCAGGGCTAGCCGGCGCTGGTCTTTCCAGCCACCCAGCGGGCAGCATCTGCCAAGTGCCCGTGCTGCCACGCGAACCCTGCGGCGGTCAGGACCGCCGGCTCCATCCGCTGGCTGTACAGCAACAGTTCTTCGCCCAGGCCGGGCATCACGGTGCGCAGCACGGGGGCAGGTACCCGCAGGATGGCGGGGCGGTGCAGCGCGTGGGCCAGCGCTGCCACGATGGTATTGACGTCCGCCTGTTCAGGGGCGGCGAGGTTGACCGGGCCGGAGACCGGGGAGCCCAGGAGGAACAGGAAAGCGGCCGAGACATCGGGCAGTGTCACCCAGGGCCAGAACTGCCGGCCGTTTCCGAACGGTCCGCCCACGCCCAGGCGCAGCAGCGGAAGCAGCTTACCCAATGCGCCGCCTGAGCGGCTGAACACCACCCCGGTCCGGGGCGTTACCACCCGCACTCCCGGCGGCGCCATCAGGGCGGCCTGCTCCCACTCAATGCAGATTTGCGGGAGTGTCCCCTCACCTGCCGCCGCATCTTCCCGCAGCACCGTATTGCCCGCATCGCCGTAATAGCCCGAACCGGACTGGCTGATGAAGGTGGCCGGTGGCGTATCAGCCCGTGCCATTGCCTGCACCAGGGTCCTGGTTGGTCCCAGGCGGGAACTGAAGAGTTCCTCCACCCGCCTGCGCGTCCATGGCCTGTCGCCGATTCCCGCTCCGGAGAGGTTGACGACGGCGTCAGCGCCCGAGAGTGCGCCCGGATCCAGGACGCCGGCCGCAGGGTCCCAGCGGACTTCGGCGGCGCTGGCAGGGGGCCGCCGGACCAGCGTCACCACGGAATGGCCGGCATTGCGGAATGCCGCGGACATGGAAGTGCCGATGAGCCCCGAGGCGCCGGCCATGACGATGTGCATGGTCCATCTCACCACGGCGGCGCGGGTTGTGTATCTCCCGCGGGGCGGGTGGGGGTTGACTATGATCGAACGATGACCTCTTCGAGCTACTTCCGTTTCCCGCATTTGCACGGCGATCTGGTCACTTTCGTGGCCGAGGATGACGTGTGGATCGCGCCCCTGGACGGCGGCCGCGCCTGGCGTGTTTCCTCGCTCCAGCTTCCTGCCCGCAACCCGCGATTCACCCCGGACGGCAAGCGCCTGGTGTGGACCGTAGTCCAGGGAACGGCGCCGGAGGTAGTGTCCGCACAGGTGGACGGCGGCGGGTACCGGCAGCTCACCTACTTTGGCCACAGCACCACCAAGGTCAAGGGGTTCACCACCAGTGGTTCCGTGGTGGTGACCAGCGCCTTCCGCCAGGCTGAGAGCCGGCACACCCACGCCTACAGCGTTCCGCTCGAGGGCGGCTGGGCCCAGGAGCTCCCGTACGGGCCGGTGGAGTCCGTTGCCTTCGGTCCCGAGGTAGGCGACGAACGCCCTGTAGTGCTGGCCAGCGTGCTCTCCCGTGAGCCGGCGTGGTGGAAGCGCTACCGCGGCGGAACGGCCGGAAAGTTGTGGATCGACCGCGACGGCAACGGCGAGTTCGAACGCCTGCTGCCGGACCTCGACGGCAACCTCACTGATCCGCTGTGGGTGGAGGGCCGGATCGCCTTCCTGTCAGACCACGAGGGCTACGGCAACCTGTATTCGGTGCTTCCCAGCGGCAAGGACCTGCGCCGGCACACCGACCACCAGGACTTCTACGTCCGGCATGCAGCCACGGACGGCAAGCGGGTGATCTTCGAATCCGCAGGCGAACTCTGGGTCCTCCACGGCCTTGCCGCAGACGCGGTCAAGCTCGACATCACCCTCGGCTCCGCCTCACAGACCCGCCGCCCCGCATTGCTCGACGCCGTCAAGCACCTGGGCGCGGTGGCACCGGACACTGCGGGTGCCGCCAGTGCGGTGGAGTCCCACGGCACCATCCACTGGCTGCGGCACAAGGACGGTCCGTCCCGCATCATCGAGGCCACCCCTGGCGTCCGGGGGCGGCTGCCCAGGCCGCTGGGGGACGGCCGCATCGCCTACATCGCCGACCACGACGGTGTGGAAGCACTGCAGATCAAGGACATCGCCGCACCCGTCCCGCACACTGCCGGGAAGGTGGACGCGCCGAACAACACCCCGACTGCTGCGGCCAACGCTTCCGCGGAGGCGGCAGCCACCGGCGGGGAGGACGCGGAAGCGGTCAGCCTTCCCCAGCCTGTTCCGGCGTCCGGCGCCGAGGCGCCGGCGGCCGCCACGGTCCACGTTCTCTCCGATGACGAGCAGCAGGCGGACGTGGCGCCACAGGCCGCAGCACCCGTGGCTGACGCCCAGGCAACCACGGCGGGGCCAGGCATCACCGTCCCGACGCCGTCCCGGGCCAGTTCCCTGGAGGCAAGCCCCAACGGCCACTGGGTTGCCCTCGGGACCTCCTTTGGTGACGTGTTCGTCGTGGACACCCGCAGCGGAGACCTCACACAGGTCGCCAGCATCGGGGAAGGCAGTATCTCGGAACTGGCCTGGTCCGCCGATTCCCGCTGGCTGGCATGGTCGGAGCCTGTCACCTCTTTCGGTTCGCGCAGCCGGCTGCGCCTGGCCACCGTGGACCGGCTCGACGCCGAACCCGTAGATGTCACCGACGGCCGCTTCCGCGACGCCTCCCCGGCCTTCACGCCGGACGGCAAATTCCTTGCCTTCCTGTCCAACCGCAGCTTCGACCCCGTGTACGACGGGCATTCGTTCGACCTTTCCTTCCCCAGCCCCATCAAGCCGTACCTGGTGGCACTGACGGCTGAGACGCCGTCGCCCTTTGGCCCTTCGGTTGATCCCGCGGGCGGGGAACCGGACGCCGGCGCGGACGCAAAATCCACGGACGCAGACGAGGCCGGGGACAATGCCGTGCCTGCCGTCACGGTGGACGCGGAGGGCCTGGCCCACCGCGTGATCGGCGTTCCCGTGCCGCAGGGCAACTACAGCTCGCTGAAGGCCGTTGACGGGGCACTCCTCTGGCTCGACTCCGTCCTGGCGGGCGTCACCGGCGACGGAAAGGCCAGCCAGGAGGACAAGGACGCCCGTCCCAGCCTTGTCCGGTACGACATCGCCCGGCGCAAGCAGGCAACCCTGGTGGACTCCGTGGACAGCTACCGCCTCTCCGGCGACCGCAGCAAAGTGGTGATCGTTGCCGACAAGCAGGTGACCGTGGTTCCGTCGGACGCCAAGGCGGATGAGGAATCCGGCAAGGTGGTCAAGGTGGACCTGGGCCGGATCCGTGTCCTGATGGATCCGCTGAGCGTCTGGGGACAGGCTTTCGACGAGGCCTGGCGCCTGCAGCGCGACTTCTTCTGGACCGAGGACATGGCCGGCCAGGACTGGGAGTCCATCCACACCCGTTACCGGCCCCTGGTGGAACGGCTGGGGTCCCACGACGACCTGGTGGACCTGCTGTGGGAACTGCACGGCGAACTGGGAACCTCCCACGCCTACGTGCGCCCCGCCGCCGTCACCGAACGCGGCAGCCGCGGACAAGGCAGGCTCGGCGCCGACCTCACGCACACCGCCCGCGGCTGGGAGATCACCCGCATCCTGGCGGGCGAGTCCTCTGACCCGCTGGCCACCTCCCCGCTTACCCGGCCGGGCGTCGGCGCCAAGGCGGGGGACATCCTGCTGGCCGTCGACGGCGTCCCGCTGTCCGAAAACATCACACCCGCCATGCAGCTGGTCGGGGTCGCTGCCGGCCGCGCCGTGGAGCTTACCCTTCTCAACGGGCCCGGGCATGGCGGTGCTGAAGGCACCCAGCGCCGGGTCGCCGTCGTGCCTGTCAAGGATGAGGAGCGCCTGCGGTACCAGGAATGGGTGGCGGGCAACCGGCGGACCGTCCGGGAGGCGTCGAACGGAACCTTCGGCTACCTGCACATTCCGGACATGATGGCCAACGGCTGGGCCCAGCTGCACCGGGACCTGGACACGGAAACCGCGTTCGATGGCCTGATCGTCGACGTGCGCCGCAACCGTGGGGGACACACCTCGCAGCTTGTCGCTGAACTCATCGGCCGCAAGGTGACGGGATGGAGCATGCCGCGCGGGGAGAAGCCACGCACCTACCCGCACCACGCGCCGAGGGGGCCCGTGATCATCCTTGCGGACGAATTTGCCGGGTCCGACGGCGACATCATCACCCAGGTCTCGAAACTGCGCGGCATCGGCCCGGTGATCGGAACCCGCACCTGGGGCGGTGTTGTTGGCATCGACAACCGCTTCACGCTGGCGGACGGCACCGGCGTCACGCAGCCCCGCTACGCGAACTGGTTCAGCGGCGGCGTGGGCTGGAGCGTGGAAAACTACGGCGTCGATCCGGACATCGAGGTGACTTACCCGCCGCACGCCTATGCTGCCGGACGGGATCCCCAGCTGGAGTACGGCATCGGTGCACTGAAGGAAATGATCCAGGAACTGCCCACTGACCGGCCTCCGGCCCGCTCGGGCTACCGGAAACTGTTGCCTGCTCCGCTGCCGGCGCGCCGGCACGACGGCTGACCTCACCGGCAACAACAAAGGCCCTGCCCTTCCGGAATTCCGGAGGGGCAGGGCCTTTGGCGTTGTGCGGGGCCTTGCGGCCTAGGACTGCAGCGTGGCGTCGAGGGTGATCTCGATTCCGGCCAGGGCCTGGGACACAGGGCAGCCCTTCTTGGCGGCCTCGGCAATGCGCTGGAAGTCTTCTTCAGAGATGCCCGGAATGCGGGCATTGAGGGTCAGGTGGCTGCCGGTGATGCCGGTGCCCGGCTGGAAACCGACCTCTGACTTCGTGTTGACCTCTTCGGGAGTGAAGCCTGCCTGGCTGAGCTCGTGGCTGAAGGCCATGGAGAAGCATGCCGAGTGGGCAGCGGCGATCAGCTCTTCCGGGCTGGTCTTTCCGCCGGCAGCCTCAGTGCGCGCCTTCCAGGTGACATCGAAGGTGCCCAGGCCGGAGCTGTCCAGGGTGGTGTTCCCCGAGCCCTCGGTCAGGCTTCCGGTCCATACGGTGTGGGCGTTGCGTGTTGTAGCCATGTCTCTCCTCAACGTCGATTCGGTCCGGGTCCGGCAGCATGGCCGGGCCCACCGTTTCCCATCCTAGGGACCCGGCCCCTCTGGTGCACGGATTGTCCGCTCTCAGAGGATTATGACCGGGTGCCCGGTGGGCGGGTTACTGCCAGATGGTGGCGATGGCGATATTAACCAGTGCCAGGCCGCCGACGCCGTGGGCGAGCCCGGTGGAGACGGGCTGCCCGTTCTTGACCTTGCGGGTTCCGATCACGGCCAGGACCGCAACCACGACAGCGATGACGAACTTGATGCCCAGCTTGGCGTAGTTGGGATCCTTGTCCGGCAGGAACGGAAGGATGCCCATCATGGCGATGCCGGTGAGCAGCTGCAGGAAGGCGCCATCACGCTGGCGCGGGTGCACGGTGGGGGTCCGCATCGTGGCGATCCAGTAGCCCACGATCATGGCCGCGCCCACCACATGCAGGAAAACCAGGATGTTAAAGAGGATAGTCATGGCTCCAGCTTAGCCAGTCAGTTCTACAGCCTGTAGCAAAGCCACGCTGCCAACCTGTGCCGGGTGCGCGTTAAACAACGACGGCGGCGCGCGCCGCCGGTGGTTATCCCACCGTTGGCACCCGCCGCCGTCGTTCGTGGCTGGCTGCTACAGTCCCAGATCCGCTTCGAATGCGCCTTCTTCAAGGCGTGCCTTCAGGGTCTGGAGGAACCGGCCTGCGTCAGCACCGTCCACCAGGCGGTGGTCGTAGGTCAGCGATAGGTACATCATGGAGCGGATGGCGATGGAATCGTCACCGTTTTCGTCAGCAACCACAACGGGGCGCTTGACGATGGCGCCGGTGCCCAGGATGCCCACCTGAGGCTGGTTGATGATCGGGGTGTCGAACAGGGCGCCCACCGAACCGATGTTGGTGATGCTGAAGGTGCCACCGGACAGTTCGTCCGGACCGATCTTGCCATCGCGGGTACGCGAAGCAACGTCGGCGATCTTGCCGGCCAGTCCGGCGAGGTTCAGGTTGCCGGCGTCGGAGATGACCGGAACCAGCAGGCCCTTGTCAGTGTCGACGGCGATCGCCAGGTGCTCGGCGTTGTGGTAGGTGATTTCCTGCTTGTCTTCGTCGTATGCAGCGTTGAGCTTGGGGTGCTGCTTCAGGGCCTCGGCCACTGCCTTGGCGATGAAGGGCAGGAAGGTCAGCTTGGTGCCGTTCTGTGCCTGGAAGGAGTTCTTGGCACGGGCGCGCAGCTTGGCGACCTTGGTCATGTCCACTTCGTGCACCTGCGTGAGCTGCGTGGAGACCTCGAGGGACTCGCGCATGCGGCGGGCGATGACCTGGCGGATGCGGGGAGCCTTCTGGGTGGTTCCGCGCAGCGATGAGGCAGCTGCACCCGACGCGGCCGGGGCAGAAGCGGCAGCGGCTGCAGCCGGAGCCGCTGCGGGAGCGGCCTTGGCTTCGGCGGCGGCAATGACGTCCTGCTTGCGGATGCGGCCGCCGACACCGGTGCCGGACAGCGAGGAAATGTCCACGCCGTGCTGGTTTGCCAGCTTGCGGACCAGGGGAGTGACGTAGCCGGATTCAGAACCCGCGGCCGGCGCGGCTTCCTGGGCTGCCGGGGCAGCCTGCGGGGCGGGCGCCGGAGCTGCGGCGGGGGCCGGTGCTGCCGCCGGAGCGGGAGTCTCCTGCTTGGGGGCCTCCTGATTGGGAGCTTCCTGCTTGGGGGCTTCCTGCTGGGGAGCTGCGGGCGCAGCCTGCGGAGCCGAGGCAGCGGCAGCGGGGGCGCCGGAGCCGATAACGGCAAGTACGGAACCAACCTCGGCGGTCTCGTCCTCGTTGACCCGGATTTCCTGCAGCGTGCCGGCAACGGGGGAGGGGATCTCGGTGTCAACCTTGTCGGTGGAAACCTCGAGCAGGGGCTCGTCGACCTCGACGGAGTCGCCTACGGCCTTGAGCCAGCGGGTGACGGTGCCTTCGGTGACGCTCTCACCCAGTGCGGGGAGGGTTACTTCGTGGCTTTCGCCGCCGGCAGCCGGAGCTTCCTGGGCGGGCGCTTCCTGGGCAGGTGCTTCCTGTGCGGGCGCTGCTTCAGCGGGGGCTTCCTGTGCGGGAGCCTCCTGTGCCGGAGCGGCCGCGGGAGCTTCTTCGGCCGGGGCGGAACCGCCGCCGGAGCCGTCACCGATGCGCACCAGCGGTGCGCCTACCTCGGCGGTCTCATCTTCAGCGACCAGGATTTCTTCAATCACGCCAGCTACAGGAGAGGGGATTTCAGTGTCTACTTTGTCGGTGGAGACTTCGAGCAGCGGCTCGTCCACCTCTACCCGGTCACCTACCTGCTTAAGCCAGCGGGTGACGGTTCCTTCGGTGACACTCTCACCGAGGGCGGGCAAGTTAACGGATTCAGACATGTCGTCCCCGTTCTCCTTATTGATCTTTAGTGCGAATGATTGCTGCCTTGTTGGAAGCCTAGTGCACCCGGTCTGCGCGACCGGGTGCACCAGGCCTGGTAATGCTGGTGGGAACTAGCCGTGCAGCGGCTTGCCGGCCAGCGCCAGGTGCGCTTCGCCGAGGGCTTCGTTCTGGGTGGGGTGGGCGTGCAGCAACTGCGCCACATCCTCGGGGTATGCTTCCCAGTTCACGATCAGCTGGGCCTCGCCCACCTGCTCGCCCATGCGGGCGCCGATCATGTGGACGCCCACCACGGGGCCGTCCTTCTGGCGGACCAGCTTGACCAGGCCGGAGGTGCCCAGGATGGAGCTCTTGCCGTTGCCGGCCAGGTTGTATTCCTGGGTCTGGACCTGGTCGTCGCCGAACTTTTCCTTGGCAGCCTTCTCGGTGTAGCCAACGGTGGCGATTTCGGGCTCGGAGTAGGTGACCTTGGGGATGTTGATGTCCTCGACCACAACAGGCTTCAGGCCGGCGATTTCCTCGGCCACGAAGATGCCCTGCTGGTAGCCGCGGTGGGCCAGCTGCACGCCGGGGACGATGTCGCCGACGGCGTAGATGTTGCCGACGCCGGTGTGGAGGCGCTCGTTGGTGATGACGAAGCCGCGGTCGATGGTGACGCCGGCTTCCTCGTAGCCCAGGTTGGCCGTGACGGGGCCGCGGCCGACGGCGACGAGCAGCAGGTCTGCTTCGAACGTCTTGCCGTCCACCAGGGTGACCTTGACGCCGTCGTCGTTCTGCTCCACGCCCTGGAAGAAGACGCCGGTGGAGAACTTGATGCCGCGCTTCTTGAAGGCACGCTCGAAGTTCTTGATGATGGTGGCGTCCTCGTTGGGAACGAGGGAGGGCAGGCCTTCAACGATGGTGACGTCCACGCCGAACGACTTCCAGACCGAGGCGAATTCGACGCCGATGACGCCGCCGCCCAGGATGATGGCGCTCTTGGGGATGTAGTCCATGGTCAGCGCCTGGTCGGAGGTGATGACCTTGCCGCCGATTTCGAGGCCCGGAAGGGTGCGCGAGTAGGAGCCGGTGGCCAGGACGATGTTCTTGCCCTTGTAGGCGGTGCCGTTCACCACGACGGTGTCGGTGCCCTGGAGCTTGCCTTCACCCTCGATGACGGTGATGCCCTTGGACTTGATGAGACCCTGCAGGCCCTTGTACTTGCCGGCGATGATGCCGTCCTTGTACGCGTTGACGGCGTTGATGTCGATGCCGTCGAGGGTGACGTTCACGCCGTACTTGGCGGAATCACGGGCGTGGTCGGCCAGCTCTGCGGAGTGCAGCAGGGCCTTGGTGGGGATGCAGCCGTTGTGGAGGCAGGTGCCGCCCAGCTTGCCCTTCTCCACGAGGCCGACAGTGAGGCCGAGCTGTACCGCACGCAGCGCTGCAGCGTATCCGCCGCTGCCGCCACCGAGTACCAGGATGTCGAATTCTTGCGCAGTTGCCTGATCGGCCACTAAAACGCTCCCTCGCGTGAACGATGACGCGATCAGCGCGCATCATCTGGTCTTGGAACTTGCACTGCCGTGATTATGTCAGCAGGGCAACTCTCTTGCATTTGTGACTACCGTGGTTCACCTTAGCGAACCACCTATCCATGCTCCACCTTGGCACTGCGTTTGTGGAGCGCTTGTGTCCAGTGTCACGCGGCTCTGTGGCACAGGGATCACCTGGCCGCAGAGCCGCGTGGCACCGGGGCTGCAGCCGTTCTCAGGCGGCGGCCAGGATGTCCTCCACGTAGGCCACCAGGGTACGGACGGTGCATCCGGTGCCCTGCTTGTGCGTGTAGCCGTACGGGCTGCCGTTGTTAAAGGACGGTCCTGCAATGTCGATGTGCGCCCAGGGGATCTGTTCGCCTGCCTTGTCCTTACCCACGAATTCGCGCAGGAACACGGCTGCCGTCATCATGCCGCCATGCCGTTCGCCGATGTTGGCCAGGTCTGCCACCTGGGAATCGAGCGTGGGGCGCAGTTCCTCCGGCAGGGGCATGGGCCACACCAGTTCACCGGCACGGTCAGCCGCTGCCTTGAGCGCCCCCGTGACGCTGTCCGAGCCCATGATCCCCGCGGTGCGGTTCCCCAGCGCGATCAGCTGCGCGCCGGTGAGGGTGGCGACGTCGATGATGGCGTCAGGGTATTCGCGGCTGGCAGCGACGATGCCGTCCGCCATGACCAGCCGGCCTTCCGCATCGGTGTTGAGCACCTCCACCGTCTTGCCGCCGAACATGGTCAGTACGTCCGCGGGGCGTGAGGCGCCACCGCCGGGCATGTTTTCCGCGATGCAGAGCCAGGCGGTCGCCTTCACCGGCAGGCCCAGTCCGGCGAGGGCCAGGACAGTGTTAAGGACGACGGCGGCGCCCGCCATGTCGCTCTTCATGTCACCCATGTTTAGGGCAGGCTTGAGCGAGATTCCGCCGGTGTCGAACGTGATGCCCTTGCCGACGAGGGCGATCTTGGCGGTGGCCTTGGCGGGGGCGTACTCGACCTTGACCAGGCGGGGCTGGCGCGTGGAGCCCTTGCCCACGCCCATGATTCCGCCGAAGCCTTCCTTCTCAAGGCGCTTTTCATCCCAGACCGTCACCTTGACGGGCAGGCCCTTGGCCAGTTCCTTGGCGGCCTCCGCGAAAGATTCCGGGTAGAGGTGGCTGGGCGGCGTGTTGACGAGGGAGCGGGTGTGGTTCACGGCCTTGGCAACGTGCCCGGCACGCTTGAGGGCCGCGTCCAGGTCCGCGCTGGCCGCCAGTTCGGTGAAAATCACGGCGTTGCGGACAGGATCCTTCAGCCCGTCAGTCGAGGAACGGAACTCGGTGAAGGAATAGGCGCCCAGTGCGGCACCTTCCGCGACCGCCGCGACGTCCTGCACCCCGGCGGTGGGGAATGCCAGGGTAACCGTGGCCAGGCCGGCCAGCTGCCGGACGGCGGACCCCGCTGCCCGGCGGAGCGACTCGCCCGTGAGCGTTCCGGCGGCGGGAACCTTGCCGACGCCGGCGAGGACCAGGATGCCTGCCCCGGTTTCGGGCAGGCCCGGCAGGCGGACCAGCTGGTCGGCAGCACCGGTCACCCCAAGTGCCTTGAGCGAGTCCGCGAGTGCCTCCGCGGACTTCGCCGTCAACGGGTTGTCCAGAAGGACCGGGCCATCGGCTCCCTGCCCCACCCCGATGACCACTGCGTCGCTGGGGCTCTTCTTAAGGTCCCGCGAGACGGTACTAAGGTTGACTTCAGTATTCTTGACCACAGGGATGAGTCCTCAATTCTCGAAATGTTCGGGCAGGGATGCATGTTGGGCGCTCTGCCATGGTGGCCCGGATCCGGCCGTTCCGGACGGTCCCGGGGTGGATGCAAGCCCGCCTGGCAGGCCAGTTCCGATCGTAGCCCTTACGCGGTGCCGCCGAAGAATTTCCTGAGAGGTGCGCCACACCTGCCGGCGGAATGCCCGGTGCGCCTGCCGCGTTATGAATGATGTCCACCCGCACCCCTGAAAGGAACATGCCGTGCTTGAACGGATTTCCGGCTCCCTGCTGGACCCCGACGCGCTCTATGCCAGCAACATTGAGCTGTTCCACAGCCCTGAACTCCAGGGGCTGAACATGGTCATGGGTTTCACCGGGTTTGCCGACGCCGGCCACGTGGTGAAGCAGATCAACGCCGAACTGCTGGACTCCCTCGACGCGCAGCCCGTTGCGGTCTTCGACGCGGACCAGCTGATCGACTACCGGTCCCGGCGGCCGCACCTGAGCTTCGTCGAAGACCACATCCAGGACTACCAGGAGCCCCGGCTGGCCCTCTACCGGCTGGTGGATGGCCTGGGGAAGCCCTTCCTCCTCCTGGCCGGCTTCGAACCCGACCTGCAGTGGGAACGGTTCGCCCGCGCCGTCGTGAACATCGTGGAGAAGCTCGACGTCAACCTGGTCACCTGGATCCACTCCATTCCCATGCCCGTGCCGCACACCCGCCCGGTAGGCGTGACCGTGCACGGAAACCGGCCCGAGCTGATCGAAGGCATCTCCGTCTGGAAGCCCACCGTTGAAGTTCCTGCCGCTGTGGGCCACATCCTGGAACTCCGCCTTGTTGAGGCGGGACGCAATGTTGCCGGATACGTCATCCATGTCCCGCACTACCTGGCCGAAGCCGAGTACCCCACCGCCGCCGTCGCCGGCCTGGAATACCTGGGCGCTGCGACGTCCCTCATGCTGCCCACTGACCGGCTCCGCGAATCGGGCCGCGAGGTCAGCCGCCAGATCGCCGAACAGATCGAGGCGTCCGAGGAAGTCCAGCAGGTGGTTTCCCGCCTCGAAACCCGGTACGACGAGAAGGCGGACGGCATGGTGCGCCGGTCGCTGCTGGCCAACGAGAACGACGAGCTTCCCGACGCCGACGACCTCGGTGCCGCCGTGGAGGCCTACCTGGCCAGGGAGAACCCCGGGCAGTAGCGCGGCGTCACAGCATCCGGGGTGCACGCACGCGCCGGGCATAATGAAGTGGTGACTGCACCCCGCGCCTGGCTTATCTGGACCATTGGAATTTTCGGGTACCTGGTGGCCGTGGCGCAGCGGACCTCATTCGGCGTGGTGGGACTCGAGGCCACGGAGCGGTTCCACGCCAGCGCGTCCGCCATCTCCTTCTTTACCGTCCTGCAGCTGCTGGTCTACGCCGGTCTCCAGATCCCCGTAGGCCTGCTGGTGGACAGATTCGGATCGCGGGCCATGATCGCCGGCGGCGCGGTCCTGATGGGACTCGGGCAGCTGCAGCTGGCCTTTGCCGACAGCATTCCGGGGGGCGTCCTGGGCCGCGTCCTGGTGGGAGCCGGAGATGCCATGACCTTCATTTCGGTGATCCGGCTGATTCCGCTGTGGTTCGCTCCCGCCCGCGTTCCCCTGGTCACCCAGCTGACCGGCATGTCCGGCCAGTTGGGGCAGCTGTTCAGTGTCCTGCCCTTCGCGCTGGTCCTGCATCTCTCCGGCTGGACCCCCGCGTTCCTGATGCTGGCGGGGATGTCCGCCCTCGCCGTCGTACTGGTCGTCCTGCTGCTGCAGGACGCTCCACCGGGCACCGAAAGGCCGCACGCGCGGCAGGGCCTCCGGGCGACCGGAGCGTCGCTGGCCCGAGCGTGGCGCCAGCCCGGCACCCGCCTGGGCATGTGGAGCCACTTCACCATCCAGTTTTCCGGCACCGTGTTTGCCATGACCTGGGGCTATCCGTTCCTGATCTCCGGCCAGGGCCTGGACGCCGGAACCGTCGCCGCCCTCATGGCGCTCTACGTCGCTGCCGCCATGGCGGTGGGCCCTTTCATTGGGCGCTTCGTTTCGCGGCACCCCCTGCGGCGTTCCACCATGGTCCTGCTGATCGCCGGCGGGACCGCCGCAGCCTGGGCCGCCGTGCTGCTGTTGCCCGGCCGCGCTCCGCTGTGGCTGTTGGCCGGCCTGGTGGTGGTGCTGGCAATCGGCGGCCCGGGATCGATGATCGGCTTCGACTTCGCCCGGACCTTCAACCCGGCGCACCGGATCGGCACCGCCACCGGGATCGTCAACGTTGGCGGCTTCATCGCGGCACTGGTGTCCATATTCCTGATCGGCCTGGTGCTCGACGTCCTCTACGCCTCCGGCTTCTCGCAGGGGGTGCTGTACGGACTGGATCCCTTCCGGTTGGCATTGAGCGTCCAGTTCCTGCTCCTGGCTTTTGGTGCCGCCGCCATCCTGGCCTGCCGGCGGAAGGTACGGCGGCAGATGGCCGACCAGGGGATTGTGGTGCCGCCACTGCGCAGCGCCCTGGCCCGGCAGCGCCGGGAAAGCCTGGCGCGCCGCCGCCAGACAACGCCTACGGACGACTGACTGCTCCTGCACAGGCCGGGTTTTGACCGCCCGGGGGCAGACTTGTCCACTTACGCGGGGAATCGCCTTACGGAAGGCCGGAGTCCGGGCGAAAGCTGGAGCCATGACAGCTTCAGAACGATTAACAGTCCGCGGTCCGGAAGACATCCTTGGCTTCATCCCACACTCACTGGGATATTGGCCCGTCTCCAGCCTGGTAGCCATGACGCTGCACGGCACCAGGCTCGGCGCCACGCTGCGGCTCGACCTTCCCGGACGGGACATCCAGGCAGCCCCGGCCGGTTTTGCCCGCGCCGTCCGCCGCTACCTCGAGGCAGACCGGGACGCTGACGGCTCGTTGCTGGCCGTTTTCACCAGCGACGCCGGGATGGTTCGGCCGTCCGCCTACGAGCACCTGATCTCTGCGGTCCAGTCAGCCCTTGCCGACGGTGGAATGCCCGTGCGCGATGCCTGGTTTGTGGGAGACCGTTACTGGCGCGACGCGTCATGCACCGATCCTTCGTGCTGCCCGGTTCCGGGGCGCCCCGTACAGCAGATCAGGGACAGCCTGCTGAACGCTGAGATGGTGTACCGGGGCAGCAGCGTTGGCCCGGCTCCCCGGACAGGCCGCGGCCCGGCGACGGCGGTCCCCGCCATGCATCTGGCCGCCGTCCTTGAGGCACAGGCCACCTGGGAGGAGGAGCTTGGCGGCAGGTCCGGATGCAGGGCACAGTTCAATGCCGTGCTCGACTTCTGGGAACTGCTGCTGGACCGGTCCCAGGCGGGGCCGTGGATGCCCGACGTTAAGCGCGACGCTTTCCTGCGTGCCACGCTGCTCTGTCCCACCTGGCGCGATGCTGTGCTGGTCATGGCAGCGGCCGGCCGCAGCGCTGCGGAAGCCGGAGCCGAACAGTTTGGAGTCCTTCAGGATGCGGGTGCGGACGGCGGCGCAGCCGCAGTGGTGCCGCTGCCTCTGTTGCCTCCGGTGAACTTCCCGGGCCGCCGGGCACCGGGGAACGGCATGCGGGACGAACCTGCCGGCACGCCTGACCCGGCTGCCATACCCCGGCGGTTGCGCCTGGTGCAGGGCGCCCGGGGCCCTTCCGGCCCCACGCCAGCCGGATACGGCGAGGTCCTGATGGGCCTGGCGCCGGACGTTCCCGACTGGGAGTGCATGGACGCGCTGGACCGGGTCCTTGGGCAATTGGCTGTGCTGGGCGGCCGTCCGGCCGTTGCCGCGCTGACCCTTCAGGGCTGGGTTTCATGGTGCCGGGGCCGCGGATCCTATTCGGCCGCCTATCTGGGCCAGGCCCTTGAACTTGAACCGGACTACCGGCTTGCTGAGCTGTTGCTGGACCTCGTGGGCAGGGGAACACTGTGCGGCTGGGCTGCGCGGAAGGATGCTGCATGGCAGAAGTTCCGGGAGGAAAGCCCGGAGGAAGGTGCGGGGGAGCAGGCTGGCGGGTAGGAGGCCCTGGACGCGGAGGGCAGGCGCAGGCGGAGGTCTGGACACAAGCCAGGCTTTGGCGGCCCATGGCGTGTCAGCGGGAACGGATAACGGCTGGGGAGGCCCGATCCGGGCAAATCATGAGACAATGGATGCCGAGACCCGGTTGGGTCCGTGTATCGAGTGCTTGTAACCGTCCCCGCGAGGGAACATTACAGCCGCTTCGGGAGTTGTCTTAAGTGACTCTGCCGGCCGTGGTGGCGCTTGGTTTTCATCACGGACTTGACAGGGTCATAGTGGTGTTGCCCGTATGGTGATTCCACAGACCACCGCTAGAAAGGTTTTCTGTGACCCCGTCTTCCACGAAGAAGGATTCCGCCGCCCAGGACGTCTTGTCCCCTGAGGAGAAGCAGGCCGCGACCAACGCCAAGCGGGCAGCCACGCGGGCTGCCAACAAGGCTTCGGCCGGCGAGGCTGGAGCGGACGGCAAGCGTGAGCCCAAGAAGCGTGGGCCCAAGCCCGGCGCCAAGGCTGCAGCAGCGGCCGCTGGAAAGTCCGGTGACGTTGACACGGACGAGGTCGAAGAAGTCGAGGAAGACCTCGACGACATCGTCCTCGAAGGTGCGGACGCAGTTGAGGATGCCGACGCTGAACCCGTCAAGGGTGCCGCCGGCAGCGGCAAGGGCTTCGTCTACTCTGACGCCGACGACGATGACGCCCCGGTGCAGCAGGTCATGTCCGCCGGTGCCACCGCGGACCCCGTCAAGGACTACCTGAAGCAGATCGGCAAGGTGGCACTGCTCAACGCGGAGCAGGAAGTGGACCTTGCGCTGCGGATCGAAGCCGGGCTGTTTGCCGAGGAGAAGATCGCCGCTGACGACGGATCCATGGATCCCAAGTACAAGCGGGAGCTCGAGTTCATCATCCACGACGGCAAGCGCGCCAAGAACCACCTGCTGGAGGCCAACCTGCGCCTGGTGGTCTCGCTGGCCAAGCGCTACACCGGCCGCGGCATGCTCTTCCTGGACCTGATCCAGGAAGGCAACCTGGGCCTGATCCGCGCCGTGGAGAAGTTCGACTACACCAAGGGCTTCAAGTTCTCCACCTACGCCACCTGGTGGATCCGCCAGGCCATTACCCGCGCCATGGCCGACCAGGCCCGCACCATCCGTATCCCGGTGCACATGGTTGAGGTCATCAACAAGCTGGCACGTGTCCAGCGCCAGATGCTGCAGGACCTGGGCCGCGAACCCACGCCCGAGGAGCTGGCACTGGAACTGGACATGACCCCGGAAAAGGTTGTAGAAGTCCAGAAGTACGGCCGCGAACCGATTTCGCTCCACACCCCCCTCGGTGAGGACGGCGATTCCGAGTTCGGTGACCTGATCGAGGACTCTGAGGCCGTTGTCCCGGCCGATGCCGTGAGCTTCACGCTCCTGCAGGAGCAGCTGCACTCGGTGCTGGATACCCTTTCCGAGCGCGAGGCCGGCGTCGTCGCCATGCGGTTCGGCCTGACGGATGGACAGCCGAAGACTTTAGACGAAATCGGAAAGGTCTATGGCGTCACCCGCGAGCGGATCCGCCAGATCGAATCGAAGACCATGTCCAAGCTCCGCCACCCGTCCAGGTCGCAGGTGCTGCGGGACTACCTGGACTAAACCCTTCGCAGGGCCGAACAGGGGCCGTCCCGGATCCACTGAAAAGTGGGTCCGGGACGGCCCCTGTTAGTTTTAGGTTCTGTCGTCTCCGGGCTGGCACGCGGTCCTGTTGCGCTATGGGCCGGCCCAGTCCAGCTCTGCGTCCTTAAACGCCTGCGGGACCCTTCCGTGTGGAAGAGTCCCGCAGGGTTCGTTGTTACCGATGCCTCATCTAGTCGATTTCAACGGCAGCTTTCTCGTGAAGCTTTCCCGTCTCGTCGTGCCAGTCGGAGCTCAACGGCTTGAGCGTCGCCTCGACTGCACGGGCGTGGTGGCCGCAGAACAACAGCTCACCGCCGGAGGACTCGAGTACAACCCGGACATATGCCTGAGCTCCGCAACGGTCGCACCGGTCCAGTGCATTCAGCGTGCGGTCTGCCACTGCTGTTGTCATATCGGCCTCCTTAGTAGATCAGTACATCTATATAACCAGCATTCGTATCCAAACCATCGCAAGGATGGGGCAAGTTCGCTGTGCGCGTATCCGCAAGGTTCCGTCAAGAACTGCCCAGTTCCGCCCGTCACCAAGGCCCGTGGCGTGCCGCACACCCGCCCGCGGGTGTGGCAGACGGCTGTGGCCGCTGCCGCCGACTATTCTGGAAGGTGCGGTCCCAGCGCCGCGTCGACGTCCCTGAAGGAGTTCATCACCAGTGGCACCCAGCTCTGAGTACACCGCCCGGCACCTCTCCGTCCTGGAAGGCCTTGAAGCCGTCCGCAAGCGCCCGGGCATGTACATCGGTTCGACCGACTCGCGCGGCCTCATGCACTGCCTCTGGGAAATCATCGACAACTCCGTGGACGAGGCCCTGGCCGGATTCGGCCACGACATCCGCATCATCCTCCACGCGGACAACTCCGTGGAAATCCACGACGACGGCCGCGGCATCCCCATCGACAAGGAGCCCAAGACGGGCCTCACCGGCGTCGAAGTGGTGTTCACCAAGCTCCACGCCGGCGGCAAGTTCGGCGGCGGCTCCTACACCGCGTCCGGCGGCCTGCACGGCGTGGGCGCCTCAGTGGTCAACGCCCTGTCCTCGCGGCTGGACGTCGAGGTGGACCGGGGTGGCAAGACGTACCGCATGTCCTTTCGCCGCGGCGAACCCGGCCGCTTCAAGGACACCGGTTCCCGCCTCGACCCGGCAGCACCGTTCACGCCGTTCGTCAACGACTCCGTCCTGGACGTGGTGGGGAAGGCCAAGCGCGGCGTCACCGGGACCAGGGTCCGCTACTGGGCGGACCGGCAGATCTTCACCCCAGACGCCAAGTTCTCCTACGAGGACCTCGTTGCCCGTGCCCGCCAGACCTCCTTCCTGGTGCCCGGCCTCAAGCTCACCGTGCGGGACGAGCGCAAGGTCCCCGGAACCCCGGGCGAGGCCGGCCCCCACGAAGAGGTCTTCCACCACGACGGCGGCATTTCCGAATTCGTCGAGTTCCTCGCCGCGGACCCGGCCGTCACCGACGTCTGGCGGCTGCACGGCGCAGGAAAGTTCAAGGAAACGGTCCCGGTCCTTGACGAACGCGGCCACAGCCAGCTGGCCGAGGTGGAGCGCGACTGCGAGGTGGACGTGGCGCTCCGCTGGGGGATCGGCTACGACAGCACCGTGCGGAGCTTCGTTAACATCATCGCCACCCCGAAGGGCGGAACGCACCAGTCAGGGTTCGAACAGGCCCTGATCAAGACCTTCCGCAAAGCCGTGGAGGCCAATGCCCGCAAGCTCAAGGCCGGCAACGACAAGATCGAAAAAGACGACATCTTCGCCGGCCTGACCGCCGTGCTGACCGTCCGGCTCGCCGAACCCCAGTTCGAGGGCCAGACCAAGGAGATCCTGGGCACCAGCGCCGTACGCGCCATCGTGGCCAAGGTGGTGGAGCGCGAAATCTCCGCCAAAATGTCCTCCAGCAACCGGAACGACAAGGCCCAGTCGGCACTGCTGCTGGAAAAGATCGTCAACGAGATGAAGTCCCGCATCTCGGCCCGCGTGCACAAGGAGACCCAACGGCGCAAGAACGCGCTGGAAACCTCCTCGATGCCCACCAAGCTCGCTGACTGCCGGACGGACGACGTCGAACGTTCCGAACTCTTCATCGTGGAAGGTGACTCCGCGCTGGGCACGGCCAAGCTGGCGCGCTCCTCCGACTTCCAGGCCCTGCTGCCCATCCGCGGCAAGATCCTCAACGTCCAAAAGGCATCGGTGGGGGACATGCTCTCCAACGCGGAGTGTGCAGCCCTGATCCAGGTGGTCGGGGCAGGCTCCGGCCGCAGCTTCGACATCAGCGCAGCGCGCTACGGCAAGGTCATCCTCATGACCGACGCCGACGTGGACGGTGCCCACATCCGGACGCTGCTGCTGACCCTCTTCTTCCGGTACATGCGGCCCATGATCCTTGAAGGCAGGGTGTTCGCCGCGGTCCCTCCGCTGCACCGGGTGGAAGTCATCAACGCCGGGCAGAAGGCCAATGAAATGATCTACACCTACTCCGAGGCCGAGCTCCACGTGCTCCTGGCCCGCCTGGCCAAGGAAGGCAAGCGGTACAAGGAACCGATCCAGCGCTACAAGGGCCTGGGGGAGATGGACGCCGAGCAGCTGGCCGAGACCACCATGGATCCGCGGCACCGCACCCTGCGCAAGGTGGGAATCGAAAACGCCCAGCAGGCCGAAGAGATCTTCGACCTGCTGATGGGCTCGGACGTTTCCCCGCGCAAGGACTTCATCATTGCCGGCGCATCCAGCCTGGACCGGGAGCGCATCGACGCCTGACCGCCGGCGGCGTCAGTCTGTGGCCGGGCAGGTCTGTGCGGCCGGCTTCAGCCGAGCAGCCCGGGGACAACAAGCAGTGCGGTGGGCAGCGCCAGGAGCAGCGCGCAGCCGGCCATGACCGCACTGCGGACGGCCGCCGGAAGCTGGGGCTGCGGCGTCAGGAGGCGGCTGACCCTGGAGGCCGCGGTCCGGACGGCGTCCGAGCCCGGCCCGCCCGATGCTGCCTCAAGCCCGGACAGGGCCAGCGTGGGGGAGGACGGCCGGATGTCTGTGGTGCCCGCATTGCCTGCAGAGCCGCTGGCCACAATGGCGATGGCCTTGATCAGGGTCGCTTTGCTCTCGGTCCGGAGCGCGACGTCGTCGGCCAGCATTTCGATCAGCGAATTCACCGACTCCTGCGCCAGCCGGGTGGTGGGCAGCCATGGAAGGGCCTGCCGCCAGGCTGCGAAGGCCCACAGGAGCAGGTGGTGCCGCTGGCTCAGGTGGGCGTTTTCGTGGATCAGGACGGCACGCAGTTCGGCCGGTTCAAGGGCCGCCATCAGGCCGTCCGACAGGACGGTCACCGAGCGTGCGCCGCCCGGGAGGCAGTAGGCCACAGGGGAATCGTGGTTGATGACGAGCGTTCCGGCGCCCTGGGCCGAGGGCGAGGCGAGGAGGGCGAGCAGTTCCCGGTGCCGGCGCCGCTGCCGCTGGATTTTGTAATACGTCAGCAGCAGCGTGAAGACCAGGTGGGCCGTGAGCAGTGCGGCAGCGGACAGCGCAAAGATATGCCAGAACCCCAGTGCCGTGGTGGGGGCATTGAAAAGCACCATGCCGGCAAGGGCGCGCAGCCCCGCGATGAGGTTGTCACCAACAGGTTCCAGGCCGTAGACCAGCATGGCGCCGATCATGGAAAGCCCACCTGCGAGCGCGATTGCCTGCCACAGCAGCATGGCCGTGAAGGGCGACCTGGCCGGCCACTGGGCCCGTGACAGGAGGATTGGCACCGGCCAGGCCAGGATTATCGCAAGGACCGCCAGCAGGTATGAGGCCCAGAACATGGTGTGTTAGAGGTGACCCAGCAGTTTGCGCAGCGTCTCGGCTTCACCTTCGGAGACAGACCCGATGAAGCGGGCCAGGACGGCCTCGCGGTCCGGGGCTGACCCAAGGACCTCATGCATGAGCTCGGCGGTGTGGTCAGCACGGCTGGACACTGCCTGGTACCGGTGCGGGCGGGTTCCGCGTTCGCGCTCAACCAGCCCTTTCTTCTCCAGGCGGGAAAGTACGGTAAGCACCGTCGTGACGGCCAGTTCCTTGCCTTCGTGGCCCGGACCGCCCTGTGCAGCCGACGTGCGCGCCAGCTGGTCCCTCAGGGTATTGGCCGTAGCCGCTTCCTGGCCCGCCCAGAGCAGGTCCATCACTGCCCGTTCCAGTTCACCAAGACTAGCCATTTCACTTTTCCTTTATTTCCCCGCACCGTGCGCTGTGAGGCGCCCGGTGACGACACGCGGTTGTTCAACTACACAACTAAATTTACCCCGAAACCGTCGAACGTTCTACATCGGGTAGAACATCTGGCGCGCCGCGTCCCGGTGGGCGATCCTTAGGGAGGGTGATCGGTTTTCGCCCGCCGTCGACCATGTTCTACACTTTGTAGAAGTTACAGTTCTACGAAGCGTAGAAAACTGCATTGGCTAACAGTAGGGACTGCCATGGACGCCTTGGAAATCGCACGCTGGCAATTCGGTATCACCACGGTTTACCACTTCATGATGGTGCCGCTGACCATTGGCCTGGGCCTGGTGGTCGCCGTGATCCAGACGGCCTGGTACCGCACCGGCAAGCCCGAGTACCTGCGCATGACCAAGTTCTGGGGAAAGCTGTTCCTCATCAACTTCATCATGGGCGTTGCCACGGGCATCGTGCAGGAGTTCCAGTTCGGCATGGCCTGGAGCGAGTACAGCCGCTTCGTCGGTGACGTCTTCGGCGCACCGCTGGCCCTCGAGGCACTCCTGGCCTTCTTCGTCGAGTCCACCTTCCTGGGCCTCTGGATCTTCGGCTGGAAGCAGCTCAAGCCCGCCATCCACCTGGCCTGCCTCTGGGTGGCCGTTATAGGATCAGCACTTTCCGCCTACTTCATCATCGTGGCCAACAGCTGGATGCAGCACCCGGTGGGCGTGGAAATGATCAACGGCCGGCCCGTCATGACCGACGCCTGGGCAGTATTCACCAACAACACCGCCCTCGTCGCCGTCCCGCACACCCTGTTCGGCGCCCTCGCCGTGGCAGGCGGATTCCTCCTGGGCATTGCCTGGTACCACCTGTGGCGCAGGCGGCACGACGGCATTGACACCGTGGGCGCCGACGGCCGCGTCATCCCCGGTGAAGACGCCCGCATCCCCGGCCGCGACCGCACCGACCACAGCGTGTGGATCCGGTCCCTGCGCATCGGCGCCGTGGTGGCCATGATCTCCTTCGCCGGCACCGCGGTCACCGGTGACCTGCAGGGCAAGCTCATGTTCCAGCAGCAGCCCATGAAGATGGCCGCCGCGGAGGCCGCCTGCCACGACGGCACCGGGTTCTCCGTCCTGAGCATCGGCAACGTGGGATCCAAGAACTGCGACGACGTGGTGGCCGTGATCGAAGTCCCCGGCATCCTGTCCTTCCTGGCCAAGGGCGACTTCACCACCGAGGTCCAGGGCGTCAACAGCCTGCTGCCCGAGTACAAGGCCAACTACGGAACCCACCTGCCGGACAATCCCATCTACGGCGAACGCGCCGGCCAGGAAATCCAGTACGTCCCCGTCATGGAAGTCACTTACTGGGGCTTCCGGATGATGATCGGCTTCGGCGGACTCGCCGCCCTGGCGGCACTGGTGGCACTCTGGCTCACCCGCAAGGGGACGGTGCCCGAAGCACGGTGGCTCATGCGGCTGGCCGTGTTCGGCATCCTGGCACCCTTCGGCGCCAACGCCGCCGGCTGGATCTTCACCGAGATGGGCCGCCAGCCGTTCGTGGTTGCGCCCAACCCGGATCCCAGCGGCATTGACCAGGTGTTCATGTTCACCGCAGCCGCCGTGTCACCGGGTGTCTCCGCAGGGGAACTGATCGCCTCCCTGGTGGCCCTGACCGCCGTGTACGCCGTCCTGCTGGTGGTGGAAGTGAAACTGCTGGTCAAGTACATCCGCGGCGGCGTGGTCTCCGCGATGCCGGAACTCGCCCATGCACCCGCGGACGAAAACGAGGACCAGACGCCCGGCCCAGGCGGCAACGGGGACACCAAGCCCGCCGACGACGTCCTGGCCTTCGCCTACTAACCGCATCCGGCTCCAAAGACCGAGCAGAGGAAACACACAATGGAACTGCTGCCTACCATCTGGTTCATCGCCATCGCGGTGCTGTGGACCGGCTACCTCTTCCTGGAGGGCTTCGACCTGGGCGTCGGGATGCTGATGAAGCTCTTCGCCCGCAACAACACCGAACGCCGCGTGCTCCTGAACACCATCGGGCCCGTCTGGGACGGCAACGAGGTGTGGCTGCTGACTGCAGGCGGTGCCACCTTCGCCGCCTTCCCGCTCTGGTACGCGTCCTTGTTCTCCGCGCTCTACCTGCCGCTGCTGGTGGTCCTGCTGGCCCTGATCTTCCGTGCCGTGGCGTTCGAATACCGCGGCAAGGTGGACACCGACAGCTGGCGGAACCGTTGGGACTGGGCCATCGCGCTGGGCTCCTTCTTCGCCGCCTTCGGCGTGGGGGCCGCCCTGGCCCTCACCACCACCGGCCTGCCGCTGAACGCCAACGGCGACCGCGAGGGCGGCCCCATGGCCTGGTTCAGCGGCTACGCCCTTCTTGGCGGCGTGGCGGTGGTGGGGTTCTCCCTCCTGCACGCCTTGGCCTTCCTGGCCCTCAAGACCGATGGGGACGTTCGGCACCGGGCCCGCCAGTGGTTCGTGCGGCTCCTGCCGGTCCTGCTCCTGCCCATCGCGGCATGGGCACTCGCCATCCAGTTCATGGACGGCAAGCCCTGGACCTGGGCCGCCGTCGTCCTGGCCGTTGGCGCCGCCGTCGCTGCTTGGCTGCTGGCCCGGAGGGGCTCTGAAGGCAGGGCCTTCCTGGCCCTCGGCGGCTTCCTGGTGCTGGGCACCACCGCCATCTTCGGCGCCGTGTTCCCCGTGGTGCTGCCCTCCACGCTGGACAGCGCCTTCGACCTCACCATCTCCAACGCATCCTCCTCGGACTACACCCTGGGACTGATGAGCATCGTGGCGGCATTCGGCCTTCCCCTGGTGATTGCGTACCAGGCATGGACCTACTGGGTGTTCCGCCGCCGGGTGAGCGCCGCGCACATCCCGGAAGCCCACAGCTTCCTCCCGGCGGTCGCCGCCAGGGCCTTCACCACCAAGGGCTGACGTGCGCCCAACTTTTCCCGCCGGTCCGTCCACCCGCTCAGCGATCTATTGGCTGGGACTCCTGGCCGCGCTCAAGGCGCTGTCCCTGGTCCTCATCGGGCAGGCAGTGGCCTCCGTCCTGGCGGGACTGGTTGCCGGGAACCCGGAGTGGGGGAGCCAGCTGACCGCCGGACTTGCCGGCGTCGTCCTCCGCTCCCTGACCGTGTGGGGCCAGGCCGTCGCTGCACGCCGCGCGGCGCTGGGCGTGAAGGAGGAGCTTCGCGCTGAGCTGCTGGAGCGCGCCCTGCGCACCGGTGTGCGCGGATCCGGCCCCGGCGACGGCGGCCTGGCGGTCCTCGCCACCCGCGGCCTGGACGCCCTGGACAGCTACTACACCCAGTTCCTTCCCGCACTGGTCAACTGCGCGGCCGTTCCGCTGCTGCTGGGGGCCCGGATTCTCTTCGCGGACTGGGTGAGTGCGCTGGTCATCGTGCTGACGGTGCCGCTGATCCCGGTGTTCATGGTGCTGATCGGCCGGTACACCGAGGACAGCGTGCGGCAGGCCCAGGCGTCGCTGGCACGGCTCTCGGCGCACATGCTGGAGCTGGCCAAGGGCCTGCCGGTCCTGGTGGGGCTGGGACGTGCCACCGCCCAACGCAAGGCCCTTGAAGAGATTTCGGAGGAATACCGCTCGCGCACCATGGGCACTTTGCGCACCGCGTTCCTGTCCGCGCTGGCCCTGGAACTTATCGCCACCATTTCGGTGGCAGTGGTGGCCGTCTTCATTGGCGTCCGGCTGGTCCATGGTGACATGCCGCTGGAGGCCGGCCTGCTGGCGCTCATCCTGGCGCCGGACTGCTACCTTCCGCTGCGCGAACTTGGCACCGCCCACCACGCCAGCGACGACGGCAGGGTGGCGCTCGCCGCAACAGCATCCGTGACCGGGGCTCCCGAGGCTGCACCCCTGCCCGCTGCCAAGGCCGGCAGGCCCGGCGCTCCCTTGGAGGTCACCGGACTCACCGTGACGTATGCCGGCCGGTCCGGAGCCGCCGTCGGGCCCCTCACGTTCACCGCACCGCAGGACAGGATTACCGCCCTGGACGGCCCCAGCGGCGCCGGCAAGAGCACCGTCCTGGGCGTTCTCGCCGGAACGGTCGGCGACGGCGGCGGGACCAGTATTACCGGGTCCATCAGCGGACTGGACCGCCGCGCGATGGCCTGGGTGCCGCAGCACCCCGTCATGGTGGCCGGAACCGTCCTGGACGAGGTGCTGCTCTACCTCTCACCGGACCCCGGGCATGGCCCGGACAGGTTCACCACGGAAGAGGCTGCGCGCCGCTGCCTGGAACGCGCCGGCGCCGGGCACCTGGCAGCAAAGCACCAGGCGGAACTGAGCCCGGGCGAGCTGCGCCGGGTCGCACTGGCCCGCGGCCTGGCCCGGATCGAGGCCGGCGCCACCCTCCTGCTGCTCGACGAACCCACCGCACACCTCGATGACGCGTCCGCCGTGATCGTCGAGGACGCCATCCGCCGGCTCCGTGGCCAGGTCACCGTGATCCTGGTGGCCCACAACCAGCGCACCCGGCAGCTGGCGGACCTGCTGGTGCCGGTGGCGCCGGCGCCGGGGGCCGACGCCGTAGCCCACCAGGAGGGTGCTGCTGCCGCGTTGCTGCCCGCCACCATGCCGGCCACCCTTCCTGCCGGCCCGGCAGGAGTCCGCGCGGCAGACGAGGGGGCACCGGACGTCGCTTCCACGGACCTCCCCGCCACACGAAACCCGGCCGCGGGCGCCCCCGCACAGGCTGCCCCCGGCGCCGCCCGCCTCCTGGCCGCCCTCCTGGCACCGGTCCGGGGCAAGTTCGCCGCAGCGGCCTTCGTCGGCACCCTGGCAGCCGTCTTCGCCGTCGCGCTTTCCGGCCTGTCCGGCTGGCTCATCATCCGGGCCAGCGAACAACCACCCATCCTGTACCTCCTGACCGCCATCGTCGGCGTCCGGTTCTTCGGCATTGGCCGGGCTGTGTTCCGCTACTGGGAACGGCTGCTGCTGCACGATGCCGTGTTCGCCGCACTCACCCGCCTCCGCGGCCGTCTCTGGGAGTCGCTGAGCCGCAGGGCCCTGTCGCTGCGCCGGCTCCTGCAGGGCGGCAACGTGCTGGGAACGGTGATCGACGACGTCGATACCGTCCGGGACCTCCTGCCGCGCGTGGTCCTGCCGCCCGTCACGGCGCTCGCGGTGTCCATCCTGGCCGTGGCAGCCACAGGCATCCTGGTGCCGGACGCCCTTCCCGCCGTGGTGGGAGCTGCAATTGCCGGGCTGCTGCTGGCACCTGCCGCCGCCCTGTGGGGCGACCGCAAATCCGCCGCCGCCGAACAATCCCTGCGGTCCGGCGTCCTGCGCCGCGTCACCGCCGCCCTCGATGCCCGGGCCGAACTGCACGCCAACGGCGTGGCGCCGCGCGTGCTTGACGCCCTGCTGGCGGAGGACCGCCAGGCCACGCGCGCATCGCAGCGCTCTGCCTGGGCCGACGGGCTGGGACATGGCGTCGCCACCGCGGCCTGCGGCACGGCAGCCCTGGCGGCCGCGTGGCTGGCCGCCCCAGGCGTCATCTCGGCCCAGGTGGCCCCGGCGACGGCGGCCGTGGTGGTCCTGCTGGTGCTCGCGCTGGTGGAACCCTACGCGGCGATGACGACGGCGGTGCGCCAGTACCCCGCGCTGCGTTCCGTCCTGCGCCGGGTGGGGGAGTCCGGGGCCCTTGACGGGGGCGGGATCCCTGACGGAGGCCGGACCCCTGGCGGCGGAGAAACCCCCGAGGGCCTGCAGCCTGTTCCCGCCAGGGCCGGGAATGCACCAGGCGTTGAACTGGTGGGTCTGGCCGCGGCATGGCCGGGCGGCTCTCCGGTCTTCTCCGGCGTGGATGCCGTGGCAGTCCCGGGACGTTGGCTGGCGGTCACCGGACCGTCCGGTTCCGGCAAATCCACGCTGCTCTCGGTGCTGCTGGGCTTCCTGCCACCGGCATCCGGCCAGGTCCTGGTCACCGGCCGGGCTGCCTGGTGCCCCCAGGAAGCCCACCTGTTCGATTCCACCATCCGGGGAAACCTGCTGCTGGGACGGCCCGCCACCAACGGCGCGACTCCGGCAGGGGACCACGACCTGGAGGCCGTCCTGGCCGCCGTCGGACTCTCCGCGCTGGTGGGCCGGCTGCCGGCGGGGCTGGACACCCGGATCGGGCCCGGCGGTGCCTTCCTGAGCGGCGGCGAGCGCCAGCGCCTGGCGGTAGCGCGGACCCTGCTGACGGGCGCGGAAGTGATCCTGCTGGATGAACCCACCGCCCACCTCGATGCCGGATCCGCGGCCGCCATGCTGGCCGACCTGCGCGCCGGACTGCGGGACCGCACCGTGGTGCTGGTGACGCACAACCCGGCTGACATCCACGCCGGCGACGCCCGGCTGGAGCTTTCAACCTCCGCCGGACAGCCCCGGGGATCCCTGGCGCCCTCGCGCTGAGCGTTGCCGGATGCGCTTCGCCGCGCCGGCTTCGGGGGCCGGCGGACCCCGGACGTCAGCCGTCGACGTCGTGCAGGTGATGGACCACGTCGTGCAGGAAATACTGTGAAGGCGTCAGGACGGTGAACTCCGAGCCGTTGCTGCGCAGGCCCTTGCGGCCCCAGTCCTCTTCCGGGACGCCGGCGAAGGACTCGGCGGCCTCGTGACCTTCCGCCGCCAGTTCCGGGCCCACCTCGGATGGATCGGCGTTGGCGTAGTCCTTCTCAAGGGCTGTCCGGTCCTGGTCCCAGTCCGCGAAGCGGGCGCCATCCTCGGCGAGCATCAGGTTCAGGCGCTGGTTGAAAAGGGTGAAGACGTCCCGCACATGGCACGCGTACTCCAGCGCCGACCACGTCTGCCCGTCGGGGCGCTCCGCCGCGTCCGGCCGGCGGAGGACGGCCAGCCACCGGGGGATCATGCTTTCGATGCTTCCGGGAACCGTGGCAGGGGTGGCCGTGGAGGCATGGAAATTGCATTCCGGGCAGGGCCGTGACAGGACCCAGGTCCAGTCCTTTTCATCAGGAACGATAGGCATGGGAGCAGTCTAAGCCGTGCGGGCCAAAAGACTCTGGGCCGGGTGCAGTGGCCCGGCCAGCGTGGCCGCATGAGCCCGGAAGCGCGCCTGGGCGCGCAGAGTATGGTGCAGCTGTCCGGCCTGACGAAGCGGTGCGGCCGGAACACAGCGCTCGACGACGTGACCCTCACCATTGGACCGGGCGAGGTGTTCGGATACCTGGGCCCCAACGGGGCAGGCAAGACCACCACCATCCGGCTCCTGATGGGGATGCTGGGACAGTGTGCTGGTGGCCGCGGGCACCATTGCGGTGCTGGTGGCGCTCGCCGTCGCCGGGTTCAGGCGCAGGGACGTAGCCGGCTGAGCCGGAGGTGGCCGCAGCCCTGCTTCGCCACGGGCCCTGCTCCGCGACGGGCCCTACTCCGCGGCGTCCCCTGCTGCGCCGCCGTCCATCCATGCCATGGCCGGCCCCACCACGTCCACGGCCTGGGAGAGCGGGACGCCCGAGCCGTCACGGCGGCCGTGTTCCTGCGGCAGTGACCGGGCCACTCCGCCGGCGGAGGACGCCTTGGCCGGCCCGTGGCCCGCCCAGGCCAGCAGGAGCATGTCCTCGCCCTTGAGGAACCGGTGCGACCGGACCCCGGCAGTGGCACGCCCCTTGGCCGGATATTCGGAGAATGCGGTGACCTTGGCCGTGCCCGGGGCGGTGCCTGGGAGGGCGCCGTTGGTCCCGGCGATGGTGACTACGACGGCGGCCTCGTCCTGGGGCTGTACGGCACCAAAGAAGATCACCTGGTCGCCCGCGGCGAGTTTGATCCCGGCCATGCCGCTGGCGGTTCGGCCCTGGGGACGGACCACGGCTGCGGGGAACTTCAGCAGCTGTGCTTCCCGGGTGAGGAACACCAGTTCGGTGTCATCGGCCCCGGCCGGAGCGACTCCCACCACCACGTCCTTGTCCTTCAGGGCGATGACTTCCCAGTCTTCCCGGTTCAGCGGGTAGTCCGGCTGGACCCGCTTCACCACGCCCTGCGCGGTGCCGATGGCCAGGACTTCATCCAGCCGCACGAACGCCACCAGGGTTTCACCCTTCACCAGGGTCAGGAACTCCTTGGCCGGCACGCCGCCGGCCAGGTTGGGCAGGCCGGCCACGGGCGGCAGGACCGGCATGTCCATGACCTGCAGCCTGAGCATCCGGCCCTGCGAGGTGACCGCCGCGATTTCGCCGCGGGCCGACGTCTTGACCACCGAGGTGTACACGTCGTGCCTGCTCCGGGGCCCTGCCTCGGCCAGCGGTTCCTGGGTGCTGGTGCGTGCCACCTGACCGGAGGCGGTGAGGATGGCCCAGCAGGGGTCGTCAGCGATCTCCAGGGACAGCGGCGCAGCCTTGCCCTTCTTCGCCCCGGCAAGCTCGGCAGCGGCGACGGTGGGGGACACGGCCTCGGACTCCAGGAGGACCGTCCGGCGCGGGGTGCCGTGTTCCTCGGCAATCGCGCCCAGTTCGTCGGAGACCACGGTGCGGAGCAGTTCCTCGGAGTCCAGGATGGCCTGCAGTTCCGCGATCTCGCGGCGCAGCTCGTCCTGCTCCTTCTCCAGCTCGATCCGGGAGTACTTGGTGAGCTGCCGCAGGCGCAGTTCGAGGATGTAGTTGGCCTGGACCTCGGTGAGGTCGTAGATGGACATCAGCCGCTCACGGGCCGCCGCGGCCTCGTCCGAGGACCGGATGATCTGGATGACCTCATCGATGTCCACGATGGCGATCAGGAGGCCCTCCACCAGGTGCAGGCGGTCCTTCTTCTTGCCCAGGCGGTAGACGGTCCGGCGGCGGACCACGTTGATCCGGTGGTTGACGTAGACGGACAGCAGGTCCACCAGGCCCAGCGTCTGCGGCTGGCCGTCCACCAGCGTCACGTTGTTGATGCCGAAGGAGTCCTCCATCGGCGTGTAGCGGTAGAGCTGCTGCAGGACCGCGTTCGGGTTGAAGCCGTTCTTCAGCTCGATGACCAGCCGCAGCCCGTGCTTCCGGTCCGTCAGGTCCACGATGTCGCTGATGCCGGTCAGCTTCTTGGCGTTGACGGCATCCTTGATCTTCTCGATCACCTTTTCCGGGCCCACCATGTACGGCAGTTCGGTGACCACCAGGCCGGTGCGGCGTGCGGAGAGCTGTTCGACCTCCACCTTGGCGCGGGTCTTGAAGGATCCGCGGCCGGTGGCGTACGCGTCGCGGATGCCGTCCAGGCCCACGATCCGGCCGCCGCTGGGCAGGTCCGGGCCCGGGACGAACCGCATGAGGTCATCCAGGGTGGCGTCGGGGTTGGCGATCAGGTGCCGGGCGGCGGAGATGACCTCCACCAGGTTGTGCGGGGCCATGTTGGTGGCCATGCCGACGGCGATGCCGGTGGCGCCGTTGACCAGCAGGTTGGGGAAGGCGGCGGGCAGGACGTCCGGCTGGGTCAGCTGGTTGTCGTAGTTGGGGACGAAGTCCACCACGTCTTCGTCCAGGTGGTTGGTGAGCGTGAGGGCGGCCGCCGCCAGCCTGGCCTCGGTGTACCGCGGTGCTGCCGGGCCGTCGTCGAGCGAGCCGAAGTTGCCGTGCCCGTCGATCAGCGGCAGGCGCAGCGAAAAGTCCTGCGCCATGCGGACCATGGCGTCGTAGATGGCGGCGTCGCCGTGCGGGTGCAGCTTGCCCATGACCTCGCCCACCACGCGGGCGCTCTTGACGTGGCCGCGGTCAGGGCGCAGGCCCATGTCGCTCATCATGTACAGGATGCGGCGCTGTACCGGCTTGAGCCCGTCGCGCGCATCCGGCAGGGCCCGGGAGTAGATCACCGAGTACGCGTACTCCAGGAAGGAGCCCTGCATTTCGGACGTCACGTCGATATCGACGATGTTTTCCGTGTAGCTGTCGTCCACGATGGGTTTTGAACTTTGCCGGCGGGCCATGGGGTTTGGTGGATCCTTCTGCGGTTACTGCGCAGCCATAGGGTGTGCTGCGATAGTTTTTGGCTAGGCTAAGCCTATGGTGGATCAGCCCGGGGACGGCGAATATCCGGAACATTGGGAAGCCGATGTCGTCCTGCGGGACGGCGGGACAGCGCATCTGCGGCCCATCCACCCGTCGGACGCGGACGCCGTCCAGGCCTTCCATACCGGGCAGTCGCAGAATTCAATCTACATGCGCTTCTTTGCGTTCAAGGCCAGGCTGTCCGCCAAGGAGCTCAAGCGGTTCACCGAGGTGGACTACAAGGACCGGGTGGCGTTCGTCATCACCATTGGCGGCGAAATCATCGGCATCGGCCGGTATGACCGGCTGACCGATCCCACCGAGGCGGAGGTCGCCTTCAACATCGCCGACGCCCACCAGGGGAGGGGCATCGGGTCCATCCTGCTGGAGCACCTGGCCGCCGCGGCGCACGAAAACGGCATCCGGAAGTTCACCGCCGAGGTCCTGCCGGAGAACCGCAAGATGCTGATGGTCTTCTCCGACGCCGGCTACGACGTCAAGCGGCATTTCGACGACGGCGTCGTCAGCCTTGAGTTCAACGTCGACCCCACCGAAAAATCCCGTGCCGTGATGGAATCCCGCGAGCACCGCGCGGAGGCGAGGAGCGTCCGGGAGCTGCTGGCGCCGTCGTCCGTTGCCGTCATCGGGGCCAGCCGCCGGTGGGGGACCGTGGGGTACCAGCTGCTGGAGCACATCATCGAGGGCGGTTTCCACGGCCCGGTCTACGCCATCAACCCGGAGGCGCTGGAACTGGCGGGCATGATGTCCTACGGCAAGCTATCCGAAGTTCCCCAGCCCGTGCAGCTGGCCATCATCGCCGTGCCCTACGAGGAAGTTGCCGGCGTGGTGGAAGAGTGCGCGGCCGCGGGCGTCAAAGGCGTGGTGATCGCCTCCGCAGGCTTCGCGGACGACGGCGAACGCGGGCTCCAGCGGCAGCGCGCCCTGGTGCGGCAGGCCAGGGCGAACGGGATGCGGGTGATCGGGCCGGCGTCGCTGGGCATCGCCAACACCCACCCCGACGTCTCACTGAACGCCTCCATGGCGCCCACCATGCCGCTGCGCGGCAGCCTGGGCCTGTTCAGCCAGTCGGCGGCCATCGGCGTCTCGCTGTATGCCGCCTCCAGCCGGCGCCGGCTGGGGCTGTCCAGCCTGCTCTCGGCGGGCAACCGGGCGGACGTTTCGGGCAACGACATGATGCAGTACTGGGAGGACGACGCCGACACCTCCGCCGTGGGCCTGTACCTCGAATCGATCGGCAACCCGCGCAAGTTCTCCCGCATCGCACGACGGCTGGCACGCACCAAGCCGGTCATCGTGGCCAAATCCGACACCATGGGGCTGCGCCTGCCACCAGGCCATGCCGTCCGCACCACGCAGGCGCCGGCTGGAGCGCTGGATGCCATGCTGCGCCAGTCCGGCGTGATCCGGGTGGAGACCGTTGAACAGCTGGTGGACGTGGCACAGGTCGTGTCGGGAAGGCCGCTCCCGGCCGGGCCCGACGTCGCCATCTTCAGCAACTCCCAGGCGCTGGGCAACGTGGTGGCGGACAGCGCTGCGGCGCACGGGCTGGGAGTGGCGCAGGTGGTTTCCGGGCTCGACCTGGACGCCGGCCAATCGGTGGCCCTGCCCCTGCTCCGGAAGGCCCTCCTTGATGCCCTTGCCTCGGACGCCGTCCATGCCGCCGTCGCCGCACTCCTGCCTGCCCGCGGGCTGACGGTCGACGCAGTGGCCCAGGTCCTCGCGGAATGCTCCGCAACCGCAGGGAAACCGGTGGTGGCAGCCTTCACCGGAATCCTGGACCCTGCCATCAACGTGGAGGGCCTGCTGGGAACCGGGGGCTGCACCGTCCCCTGCTTCTCAAACCCCGGGGCCGCGGTGGCCGCCCTCGCCGCGGTGGTCCGGTACGCGGAATGGGCCGCCCGCGACCAGGGGCACTTCGTGGAGCCCGCCGGCTGCGACCCGCGGCAGGCCGCGGCTGAGATCGATGAACTGCTGCGGGAAGTCACGGGCGAACAGCTCAAACAGCTGGACCCGGCGGCAACCGCCTCCCTGCTGGGGCACTACGGTATTTCCGTCCTGCCCTCGGCGCCGTTTACCACTCCGGATGAGGCGGTCGCCGCCGCCGACTCACTGGGCTGGCCGGTGGTTCTGAAGACCACCGAACCTGCCCTCCGCCACCGGTTGGACCTCGGCGGCGTGCGGCTTGGCATCGAGGACGCCGAATCGCTGCGCCTGAATGTGCTGCAGATGCGGCGTGCGCTCGCTGCCTACGGAGATCCGGCCCTCGAAGTCCAGGCCATGGCTCCCGTGGGACAGGCGTGCACGTTCCGGGCCATCGAGGACCCCCTGCTGGGCCCGGTCATCTCGTTCGGCCTCGCCGGTGACGCCGTCAACCTCCTGGACGACTGGTCCCACCGGGTTCCGCCGCTCTCCGCGGCGGACGTCCACGACTTCATCCGGGCGCCCAGGGCGTCCCGGAAGCTCTTCGGCTACCAGGGCCTGCCGGCCGTGGACGTGCAGGCGCTGGAGGACCTCGCGGGCAGGCTGGCATGGATGAAGGACAACCATCCGGAGATCGCGCTGGTGGAATTCAACCCTGTCCTGTGCGGCACCTCCGGGGCCACCATCCTCGCCGCGGACGTGCGGATCGGCAACGCCGCGCAGCGCACGGACAGCGCCCGCCGGGCCATGCTGGGCTGAGGCGGTTAGCAAGTGACCGGCCGATCTGTGAAAATGGGGGCATGAGCTTCCAGCCTCCCGCGTCGGCGCCCGAAACGCCCGGAAACGAAAACCAGGCAGTCCGCCAGCACAGCTCACACAACCACGGAGTCCAGGGCCAGAGCCTGGAGGACGCGCTGCAGAAGGCCGGGTTCTACCCCCGCCTGGTGTCCGATGTTGTCGATGACGCACTGGATGGCCGGGACTGCGTGGCGCACCTGGTGCACCTGGAAACGCACTTCGACCGGGCAGAAGTGCGCCGCCACATCACCGTCCTGGTCCTCACCGCGGACATGCTGGTCATCACCCATGTGGACGACCAGCAGCTGGATGAGGCGGGGGAGCAGATCGTCGCCCAGATCTCCACGGAGTCCGTTCCCGTGTCCCAGATCAGGTCGGTGGTCCTCAGCTACATGTACGCGCAGCCGCAGAACTACAAGCCTTCCGACCCGGTCCGGGAACTGACCCTGTCCATCGCATGGTCCGGCGGCCAGCGGCTGGACATGGGGCCGGCCAGCTGCGGCGATCCGCAGTGCGAAGCGGACCACGGCTACACCGGAACCATCGCGCAGGAGGACATCGTGCTCCGGATCAGCGCGGAAGCTGACGGGCTGCAGGCCGTGCAGGACGCCAAACTGTTTGCCCGGGCCCTGCGCGCCGTCAACACCGGTTCCGCCGCCCCCGTATCCCACGCCCAGTCCATGGCGCCGCGGCCGCGCTCCGGAGTGTTCGGCAACCGGCTCAGCCGCGGGCACCAGCAGCGCTGATGCCGGAAGACCGCCACCACGCCGCACAAGCCTCCGGACGCACCCCCGACCTTCCGCCTGCTCCCGCCTACGGGCATCGTTCCATCGCTGAAGTGCTGACCAGTGCAGCCGCAAGCCTTGGGGTGGAAGGTTTTGCCAATACCCTCGGATTCCCTGCTGCCTCACGGGTCTGCGTGGTCCTCGCGGACGGACTGGGCCGTAACCTCCTCAAGCAGAAATCCGCCCACACCCCGTTCCTGCGCTCTGTGCTTCAAGCCGGGCAGGGCGACGTCCCGGTGTGGCTGGACTCCGCCTTCCCTTCCACCACCGCTGCTGCCCTGTCCAGCTTTGGGACCGGGCTTCCTGCCGGCCAGCACGGCATGGTGGGCTACGACGTCCTGGACCCTGACCAGGACAAGGTGGTCAACCTGCTGGGGAACTGGGATCCGGGCGTAGACCCGTCGGCCTGGCAGCCGTTCCCTACCGTGTTCGAACGGATCGCCGGACAGGTGGACGTCAGCACCGTCAGCCTCTCCCAGTTCGACGGCTCGCCCATGACCCGGGCCGCACTCCGGGGCGGCAGGTTCATTCCGGGGACAACCGCCCATGCCCGGACCGCCGCCGCGGCCGAAGCCATGGCAGCACCAGGCCCGTCCCTCATGTATTTCTACGTCAACGACCTGGACAAGGCCGGCCACCGCTACGGCTGCCGCTCCGAGCAGTGGGAACACCAGCTGGAAGAGCTCGATGCCACCGTCAAGCGGCTCAACTCCACCCTTCCCGCCGGCACCACCATCCTGCTCACGGCAGACCACGGGATGCTGGACGTGGCCGAACCGCAGCGGATCGATTTCTCCACGGACCCCGCCCTGGTGGAGGGCGTCCGGCACACGGCAGGTGAACCACGGATGGTCCACCTGTACCTTGAAGAAACGCCTCTGTCGGACGGCGGCGCGGAGCGGCTGCTGGCGGCCTGGAAGGCGCGGTTCGGCGACCGGATCTGGGGTTTCACGCGCGGTGAAGCCGTAGCCGGGGGCCTTTTCGGCAAGGATGTCCGGCCCGCTGTTGAAGGCAGGATCGGTGACGTCATGATCGCGGCGCGGGACGCCGTCGCGCTTTACGATGGCCGGCGCATGCGGCCGACTGCCATGGAGGTGGTGGGCCAGCACGGCTCGCTGACCAAGGCTGAGCGGGAGGTCCCGCTGCTCTGCTTCACGGCCGAAGGAAGGAACCGCCGGCGTGGCTGAGCTCATCTTTTTCTCCGGCACCATGGACTGCGGAAAGTCCACCCTGGCCCTGCAGATGGACTACAACCACCGGGCCCGCGGCCGCGGCGGTGTCCGGTTCAGCCGCAACGACCGCGCCGGTGAGTCCCGGATCTCCAGCCGCCTGGGTCTGGAGACGGACGCCGTGGAGGTGCTGGACAGCACCGACTTCTGGGAGGAAGTCATGATCCGCCGCACCCAGGGGCAGCGTGTGGACTACCTGATCTGCGACGAAGCACAGTTCTACACGCCCGAACAGGTGGAGCAGCTGGCCAAAGTGGTGGACGAGATCGACGTCGACGTCTTCGCGTTCGGCATCACCGCTGATTTCCGCACCAGGCTGTTCCCTGGCTCGCAGCGCCTGATCGAGCTCGCCGACCGGGTGCAGGTGCTCCAGGTGGAGGCGCTGTGCTGGTGCGGCCGCCGCGCCACCCACAATGCCAGGACGGTCGACGGCGTCATGGTCACCGAAGGTGCGCAGGTGGTGGTGGGCGACGTGGACATGGTGGTGGAAGCCGCTGCCCCCGAGGCAGGGCATGTTCCGGTGGTGGGGTACGAAACCTTGTGCCGGCGACACTTCATGAGGCGGGTGACGGCTCACGGCGCATCCCTGATGGCACAGCAGGACCAGTTGCTGCCGTTCGACGTCGATGCCTGCCTTTGGCACGGCTCCGGTGGACCCGGCGAGGGCCGGGGGACAGGCCGGCAGGGCTGACGCTTCCGCGCACGCATCCGAACTCCCGCACCGGCACCTCCATTCCGGGAAGCAGAAGCGCTTCCTTGCGGCCCCTCTGTTTGTCAGACCCCTTTGTCGTGATGGGTTTATGGGGAAGGCAGCGGTGGCGAGGGCGTTCGGGGAGATCAAGGCTGCCCTTGCTGTGCTGAATGCTGAGGTGGATGGGGCCGGTGCGGTGCCTTTTTCTGCGGCTGACCCTCTGGGTGGTTTGGCGGATGGTTGCCTGGAGATTCTGGCCGGGTCCCGTGAGGTGGAGGCCGGGATCGCTGCGGTGAAGGCCAAGGCTGCCGTTGGGTATGTGGAGAGCGCCGCTGCTGTTGCGGGGCCGGATGTTCCGGTGCGGGCGCAGGAGATGGCGGTCGCGGCGGAGATCGGGTGTGTGCTGGCCCTGGGTCCGCGGGCTGCGTCGTCGTTCCTGGTCACCTCGCACGCGGTCACGGCGACGTTGCCGCGGACGTTGGAGGCGTTGCAGGCCGGGGTGATCTCCTGGAGCCACGCGGTGGTGATGGCGGACGAAACAGCGTGCCTGGATGGTGCGGGGGCTGCGGCGTTGGAAGCGCATTTCCTTGACCCGGACGCCCCGGACCCGGCGCGGGGGTGCCCGGTGGGGCAGTTGCCGGCGCACCGGTTCAAGGCCAAGGCCCGGACCTGGCGGGAACGCCACCAGGCCGGGTCCATCGAAAAACGCCACGCCAAAGGGGTGGCGGAGCGGCGGGTGGAGTTCCGGCCGGACCAGGACGGGATGGCCTGGCTGTCCGCGTACCTGCCCGCGGACCAGGCCCTGGCCGGGTGGAACCGGCTCACCGCGGCCGCCCGGGGCATGCAGGGACCGGACGAGCCCCGCAGCATGCCCCAACTCCGGGCCGACACCTTCACCGACGCGATCCTCACCAATGGCACCACGAACGACGGCGAAACCCGCGGCAGTTCCAGCAGTAGCGTCACCGAGGGTGAGGGTGCCGTCCGGGACGGTGTGCAGTCGCCGATCCGTGCGCAGGTGCTGGTCACGGTTCCGGTGTTCTCGCTGATGGGCGTGACGGATGAACCGGCGGTGCTGGATGGGTGCGGCCCCATCCCGCCGTCAATGGCCCGGCGGCTCGTCGCTGGCGGTGCTGGCTCGTTCTACCGGGTGCTGGTGGATCCTCGGGACGGGGCACCGTTGGAGATCGGCCGGACAAGCTACCGGGTCACCGGCGCGATGCGGTCCTGGCTGCGGATGCGGGACTGCAAATGCCCGTTCCCGGGCTGCAGCAACAACTCCCTGGACAACGACGCCGACCACATCCTCGCCTGGGCCAACGGCGGCACCACCGGAATCAGCAACCTGGGACAGCCCTGCCCGAAACACCACAAACTCCGCCACACCACCGCCTGGAAACCCACCCCCGCCACGAAAAACGAACCACCCGGCTGGACCTCACCCACCGGCCGGCATTACCTGAGCGAACACCAGGACTGGGAACCTGCCCAATGGCCTCCGGGATGGCCGTCAGGGTTCTTGCCCGAGGCCCGCAACAAGCCTGGAGAACGGAGCCTTCTGGAAGATGCCCTCCTCCAGCACCTTGCCGTGTGATGCGCCCATGTGCGGCGCACGGCCGGGTTGAGCAGCGCTGACTGCTACTGGGCCGTCCGGCGGTAGCGGATGTGCGTGGCCAAGGGAGAGTGGAGTACCTCGACGGGTTCGAAGCCAAATGATTCAATGCCGTCAAAAATCCGTTCACCCGAACCGAGTAAAACCGGAGCGATGTCCAGGGTGAGCTCGTCGATCACGCCGGCGGCCAGCGCTTGGCGGACGGTGGATGCTCCGCCGGCGATATCCACTCCCTTGCCCCCGGCCGCCTCGACCGCCGCCGCGTACGCCGCATCGAAGCCGTCGGTGACAAAGTGGAAGGTTGTCCCGCCCTCCATCTGGATCGGCTCATGCGGGAAATGGGTAAGGACGAACACCGGCGCATGGTACGGCGGCTCGGGGCCCCACCATCCTCTCCAGTCCTCGTCCCAGTCCCCGCGGACGGGACCAAACATGTTCCGGCCCATCACGTAGGCGCCCCGCGGGCGCATCAGCCAATCAGCCGCGATCCCGTTGGCCTCGTTGGCACGGGGATCGCCGATGTGCCAGCCGTGGAGTTCAAGCCCCCGCTTGCCCAGCGGGTTCTCGCGGCTTTGGTCAGGCCCGGCGACGAACCCGTCCAGGGACATTGACATGTGGCAGGTGGTGTCCGGCACAGCGAACCTCCAGGGGTAGGTGCAGCTTCTGACCGATGGTGTGCGGGGAGCCTAGCATGCAGCAGTTGGAGGAACTACCCCTGAAAGTGCCGGGAGAGAGCCTTTAGTCGCTCCGTGTGCCGAAGACGATCTCGTCCCAGGACGGGACGCTGGAACGCTTGGGCCGGGCAGGCCGTTCCGGCGCCTCGGTCTCGGGCAACTGCCCGGTAGAGGGGGATGCATCGTTCTGCTTGGGTGCCGGGCGGCGGGGATTGCTGCCCAGCAGCTCATCCAGCCCGGCGCCGCCGGAGTTACCGGACCCGGCAGCAGGCGCGGAACCGGACGGCTTCTGCGGGGACGCCGCAATGGTGATTTCCCGGGTGTCGGTACTGACGCCGTCGTGAAGCCGCAGGGCGTCATCGTTGCCATCCCGGTGCGGCGGGAGCAGGCTCAGCCGGGACAACATTGACGGCCTTGCATCACGGCGCCGGATGAACGAATCCCCCTGGGCGGCCGGTGCGTCCTGCGGCCCGTCCTGGGATTCGGGGTCCTCCGATTCCGGCTCAGGAGCGGCCTCGGCGGCTACCTCGGAAGGCCGCGGGTGGGCAGCCGGGACGCCATGGGCCAGGAGCAGCGCCAGGGCGTCGTCCGAATCTTCGTCCACACCCAGCCGCTGGCCGCGCCGCGACCGGAGCATGTCCAGAAGGCCGTCGGATTCCTTTGCGGCGTCCTGCGCAGGACCCTGACCCCCAGAGGATGCCTTGGAGGAGTCCGCGTCAGTCTCAAAATCGAAGGGGCGGTCGGAAACCGCCGTGAGGCGGCGCGCGGGAACGGGGCCGTCCAAAGGCTCGAGTTCGCTCAGCTGCTGTGCCCAGCGGTTGGTGTTCTGCAGCGATTTGCGGCCGGGGTTGAAGGTCCACAGCGCGGGCGGCTCTTCCCCGATTCCGGAGGTCCCGCCGGGTTTGGCCTCAAAGCTTGCCGAGACAGTCCAGGTGCCGTCCTGGCGCCGCCACGAGTCCCATTCCACAGTGCCTGGGTCGATGCCGTGGGCCGAAAGCCGGTGCGCCACCATGTCGCCCAGCGTGGCCGGGTTGTCGCCGAACGCGGACCGGTAGACGTCGTGGCCGGGGGAGGGTGCCGCGACTTCAACCTTCCGTGCCTGCTGCGCAACGTACTCGCGCTCCGCCAGCACCGGGCCCTCGTAGCGCTCCACCTTGGCCAGCGGCATCCCGGACAACTCCGCGACGTCGGCAGCGGTTGCACCCGCACGGATCCGGGCCTGGATATCCCTGGGGGACATGGGAACGGCAGGCCGCTCCGTCCTCGGTTTCGCCGTGGACCGGCTGGCCGTCCTGAGGGCCTCATCGATCGGCAGCTGGAACATCTCGCCGCCGGCCCCGCTCAACAGGAGATGCGTCCCGTCGTCGTGCACGCCTACAAGCCGTAGATCCTGCATACAAATCCTCCACCCTGGCATTACTATCAACCGAAACTCTGCCACCCGGCGGTGCGGATTTGGCTCAAGAGGCAGGGCGCGCCGTGATTTTCCGCCGGATCAGGGCCCGGGCGGGGAGTAACGGCAGTGTCAGCGGCGGGCCAGGGCTGCCGTCAGTTGGTCAGGGTGGCGGGTCGAGGCCAGCCAGTAGGGGGTCCGGTCGGCCGGGTCAGTGATTTCGATCTTCACCACCGGATCGATCCAGCCGCGGATGCAAAGGTAGGCCAGCCCGTTCAGCCGGGTGCCGCGCTCCGCCGTCGCTTCGCCGGACGTGAACTGCTGCACACCGCCCACAAAGCGGCGTTCGATGGTGGCCCGTCCAACAGTGAGCGCGTCCGGCGTCACCGTGATGGAAGGCGTGGAAAGGACCAGGAGGACCGTGATGATGGCCAGGAGCACCAGTGCCGCGGTGTAGCCCGCCGCCATGCTGATGGGGGCGAAGACCAGGATGCCGGCCGCGGAGACACCGGCTGCGATAACCCAGATCCAGGCGTTGGGCCACAGCTTCTCCCGGTAAATAACCGGTCCGCCAGTGGAGGGGGTGCTGGGAACGGACGCGGGCGAGCTTGATTCGGGCATAGCCCAAGCTTTCCACCTTTGGCCCGCTATTTCACCTTGAGGCAAGCCTCCCGGCCGGCGCCTTGGCCGCGGGCTCCTTAGGACTGATTCGGGGGCGCGGGTTAGAGTGAGTGACTGTGACTGATCATCCCGCCACGGTAGACCTTGTCCCGGACGCAGCATCACCCGCCCCCGCTGCCCCCACCCTGCAGGTCCAGTTGAAAATGCTGGATCCGGAGCTGGAAGCGCCGTCCTACGCACATCCGGGCGACGCCGGCGCAGACCTCCGTGCCCGCGAGGACGTGGTCCTGCTGCCGGGGGAGCGCAAACTGGTCCCCACCGGCGTCGCCATCGCACTTCCTGATGGGTTCGTGGCGCTGATCCACCCCCGCTCCGGCCTGGCCACCAAGCACGGCCTCACGATCGTCAACGCGCCCGGCACCGTCGATGCGGGCTACCGGGGCGAGATCTCGGTGACCCTGCTGAACACCGACTCATCCCAGCCGATTGAGCTGCGCCGCGGCGATAGAATTGCCCAAATGGTCATCCAGCGGGTGGAGTACGCCCAGTTCATTCCTGTCAGCGAGTTGAGCGGTTCCGTGCGCGGCACGGGCGGCTTTGGCTCCACCGGCGGTTTCAACGTTCCCGGAGCCTGACACCAGGACGCACCCGCTGCCACGCCAGCACGCACGGCGGCGGGACCTCCGCAGTTCCCACCGGCACCATTCAGAACTGGCACATTTTCAGGATTAAGGAGTCACCCATGGTCTTTGGGCTCGGCAGGAAAGCAAAGAATGAAGAGCCGGCGCAGCCGGCCGACGAGCTGACGATCGCGGAGGCCGGAGAAGGCGAACCGGGCACTGCCGCCCGCCGCCAGGACGGCCCCTTCGACGAGTCCGAAATCAGCAGCCGCGACGGCTTTGTTGACCTCGGCGCCCTGCTCATCACACCGAGCGAGGGCCTTCAGCTCCGCCTCGAGGTGGAAGAGGCAACGCAGCGGGTAGTGGCAGTCACCCTGGACCTCAACGGCTCCAGCCTCCAGCTGCAGGCCTTCGCCGCCCCCAAGACAGAGACGCTCTGGGATGAGATCCGCGAACAGATCGGCCAGTCAGTCGGCGCGCAGGGCGGCCAGGTTGAAGAGGTTGAAGGCGCTTTCGGCACCGAACTGGTGGCCAAGCTGCCCGCCGGACTTCCGGACGGCAGCCAGGGCTACCGGGTGGCCCGCTTCATCGGCGTCGACGGCCCCCGCTGGTTCCTGCGCGGCGTCCTGGGTGGACCCGCGGCGCTGGAACGCCCCGCCGCGGAACCGCTCGAGGCCCTGTTCCGGCAGGTGGTGGTGGTCCGCGGGGACAGCCCCATGCCGCCGCGCGATCTTCTGCAGCTCAGGCTGCCCAAGGACGCTTCAGCCACTCCTCCGCCCGCCGCACCCACCCTGGAGGAGCCCGAACGTGGTCCCGAAATTACCCAGATCGGCTGAGTCCCCGCAGGACGGAGCCACGCAGTCAACGCGTGGCGTCACGCCACTGGGCCAACTGCCCGACCGGGGCCGCGTCACGTGCCAGGGGCACATTGACTCCGTGACGTTTGTACCTGCGGACCGGACTGCCGAATTCAGCGCCATCGTTTCGGAGGACGACGCCGCACGTCCGGCCGCTCCGGGACAGGGCCGGCCACCGCGGCTCCGCGTCGTCTGGCTGGGCCGCCGCCGGGTGCCGGGCATCGAAGCAGGTGCGGAAATCCGGGTCGAGGGGATGCTGGCCCGCGGCAAGGACATGCCCACCATATTCAATCCCCGCTACGAGATACTGTCCCGCCAGGAGAACGAATGACCGCGCACCAGCCTGAAAAGCCCACCGGACCTGAGAACCCCGGCAGGAACGGGCAGCAGCAGGGCGGCCCTCAGGCTCCAGGTCCGTCCCCGGTTGCCGGCCTCGCCGCCGAGTACGCTGCAAAGGCCGGACTCCACCGCACCCACGACGGACGCGTGGACGTCCTGCGGAGCGCCGGCGGAGTGCAGGGCATTGCGGAGAGCATCGTTCCCGGCCTTGTCTTCCTGGTGGCCTTCACCATCACCCGCGAGCTCACCCTGTCCCTGGTGGCCGCCCTGGCGTCGGCAGCTGTGTTCACCGTGGTCCGGCTGGTGCAGCGGCGCCCCCTGACCCAGGCGCTGGCGGGAGTGGCCGGCGTCGGCATTTCCGCCTGGCTGGCCAACACCACCGGAAAGGCGGAGGACTTCTACCTTCCCGGCTTCTTCACCAACGGCGCCTACATCCTGGCGATGGTCCTTTCCATTGCCGTCAAGTGGCCCGTGGCGGGCCTCCTCTTCGGTTTCATCCGCAATGAGGGCGTGGAGTGGCGCAAGGAGCCGGCCAGGGTCAAGGCATACCGGCTGGGCACGTGGATCATTGTCGCCGTCCTGGCGCTCCGGCTCATCGTGCAGGTGCCCCTTTACCTCATGGGCACCGACGGCCTCGCCGCACTCGCCACCACCCGCCTCATCATGGGCGCGCCCCTGTACATCCTCGGGATCTGGGTTGCGTGGCTGGTAACCCGGCCTGCTCCGGCCGACGCTGAAGCCGGCGCAGACCGTACGGCCTGACGCCCAGGCTCCGCGGCGGCCGGCCTAGCCGTCGAAGCCGTCGTCGTCCAAAGCATGGCCGTGGCCGCCCGCGGTGGCCGGCTGGCCGTTGCCCGTGGGCTGTTCCCCGGGGTCGATGCTGCCCGGGGCGGAGGAGAGCAGCTCCCGCAGTCCGTCCTCGGCGGCAATGGTGGTGACGAAGAAGAGTTCGTCCCCGCCGTCGATGACGTCGTCCCTGCTGGGCGTAATCGGCGCCTGGTCCCGCAGGATGGCCACCAGGGTGGCGTCCTCCGGCCAGTGGATGTCTCCCACGGTCATGCCGATGACGTGGGAGTCGTGGGGCACGGTGAATTCCACCAGGGACGCCACCCCGGTCTGCAGCGTCAGCAGGCGGACCAGGTCACCGATCTCCACTGCCTCCTCCACGAGGGCGGTCATCAGCTGCGGGGTATTAACGGCCACGTCAACACCCCAGGAGTCATTGAACATCCAGTCATTCTTCGGGTTGTTCACCCGGCCCACGGTGCGGCCAACACCGAACTCGGTCTTCGCCAGCAGGGACACCACCAGGTTCACTTTGTCATCGCCCGTTGCGGAGACCACGACGTCGGCGTCCTCCACCTTGGCGCCCTGCAGCGTGGAGAGCTCGCACGCGTCGCCCACCAGCCAGTGGGCGCCCCGCAGGCCGCTGCGGCCGATCACCTCGGGCTTGAGGTCGATCAGGAGGATCTCGTGCTTATGCGCCAGCAATTCCCTGGCGATGGATGATCCGACGCTGCCGGCGCCGACGATAACGACTTTCACTGATACTCCTTGGCGGGGGCTTTGGCGAGGATCTGGGCGATCTGGGCGCTGCGGTCCACCTGCAGCATGGCGTGCACGGTGTCACCGTCCTGGTACGCCGTTCCGGCGCCAGGCAGCAGGCCCTCGCCAAAGCGGGTGACGTAGGCCACGCGGACATCGGCGGCTTTCTCAATGCTGCTGATCCGGTGCCCGATCCAGCCGGCGTCCAGGTCCAGTTCAGCCAGGACCAGCCGGCCCGAGGGCTCACGGAAATCACCGGCGAGATGTTGTTCGGGAAGGATGCGGCGCAGCACCTGGTCCGCGCTCCAGCGGACGGCGGCCACCGTGGGGATGCCCAGGCGCTGGTAGATTTCGGCGCGACCCGGATCGTAGATCCTGGCGACGACATGCGGAACGTGGAAGGTCTCGCGGGCAACCCGGGTGGCCAGGATGTTTGAGTTGTCACCGCTGGAAACGGCGGCGAAGGCGTAGGCCTCGCCAACTCCTGCCTGCTTGAGGGTCTCGCGGTCAAAGCCCACACCGGTCACCTTCCGGCCAGTGAAGCCCTGGCGGAGCCGGCGGAACGCGCGGTCATCCTGGTCGATGATGGCCACGGAATGACCGGCATCCTCCAGCGTGTGCGCCAGCGTTGCCCCCACCCGGCCACATCCCATGATCACGAAATGCGCCACCGTATCTCCTTTGTATCTAAGTCAGGATCGTGCAGCTAGAACTCTACCGGCATGGCCCTTGTTAGGCCTGGCAGCGGCCCGTCATGACATCGTCCGCGAATCAGACTAGCTTTGTGGGGTGTTGACAATACTGAACGCCGTCAAACGCGTGCTGGTGGGCAGGCCCTTCCGGAATGACCGACTGGCCCACACCCTGCTTCCCAAGAAGATCGCATTGCCGATCTTTGCGTCCGACGCCCTCTCGTCCGTAGCCTACGCACCGGACGAGATCCTGCTCACCCTGGCACTGGCCGGTGTCAGCGCCGTGGCGATCTCGCCATGGGTCGGCCTGGCGGTGATGGTGGTCCTGCTGACCGTGGTGGCCTCCTACCGGCAGAACGTGCACGCGTACCCGTCAGGCGGCGGCGACTACGAGATCGCCAACGAGAACATGGGCAAGTACGCCGGCCTGACGGTGGCGTCTGCCCTCCTGGTGGACTACGTCCTGACCGTCGCCGTGTCGATGTCCTCCGCCGCGGCGTACCTGACCACGGCTGTGCCCTCGCTGCACGGCGAGCAGGCCGTCATCGCCACCATCGGCGTCGTCATCCTGGCCCTGGTGAACCTGCGCGGCATCAAGGAAGCGGGCAGCGTCTTCGCCGTCCCCACCTACATCTTCATGGCGTCCATCCTCGGCATGACCGCGGTGGGCATGTTCCAGGCCGCCACGGGGCAGTTGGGCGAGGCGCCGTCGGCTGCATTCACCATTGTTCCCGCGGAAGGCTTCGACCAGGGCCTGGTGGGCCTGGCAGGCGCCTTCCTGCTGCTGCGGGCCTTCTCATCGGGCGCCGCGGCCTTGACCGGCGTCGAAGCCATCAGCAACGGCGTTCCCAACTTCCGGCACCCCAAGAGCAAGAACGCTGCCACCACCCTGCTGCTCCTGGGCGTGATCGGCGCCGCCATGCTGGCGGGCATCATCTACCTGGCCAACGCCACCAAGGTCCACATTGTGCTGGACCCCGCCAAGGAATTCCTGCTGAACGGCAGCCCGCTGCCTGAGGGCTACATCCAGAACCCGGCCATCAGCCAGATTGCGCAGACGATCTTCGGCGCCGGCAGCATACCCTTCTATATCGTGGTGGCTGCCACCGGCGTCATCCTGGTGTTTGCTTCCAACACCGCCTTCAACGGCTTCCCGGTCCTGGGCTCCATCCTCGCCCAGGACGGCTACCTGCCCCGCCAGCTCCGGACCCGCGGCGACAGGCTTGCGTTCAGCAACGGCGTGCTGGCCCTCGCGGCAGGTGCGCTGATCCTGATCATCTCCTTCGATGCCGACGTCACCAAGCTGATCCAGCTGTACATCGTGGGCGTCTTCATCTCCTTCACGCTCAGCCAGCTCGGCATGATCCGGCACTGGGGGCGCGAGCTGAAACTGGCCAAGGACAAGGCCGTCCGGCGGAAGATGATTAAGTCCCGGACCATCAACAGCATCGGTTTCGGTATGACCGGACTGGTGCTGGTCATCGTCCTCATCACCAAGTTCCAGCAGGGCGCCTGGATTGCCCTGCTGGCCATGTTCATCCTCTTCCTGATCATGTGGAGCATCCGGGCCCACTACGACAACGTCGCCAAGGAACTTGCGGTGGACGAGGACTCCTCACCGCGCGCCCTGCCCACCAGGGTCCACGCCGTCCTGCTGGTCTCCCACGTCCGCAAGCCGGTGCTGCGGGCCCTGGCCTACGCGCGGGCATCCCGCCCCTCCCGGCTGGACGCCATCACCGTGGACATCGACCCGGACGAGACCGCACACACCATCGCGGACTGGGAAAAACTTGAGATCCCGGTGCCGCTGACCGTGCTCGCCAGCCCGTACCGCGAGACCGTCACGCCCATCATGGACTACGTCAAGCAGATGCGCCTGGATTCCCCGCGGGACCTGGTGGTGGTCTACATCCCCGAGTACGTGGTGGGCAAGTGGTGGGAGCAGTTGGTTCACAACCAGACCGCCCTCCGCATCAAGACCCGGCTGCACTTTGAACCGGGAGTCATGGTGGCCAGCGTTCCCTGGCAGCTCAAATCCTCCGAAGAAGCCAAGAACCTCCAGGATGTCCAGTGACCGCCAACCCTTCCGCCGCTTTGCCGGCATCAGATACTTCCCTGCCTGCAGGGGATGAAACCGGCCACACCGGTGAGGAGGCCGTCCTCGACGTCGGTCCGGTGGCCCACGGCGGGCACTGCGTGGCGCGCCATGAGGGCCGCGTGGTCTTTGTCCGGCACGCCATTCCGGGGGAGAAAGTCCGCGTCAGGCTCACCGACGCCGCGGACGGCGCCAAGTTCTGGCGGGCCGATGTCATCGAGGTGCTGGAAGCATCGCCGGACCGGGTGGAACACTTCTGGCACGTGGCCGATTCCCTGCGCGTCTGGGGCCACGGCCACCCGCCGGTGGGCGGGGCCGAGTTCGGGCACATGACCCTGGCCCGGCAGCGCAGCCTGAAAGCGGACGTCGTGGCAGAACAGCTCACCCGGCTGGCCGGCTTCGACCAGGTGCCGTCCGTATGGACCGGCGGGGTCGAACGCGTAGGGGAAGCGGACGACGGCGGCACCGGCCTGGGGTGGCGCACGCGGGCGAGTTTTTCGGTCACCCCGGGCGGCAGGCTCGGGATGCACGCCCACCGCTCCAACCACATCGTTGCGGTGCGGGAGATGCCCCTGGCAAGCGAAGCCATCAACACCCTGCGCCTGTGGGACCTGGACCTGCAGGGCATCGAACGGGTTGAGGTGGCCGCGCCGGCCAACGGTTCCCGGCCCCTGGTGCTCCTGGCCCCCGCGCCGGGCACCAAGGACAAGCGGCTGCGGGCGATCGCCGCGGCCCTGCCGGCGGACGCATCGGTGGCAGCCTTCGATCCGCTGGCCGGAACCGTCACGCAGCTCCGGGGACGCACCTGGGTGCAGGAAACCGCCGCCGGACATGAATACCGGGTGACCGGCGAGGGTTTCTGGCAGATACACCGCGACGCGCCCGGGACCCTTGTGGGGGCTGTCACAGAATTCCTCCGGCAGGGTGACTTCCTGAACCCCGGAGCCGTGGTCGCCGACCTCTACGCGGGCGCCGGGCTCTTCACCGCCGTGCTGGCTGATGCCGTAGGGGAGACGGGGTCCGTCCTCTCGGTTGAAGGGGCGCCGGGGGCAAGCCGGGATGCCCGGAAGAACCTGCACTCCGCACCGCAGGTGGAGGTGGTCCAGGGGCGCGTGGAGCGGGTCCTGCGCCAGAAACCGCGGAACTTCGACGCCCTGGTCCTCGACCCTCCCCGCGCCGGAGCCGGGAAAGCCGTTGTCGGCCAACTCGTCGCGTCGCAGCCCCGGGCCATTGCCTATGTGTCCTGCGATCCGGCGTCGTTCGCGCGTGACCTCGGTTACTTCCGACGCTCCGGGTGGGAGCTCGCCGGGCTGCGGGCCTTCGACCTGTACCCCCACACCCACCACCTCGAGACAGTGGCACTGCTGACTCCGGCTCCATGATGCCGCCACGGTTTTCGACTACGATGGCCGTAGTAGTCCCACGTCGCGCCCGAATTCTCGGCCGGCCGTGTGCAAATTTTCGGGCCCTGGAACTACTTAGGGCTTCCTAACTAGCAGGCGGTCAACCGCGCGACAAAGATGAAACTGTTGCGAGAGGAGTCCTGCGATGAGCACTGTGGACAGCTTCGGTTCAAAAGGCAAACTTAATGTAGCCGGAACCGAGTACGAAATTTTCCGGTTGAACTCCGTTGAAGGTGCAGAAAACCTTCCGTTCAGCCTCAAGGTATTGCTTGAAAACCTGCTGAGGACCGAGGACGGCGCGAACATCACTGCCGATCACGTTCGCGCTTTGGCAGGCTGGGATCCGAATGCGGAACCCGATACAGAAATCCAGTTCACGCCGGCGCGCGTGATCATGCAGGACTTCACCGGTGTTCCCTGCGTGGTCGACCTGGCCACCATGCGTGAAGCCGTCAAGGACCTGGGTGGCGATCCCAAGCGGGTCAACCCGCTGGCACCGGCCGAAATGGTCATCGACCACTCCGTCCAGATCGACGCCTTCGGCAACTCCGGCGCACTGGAGCGCAACATGGAGATCGAATACCAGCGCAACGGTGAGCGCTACCAGTTCCTGCGCTGGGGCCAGACCGCATTTGACGACTTCAAGGTGGTCCCCCCGGGAACCGGCATCGTGCACCAGGTCAACATTGAATACCTGGCCCGCACCGTCATGACCCGCGAAGTGGACGGTGCACTGCGCGCCTACCCCGACACCTGCGTTGGCACCGACTCGCACACCACCATGGTCAACGGCCTGGGCGTGCTGGGCTGGGGCGTGGGCGGCATCGAAGCCGAGGCAGCAATGCTTGGCCAGCCCGTCTCCATGCTCATCCCGCGCGTCGTGGGCTTCAAGCTCAGCGGCAGCATCCCCGCCGGCGCCACCGCAACCGACGTGGTGCTGACCATCACCGAAATGCTGCGCAAGCACGGCGTGGTGGGCAAGTTCGTGGAGTTCTACGGTGAGGGCGTCGCGGCCGTGCCGCTGGCCAACCGCGCCACCATCGGCAACATGAGCCCCGAGTTCGGCTCCACCGCCGCCATGTTCCCCATCGACGACGTGACCCTGGACTACCTGCGCCTCACCGGCCGGTCCGAGCAGAACGTTGCCCTCGTGGAGTCCTACGCCAAGGAACAGGGCCTGTGGCACGATCCTTCCCGCGACATCAAGTTCTCCGAGTACCTGGAACTGGACCTGTCCACGGTTGTTCCGTCGATCGCCGGCCCCAAGCGCCCGCAGGACCGCATCGAGCTGACCGAGGCCAAGGACGAGTTCCGCCACGACCTGCTCAACTACGTCTCGCACGACGCGAACGCGGGCACCCTGGACGAGTCCCTCGAGGAGAGCTTCCCGGCTTCGGACGCGCCGTCCTTCACGGGCGGAGCGACCCATATCTCGGACACCGACCGCGAACCGCCGAAGTACTCCGCAGCGCATGGCGGCGCCGGGCGGATCTCCAACCCGGTGCCCGTAAAGATGGCTGACGGCCGCGAGTTTGAGCTGGACCACGGCGCGGTAACCATTGCGTCCATCACGTCCTGCACCAACACGTCCAACCCCTCGGTCATGCTCGCCGCCGCCGTGCTGGCGCGCAACGCCGTCGAAAAGGGCCTCACCGCCAAGCCGTGGGTCAAGACCTCCGTCGCCCCCGGCTCCAAGGTAGTCACCGACTACTACGAGAAGTCCGGCCTGACCCCGTACCTGGAGAAGCTCGGCTTCTACATCGTGGGCTACGGCTGCGCCACCTGCATCGGCAACTCGGGCCCGCTGGAAGCAGAGATCTCCGAGGCCATCCAGGCCAACGACCTCGCCGTCAGCGCCGTCCTGTCCGGCAACCGCAACTTCGAAGGCCGCATCAACCCGGACGTGAAGATGAACTACCTGGCGTCCCCGCCGCTGGTCATCGCCTACGCCCTGGCCGGTTCCATGGACTTCGACTTCGAGGCCGACCCGCTCGGCAAGGACGAGGCCGGCAACGACGTCTTCCTGAAGGACATCTGGCCCAACCCGGTTGAGGTCCAGCAGGTCATCGACTCGTCGATCGACAAGGACATGTTCGCCAAGGGCTACGAGGGCGTCTTCGAGGGCGACGACCGCTGGAAGGCACTGGACACCCCCGCCGGCGACACCTTCGCCTGGGACCAGAACTCCACCTACGTCCGGAAGCCCCCGTACTTCGAGGGCATGAAGGCCCAGCCGGAGCCCGTCAAGGACATCTCGGGCGCTCGCGTGCTCCTGAAGCTCGGCGACTCCGTCACCACCGACCACATCTCCCCGGCCGGTTCCTTCAAGTCCGACACCCCGGCCGGCCAGTACCTGCTGGCCAACGGCGTGGAGCGCAAGGACTTCAACTCCTACGGTTCGCGCCGTGGCAACCACGAAGTGATGATCCGCGGCACGTTCGCGAACATCCGTATCAAGAACCAGCTCCTGGACGGCGTTGAGGGTGGCTTCACCCGCGACTTCACCCAGGCTGACGGCCCGCAGGCATACGTCTACGACGCCGCGCAGAACTACCAGGCAGCCGGCACCCCGCTGGTGGTCCTGGCAGGCAAGGAATACGGTTCCGGGTCATCGCGCGACTGGGCTGCCAAGGGCACCGCACTGCTGGGCGTCAAGGCCGTCATCGCCGAGAGCTACGAGCGCATCCACCGCTCCAACCTCATCGGCATGGGCGTCCTGCCGCTGCAGTACCCGGCCGGCGAGAACGCTGCCAGCCTGGGCCTGACCGGCACGGAAACCTTCTCGGTGGAGGGCGTCACCGCCCTCAACGAGGGCAGCACGCCCAAGACCCTGAAGGTCACCGCCACCGCAGAGGACGGCTCCTCGAAGTCCTTCGACGCGGTGCTCCGCATCGACACCCCGGGCGAAGCGGACTACTACCGCAACGGCGGCATCCTGCAGTACGTGCTGCGCCAGATTTCCGCCAACTAGCGGAACTGCCGCCCAGGCACCAACCTCCCCGAAGCCCCGGCCGGTCACCGACCAGCCGGGGCTTCGGCTTTGCATTCACACCAAGGCGTTAGAGTTAAACGGCACGTCTACCACCCGAAGGAGGGGTCATTGGGAATCTTGGACACCATCCGGAATCCGCAGGACCTGAACGAGTTGACCGAGGAACAGCTGGAACAGCTGGCTTCGGAGATCAGGGATTTCCTGATCACGAACGTCTCCCAGACGGGCGGCCACCTCGGGCCCAACCTCGGCGTCGTGGAACTGACGCTGGCCGTGCACCGCATCTTCGAATCCCCCCGCGACAGCATCGTCTTTGACACAGGGCACCAGTCCTACGTCCACAAGCTGCTCACCGGACGCCAGGACTTCAGCACGCTCCGCCAGGAAGGCGGGCTCTCCGGCTACCCGGACAGGGCCGAATCGGAACACGACATTGTGGAAAGCTCCCACGCGTCGTCGTCCCTGTCCTGGGCCGACGGCATTTCCCGGGCCCGCCAGCTCACCGGCGAAGGCGACCGGCATGTGGTGGCCATCATCGGCGATGGTGCCCTCACCGGCGGCATGGCCTGGGAAGCCATCAACAATATCGCGGCTGACAAGAAACGCCGCGTGGTCATCGTGGTCAACGACAACGGCCGGTCCTACGCCCCCACGGTGGGCGGCTTCGCGGACTACCTTGCCTCCCTGCGCCCCACCATCGACTCCTTCCGCGCCGCTCCCGCATACGAGGGCGCGCTTGACTGGTGGAAGAAGAAGCTCCAGGACGGCGGCCCTGTGGGGCAGTTCACCTACAAGAGCCTGCACGCCGTGAAAAAGGGCATCAAGGACTGGTGGGCGCCGCAGGGCATGTTCGAGGACCTCGGCATGAAGTACATCGGCCCGGTGGACGGCCATAACCTCCAGGCCATGGAGCACGCGCTCTCCACTGCCCGGAACTACGGCGGCCCCGTGATCGTCCACGCCATGACGGAAAAGGGCCACGGCTACGCTCCGGCCCGGGCCCATGAAGCGGACCAGTTCCACGCTGTCGGCATCATCGACCCCGAAACGGGCGAGCCCACCGGCGCCGGCGGCGCCCAGTCCTGGACCTCCGTGTTCGCGGACGAGATCGCCGCCATCGCCGACGAACGCGACGACATCGTGGGCATCACAGGGGCCATGCTGATCCCGGTGGGCCTGCACAAATTCGCGGCCAAGCATCCCAAGCGCGTCATCGACGTCGGCATCGCGGAACAGCATGCGCTCACCGCAGCTGCGGGCATGGCTTTCGGCGGACTGCATCCGGTGGTGGCGGTGTACGCCACCTTCCTGAACCGGGCATTCGACCAGCTCCTCATGGACGTCGCCCTCCACAAGGCCGGCGTCACGATCGTCCTTGACCGGGCCGGCGTTACCGGCCCGGACGGCGCCAGCCACCACGGCATGTGGGACATGGCCATGGTCCAGATCGTCCCCGGACTGCACCTTGCCGCGCCCCGCGACGCCACCCGGCTCCGCGAGGAGCTGCGAGAAGCCGTTGCCATCAGCGATGCCCCCAGCGTCGTCCGCTTCTCCAAGGGATCCGTTGGCCCCGCCGTCGAGGCCCTGGAACGGCTCAGCGACGGCGTGGACATCCTGGCCCGCAGGCCTTCAGGCTCCACGGAAAACGACGTGCTGATCGTCAGCGTGGGCGCCATGGCCGAACTGGCCCTGGACGTTTCCAACCGGCTTGGCGCGCAGGGCATCAGCACCACCGTGGTGGATCCCCGCTGGGTCCTTCCCGTCCGCCGTTCCATCATTGCGCTGGCCTCACACCACCGCCTGGTGATCTGCATCGAAGACGGCGTCCGCGCAGGCGGCGTCGGCTCGCGTATCCGGCAGGAGATGCGTGCCGCGGGCGTCGACACCGCCCTGAACGAGGTGGGCCTGCCGGTGGAGTTCCTCGACCACGGCACCCGCAACCAGGTGCTGGAGCGCGTTGGGCTGACCGCCCAGCAGATCACGCACGACGTCGTCGCACAGGTCCTGGGAACGAAGGTTCCCTTTGCGCGGCCCCTCCCCGGGCAGCAGCACCCCACCACCGGCAGCCTTCCGATCCTGTGAGGGACGAGGACGAACTGAAGTACCCCGGGCCGGCGGGGGAGTCCGGACCGGTCCTGCACACCACCACCACACGCGTTCCCAACGGGCTGGAGCCGGGCCAGCTGGTGGTGTCCAGGAACCGCAAATGGAACGGCAAAGCCCACTGGGTGGTGCCGGGGCGGTACGTGGGCGAGGACCAGCACGGGTGGTGGATCTTCCAGGGCACCAACGAGTTCTGTTCCCGGCCCGGCGCCGCGTTCTACACCCGTTCGGACGCTGTCCTGCTGGTGCCGCGCCAGGGTGACTGGGTGGCCACGTTCTACGACTCCGCCAACCCCGGCGGAGTGCGGGTCTACATCGACCTCGCCGTGGGCCACGAGTGGACACACATCCGGCCGGCGGTAACCGAGTTCCATGTCATCGACATGGACCTGGACGTCATCCGCACCGCCGACCGCGGCGTCTTCATCGACGACCAGGACGAGTTCGCGGAACACAGCGTCTCCATGCACTACCCCCACCGTCTGATCAAGGACATCCAGGCCGCGGCGGACGGGCTCTACCACGCCGTCAAGGCACAGCACGCGCCTTTCGACGGCACCGACGTTGAATGGTTTACCAAAGGACGCACCACATGAGCGGCATTGTCAGGGTCTACAAACGCGACGACGAGGGCGCCCTCCAGTTCCGGGAAGCCTGGTTCGACGAGGAGTACTCCCAGTTCGTGATGAACTTCGGCGCCGTGGGGCACCAGAGCAAGACCGAGGAAACCGACGTCCCCGATGCCGGTGCTGCAGAAGGCCTCCTGGACGCCTTTGCCGCACAATGCGCGGAGGACGGCTACGCGGAGATCCCCAACGAGGAGCAGTTCTGGGTAGTGGCACAGTTCGCCCTCAAGACCAGGGAAGGCACCGACCGGGACCGCCGCCTTGAGCAAAAGGCCAAGGACGCCCTCATCAGCCACCTGGCCTGGCGCGGCCTGGGAACGGTTGAGCGGTCCGAATTCACCGACTACAAGCTGAACATCTTCTGCCTGTGCCCGGACGTCAACAAGGCAGTCAACGCCATCAAGGTGTGCGCCCGCGGCGAGGACCTCGACTTCACCAAGCTCAGCATCGCCGCCGCCCCGTTCAGCGACCCCGACCAGTACAAGCTCAAGCACTCCGCCAAGACCGCCAGCAGCTTCAGCCTCTAGGAGACCCCCGTGACCAGTTACCGCCGCGTTGGAAAATCAGGCCTCACCGTCTCCACCGTTGGCCTGGGCTGCAACAACCTGGGCCGCGCCAACACCGCCACGGAGTCGCAGGACGCCACGGACGCGGTGGTCAACGCCGCCATCGACTCCGGCATCACGCTGTTCGATGTGGCAGACAACTACGGCAGGGAACCGGGACTCAGCGAAACCATGCTGGGCAAGGCCCTCGGCAGCCGGCGCGGTGACGTGGTGGTTGCCACCAAATTCGGGATGGATGCCAAGGGCGCCAACGGCCCGGACTTCGGCGCCCGTGGTTCCCGGCGGTACATCATCCAGTCGGTGGAGGCCTCGCTGCGGCGGCTCGGTACCGACTGGATAGACCTTTACCAGTTCCACACCCCCGATCCGCTCACGCCCATCGACGAAACCCTGTCCGCGCTGGACACCCTGGTCCGCAGCGGCAAAGTCCGCTACATCGGCCACTCCAACCGCTCCGGCTGGCAGATCGCTCAAGCGGAATACGTGGCCCGCGAACTGGGCACCGCACGGTTCATCTCCTCGCAAAACCACTACAACCTCCTGGACCGGCGCGCCGAACTGGAGGTGACCCCGGCGGCGGAGGAATTCGGCCTGGGCGTCCTGCCATACTTCCCGCTGGCCAACGGCCTGCTGACCGGCAAGTATTCGCCGGGCCACGCTCCGGAAGGATCCCGGCTCAGCCACACCCGCACCAACATGGTGGACGACGCCGACTGGGACCAGCTGGGAAGGTACAGCGCCTTCGCGAAGGAGCGCGGCCTGACCGAGATCGAGGTGGCCTTCTCCTGGCTCGCCGCCCAGCCCTCGGTGGCCAGCGTCATCGCCGGCGCCACCAGGCCGGAACAGGTCCAGCAAAACGCGGAAGCGGCGGACTGGGTCCCCACCCCGGAGGACCTGGCCGCCCTTGACGGGATCTTCCCCGCCGTGCCCAAGGTCGCGCTCTTCTAGGCGACCGTGCCCGCCTACCTCCTGGACGTCGATACCGGCATCGACGATGCCCTGGCCCTCGCCTATCTTGCCGCCCTCCCGGACACGGAGTTCGTGGCGGTCACGGCCACCCCGGGCAACGTCGACGCCGACCAGGTGGCGCGCAACACGCTCGCCCTGCTGGAGCTGTGCGGGCGCCCTGGAGTGCAGGTGGCGGTGGGTGCCCGGAAGCCCCTGTCCATCCCCCTGATCACGACCCCGGAAACGCATGGGCCGCAGGGAATCGGCTACGCGGTGCTGCCTGAACCATCAGGCCAACCCAGTCCGCAGAATGCAGTGGACCTGTGGATCGAGCACGCCAGGGCCAGGCCGGGGGAGTTGACCGCGCTCATTACCGCTCCGCTCACCAACTTCGCTTTGGCCCTGCGGCAGGAACCGGAACTTCCCGATCTCCTGGCCAAAGTGGTAATCATGGGCGGCGCCTTCTACCACCAGGGCAACACCACACCCACCGCCGAGTGGAACACCCACGTGGATCCGCACGCCGCCAGGGAGGTCTACGCCGCCTACCGCGGCCGGCCGCTGGAGAAACTGCCCATCGTCTGCTCGCTGGACACCACAGAACGCATGGAAATGCACCCGGCTCACGTCAGGGCGCTGGCCCGGGCTGCGGGCGCCGCCGTTTCGGAGCTGGTACTCCCGGAAGACCCTGAGGGCCGCCGCAGCACTTCCGACAACACCCTTATCAGGCACCTTTCGGACGCCCTGCGCTTCTACTTCGAGTTCCACCGGCTCTATGACCAGGGCTACCTAGCCCACGTCCATGACTTCTTTGCCGCCGGGGTGGCCGCCGGCACCCTTGAGTACGCCGCGCGCCCGGCCACGGTGGACGTCGAAACGGAATCGGGGCTCCTCATGGGAACAACCGTGGCAGACTTTCGCGGGCTTTGGGGCGCACCCCCGAATGCCCGGATCGTGTCCGCCAACAACCCGGAGCAGGCGTTCGGTGAGCTGGTGTCCGCCGTGGGGCGCCTGGCCCGGAAGACGGGGTGAGGCAGGCGATCCACGGCCGGCGCGGCAGGAACATCCTGCCCGGGACGCTGCCGGAGGATGGCCGGTAGAATGGGCTCCGGACCGGCCCGGCGCAGTTGCCGCCGGCTGCTGCCGAGGTGACATAGGCAGCCACATCCCGGCCCGGTACTGCCGGGCCACTGCCAGCACCCCAAAGGAACATTCCCCATGTCATCGCCCTCTTTGACGCTTCCGTCCCAGGAACGCCCCGCGGCCCGCCGCCGGCTGCTGGAGATCCTCGGCGCCCTGGCCATTGCCGCCACGTACGTCTTCCTGGTCCTTAATCAGCCCGCAGACATCACCGGGGGTCCGGGCAGCGCATCGGCCCTGATCGCCCTCACCGGTTTCCTGGCAGGAGCGGTCCTGCTGATCGTCGCCGTGCTGCCCACGCTTCCCGCCTCCACCCTGGTGCTGATCCCGGTGGCGCTGGTCCTGAACATCATGCTGGGCCAGTTTGTCGGCAGCACCCTGGTTCCCTTCTACCTCGACGCCATCGGCACGGTGCTGATCGCCGTCCTGGCCGGCCCGGCCGCCGGCGCCGCCACCGGCGCGCTCAGCAGCATCGTCTGGTCCTTCTTCAACCCCACCGTGCTGCCGTTCGCCGCAGGCGCCGCGCTCATCGGCTGCCTGGCCGGCCTCGCGGCACGCTACGGCCTCTTCCGCCGCTTCTACCTTGCCCCGGTTGCCGGCTTCGTCACCGGGATCATCGCAGGCGTCGTGTCCGCCCCCGTGGCAGCCTTCGTCTTCGGCGGAACGTCGGGCGTGGCCACCGGCGCCATCGTCAGTGCCTTCCGGGCCATGGGGGACACCCTCCTGGCCGCCATCACCAAGCAGGCACTCCTGTCCGACCCCATGGACAAGGCCATCGTGTTCACCATCGTGGCCGTCCTGGTCTACGCGCTGCCGCGCCGGACGCGCCAGCAGTTCCCCTTCATCCGCCGCCACCGGGTGCTCGCCGGCAGCAGCCCGGCCCCGGCGCCGCAGACGGGTGCGCACGCCGACGGTTCGAAGCAGGCACCGGGTACTGCGTCGGGACCGGCCAGCGATTCAGCGCTGAACGGCTGACCCAAGCACCGTGACAGCATCCCCGGCGGGCAGGACCGCCGCCCCGGCCAGGCGGGAGCGGATCAATCCGCTGACCTCACTTGTCGCTGCCGCCAGCACCGCGGTCATGACGACGGCGGCAGCAAACTGGGTGCTCTCAGGCACCGTGGCTGCAGCCTGCCTTGGCCTGTCCCTGGCGGGCGGCACGGCCCGCCGGGTTGTGCCGGCTGCCGCGGCAGTCCTGGTCCCCCTCGGCCTTTCATTGCTGGTGCTGCACGGCCTCTTCTTCCCGGAAGGAAGGACCGTGCTGGCCGAGTGGGGACCTGCCCGCATCACGGCAGAGGGCCTGCAGTTTGCCGTGCATCGCATCCTGCAGCTCGCCGCGGTGGTCCTGGCCCTGCTGCTGTTTTCCTTCAGTGTCAGCGTCCCGGACCTCGTGGCGGCCTTGTCGGCCCGCGGCGTGCAGGGCCGGTTCGCTTTCGTCCTGGCCTCCACCCTGACCCTGCTGCCGGCCATTGCCGGCCGGGCGCGCCGGATCCGGGAGGCGCAGGAATCGCGCGGCCTGGTCATCACCCGCGGGCTGCTGTCCAGGGTGGCCGCATTCCGGCTGCAGGCGGTTCCCCTGGTCCTGTCCCTGATCGATGATGCAGGGACCCGGGCTGCTGCCCTGGAAGCTCGTGGACTGGGCAACCCCGGACCACGGACTACCTACCGGGAAGTGCCCGATTCCACCGCCCAGCGGGCAGTGCGGGCCGTCCTGGTGGTGGCGGCACTGGCCGCACTGATTCTCCGGGTGGTGCAGTCCGGTGCCTGAACGCATGGCTTCTGCCAGCCGCGCCGTCCCCCTGGACAGCCCCGTGCTGGCTGCCGGGATCCGGAACTTTACCTTCCACGACGGGCATGCCCCCGCCCTTCATGACCTGGCTGTTTCCGTTGCGCCGGGCTCCTTCACGGCCATCCTCGGCGCATCCGGGAGTGGCAAGTCCACGCTGGGCCGGTTGCTGTCCGGCTGGCTGGCACCGGGCGGCCACGGCAGGCTGGCGGGATTCCTTGAGCTGGCCGGCACACGGCTGGACTTCGACGGCGGCACCGGGGACCCCCGGATCGATCCCGCCCAGTGGGGCCGGCAGGTGGGTTTCGTGCCCCAGGACCCTGCCGGCGTCCTGTCCACCGTCCGGGCCACGGTGGCCGAGGAACTCGCATTCGGTCTGGAAAACACCGGCATGGACCGTGCCGGGATGAAAGCCGCCGTGGAGCGAACCGCTGCGCTCCTGGGGCTCGCCGGCCAGTTGAACCAGGACCCTGCCCGGCTGTCCGGCGGCCAGCTGCGGCGGCTGGCCATCGGCTGCGCGATCATCCCCGGACCTCCGGTGCTGGTCATGGACGAGCCCTTCGCCTCCCTGGACGCGGCAGGGGCCAACGAACTGGCCGCGTTGGTCCGGGACCTCCTCAAACAAGGCACCGCCGTCGTGATCCTCAGCCAGGCGGTTGACCCGCTGCTGCTGGAGGCCGGCACGTGGCTGGTGCTGGCGGACGGCACGCTCACCTCCGGCGGGCCTCCTGCCGCGCCCAGGTCCGGCTCCGGGCTCCTGCCACCGGCCATCAGGCGCCTCGACCTGGAAACCGCTTCGAGCCCCGCGCCCCGGCCCTCCAGCCGCCGGGTGGAGGAGGAGTTACCTGCCGGCCCCGCGGCGCTGGAGCTGCGGGGGGTGTCCTTTGGATACCCTGAAGTGGCCGAACGCCGCCGCAGGCGTCGACGGCAGGAGCCGGGGCCGGACCGCCGCGCAATGGTGCTCCAGGACATCAACCTGTCAGTCCATCCGGGGGAAATCGTAGCTGTCACCGGCCCCAACGGTGCAGGGAAATCAACGCTCCTGAGGCACTTCAACGGCCTGCTCCGTCCCACCGCAGGCACTGTCCTGGTCCGCGGCGGCGACATCGCGGGAGCTCCGGTGGGAAAAACGGCGGCGTCCGTCGGCCTGCTCTTGCAGCAGCCCCGTGAGCAGCTGTTCGAACGCACGGTGCTGCGGGAAGTCGGGTTCGGGCTGGACCGCCTGTTCAGTCCGGCGATGGCGGCCGATTACGCCGCCGCGGCGCTGGAGGCTGTCGGCCTGGAAGGTGCGGCCCAGGAACATCCTGCCGAGCTGCCGGCGTCCGCCCAGCGACTGTTGGCCCTGGCCACCGTCCTGGCCCGCCGGCCTGCCGTCCTGGCGCTGGACGAACCGACGGTGGCGCTGGACGGCGACGGACTCGCGCTGCTCGATACAACCGTACGGTCGGCAGCGGAGGCGGGCGCCGCCGTCGTGCTGGTCACCCATGAACTGGGCTATGCACGCGCGGCGGCGCACCGCATCCTGGCGCTCGACGGCGGCCGGCTGGTACCGGCCTGACCGCCGGTACGCCTAGTCCCGGGACTTGCTCGACGCGACGCCGGGCGCCAGGAAGCGCTTGCCGTTGACCCGCTCCGATGCGCCCACCCGGTCCAGGTACGGCGTAATGCCGCCCAGGAACATGGGCCAGCCAGCGCCCAGGATCATGCACAGGTCGATGTCCTCGGCGCCGGCCACGACGCCCTCGTCCAGCATGAGGCCGATTTCCTCTGCCAGGGCATCCTGGACGCGGCGCAGCACCTGCTCCGCGGTGGACGGGCTGGAGCCAAAGGACATCAGCTCAAGCGTGGACTGGGGGATGGCCCGGGAACCGTCCGGGGCGGTCTCCCACAGTGCCTTGACGTTGTTGTCGATGAGCTTCTTGAGGTTGTCGGAAACCGGGAAGCGGTCGCCGAAAGCGGCGTTCAAGGACTCCTGGACATGCTGCGCCACGGGCAGGCCCACCATGGCCAGCAGCGTGAACGGTGTCATGGGCAGCCCCATGGGCCGCAGCGCAGCGTCCGCCACCTCCGCGGGGGTGCCCTCGTCGAAGGCAGCCGTCACTTCGCCCATCAGCCGCAGCAGGATGCGGTTGACCACGAACGCGGCCGCATCCTTGACCAGCACGCCGGTCTTCTTCAGGGCCTTGGCCAGTTCGAAGGCGGTGGCGAGCACGGCATCGTCTGTCCGCGGGGCGCGGACGATCTCCAGCAGCGGCATGACGGCCACCGGATTGAAGAAGTGGAAGCCCACCAGCCGCTCCGGGTGCTGCAGGTCCGCGGCCATCTCCGTCACCGAGAGGGAGGACGTGTTGGTGGCCAGGATGCACTCCGGCGACACGATGCCCTCCAGTTCGGCGAAGACCTGCTTCTTGATGTGAAGTTCCTCAAAGACGGCCTCAATCACGAAGTCGGCATCCGCGAAGGCTTCCTTTGACACCGAGCCCGTCACCAGCGCCTTGGTGCGGTTGGCAGCGTCCTGGCTGACGCGCTTCTTCGCCAGCAGTTTGTCCACCTCGCCATGGACATAGCCCACGCCCTTGTCCACCCGGGCCTGGTCGATGTCGGTCAGGACCACCGGCACCTTCAGCTGCCGCGCGAAGAGGAGTGCCAGCTGGCCGGCCATCAGGCCCGCGCCCACCACGCCCACCTTGGTGACGGGCCGGGCCAGCTTGCGGTCCGGAGCGCCGGCGGGGCGCTTGCCGCGCTTCTGTACCAGGTCGAGGAAAGCGTAGACGGTGGAGCGGAACTCGTCCGTCTGCATGAGCCCGGCGAGGGTTTCACACTCCAGAGCGGCTGACTCCGCAGCGGTCATGGTGCGGTTCGCCTCGAGGATGTCCAGGACCTTGGCAGGGGCAGGGGAAGCGTTGGACGTCTTGCCTTCCACGAACTTCCGGCCGGCATCCACGGCAGCGGTCCAGCGGGCCGCAGCGTCAGGGGAGGAGGGATCGACGGCGTTGGGCCGCTCCGGGACCACGTCGCCGGAGATGACGCCCGCGGCCCAGGCCAGCGACTGCTCCACGAAGTCGGCAGGTTCGAAGAGCGCGTCCGCGATTCCGAGACCGAACGCCTGGGCACCGGAAAGGGTCCGGTTGTTGCTCAGCGGGTTCTCGATCATCACCTTGACGGCGTTTTCGGGGCCCACCAGGCGGGGAAGGATGTACACGCCGCCCCAGCCGGGCACCAGGCCCAGGAAGGCTTCCGGCAGCGCCAGGGCGCCGGCACCTGTTGACACCGTCCGGTAGGTGGACTGCAGGGCGATCTCCAGGCCGCCGCCCAGGGCGGCGCCGTTGATGAAGGCGAAGCTGGGGACGCCCAGGTTGGCCAGGGTGGCATAGACGTCGTGGCCCAGCTGCGCCATCCAGAGTCCGTGCTCGCGCTTTTCCAGGGACTTCACGGCGGAAAGGTCGGCTCCGGCCACCAGGTAGTGCGGCTTGCCGGTGACGCCCACGCCCACGATTTCCCCGCGGGCGGCACGGTCACGCAGGCCTTCCAGCACCGTGCCGAGCTCCACCAAAGTGTTGGGGCCAAGGGTGGTGGGCTTGGTGTGGTCAAAGTCGTTGTCCAGGGTGACCAGGGCAAAGGTGCCCGGGCTGGGCTTCCCTGCAGTTCCCGGCAGGGCGATGTCCTGGACGTAGGAGTGGGTCACGGTTTCGTTGGGGAAGAGGTCCGCCAACGTGCGGAAATCTGCGGCGCTCATGCCATGGCTCCTTCGGAAGCGGTAGCAGCGGTGTCCCCGGCGGGAGTTCCACTGTAGTCGGGGTGGTGCGGGTTCTCCCAGATCACGGTGCCGCCCATGCCCAGGCCCACGCACATGGTGGTCATCCCGTAGCGGACCGACGGATCTTCCTCGAACTGGCGGGCCAGCTGGATCATCAGCCGGACGCCGGAGGACGCCAGGGGGTGGCCCACGGCGATGGCACCGCCGTAGCGGTTGACCCGGGGGTCGTCGTCGGAGATGCCGTAGTGGTCAAGGAAGCTCAAAACCTGGACGGCGAATGCCTCGTTGATTTCGAACAGGCCGATGTCCTCGATGCCCAGGCCGGCGTTCTTCAGCGCCTTCTCGGTGGCCGGGACAGGGCCGATGCCCATGACCTCCGGCTCCACCCCGGCATAGGCGTAGCTGACCAGCCGCATCTTGACGGGCAGGCCCAGTTCGGCGGCGGCTTCCGAGGACGCCAGGACGGCGGCGGTTGCGCCGTCGTTCAGTCCGGCGGCGTTACCGGCGGTGACCCGGCCATGGGCACGGAACGGGGTGCGCAGGCCGGCGAGGTCGTCCAGGGTGGTGCCGGGGCGCGGCGGTTCGTCCTTGCTGTGGACAGTCCAGCCCTCGCCGGGCTTCCGGGCGGCAACGGGAACCAGGTCGGGCTGGATCATGCCGTCCCGGTAGGCGGCTGCCAGCTTGTCCTGGGAGGCCACCGCATAGGCATCGGTGCGCTCCTTGGTGATGGCGGGGAAGCGGTCATGCAGGTTCTCGGCGGTGTTTCCCATGTTCAGGGCTGCCGGGTCCACCAGCCGTTCGGACATGAACCGTGGGTTGGGATCGGCGCCCGAGCCCATCGGGTGGTGGCCCATGTGTTCCACACCGCCGGCGATGACGACGTCGTAGGCGCCGAAGCCGATGCTGCCGGCCGTGGTGGTAACAGCGGTCATGGCGCCGGCGCACATGCGGTCGATGGCGAAGCCGGGAACCGTGCGCGGCAGGCCGGCCAGCAGCGCGGCGGTCCTGCCGAGGGTGAGGCCCTGGTCGCCGGTCTGGGTGGTCGCGGCGATGGCAACCTCATCGATCCGCTCCGCCGGCAGCGACGGGTTGCGGCGCAGCAGGCCGCGGATGCATTTCACGATCAGGTCGTCGGCCCGGGTCCCGGCGTAGATTCCCTTCTCGCCGGCCCTGCCGAAGGGTGTGCGGATGCCGTCCACAAAGACGACGTCGCGGACAGTGCGCGTGGATGCGCCGCTTCCGTGCTGGCTCACGTGTAACTCCTCATCGAGATGTGGCGCGCCGGGTGCATGCCGGAGGGCGGCAGCAGCCTGGCGTCGGTCACACCGATGTTACTCGTGAGTAACTTAGCCTGCAAGGGGTGGTGCGGGACAGTTACTGGCCGCCGGCCGCGGCGACAGGTTTGGCTTCCTTGGGCGGCAGCGGCTGCGGGTTCAGGAATGCGCCGGCGATCAGCGGTGCACTGAGTTCCACCTGCCACCCGCGGGCCCCGAGCGCCCGCAGCTCAGCGGCAATGGAATCTTCGGTAACGATTGCTGGAGGCCGCCACGCCACGCGCCGCAGGTAGTCGGGCGTCAACAGGTTCTCCAGCGGCAGGTTCAGTTCCTCTGCCTTGGCCTGGAGGAGGGGCCGGGCAGTGGCCAGCCTGGCGGCGGCTTCGGGATCGCGGTCCGCCCAGACCCTCGGCGGTGGCGGGGCGTTAGTGGGCAGGTGCAGGGGCGGCAGTTCCTCCAGGTCCCGTGCTGCGGCGATGCAGCGCAGCCACCGTGGAGCTTCGCGCTGGGCCGCGCGGCCGTGGAACCCCTTGGTGCTGAGCAGTTGCGGGACGGTGGCGGGCATGGCCTTCGCCGCCGCTACCAGGGCGGAGTCCGGAATGAGCCTGCCCGGTGCCACGTCGCGTTTTTGCGCCAGGGAATCGCGTTCCAGCCACAACTCGCGGACAGCGGCCAGTTGGCGGCGGTCCCGGATCTGGTGCAGGCCGGAGGTCTTCCGCCAGGGGTCCACCCGGGGCGGAGCGACGCCGGCTTCGAGGATGGCGGCAAATTCCTGCTCGGCGTACTCCAGCTTCCCGTCCGCCTGGAGCAGTTCATTGAGTTCCTCGCGCAGTTCCGTGAGGACCTCCACATCCAGGGCGGCGTAGCGCAGCCACGGCTCCGGCAGGGGGCGGGTGGACCAGTCGGCGGCCGAGTGTTCCTTGGCGAGCCCGAATCCCAGGAGCTGTTCGATCACAGCTGCCAGCCCCACGCGGGGAAGCCCGGCCAGGCGTGCGGCCAGTTCGGTGTCGAAGAGCTTGTCCGGCCACATCCCGAGTTCGGACAGGCAGGGCAGGTCCTGGCTGGCGGCGTGCAGGATCCATTCGACGCCACGCAGGGCGTCATTGATGATGTCCAGGTTTCCGAAGGGTTCGGGATCGATCAGCCAGGTCCCGGCACCTTCGCGCCGGATCTGGACCAGGAAGGCCCGCTGGCCATAGCGGAACCCGGAGGCGCGTTCGGCGTCAACGCCTGCGGGGCCGGTGCCGGCGGCAATGGCGGCGGCGCAGCGCTCCAGGCCGGACTGGGTTTCGATGACCAGGGGAACGCCGTCCCGGGGTGCGTCGAGATCGATGATTTCGGGGATGGGGCTGTCAAAGCCCTCCACCGTGATGTGGGGTGCGGCAGCAGCAGCCGGGACGCCGGCTGTGGTGTTTTCCGGAATGTTTGGGGTCATGATGCCCCCAGTTTACCGGGCTGCCCCATAACCGTTCTGCTGGCCGCGGCGCCGGGGCGGAAGGGCCGTCACACCGTCGGGCAGGGGCGGCAGGCCCGCGAACGTGCAGACCATGTCGGACCAGGCTTCCAGGTGTGCCTGGACATCGGAGGAATCCGGCGTCCAGGAGGCCCGGAGCTCGATGTCGATGGAACCCGGGCGCCCGGCCAGGGTGCCGAAGCTTTCGGACAGGACGCGGGTGGCTGTGCCGCCGGCTGCCCTGTAAGCGGCCTTGTGGTTCTCCAGCGCTTCGACCAGCCACGTCCATGCCACGGTTCCCAGCATCTGGTCGTTGCCCATTTCCGGTTCCAGTTCGGCCCGGATGTAGGTCACGATGCGGAACTCGCCGTCCCAGACCGCTGAGCCGTCCGGATCGTGCAGCAGGATGAACCGTCCGGTGGCGAGTTCCGTCTCATCGTCGTCCGCAGCTCCTGCGGCGGTGGTCCCGGATGCTGCTGCGAAAGCCAGTGCCGCCGGTCCGTGGACGGGCGTGGAAAGGCTGCCTGTGCCGGGGGCCATGACTTCGGCACCGAGTGCGACGGCGAACGGAGCCAGCCGCGCAGGGGCAGGGATTTCGGCCAGGTGCAATTCCTTGCGGCACCGGGCTTTCCTGAGGGTTCCCAAGGCGTGGAGGAAATCCGGGGGAACCTGGTCAAGTGCGTTCACCTTGGCAGATTACGGGGCCGGGCGGGGCGGGGCAGGAAGGCTCGCCGTCAACGGACGGTCACCCTGCCTGGCCGTCCCGGTAATCCCGCAGTTCATGGCGGATCGCGGCGGCAAAGGCATCCACATCCTCCTCGGTGGTGTCGAAGGAGCACATCCAGCGGACTTCCCCGGCTGCCTCGTCCCAGTCGTAGAAGCGGAAGGAACTGCGCAGCCGGTCCGCCACGCCGGGTGGAAGGATGGCAAAGACGCCGTTGGATTCCGTCTTCTGGGTGGGGCGGACGCCCTCAATGGTGTCGACGGCGTCCCTCAGCCGGGAGGCCATGGCGTTGGCATGCGAGGCGGAGCGCAGCCAGAGGCCGTCTTCGAGCAGGGCGATGAACTGGGCGGACATGAACCTCATCTTGGATGCCAGCTGCATGTTCATCTTGCGCAGGTACACCAGGCCGTGGGCGGCCTCAGGGTTCAGCGCCACCACGACCTCGCCGAAGAGCAGTCCGTTCTTGGTCCCGCCGAAAGAGAGGATGTCCACGCCGGCGTCCCTGGTGAAGGCCCGCAGGGGGAGGTCCAGGTGGGCGGCGGCGTTGGCCAGCCGTGCCCCGTCCATGTGCAGTTTCATGCCCTTTGCGTGGACATGGTCGGCGATGGCCCGCACTTCCTCCGGGGTGTAGCAGGTGCCCAGTTCAGTGGTCTGGGTGATGGAGACGGCCAGCGGCTGCGCACGGTGCTCGTCGCCCCAGCCCCAGGCCTCCCTGTCGATCAGCTCCGGGGTCAGCTTGCCGTCCGGGGTGGGGACCTGCAGCAGCTTCATGCCGCCGATGCGCTCGGGTGCCCCGTTCTCATCCATGTTGATGTGGGCGGTGGAAGCGCACACCACGGCGCCCCAGCGGGGGAGCAGGGACTGCAGCGAAAGGACATTGGCGCCGGTCCCGTTGAAGACCGGGAAGCATTCGATGCCCGGGCCGAAGTGTTCAACCATCAGTTCCTGCAGCCGTGCGGTGTAGAGGTCCTCGCCGTAGGAAACCTGGTGCCCCTCGTTGGCTGCAGCCAGGGCTGCCAGCACCTCGGGGTGGACGCCGGAGTAGTTGTCGGAGGCAAAGCCGCGCACGCTGGGGTCGTGCAGCCGCAGCGTCGAGCGTGTTTCTGCTGTTGTCGTCATAGGGTTGCTCACGCTTTCAGTGTAGGTACAGTCACGGCGGGATCAGCCCGCCAGCCGGAGGCGGACCCCGTTGAGTTCGGTGGACGGCGTGCCGAAAAGCCGTACGACGGCGGCGGCCAGGTCAGCCACGTCCGTGGCCCCCGGGAATTTCCGCTCGGGGTGCGCGCGGCGCAGTTCGTCGTCAACGAGTGCCTTGACCACCAGGATGGTGGCAGCAGCCAGGTGTCCGCCGTCCCCGGCGGCGCGGCGGAAGCCATCCGCCATGGCCATGGTCCAGGCTTCCGCGGCGGCCTTCGCTGCAATGTAACTGGCCACCGCGGCGGTTGGTTTGTCCAGGGCGGTGGAGGACACCATGGCAAACCTGCCGGCCGGAGATGCGGCGATGTCGTCGAAGAAGACGCGGGAGACGTTGCGCAGTGTGGTGATGGCCCCGCGCTCCAGGAAGTCCCAGTCGTCGTCGGATTGGTCGGCGATGCCCTTGGCCCCGCGCCAGCCACCCACCAGGTGGATCACGGCGTCAACGGGCCCGACGGCGGCGCTGACCTCCGCCCGAAGCTGCCGGACGCCGTCGGGGTCGGCGAGGTCGCACGTGAAGGGGGTGACGCCGTCGCCCGCCTTTTCCGCCGCCGCCCCGATCCTGGCCCGGTCCGAGCCCGCGGTGGCGACGCGGTGCCCTGCCGCAGCCAGTGCGCGCGCAACGGCGACGCCGGACGCGCCGCTGCCGCCGGCCACCAGGACCGTAAGGGCCCCGGTGACGCTGGGGGCAGCCGCGGCAGTGCCGGAACCGGTCACAGGGCGGAGCGGCCGGTGATGCCGGCGGTTGATTCGATGACGGGGCGCATCTTCTTCTCCAATGCCTCGTAGAACATGGACAGCGGGAATTCGTCGTCCAGGACCTGGTCCGTGAGGCCGCGGGGTGTTCCCGCCAGTGGAAGCGCGTCCGGCCCCTTGGCCCACACGGAGGCCGGGTTGGGGGTGACGGTTGCGGACACCAGCTGGTAGGCCGCCAGCCAGTGGGCGGTCTTGGGCCGGTCGATGGAGCGCCAGTACAGGTCATCGATGCTGGCTCCCAGGGCGATCACAGCGTCCGCCACCTCATCCCAGTCGATGGTAAGCCGTGTGTCCGTCCAGTGCAGTACGTGCTGCTGGTGCAGCCAGGCGAAAAGGAGCTGGCCACCCAGGCCGTCATAGTTGCGGACCCGGCTGCCGGTGATGGCGAAGCGGAAGATGCGGTCGAAGATGATGGCGTACTGCACGAGCTTGGCGTGCCGCCGGGCCTCGGGGTCGGCGTCGTCGTCCTTTTCGATCCGGACGGACTCGCGGAATGCGGTGAGGTCGCAGCGCAGCTCCTCGAGCGAGTACAGGAAGTAGGGCATCCGCTGCTTGATCATGAAGGGATCGAAGGGCAGGTCGCCGCGCATGTGCGTCCGGTCGTGGATCAGGTCCCACATGACGAAGGTGGCCTCGGTGAGGTCCTGGTCAGCGAGCAGTTCGGCCGCGCCCTCCGGGAGCTCCAGGGAGGTGATCTCCGCGGCCGCCTTGAGCACGCGGCGGAACCGGGCAGCTTCGCGGTCGGCGAAGATGGCGCCCCAGGTGAAGGTGGGGGTCTGGCTGACCGCTACCGTCTCGGGGAAGAGGACGGCCGAGTTGGTGTCGTAGCCGGGCGTGAAATCGACGAAGCGGATGGGGACGAACAGCTTGTTGGAATACTCCCCGGCTTCCAGTCCCGCGATGAACTCAGGCCAGATCACTTCGACCAGCACCGCCTCAACCAGCCGGTTGCTGCTGCCGTTCTGGGTGTACATGGGGAACACCACCAGGTGCTGCAGGCCGTCAATGCGCTGCTGCTGCGGCTGGAACGCCAGCAGGGACGACAGGAAGTCCGGGACGGCGAACCCGCCCGCGGCCCATGCCCGGAAATCAGCGCAGGCGGCCTCAAGGTACTCCGCGTCGTGGGGGAAGGCAGGGGCCAGCGCCGTGAGGGCCTCCACGATGGTTTCCACGGACCGGGCTGCCGCCGTGTGGTCCGCGGGCTCGGGGACGGAACCGTCCTGGACCTGGAGGGCCTGCAGGGCGGTGGCTGCGCCCTTGAGCCGCAGCCAATTTTCGTTCTGCGCGGAAATACCGGTGACGGCGCTGGTCAGGGTCTCTGTCATCGTCGGCTGCCTTTCTGGTTGCTTGCTTCTCTGGTGAGCGTAACAAGCAACCAGCAGGCCTTATGCCCGAAGGGTTGTTGAATAAGAAATTCTTAGCCTATGGCCCGGCTGGGGAGGAACGAGACCGGCCCCCGGCTGTGGGAACAGCTGGGGGCCGGTCTTTTTGGACGGGTTGCGGGGACTTCCCGTGGTGCTTATCACTTAGCCCTGGGGTCCGTCGCCGGCTGCCTCTTTGGCCACGAGCCGGAGGGAGACCGAGTTGATGCAGTAGCGCTGGTCGGTGGGCGTTCCGTGGCCCTCACCCTCGAACACATGGCCCAGGTGCGAGTCGCAGGAGGCGCACCGCACTTCGATCCTGTCCATGCCCAGGGTGCGGTCATGGATGTAGCGCACTTTGCCCTCAGTCAGAGGGGCCCAGAAGGAGGGCCAGCCGCAGTGTGAATCGAACTTCTCCTTGCTGGTGAACAGTTCAGCGCCGCACGCGCGGCACTGGTACACGCCCTCCGTGTGCGTGTCCCAATATTCGCCGGTGTATGGCCGTTCCGTCCCCGCCTGGCGCAGGACGTGGTATTCCTCCGGAGTCAGTTCCTCCCGCCACTGGGCATCACTTTTCTGGACTGCGGCCTCGCTGTCCGCAGCCTCCTGTGCGCTGCCATGCTGCGTTCCGGGGCCAACGCCCGGTGCCTTATTGCCGAAGATGCTGTTTCCAAAGATGCTCATAGCTTTCCCAACGCTTAGGAGTCGCCGATAAATCCCGAACCCGCGTACAGGTGAAGCACGGGGACACCGAGTTGGTCCTGGGCCTTGTTGGCCCAGTCAGTGTGGAACGTATCGGCCACGGCATGCGGCCGCGTGATCACTACGGCCTGGGAAGCGCCGGTTTCGCGGACCTTGGCCACCAGGCTGTCAACGGCCTTGCCGTCCACCACCTGGCCGGTCACGCCGGAGCCCAGTCCCTCGAGCGCCGCCAGGGAGGCCGCCAGGGTTTCGTCGGCGTGCGCCCGTTCGGTGGCGGCATCAGGGTTGCGGGCGGCGAGCTCGCGGAAAGCCTTGGCAACGTCCAGCATGGACAGGTTCTCAAGGAAGTCCACCAGCAGGTGCCGCTCGGTATTGGCCGGGACCAGGACCAGCAGGCGGCTGTCCGCACCATCCACGAGCCGTTCGATGTTAACGCGGTCGTCCGCGCCCAGGGGTTCTTCAGTCAGGATGACGATGGGATCACTCATGGCCTTAGCCTAGTCCCGCCCGCTGGCCCCCGCACTGCACCTGCCCTGGGACTGCGTGGGCCCTTGAACTGTGTGGGCCCTTGAACTGCACCGGCCCCTGAGCTGCACCGCGGCCCGGGTCCCTCCCGGGCCGGCCCGGCGTCGCCGTGCCGCCCGGGTGCTGGAATGCGGGTATCTGCGGCAGGGCCGGTAAGAATAGTCCCATGGCACCTTTCCGGCGAGCGCGCCCTGCAATGACTGCATCCACCAGGGAATCCGTTGGGGTGTCGCCGGGGGCCAAATGGGCCGTTGGCGGCGCCATCGCCGGCGGCTCGGTGGCGGGCCTGCTGGGAGCGGGTTCCTCTGCGCTCGCCGTGTATTTCGCGCGGCGGGTCATCACTCCGGCACGGCAACGGGCGGCCGACAAGGAAGTCCTGGCGGTGATCCGGGACGGGCAGAAGCTGCAGGTGATCCTGGCCGCGAACGACGACACCACGGTGGACGGCGTCTACGGGTTCTTCTTCGACGGCGGCAAAGGGCACGCACGGATCGGACGCATCGTGTCCTACTCTCCCGCCGAGCGGACTGTGCTGCGCGAGGTCGAAGCCGTGTACAGCGGGGATCTCTCCACGGCCCGCTGGGGATGGTGGAGCGGTGCCACCTACCCGGACCCGGCCGCCGTCGGCATCCCTGCCGAGGACGTCCTGATTCCCGTTGAGCGCGGCGAAGCTCCCGCCTGGCTGGTCCGGGCAAAGGGAACTGCCCGGACCTGGGCCATCATGGTGCACGGGCGCGGTGCCACCCGGCAGGAAGCGCTGCGGGCGGTGGGACCGGCGCTGGAACTGGGCCTGACCAGCCTGCTGGTGTCCTACCGTAATGACGGGCTGGCACCGTCAGCCGATGACGGCCGCTACGGCCTGGGCTCGACGGAGTGGCAGGACATCGAGGCTGCCATCGGGTACGCGCTGGCCAACGGTGCCGAGGAAGTTGTCCTGTTCGGCTGGTCCATGGGTGGGGCCATTTGCCTGCAGACTGCCGATCTCTCCCGCCACCGCCACCTGATCAGGGCGATGGTGCTGGACGCACCGGTCATCGACTGGGTAACAGTGCTGGCCCACCATGCGCAGCTGAACCGGATTCCGTCGCTGGTGGGCAGGTACGGCCAGCTGATGCTGGGCCACCCGCTGGGGCGCAGGCTCACGGGCCTCTCAGCGCCCGTGGACCTGAAAGTCATGGACTGGGTGTCCCGGGCCGTCGAGCTGCGGACGCCAACACTGATCATCCACAGCGTCGACGACGAGTACGTACCGTACGGGCCGTCCGCCCTGCTGGCCGAGCGGAACCCGGAGATGGTGACGTTCGAGACGTTCAACCACGCACGGCATACGAAGGAATGGAATGTGGACCCCGAACGCTGGGAACGGCTGGTGAAGGCCTGGCTGCGCCAGCAGCTCGCTCCGCGCCTCAATCCCGGCTCCGGCGTGACCCCTGGACGCATGGGGGAATCTCCGGCCCAGCCCACGCAGGCGGGTGGCTGACATGGCGAAAGCACGCCCGGCAGGAACTGTGACCGGCCGCGGCAGGGAGCTGGCGGCGGAGCTTGCCGGGCTGGTGGCGTCGTCGGGCCCCGGACGGCCGGCGCAGGCCTCGCACGCGCCCTTCGATGGCACAGTGGTGGGGGAAGTGCCCGTATGCACCCCGGACGACGTCCATGCCGCCGTCGAAACCGCACGCATGGCGCAGCGGCAGTGGGCAGCCCAGCCAATCGCCGAACGCCGCGCGGTGATCCGGCGGTTCCTGGCGCTGCTCCTGGACAGCGAGCAGGACGTCCTTGACCTGGTCCAGGCGGAGAGCGGCAAGTCCAGGCTGAGCGCCTTCGAGGAGTTCGCGGACGTGGTCCTGACGGCCGGCTATTACGAGCGGACAGCTGACCGGTACCTCCGCCCGCGCCGCCGGAAGGGCGCGGCCCCGGTCCTCACGCGCACCACGGAATACCGGATACCCAAGGGGGTTGTGGGTGTCATCAGCCCCTGGAACTATCCCTTGACCCTCGCGGTTTCGGACGCCATCCCGGCCCTGCTGGCGGGCAACGGCATCGTCCTGAAGCCTGACTCGCAGACGCCCTTCACGGCCCTGCTGATGCTCAGGCTCCTGCGGGAGGCGGGCCTTCCGGCTGACCTGTTCCGGATCGTCACGGGACCGGGCACGGAGATAGGGCCTGCCTTGATCGGGCGGGTGGACTTCCTGATGTTCACGGGATCCTCCAGGACCGGCAAGACCGTCGCCAGGCAGTGCGCTGAGCGGCTGATCGGCTTCTCCGCCGAACTGGGCGGCAAGAACCCGATGCTGGTGCTCGCGGATGCGGACGCGGGCAAGGCGGCCGCCGGCGCGGTGCACGCCTGCTTCTCCAACTCCGGGCAGCTGTGCGTCAGCATTGAGCGGATCTACGTCCATGCCGACCTTTATGACCGGTTCCTGGCGGCGTTTACAGCCAAGGTGAAGAACATCCGGATGGGGTCCGGACCGGACTGGGACATTGGCATGGGGTCCCTTATCAGTACGGCACAGGTGGAGCGGGTGGACCGCCACGTCCAGGATGCGCTCGCAAAAGGCGCCCAACTCCTGGCCGGAGGACGGCGCCGTCCGGACCTGGGTCCGCTGTTCTATGAACCCACCGTCCTGGCCGGGGTTACGGATGAGATGCTCGTCGCCCGGGAAGAGACGTTCGGGCCGGTGGTTGCCGTCTACCGCGCGGCCGACGACGACGCCGCCGTAGCCCTGGCCAATGACTCCGACTTCGGGCTCAACGCCAGCGTCTGGTCCGCCCGCCGCGGCGAAGCGGTGGCCCGCAGGCTCCAGACAGGGACCGTCAACGTCAACGAGGGCTATGCGGCCACCTGGGCCTCGCACGATGCACCGATCGGCGGCATGAAGGACTCCGGCGCGGGCCGCCGCCACGGCCGGGAAGGCATCCTCAAGTACACGGAACCGCAGACCATCGCCGTGCAGCGGCTGCTCCGGGTGGCCCCCGCCCCCGGAATGTCCAACCATGCCTACGCACGGATCATGAAAGGGGCCATCACCTTGATGGGCCGCCTTCCCCGAAACCGCTGAGGACACAGCCTGTGCCAACACCCGAGGAGAACTGAGATGGCCAAAGGAACACGACTTTCCGGTGCAACACTGTTGGTCACGGGAGGGGGAAGCGGGCTGGGCCGCCGCCTGGCACTCGGCGCCGCCCGGCGCGGGAGCCGGGTGGTGATCTGGGATGTGGACGCGGCAGCGGGAGCTGCGGTCCGCGACGAAATCCGGGCCGCCGGCGCGCAGGCTGAAGCCCACGCCGTGGATGTCACGGACCGGGAGGCGGTCAAGGCCGCCGCAGCGAGGACCGGGCCGGTGGATGTGCTGGTGAACAACGCCGGGGTGGTCAGCGGGCACCGGCTCCTTGATGCGACGGATGAGGCCATCGAACGCACCATGCACGTCAACGTCATGGCCCTGTACTGGGTGACCCGCGCCTTCCTCGGCGGGATGGCAGAGCGGGGGCACGGCACCGTGGTCACCATTGCCAGTGCTGCGGGGATGGTGGGCGTCGCCCGGCAGACGGACTACTCCGCCAGCAAATTCGCCGCGTTCGGTTTCACCGAGTCACTGCGGGCCGAGCTCCGGGCGGACCAGACCGGGGTCAACACGCTGGTGGTCTGCCCCTACTACATCAACACGGGGATGTTCGACGGCGTCCAGACCCTTTGGCCCCGGCTCCTCCCCATCCTTGAGGAGGAGGACGTGGCCGCTGAAGTCCTTGACGCGATCGAGGCCGGCCGCCGGAAACTGGTCCTGCCGCCCCTGGTGAACCTGCTTCCGGTCCTGCGGATTCTGCCGGTCGGCGTCTTTGACCGGCTCATGGATGTGCTGGGCGTCAACCGCACCATGGACCACTTCACGGGCCGTCCCGGCAGCCGCGCGGGGGAGCCGGTCCGGGAAGGCCCAGGGCACGTCCCGGCCCTTTCACCGGAAGGGGACACTCGGCCCTAGCGCTGACAAAGGGAGCTGCCTACCGTCGGCTGCAAGGGGGGAACCATCAAGGCAATTGAAATGGGGCCCACAATGTATCTGACAAGGCGGCAACTCCTGCAAGCCGGCGCCGCAGCCGGTGCGGCCGTTGCGACGCAGCCGTATGGACCGGGAAGCGGGCGGGCAATTGCCACGCCAGGACAGGCCGGCCAATTCACCGAGCAGCTTCCAACGCTGGCCGAACTCGGCGTCCTGGACATGAGTGCCGGCGGCACTGCGTCTCTCTGGATGCGAAACGCCCAGCACCGCTTCCAGGCCGGCATGGGTGTGGCCGACACCCTGGCGTACCAGGACGGGACCTCCTCCCGTACATATTTGGGCCCGGTCATCGTCGCCCGGAAAGGAACCCCATTCAGCCTCACCGTCCATAACGGGATCGAACGGCATCCCCTTGGCTACGCCGTCGACGCGGAGCTCGTTCCTCCCGGCAGCAACGATGCTGCAGCGCCCAGGACGTCCGTGCACCTCCACGGAGGCAACACCAGGCCAGAGTTCGACGGCGGTCCCGAGCAGGCATTCAGGCCCGGCGCTTCCTACACATACAGGTATGGCAACGACCAGGACGCGGCCGGTCTCTGGTACCACGACCACGCGCTCGGCATTACGCGGTTGAATGTCTATGCGGGGCTGGCCGGCGGCTACCTGTTGCGGGACTCAGGTGGATCAGGAATAGATACCGGCGACGGTACCCACCTGCCCCCGCCGCCCTATGAAGTTCCGCTGATCATCCAGGACAAGATGTTCAACCCCGACGGCACGCTTGCGTACCCGCCGAACCCGGACCTTTCCACTGCCGGCGGAACACCGCGTCCTTGGGCGCCGGAGTTCTTCGGCGACGCGGCAACAGTCAACGGCAAGTGCCGGCCGAATCTCGACGTGGCCCGGGGGAAGTACCGGCTCCGCATGTTCAACGGCTCCAATGCCCGGTTCTACGACCTCAAGTTCACAGTGGATGGCGCGGCGCTCGCCTTCTTCCAAATAGGAACGGACGGCGGCCTGCTCAACGTACCGGTCAGGCTGAACAGGCTGCTCATGGGACCGGGCGAGCGGGCGGATATCGTGATCGATTTCGCCGGACACAAGCCCGGCACACGGGTTGTTCTGGCCAACAGTGCCCGCGTCCCCTACCCGGACGGCCCCGCCACCATCCAGCTCGGGGGACTCCCGCTGCCGCAAATCATGCAGTTCACTGTGACATCCCAGGCCGGATACACAGCGCCGATGCCTGGCAGCCTCCGGGACTGTTCCATCACCGATCTGGTGGCCAGGACCCCGGAGGCCATTAGGCCCATGGCACTGGTGGAAGTGGCCAACGCCGCCGGGGTTCCCCTCATGGCGCTCCTGAACAACCGAAAATTCGAGAGCGAAGACATTCTCCGGGTCCGGAGCGACAGCCTCGAAGAATGGGAACTAATCAATACCACGGGGGATGCCCACCCGATCCATGTGCACTTCACCCAGTTCCAGGTCCGCGACCGGCAAAAATTCGACGTCGACGGGTACCTGGCAGCCACCGGCTATGTAGACCCAGGGACCGGCCTGGTGACGCCAGGCCGCGGCAGCGCCGTTCCGGTCCGGCCCTTCCTGATCGGACGCCCCAAAGGGGCGCCGGCACATGAGCAGGGCTGGAAGGACACGGTCATTGCCATGCCCGGGGAAGTCACCAGGATCCGTGTTCCGTTCGGGGCAGGGGCGGCGGATGGAGCCCCACTGGCCATCGGCTCATCCTTCAGAGGCGAGTACGTCTGGCACTATCACATCCTGGAGCACGAGGACAACGAGATGATGCAGCGGTACATCATCGAGTAGCGGGATGAACCACCCCGGCTGCGGCTAAGCCCGGAGGTTGCCTGCGGCCAGGGAGCCGATGGGAGCCGTGACGGCGTCTGTCAGCCGGACCAGGTCAGCCGGCGCCAGCTCAATGTCCAGGCCCCGCCGGCCGCCCGAGACCAGCAGGGTCTCCAGTGCCAGGGCGCTGGAATCCAGCACCGTGGGGGAAGGCTGGCGCTGGCCGAGCGGGGAGATGCCGCCGAGGACATAGCCGGTGCGGCGCTGTGCTGCCGCGGGATCTGCCATGGCGGCCTTCTTGGCCCCCAGCGCCATGGCCATTGCCTTCAGGTCCAGGGTTCCGCTGACGGGAACAATGCCCACCGCGAGCCTGCCCTCCACGTCCACCATCAGGGTCTTGAAGACGCGGGACGGATCGATCCCCAAAGCCTCGGCTGCCTCCACACCGTAACTCGCCGCCGAGGGGTCATGGGTATACGGATGCAGCACAAAGGGAACCCCGGCCGCGGTCAGGGCCGCTGTGGCCGGGGTTCCCTGGGAGTTGTTCCTGCGTGCCATGACGCCGGGGTCAGGCCTGGCTGCGGGATGCTGCGGCAACCTTGCGCTTGATCCTGCCCAGCATGGCGGTCATGCCCCGCATGCGCAGCGGGGTGATGGCGCGGGTGAGTCCCAGCAGCTCCGGCATGTCGTCCGGCACCGACAGGATCTCGTCCGCTGTCAAACCGTCCAGGCCCTCGTGCAGCACCCCGGCGAAACCGCGCGTGGTGGGCGCCTCGGGCGGTGCCTTGAAGAACAGGCGGACGGCGCCGTCGTCGTTGGTTCCCGTCTCAACGGTGAGGAACAGCGGCGACTGGCATTCCACCACCTGCTCCAGGAGTTCGGGGTGGTCCTTGAGCCGGTCCGGGAGTTCCGGCAGTCCTTCCGAGAACTCCAGCAGCAGCTGCAGCCTCTCGGGTTCGGACAGGGCCTGGAAATCGTCCACGATCGCCGCCAGGGCGGAAGGCAAAGCTTGAGTAGTCATCGTTCCAAGTCTACGCGGGGGAGCGGGGTCAGGCTCCGACGGCGACGGGAACGGAACCCCGCTCGGCGCCCTTGACGATCGGGACGCGCACGGCGTTGCCCCACTCGGTCCAGGATCCGTCGTAGTTGCGGACGGTCTCAAAGCCCAGGAGGTACTTCAGGGCGAACCAGGTGTGGCTGGACCGCTCGCCGATGCGGCAGTACGCCACGACGTCGTCGCCTTCGGCCAGGCCGGCCTCGCCGAGGTAGATGGCTTCCAGTTCCTCCCTGCTGCGGAAGGTGCCGTCGGCGGCAGCGGCGCGTGCCCACGGGATGGACGCTGCAGTGGGGATGTGGCCACCGCGGAGGGCACCCTCCTCCGGGTAGGCCGGCATGTGGGTGCGCTGACCGGTGTACTCCTCGGGGGAGCGGACATCGATCAGGGGACCGGTGCCCAGGTGGGCCAGGACGTCATCCTTGAAGGCGCGGATCGGGGCGTCCTCACGCTCCACCACCGGGTAGTTTCCGGGAGCGGGAGCTGGCCGGTCCCTGGTCAATTCGCGGCCTTCGGCAACCCACTTGTCCCGGCCGCCGTCCAGCAGCCGGACGTCCTGGTGGCCGAACAGCGTGAAGACCCAGAGGGCGTAGGCGGCCCACCAGTTGGACTTGTCGCCGTAGATCACCACGGTGCTGTCGCGGGAAATGCCCTTCGACGCCGCGAGTTCAGCGAAGGCGGCACCGTCAACGTAGTCGCGGGCCACGTCGTCGTTCAGGTCCGTGTGCCAGTCGATCTTGACGGCGCCGGGGATATGGCCGGTTTCGTACAGGAGCACGTCCTCGTCGGACTCCACCACGACGAGTTCGCCGCGGGCCACGGCACCGCTTTCAACGGCGGCAGCAAGCCACTCAGTGGAGACCAGCCGCTCCGGGTGGGCATAGGCTGCGAACTTCTCATTCTGTTCAACCGGGTAGGGCATGGCTTGGCCTTTCACTAAGAGCACGGGAAACCGCGGAACATGCATTGGAACCTGTTCCCACACTAACCAGCGCCCGTGGGGTTGTCCGTATTCCGTTAATAGGGCGAAATGTTGCCTTCATCACGCCCTGGGGCGTGAGGCCGCCGTCCCGCCCGGGTAGGGCCCGCATTGCCGGTATCCTTTCTGGGGACCAACCACCAGCAGAACGGACCACCTTGGTACAGATCGAACAGCTTGCCGCCCGCACTCCGGCAGTATCGGTGGACGAACTCCTTAAGGGCTTCTACCCCTCGCCCCGGTTTGGGGAGGTTTCCTTTTCGAGCTACCGCCCCGACCCGAAGCAGCCCAGCCAGGCCGCCGCCGTGCGTGCCCTGGAGGGATTTGCCGACGGCGTGGGGTCGGGCAACGGAGGCGGGCTTTTCAAGAAGCTGTTCGGCAAGAAGGACGAATCCAGGGCGGGAATCTACCTGGACGGCGGCTTCGGCGTGGGCAAGACCCACCTGCTCGCCTCCCTGTGGCACGCGTCGCCAGGCCCCAAGGCCTTCGGTACGTTCGTGGAGTACACCAACCTGGTGGGCGCCCTTTCCTTCCGCAAAACGGTGGACGCGCTGAGCAGCTACCAGCTCGTGTGCATCGACGAATTCGAACTGGACGATCCCGGCGACACCGTCCTGATGTCCCGTCTCATGCGTGAGCTGGCTGACGCCGGGGTCAAACTTGCTGCCACGTCCAACACGCTGCCCGGCTCCCTGGGCGATGGCCGGTTCGCCGCTGTGGACTTCCAGCGCGAAATCCAGGTCCTGGCGGACCAGTTCGACGTGATCCGCATCGACGGCGAGGACTTCCGGCACCGTGGCCTCCCGGCTGCACCGGCGCCGCTGAAGAACAGCGAGCTCAACGCGCACATGAAGGCGGAATTCGACGGGAAGACCGTGGCCCAGGATGAGTTCTCCACCCTCATCCACCACCTGGCCGGCGTGCACCCCAGCCGCTACCGCCAGCTGATCCACGGCATTGACGGCGTGGTGTGGCGCAACGTGGGAACCATCACGGAACAGGCTGTAGCGCTGCGGTTCGTGGTCCTTGCAGACCGGCTCTACGACAAGGACGTGCCGATCCTGGCCAGCGGCGTCCCCTTCGACAAGCTGTTCACCGAAGAGATGATGTCCGGCGGTTACATGAAGAAGTACTTCCGCGCCGTCTCCCGCCTCACTGCGCTTGCCCGTGAAGGCCAGAACCACGAGCCCTCCTAGGCGGACTTCTTCCCGGGCCGGGGCCGCAACGCCAGCCGGACCAGCAGTCCGGCCAGCAGCGCCCAGAAAGCAGAGCCGATCCCGGCGAACGCCAGGCCGGACGCGGCCATCAGGAACGTAACGGCCGGAGCAATCCGGTCGTCCGGGTCCGCCAGGGCTGCCGAGGTCGCCGAGGCGAGGGTGCCGAGCAGTGCCAGCCCGGCAACGGCTTCAAGCATCCCGGCCGGCGCTTTGCTGACAACCGACACCAGGGCGGCCGAGAACGCAGCCAGCACCAGGTAGGCCAGGCCGGACGTGAAGCCCGCGATCCACCTCCTGCTCCGGTCCCCGCCGGCTTCCTCGCCGGCGGCAAGGGCAGCACTGAGCGCCGCGAGATTGATGGCGTGGCCGCCGAACGGGGCCCCAGCAACAGTTCCCGCCCCCGTGACGAGCATCGCCGGGCGCCACGGTGCCTCATATCCAAAAGACCTCAGCACGGCCACCCCGGGAATGTTTTGCGAGGCCATCGTCACCACGAACAACGGGAGCGCAAGGGCCGCCATCGCCTGGAGGCTGAACGCGGGTGTGGTCCAAGCCAGTGCCGGGACCAGGCCTGCCGGTTCAACAGGGGTTCCGGCAGATACCAGGGTTATTCCGATCACGCCCAAGGCGGCCAGCAGGGCTGCCGGCACCGCCCAGCGCGGGGCGAACTTCATCATCAGCAGCCAGCACAAGATCACCGGCGCTGCAAACGCCGGGGCGGAGCCGAGGGCCTTGAAGGGTGCCAGGCAGAGCTGGAGCAGGACACCGGCCAGCATGGCCTGGGCCAGGGAGGGCGGGATACGCGCCATCAGCCTGCCAAGCGCCGGCACCAGGCCGGTCATGGCCAGCAGCAGGCCCGCACCGAGGAAGGCTCCGACGGCGGCCGGCCACCCGCCGTCGGGCACTCCCGATGACGCAAGCAGTGCTGCGCCCGGCGTTGACCAGGCCAGTGTCACCGGGACCCTCGAACGCCAGGCGAGCACCAGCACGCCGAGTCCGACGGTGAGCGTTACGGCCAGGAGGCCGGACGCAGCCTGGGCAGGATCAGCGCCGACTGCCTTGAGTCCGGCCAGGACCACGGCAAAGGATGAGGTGAAGCCCACCAGCGCGGTGACGATCCCTGCGACCACCGGCCGGGAATCGGTCCGGGCCAGTCCGGGCTTGGTTGCCGTGGTGGGTGCGGGGGACTTGGGCATACCGGCAGGTTACCGGCCCGGGTTTGGCAACCGGCAATCCGGGGCGGCGAATGTCGCCGTTAAACGCCAAAGGTGCGGGTGCCGCCTCCCGGCGGGACCCGCACCTCCTTGACGTGCCGGGCAAAGCCCTGGCCAAATCCTTTACGGAGCCCTGTCAACCGGCGGAACCGGATTTCCAGGAGCTGCCGGGGGAACCTGCTCGGCGGCAGGTTCCTGCCCCGGGGTGCCGTTCTTGTCAACGAGCTTGGAAGCGCCATCCTGGATCTTGTCGACGTGGCCTGCGTACTTGCCGCCGGTCCTGGTGTCGACGAAATCGCCGGCCTTGGTGATGCCGTCCTTGATGGCCTGCTCGTTGCCGCGGATGAGACCCTGAGCCTTGCCCTTTAGATCGTCAATCAAACCCACGGGCACCTCCCTTCTATCGCGGAGCCAGGTCGCTCCTCGCGCATTCGATCCTATCCGGGCCCGGGAGGCGTGCCAAGGGAATCACGTTCGCCAGCAGCGGATGCGGCTTAAACGGAAAAAGCAGCTCCGGAGAGCTGCTGTTCGTGTGTGGGCGATACTGGGATCGAACCAGTGACCTCTTCCGTGTCAGGGAAGCGCGCTACCGCTGCGCCAATCGCCCGGAACCGGAAGACCGGCTTATGGGATATAAGAGAGCGGACGACGAGATTCGAACTCGCGACATCCACCTTGGCAAGGTGGTGCTCTACCAGCTGAGCTACGTCCGCATTGTGCAGATTGTTCCGGAAAATCCGGCGGTTCTGCCGGCAAGTTGCCTTGCCGAGTGGGCGATACTGGGATCGAACCAGTGACCTCTTCCGTGTCAGGGAAGCGCGCTACCGCTGCGCCAATCGCCCATTGCATCCGGAAACCCGGAAACCATGGTTTTCACCGAGGTGGGTACGGGATTCGAACCCGTGTATACGGCTTTGCAGGCCGCTGCCTCGCCTCTCGGCCAACCCACCGTGTTAGCGTCAATTCCGAAGAATGTTTGCTGTGACAGTGTCCTGCGAGCGGACGACGAGATTCGAACTCGCGACATCCACCTTGGCAAGGTGGTGCTCTACCAGCTGAGCTACGTCCGCATTTTGGGGGCTTGATTCCTTGCCGTTTCCGGCATTTCCTCGCGTTCCAACGAGTAAAAACAATATAGGAGGTTCCGGGAAACTCCAAATCGCCCCGGCGCGGCCGGCCCGCATGGCCCGAACAACCGCGGAATACCGCGGAATTTTCGAGTTACAGGCGTGTAATTCCGGCCAGGGTGAGTACGGCCGCCCCACCTTGTACTGCCTGAGGTGCTGCTTTCCTGCAGGTGATGCGCTGCTTTCGTGCAGGCGCGGGCGGGGGCGGACGTTGCTGCGGGACCCCCTTTCAGCGCGCCTTTGCGTGTGGCGCCGGCCGATTTTTCAATTGGGGCAGACGTGGGCTAGCATTCAAATGCATCGGGGCGATTGGCGCAGTGGTAGCGCGCTTCGTTCACACCGAAGAGGTCACTGGTTCGAACCCAGTATCGCCCACCGCAGAGGTCCGTTTCCGCTCATCAGCAGCGGAAACGGACCTTTTTTGCGTGCGGCTCCTGCCGCCGGAGATTTTGTCGGCCCCCTGTGAAAGAGTCTTTTGTATGACTGATCCGCTTCTTGCCCACGCCACCGAATACGGCCGGATGTACGCACGGTCAACGTCTGAGCAGTTCTCGGTTCCTTCCATCACCACGGTGATCAGCCAGCAGCCGCACGGCCTCGATGGCTGGTTCGGCTATATGGGTGCGAGCAGCCTGGCCAACGATCCGCTGCTCTCCGACTGCCTGGGGAGCCCGGCCAAAATCAAGCAGGCCATCAACCGTGCGGCAAAGGCGGCCGAAACGTACCGGGACGACGCCGCCAGGCGTGGGGACCGCGTACATAACTACTGCGAGCAGGTGGCCCTCCGGGCGCTCGGACGCCCCCATTCCATGAAGGAAGCCCGCGACGCCCTGGCCGCCAACGGGGAGGAGGCTTTCGCCGTGCGCTTCGACGAATGGTGGGAACTCTTCCGCGTGGAGCCCATCGCCCCGGAAATCACGGTCTGGAACAACTCGGTGGGATACGCCGGAACCCTTGACCTCGTGGCCAGGATCAACGGACGCATCTGCCTGATCGACTACAAGACCAAGGGCACAACCCGGGACGGTCAGGTCAAGCCCCTGGATGACAAGGTGGTGATGCAGCTGGTTGCCGGCATGAAGGCGGAAGAAAGCCTCGTGGATCCGGAGGCGGGGACCTGGGAGCCTTGGAAGTACGGTGAGGACCCGGTCCTGTTGGCGGTTGCCATCGGCGAAACGGAGGTCCGCCCCGTCCGGGCCAACCCTGAGGTCCTCAAGCACCACTGGTGGAAGTTCTGCGCCCTGCGCCGCGTCTGGGAACTTTCCGCGGACACCATCGGCGCGGGCACTGCGCTGCTGCCCATCGCACCCCCGCCCCTGGCCCGTACTGCCTAAGGCGACGGTGCACGTGAAGAGACTGCACCTAAACTGGACAGGTTCACTTTCCCGCCAACCGTGAGGACACCCAGCGCATGGCTATTCTGAATATCCGCATCATCGGCGATCCTGTGCTGCGCACAGTTGCCGATCCCGTGACGGAATTCGGACCCGACCTTGCCAAACTGGTCGCCGACATGACCGAGACCATGGAGGACGTGGAAGGAGCCGGCCTTGCCGCTCCCCAGATCGGCGTCAGCAAGCGCATTTTCACCTACCGGATCGACGGCGTCGAGGGCCACATCATCAATCCTGTCCTGGAGAACAGCGAGGACTACCAGCCGGACCACGTGGAGGGCTGCCTGTCCATCCCGGGCCTGGGCTTCCCGGTCCGCCGTTTCCGCGCCACCCGTGTCACCGGCGTTGACATGCACGGCAACCCGGTCACCATTGACGGCGAGGGGATGCTGGCGCGCTGCTTCCAGCACGAAAACGACCACCTGGACGGCATCCTTTACACGGACCGCCTCGAGGGCGAGGACCGGAAGGCGGCGCTGAGGTCCATCCGCAACGCCAATTACGACGCCGTCGCCGGACGGACCACAGCCAAACGCGCCAAGAGTGTGGGGTCAAGCTTCGGCGGGGCCAGCTTTGGCGGAACCAGCACCCCCGGCTCCAGCTTCGGCGCAGCCGGGTGAGGGTCCTCTTCGCGGGGACACCCGCCGTCGCAGTTCCCTCCCTGGACGCGCTGGTCAACGCCGGCTTCAACGTCGTTGCCGTCCTGACCCGGCCCGACGCGCCGCTGGGCCGGAAACGGGTGCTGACGCCGTCGCCCGTTGCCCAGCGGGCCGCGGAACTGGGCATCGAGGTCATCCGTGCCGCACGCGTCGATGCCGAGGCCATAGCCAGCATCAGCGCGGTGCAGCCGGACGTCGCGGCCATCGTCGCCTATGGCGGACTGGTTCCCCGCGATGCCCTGGGCATTCCGCGGCACGGCTGGGTCAACCTGCACTTCTCCCTGCTGCCCGCCTGGCGCGGGGCGGCGCCGGTCCAGCGGTCCATCATGGCCGGGGACGACGTCACCGGCGCAGTGACGTTCCAGCTTGAGGAAGGCCTGGACACCGGGCCTGTCTTCGGCACCCTGACGGAGTCCGTCAAGCCCCAGGACACCGCGGGTGACCTCCTGGAACGGCTGTCCCACAGCGGCGCGGTCCTGCTGGCCCAGACGCTTTCTGCCATCGATGCCGGAAAAGCAGCGCCGCAGCCACAGGCCGGCGATGTCACGCTGGCGCCGAAGCTGACCCTGGAGGATGGCCACCTGAGCTGGGCGCATCCGGCCCTGGCCATCAGCAGGCAGGCGCGCGGTGTCACCCCCGAGCCCGGTGCGTGGACCGTGCTGGACGGGCAGCGGGTCAAACTTGAGCCGGTGCGGCTGCGGCCGGATGTTTCCGGGCTTGCCCCGGGATCCGTGGCACTGCGGGACAAGGCCGTGCTGGTGGGGACAGGTTCGCACGCGGTGGAACTTACCCGGATCCAGCCCGCCGGGAAAAAGATGATGGCCGCCGCCGACTGGGCGCGCGGTTTGGCTTCACTGGAGAGCGTGGTGTTCGAATGACCGGGTCCGAAGGCAATACGGGCGGACGGGGAAGTGCCGGGGGACGCAGCGGCGCCGGGAAAGGCGGGCAGGGCGGCAGCAGCGGACCTTCCGGCGGCGGCCGTGGCAACGGCGGTCCCCGGGACGCCAGCCGGCGGAACGCCAAGGGGCGGGAACGCAACCGCGGGCCGCAACGGAGCTTCACCGACCAGGCGCCGTCCCAGCGCACCAGGCGTGCAGATCCCGCCCGCCTGGTGGCCTTCGAGGTGCTCCGCGCCGTGGCGGCGGAGGATGCCTACGCCAACCTGGTCCTGCCCGCACGGATCCGGCACCACCACCTGGACAAGCGGGACGCCGGATTCGCCACCGAGCTGAGCTATGGGGCCCTCCGCGGCCAGGGAACCTATGACGCCATCCTGGCGCGGTGCGTGGACCGGCCCCTGGCGCAGCTTGACCCGGCCATCCTCGATGCCCTCCGCATCGGTGCCCACCAACTGCTTGCCATGCGGGTCCCCGCCCACGCTGCACTGGACCAGACCGTGGGGCTGGCCCGCGCCGTGATCGGCGCCGGACCGTCGACGTTGATCAACGCCGTCCTTCGCAAAGTCGCAGCCCGGAGACTGGAGGAATGGCTGGACCTGCTGGTGGAAGGCGAAACCGACGCTACGAAGGTAGCCGCGGTGAGGTACGCCCACCCTGAGTGGATCGTCCGGGCCATGCGCCAGTCCCTCGTAGCCCACGGCCGTTCCGCAGCAGAGATCGACGAACTGCTGGAAGCGGACAACGACGCACCTGTGGTTAACCTCGTAGCCCTGCCCGGCCTGGGCAGCCTGGACGAAGCGCTGGAAAACGGCGCCACCCCCGGGGAACTGGTCGAAGGCTCGGCCCTCTCCAGCGGTGGAGACCTGGGCCGCCTGGCCTCCGTCCGCGCCGGTACCACCAGGGTGCAGGACGTCGGTTCCCAACTGGTGGCCAGGGCCCTGGCCTCGGTGGACCTCGGTGCTCCCGGGGGAGCGGGCGGCGCCGGAAGTGCACCCACGGCCGATGACGCTGAAGCATGGCTTGATCTCTGTGCCGGTCCCGGCGGGAAGGCAGCGCTCCTTGGTGCGCTGGCACACCAGCGGGGCGCCACCCTTCTCGCGAACGAGCCCGCGCCGCACCGGGCCAAGCTGGTCAGCCAGGCCCTGTCCGCCGTTCCACACGACAGCTGGCAGGTCCGCACCGGCGACGGCCGTGAAGTGGGCGGTGAGCAGCCCGGGCGGTATGACCGTGTCCTGGTGGACGTTCCCTGCACGGGCCTGGGAGCATTGCGCCGCAGGCCGGAGTCCCGGTGGCGGCGCTCGCCCAAGGACATTGCGGATCTCGGGCCGCTGCAGCGCGAACTGCTGGCCTCGGCCCTGGCTGCCGTCCGGCCAGGGGGAGTGGTGGCCTACGTGACCTGTTCACCGCATCCCGCCGAGACAACAGCCGTCGTGGAAGACATCCTGCGCAAGCGCCCTGACCTGGAACTCCTCAATGCCGGTGCGGCCCTGGACGCGGTCAGCCTGACCGGGAACCTGGGCGCCGGCCACGAGTCGACGGCGCAGCTCTGGCCCCATATCCACCACACCGACGCGATGTTCCTGGCCCTGATAAAGAAGAAGGCCTGACCGGGCAGAACGCCTGGGTTTTCCACCACGCACCTTGAAAGGCACCCCCGTGACGCAATGCTGCATCAATCCGAGCATCCTCTCCGCCGACTTCGTGAACCTTGAGGCCGAACTACAGCGGATCAGCAATGCCGACGCCGTGCACGTTGACGTCATGGACAACCACTTCGTGCCCAACCTGACCATCGGGTTGCCCGTCGTGCAGCGGATCCAGGCCGTCAGCCCCGTACCGCTTGACGCCCACCTGATGATCGCCGACCCGGACCGCTGGGCGCCTGGTTTCGCGGACGCCGGCCTGGCCTCCGTGACGTTCCACGCCGAAGCTTCCATTGCGCCCATCAAGCTGGCACGGGAACTGCGCAGCAGGGGATCCAAAGCGGGCATGGCCCTGCGCCCGGCAACCCCGGTGGAGCCATACCTTGACATGCTGCCGGAACTCGACATGCTGCTCATCATGACGGTGGAGCCGGGCTTCGGCGGCCAGGCGTTCCTGGACATCACCCTGCCCAAGATCCGCAGGGCCCGCGCGGCCGTGGAAGGCTCCGGGCTGGAGGTGGCCATCCAGGTTGACGGTGGCATCACGGAAGAGACCATTGCCCGGGCCGCCCAGGCCGGGGCGAACATCTTTGTGGCCGGTTCCGCCGTCTACGGTGCCGACGATCCCTCGGCTGCCATCGACCTGCTGCGCGCCAAGGGCAGCCGGACATTACGCGCGGCGACGGAATAACCGGGAGCCCATCCCGGTTGTGGCACAATAACAACACACATACGTGCTCCGGGGTCGGTGTAAGTCCGAACCGGCGGTGACAGTCCGCGACCCGCGCGCCGTTGTTCTCCCAGGAGGGCTCCGGCAAACGGTTGAACCGGTGGAATTCCGGTACCGACAGTTAAAGTCTGGATGAGAGAAGCACGTACAGCTGTATCTGCGCAGCCTTTTGGCTCCGCAGCGTTCTGCTGTCGTATCCCCGGAGCCATCGCGGTTCGACAGGGAAGGAACGACACACGAATGAACCCCCAGCGATGGCTCTTAAACGCCGCAAGCCCTGCCGCTTCAAAGGCAGGCCACACCTCCGCAACGGCAGCCGCATGACGGGCGCCGTAAAGCTTCAGCCCGCCGCCGGGGTGGTCACCGCCTTCAGCGCAGCCGAAACCGCCGCCATGGAGCAGGCCCTCCAGGCAGCGCTGAAAGGCCCCCGCGGCGCGAATCCCCTGGTGGGCGCCGTCGTCGTAGGCGCTGACGGCAAGCAGCTCGTTGCCGGCTACCACCGCGGCGCCGGCACCGCACACGCCGAAGCCGACGCGATTGCCCAGGCCGCCGCCGTCGGACTGGACCTGTCCGGCTGCACCATGGTGGTCACGCTGGAACCCTGCAACCACGTGGGCCGCACCGGACCGTGCACGGAAGCGATCATCGCGGCCGGGATCACCGATGTGGTCTACGCCGTGGACGACCCCCACGATCCCGCTGCCGGGGGCGCGGCAACACTGCGCGCAGCCGGCGTCAGGGTCCGCAGCGGCCTGGGTGCCGACGAGGCGCTGGACCTGAACCGCCAGTGGTTCGAGGCGGTGGCTGCCAAGCGCCCGTTCGTCACCTTGCACATCGCGCAGACCCTGGACGCCCGCATCGCTGCCGAAGACGGCACCAGCCAGTGGATCTCCAGCCCGGAGTCCCTGGCTGACAACCACGGGATCCGCAGCCGCATCGACGCCATCCTGGTGGGCACCCAGACCGTGATGGTGGACAACCCCCGGCTGACCGCCCGGGACGCCGCCGGCAACCCCGCGCCCAAGCAGCCGGTCCGCGCCGTCATGGGTCTCCGCGACATTCCGGAGGGCGCCGCAATCCACGGCGACGATGGCCTTGCCGTCCACCTTCCCACCCGCGACCCGCGCGAAGCCCTGTCCATGCTGTACTCGTCCGGCATCCGGCACGTCATGGTGGAGGGCGGGTCCAGCATCCTCAGCTGCTTCCTGGCGGCAGGCCTGGTTGACGAACTGATCGTTTACCTGGCGCCCACCCTGCTGGGGTCGGGCACCCCCGCACTGAACGGGCTGGGCATCACCAGCCTTCCCGACGCCCAGCAGTGGGAATGGGACGCGTCCGACGGCGGCGCGGTCCGGACGCTGGGCCGGGACCTCAGACTCCACCTCAGACCGCAACGGCACGTTGCACTTGACCACCCACCAACCCGCACAGCCGCGGAGCCAGCCCAGGGAGGCTACTGATGTTTACCGGAATTATTGCCGAGCAGGGGCAGGTGCTGTCCGTCGAGCGCGACGGCACCACCAGCGCCACCGTCCGGCTGCACGCGCCCGCCTCCACCGAGGGCCTGGCACTTGGGGGCTCCATCGCCGTCAACGGGGTCTGCCTCACGGCAACAGCGATTGACGGCAAGGACTTCAGCGTCGACGTCATGGGGGAGACCCTGGTCCGGAGCACCATCGGCGAGCTCACTGCAGGGGACTCCGTCAACCTGGAGCGTTGTGTTCCCGCAGGCGGCCGCCTGGACGGCCACGTGGTGCAAGGCCACGTGGACGGCGTGGGCATCCTGCTCGAACGGGAACCGCAGGGCAACTGGGAGCGGCTGCGCTTCGGCGTCCCCGCCAACCTGGCCCGCTACATCGCCGAGAAAGGCTCCATCGCCATCGACGGCGTCTCCCTCACCGTGACGGCGGTCAGCCCGGCCGCAGAGCAGGAACCCTGGTTCGAAGTGGGCCTGATCCCCACCACCCTCGCCGAAACCGGCCTGGGCACCAAGACCACCGGCAGCCGGGTAAACCTTGAAGTCGACGTCCTGGCCAAATACACCGAACGGCTCCTTGCCTTCAGCAGCGCCGCCGCACCGGCTGGCAGCGGCGAAGCTGCCATTGCGGGAGGTGCACTGTGAACGCAGCAGTACGCCTGGAACCCGCCGTGGCCCATGACCCCGTGACCGGCACCCCGGCATCCGGTGACCCGGTGACCGGCCGGGCATCGTCGGCGCCCGCCCGGGGACTGGACCCCATCGCGGATGCCGTGCGCGCCATGGCCGCCGGGCGTCCGGTGCTGGTGGTCGACAACGAGGACCGCGAAAACGAAGGCGACATCATCTTCGCCGCCCAGCACGCCACGCCCGCGCTGATGGGCTGGACCATCCGGTACAGCTCGGGCGTGATCTGCGTGCCGCTGACCGGGGACCGCGCGGACGCACTGGCACTGCCACCCATGACCGCTGTCAACGAGGACGCGAAGGGCACTGCCTACACCGTCTCCTGCGACGCGGCCGTCGGTGTCAGCACGGGAATCTCCGCAACGGACCGCGCCCTGACCGCGCGCATTCTGGCGGACCCGCAGGCCGGTCCGGCATCCGTGACCCGGCCGGGGCATATTTTCCCGCTCCGTGCAGTTGACGGAGGTGTGCGGGAACGCCAGGGCCACACCGAGGCCGCGGTGGACCTGTGCCGCCTGGCGGGCCTTGAGCCCGTCGGGGTGATCGCGGAAGTGGTGTACGACGACGGCGAAATGATGCGCCTGGACGGGCTCCGTTCGTTCGCAGCTGAACATGGGTGCCCCCTCATCTCCATCGAGGACCTGGTGGCGTATCTTGAAGCCGGGGCCGGGGGCGCCCCGGATGAGGATGCCCGGGCGGTTCCGGGTGAAGAAAAGGAGAAACGATGACGGCAGCGGCAGCCAGCGACGACAGCCAGCACAACGGTCACCGGAAGCCCCACGCGGTGTCCGGTGACGCGCCCCATCCCGTCAGCGGAGGGCCCGTGGTGCAACTGCCCACCGCCTTTGGCGACTTCGTGGCGCAGGCGTGGACGGACCTCGTGACAGGCGTGGAGCATCTGGCTGTCAGTTCCCCCAATGCTCCCACCGACGGAAAAGCTCCCCTTGTCCGGCTGCATTCCGAGTGCCTCACCGGGGATGTTTTTGGTTCCTACCGGTGCGACTGCGGGGAACAGCTCGCCTTCGCGCTGGAGCTGATCCGGGACAACGGCGGAACCCTGCTCTATCTCCGCGGCCAGGAAGGCCGCGGCATCGGCCTGGCCAACAAGATCAAGGCCTATGCGCTGCAGGAAGCGGGCTTTGACACCGTTGAAGCCAACGAGCAGCTGGGCCTTCCCGTTGATGCCCGCTGCTACAAGGCCGCGGCGCAGATCCTCGCGGAGATGGGCCTGCATGAAGTACGGCTGCTGAGCAACAACCCGGACAAGCAGAACAGGCTGGCCAAGGCCGGGGTGACGGTGGTGGAAATGGTTCCCACGGAGGTGCCCTCCCGCGAACAGAACATCCGGTACCTGCGCACCAAGAAGGACCGCATGGAACACCGGCTGCTGCTGGACACCCAGGTGGCTCCCGTGCCTGTGACGGCCCCCGAAACCCCCTACGACCACGAACAAGACTGACGTCTTCACGAACGAACGGAACACAGGAAACCCATGAGCGGACACGGCGCCCCCGACATCGACCTCAGCACCCTCAACCCGGCTGAAACCTCGCAGCTGAAGCTGGCCATCATTGCAGCCAGCTGGCACACGCAGATCATGGATGGCCTCCTGGACGGTGCACTCCGCGCCGCCAAGGATGCCGGGATCGCCGAGCCCACCGTGCTCCGGGTTCCGGGCAGCTTCGAACTTCCCGTTGCCGCCGCGCGGCTGGCACCGCACTTTGACGCCGTGGTGGCCCTCGGCGTCGTGATCCGCGGCGGCACGCCGCACTTCGACTACGTCTGCCAGGCCGCGACGTCGGGCCTCACCGACGTCAGCGTCTCCACCGGCGTGCCGGTGGGCTTCGGCGTGCTCACCTGCGACAACGAACAGCAGGGCCTGGACCGCGCCGGCCTGCCCGGCTCCAAGGAAGACAAGGGCCACGAGGCCGTCACCGCGGCACTGGCCACCGCCGTCGTCCTCAAGCAGTACCGGAGCTAAGCGGCACTCCGCTGCACGGGCGCGGTGTGTATTCCCTCACATCGCGCCCGTCATGCAACCGCCCGGGAAGCGCCCCCACGGCCGCAGCAAGTAGGCTGGAGGGCGTGAAGAATTTCGAGACGCTGTTCGCTGAGCTCAGCGAGAAGGCAGCCACCCGCCCGGAAGGCTCCCGCACCGTCGCTGAATTGGAGTCCGGTGTTCACGGCATCGGCAAAAAAGTCGTTGAGGAAGCAGCCGAAGTATGGATGGCTGCCGAATATGAATCCGATGAAGCTGCGGCCGAGGAAATCTCCCAGCTGTTGTACCACCTGCAGGTTCTGATGCTCGCAAAAGGCCTGACCCTGGAAGACGTCTACAAGCATCTGTAGCCACCGGCCGGCGCTTTGCCGCCGGCCTCCTGTGGCCTGCATTGCCTGAAAACCCAGACCTTCCACCCAGAAAGAATTTCCCATGCTGCGAGTAGCCGTCCCCAACAAGGGCTCCCTGTCCGAAGCCGCCTCCGCCATGCTCTCCGAAGCCGGATACCGCCAGCGGCGCGACAGCCGCGAGCTGGTCATGGTTGATCCCGACAACGACATTGAGTTCTTCTTCCTCCGCCCCCGCGACATCGCGGTGTACGTGGGCCGGGGAACGCTCGACGTCGGCATCACCGGCCGCGACCTGCTGCTGGACGCCGAGGTGGAAGCGGAAGAACTGCTTCCGCTGGGCTTCGCCGCCTCCACGTTCCGCTTTGCGGGCCCGGTGGGCGATTTCAGTTCCGCCGCCGAACTCGAAGGCAAGCGTCTTGCCACCAGCTACGACGGACTGCTGCGCAACTACCTGGCAGAACGGGGCATCAATGCCAAGGTGGTCCGGCTCGACGGCGCCGTTGAATCCTCCGTGCGGCTCGGCGTTGCGGACGCCATCGCCGACGTCGTGGAAACCGGCAACACCCTCAAGGCCGCCGGCATGGAAATTTTCGGCGAACCCATCCTCAAATCCGAAGCCGTCCTGATCCGTCGCACCGGCGCCGGCGGAGCCGCCAACGGCACGGCCAAGGAGATCGAGGTCCTCATCCGCCGCCTCCAGGGCGTCCTGGTGGCGCGCCAGTACGTCCTGATGGACTACGACATCCGCAAGGAACTCGTGGAGAAGGCCGCCAGCCTGACTCCCGGCCTCGAATCGCCCACCGTCTCCCCGCTGCGGGACTCCGACTGGGTAGCCGTCCGGTCCATGGTGCCCAAAAAGGAAACCAACCGGATCATGGATGAACTCTACGACCTGGGCGCCCGCGCCATCCTGGTCAGCAGCATCCACGCCTGCCGCATCTGATCACCGGCTTCCCCAGCACCACCGAATACCAGGAGTTCCCATGGCAGTAGCAGTACGGGTCATTCCCTGCCTTGATGTCGACGCCGGGCGCGTCGTCAAGGGCGTCAACTTCGAGGGCCTCCGCGATGCCGGCGACCCCGTGGAACTCGCCCACCGCTACGACAACGCAGGCGCCGACGAACTGACCTTCCTCGACGTCACCGCGTCGTCCGGCAACCGGGAGACCACGTTCGACGTCGTCCGGCGCACCGCCGAGGAAGTCTTCATCCCGCTCACCGTTGGCGGCGGCGTCCGTGGGGTGGCCGAGGTGGACAAGCTCCTGCGCTACGGCGCGGACAAAGCCTCCATCAACACCGCGGCCGTGGCGCGCCCGGACGTCATCGACGAGATCACCCGGCATTTCGGTTCCCAGGTGCTGGTCCTGTCCGTCGACGCCCGCCGGACGCGCCCGGGATCCCAGCCCACGCCGTCGGGCTTCGAAGTGACCACCCACGGCGGCCGCACCGGCACCGGGATCGACGCCATCGAATGGGCCCGGGAAGCAGCCGACCGTGGCGTCGGGGAGATCCTGCTGAACTCCATCGATGCCGACGGCACCAAGGACGGCTTCGACCTCGAACTCATCAAGCTGGTCCGGGCCGCCGTCAGGGTCCCCATCATCGCCTCCGGCGGTGCCGGTGAGCCGGCGCACTTCCCGCCCGCCGTCGCGGCCGGCGCGGACGCCGTCCTGGCTGCGTCAATCTTCCACTGGGGGCCGGACAACATGATGTCCCAGGTCAAGGACGCCATCCGCGAAGCGGGTTTCGAGGTCCGCTGACCTGTCTGCCCACCCAACTAAGTAGCGCTAAGTGCCGTTATGAGCCCTCATAACGGCACTTAGCGCTACTTAGTTGGGAAGTCAGAGCCCTACTTCGGCTGACTGGAGGAGGGCGACGGCGTCCGGCTGGCCTTCGAACGTAACCAGGGCGTGGCGGGTGCGGCCGTGGGCGTGCATCAGCAGTTCGCCCGGCTCGCCGACGATGGCCACCGAAACAGGCGCACGCTTGGCCACGTGCCTCGGCCCGGACGGGCGGACCAGGACAATGCCAAGGTCCACGCCGCGGTAGAGGATGGCGGCGCGTTTGACCAGTTCGTCCCAGAGCGCGTCCGAGTAAGCCTCGTCCAGTGCCCGGGGCGCCCACCGGTCCACGGCGCGCCGGACGTCCTCCGTGTGCACGAAGTACTCGATCAGGTTGGCGCTTTCGTCCAGCGCCCGGATGCTCATCGGGGAGAGGGCCGGCGGCCCGGCGCGGAAGGTGTTCACCAGCCGGGCGTAGTCCTCGTTGGTGGTGAGCCTGGCGGCCAGCTTTGCGGTGGCCTGGTCCGAGGCCTTGGCCAGGCGCTTGATGATCAAACCGAGCCCGACGGCGGCCTTCCGCTCGCGCAGGTAAAGGTGCGCGGCAAGGTCCCTGGTACGCCAGCCCTTGCACAGCGTGGGCGCATCAGGGCCGGCCGCAAGCAGGGTTTCGGCCAGGACTTCTCGGGACGGTTCGACGAAATGCATCACTTGTGAAACTAGCACGAGTGGTGTGGAGATGGGCAGCACTGCGGCGGCCGGTGGCGTGCCGTTGTTCACAACAGGAGACCGGCCCGGGGAAGGCACTAGACTTGACCCGATGTCTGAGCAGCCAACCCCCGTCCAAACCGCAGGATCCGCCGTGTCCGCGCCCGTGCAGTCCGTGCCGGCGCCGTCCGTTGAATCCGTCCCGCCGGCAAGCCCGCTTCCCGAGGAGGTGGCCGCCGCGCTCAAGCGCGACGGTGCAGGCCTGGTGGCCGCTGTGGTGCAGCAGTACGACACGAACGAAGTGCTCATGCTTGGCTGGATGGACGACGAAGCCCTCCACCGCACCATGACCACCGGCCGCGTGACGTTCTACTCCCGCTCCCGCCAGGAGTACTGGCGCAAGGGGGACACCTCGGGGCACGTCCAGTGGGTCAAATCCGTGGCCATGGACTGCGACGGCGACGCACTGCTGGTGCGCGTCGACCAGGTGGGCGCTGCCTGCCACACCGGCACCCGGACCTGCTTCGACGGCAGGGACCTCGACGTGGTGGCCGGCCAGGCAGGGTAGGCGGCAGCCGCAGCCCGGCCGGCGTTTCCACCCGGCGGCGGCCATCCCAGCAAAGCACAACCAAGGTGCCGGCGACGCCGGCCCTTTTTGAAGAACAGGCGGACAAGCACAGCCATGCAGGACCTCGGAACCATCAGCCCAAGCCTTGAGGAGTTCCGGGAACTCGCCGGCCACAGCCGGGTCATTCCCGTCCGGCTCAAGGTCCTCGCCGACGCCGAAACCCCCATCGGCCTGTACCGGAAGCTGGCCCAGGGGCAGCCCGGCACCTTCCTCATGGAATCGGCTGCCGTGGGCGGAGCCTGGTCACGCTACTCCTTCATCGGTGCCAGGTCCCGCGCCACGCTCACCACCAAGGACGGCCAGGCGCACTGGCTGGGCGAGCCGCCCGCCGGGGTGCCGGTCAGCGGCAGTCCGGTGGACGCCATCCGCGACACCATCGACGCCCTGCGCACGGACCGCTTCGAGGGACTGCCGCCGTTCACCTCCGGCCTGGTGGGCTTCCTCGGCTGGGAAACCGTCCGGCACTGGGAGCGTCTGGTCAGTCCGCCGGAGGACGATCTGCACCTGCCCGAGATGGCCCTGAACCTGGTCACGGACATGGCGGTGCACGACAACGTGGACGGCACGGTCCTGTTGATCGCCAACGCCATCAACTTCGATAACAGCTCCGAGCGCGTCGATGAGGCCTGGCACGATGCCGTGGCCCGGGTCAAGGAACTCCTGGCCAGGATCAGCGCCCCCGTGGTGCAGCCTGTGTCCGTGCTGGCACCTGCTGCCCTGGACTTCGCCTCGAGCGTCCAGGAACGCTGGGATGAAGCCGAATACCTGGCGGCCCTGGACCGTGGCAAGGAAGCCATTGTCGACGGCGAAGTCTTCCAGGTGGTGATCTCGCGCCGCTTCGAGATGGAGTGCAAGGCATCCGCCTTGGACGTCTACCGCGTGCTCCGTAACACCAACCCCAGCCCGTACATGTATATCTTCAGCCTCGAAGACGCCGAGGGCCGCGAATACTCCATCGTCGGGTCCTCCCCGGAAGCGCTGGTGACGGTCACGGGCGAGGAAGTCATCACCCACCCCATCGCCGGTTCCCGCCCCCGCGGCAAGACGGTCGAAGCGGACAAGGCCCTGGCCGAGGAACTGCTGGCGGACCAGAAGGAACGCGCCGAGCACCTGATGCTGGTGGACCTGTCCCGCAACGACCTCTCCAAGGTCTGCGTTGCCGGCACGGTGGATGTCACCCAGTTCATGGAGGTGGAGCGCTTCAGCCACATCATGCACCTGGTATCCACCGTGGTGGGCAAGCTCGCCCCGCAGGCCAAGGCTTACGACGTCCTGAAGGCCACGTTCCCGGCCGGCACGCTCTCCGGAGCCCCCAAGCCCAGGGCGCTGCGCCTCCTGGATGAACTGGAACCGCACCGCCGCGGCATCTACGGCGGCGTGGTGGGCTACCTCGACTTCGCCGGGGACATGGACATGGCCATCGCCATCAGGTCCGCGCTGCTCCGGGAGGGGCGCGCCTACGTCCAGGCCGGCGGCGGGATCGTGGCGGACTCGGTGAACCCCACCGAGGCCATGGAAACCGTCAACAAGGCTGCCGCCCCGCTGCGCGCAGTCCACACCGCCGGATCGCTGCACAACATTTCGGCGGAATCCCTGCCCGGCGGGACGGATTCCTGATGCCGGATTCTGGAGTAACTGCGGGCAAGGCAGGGAAGGCGCGGAAGAACCGCAGCACGCCGGTGTGGGCACGCAAGTCGACGCTGGTGATGCTGATCGCCCTCCTCGCGCTGGCCGCCTTCGGCACCACCACCCAGACCTGGATGACTGCCACCCTGGACCCCAACCAGGTGGGCCAGGCTGCCGCCACCCAAAGTGCCATCCAGGTGCAGGGCAGCAAGGCCGCCACCACCGTCACGGCCCTGGCCCTGGTGGCCCTTGCCGGGGGACTGGCAGCTGCCATCGCCGGCAGGATCGCACGGTGGGTCATCACCGCCATCATCGTCCTGGCCTCAGCCGGCGTGGTCACCGCCGCGGCAACGGTCCTGGCGGACCCGCTCTCGGCCGCGCAGGGAACTATTGCAGGCGCCACCGGTATCTCCGGCAGCCAGGCGCACGTGGAGCTCACCCCCTTTCCGGTCCTCGCCGTCGTCGCCGGCTGCCTCCTGGCGCTGGCAGCCCTCCTGATCCTGCCGGCGTCCCGCTACTGGAAGACGCGCACCAAATATGACGCGCCCGGTGCCGCGGGTACCGCTGCAGCGGCGGGACCGGTGGACGAGATTGACAGCTGGGACCGGCTTTCCCGCGGCGAGGACCCGACCTAAGGCCTGCGGCCACCACCGCCGGCGCGGGCGTCGGGCCCAGCGGTACGCGGTCGGCGGCCAAAAAATGGCAGAATGTAAGCAGTATCCACCCTGAGGAGATTTTCCATGAGCAAAGCACCTGCGTCCGTTTCCAAGTCCGGCACCCGCCAGGTCGCCCCGGGCGCCATTGACCACAGCCAGGAACTGGGCCACGGCAACAGCCCGGCAGCATGGACCTGCGTCATCGTCATGCTCGTCGGCGCGCTCATCGCAGCCATCGCCTTCGTCATCGCCAGCACCCCCATCTTCATCGGCGGCGCCGTCGTCATGGTCATCGGCCTGATCCTCGGTTACGTCATGCGCAAGGCAGGCTACGGCGTCGAAGGCAGCAAGCTGAAGAACTCCGGCCACTGATGGCGACTGTTCTCGACGACATCAACGCCGGTGTCAGGGAGGATATGGAGGCCAGGAAGCGGCTCGTTTCCCTGGCTGAGCTGAAGGACCTGGCCCAGGCAGCGGCACCCGCCCGCGACGCCTGGGCGGCCCTCGGCGGAACCTCCCCAACGCGGGAACAGCTGAAAGTCATCGCCGAAATCAAGCGCCGGAGCCCCTCCAAGGGCGATCTCGCCAGCATCGGGGATCCCGCGTCGCTCGCCCGGCAGTACGCCGACGGCGGTGCCTCCGTCATCAGCGTCCTCACCGAACAGCGCCGCTTCAACGGGTCCCTGGCCGACCTTGACGCCGTGCGCGCCGCCGTCGACATCCCGCTGCTGCGCAAGGACTTCACGCTCGACGAGTACCAGATCTGGGAGGCCCGTGCCCACGGTGCCGACCTCATCCTGCTCATCGTGGCCGCGCTTTCCGACTCCCAGCTCACGGAGTTCAGCGCCCTCAGCCGCGAGCTCGGCATGAACGTGCTGGTGGAGACGCACACGGAGGAAGAAATCGAGCGGGCCGTCGCGGCCAACGCCCGGATCATCGGCGTCAACGTGCGCAACCTGAAGACGCTCGACGTCGACCGTTCCGTTTTTGCCTCCCTGGCAGGAATGATCCCCGCCGAGGCCGTCGTGGTTGCCGAATCAGGCGTCCGCGACGCGGACGACGTCACGCATTACGCCGCCAGCGGCGCCAACGCCATACTGGTGGGCGAGGCCCTGGTAAGCCACGCCACGCCGCGGGAACGCATCGCCGAGTTCACTGCCGCCGGCGCCGCCGCCATCGCTGCCCGCAGCTAAGGCACGCACCATCGAGCCTCCTGCGGGGCAGCAGCACGCTGGCCCGCGGGACAGGCACCCGTTCCGGCCCGGTACCGGAACTGCACACTTTTTGACCACCAACTTCGAACAGGACAGGACTGATGGCTGAAGCACCCTCAGGAAACGCTGACAACACCACCGCGGAAGCATTCCTGCAGGGGGGATCCCTCCGCCACGCCCCGGGGCCGTACTTCGGCAACTACGGCGGCCGATGGATGCCCGAGTCCCTCATCGCCGCCCTGGACGAACTTGAAGAGACCTTCAACAAGGCCAAGGACGACCCCGAGTTCCGGGCCCAGATCGCGGACCTGAACAAGAACTACTCCGGCCGCCCGTCCCTGCTCACGGAAGCCAAGCGGTTCTCCCAGCACGCCGGGGGAGTACGGGTGTTCCTCAAGCGCGAGGACCTCAACCACACTGGCTCGCACAAGATCAACAACGTCCTGGGCCAGGCCCTGCTCGCCAAGCGCATGGGCAAGACCCGCATCATCGCCGAGACCGGCGCCGGCCAGCACGGCGTGGCCAGTGCCACCGCCGCCGCCCTCATGGGCCTGGAGTGCGTGGTGTACATGGGTGCCGAGGACTGCCGCCGCCAGGCGCTGAACGTTGCCCGCATGGAGCTGCTGGGGGCCAAGGTCATTCCCGTGACCAGCGGGTCCCAGACCCTCAAGGACGCCATCAACGATGCCCTCCGGGACTGGGTAGCCAACGTTTCCACCACCCACTACCTGCTGGGCACCGCCGCCGGAGCCCACCCGTTCCCCGCGATGGTCCGCTACTTCCACGAGGTCATCGGCGAGGAAGCCCGTGCCCAGATCCTCGAGCAGGAGGGCAGGCTTCCGGACGCTGTCTGCGCCTGCATTGGCGGCGGCTCCAACGCCATCGGCATCTTCCACGGGTTCCTGGATGATCCCAGCGTGAAGATCTACGGGTTCGAGGCCGGCGGCGAAGGCGTGGAGACCGGCCGGCACGCCGCCACCATTACCCTGGGCAAGCCCGGGGTGCTCCATGGTGCACGCTCCTACCTGATGCAGGACGACGACGGGCAGACCATCGAGTCGCACTCGATCTCCGCCGGACTGGACTACCCCGGGGTCGGCCCGGAGCACTCCTACCTGGCCGATATCGGGCGGGTCAGCTACGAGCCCATCACCGACGGCGAAGCGATGGACGCCTTCCGGCTCCTGTGCCGCACCGAGGGCATCATCCCCGCCATCGAGTCCTCGCATGCGCTGGCCGGAGCCATCAAGGTGGGCCAGCGGCTTGCCGCCGAGGACGCCGCTTCCGCCGGTGAAAAGATCATCATCGTCAACCTGTCCGGACGCGGTGACAAGGACGTGGCCACCGCCGCCGAATGGTTTGACCTGTTGGACAAAAATTCCGCCGAATCGGAAATCGGCAAAGAGGGGGAGCAGCTGTGAGCAGCGCAGACATCGCCAATCAGGCAGAAACGGCCAGCAAGTCGGCAGCAGCGATCGACAGGGCCCGTTCTCAGGGGCGCTCGGCGCTCATCGGCTACCTTCCCGCCGGCTACCCCAGCGTGGAGGAAACCATCGCCGCAGGCATCGCCCTGGCGGAGAACGGAGCCGACCTGATCGAAATCGGCATCCCCTACTCGGATCCGGTCATGGACGGACAGGTCATCCAGGCCGCCACCACCGAGGCCCTGGCCAAGGGCTTCCACGTCAGCCAGGTGTTCGACGTCGTCGCCGGCATCACCAGCAAGACCGATGCTGCCGTCCTGGTCATGACCTACTGGAACCCCGTGGTCCGCATGGGCGTGGATGAGTTCTCGCGCCGGCTCGCCGAAGCCGGCGGCGCAGGGCTCATCACCCCGGACCTCATTCCGGACGAAGCCGCCGAATGGATGGCAGCCTCTGACAAGTACGGCCTGGACCGGGTGTTCCTGGTGGCACCGTCCTCGACGCCGGAGCGCATGCAGCGCACCGTGGACGCGAGCCGCGGGTTCGTCTACGCCGTATCCATCATGGGGGTGACGGGCGCACGGACATCCGTCAGCACGGCCGCCAAGGATGTTGTGGCGGCAGCGCACGGTGCAGGCGCCGAACGCGTCTGCGTGGGGCTTGGCGTCTCCACCGCTGACCAGGTCCGCGAAATCGCAGCCTACGCGGAAGGCGTCATCGTGGGCACGGCCCTGGTGGCCGCCCTCCGCGACGGGGGAGTGGACGCCGTCGGCGCCCTCACCAAGGACCTCGCCACCGGGCTGACCCGGGAATCCGGCCTCACGCAGGAAACCGGGGCGTAGCCAATGCAGCTGCTCCTTCAGGCAACCGCCCTGGCACCCACGTTGGTGTCCGCCAGCATCCCCAGCCCGGACTGGTCCGGCTTCGACATCCCCCTCCCGTGGGGCAGCCTGCGGATCCACGCCTACGCGCTGTGCATCCTGGCCGGCATCGTCGTAGGCCTGTGGCTGACGTCCGTCCGCTGGGCCAAGCGTGGTGCCCCTGAAGGCAGCGTCTGGGACATCGTCATCTGGGCCATCCCCTTTGGCATCATCGGCGGCCGGCTTTACCACGTGGTCTCATCCCCGGACGCCTACTTCGGCCCCGGCTTCGACGGCACCGGAGACCTCTCCCTGATCCCGCAGATCCAGCGGGGTGGCCTGGGAATCTGGGGCGCCGTCGTGCTCGGTGCGGTGGGTGCCTGGATCGGGTGCCGCCGCAGCGGCGTCAAGCTGAGCGCCTTCGTCGATGCCGCAGCGCCGGGACTGCTCCTGGCACAGGCCATTGGCCGGTGGGGCAACTACTTCAACCAGGAACTATTCGGCGGCCCCACCACCCTGCCGTGGGGCCTGCAGATTGACGCGAACAACCCCAACTTTCCGGCCGGCATGCCCGCCGACACCCTCTTCCACCCCACGTTCCTTTACGAGTCGCTGTGGAACCTGGCCGGCGTCCTGATACTGCTGGCCCTGGACCGGCGCTTCACCTTCCGCCGGAGCAGGCTCTTCTGGCTGTACGCCATGTACTACACGCTGGGCCGCGTCTGGATTGAAGCGATGCGCATCGACGATGCCGAACAGATCAGCATCCTTGGCATCACCACCAGGCTCAACGTCTGGACCAGCATCTTTGTGTTCCTGGCAGCCCTAACCGCCTTCATTCTGCTGGGCCTCAAGGGCCGGCCGGATCCTGACACCGTGTACCTTGCGGGCCGCGAACCGGACAAGGCCGTGACAACGGGACCACATGCCGGGACAGTCACAGAGGTCCGTGATCCGGACAATGTTGTCTCAGATAGTGATTCGCGTGGTAATCTCCCTGATAACCACAGCGGTTCCAGGCATGCTTCCGACCCCACGGAAGAAGCCGAGGCGGCACCGGCCGGCCGAAAGCCCGGAGCGGATGCGACGGCTGCCGGACACTCCGGCAGTACAGCCACGGAACCCGCACCGGAGGCCGGCACCGGCAAGTAGGGCGCCGGCCAGGCAGGGCAGTAGAGCCACCGCTCGAAGAGCCCGAAACCACAACGTCGTGGCATGGGGCACCGTCCGTACAGCGTGAAGCTGCTGTCCGGTGTTGCCCCGGGCAGGGGCCTGCGTAACCGTTAGTTCAGCAGGCTGCGCTGACCTACAATTTCCAGTAATCAACACTTTGTTGTGCCCTTGCAACGGCGCCGACGAGTGGGGCCAACGGTGTCCCTTCCATACGCACGATCAGGAGGAAGGACGTCTCCCATGACCCAAACTCTTAACACTCCCAGCTGGTCCGAACCGGATCAGCCCGGGGCTGCACTGTCGCCGTTCAAGCGCTTCGCCGCCATGCCGGAGGCCGCCGGGCTGTACAACCCGGAACAGGAAAAGGACGCGTGCGGCCTCGCCATCATCGCCACCCTTCGCGGCGAACCCGGGTACGACATCGTCGATGCCGCCCTCACCGCGCTGCGCAACCTTGAGCACCGCGGTGCCGTGGGCGCCGACGAGGGAACCGGCGACGGCGCGGGCCTGCTCATGCAGATCCCCGACGAGTTCTTCCGGGCCGTCACCGAATTCGAGCTGCCGGCACCCGGCCAGTACGTTGCCGGTACCGCGTTCCTTCCGGCCGAGCAGCGGGAGGCCGACGCCGCCAAGGCAGGCATCGAGGGACTGGCCGCCGACGAGGGCCTGAAGGTCCTCGGCTGGCGTGAGGTGCCGGTTGTCGCCGACCTCGTGGGCGCCATGGCCCGTGCCTGCATGCCTTACTTCTCCCAGCCGTTCCTGGCATCCGCCAACGGTGAGGAACTGGACCGCAACGAACTGGACTCCCGCGCCTGGCGCATCCGCAAGCGCGCCCAGAACAAGTTCGGCGTGTACTTCCCGTCGCTGTCCTCGCGCACCATCGTCTACAAGGGCATGCTCACCACCGCCCAGCTGGAGCCGTTCTACCCGGACCTGTCGGACAAGCGCTTCAAGACCAAGCTCGCGATCGTCCACTCACGCTTCTCCACCAACACCTTCCCGTCCTGGCCGCTCGCGCAGCCGTTCCGGACCATCGCCCACAACGGTGAAATCAACACCGTCAAGGGCAACCGGAACTGGATGCGCGCCCGGCAGTCCCAGCTTGCCAACCCGCTGCTGGGTGACTCGCCGGAAGAGCTGTACCCCATCTGCACCCCCGGCGCCTCCGACTCCGCCTCCTTTGACGAGGTAGCGGAACTGCTGTGGCTGTCCGGCCGCCCCATCACGCACTCGATCATGATGATGATCCCTGAGGCCTGGGAAAACCACGCCACCATGGATCCGGCCCGCCGCGCCTTCTACGAGTACCACTCGCTGCTGATGGAACCCTGGGACGGCCCCGCCGCTGTTTCCTTCACCGACGGCAACCTGGTGGGCGCCACCCTGGACCGCAACGGACTGCGTCCCGGCCGCTTCTGGATCACTGAGGACGGTCTGATCGTCTTCGCCTCCGAGGTGGGCGTGATCGACGTCGAACCCTCCAAGGTGGTCAAGAAGGGCCGTGTGTCCCCGGGCAAGATGTTCCTGGTGGACACCGAGGCCGGCCGCATCATTGACGACGAAGAGGTCAAGGCCGAAGTGGCCGCGGCCAACCCGTGGGCCGAGTGGGTCAAGGACAACCTGATCGACCTCAACGACCTGCCCGAGCGCGAGCACGTGGTGCACACCGCCGCGTCCGTAAACATCCGCCAGCGCACCTTCGGCTACACCACCGAGGAACTGAAGATCCTGCTGGGCCCCATGGCCCGCACCGGCGCCGAGCCCCTGGGTGCCATGGGTTCCGATACCCCGGTGGCCGTGCTGTCGAAGCGCCCGCGCCTGCTCTTCGACTACTTCGTGCAGTCCTTCGCGCAGGTCACCAACCCGCCGCTGGATGCCATCCGTGAAGAACTGGTCACGTCGCTGACCTGCGCCATCGGACCCAACGGCAACCTCCTGGACACCAAGCAGGTCCGCCAGCCGCAGGTCCAGCTGCCCTTCCCGGTGATCAATAACGACCAGCTCGCCAAGATCGCCAACATCGAGGACGCCGACGGCAACCGCGTGGCCATGAAGGTCCGCGGCCTGTACCGCCCCGAAGGCGGCGAGAATGCGCTCCGCGCCCGGCTCACCGAAATCTGCGAGCAGGTCTCTGGTGCGATCAACCGCGGTGTCCAGTACATCGTGCTGTCCGACCGTGACTCCAACGCCCAGTGGGCGCCCATCCCGTCGCTGCTGCTGGTCAGCGCCGTGCACCACCACCTGCTGCGCAGCGCCAACCGCACCAAGACCGCCCTGGTGGTCGAGGCCGGCGACGTCCGCGAGACGCACCACGTGGCCGTCCTGATCGGCTACGGCGCCTCCGCCGTCAACCCGTACCTGGCCATGGAATCCGTGGAGCAGCTCATCGCGGCCGGCGACGTCACCGGGGTGACCCCGCAGGACGGCGTCTACAACCTCATCAAGGGCCTGGGCAAGGGCGTCCTGAAGATCATGTCCAAGATGGGCATCTCCACGGTGGCCTCCTACACCGGCGCCCAGACCTTCGAGGCGCTGGGCCTGGGCCAGGAACTGGTGGACGAATTCTTCGCCGGCACGCACTCCCAGCTGGGCGGCGTGGGCCTGGACGTCATCGCTGCCGAGGTCTCCGCCCGCCACCAGATGGCCTACCCGGAGGGCGGCATCGAACAGCCGCACCGTCCGCTCCTGGGCGGCGGCGAGTACCAGTGGCGCCGCGACGGCGAGCCGCACCTGTTCAACCCGGAGACCGTCTTCCGGTTGCAGCACGCCACGCGTGAGCGCCGCTACGACATCTTCAAGGCGTACACCAGGGGAGTGGACGACCAGTCCACCAACCTCATGACCCTCCGCGGCCTGCTCAAGTTCAAGAATGAGCGCCCGTCCGTTCCCCTTGAGGAAGTGGAGCCCGTCTCCAGCATCGTCAAGCGGTTCTCCACCGGTGCGATGAGCTACGGCTCCATCTCCCAGGAGGCCCACGAGACGCTGGCCATCGCCATGAACCAGCTGGGCGGCAAGTCCAACACCGGTGAGGGCGGCGAGGACGTGGACCGCCTGCTCGACCCGAAGCGGCGCTCTGCCGTCAAGCAGATCGCGTCCGGCCGTTTCGGCGTGACCAGCCTCTACCTGACCAACGCCGACGACATCCAGATCAAGATGGCGCAGGGTGCCAAGCCCGGCGAAGGCGGCCAGCTGATGGCGCAGAAGGTCTACCCGTGGGTTGCCCGCACGCGGCACTCAACCCCCGGCGTCGGGCTGATCTCCCCGCCCCCGCACCACGACATCTACTCGATCGAGGACCTGGCGCAGCTCATCTACGATGCCAAGCGTGCCAACCCCTCGGCCCGTGTGCACGTAAAGCTCGTCTCCGAAGTGGGGATCGGCACCGTGGCGTCCGGCGTGACCAAGGCGAAGGCCGACGTCGTCCTTGTTTCCGGACACGACGGCGGCACCGGCGCCTCGCCGCTGAACTCGCTCAAGCACGCCGGTGTTCCCTGGGAACTTGGCCTGGCCGAGACCCAGCAGACGCTCATGCTCAACGGCCTGCGCGACCGCGTGGTGGTGCAGGTGGACGGCCAGCTCAAGACCGGCCGCGACGTTGTCATCGCTGCCCTGCTGGGCGGCGAGGAGTTCGGTTTCGCCACCGCGCCGCTCGTGGTGGAAGGCTGCATCATGATGCGCGTCTGCCACCTGGACACCTGCCCCGTGGGCGTCGCCACGCAGAACCCCGAGCTGCGGGCCCGCTTCAGCGGCAAGCCGGAATTCGTGGTCAACTTCTTCGAGTTCCTCGCCGAGGAAGTCCGCGAAATCCTCGCTGAGCTTGGCTTCCGGAGCCTCGAGGAGGCCATCGGCCATGCCGAGGTCCTGGACACCCGCGACGCGGTGGACCACTGGAAGGCCGACGGCCTGGACCTGGACCCGATCCTGCACGGCCTGGAGTTCGACGACGACGCGCCGCTGCGGAACATGACCGGGCAGAACCACGAGCTGGACAAGCACTTTGACCAGCGCCTGATCACCATGGCCACCGAGGCCCTGACCGACCGCAGCCCGGTGAAGATCACCGTGGACGTCATCAACACCGACCGTTCGGTGGGCACCATGCTGGGCCACGTCGTCACCAAGACCTTCGGTACCGATGTCCTGGCCACGGACACCATCGACGTCACGCTGAACGGCACTGCGGGCCAGTCCCTGGGCGCTTTCCTGCCCGCGGGCATCACGCTGCGGCTGTACGGCGACTCGAACGACTACGTGGGCAAGGGCCTGTCCGGCGGCCGGATCATCGTCCGTCCGGACCGCACCAACGTGTTCAAGGCGGAGACCAACGTCATTGCCGGCAACGTGATCGGCTACGGCGCCACCAGCGGTGAGATGTTCCTGCGCGGCCAGGTGGGCGAACGCTTCCTGGTGCGCAACTCCGGTGCCACCGCCGTCGTCGAAGGCATTGGCGACCACGGCTGCGAGTACATGACCGGCGGCCAGACGCTGATCATCGGGCGCACCGGCCGCAACTTCGGCGCGGGCATGTCCGGCGGTACCGCCTACGTCCTGGACCTGCGGACCACCCGCGTCAACAAGCAGGCGCTGGAGTCCGGCGAACTGCAGCTGCGCGAGCTGGACTCCGAGGACCGCGACATCGTCCACGGCCTGTTGGTCAAGCACGTGGAAGAAACTGACTCCCAGCTGGCGGCACGCCTCCTCGAGAACTTCGATGACACCGCCGCCCGCATCACCAAGGTGCTGCCGCGCGACTACGCGGCCGTGCTGCAAACCCGTCTCGACGCCATCGAAGAGGGCCTTGACCCCGACGGCGAAGAAGTATGGTCTCGAATCCTGGAGGTTACCGGTGGCTGATCCACGCGGATTTCTGAAAGTACGCCAGCGTGAAACCCAGCCACGCCGCCCCGTTCCCGTCCGCATCATGGACTGGAAAGAGGTCTACGAGGCGCAGGAAAAGGGGACGCTGAAAGCCCAGGCCGGACGCTGCATGGACTGTGGTGTTCCCTTCTGCCACCAGGGCTGCCCGCTGGGCAACCTCATCCCCGAGTGGAACGACCTCATGTGGCGGGACAAGGGCGATGAGGCAATCGAGCGCCTGCACGCCACGAACAACTTCCCCGAGTTCACCGGCCGGCTCTGCCCGGCGCCCTGCGAGGCGTCCTGCGTGCTGGGGATCAACCAGCCCGCCGTGACCATCAAGCAGGTGGAAGTGTCGATCATCGACGAGGCCTGGGACAACGGGTGGGTCAACCCGCTGCCGCCGGCCCGCCTCACCGGCAAGACTGTTGCGGTGGTCGGCTCCGGCCCCGCCGGCCTGGCCGTCGCCCAGCAGCTCACCCGGGTGGGCCACACCGTTGCCGTCTACGAGCGGGACGACAAGATCGGCGGCCTCCTGCGGTACGGCATCCCCGACTTCAAGATGGAAAAAGAGCAGGTGGACCGCCGCATCGAGCAGATGAAGGCGGAAGGCACCCGGTTCCGGACCGGCGTGTCCGTGGGCACCGACGTCACCTGGGAGCAGCTGCGCAGGCGCTACGATGCCGTCGTGGTGTGCACGGGTGCCACCGTTCCGCGTGACCTGCCCATCCCGGGCCGCGACCTGGACGGCGTCCACTTCGCCATGGACTACCTGGTGCCCGCCAACCGCGCGGTGGCCGGGGAAACCATCGAGAACCAGATCAACGCTCACGGCAAGCACGTGGTGATCCTGGGCGGCGGCGATACCGGAGCCGACTGCTTGGGCACTGCGCACCGGCACGGCGCCGCATCCGTCACCACCCTGGCCATCGGCAAGCAGCCGCCGGCGGAGCGTGCCAGCCACCAGCCGTGGCCGACGTTTCCCACCCTCTTCGAGGTGGCCAGCGCACACGAGGAAGGCGGCGAACGCACCTACCTCGCCTCCACCGTCGAGTTCGTGGGCGAAAACGGCAAGCTCACCGGCGTGAAGGTGGCCGAGACCGAGTTCGTGGACGGCAAGCGGCTCCCCAAGGCCGGCACCGAGCGGATAATCCCCGCCGACCTGGTGTTCCTGTCCCTGGGCTTCACCGGCGCCGAACCTGCCGGCATCACCGAACAGGTGCACGCCGAATTCGACGGCCGCGGCAACGTGGCACGCGACGGCTACTACATGACCAACACCGAGGGTGTCTTCGTTGCCGGTGACGCCGGCCGCGGGCAGTCCCTGATTGTGTGGGCCATCGCCGAGGGCCGCGCCGCCGCCGCCGCGGTGGACAAGTACCTGATGGGAAGCACCATCCTTCCTGCACCCGTCGCGCCAACGGACCGCGCCATCGCTGTCCTCTGACCGCTGTCCCGGGGGATGCATCGAGGGTTCACCTCGCAGACAACTTAACCAATGCAAGAGACCAATAGGGTAGGTATATGAGACGCGCAAAAATTGTGGCTACGTTCGGCCCGGCAATTGCCAGCTACGAAAACACCCTCGCGGTGCTGGAGGCCGGCGTTGACGTCGCCCGCATGAACATGAGCCACGGTGACTACACCGTGCATGACAACACCTACGAGAACGTCCGCAAGGCCGCGTCCGACCTGAGCAAGGCAGTGGCCATCATGGCCGACCTGCAGGGTCCCAAGATCCGCCTGGGCCGCTTCGTTGACGGCCCGCACGCCCTCGCTGTTGGCGACATCTTCACCATCACCACCGAGGATGTTCCCGGCACCAAGGACATTTGCTCCACCACGCTGAAGAGCCTCACCGAGGACGTCAACGTGGGCGACGCCCTGCTGATCGACGACGGCAAGGTGGCGCTGCGCGCCATCGAGGTCGACGACGTCAAGGTGGTCGCCGAGGTGACCGTCGGCGGCATGGTGTCCAACAACAAGGGCATCAACCTCCCCGGCGTGGCAGTCAACGTCCCCGCACTGAGCGAAAAAGACGAGGAAGACCTCCGCTGGGCCATCCGCCGCGGGGTTGACCTGGTGGCGCTCTCGTTCGTCCGGGATGCCTCGGACATCACCCGCGTGCACGAGATCATGGACGAGGAAGGCCGCCGCGTGCCGGTCATCGCCAAGATCGAAAAGCCGCAGGCCGTGGAGCAGCTGCCCGAGATCATCGACGCGTTCGACGCCATCATGGTGGCTCGTGGCGACCTTGGCGTGGAACTGCCGCTGGAGGAAGTGCCGATCGTCCAGAAGCGCGCCGTTGAGCTGGCACGCCGCTGGGCCAAGCCGGTCATCGTGGCCACCCAGGTCCTGGAATCCATGATCGACAACCCGCGCCCCACCCGTGCAGAGGCGTCCGACTGCGCCAACGCCGTGCTGGACGGTGCTGACGCCGTCATGCTGTCCGGTGAGACCAGCGTGGGCAAGTACCCGATCGAGACGGTCAAGACCATGGCCCGGATCATCGAGTCCACCGAAGTGCATGGCCTGGAGCGCGTTCCCCCGCTGGGGACCAAGCCCAAGACCCGTGGTGGCGCCATCACGCGTGCCGCCGTCGAAATCGCCGACCAGCTGGATGCGAAGTACATCTGTACCTTCACCCAGTCCGGCGACTCCGCCCGGCGCCTCTCCCGCCTGCGGCCCATCAAGGCCGTGTTTGCCTTCACCCCGGTGGAGCACGTGTGGAACCAGCTTGCACTGACCTGGGGCATCCAGCCGGTGCTGGTCCCCATGGTGGGCCACACCGATGAGATGACGTCCCAGGTTGACCGCAGCCTGCTGGAAATGGACCTGGTGGACGACGGCGACCTGGTGGTCATTGCCGCCGGTTCACCTCCCGGAAAAGCCGGCTCCACGAACATGCTGAAGGTCCACAAGGTGGGCGACCTCGCCGATGCCGGCAGCCAGGGCGGCGAGCCCGGCAGCAACCGCGAGAAGCTCGGCCCCTGGCCGGAAAAGAAGAAGAAGAACCAGGCCGCCCAGGCCTAGGCTTCACCGAAAAGGACCCCTGCCGGTTGGCAGGGGTCCTTTTTCGTTGTGGTGGTTGGCTGGTTCAGTGACCTGCCTGTGCGAGGCTGGCCCGCCGTCGTGCGTTTCCGCGGGCCAGCCGAAGCGCTAGTTGACCTGGTTGATGATGGTTTCGGCGACCTCACGCATGCTGAGGCGGCGGTCCATGGAGGTCTTCTGGATCCAGCGGAAGGCTTCCGGTTCCGTCAGGCCCATCTTGGTGGTCAGCAGGCTTTTGGCGCGCTCGACGAGCTTGCGGGTGGCGAACTGCTCCTGGAGGTCGGACACTTCACTTTCGAGGGCCTTGATTTCCTCGTGGCGGGAGAGTGCGATCTCCAGGGCCGGGATGAGGTCAGCAGGCGTGAACGGCTTGACCACGTAGGCCATGGCGCCGGCGTCGCGGGCACGCTCCACCAGTTCCTTCTGGCTGAAGGCGGTCAGCAGCACCACGGGGGCGATGCGGGCCTTGACGATCTTCTCGGCCGCGGAAATGCCGTCCATGACGGGCATCTTCACGTCCATCAGGACCAGGTCCGGCTTCAGTTCCTCGGCGAGCTGGACGGCCTTCTCGCCGTTGTCCGCCTCACCCACAACGTCGTAGCCTTCACCGCGCAGGATCTCGATGATGTCGAGGCGGATGAGGGTTTCATCCTCTGCCACAATGACGCGGCGCGCCGGCTGGGACGTGGGCTTGGACTCCGTCTGTTCAGTCACGGGATCTCCTTGAAAAGGTACGGCGGGACATCACTATCTTAGGTGCCACCGCGGCTGTACTTGGCTTGCAGGGGTTCGTTTGCGGCGACGGCGGCGCGATTCTGGAATTCAGCCTATCTGCATGTAGAGTAATTCCGCGTACGTGAAGCGATCGCGTTGCTCACAGTCAGCTGTGGGCGTACTTCGACTCCACGTAATCCGCGCCCGAGTGGCGGAATTGGCAGACGCGCCGCACTCAAAATGCGGTATCGAAAGGTGTGTGGGTTCGAGTCCCACCTCGGGCACAGTGTTTCTGCAGGTCAAAGGCCTGTTCAAGGATTGTGCGTGTACAAAATCCGCCAAAGTGTGTACACGAGCGTACCGTTTTGTGTGTGGCCAGCATCAGCACTCGCACCAAAAAGGACGGTTCGAAGTCCTACATGGTTCGCTGGCGGGATAAGAAGACGAAGACCGCCCAAGGCCTTACAGTAGCCACTCTTCCCGAGGCGGAAACCCTCAAGCGGCTCTTGGACGCCAACGGGCAGTCCTTCGAGATTGCTCAGCATGCCATCCTTACCAATGAGAAACGTCCGCCCACTGTGTCGGAAGTCATCCAGGAACACATCGACCTGCTGGTCCGCCCATCGAGCGGAACGGTCAAGACGTACCAGACGATGCTGGACCTCCACATCCGGCCAGTCATCGGTCACGTTCCTGTGGACAAGGTCGACTATCGCGTCATTGCCCATTGGGTGAAGTCCATGATGGCCAAGGGCAAGGCACCAAAGACGATCCACAACATTCATGGCCTGATTTCGGCTTCGATGAACACGGCCGAGATGCTCGGCTACATCACTCGTAATCCCTGCCGGGGCGTGCAGCTGCCGAATATTGAAAAGGCTGAGGACGAGGCGATGTTCCTGACCCATGCCGAGTACAGGCTCATCATGGAGGGGATGGGAGAGTGGTTCGAGGCCTTCACGGACTTCCTGGTCATGACTGGCGCCCGCTTTGGAGAGGCCACCGCATTGACTGTGGCGGACGTGGACTTGCTGTCCAAACCGCCTACTGCACGGATCAACAAGGCGTGGAAGCGGGATGGGCAGAACCAGTTTTACGTTGGCCCGACCAAGACCGGGGCTGGTAAGAGGACCATCGGGCTGAACCCTGCGCTGGTGGAGCTGCTGATCCCGCTGGTGGCGAGCAGGCCCGGAAAGGAACTTGTGTTCACGACGCCCAAGGGCGGGCGTATTTTCCACAAGCTCTACTGGGCCGACTACTGGGTCCCGGCAGTTCGCACGGCGCAGGCGGTCGGACTGACCAAGAACCCTCGGATCCACGACCTTCGCCACACGCACGCGTCCTGGCTTATCCAGGACGGAGTGCCCCTGTTTACCATCTCGCGCCGGCTGGGGCACGCCTCCACGAAGACTACTGAGCAGGTTTACGGGCACCTTATGCCCGAAGCATTGCAAGTGGGTGCTGACGCCACTGAACGCTCGGTGACGGCCTTCCAGCGGCTGTAGCGGGCCTCCGGGGAATCGGCGCCGGGGACTACGGAATTCGGTCATGTTGGCGAGTCCTGCCGGGTGCATGAACTGGGAAACGTGCACCGATTCCTGGGAGACGCTGTGGATATCGAATTTTTTGAGCCTGCCGAAGCCGCAGCGCTGATGCGCTGCACGGAGTCTTGGCTGCGTGACGGCGCGACCAGCGGAAGGTTCCCTCACGCCTGCTGGGGCAAAGGAAAAATCATCTTCACGTCAGAGCACATCCGGGAAATTGCCAAGCTGAGTGAGATCCTTCCTGGCGCCACCGGATCCCAGCAATCACCGGAACAACACCTGACAAAGCAGCGGCTCATCGGGACTCGGTCGAAGGTCAGACTGGCCACGGTGAACTGAGATGAGCCGACAGGCGCCGTGTCGTTCGGTTCCCACAATTGCTCCGGTGTGGCGGGCACGACACGTACTCTTGCCGCCTCCACGCGGTAGCCGAAGTTAGCGTGGAATAACTCCTCGCCATACAGAAGGGCCGTTCAAATTATTCGCTCCATAGCCCCAGCCCTGACCGCCTCCGCGGCGCTCTTGCTGGTTGGCCCGCTTGCTGGCTGTGACGCAGCCGCCCATGCCATAGAGGGCATGGGATCTGCTCCGAGCAACTCTGCCGATCAGCCGACGGGAGCTGGCACTGCCAGCGAAGCAGCCAAGGCTCGCGACCAGCTCGGGAGCATCCCGGTTAAGGGCCGCGCCCCGAAGACTGGCTATACCCGCGACGAGTTCGGACCCGCCTGGGCCGATACCGATCATAACGGCTGCGACACCCGCAACGACATCCTCGCCCGCGACCTGACCGGGGAGACGTTCAAGCCTGCCACCAACAACTGCGTCGTCGCGTCAGGCACTCTGGCGGACAAGTACACCGGGACCACTATCCAATTCGTCCGGGGGCAGGACACCAGCTCGGACATCCAGATCGACCACATCGTTCCACTCAGCGACGCGTGGCAGAAAGGCGCCCAGCAGCTGAGCGCGGACCAGCGCAAAGAACTCGCGAATGACCCGCTGAACCTCATGGCAGCGGACGGCCCCACCAACAGCGCCAAAGGCGACAAGGACGCGGCCACTTGGCTTCCCTCGAACAAAGCCTTCCGATGCGAATACGTGGAGCGGCAAACTGACGTCAAGGCCAAGTACGCGCTTTGGGTCACCCAACCCGAGCATGAAGCCATTGTCGGCGTCCTGAAGAACTGCCAGTAGCCAACTGAGCCACGATGCGACCGCCGCAGCCCCGGGCGAACGCGATGCCTGCTGCCGAGAAATTTTCGAAGGCAGGGTACGACGTTCCGGCACTGCTGGATCCGCGATGATCACGACGCTGGCCGGAACAGCGGGGGGCGTTGGCTTCTTCCTCATCTGGTGGTCCTGCTCGGACAAGCCTGCCCGCGGCAACCGGGAAGGTAAGCCCGGTCGCCTGGCTGACCTGCTCGCTGCCGCGGGCGTGGACAAGGTATCGCCCCGGGGCTTGGCCGGTACGTGCCTGGGATTTGGTATTTTCGTGGCACTCGTCTTCTGTGCCCTCAGCCGGTCCTGGCCGATGGCCGGTTGCATTTTGGAGACGGGCTGCCGATCACAATTCTCCGGTGGCGGGCCAAAAAGAGGACGGCCCTGCTGCGCCAACTCTGGCCCTGATGTTGGGACCACCTCCGGTCAGCGATCCGTGCAGGACTTCCAATGCCGGAGGCCCTTATCCAGCTCGGAGATAAAGGACCCGAGGAACTGCGGCCGCCGTTCCGCGAGTTTGGTGCTGACTACTGCGCAGGCGGCCAGTTTGACGGTCCTCTCAGCAAGCTGAAGCAGCGGCTCGCTGATCCGCTTGCCGACCGTATCATCGAGGCGCTCCGGTTGACGCGGGAAGTTGGGGGCTCGGACCTTGGGAAGCTCCTCGGCGCTCTGGCCGAATTCCTGCGCGAACGCGCGGACACGCTGTGAGCTTGAAGCCCGGCAGTCCTGGACAATCAACGCAAGCCGGCTTGCCGTCGCCACGCCCTGGATCGTCATGCTTCTTCTTGCAACCAGGCCTGCAGCAATCCGGGACAACACGCCTCAGGGGCGGGCGGTTCTGCTAGGCGTTTTGGTGGTCTGGGTGATCTGCTACACGGTCATGCTGAAGATCGGGGCCCTGCCGCAGGATGAAAGGGTGCTCCGATAACGATCATGTCCCTGATCTGCGGTGTGAGTCTTGGACTCGGTTTATGGCTTGTGATCTTCCGCTCACCGCCGATGCGCCCCATGACGTTTTCAGAGCGGATTGAGCCCCAGCTGAAATCACAGAACCTGGAATCGGGACTCCTGCGCACCGGTGATCAGAACGTGACACCGTTCTGCCCCCTCGAGCGCATCCTGCGTCCCGTCTTCCAGGAATGGCGGTCCGCCCTGGGCAAGTTCAACCACTCTCCAGGCGCAACGGGCCCGGGGGTTGGCACGGGCGGGCGTCAATAAATTCCAATCGACTTTCGCGCAGAGCAACTGCTATGGGCAGCGGGCGGATTCATCCTCTCGCTGATTATTATCCTTCTTGGAGCGGGAATTCTCTTGAATTCTTACGGAGACAGGGTCGGCAAACCCTTGGTCCTGGCACCGCAGGAATTTTTCGCGCGCACCGACCTTGCCTGTTGGTCCGGTTGATGGACGGAATCATTGTCGCGGTGGGGTGTGTTCAATAAACACTCAGCCGTGTCTTATTTCTGTTTGCGGTGCTACCACACGGTAGTATTCGACTAACTGCTGGGGAGGAAAAGTGGATACAACCGAACAACTTGCTGCTGCGTGGGATGCCGTTGAGAAAGCTGGCATTCCTGAGCATCTACACGAAGTTGCGTTCAAAGCGGCGCTTAGTATCCAGGGCGTTGTTCTGAGTCCTATGAATGCGGCGACGCCCGTCTCTACCGGACACCACCCCACCCCTGATGAGCGCCATGAGCCGGAAATGGCCGGAAGCGCCCCTGTTGTTCAAGAGTCCAGCAACGACTTCTTCAGTAGGTTTTCTCGCGAGACAGGCATAGATCTAGACGCACTCGAGGAAGTGTTCTATCTCCACGAGGGTCTGCCGGGGCTGAATGTTCCTGCGCGGAAGCTGGGCGCGTCACGGTCAGCCCAGACAAGGGCAGCAACTCTTGCTATGACAGCGGCGTACCACTTCGGTCTAGATGAAGCAGGCGATAGGGTTGCGGCCGTCCGAAAGGAGTGTGAGCAGCTTAGGTGCTAGGATCCTGACAATTTCACCCGCCACTTGGCTTCCACTAAAGGAGTCAATTTTGTGGGCCCTCCGAAGGCGAAGGTTTTGAAGACCAAGCCGGATACCATCAATGAACTAAAGGAATTAATCGCATCTATCCGGGGCGCCAATGACTAGCGAAGAGATTTGAAACTCGACGCAGGTGCGGGATTGGAGACCGGGGACTGCCTAGTGTCAAAAGAAGACATTGCCCTTTGGGCCCAGGTTGCGGCGGTGGTCGCCGCAGTCCTGGCCTCGATTCGATCGTCGGCAGCGATTCTCCCGGCCTCCTGCGTTCCATGGCCGAAATAAGCAGGGCAATAAGCCCGCTCCCGTAACACCTACGTCCACTTTCGTGCCCGCCTTTCACTGCTTTGGGATCGCTGATGATGGTCGAGTCGTTGAGCGTGAACCGGGACCTGCACAATGTCTTTGACAAGAGTAACGACAACTGCAATCCAACCGGCGGCTACCACGATCTCAAGATAGATAGTGCGGTCAAGATCACCGGCAACGGCGGCAGCGTCGTCGCTACAGGCCGCGATAAAAACGGAAAGCAGTCCGCTACACCCAAGAACTGTGTTGACGTGGGAGGTACCCAGCGTGTCTGCCGGGCAATATTCCCACACCATCAATTTCCGCCACCGTACGCCTGTCACCCTCACCGAGGCCGACTTGCGCTCCGGTTACGAGGGAAGCATCGGCGGCGGGAACTAGGCTCTTTAGTAAACGCTGGCTCTGGCCCAGATTCGTTCGTCGTACTGCCGGACGAGTACCATACACTTTGTTGCGCCAGCCTCTGCCGCTTCAAAAAATTCCTGGTGGCTCTCGCGGTATTGCGCAGGTAGTACACCGATCTCTTCGCCCTGATACATGAAGGAGACCAGGTTTTTGCCCTTGTACTTGCCAGAGACGGTTTCTTGCAGCACGATGCTGGCCCGTATCTCGCGTTGAGGCATGCCTGCGAGGACCCTCGTCAATTGATCCTGGTACTTGTCAAGCTGCTTAAAGGTGGCCTCGACCGGCGGCTTGTTAGCCGCGGCGACATGGTCGGCTGCAGGGCCGAGCTGGACAGCAAGATCGTAAACTGACGGCATCTGAACGTTCGTGATCTTGTCCCCGTGCGCCGTTTTCTGCGCACCAGCGAGCGCGTGAATTGTTGCCCGTTGCGTCCTGCAATATCGAGGAGTTGGGCGTAACGCTCAGCCTTGAAGGCGCTGAAGTAGCCGATCTGCCTCCCCATGCGCAGGACCATAATTGCGTTTTTGTCATGCGTGTTTCTTGGTTCCCGCCGCAGTTCTACCGTGAACTGCTGGCCAACCGGTACTCGTTGCGAGTTCTTGGAAAAGTACTCCCCAGCGACCACAACGACGTCGTTGTCGCCTTTGATGTGCAGAGTGCGATTTGAAGGGGCGAGGGTCGAAGACACCGCTTCGATGCCGGCCTTCAGCTGCTTGAACTTATTCCACATCCCCATGTCCATGTCCTCCCCAAAAGGTCCCCACTAGCAGTGGCCCAGATGCAAGAGCATATAAGAGCTGCAAGCTACAGAGCGGAAAGGCATCAGTTTTGCCCCCGCCTAGGCCATGAGGTCAGCAATGCGCAGGGTTTTAGTGGAAAGGATTTCCAAGCCAACCCGGATTTCGGCCCGGAAGACAATCTCATTTCGGCGAAATAGATCACGCGGTTCCAAGGCACCGGCGGAGCCGATCTCAGCCATGTAGGGGTACCACTTAAAAAACGATCTGACCTTTCTCAGCTGGTTTACTCCGACGTTCCTGGCATTCGCAGGAGTGGAACGGTGATTCCGACAAGTGCGCGTCCTCACGGTCTGGGTTCCTGAGGTCGGTCACAGGACATTGGAACCCTGCGGATAGCTCCTGAAGATGCTTCTCAATTAGGTCCACTTGGGCGCCGAACGTTCCTGCTAGCGGGGTGATCAGACCGGCGTCGATCAGCAGCATGATCTGTCGACGGACGGTCGACTGCGACAGTCCCAGGGCACGGGAGGCATGCTCGCAAGACGCTGGGCCATGCGCGATCAGGAAGCGAAGGAGTCGGCTTCGCGTCCGGTTCATCAAGATGTCCTCTACCAAGGAGACCACCACCGAATGACGTTGGGGGAGGGCTGGACCATCTGTAGACGGGTCTACAGGTGAACGATACGCTCATCCCCAAGGGGATGGAAGGGTCCGGCAAGCCTTCTTACAGGCGGCGTTCGGTAGAGGAATACACTGGGCACCAGGGCCGTCGTGAAGCGTTGGACAGGAGGGAGGCGGGTTTTGTCTTCTGATCAAGGGGCGTTCGGTGGGGGCTTGTCTCCGCAAGCAGAATTGGCGCGGCGTCTGAACCTTTTGCTTGATGTTGTGGTTGCCGAGCGAGGTCAGCCTGTCACGTTTCGTGAGGTTCAGCAGAAGCTGCAGAGCAGGGGAATCAAGCTTTCCAGGGCCCGTTGGTTCTACATGAAGGACGGCACGGGGAGGCTCGTCAGTGACCCGGCATTGCTTGGAGCTCTGTGTGAAATCTTCGATGTCGACCCTGGGTATCTGCAGGGTGGCGAGGCCGCTGACCTGCCCGAGCGCATTGATTCACAGCTTGAGTTTGTGAAGTCCCTGCGCGCAGCCCGTGTGAAGACCTTTGCGGCCAGGACTCTTGGTGATGTGTCTCCAGAGACGCTTCGTGCCATCACAGAGTATTTGAACAGGGACATCAGTCGGCGGCCGGAAGGTGAGCAGGCAGCGGCGGGTGCGTCGTCAGACGCAGGTGAAGCAGCCGAGTAGGTCGAATAGGCGCGATCCCCGTCGCAACGTTGCCACTACTTCTCGAGCAGGTAGCTCAGGTGCGCGTCGAGCAGTTCCTTTATTCGGACTGCGTTGGCAGAGTACCGGGGCGACCGTCCGTGGCGGCGCCCAGGTTCGACGTCGACTATCACCACGCCCGCGTCCTCCAGGGCCGTGAGGTGCTTAGCTACGCTCGGTTCGCCGGCGCTGACTGCGGCGACAATGTCGCCCCGTGTCGCCGGTCCGTTAGCCGTTAGGAATCGGAGAATTTCATTCCGGGACCGGTTACCGAATGTAGCGACGGCAGCCTCAACGGCGGCCGACCAGGCGGCGTCGTGTGGCTGGGTAATCCGCGGCATAGCCACATTCTTCCCGAAGGTTCCTGAAAACGTAAGAACGGCACCCTTGACGATACTATAAGTATCTTCGACAATAATTTCTGTAGCTTCTACTGATCGTTGCTGGATATGTGTATCCACGTCCGCGAGTGGCCTCTTCCGCGACTCTGCTAACTACTCGATCTGAACAAAGTGGTGAAGTCGTGGAAATCGACGCTAAGCCAAATCAAAACAGCTCCGAACCATCCAAGACCGTCACTGTCGACGTCTCGTTGCTGAACCCTCCTGCGGCAGGGGAGTGCAACATACCGCTCGACCAAATCATGAGCGCGGTGAACAGCGTGCAGGGTTACGTCGTGTCGCGCCTGGCACGGATTGGGCGTACCTGCGATGTGGACGACATTATTCAGGACATCCGGGTCGCGGTCTGGGACGGCGTGACAAAAGGGCGCTACCGGGAGTTGCCGGGAATTCCGTTCGAAGCTTGGGTCCAAGGCGTCTGCAACAAAATCTGCGCGGCACACGTCCGGCGCGAACTCAGCCATCAGACTTTGCCGCTGCTCATGGATTTCACGACGGCGGAATCCTCACCTGAAGTTCTTGCCGTCGTCGGCGCAGGGTTGGGTTTGGACAGCACTGAGAGGTACGTCGACCACGCGTGGGCGCAGGCCATGCTTGGCTTGGTGCAGAGAAACGTCAAGGAGGACACGTGGCAACTCGCTGTCTCTAGTCTGGTTGGGCCACGACATTACGGACCCCCATCGCCAACGGACAGACGACGCTGGCATGCCGTTACTGTCGTGCGGCAGACCGCTATGACGATCAGTGCTGCACTGGACTGCCACCCCGAGCCGGGGCTAAGCATGGAAGGTCTTTGCCGGTGCGCTGCCGATTGCCTTCCCACGGCTGTTCTGAGAAGAGTCGCTGAGACCATAGTTCGTCCAGGGCTGCGCGGCCTGCCCAGGTCCGTGCAGATGACCGCGCTAGCGACCGAGCTCGGTGTCACAGAGCGGTATGTCGCCGTGAATATCGGTTTCGCACGGCAGTTGTACCGGACGGCTTGGCGGGTGCTCCAGCACGAGACCAACAGGCAGCCCGCCTAAGCCATGGTTGGCTGGGGGACGGGAAGCCGGGGACTGCGCGCACTCCATGCGGTAGGCCGTCAGCGCTCATTCGTTGCCGGACTCTTCGTTCTCTTGCTGATAGGTGGCCTCGTTTATCTGTTCTGGCCGGGCCATGGGCCGGGTGCGGCGCCAGTCCCAAGTGCGGCACCACGCACGCCTGTAGCGCCGGCATCTTCCGGGACGCCCTCAGCAACGGCGCCCTCTGACGTCCCTGACGAAACCGATGCGGCCGCACTGGCCTCACGTGTTGATCTTCCTCCAACGCGCGACTTCCGCGCGCTCGCTGTAGAGGCAGCAAAGGGAATCTACACGTGGGACAGCCGTTCGTCGTCGTACTCGGATGTGTATGCACGGGTGCGCTCGTGGTGGGAGTTGCTTCCCGATGGATCCAACCCCTTATCGGTGTTGGTCAAAGAGTTCGAGGCCACTGGTGTGACTGCTGCTTCCTTTGCAAGTCTGGGACAGCAGTCGGCGCGCCGCAGCGGCACAGCGCAGTCTGTTCGCTGCGATCTTCAGTTAGCGAAAGTTCAGGAATTCCCACCGCCCTGGGTAGGCCTTCATGTGTGCACTGTAATCGTGCAAGTGGTCGATGAGACCAGCAGGGACCGAAACACCTATTCCGCACCTATAACGGTGATGCTGAACTGCCCGCCCGCTGTTACAGCTCCGACTGACCACTGCGCCATGGTTGCCTTCTATGCGACCGCAGAGCGAATCGTCTACTGATGGTCGGCTTTGTGGCCGTGGCAGGTCTGGTCAGGCGACGGGCACTGCTGAAGGTAATCACTGCAGCTGCGTCCGCCGTTGTGCTGCTCTCGCTGATGGCCTTCGTCGCGGGCGCGGCTCTATTTGCCGGTATGAGGGACGAGCCAACTGTCAATTGTGCTCCAGCTGATGCTACATCTATCAGCACTGGCATGGGGACAAACGGCGACATGGAGGTCCGCGACGGCAGCCAGGTGCTATACGAGTTGAACTCGCGACAGCAAAGCGTGGCCCGCGAGTACATCGGGGTCGGCAAACAGCTTGGCGTACCCCGTTCGGGACAGGTCATTGCCATCATGATGGCGATGCAGGAGTCGAGTTTGCGCGTGCTCGCTAACCCCACCGTGCCGGCTTCCATGGGCTTTCCGAATGACGGCGTTGGCAGCGACCATGACTCGATAGGCTCGGCCCAACAGCGTCCTGCTGCGGGGTGGGGGACTGTTGAGCAGCTTATGGACGCTTTCTACAACGCCCGCGCCTTCTACGGCGGCCCGCTGGGACCTAACCGAGGAAGTCCTCGAGGGCTGCTCGACATACCGGGATGGCAGGCAATGGACAAAGGCCTTGCTGCTCAAGCTGTCCAGGTATCTGCTTTTCCCGAGCTCTATGCGCGTTGGGAGCGGGCGGCGACAGCAGTCGTTGCTGCGCTGGAGACGGACACAAGGTCTACTTCTTGTCCATCTTCGGCGCCGCCGGCAGTGGGGCCTGGGAGATCGTGGGAAAAGTTGAGTCAACTCCGCCAGGACATATTGCGGTTCACCCAGGAGGGTTTAGGTGGACGGTATGTGTGGGGTGGCACTGCATTCAAGGCCTGGGACTGCTCCGGCTATGTGCAGTGGATCTACCGGCAGGCCGGTATCGAACTGCCCCGGGTAGAGCAGTGGCGTCTTGGGGTACGGGTCAACGACCCTAAACCGGGGGACTTGGTGGTCCAGAATCCGCAAGGACCGGACAATTGGGGGCACGTCGGCATTTACGCCGGCAACGGCATGATGTGGAGTGCTCTGAACCCTGCCGTCGGCACATTGCTACATCCCATTAGCTGGAACTCGGGTACCGCCTACTTCGACCTGCTTCCGCGCTGAGGGCTCACGTGGCCACAGGTGGGGCGCCTGGGCCAGAGGCGTGTCAGCGCAGGAAGATCCTGGTGGGAGACAAACCTCAGCGGTGAGTGGGGTCATTTTACGACTGGTCGTCATACCGTCCAAAAGGCGTGATGTTCAGGTCATGTCGCTGGCCGCCGCTCATTCCATGAACGTTTGAGCTCATCTGCTCACTCCATGGAATACGACGGACGGAGCACCCATGTTTCTGATAGCTGTGGACCCGGGGATCACGCCGAACGCGAGTTTCCCCTTCCTTGAATCGCTCAAACAAATTGGCGGCGGCATCCTCGTCGGCGCCTTCATCATCATCGCAATCGTGGCGATCATCGGCGCAGCGCTACTGCTAGCGGGCAAGCTGAGCCAATCGTCGCGCTTAGCCTCCAGCGGAGGCGTGATCCTCCTCTGGACAGGGCCGGTGGCTGCCATCCTTGGCGGCATCAACGGCTACATCCTCTGGTCGCAGACCGCATTTCCACTCGGGTTCTAGGTCATGCCCGTTGAGTGCGACCTCAATGGATGGTGGCCACCCGGGTGCGGACTGGTGTCACAGGCAAACGACAACGCCCTCGGCGCGGTTACGTCACTGTTCGCAAACATCCTGCAGAACATGGCGTCATGGCTCTGGGCCTTCATCACGGGTGCTTTCACTGTGTCGAACGTCGACGACTCCCAATGGCTGTCGATAAAAGGACTGACGAGCTGGTGGGTGGTTGTAATGCTGACCCCGCTCGCCGTCGTGATGATTCTGCAGCTGCTCTCCGGGCTCATTAGTCAGCAACCTAGACGTATTGGAAGGGCGATGATAGGCGGAGCCGTCGCCATCCCGTTGGTGGGCGCCGCCGTGTACCTCGTCCGGCAGTTGACGAGGACAACAGATCTAGCGTCTGCCGCTTTGCTGCAGTCAATTGGCTCTGATCCCTACCTCGTCTTCATGCGGCTCTTCGGCTTTGAACGAGCGCCGCATGGAAGCGGCCGGGAATGGAACCTGGTCTCGCTGGCTCCCGGTACCACCGGCGGGCCGGCGGGTGCGGCCGTGGTGACCATGATGGCCGTCGTGGTCGTTTGGATACTCGCCTTCATCCTGATGTGTTCGATGATCTTCCGCTCCTTCGCCCTTGTTGTCCTCGCCGCGGTCGCTCCCGTGGCTCTCATGCTGCTGCCCTGGGACAAGACAAAATCCTGGGCTCGTCGCTGGTGCGAAGTCGTCATCGCGTTGGTTGTGGCCAAGCCCTTGGCCGCTACCGTCTTAGCCGTCGCCGTAAAGCTCTTCGCCGATTCCAAGTCGTTTGCGGGCTTGGCCGCCGGAACCGTAGGCATGGCCCTGGCATGTGGGGCACCCATGATGGCCCTGCGCCTCGTTAGCTTCGCCGGAGGGGAACTGGCTGCAGCTGCCCAAACGGCGGGCGGTGGCCACGTCCTGGCCCGGAGCACTAGCGTTGCCGCACGGCAGATCAGTCGGCAGGCAGGCGGCCGACTGACGCTCGCGAGCCTGGTGAGTCGCTCCGCCATGACACGGCCTATCAGTTCAAGTCGGAACGTCTTTCCGACACAGGTGTCAGCTCCTCCTGTACCCGCCGGGTTGACCTCACCGGACCGTGATGGAGGACAGAGAGCCCTAAAAACAGGGTCCTCAACCGGATCACCGGAAGCGCCACAGTCCGCGGAACCGACAGCGTTCGTAAGTGTTAGTCCGCGAAGCCAGGGCAGCACCACTCCAGCACCAGCCCAGCAGAGGACACGTACAGAACCGGGACCGCGAGCGCGGCCTTCCGCTGACCTTCGCGGGTCGTCGAACACGCAACCTCCGAAACCCCAGCCGCCAAGAATTGATCCTCCGAAGGGAGGCACCCCTCATGTCTGAAGACGGCCGCGCGTTGGAAGCCGTCAAATTCCCAAGGTACGAGCGCCGCGGCTTCTTCCTCGGGCTCAAGTGGTATCAGCTGCTGCTTGTGGCCGGGGGAGTTGCGGTCGCCATCGTGGCCTCCGCGAGCAACGGCCCGGTCGGGTTGTTCACCACTGGGCCTGTGTGGCTCGCGCTGGTACTGCTCGGAATACTGCAGTACTCCCGCGTCCCATATCCAGTCTGGGCACAACAGATCGCGACGTTCTTCTACCGCGCAGCTGCGGGCCAGACGAGGTTCCTCGCGAAGCCCGAAGCTCCACGCCTCGCCGGCCGACTTGCCCTCCCGGGTGGGTTGGGCAATCTGGAGATTCGAACAACCGCCCGTGGGGAATGCTTCCTGGTCGATGGCCACGGCAAGGAAGCAATCGCGGTGCTGAGGTGCAGTACGCGTTCGTTCGCTCTCCTGGATGCTGATGATAAAGCGTGGGCAGTCCAGGCTTGGTCACGCGTTCAGGCCGGCATGGCCCAACGCCAAAGCGTTGCCCGCATCGCCATCCAGGACTACACCCTGCCCTACCCGTCATCGTCCCTCTGGGACTTCTACAGGGAGAATGCTCTGCCGGCGCGAGACCGCAGGGAAGATGCTGCTTGGGGACGCCGTGCGTACGAGGACTTACTGGGCGCCGCGGGCTCAGCTATGAGTCATGAGCTGGTTGTCTCGGTTGTCCTGGACACGAGCAAGGCGCGGCGGCGGATCAGGGAGTCGGGCGGCGGCGTCACCGGCCTTGAACACGTCCTCCGGCTCGAAGTCGAGGCGATACGAACGTCGCTGGGTAGCCACAACGTCAAGGTCGAGGAATGGCTCGGCGAGCCGGGGCTGCTTGACATCATCCGCGGTGCCTTCGATCCTGCCCTTCTGCCCCCCGGCAAAGCGACGGCCGCGACAGCTTCGGCGTCGAATGCACCAGCAGCAGAATCTACGGATGAGCTCATGAGGCAGAGCCCGATGGGCGTAGAGGAGCACTGGACGTACCTGCGGACAGATTCCGGCTTCCACCAGACCTTCTGGATTGCTGAATGGCCGCGGCAGAAAGTCTTCCCGGGCTTCCTCCACCCCGTGATCTATGTGGGCGAATTCCGTCACACCTTCACCGAGGTTATTCGGGCGGTCCCGACCGCCGAAGCACTTCGTGACATTCGCTCAGCCCAGGAAGCTCACGAGACCCGTCGCCGCATCAATGCACGCTTCGACAGACCGCTCACCCGTGAGCAAAGGGCCGAGGAGGAAGAAGTGACACAACGAGAGGAAGAGATTGTCGCCGGCCACGGTGACGTCCGCCCGGCCGCATATATGACGGTCACAGCGACGTCATTGGAGGACTTGGCACGGCACCGCCAGGAGCTTGAGTCCGCAGCGGCGGGCGCTTTTGTTGAGCTGCGGCTTCTCTACGGGCAGCAATGGGCGGCCTTTGTTGCCAGCGGCCTGCCACTGGGAAGGGGACTGCGATGAAGACGACCAAGGCCACTTTCGAATACCTTCCGTCGGGCAGGAACCGGGACGAGCGGAAAGCACGACGCCGACAGGCACCACAGGAGTCCGGGCGGCCGGGTGCTCCGTCGGAGGATGAACAGCCGGGACTTCAGAAGTTTCGCTTGACGGGCGATTGGGGGAGTAACGAACCGAACTCGCTCCGGGGCCCGCACCGGTTACGTCCAGCGCCGCACCGCGCCTCAACCATGACCTTCGCGGCCGCTTACCCTTTTCTTACCGAATCGGGGCTGGGGCACGAAGGCACCTACATCGGAACCGATGTCTTCGGGTCAGGAGCCTTCTCCTACGATCCCTGGATCCTTTACGACAAAGGAATCATCAGCGGCCCATCCATCGTCGTTATCGGAACCGTCGGCACAGGCAAATCGATGTGCGGCAAGTCGCTCGTAGCGCGGTCCATCACGTTGGGCAGGAAAGCAGCAGTCGCCTCTGATCCCAAGGGTGAGTGGGTCGCCGTCGCCAAAGCTGTCGGTGGCAAAGTCATCTCCGTCGGACCCGGCCGTCCCGCACGAGTGAACCCGCTGGACGCCGGGCCACGGTCAAGCGCCCTCACCGAAGCTCAGTGGCAGGCTGTCGTTCGGCAACGACGCCGGTATCTCCTGGTGGCACTGGTCTCCCTCATGCGTCAAGGCATGCCGCTCCGCCCCGTCGAGCACACCGCCTTGGATATCGCCCTCATGGAAACCATGGCGGAAAACTCCAACCCCACGCTGCCCATGGTGCTTGACCATTTACTGCGACCGTCGAAGGAGATGGTGGCTCTCGTCGGCGCGGAGGGCGGAACCGCCGTCAGCCATTCCCTCCGACGCACGGTGTCCGGTGATCTCGAGGGCATGTTCGATGCTCCGTCCACCGTAGCCTTCGACGCGGACGCCCCAATGATGGTGATGGATACCTCCGCCCTCATCGGAGCGTCAGAGCAGGCCCTTTCGCTAGCCGCCGCTTGCGGCGCCACCTGGCTCGAGGCGGCAATCACCAATCCCGACGGCGGCAAGCGCCTTGTCGTGTACGACGAAGGTTGGCGGATGCTCGCCGATCCCTACATGTTGGCGAAGATGAGCGAGCAGTGGCGCCTTGCCAGAACATACGGCATTGCCAACCTGCTGATCATGCATAAGGTCGCTGACCTCAACGAGATCGGTGACAGCACCAGCGGACATCGGCAGAAAGCCCTGGGCCTCCTCACCGAAGCAGATACCAGGATCATTTACCGCCAGAAGCACGATGCCATGCGACTTACAAAGGAAGCCTTGGGCCTCACCGAAGCTGAGTGCGAGCACGTTGAGAACCTTCCGAAGGGCGTCGGTCTCTGGAAAGTCGGGAACCGCTCCTTCATCGTTGCCAACCGGGTGACAACCGACGAGTTGGCCGTTTTCGGGACAGACGAAAGGATGCTGTGAGACGGCCAGCGAGTTCCCGGGCTGCCAGCGACAATCCGCTCGTCACCGCTGCTCTCGTGGGAGCGGCAGCTTACGTATGTCTCTGCGCGCTGGTGCAGGCCGCGGCGCAGCTCGCGATCTCTTGGCACTGCGGCGCCTTGCCGCCGTCGCCCTTCAACCCGGGTGCCGTCGTCGGACTTTTGGCGAACAGGATGGACTGGATAGTCATCCGCCGTGGGGACTGCGCAATCGGCACGGACAGCGTTTGGTGGATCCTGGCTCCGGCCCTGCTGCTGGTCGGAGCGCTCGCCGTGGCTGCGCTGATTGCGTGGAGGCGGTGGCAGCAATCGGGGGCGTGGCTCCGGCAGGACATCCTGAACCGCGACGGAGTTGCCCGTCGCGCCGAAATCGTCCACGACTTTGGGGCGAGGGCGGTGCAGAAGCGGGGGAAGTTCACGCGCCCGGGACCGGTGAAGCCTTCGGTCCAGGACCTGTCCTGGACCCTGGGCCGTTCCCGCGGCGTCACGGTCCACGTCTCCACTGAAGAATCGATGGTGATCCAAGGTGCCCCCCGGTCCGGCAAGGGTCTGTATGTAGTCATCAATGCAATCCTCGACGCGCCGGGCGCCGTCGTTACGACGTCCACCCGGGCAGACAACCTTGTAGTGACCATGAAGGCAAGGGCTTCTCACAATCGACCGGTGACGGTTTTCGATCCGCAGGGCATGTCAGGTTTGCCGTCGTCCCTCCGCTGGTCACCGGTTCGGGGATGCGAGGACCCGGACGTTGCCACCCGGCGAGCGCTGGTCATTACCGCGGACACGGAGATGAAGGGCGAAAACGCTGCGTGGCAGAAGCGCTCGCTGATCGTCCTCCAATGCCTGCTCCATGCTGCTGCGCTGTCCGGCGAGGGAGTGGCTGCATTCCGACGCTGGTCCTCCAGTCCCGTGCTGGCCCGGGAAGCGCTGGAGGTGCTGGGCAGGCCTGGCGCGGCGCTTGGCTGGCAGTCAGACCTGATGGGAATCCTGGAAGACGACCCACGGAATACCTCGAACTCCTGGATAGGTGTCTCGGCAGCGGTTGCCCCGCTGTCTTCACCGAAGGTTTTGGCGGCACTGAACCCGCAGGACGAGTCCGAGGAGTTTGATCCGAAGGCGTTCATTCGAGAACGGGGCACGCTCTATTTGATCGGCACGCGCGCGGGCGCGGCTGCCGCCGGTCCATATCTTTCCGCGCTGATCGACGACATCGACAGCGCGGCCCGCGAAATGGCGTTCGTTTCGCCAGGCGGCAGGCTTGAGCCGCCGCTGTCCCTCGTACTCGATGAGATCGCCAACCTGGCTCCCTGGCCGGGCCTACCCGTGGCGCTGGCTGATGGCGGCGGCATCGGCATCTCCACCCTGGTCGTCCTCCAATCCCTCTCCCAGGCCCGCTCGGGCTGGTCCATCGATGAAGCGTCAACAATATGGGACTCCGCCATCATCAAGGTGATTTTCGGAGGTGGATCTGACGAACACGATCTCCGATCGCTAGCCGGTCTACTCGGTGAGCGCAGCCTGACGCTCACTACGCGTTCCTGGTCGTCTCAGGGCCGGCAGGACGGTGAACAGCTTCGCGACCGTCCGGTGATCGCCTTGGACGAGATTCGACGCCTCCCTGCTGGCACGGCACTCATGCTGGGTCGGCGCACGCGGCCTATTCTGTTGGATCTCCTGGAATGGCACAAGCGCAAGGACGCGGGGGAACTGCGCCGGCTGAAGGCTGAGATGGAGCGCCTGTTGGCCGACGGGCACAAGCAGCGTCAACAGAAGACCGAAGGGACTCCCGATGCATAGCCGTGACAACGTCGATGAGTTTGATGTTCCCTCCTCAGGTTCCTTTGGGGACGACGAAATCACTGCACAACTTTTCAGGTCGGCATTTGCCGGGCCGGCTGGCCCCAAATCCGTGACCCGCCGCTGGCGGGAGATGACGACCGAGCAATCACAGGAGGCATGGCGGTCGCTATTTGCTTGGGTGCGATGGCTCGTGGCCACCTACCAACTGACGACGTCGGTCGTCCCGGACTGCTGGTGGAGGCACCCCGAGATCGTGGCCGAGTTGTACGCGCTGCACCGCGCGGAGCTGGCCTCCTACACGACGGACGATCCGGGCTTTGGGCCCCTCGTCTTTCACGAAAGGCTCCCACACGCCGTCGAACGTCTGAGGATGCACACCAGGGCGGCCGGATGCGTCGGACTGCAGGCACACAAGGAGTCCGCGCCGCGCATCCTTTCGAACGACGATCCGGTCTTCCTCGACTGGTGCAAGGCGGCCCATCAACTGGTTCCCGAATTCTGAGTCATGTCGCTCGGATGATCCGGTAACCATGAACCGGTGTCTGCGCAGCTTAGCTGCGGTCCAAGAAGCAGAAGGGTGGCTGTCGTGGCCGCTGCACCCGAAGTTCCGTCAAGCCCAACCGCTGGCCTGAACTCCGCGTTGGAGACTCGGCGAATGGCGCCGGAGGAGCGCGTTGCTGCGTTGATGGACGGACTCCACTCGATTCTTGAAGAGGCTGTCGAGTCGCCCTCACATTGGCGGGTTCTCCTCGACGCTTCCGCCAGCCTGTGGCGCTACTCCGGGGGGAACGTTGCCCTGCTGATGGTGCAGATGGCACAGCGCGGTACCGACGAACCCACGCTCGTGGCCGGCTATAAGGAATGGGAGCGGCACGGCCGGACTGTTCTTCGCGGTGAGCACGCGTTGTGGGTGATTGCGCCAAGGACGGCCCGCGTCCAACAGGTGCTGTTGCCTGACGGCACACGTCAACGCATCCCTGTTGGCGACAAGGCTCCCAAGGGCGCCGTCGACGAGGGGAAGAAGACGCTCATCACTGGCTGGCGGGGCCAGGCGGTCTTCGACGTCTCCCAAACCGAGGGTACCCCGCTGCTGGTTCCTCGATCAGCTGGACGCACTTCAGTTGAAGTGCCGCGGCTGTGGGAGTCGCTGGCCGGCGTTGCCCGCGCTCACGGCTTCTCAGTGCACGTCACGGACTCGCAGTTCGGGCTCACAAGCGGCTTCACGGACTTTGCCGAGCACCGCGTTCAGGTAGGTGGCTGGCTGAACTCAGAGGAACGCGTAGCGGTGCTCGCGCATGAGCTGGGGCACGTTCTGCTTCACGGGCCAGACGACAAGGTGGGGAAGCTGTACGGAAGCAGCGTGGATCACCGTGGGCTGGCCGAAGTCGAGGCGGAGTCAGTGGCCTACACCGTGCTCAAGGCGCATGGAATTGATCGAGGTCCTCAATCAGCTAGCTATCTGTCCGGCTGGGCTGACGCTGTTATCGAAGCGGAGCAGTCAGCCGCCGGAGCTACGTCGCGGAAGCCGGCCTCACGCGTGGATATTGCCAAATCAGTGCTTGGTCGGGTGACGGCCGCAGGTAAGGAAATTCTCGAAGTGACCGATCCGCCAGGACTGGGCGGGAAGGTTCCGGCTGCGGAAGCCTCCCTGCGGGTTGAAGGCCAGGAAACATTCGCGGGCGTGAAGCCGGCAGAGGGACCGCCGCAGGGCTTGGAAATGTCTGGCCCGTGAGGCCAGTCGATAAAGCGTTGGATGGGAAAGCCCCGTCCGCGAAGGAAGGACGCACGACATGAGCACCAAGATACCGATCAATATCGCCGGCAACCTCGTGGCAGATCCGGATCTGACCTACGGTGAGTCGGGGGTAGCCCACGCCAAGCTCCGCGTTGCGGTGAACCAGCGGGTCCAAGGTCCAGACGGATCCTGGCATGACGGGGAACCTGTTTTTCACAACGTCTCGGCGTTCCGGGCGCTCGCCGAGAATGCCTCCAATTCGCTGAAGAAGGGGGACCCTGTCACCGTTTCGGGTGAGCTGGAATTCCGTTCATTCGAAAAGGATGGGGAGCGGCGCGAGGCTCGTCGCATCGTCGCCGAGACCATTGGCCCGGACCTTCGCTTCGGTACCGCTGCATACCAGCGTTCTGCGCGTGCCGCTGGGCCGGGCGCTTCACCAGAGGCAGGCTTGCAGGCGGCGCCGGAGCCCGCGTACAACATCGCAACCACGGGGCCGGTGTCGGTATCCCCTTTCGGCGAGCCGGCGCGGAATGAGGTTAGTCTCTGACCCTGCGCCGTTGGGTGAGCCTACTGAGCTTGCCCACTAACGAGACATGAAGTTGGCCTGGTCCTTCCGTGGAGGACCAGGCCATCGTCTTGCTTTCTCGCTGATGGACCGCGGTGCCTGTTACAGCCGCGAACTGCCCTTCCACTCGTCCGGTTCCATCCGTTTAATGCTGGAAGAGTGAGCCCATCCCATGTGGTACTTGCCGGAGGAATCCAGCCACTCGATGAGCCCGTAGTTGTGGGTCCAGCCAACGGCCTTGCCATAGATTCCGCCGACATACACCAACGGCCGGCCGTACTTTGGGAAGTCCCGAATCGGCGCCGGATCATCGATGGGACGGCTCGACTCAGCATCCATCCGGGCCATCATGCGCTCGAGGTCTTCAGGCGAGCCGGATTTGATCACGCAAATAACTATAGAACATATGTTCGAATAGGGGTTTTAGGACCAAGTCAGCGGCAGGAGCTTCAGGTGTTCCGCGCCCTCACAACGGATGGCGTTACGGGCGCCACTCCGCGGCCTTCGGCAGGTGCCCAGGCTAAACAATCGACCGCCTGAATGAAGTAGGTGTCCGGCCATGGCGCGCCAGGTACAACCTGGGCTGGGTCCGGGGAGATGAGCAGGACTGATCCGGGCCAGATCGGATCCGGCAACGACTCCAGCCAGGCCCGCTGAGTATGGTTGAAGCGATCCCATTGGATTGTGACCCAGGAGCCTGTGGGTTGTACTGCGTCAACGCTGACCAGCGTTACCTCCGCTGTGGTGCCGCCGAGCGCTTTGGCATTGCTGAAGGATCTCCACTGTTCCGTCGCCTGTTCCAGCCAGGCGCGCCGTTGTGTAATACGTCGCCACCACTGCCATCCGGTAAGCAGTGCAGCCGCGAACAGCGTGGCCCCGCCCATTGACTTTGCAAAGAAGGGGACGCCGGCGGAGGGCAGGAGAACCAGAGAAAGGGCAGCCGCAGTCAGGACAGCCACGGTGGCCAGTACCAACCCGGCTGTCGCAACTCTCGGTTTCACCGCTGGGTTCACGACCAATGTTTTGCCTCTTCAACCAGCTTAGATCTGCCAGCCGAAACTCGTAAGGACGACATCCTGCAATCGGTGCACGTCAGATGGGCTCATCTCCATGTGAGGGTCGGCCTGACAGCTTCCGGCGCTTTCAATTGCTTCCTGGATTTCTTCCCGCTGCTGCAACTGTTCCCACTCGTAGTCCGCTGGGGGAGCTCCCAATGGCAGGTGGGAATCGTAGATTCCCCATCTGTCCCTGAACAGGGCAACGTCGCGAATCAGTCCGCCCAAGGATTCTGTCGCACCCACGGCGGCAGTCAGCTCGTCCTTCCACGGAGCATCCTGCGTCAGGGCAGCCCAGCTGACGGATTCCATCCGTTGCCGAATGCGTCCGCGGACCTGGACGATCATGTCTGCCAACTCGGGTCCCAGCACAGGGAACGATTCGCGCAAAGGGTCTATCGCCGTCGTCGGTGTTCCTTTTGCGTAGCGACGAAGCCGCGCGCTAACCAGGGCCATCGGGTCGTGCACTGAATGGCTGTCCTGCACGGTTCGCTCCACGACGCACTCTGCCCCGTGACGGTTGACCGCTATGGCCTTTCGCCAGGCAGCAACTGCGGCACCCCACGACGGTGACGCGCTTAGTCCCACAGCGACCGCTGCAACCTTTCCCAGGCAGCGCCTGAGGTCCTCACCGGCAGCAATCTGCGCCAGATAGTCGTACTCGGCGGACAGCCGCTCAAGGCTGTCCGCCTTCCTCCGCTCTGTCTCGCGGACCTCGTGTGCAGTCCGCTCGGCACCTTCTGCGGCCAATATCTCACCGAGGATGCTGCGCCACGACAGCTGCTGCGAGGGGTCGACGGCCTGGTGTTCTGAGTCGTCGCCCTCGCTGACATATGCCACGTTCCCGGACCGGCCGCGGGTCATGCTCACGTAGAGCAGCTCGCGGGTCAAACGTCCTTGGGTGACCACTGTGTGCCCGATATCGACCGTAAGGCCCTGGGATCGGTGAGCGGTAGTCGCGTAGCCGAGCTCAACGGACGTTTCAAGATAGGCCCGGGGGAGTACGACGCTCGCTCCAGTCTCCCGCCGCACTGCGAGAACCGAGCCATCGTGCCTGTTGACGGCAGTGACATCGAACAGCGTTCCGTTTCGAACAAATTCGCCGTCGCTGTCGATGAGTCGGCGATTGTTGCCGCGGGCGATGATGGTGTCACCGGAACCCGCCTGCAAGCCGTCCGTAAGTTGAGCAGCAAGCTCTGCATCCACAACTCCCTGGGCCACCAGGTCTGCTCGGGCGCGCTCGTTGAGAATGGTAACCGTCTCATTGTCGGCGGCGATAAGGATGGATGACTTATCGGCCCGTCTGTCGGCCTGCCACGCAAGATACGCCTGGTCCACCATGGCCAAGTAGGAGCCGTGCCGGATCCGCCGATGTTGCTCGTAGTCCTGGATGGCCGAGTAGTCTCCTGCCCGCAGTTTGAGGGACGACGCCCGTTCCCACGCCTCATGGAATCTCCAGATAGTGCTGAGGCGTGTGGCCAATCCCTGGCGGTCCAGCCAGCCCAGGACGCCGCCAGCGTCGATTGCGTCCAACTGGCCGGGGTCTCCCACCAGGAGGATCTTCGCACCGGCTTCCTTTGCTTGTTGCGCGAGTGCAGCAAGTTGAAAGGTGGACACCATGGACGCTTCGTCGATGATGACGAGTTGATTCGGGCGAAAGCACCACCGCTGGTGAGTCGCAGCGAGCTGGGCCAGTTCCTGGGCGAATGCAATGCTCCGGCGGTCGCTGTACTCGGACGAAGTCAGGAGCCCCTGGATATGGAAGAAGCGCTCAGCCCGCGCGGCCGCACTGTGTCCCATGGACTCGTGCAGCCACTTGGCAACATTCTCTGTGGTCATGCGAAGTTCCTGTCCCAGCACTTCGGCGCTCGCCGCAGCCGGGGCCAGCCCGATGACACTGCCTGCCCCATGCTCTGCCTCCCAAACCGCCTTCATCGCGCCCAACGTGGTGGTTTTTCCCGTTCCCGCCGGGCCGACGATGGCGTCCAGTCGGTTTCCGCTGAGGAGGACGTCGGCAACGGCGGCGCGCTGATCGGCATGCAGCCTCGACACCTGCGGCGGGCGACCACTGTTCAGCGAGTCCATGATGATTTCTGGGCGGACAGCCGGGCCGCCATCGTCCTTCCTTGCTGCCATGGTGACGTCCTCGCAAGCGAGTGTTGAAGCGTCTGTGTAGAGGCGTGACCCATGGAAGTCGAAAACACTACGCTGATTGAGCTGCAGGTCCAGTCCAGCGTCCGCTGGAAGGGAATAGCGGTAGTCATTCAACGGTACTGATTGTTGTTCGGCAGCGGTGGCGACTGCATCTATCACGGCGGCCCGGTCTGATGAAGTGCTGCAGCGGATTTGGGCGCAGACTCTCTCCGCTTCCGCAAGGAGGTTCCAGCGGTTCCAGGTTGAGCGCTTTTCAGCGACCCTCTCCCGGGCGACGGTAGCGACGGCGGAGGTCCAGTCGGGAGCGAAGTCAATGAAGGCAAACGGGGCGACGCGGGAACGGTTAATTGTGTGGGCGAGGACGTCAGCTGGCTGGAAACCTTTGGCAATTGCTCGAGCCTGCCACTGTTCCGAGAGTTGGTGCAGTGGTGTGGGACTCTCGGTCTTCGGTAGGCGTGTTGTAAGAGTTGCCTGCTGGCGGAGCTTGATGGTTGTCGTGGTGGTTGGGGGATGGCCGTGTTCTACGGTCCATGAAGCCACTAGCCGATCAGTTTCCAAATCAATAAGGCGGGAGCGATTGGAGAATTCGCGGATGAGTTTTTCGTCGATTCCGGTGAGCTGTTGGCTGGGGTTGCGGGTTGCGGTGAGGGGAGTGCGTATCTCGGGGTCGCACCCGAGATTCCGTTGTAGGGCGTCGAACAGGAGTCCGTTGTAGTGTTCGCTTGCCGCGACAGCTGCTTTATAGAGAGCACGGGAGTCGAGAGTGACCCATGCTCCGTCGGTGACGCGTTGTGTGCGGTTGGCGATAACCAAATGGGTGTGGAGCTGCGGATCGCCGGTGCGTGATTCCCAGTGGTCGAAGGCTGCGGCAACAGCGCCGCGCGTGCCGATGTGGGCGACGCCGTTACGGCCGGCCCTGGTGTGGATGACGTTCGTCTCCAGCCATCCAAGGGTTGCCTCCACCGCTTCGTGATGGGTTCTCAGGATCTGCTGTTGCTTGCTACAGGGGCTCAGGGCCCAGAGTACGGACACCGACTTTGGCACGCTGAACGTCAGGTCGAAGCCAACGACCGCGTTCCGTTGAGCTGACTGGCCGGTCTTGTTCTCGACAGCGGCAGGTCGGGCGTGCCGCCGGCCCAGGGGAATGCCGGTCTGCGGATGTACCGCAAGGTCGAAAACCGCTCTTGCGTCGGATTCCGTGATGACGTCACCTGGCGTCTTACTGATGCCGTCTAGTCCGCCGCCAATCCAATGACCCTGCGGTGTGCCCGCCTTCATGTAATACGAGGTTGAGTCTGAGGGAGAAACGGAAACGTCATCCGTCATGGTCGTCTTGAACAGGTAGCGCAGACCCGACTGGGCAGACAGACGTGCGATAGACATGGTCACAGTCGAGGTGCCCCTGCTTGCTGTTGTTTGCTTGGATCCCAGCCCCGCCGTCGGAGGATGTCCAAGGTCCGGAGGTCAAGAGCCACCCCCTTGGCGCGGGAGATTGAGACAAGCAAGGCCGCGGTGTGGGCCAGATCCTGCACATTGTTCCGCTGAGCTCGTTTAAGGCGTGCTACCTCCGACTGGAGGAGGTTGTTGCTTAGTCGCTGTTCCGAACTCTCGGCTTCGAGCCGGTCGATCTCTGCTGCTTGAGAGCGGAGCTTGGACTGGATCATTTGGTGTTGGCGCTCGCAGGATGTCCTCTCGGACTCCAGGCGACGCTTCGTGGCCTGCAACTGCGCTTTGAGGTGCGGCGAGCTCAAAGTTGTTGCCGGCACTGTGGAAGATCGGATGGTGTTTCGGTGGCGACGGCTCCGGTGTCTGTTTGCGCAACGTTTGGAGCAGAACCGTTGGCTCCTCCTCGATGCTTCGAAAGCGGTGCGGCACTCTTCGCAATTCTTTTGGTTCACGTTGATTCATCAGCGAGGCTCAGCGGGGCGACATGACTGGCCGTGACGACATATAACGCTGATGCCTTGGATGCCAGAGGTGTGAAGACTGGATCCTATCGAGGTAAGTAGGCCGCCGAGCGGCTCTCGAGTAAGAGCTCGGCGCGTTCGACAACCAACATGTGGTGTGCGTTGAGGCGCTCGCGGGCTAGAGGGCTCGCCATTTCGCAATCTCGTATTTCAATCAGGCACCTGTGAAGCTGGGTTTCAGCATGTCGGCTGAAGAGTACAGACAAGGCCGCGCGGCGGTCCTGCAGGACCAGCTCGCGCTGACAGGTTGTAACTTCGTTCCAGACTGGATTGACCTTTACGAGGAGCAGCCTTGCGCGCAGTCCGAAACTCGCTTGCCGGAGGCGTCCCGCCAAACGGGGGAGAAGTAGTCCGAAGCTGACCAGGAGCACAGCAACCGTCTCGCCAATCCAGTAGAAGCTTGTCAGTGCGACAGCTGCCTGACTGCCGGCGCCTTCAGCTGCGATCACAGCTCCGTAGATCAGCCGGTCCAGCAGGACAAGTGCGAACAGGACGCATCCCCCTGCGATAAGAGTGAATGCCGATCGGAAGGCCTGTGCATGCATGTGCGGAACGTTGCTGCGGCAGACCCGGGCTATATCGAGGCAGACCCACATGATGAAAGCGGAGCCTGTCCAGAGGAAGGTTGCCATCCCGGGCTGATCAGCGTAGGTCAGGGGCAAATTGGGATCAGTTTCATCGACGCGGCTGGCGAGAAACCCGGCCGTCACTGTGCTGCACACGGCGGCAGCAGCGAACCTGCCCAAGGCGAGTTGCCGCCGTCGTACTTCTGTATCTGTAACGGCTGCCAGAAGAATCGCCGTGCGAAACTGCCAGAATCCCAGGAGCAAGGAAAGGAGGGTAACCAGCCCGATGCGGTTATGTCCGCCCAGCAATGGATCGACGGTGTAGTAGACGGCCGGAACATAAAGGGTGCAGGCGATTGCGGCGAGGATAGTGGCGCGGAAGACACTTCCCCGGTGTGCATCGAGCGCTGTTGGAAGCCTGAGGATGGTCAGGACCCAGAGTGCGGCGGCAGGGACCGCTTCCATCAGCCGAATACTTGGCGAAATGCCAAGGGCTCGGGCATGGCATCGACGTCGCCGTTGATGATCCGAGTGGCGAGCTGGTCCGCCAAGGCTTCGGCCATGAGTTCTGCGCCATCTGTGTAGCTGCTGCGTCCGAGCACGCGGAGTACGTCCTCGCTCAGGTCAGGCAGGAAGGTGGCGGCAAGGTCTCCAACACTCTCCTGGAGATCATGGCAGAGAATCATGTGGCTGAACTCGTGAAGGACGATCTGCTGCCGGTGCCAGGCCGACTTCACGGGGGCATGCAAGACGATGTCTCGGTCTGCGCAGATGAGCCAGAGGCCGCATAGCCCCGATCCGGATAAGCCGGGCAACTCGTCGACAATGATGGGCCGATTTCTTTGCCGTTCCAGCTTGTCCTGGATGAGCTGAAGCGTTGGGGCCTTGGGCAAGCCAAAGCCCTGTTCCGCCTTGCGGGCTACTTTTCGAGCTTCACGATAGTTCATTGCTTCGGAAGGTTGAGGGGGTAGGAACATTGACGGGGCCGATTTGGTCGAGCGAGTACCCGCTCGGGTATAAAGACGAGCCCGCCTTTCCTGGCGTGAAATGAGGCTTTCGGTTCAGAGGCCGCCGCCGGTGGAAGCTGTTGCGGACTGCCAACATGCTCCTTAGGGCGGCCCGGGAGATTTGGCCGGTGTGCGGGAGCCCGAGCGCGGCCACGAGGCGGCGATCAGCAAGCATCACGCTGATCAGGCGCGCTGCGAAAGGTCGTAGAGGAAGCGGCAGGCGGCTCTGGAAGACCTGAACGGTCGCGTCCATTAACCTTTGGCCATCAACCGATGGAGAGACATGCGTTGCCTCGTATTGGTCGAAGAATTGCTCCGCTTCGGCATAGGTATCGGGCATGCCGTGTATGTTCATTCGGGACCCCAGCTCAGCGAAGAAGCGGGATGCAGCGGCCAGCTCTGCTTCTGTGGGCTGGCGCCACGCGTTGTGCTGGGCCCATCGGATCGGGACGACCAGCAGGGTCAGGAGGACGTAGAGGTAATCGTCTTGGCTGCCGGGGACGTTGCGGTGAGCGCGATTGAGTAGGGCGACCATGTGCTGTCCCCGGTCGCTGTCGAGGCCGCTTGCGATGAGCTCGTAGATGACGATTGCAGTGTCGTAGGAGCGCTTCATGGGACGCTCCTGTATCTCGCCGTTCCGGTAGAGAGTGGCCGCGATGCTTGGGATAGCAAAATTCCGGTAGTACGAGAGGAAGAAGCCAAGCTCCATATCTGCTGCCAGGTGGTAGAGGACCATGGTGCGGAAGGTGGCTTCCCAGTCGCTCGGGGATGGGGACTCCTGGCGGCGGAGGCTGTCAGCGAGGGTGGGATGAAGGTTCACCGTGGCCCCCGTTCTTAGTGGCTGCTATTGCATGCTCGAACTGTGGGCTGCCAAGGCTCCCCAGCTCCGCTGCCTGCTTACATCGTAGAACTGTTGCCCTCAGCTGGCTAGGCGAATGTAGACGGGTCTACGCAGGTTTCCTTGCCCGATTATTTGCCAGTGCTCGCTTCAAGCCCTTTTCCCCCTGTCGCATCATCAGGGCATGTGCAGCCATGAAAGCCGGGGCGGCAATCGGTGTCAGTAAATTCATCCAGCGCTGGGTAGGCCGCACGCGCCACTCTATGTCCATCCGCGTTGCCTCGCCTTGCTCTTGGGGGACCAGCGTGACCCGCCCCGTGCCCTGCAAGTGCCCCCCGGCGTCGAACTCTATTTCATGAGGCGCGGCGACCTTCGTGGGGTGGATTGTGATGGTGAGCGTGTAACCCAGGAACGCCTTGAAGTTGAGGTGGGCTGTGGTGGCCTTCAGGATTTCCTCCTGACCCTCGCTCGCCGCTTCGGTTCGCTCAAGCGGCGCAGCGAAGGTGCAGTGCGGCCACCACTGGGGCCAGCTCATATCGATGTCTGCGATGACGGCCCACACCTTTTCGGGTGAGGCAGGGAGCATCCATGTAGAGCTGAGGTCGTAGAGGCGCGGCTTCATATCCATATCTTGGCATCAACTCCGGCACGCCCTGCTCCACCGGCTCGCGAGGCAACCAAGGAAGGCATTTTTGACATCTCCAGCCTCGTTGAGCATAACTCTGTGCTTCGGGCCACCGGCGTCGGCGCCTCCGAGCTGGTTGTCAGGTAGGACTCTAAGACTCAACAGCGGGCATGTGCAGGAACTGCCTTTCGTACCCTATTCTGACGCGCTTTTCGCCGCCGGCTGACGTCAGGTTGGGGTGTGCTCTAACTATCCGTATCGAAGATTGAACTTTGGCGGACACATGTCCCTCTCGCATTTTCGATGATCCGCCTACCGGTTGCTCCCTCGTGCATAAGCCACAGGATGGACCCATCAGCCATCACCTCATCCACCCGGCCCTGGTCGATAAGTCTGCCGCCTATGTGAATCTCAACGTCCAGACCCTTGAGCGTTGTCCAATCATCAACGGGCACCCATGGTGAAAACGTGTCGCCGGGATGCTTTGCTGTAGCGGGAGTGCTCACTGATATGTCTTCCTCGCCGTGTTTTTCAGCTTTTGTCCTGTGCTTGTCAAGTGTTGAAGCGGGTGCTGGCATTGCTGCTGAGGCGAGGCGCTCCCTTTGATGGGGGAGCGCCCTACCAGGTTCAGAAAGGGCTCGTCGGCTCTTGACGGTTGAACCGACAAAAACACGGGATCAGTCATGCTCGGAGAAGGCGAGCCACCCAGGCGTTGCGGGTGTCAGCAGCGGTTTGGGCGAGCGGTGAGCCGGGCATCAAGGCCTCCCAGCCATGAGTGCCGCCGGGCCAGATATGCAACTCCGCGTTGACACCATCGCGCCACAATCCAGATGCATAAGCGACGGTTTCGTCGCGGAAAACTTCTGCATCGCCGGCGTCGAGATAGGTCGGCGGTAAGCCGGAACGATCAGCGGCTCGGGCGGGTGCTGCATAGATGGACACCTCTTTGGAGCCGCGACGGTCGCCCAGCAGGGCAATCCAGCCCACGGAGTTGCTTCCGCGATCCCATAGTCCCAGGTCGGCGAACTGCTGTGTTGATATGGTTTCGTCGCGGTCATCGAGCATGGGGCAGATCAGGGCCTGCCCGATGAGTTCCGGGCCGCCGAGGTCGCGGCTCATGAGCGTTACGCCGGCGGCGAGCCCGCCTCCTGCACTGGCACCGGCTATCAGGATGCGGTTCCGGTCCATACCCAGTTCTTCAGCCTGTTCCGCCGCCCAAACAAGCGCCGCAAAGCAGTCCTTGACGGGGATCGGGTCAGGATGTTCGGGGGCAAGGCGGTATTCGACGGTGATAGCTACCGCGTCGTGTTCTGCCACCCATGGGGCGACGAGTGAGATGCCGGTCATTCGTGTACCCATCACCATGCCTCCTCCATGGATGTGGAAGATCCCAGGCCCGGTACCGGTGTGATCGCGGCGCCGAAGCACGGTCAGCGCGAGGTCCGCTCCGTCAAAGCTGGGCACTGTGAACTCGAGATGCTCGAGGTCAAAGCCGCTGATGTCCTCGGGAACTGCATACTGACGCATCGTGGGGATCGCATCCGCGGTTAGCGGCGCGAAGATGCCACCATCGGACATGGCTTCGAGTGCGGCTGCGACGGCGGGATCGTATGCGGGCCGCTTTATCGCGATGGCGGGATGGTTCGGGGTCAATGTCATGATTCTCCTTTGTCCGGCGTGATGGGCGCCGGTAGTTGCGGGCGGGTATCAGGAGTCATCGCCATCTCCTCTGGATGTGACCATGGCTCCTTTCGCGAGTGGCAGGGGTACCGCGGTGTCCCGTGATCGGCGTTCAGGGCCTGCGCCGGGTGCGAACCTAGGTGTGGCAGGATGCCGGTTGGCGGGTCTGGCTGGGACAGGGGCGCGTCGGTGCGATCGTCTCAGGTGCGCATTGTTGTTCCACCGTCGATGCAGTACGTCTGCCCTGTGATCCACTCCGAGAGGTCGGACATGAGGAACGCCACGGTGGAGCCGATGTCGTCGGAATTCCCATGCCGGTGCGAGGGGGTTACCTGAAGGATCTGTTCCTGGAAGGAGTGGGGGAGATTGGCCATGGTTTGCTGCGTCAGGACAAGCCCAGGAGCGACTCCATTGGCGCGGATACGTTCTTTCCCGTATTTCCTGGCGACATGGCGGGTAAGCGCTCCGATGCCGGCTTTCGTGACGGAGTAGGCGACCTTGTCCTCCATACCTGCGTAGACCGCACCAGACATTGTGTTGACGATCGATCCTCCGCCGCCGGCCTGCATATGCGGGATTGCATGCCGGAGGGTCAGCAGGTAGCCGGTGAGGTTGATGTCGATGCTGCGCTGCCAGGCGGATAGGTCGATGTCGACGGCGTTGGTGTCTTGGGCAACCTGGTCTGGTGCGATGTTTGCTGCGACGTTAAAGAGTCCGTCGATGCGCCCGAAGCGGCTTATTGCCGTGTCCATCAAGCGGACGGCATCGGCTTCGTTGGCGATGTCAGTGTGGAGTGCGACGCCGTCTCCGCCAGCATCTGTGGCGGCTTGTTTTGCTCTTTCCGCGGATTCCATGGAGATATCACCGATGACGACGGTCGCACCGCTTTCACCCATGAACCGGGCGGCGCTGGTCGCGATCCCCCCAGCTCCGGCGAAGACGATGACTTTTCCTTGCAGACCCTCCATGTGGGGGCTCCTTCTCTGAGTGCGTGGTGTTTTGAGGTAGACCGGTGGCTGATTATGGTGCGCGTCGTCCGGCCGTCAGGGATGGGTCAGTGATTTTCGGGTCACTGGACGGACCAGCCGCCGTCCGAGGCGAGGACAATCCCGTTCACGTTGGTCGAATCATCGCTGAGTAGCCAGGTAATGGACGCTGCCATGCGGTCGGCCTCGACGACCGGTGGGAGCAGCGCCATGAAGGGGTCCAGCCGTGAGCGCGCGAACTCGCTCGACATCGTGGCCTCGATGGCGGTCGCGGTGGGCCCGGGGGCGACGGCGTTCGTGCGGATGCCGGAAGGTCCGTAGAGGAACGCTGAGCTTTTGGTGAGTCCGACGACCGCGTGCTTGGACGCCGTGTAGGCGGTGCCCGCGGCGTTGCCGCGGAGTGAAGCCTCGGACGCCACGTTAACGATCGCCCCGCGGCCGGCGTCGAGCATGGCTGGCAACACTGCGCGGGAGAGCGCGAACGTACCGTCGAGGTTCACCGAGAAGACCCGGCGCCACAGCTTGTCCTCCGTCTCGTGCAGAGGAATCATGCCATCCATGATTCCTGCGATATTCGCCAGTGCGTCGATGGTCTCGCCAGCGGCGTTGATGATTGAGGCAATACCTTCGGCGGAGGTGATATCGGCGGTCACGGCTACAACCGAGCCTTCGGGCGACGAGGACGCAAGCGCATCGATTCCTGTGGGTAAGACGTCGACCGCAATGACTTTGCCGCCCTCGCGGACGATCCGCCGGGCGGTAGCGCGGCCTATGCCCGAACCGGCGCCGGTCACGATGACGGTCTTCCCAGCGAAGCGGGTTGAGGCATCCAGTGCCGTTTGCGCTGTCTCTTCTGGCGGGATCACGCCACCGTTGGCTTGCTTTACGAGCGTGTCGACGAGTTCCTGCGGAAATGCACCTCCACCGAGTTCGACCAATGCGCTGAGTGTCAGTTGCCGTGCGGGCCGTAGGGCGTCTTCTGACTGGCCGGCTTGGGCGAGGAGCCCGCGTAGGAGCGGACCGCCTACGGCGTCGTCGAGCCACTCCTGCAGTGTGTTCTTCGATGTAAGGGTCATGGGTTCTCCTTTGGGAGCGTCGATTCGTCATCCATAGGGGTGAAGAGGTGGAGGAGTGCCTAGCGGTGGGCGATGTGTCCGTTGTCGTCATCCGTGATGAGGAGCGGCACGCCGTGGTGATATCCCCGGCCAAGGCGAACGGCCAGGCCGAGGCGTTGAGACTGTAGTGGGGTTGCGAACAGCGCCGCGCCCGGTGTGTGCGGAACCGCGGGGGGTGTCAGGTTGCGTCTGACTCATCGTGTCGTTGGCGGATAAGTCCGAAGGGGACTGCCGGATGGGCGCGCACAATGTAGTTGCCCGGCGCGATCCGGGAGACCAGGATGCCTGTCTGATGTTCGGTGGCTGCCGCCTTAACGATTTCGATTGCTCGCGTAAGGGCGCCGTCTACTTCGGCTGCACATGTCGCATGTACTTCAAGCATGCCGGAGGGGGTTGACCGGGATTTTTCTAAGTTCACGACATCTCTTTATTTTGTGGTGTGGGCGTGGAAGCTTCAGTGGTTGTCTGACGCAATCTTTTTCAGGGCCTTGGTTCCAGTCCCGCGGCATTGTAGAGGGTGTCGAGAGTCTGGAGCTGTCGGAGTGCGGCAACGCAGTTCGTTTCGACTTCCGTTCGATGCTGTATGGAATCGCGGAAGGCTTCCAACTGGTAGTTGTAGGTGGGCTTTCGAGAGGTACGTTCAATTCGTTGCCCCTGTAGGCCCCTGATGTGTATGCGGCCTCCCTTGTGCGGGTGGTAGGGGCTGGTGACTCTTATCCGTCCGGCGTCACCTTGTATGGAAAGCATCATTTTGAGGGGCTGACGGGACCAGATGGATGAAACAATCTCGCCTCTCACGCCGTTTCCAAAGTGCAGAGTTGCTTCCATCCGGCGGTCGATTTGTCCGCGTGTCCACGCAGTGGAGTGTTCAACCTCTGGTGTATCTCCGAAGAGGCTGGTCAGGGCGCGAACGGGATAGTAGCCGACGTCAAGGAGGCCGCCTCCGCCGAGAGCCAGGTTCCAGCGGATGTCTCTTCCCGGGGGAATAGGAATACAGAAAGAGGCTTCGGCCGAGTGGATTTGCCCGATTTCTCCCGATGCAACGATCTCCCGTAGTCGCCTATGGAGTGGGTGGTAATGGGTGTGGTAGGCCTCCATCACCACCCTGTCAGAATTCGCAGCGCCGGAGGCTACGCGTGAGGCGCTCTCAGCGTTGCTTGTGAACGGCTTCTCGCAGAGCACGTGCTTGCCTGCTTTGATAGCAGCGAGTGTCCATTGGGCGTGCAGGGCGGCGGGCAAGGGAATATAGACCGCGTCTATCTCAGGATCGGCGAGCAAGGCCTCGTAGGTGGGGTGGACCTGGGGGACTTTGTGTTTGGTGGCGTAGGTTTTTGCACGGTCTTGGTCGCGGGCTGCTATCGCTGCTACGCGCACCCCAGGCACTTCATGTGCCGGAGCCACAAGTGCGCCGTGAACTATGCGGGCCGCTCCTAGTATGCCGATGCGGACGGGTTTGTCGTCAGGCATTTTTCTCGTTGGCTCCTTTTGAGTGCCGCGGTGAGGACATGACGTTTTCAGCTCAGGGCGCTGTCACTGGCAAGTGAGCCGGGGGTGCAGGCGTTCGAAGGATGAGTGGTGCGTCGGGTCCCCCTTGACGGGCGAGGCTGCCGAGCCAGGCGAGGCTGGGCTTTGGGGTGCGGGTGAAGGTCGTGCGGTCAACGCTGATCAGTCCGAAGGTCGGTTCCCAGTGACCCCATTCAAAGTTGTCGAGCGCCGTCCAGTGCAGGTATCCGCGGACATCGATGCCGTCATCCATGGCGGCGAAGAGGTGGAAGAGGGCGTCAGAGGTATAGGCGATCCGTCGCGAGTCGTCCTCGGTGGCGATGCCGTTTTCCGTGATGAGGATCGGCACGCCGTTGGTGATCTCCCACGCGTGGCGTACGGCGATGCCGAGGGCGTCGGGACGGTAGGGGGTTCCGACGAGGGTGTTGTCCGGGCTTGGTGGGTGGGGAACCAGTCCGTCAGCGTCAACGGTCTGCGTTGAGTAGGCCTGGACTCCCAGGAAGTCATCCCCGCGGGATGCTTCGAGGAACACGTCCTCGCGGGCGTATCGCTCTGACTGGAGGCGGTCCTCGGCGGAGGGATCGGCTGCGGAGAGGGCGAGCCCGGCGATCGTCCAGCCGACTTTGGCTCTCGTGCGTTCCCGGACGATTGCGCGGGCGGCATGGTGGGCTTCGATCAGGCGTTGCGTGCCTTCGGGCAGCGGAAGAGGAAGGGTGAAGCCTCCTTCCTGTTGGATGGTGGGGGTATCCATAACAGGCGCGGCGTCGCTGTTAATCGCTCCTGCCATCAACATCATGAACGCAAACATGTTGGGTTCATTGATGGTGCAGACCCATTCGACGCCGTCGAGTATGGTGCAGACACGTGTGACGTAGGCGGTGAAGCGGTCGAGGGCGGTCTCGCCCAGCCACCCGCCCTCCTCGATGAACCAGCGCGGACTGGAGAAGTGGTGCAGGGTGATCACAGGGGTGAGTCCGAGGTGCAGCGCTGTGTCGATCATCCGGCGGTAGTGCGCGAGTTCGGCGAGCGAAAACTGGCCCGGAAGAGGTTCCACGCGTGCCCATTCGATGCCGAAGCGGTATGCGGTGAGCCCGGCGTCGGCAAGCAGTTGCATGTCCTCTTCGTAACGGTGGTAGCTGTCGACAGCGTCACCGCTGGGATTGAAGTGGGGCATGCGCTGTTCGTAGAGCCACCAGTCGCTGTTGACGTTGTTGCCCTCGATCTGGTGGGGTGCACTGGATGCCCCCCAGAGGAACGGGCCGGGTTGTGTGGTCATGAGGTGTCCTTCAGTCGGGAGTGTGGAATGACGGTCCTGGCAGTCGTCCGGAGGGGTGCGGTGCCGGCCGGTTCTCAGGCGCGTACGTCGAGGGTGATCGTGAGGGGTGTGGTGGAGTCGGGGCCGATTCCGATATCGATCGTGGTCTCGTCCTGCCGGTCCGTCCGTGTGGCGGCGCTCCAGTAGCTCAGCTGTTCGGGTCCGAGCGGGAACGTCAGGGTCCGCAGCTCGCCTGGTCCGAGGGTGATGCGTTGGAATCCTTTGAGTTCGCGGATCGGACGTGAGGAGGCCCCGTGCCGCTGGTGGATATAGAGCTGCGTGACTTCGTCGGCGAAGCGGTCCGAGGTGTTGCGGACATCGACCGAGACGACCGCGGTGTCTCCGACGGTGATGGTGTCACGGTCGATGCGGACCTCCGAATATTCGAAGGTCGCGTAGGAGAGCCCGTGACCGAAGGGGAAAAGCGGCGTGCTTTCCTCTTCGAAGTAGCGGGTCGATTGCTCGTGCGGTTCGAAGGTGCGCTGATGTGCGTAGACGAGGGGTACCTGGCCGACGTGGCGTGGCCAGGTAAACGGCAGCCTGCCCGCCGGGGAGGTCTCTCCGAGCAGTGTCGCAGCCACGGCGTCTCCGCCGCGCGTTCCGGGATACCAGGCCTGTAGGATCGCCGGAACGTTCTCAGAGGCCCAGCGCAGGTCAAGCGGCCGTCCGGAAACGACCACCAGGACGACTGGCGTGCCCGTGGCCAGGACTCTCTCGAGCTGCTCCTGCTGGCGACCAGGCAGGTCCAGGGTTGCGGTCGAGGCCTTTTCTCCCGCCTGGTTCTGCCGCTGACCGACGACTACGACCGCCAAGTCGGCTGCACGGGCAGCTGCGACGGCACGGTCAATTTCGGTGTCGTCGTCCCAGTCCCCGGGGGTCGCAGTGATGGTCGGGTCCGCTTGGTCGAATGGAGAAGGGAATTTACGTTCGAGGATCCCTGCGCCCTGGGCGTAGAGGATATTTTCCTCGCCCAGCCGTGCTTGCAGTCCTTGGAGAATCGTGACGGTTTCTGATGTGTCGTGCTCGAACACCCAGGGTCCGAGCATGTCCCGCTGGCTGTCGGCGAGTTGCCCGATGACGGCCACTGAGGTGAGGCGTTCGGGGGACAACGGCAGGATGTGCCCGGCGTTCTTGAGCAGGACAAGTGACTGGTCGGCGGCGGCGCGGGCCACGTCCCGGTGCTCAGCGGCATCGAGGATCCCGGCAGCGGCGGAGGCATCGGCGAAGGGGTTCTCGAACAGTCCGAGCCGGAATTTCGCTTCGAGTATCCGCCGCACGGCGGCGTCGAGGACGCCTTCGTCGAGATGACCCGCGGTCACCGCGTCAGGGAGGTTGGCGAAGGCGGCGTCGGACATTGCCATTTCCATGTCGAGCCCGGCGGTGATGGCGCGGACCGCCGCATCAGTTTGGTCCTTTGCGAAGTGCTGTGTCTCGAGGGAGCGGACCGCGTTCGCATCGGAGACGACGAAGCCCTTAAAGCCCAGCTCGTGGCGGAGAACGTCTGTCAGCAGCCACCGGTTGGCGGATGCGGGCACGCCGTTGAGGTCCATGTAGGCGCTCATGATGTTGGCCGCTCCGGCGCCGATGGCGGCGCGGAACGGTGGCACGTAGACGTTCCACAGTTCCGAGTCGGAGACCTCGGCATCGTCGTAGTCGCGTCCGCCGCGTGCGGCTCCGTACCCGACAAGGTGCTTGGGCCCGGCCAGCAGGCGGTCCTGCCCCAACTCGCCCTGGAACCCGCGGACCTGTGCGGCGGCGACCGCTGCGCCCAGCACCGGGTCCTCGCCCGCGCCTTCGACGATGCGTCCCCAGCGGGGATCGCGGGCGACATCGATCATGGGCGCGAAGGTCCAGTGGATGCCGACGGCGCGTGCCTCACGGGCGGCGATTGTCTGGGCTTGTTCGATGAGCTCGGGGTTCCAGCTGGCGGCCAGGGCGACCGGGGCAGGGAAGATGGTGCGGAAGCCGTGCACAACGTCGAAACCGAACAGGAGCGGGATTCCCAGGCGGGTTTGCTCGACCGCGATCCGCTGGAGCTTGTTGGTCAGGGCCACGTCCCTGATGAACAGCGCAGAGCCGACGCAGCCTTGCTTCAGCGCCGATTCGACAGCCGCGGGCTGTTCAAGGAACGCGCGGTGTTCGGGAGGCAGGGATTCGATGTCCAGGCCTTCGGGCAGCTCCGGGACGCCGACGTAGAAGTATTGGGTCAGTTGTCCCGCCTTCTCTTCCAGGGTCATCCGTGAAAGGAGGTCATCGATGCGTTCGGGCAGGGCCGCGGAAGCGTCCTGGTAGACGGGGGTGGTCAAAGGTTCCTCCATGGTTTGGGAGCCGGGTGCGTGGTTCAGGTTGCTGCTCACGCCGCGGGTTCCGTGGTGTCACTGACAGTGTGGGTAGGGGTGTAGGTGACCGAATGCAGGTGGATCTCCCCGGTGAGCGCCTCCACCCCGAATACGCGTCCAGTGAATCCTCCGGCGACCTCGGTAGAAAGGTATCGACCGTCGAATGCACCAAATACATGCTCGCCGTCCGTGTCGGATGCCGCGAGTTCGATGAGGTCTGGTTCGAGGGAAACGCCATGTGGGAGAACTTGAGCGGTCTGCGCGCTGATGCGAAGTACAGGCGCCGTTCCGTTGGCGGGAGTCCAGGTGCCGATCGTGTGCTCGAATGGCCCTATGGTGACGGCCGCGGTGACGGTTGCCCCGTCGTACGTCAGTCCGTACCAGTGCCGGTCATCCAGACGCAGTAAGAATCGGCCGCTTCCCTTATCCGCGGTGAAGGATGTCGTGGCGGTCCAGACATTATCGGTCGCCCGGGAGCACAGAAGCGCGCGGCCCTGCCCGGCTTCGGTTTCAACGAGCAAGCCGGCCTCCGGGGAAGGGCGTGTGAAAGATGTCGGGTAACGTCCGACACCGAGCCAGCGTGGATTGAGTAGGGCATCGTCGAAGCGGTCCTCGAAGGTTCGGTCGATGGAGGACGCTGTGTAGCGGCTGTCATCAACAACTGGCCACCCATCAGCCCAGTCAACGCCGACGAGGAAGGTTTCCCGACCATTGACGTGGAACCCCGGGGTTTGGCCGCGAGGGCGGACGCCGAGGTGCACGGCGGCCCAGTTGCCGTCGGCGAGTTGAACGAGGTCGGCGTGGCCTGTGTTCTGGACGGGGTGGGGGAGGCTGCGGTGGCTGAGGATGGGGTTTGACGGCGCCGCTTCGTAGGGGCCCTCGATTTTCCTTGCCCGGGCGATGGTGACAGCGTGGCCGCGTTCGGTTCCTCCCTCCGCCAGGAGGAGGTACCACCAGCCGTCGATACGGTAGAGGTGCGGGCCCTCCGGGAATGAGAGTCCTGTTCCTGACCAGAGTTGCTGGGCAGGCGCGAGGAGGGTTCCGGTTGTCGTGTCGACGGGAGCGGAGCGGATTCCCGGCTCTGCGGGGTTCAGGGAACACCAGGTGACATACGCGGTACCGGATTCGTTCCAGACGATGTCGGGGTCGATGCCGATCGCCTCGGGAACGTAGATGGGGTCGGACCACGGCCCTGCCGGGTCCTGCGCGTGGATGAGGAAGTGTCCGCGTCCGAGGGGGATGTCGTTGACGTTGGTGCCGATGATCCAGAAGGTGCCTTCGTGGTGGCGGATGGTCGGGGCGAAGATGCCGGCGCTTCCGTACCCGTCATGTTCGGCGACCTGTTCGGGCCGGGTCAGTGCGTTCCCGATCTGGGTCCAGTTAACAAGGTCGGTGCTGGTGTGGACGGGCACCCCGGGCAGGTATTCGAAGCTTGAGTTGACCAGGTAGTACGTGTCACCGACCCGGCAAATGGACGGGTCCGGGAAGAACCCGGCGATGACTGGCTGGTCGGTCATGACTGCTCCTTCGTGTCCGGGACGGTGGTCCTGGAAGGGGTGTGGGGGAGGTCGCCGAGCGCCTCCAGGGTTGTGGTGGTACTGCCGTGACGGTCGGAGGAGACGCGCACAGTGACTGTGCCGGGTTCGCCGGTCCCGCGGATCACAGCCAGCGCCCTTCCTCTGTAAGTGCTGTGTTCATCGTCGGCATAGCTCTCCCGAGTGAATGGCGCCGCGCTGGCAAGGCCGATGAGAGAACCAGGCCCGCTGATACTCACGCGGACGTGGTCCTCAGCGACTGCATCAACGATTCCGTCTTCGTCCGCGAGCTCGATCCACACGAAGCAGAGGTCGTCTGCATCCGACAGTTGGTCGCTTTCGGGTCGGAGGGTCAAGTGCAGGTTCCCTGCGGAACGAAGCGAGCTGCGCCCTATTTCCTTACCGCGCAAGTAGGCGATCGCTGTAAGTTCACCTCTTTCGTAGGGAGCACGGAAAGTAGTGAGGAAGTTGACTGACTTACCAGCACGGCGGCGGCCGATGGAGCGCCCGTTGAGCTGCAGCTCCACCTGGTCCCCAGTGGAATACACCTCGATGTCCGCGATTCCCGCCAGGTTGCTCCAGGACCAAGTGGGGAGGGCGTCCGTGGAGAGCCAGGGAGTCTTGTTCGGGCGTTGGCCGGCGCGGTCAAGCGGACGCACCGCGATACCTGGCTGGCTGGTGAGGCCCCAGACTGCGCGGGTGAGGTGAAGTGCCGCCCCGGGTTGTCCGGTGATGTCAAATATTCCGCAACCGGCGAGAACTCCAGGGTAAGGCTTTGCAATGCCTCCGGGTTCGTTTTCGTAGCTCCAGTAGCCAAGCCCGACCTCGCCAAGGTAATCCCATCCGGTCCAGCTGAAGTCGCCGATGACTCCTGGAATGGACGTCACGCGCTTCCATATCGCCGGGAGATCTCCGGGCATGGATTCGCTTCCCACGATCACTCGTTCGGGGTAGCGCCGACGGGCGCCCCGGTATCCTGCGTAGCCGTAGTTGTAACCGGCGACGTCGACGACATCGAACACGTCCCGGGTGGCGCGGGAAGCTGCCGGAAGAGTGGACGCCAGCACCATCAGGCGTCCCATCTTCGCCGTGAGTTGGTTTGCCGCGGTGCTTGTAGCAGGCTTGCGTTCCGGTGGACCGTCCGTTCCGGATGAGGGCTTCGCGCGGGCGGCCATCATCGCCAAGAGCGGGTTGACCGCGATGGTGGTCGGACGTGTCGGGTCCAACTCCCGGAACCGGGCCTGGATTTGCTTCGCCACCTTCACCCCGGGTCCGGTCGCCGACTCGGCGATTTCGTTACCGATGGAATAGAGAATCACCGACGGACGGTTGCGGTCCTTCGCGATCATCGCGGCGACGTCGTCGGGCCAGGCTTCGAGGAAACGGTCGGAGCTGTCATAAGGTGTTTTTTTCTGGAACCAGACGTCGCTCAGTTCGTCCATGACGTAAAGGCCGAGCTCGTCGCAGGCGTCCAGAAACGCCCGGGACAGCGGGTTATGGGCGCTGCGGATCGCATTGAAGCCGGCCTCCTTCAACAGGCGGGCGCGGCGCCTCTCGGCGGGGGCGAAGGTCGCGGCGCCGAGAGGCCCGTTGTCGTGGTGAACGGCTGTGCCTCGTAGGAGCACGGCCTCACCATTGATCCGGAGACCGCTCAGGGCATCGACGTCGATGGTCCGCAGCCCGGTCCGCAGCGTCCGCTCGTCGAGAAGTCCGGTGATCGTTTCGAGGCGGACCCGGACGTCGTGGAGGTTCGGGTGCTCGGCGGACCACAGCCGGGGGGATGCGACGTGCAGCGTGAGCCCGGCAACACCCCCGTCCATGTTTTCCCCCGGATTCTTGTCGACGATCGCTGCGCCGGTGGCGACGGGAGAACCGTCGTAGAGCAGCTCCACCTGGACTGATGCGGCGTCGGGGAGGTCGCCCTCGATGGCCACCGTGATGTCGACCAGGGCTTCACCGACTGTTTGTCCCGACCGCGTGAGGCTGCGGGTCTGCACACGGACACCGTCAGGAGCGATGCGTGTCGTGCCGGAACTTGTCATCCAGACCGGCCGGTAAATACCAGAACCGGTGTACCACCGGCTGTTCGGTGTGCACGAGTTGTCAACGTTTACCTCGATGAGAACCTCCGACTGAGGTAGCAAACATCCGAGGGGGACGGTGAACTCCCGGTACGGGCTCTCGTTCCGTCCGACCTCTGCGCCGTCAACGGAGACACGCGTGCTGCCATAAACTCCCTCGAACGTCAGAGAGTACTCGCAGATGTCGGCGTCGTCAGGCACGGTCCAGCGCTTCCTGTAGGTGTATATGCCGCCGGGGAAGTACCCTCCGTGGTTTCCGGCGCCACCGGACTCGCTTCTTTCCTCCGAGATCATGGCATCGTGTGGAAGCCGGACCTCAATTCCGTTGGAATCATCGGCGCGGTGGAAAGTCCACCCTGAGGTGAAGAGAGTGGTGGTCATCGTAGAACTCCAGGTCGATGGTTGTTAGCTTCCGGGGGATGCCTATCGGACACTCTTGACCTTGGCTTGGACGATGATGCCGCTGATGATGGTCAGCCCTGCAGCAACGAGGAACAGCAGTCCGTAGTTCTTTTCGCCCCCGCTGACGCCGACGAGGATGAGCGGTGCCGCGAGGAGGGGAGCGAGGGCTTGGGCGATTGAGGTTGAATAACCGTTGATTCCAAGGAACCGCCCAGCGTTGGTGTCCCTCTCGGGCAGGACGTTCAGCACAATCGCCTGATCGACCGCGGAGAACACTCCCAAAGCCAGTCCGGTCAATGAAGAGCCGATGATCAGCACCATAAGGTCGCTGCCGCCGAGGGCGAGGATGACGGCGCCTACCGAGTACACAAGGCCCGATCCAAGGACGAAAGTGCGACGGCGCTTGAGCTTATCGGAGAGGAACCCGCCCAGGAGTGCACCCACACCGGTGACGGCAATGCTGATAAGTGACAGGACGACGATGAGCCCACCAATGTCGGCGACTTGGCCTCCAACACTCAGGCGCGAGGCGAAGAACAGCGAGGTGAAGGTTGAGGAGAACGTGACACCTGTCATGAACAACAAACGCGCGAACCAGTTCCACGCGAAGTCCGGGTAGCGCCGCGGGTTGAAGACGAGGCTCCCGAAGACCTTGCCCATACTGAGGCGGTCCTCGAAGACGGCGTCCCGTGTGTCGGGCTCGCTGACGAACACCACCCAGCTCAACAACGCGAGAAGGCCAACAGCACCGGGTACGAGGAAGACGAGGTAGTTGTTGCCGATGAATGCGCTGGCCAGACCGACACCAGCCACGGGCGCGACCATCTGAATAAATCCGGTCAGGCCTGCAACGCGGCCGTACTGCGATTCGGGGAGCCGATCGGCCTGGGACTGGATCAGCGTATTCATGCTGGTGCTCCAGCCGACTGAAGTGATCACCCAGCCGATGAGAAGGACCGGGATGGAGTCCGCCTGCGCGATGACAACCAACCCGGCGAAACCGACGAGGGCAGACCCGATGGAGAAAGGCCTGCGGCGGCCGAAGCGCGACCGGGTGCGGTCGCTCCAAATTCCCACCAGCGGACCGGTGACCGTTGTGACGATCGCGGCAATGCCAATGACGTAGCCGAGCACTTCCACATTCGCAGGGGCGAGCTCCTGAATGCGGAGCGAGAGGGAGAGGCCGATGGGTGCGACCAGTGCAACGTAGGCACCAAACATGGCGATCAGCAGGAAAACAACGTACTTCCGCGGGACCGGTGTACGCACCGATCCGCTCGGCGTCTTTTCGGCCTGGGTTTCCACGGCCAGGGACTGCTGTCCAGGTGAGGTCGAGGTACCGGGCGCCGCAGGCGCTAGGGGATTATCCGACATCATGACTCCTTTGTCGTGTGACCGACAGAACGTCGGCGTAATACAAGTAGTGGGGTAAGTCGCGTGTTAACACGTGATAACGAGTGAACCACCTGAATTATCACGTGTCAATAATGTGGAGTCGCGGGTAGACTCGATCTCAACGAAAGGATGGGCGATGGCTGCAACGAGCGTGGATGTAGCGCGGCGCGCAGGGTTGTCACGAGCAACGGTAAGCCAAGTCCTCAATGGCTACACCCACCGCTTTGCTGCCGAGACGACCGAACGCGTACTCCGGGCAGCCAAAGAGCTGGGGTATGAGCCTTCTGCCGTTGGGCGGATGCTGCGGACGGGCTCGAGTGATTTTGTGGTCGCGCTGATTCCTAATACGACCTTCGGCGGCAACCTCCAGGACATCTTCGACACCGTCACCGAGCTTCTCGCGGAAAAGGGCCTCAGCCTGGTGCTGCACCTGTCGACAAAATCACCGAACTCGCTGGACCGGATCCTCGGCGGCATACTCCCGCGTGCCGTGTTGTCACTCCAGCCATTCACCCCGGAAGAGCTGCGAATTCTTGAGGAAAGGAAAGTCCCAGGATTCGATACGACCGTCGACGGTGATGCCAACTACGACATCGGCCTCCTGCAGGCAGAGCACCTGATCAAGCGTGGGTACCGACGACTTGCCTTCGCTCACCTACAAGACCGCCGATCCGATCCCTACGGCACCGGCCGCGAGAAGGCCGTTGTGGATGCTTGTGCTGCCGCCGGGCTCCCCGCGCCTGACGTTTTCGGGCTGGCGATCGATGCGGTTTCGGCCGACGCGGCCTTGGCTGCCCTTGAGCCCAATACCGGAATCGTCTGCTACAACGACGACGTTGCGATCGCATTAATGACAGCATCAACGCGCCGGCACTGGGTCGTTCCCACCGACGTCGGAATCATAGGCATGGACGACACCCCATTGGCCCGCGTCATGAATCCGCGCCTCACAACCGTGGGATATAACACCGCTGCAGCAGCAAACATGACACTGAAAGCTGCCCTCGCCGCCATTGGAGAGGGCGACTTATTTCCAGCCGTCGATCTCGGACTTCACATCGTGGAAGGTAACTCCTGCTAGCGGGCCTGCTCTCGCAAGAGGTAGCCCTGCGGCACAGTGTAGGGACCGCAGCTGAGGTTACCCTCGGAAGAAACGCGCGGACTGGAACCCGTGAAGGGCGCTCTCCCTACCTCTTACTAGAGAGTCGATAACGGATATCCCGTCAACTAGCTATCGGGTCAGGGCCCAGGGGGGCAGAAACCGGAGGAGTGTCTCCTACCCGCCGCACCCGTCCAGGTTCTCGGAGATCGCCTCGCCGAAGAGTCGCATTGGACGACCAGACAGACAACGCGGGGCCACTTGCGGACGCCGAACGGCCGGCCTCACCTGCACTGGAAACTCGAAGCAATGATCGGCGTGGCGTCAGAATAGGGCGAAATGCGCGTTTTATTGACAGTCGCTCATGACGTTCTCAAATCCCACCCTGACAGTCGAATGGCAGGAAACCGAGGTGCGGTAGCCCGAGAATCATCGAAATAGGCCAAAGAACCGGGACTCGATGAGACTCGCTTGCAGCAGGAGCTGACGAAGTCCCTCTTGTGGCTCGACAGGTGTCTGAGAACAAGACCGAAGCCTCACCGGCAGGTGAATCCTCCCTTGTGAGACCGCCTTTACGTAAGGCTGGGGTGTACTTCAAGGAGTCAATGAGGCTAGTCTGGCCCTCACCTAGGTAACTGCCTGCCGTAACGCGATGGTCCGCGAACAGCGGGACGTGAAGCCTGCCGTGCTGCTGGTCACCAATATTTGCGGCTGCCAGTTTGATCCGAACTCGTCGACCTTCGGATCAAGCTGGCACCGGCTTTGTTGACCCCGGCGCGGTCGTATCTAATGAAGCGACGCAACAAATTTTAGGATGGCGCTGCTCATTGCGTCCGGGCGCTCCGGGGCGAGGGCATGCCCTGCTCCAGGGACGACTTCCACGGTCACTCGATCACCGAGCAGCGGACGATAGACGTTCGGAATCACGACAGCGTCACAGGCGGCTTGTAGGTCAAGGATGGGAACATTTCCCCCAGTGAAGTACTCATCCACCGGTGTATTGTCCCTCGCAAAAGCCTGCATTTCATGCGTTGGCCAAGACCAGCCATCCAGCCAGACCCGAGGATTGTTGCCAGGTGCAAAGAAGGCTGCCTTGAGGCAGCGGATCCGTTCTTCCTCGGGGAGCGCAGGGTTTCCTGCGCCGTCGATCTCTGCGCGCAACCGTCTGTAGGGCTTCTCCTGAAGGGTTTCCGGGACCTTACCTGCAGATGAGGCGGCAAGAACGAGGGCCCGCACCAAGTCAGGCCTTTTTACTGCAAGCATGCGGGCTGGTTGGCTGCCGAAGGCGTGTCCCACCACGACGGCTGCCGTTACGGTGAGGTGATCGAGAACCGCGGCGACGTCCTCTGCCAGGTCGTGCATGCTGAGTCCCTGCATCGGACCGCTGCTGCCGCCGATGCCGCGAGGTTGAGGTCTTATAACCATGTGACCGGCCGCAGCAAGGAGGCCAGCTACTTCGTCGTAGTCTGTGGCTCCTCTCCCAAGCGAGGGCAGGATTACTATAGGTTTCCCTGTCCCCTGAATAAGCGTGGTGATGAGTTTGTCCTTGTACTCGGTTCTTTCAGTGAAAACCTGGTTCTTCCGGGCTCCGGCTTGTTTCGTCATTATTTAGGCCTTCTTCCTTGGATGCTGCAGCCAAGCAAGGCAAGGGTTTAATGCAGCGGCGATTTGTGAATGTATTGGTCGTGGACTCGTAACTGAGACCGAGGTCCGTTTGATTGGGATTGCCGTATGTTCGGCACGTCCGGTTCTGTCCACCTACGTCGAAGGTGGACAGAACCGGTCTAACTTCGGCGGGCCTCGTTCAAAGAGGCGGCGATCACGATGAGTCGGTCAAAGGCATCAGCGCTTGCGGATCCGTGTGCCCTAAACGTTGCTGGGTGTCTCACGTTGGGAGCCGGGTCAGGATGTCTCCGGTTGCCGGCTCGCGGCTAGCCCATGAAGCTGAAGGTCTTCTTCCAAAGTGCGGCGTCCTTGTCGGCGTATTTGGCGAAGTCATCCTCCGTGTAGAGATGGAACTGAGGGGAGTTGGCCTTAGGGAGCTGATACTGACCGGTCTTCACCGGGTCCAGGTCCGTGCGCGAAGGGGCGAATCCTTGTGCCGCAGCGAAACGCTGGGCTGATTTTGACATCGTCCAATTCATGAAGACCTGTGCAGCGGGGCTCTTTTCGCCCGTTGGTGTCAGGCCGAGCACACCGGCTGACGCTGAAACGCCTTTTTCCGGGACAACGATTTTAATGGGAGCTCCGGAGACTTCTGTGGCAAATGCGTTGTCGAAGCTCACCGCGGCGATGCTGATTTCGCCTCGGGCGAGGGCACTTATCTGCGTTGCTGTCGAATCATATACTTTTGGCGCGTTTGCCACCTCGGCTTGCAGAAACTCCGGACCGAAAGTGCTGAGCAGGAAATGGACCAGGGCGTTGATTGAGCCACCTGAGGTAATGGCCGTCTCGCCCAATTGCCCCTTGTACTTGGGGTCGGTAAGGTCCTCCCATTTGGTGGGTTGGTCTTGCGTGATGACCGCGGAGTTGTACGCCATGGCCTTGACCAGGTAGTAGCAATTGACAAACTTGTCGCTGACCCAGGCCTTGTCCTCTTGGAGTTTGTCGTAGGAGGGGGTCCGGTAAGGAACGTAGATGTTCTTGTCAGCCAGATTACGGGCGAGACGAACGTCTGTCAGGCGGATCACTCCGGCGCCGAGCTTGCCGGTACTAAACTCCGATTGGGCGCGTTCGGCGAGCGGGTTGGACCCGAGCCTCGTAAGGTCGACGGGTATCCCGGTTTCGGCCAGAAAGCGCGCGTCTGTCAGGTCCTCCGCCTCTTTGCCGATTCCTGAATAGAGCTGGACCCTGTCATTTTTCGCCGCCTCGTAGAGGCCCTTGTCCGCGATCAGTTCGCCGTCGATGCGCAGACCATCTGAAGTATCAATGACTGGCATCGGCAGCAATTGTCCAGTGGAGGTGTCGCCTGCGCTGGCGGCTCCCTCATCGCTTGCGCACCCAGCAAGGGATGCGGTGAGTCCTAACGCCAGTATCGCGGCTGTGAATTGTTTGCGCATAGAGGTACCTATTTCTGTAAGTCAGTATGTTTGCAAGGGCATAGGTGCGTCGGCGCCTGGGCGGGAACGATTTGTAATCGTTGAAACCGTTCCAGGCCGACGGGAACGCGTAACAATGAACGCGGGGTCCGAATATTGAGCCGTGGGAATCTTGTCCTACGGCAGCTTCTGTCTTGCAAAGCGTCCGCTTTTTGGTTTGGCGACCCATGGCCCTCTGAAGTTGAAGGGCATATCGACTTCGGCAGTGTCGGCCTTGCGGTCCACCAAGACGTCGAGAGCTGGTACAGCGTGACCGACGACGAGACCGCGCTTGAACTCGGCTTCGAGCACACCAGGGGTATCTGTTGCCCGGATGGACAGCCCGCCACACCGGTCACGATCGTGTGGGAAATTGACGGGCGCAATCAGCATCTGGATCAGCTGGATGAACCCCGTACCTCCCAGGGCAAGCCCGGCTCCAAACGCCCGGATCACGAGCGCTGACGAGAGCATCGAGGACGATGGCCACGGTGACCGTTATGTGGAGGCGCCGCCGGGAAGCTGACTTAGGAGCACTTGCCCGCGATCCACTCGTCTATGACCTTGTACGACAGGCGTGCGATTGTTTGCCCGTCGTGCAAAATGTAGCCACTATCACGTTAAGGTGTCAACCCTCCCACTTCCACTGCTCCTGGACCACGACTATCGGACCTGTCAGGGTCGCCGTCAGAAGAATTACGCACGATTGCCTATCCCAGGCTTCTGGGCGGCTACAGAACCGCACTTTGGGATGCTCCTTGAGCTGATGGGTACGCTTCCCCGCGGCCGTCCTCATAGGAGAGGATTTAGTGAATTTCCCGTAGGTGTCGCTGATCGTTTGGGTTTGACTGGTTTTGCGCGGTTCGCGATGACCACGATGGTCAAGCCGGCGAGTGTGAGTGCTGCGCTGGTGAGGAAGATGCCTCGCTGACCCAGTCCTGTCAGGGAGCCGACGGCGATGATGGGCCCGGAGACGATGGCGCCTATCCGACGGGTGTTCATGTACAGGCCGGTGGAGAGTCCTGGCTGCGGGATCATCTGCTGGAACAGGGGCAAACCTACTCCGGAGATACCAGCGAAGGACCAGGCATTCAGCAGTTGCAGCGCAAGTAATGGCAGGGGACCTGTTACTGCGCTCAGACCAAGGTAGTAGCAGATTCCCGCGATGCAGCTGCTGATAATCAGGCCTAGTTGCGAAAAGCGGTATGTGAGCCGGCCGACAAGGAGCAGGGCTGGCACTTCAAGAGCAGCAGCGACCCCGAGGGCGATGCCGGCCCACATCACGTCCATCTGCAGCGTGTCCGTCACGTAGATGGTCATGACGGTCATAGCGGTGGCGTTGGTTGCTTGTAGCAGGACGAAAGCGGCGGTAATGAGTGCGATGGCAAGCCGGCTCACGGACGGTTCGGCTGATGCGGCGGCCTTTGATGCTTCGACCCCCGCACCATCGCCCGCCCGGGTGGCTGCGGCGCGGGCCTTGATCATGAAGGCCGTTGCAGCCACGTTGAGAACTGCGACCGCAGCAATGGCCAGCAGAATAGCCCGGTTGCCGAACGAGCCCATGATGAAGGTTGCCACGGGAGGACCTGCCACCCAGGCCACCGAAATAATCGCGCGGGTATTTATTACATCGGATGGGCGGCCACCTGAGTGCCGGAGTTGGGCGAACAGAAGCGAGCTTCCCACGCCCGCTGGTCCGCCGATAACCACAAGGGCGACGGTTGCGATGGGCAGAGTTGTTGCGAAGCCCAGAACTACAGCCAGGAGCATCGTGAGGGCTCCGCAGGCCAGCATCGGGCCCAAATAGTCGCTCTTCCTGTCCGCGTAGGCGGGCAGCAGCAATGAGGCGACGAACCCGCCGACGTTATAGATGCCGAGTACCCAGCCCACCTCGGCGGTCGTGGCCCCGTAGAGATTGACAAGGATCAGCGCCAGTGCAGGGCTGAGGAAGGCCAGTTGAAGGCCCCACAGCAGGGCCGAGGATGGCACGAGTAGCTTATGCACGGGCTGATTCTTTCGCAGTGCGCTCTGAGCGGTCGGATGGAACCCGGTCGGCGCGCGGACCTGATCCTGGGTGGGGGTTATGGGCGTGCGAATATTTTGGGGGCTCTCGCCGTCCGGTACCGTGTGCCTCCACTGCTTGATCGGCTTACCGGGACGAGAATTCCTGGCGGTCGTCGGTGCCGGAGGCCCTCAAATCGGGTTCTTGTTCCCGGATTGCTGCTGCATGTTCGATATGGGCTGCGGTAAGTGCGCCAGCGGCCTTTGCGTCGTTTTGTTCGATGGCTTCCAGGATCTGGTCGTGCTCTGCTTGTAGCTTGGCCGCATCCTCGGGGGACCGCCAAATCGTGGTGCCGGGGGTAAAACGGGACCATAGGAGTTCGATGTGCTGGAGGACCAGGGGAGACGAGAGCTCGTATATAGCGAAGTGGAATTCCCGGTTCATCTGCGAAAGTTCCGCCGGAGTGGCGCTTTGAGAGGCAAGTGCGCTCTGGATGACCGCGTGCTTTTCCCGGATGCGGGCAAGCCCGGCTGGGGTCATCCTCTCAACGGCCATCTCGGCAGCTACTGCTTCCGCGGCGGCCCGCAGCCGGTACAGGTCGCGGGCGCTGTCTGGGTTGAGCTCACGGACGGTGGCGCCCTTGTGCGGGGAGTAGGTGATGACACCGTCTGACTCGAGCATGCGGAGAGCCTCGCGGACAGGTGTCGCGCTGACGCCATACCTCTTGGCCAAGACGGTCTGCTTGATGAGTTCACCTGGTCGGATAACGCCGTTCGCGACGTCGTCCTTCAGGCGGTCGGCTACATAGGCGGTTCGGCTCTTGGGTAAAGCCACTTCTTCAGCTCCGTTGATCACGGCAGTCCCTTCCCTCGGCAGAAACGACCGGATCAGTCTGTTTTCTGTACTTCATAGTGTGTCAGTTGTGGCGTCGATACTGGAAGCTTTTAAAGATTTCCTATTGATCATCGACAACACTCTATAGAGTATGTAATGTGGCTCACAACGTTAGTGAGCGCAACGAAGCCTCGCAGTGCTTCCAAAGTTTGTGCTTGCTGTCCCGTTCCGTTCTTAGAGAAGTGGAGAGCAAACCGATGGATCAGACGCGATTGACACTGGATGTGGCCGAGTGGGTCGTGGACCAGCAGAAGCGAAGGCTTCCGGAGCATGTTGATCATCATGTTCGCCGGATGATCCTTGACCACCTCGCAGGAGTGGTCGCCAGCTCTGTTGGCCCCGTTGCAGCGACGGTTAATGCGCACGTTCAGCGGACCTATCCCGGGGCATCTGCCACGGCCATTGGGTTTGGCCGGTCATCGACCTTGGGAGCGGCAGTCCTGAACGGCATGAACGGCCATGGCATCGAAGCAGATGAGGGGTACACGCCCGGCAGCATGCACCCCACTTCCGCAATTCTGCCCGCGGTGTTTGCTGTGGCACAGGAACGTGAGGCGCCGGCGGACAGGGTCCTTCTCGCAGCAGCCATCGGCATGGAACTCTCTTGCAGAATCGCCGCCGCCGGCCACCCCGCGACACGGAACAACCACTTCCATAACACCGCCATCGCCGGGGTCCTCGGCGCGGCTGCGGCGGTAAGCGTACTCCTGGAACTGGACGTGAATGGTGTTGCCAACGCACTGGGAATTGCCGGTTCCCATGCCGGGGGTTTGTTCGAGTTCCTCGGACAATCAGCGGAAATCAAACGGGTTCACCCAGGCAAAGCGGCCCGTGACGGCATAGTCAGCGCCGACCTTGCCCTTGCCGGGTTGACGGGCCCGACCACCGTTTTGGAAGGCACCGACGGCTATTTCGCGGCCTTCGCCGGAAGCCCGGGCACCGACTGGTTCCCCAGCACCGTCCGGGACGGCCTGGGGGAGAAGTGGGTGATTCTGCAGACGTACGTGAAGCCGTATCCTTGCTGCCGGCACCTCCACGGAGCCATCGACGCCGTCCTGGCCCTCGGCCGCCAGCACGGGATCAACCCGGATGAGGTGGAGTCGGTCGAGATTGGCACTTTCACCATCGCTACCCGCCATGCGGGTAAAAAGGCCGACAACACGCTCCAGGCCCAGCTGAGTCTGCCTTTCACCGTTGCTGTTGCCCTGCTGCGTGGCAATGTCACCCTGACCGACTTCGATGAAGCGACCAGGGCGAACCCGGCCGTACACGCTTTGATGGACAAGGTCAGCGTGTATTTGGACGAAGCCGCGGACAACGCCTATCCCAAGAACGGCCGTCCCGCTGAGGTCACCATTCAGCTCAAGGACGGCACGCGCTTGACCCACCGGGTCGAATACCCCTACGGCGAGCCAGCCAATCCCATGACTGACGCAGACCTTGAAGGAAAAGTCCAGGCCCTTACGGAACCGGTCATCGGGATTGCCGGCGCCAAGCGGCTCATCGAAGCTGCATGGGGTTTCTCCGGGCTCGATTTCCTGGATGACATCGATAGCGCCATAACGTCCGCCCCCGCCGCGGTCAGCGGCTGAAAAGCAGCGAAGAGATAAGGATTCCCCATGGAAGTCAAGGTCAAGAACCTCCACCTCGCTTACGGGCACTACACCGCCATCCGAAACCTGGACCTGACCATCCCTGACGGTCAATCCGTGGTCCTTTTGGGACAGTCGGGATGCGGAAAGACAACTACCATGCGTTCCATCGCCGGTTTGGAAAGCCCCACCTCGGGCACGATCTCCATCGGCGGCAAGATCGTCTTTGATGGCGCGAGCTCCAAGGTCGTCCCAGCGTTCAAGCGCAACGTCGGCATGGTCTTCCAGTCGTATGCCGTCTGGCCCCATAAAACCGTCCTGGAAAACGTCGCGTTCCCACTAAAGATGAAGGGCGTAGGCCGCGCGGATCAGCGCAAACAAGCGCTCGAAGTTCTGGACGTCGTCGGTCTGGCCCACCTTGCCGACCGAGGCGCCAGCATGCTCAGCGGTGGACAAATGCAGCGCGTTGCCCTCGCCCGCTCCATGGCCATGTCACCCAGCGTGCTGCTGCTCGATGAACCGCTGTCCAACCTCGATGCCAGGCTGCGGGACGAGTTACGGGTTGAACTCCGCAGAATCCAGGTGGAGCGGGGACTTACCAGCCTTTATGTCACCCACGACCAGCAGGAAGCCCTTGCGCTGGCAGACCGCATCGCCATCATGCAGGAAGGCCGCATTACCCAACTCGGAACCCCCGAGGAAATCTACGGGTCCCCGGCCAGCGCATCCATTGCTTCCTTTCTGGGTGTCACCAACGTCTTCCCGGTGGAATCAGCATCGACCCCGCACAGTGTGAAACTCCGCGGACACGACATGGTTTTGCGCACTGAACGTCCAGGTGTGGACCTGCCCTCGAGCGTCTGCATCCGGCCCGAAGACATCCTCGTCAGCAGCGGTCTGGCCCATATGGAGGACCCGTTCTCCAGCACCGTTAACACGTTTAGCGGAACAGTTGACGTCGCTGTATTCCAAGGGTCTTCCCTACGTTGCAGAATTACCCTTTCGACGGGAATCAGTGTGGACGCTGTGTGTCCGCCTGACGGGTCGCTGGCCGCGGGCGCCCCGGTACGGGTGCGCATTGATCCGGCCAACGTGCTTGTCCTCCCGGATGATGTACGTGAACCCAGCTCAGAATTGGTCGCAGCATGAGCGCCCTCCTGGATCCGGCACCGCCGGTAGCAGCCCCACCTGCACCAGCGCCAAAACGGCTCCGCCGCGGAAAAATCGACGGGCGGGGCAGAATGGCGAGCATTCCCCTTCTGCTGCTCGTAGGATTCCTTGTACTGGTGCCGGCGGGATTCATCCTTCTGGCTGCCGTAAGTAAAGACGTCCCCCGCCCGGGAAGCATCAACTTCGACCTTACCCTGCAGAACTTTTCCGTTCTGGTCGAGGGCGGCGTGCTGGGCGCGGCCCTTAACTCAGTAGTGATTGCTGCCTTCTCCACCGCAGCCGCTCTTGTGATCGGCGGTTTCCTCGCATTCCTGTGCGCGCGGACCAACATACCGCTGAAGGCCTTCGTGTTTCTGATCGGCCTGATGCCAATATTCCTTCCCTCCTATGTAGGTGCTTTGTCCTGGGCGATCCTCGGGAGCCCAAAGGTGGGCCTGCTCAACGTCGCGGCACGCGACATCGGGTGGAACCTGCCGATCAACGTCTACTCGATGCCCGGCGTCATCCTGGTCATGGCCATGTACTACGCCCCCTACGCATTCCTGCTGATCCACGGTGCGATGTCGCTGATGAACCCCGATCTGGAGGATGCCGCAGGAGTCCACGGGGGCTCCACCTGGAAGACCATCCGTTCGGTCACACTTCCGCTGGCCCTTCCCGCCATCCTGGGCTCAGGGCTTCTGATTTTCATCCACGTTCTTGAAAATTTCCCGGTCTCGCAGGTACTGGCGACCCCGGGCCAGATCGATACCCTACCGACCTTCATCTACAGGCTGATCAACACCACCCCCTCACGCGGCAACGAGGCCGCCGTTGTCTCCATAGCCCTGGTCGCCGCCGTCATCGTCATCACGCTGATTCAGCGCCGAATCTTGGCCGGACGCTCATTCACCACAGTCTCCGGCAAGGGCGTCAAGGCCCGAACCCTGAGTCTGGGCCGCTTCAGGATCCCGGCCCTCCTGGCAGCCATCCTGTATTTTCTGATCGCCATTGTCTTGCCGGTACTGGCGCTGCTGCTCTCCGCTGTCCGCACCTCGCCCTACATGCAGTCGTTCACCAGTCTCACCAAACCTGGCGCGTTCGATTTCTCCTCGTTCACCCACGTTGTGACGTCGGACCTTTTTGCTAAGGCAACAACGAACAGTATTTTCGTCGCAGTACTGGCAGCCGCAGGCGGGACCGCGCTGGCGTTCGTCGTCGGCTACACGGTCTACCGCACTAAGGCTGTGGCCCGGGGAGCTTTGGAATCACTGTCAATGGTGCCCCTTGCGATTCCTGCTGTCGTCCTTGGCGTGGGGTTGCTGTGGACCTGGCTGGTCATGCCCGTCCCGCTGTACGGGACACTCTGGGTTCTGGTCATTGGCTTCATTGTGGTGCAAATGCCCCAGGCATTCCGTGGCATCGCCTCTGCCATCCAGGCCACAGATAGAGACCTCGAAGACAGCGCTGTGCTGCTCGGTGCCCACCGGTTCCGGGCGATAACGGCAGTTACCCTTCCGCTGCTGCGCGTGTCGGTGTCCTCAACCTTTCTTCTGCTGCTGATGCTCAGCATGCGCGAAATCACCGTGCCCTTGTTCCTCTACACAACAGACACGCGCATCCTCTCCATCGCCATCTACGACCTTTTTGAAAATGGCGGCGCGTTGAGGGACGCAGCGGCAACAGCGCTTATCTACTGCCTGATCATGTTCGTCCTGAGTTTCCTGCCCCGCCTGTTTGGAGCCAAGCGGGCTCCCGCCGGCGTATAACTTCCCCCTCGATTTCACAGAAAGTAGTCCCATGCGCAAGACGATGACCACAATCATCCTTACCCTCGGCCTGGCCGCGTCCCTTTCCGGCTGCGGAGGCACATCGACCGCGGCAAAGGACGCCCCCGGGGCCGAACTGCTTCCCATGCCGGTAGTGGACACTACCGATGGGCTCCGCATTGACGGCGAACTAATCGCCGACAAGACGCTCTACGACGCCGCAAAGAACGACACGGTGAAGCTGTACTCGGGCACCGGCAAAGAAGCCGAAGACCTCACGGACGCGCGATTCTCCGCGGAGACGGGAATCAACGTAGATCTCACCCGGCTGCCGACGAACAAGCTCTCTGAGCGCGCCCTTTCCGAAGCCGGTGCAGGGAAACTGGAAGCTGGCCTGATCCGGCTCACCGACGTCCGGATCGCCCGGCAGTTCACCGACAAAAAGATCTTCGTCCCCTACCGCACACCCGCCCACGACATCCTCGCGGCGCAGAACCCACACATGTCGGACACATTCGTGAACTGCTACTACTTCATGATCGCGATGGGCTACAACACCGCCGCGATCGACCAGGACCCGCCCACCAAGTGGGAAGACCTCAACGACCCCAAATACAAGGGAAAACTGGGAATTGACGCAATCACCACCGGAGGGACCCTCAACGCCCTCGCTCATTTCCAGATCAGCACCTTCGGTCCGCAATACCTCGAAGCCCAAAGCCAGCAGCAACCCCGGATCTTCGACAGCACAGCAACCCAGGTTGACGCCCTGGCCCGCGGCGAAATCACCATCGCACCCGTGAGCTTCAACAACGCCTTCGCCACCCAACTGTCCGGCGCCCCGATCAAGCTCGTCATCCCTGAAAAGGGAGTATCCGCCTCTGAAGGCGTGCTGGGCATGACTCCGAAAGGACTGCAGAGCCCCGCGGCCCAGGTGTTCATGAACTGGACCATGTCCAAGGCCGGCCAGCGTTTCGCCGGCGCCCAGGGATTTGCCCCCTCGCGCACCGACATCGATCCCGTGAAAGCCGGCGAATACGAACTCCCGAAGGCCGACTCGCCCCGGTTCCACCTCTTCACGGAAGAAGACTTCGCCCGTTACGCAGACGCCGACGAACAAGTCTGGAAGCGCGCCTTCAACTACGTGGGCTAGCCAGCACAAGCGCGCAGTGACGAACCACCAGCACGTCGACACGACAGGACCAATCCATGACCGCAACCCTTACCGACCAGCCCACATCACCGGCGTCCGTAAAGGCTTTCGCCCTTGAACACCTGGCCGCCGGAGCGCTTCAGCGCGCCCATGAGCCCAGCTTCCCTTGGGCCGTCGCCGAACTTCTCGGAAAACAGCGCCTCCTGGGCATGACCATCGCCGCCGAAGACGGTGGAGGCGGGCTCATGCTCTCCGACGCCGTAGCCGCCATCAGGGAGGTCGCCATGATCTGCCCCAAGAGCGCCGACGTCCTGCAGGCAGGAAACTTCGGAGCCATCAGAACCTTCGCCGAGTTCGGAACCCCCGATCAGAAAAACAGGTACCTCCCCGACCTGCTGGCCGGCAAGGCACTGATCTCGCTGGCCATGAGCGAAGCCCAGGCCGGCTCAGCAGCGACAGAGCTTCAAACCACGGCGACCGAGGACGGCGACTCCTATCTGATCGACGGAACGAAACTGTGGTCCACCCACAGCGTCGACGCCACCCTTTTCCTGGTCTACGTCCGCTTCGGCCCCGGGACGAGCAACATCGGCTCCGTACTGATCGAACGCGGAACGCCCGGGTTCACGATTGGTGAACCATCATCATTCATGAGCGGCGAGGTCTGGGCCGAACTCACCTTCCGTAACTGCCGGATACCCCGCGAGAACGTGCTGCTGGGGCCCGGTGGCTTCAAAAAGCAGATGTCAGGATTCAACGTAGAACGGATCGGCAACGCATCCCGGTCCCTGGCCCTCGGACGACTGGCGTTCGAAGCAGCCAAGGAGCACATGGCACAGCGGACACAGTTCGGCCGCCCACTGGCCGAATTCCAAGGCCTGCAATGGAAACTCGTCAACGCCGCCGTGGCCCTGGACGCCGCCGAAGGCCTCCTCGACCGTGCGGTTAACAACGCCAGTGCCGGGTTCCCTTCCGCCTACGAAACCTCAGTCGCAAAGCTCGCGGCGAACGAAGCGGGTTTCCTTGCCGCCAATGAGGCGATGCAGGTCATGGGAGCGACAGGCTTCAGCACCGGAACGTTGGTGGAATACTGCGTCCGGCGCACCCGCGGCTGGATGATCGCCGGAGGCTCCACTGAAGTCCTCAAAAACCGGATCGCCGAGGAGATCTTCGGCCGGCGATTCAGCCAGCGCCGGTGAGCGCCGCAGCCTTGGGGACCGCGACAGCTGCCCCCAAAACAGTGGATGGCGGTCCCGTAGTCTATGAGGCAGATGGTGACGTTGCCCTTCTCATCATTGACAACCCACCGGTGAACGCCAGCACAGCGCAAGTGCGGGCGGGACTGCTGGCGGGAATACGAGCGGCGTCAGCGGACCAGTCAATCCAGGCCATCGTCCTCATCGGGGCGCACCGTAATTTCATCAGCGGATCTGACCTTAAGGAATTCTCAGGACCCCTGCCGGCCCCGGAGCTGCCCACAGTGATCGCCGCGATCGAGGAGTGCGAAAAACCGGTGGTCGCGGCCTTGTCGGGAGCCACCCTGGGAGGCGGCTTCGAACTCGCACTCGGTTGTGACGGCCGGATTGCCTTGGCCGGGGGAGTTATCGGCCTGCCCGAGATCACCCTGGGCATGATCCCGGGAGCGGGCGGCACCCAACGCACCATGCGCTTGGTTGGCCCCTCCAGGACACTTCACCTGGTGACCTCAGGGGAACGGGTTCCCGTGCTCGACGCCCTCGATGAGGGACTCGTGGACGAAGTTGTTCCCGCTTCACTGCGCAGCGAAGCGATACGCTTCGCCCGTTCCTTGCAGAATAAGCGGATCCTTCGCCTGCTGCCGGTGGTGGAGGAAGCCGCCGGAGCGCTGGAAGCCACCGCCCGGTCGGTCCTGGCCCGTTCCGGGGCACGCCCTCATGTCGTCGCCGCCGTCGGGGCGGTGTTTGCAGGCACCAGTGTGTCCCCCCGACAGGCTTTCCTGCATGAGAGGGCAGAGTTCAACCGCTTGCGCTGCGGCGTCGAATCAGGCGCCTTGAGGCACCTGTTCTTTGCCCGCAGGGCGGCCGAAAAGGCTAACCGGCCGCACCACGCGACGAAGCTCGACAGCGTCGGTGTCGTGGGGGCGGGAACCATGGGTACCGGCATCGCCCGGGCCTTCGCCGAGGCGAACATCGCCGTTACGGTCATCGACCAGGACCAGGCAGCTGCGGCCGCGGCTCTGCAGCGGATCTCGGACGACTACGACCGCCTAACGGCCCTTGGAAAGCTGACGTCCGCTGGTGCTGCCCAAAGGATGGGCATGCTCTCCGCCTCCGGGTCGCTGGCGGACCTGGCCGGCGTGGATCTCGTCATCGAGGCGGTCTTCGAAGACGCCGCCATCAAGAAGGCGGTGTTGCAGGACCTTGAGGCGGTGGTACGGGCCGACGTGCCCCTGGCAACGAACACTTCCTATCTGGACATCGACGAACTGTCCTCTGTCCTTCACGATCCGGGCAGGGTCGTGGGCATGCACTTTTTCAGTCCAGCCCATCGAACCCCCGTGCTGGAAGTAATCCGCGGCGCCCACTCAGCTCCGGCGATGGTGGATGTCGCCCTGGCCGCCGCCCGTGCACTGAACAAACTGCCCCTGGTCGCCGGCGTCTGCGACGGTTTCATCGGCAACAGGATATTCAGCGCCTATAGACGACAATGTGAACTCATGCTCGAAGAGGGGGCCCTGCCCGCCCAAATCGACAACGCCCTGGAGTCGTTTGGCTTTGCCATGGGCCCTTTCGCGGTGGCGGACATGTCCGGGTTGGATGTCGCCTGGAGAATGCGCCAGAGCAAGGTAGCGTTCCGGGACAAACAGGAACGGTATCCCGACGTGGCCGACACTCTGTGTGAGCTGGGACGGTTCGGACAAAAAACCCGCAAGGGCTGGTACCGATACGAGGACGGATCACGCGTCCCCATCCCCGACCCGGAAGTCGAGTCGCTCATTTTGAGGTCATCGGCCGCCAAAAACATCCAGCGACGCAGCTTCACGGCCGAAGAAATCATCCGCCGATGCCTCACAGCCATGACCAACGAAGCCGCTCTGCTGATGGAAGAGGGCATCGCCGAGCGGCCCATCGACATCGACCTGCTCCTGACCCTTGGCTACGGCTTCCCCAAACACGAAGGCGGGATCACCTACTGGGCCGGCCGCCAGGATCCACAAAAACTCGGGCGCGAGCTGGAAGCGCTCGAGTCCATATCAGGGCCCGGGTTCAGGAAAGGGGATGTCAGGGCGCTCCAGAACCGGACCTGAGCAGTAACTACCCGGAGCACCGACGCACCGCACCAGCCCACAACAGCAGCCCCGACAGGTTTGTCCTGTCGGGGCTGCTGTTGTGGGTCGGCAAAGCGTCAGTCCGCCGTAGACACGCCCTCCTCATACACCCGGCCACTACCCCTCCAGGACGCGGGCCACTTGGGATCTTTGGCAGTTTTCAGGGCACTCCCTGGGGCGGGCAGCCACCACGAGCCTGGCGTGTGCCAAAGAGCCTCCGCCGCGCCCTTCGCCTGTGTGCCGGGGCGCATCGCGGCTGGCGTGGAGATTTCCTCCAGATCGGGTCCGCTTCTGGACTCAAGTTGTCCCGTGCTGGGTGCGATGCCGGGCCGGATCGCACCTTTGGGCGGGACACGCTTGTCGGAGCACGGTGCGCGGACAGCAATGATCCCCGGTGCCTGAAGGCGCCGGGGATCATTGCTGCCGTTGGCTCGTGCTGTCGAGCTTGTTGGACTGCCGAGCGGTCAGGCCCGGGTTGTGGACTGGAGTTCGAGGGGGAGTGCCTCGCCGGCCTGATCGGTCTTGCGCCGGACGAGGGCATCCAGAGCGGATATTCCGCCGCCGACGGGTGCCACTGAGACCGGGTTGATTTCGGCTTCCAGAACATCCGGGTCGTTGACGGCCAGGTTGGATACGGCAACGATGGTCTTCGCCAGGGCTTCCACGTCGCCAGGGGTGGATCCGCGGTATCCGTCCAGGACCCGGAGGCCTTTGACTTCCTGGATCATTTCGCGTGCTGTTTCGAGCGTGACGGGGGCGAGCCGGACTGCTGAATCGGCGAAGAGTTCGGCCAGGACGCCGCCGGTTGAGAGCACGACGACCGGTCCCACGTCCTGGCTGATTTTGTAGCCGACCAAGGCCTCGGCGACACCCTTATCAGCCATCTTCTGCACCAACACTCGATCCAACGCCAGCTCCGGATGATGCGTGGCCACGTTTGCTGCGATCGTCTGCCCGGCAACGCGGATACCGGCCAGATCGGGAACGTTGAGGATGACGCCACCAACGTCGCTCTTATGCGCGAGTTTGTCCGAGAGTGCCTTGACGACGACCGGGAAGTCGAACGGGATCTCGATCGGGCCATCCAGAGCGGCAAGGGAGAGAGCGACGGAAGGATATGCGGGGACTCCTTGACGTTGAAGGACTGCGGCCGAGGCCATCTCGTCCAAAGTGGTCCCTGGCGTGGATGGGTCGATGGCGAACCGCGCGCCTTCGCCGATGGTCGTGACCCGCCGTCCGAAGGCCGCTGCGATCACGTCGGCGCATGATTCCGGTGTACGGAAGGCCGGCACCCCTGACCTGATGAGCAGCTCGGCTGCGGCAGGGGCTTCCGGAAGCGCGAAAGCTACCAGGGGGACATGGTGTCCACCCCGCTCTGCGATGGCCTGGACGGCGAGCTCGGGGTTGAGCCGGGCCGACGATCCAATGACAAACAGAATCAGGTCAAATTCCCCGCTGTCCTGCATCAGCTGCAGAGCATTGGTGACGATCTCATGCTTGGCACCGGCCAAACCCAGGTCGGCAATCAGGCTGTGCGGCACCGGCGCGCCGGCCGCAGTCATGTCCGCGATCAGTTTGCTGCTGGGCCCCGCAATGGTCATACCGCGTACGGCCAGCTGGTCCACCAGGATCGCCGCCCCGCCGCCGGTGGTCGTCACGACACCAATGCGGGGTTCCTGCCGGTGGGCCGTGGCGGCGACCTTCTGCAGCAGGGCCGGCGCCTCGATCAGGCCCTCAAAGTGATTGACCCTTGCGAACCCGCAGGCATCGAAGAATGCCTGCGATTCGCTGTCCTCGCCGGCCAGCGCACCCGTGTGCGACACGGACAAGGCCGCGGCCTCTTCTGAACGGCCCAACTTGTAAACGACGACCGGTTTTCCGGCCCTGTGGGCGGCCTGGGCAAAGGAGGCAAGTTCCTCCGAATGCCGCAGGGACTCAAGGAATAGTGCGTAGGAGGTAATTCCGGGGTCATCGAGGGTCGATTCGCAGATCCTGCCAAGGGACAGGTCAGCTTCGCCGCCTGTGGAGACAAGTCCTGCGAACCCGATGCCCCGGCCGCGTGCCCGGCTGACCAGCGCGCCGATGACACTGCCGGACTGGGAGGCGACGAAGATGCCCCCGGTTGGGGTGCCTGGTTCCCCGAACGCCGCGTTGCCGGTGAGCATCAGTCCGTTGCGGGGGTTGACGACGCCGAGGCTGCTGGGGCCCACCAGCCGCACGTCACCGGTGGCCGCAGCTGCCCGCAGGCGGTCCTCACGCTCACGGCCGGCCTCGCCATCTTCGGCGAAACCGGATGACAGCACCGTCGCCACCTTCACGCCGATCCGGGCGCATTCACGCACACACTCGATGGCCGCCTCAGCCCCGGTCATGATGTAAACGTGCTCCGGCACTTCCGGAAGCGCGGAAAGACTGGGCCACGCCTTCGCGCCCTGGACAGTCTCGCGCCTCGGGTTGATGAAATACGCATTTCCTGCGTATCCCGCCTGAGCCAGGAATTGCTGTGGTCGTGCCGTGGTCTTCTTCGGATCATCCGATGCCCCCACAATGGCGACGCTGCGCGGATTCAATAGGGGACCGGCGAGCCCTGACTCTTTCACGTCCTGCATGTTCACTACTCCTGTACGGGTTGGGCAGCCCCCGGAACTCATCATCAAGCCCCGGCGATACGTCTGCACTCCTGATGGCTAACCGTGAGGAACTCTGCGATCAAGACAGTTGTCATTGAACCGGCCTCATGTGATGATCATTACATACTCTATAGAGTAGCGTCTACAGAGTTACGGCGATCAATGGTGATGGAAGGAACCCGAATGGAAGTCTGGGGCGATGATCTGTCGGAGGAGGGTGTCATCAACGACCAGCCGCTCCTGGAAAGGCTCGCCGTCGCTGCTGGGGATGGGGACAACTTCTGCGGTTGGCCGCCGGAAGGGTTCCGGGGCCGGCTTTTCGGCGGCCATCTTGTAGCCCAGACCATCCTCGCCGCTGCAGGCACGGTAGAGGAGGGCCGCAGCGTGAACTCGCTGCATGTCTATTTCCTGGCACCAGGAACCCAGGAATCAGAGCTCACCTACTGTGTGGAGCGGGTGCGCGATGGGCGGACCTTCTCTGTGAGGAGCGTGCGGGCAAGCCAGGGTGGCCGGCTACTGATTCATGCCAGCCTCTCATTCACCACAGACGGTTCCACCGAGGGAGCCCTGTCAGCGGCCATGCCCGTCGTTCCTCCACCGGACCGTCTGCGGCCCCTGCACGATCGGGTACAGGACCAAAGCGCCAGCCCTGCAGGGTTCAACTGGCCCGCACGCCGGCACTGGTGGACGGCGTCCCGGCCCTTGGACATCCGGTACGTGGACGACGCGGAGTTACCGGACCGTTCCCTGCGGTGCTTCTGGTTCCGCGCCATGCCAGCCGCGGGTGCGACCCAGAACGAGCAGCGCGCAGTGCTCGCATTCGCATCCGACCGATCCTTGCTGCCTGCAGTCACCAAGGCGCGGCTTGAGACGCTTCCTGGAGCGGGGGTCCGCGTGGCAAGCGTCGACCATGCCCTCTGGTTCCACGGGAACGTCTCGGCGGGGGAGTGGTACCTCTACGCCCAGGAAAGCCCCTTCAGTACCCCCGGACTCGGCACCGTACGAGGCCTGATCTTCCATGCCGATGGAGATCTCGTTGCGTCCGTGGCCCAACAAGGAGTCTTCTCACTTCCGGGCGCCGCCGGCTTCCGGGATCCGCAGTACCAGCTAACTGGAAAGGAATAGCCCCATGTATCTCGAACTTACTCCCGAAGAAGTGTCCTTCCGTGACAGGGTGCGATCGTTTGCCCGGGACCGGCTCGCCCCGACAGCGCTCGAGCGGGCCCACGAACCGCATTACCCGTGGGAGACGGCAAAGCTGCTCGCCGATGAGGGTCTGCTGGGCCTGACCGTGCCAAAAGCCGATGGTGGCCAGGGGGCCTCGCTGATGGAGGCAGTGATCGCCATCCAGGAAATCGGGATGGCTTGCCCGAAAAGCGCGGATGTCGTCCAGGCCGGAAATTTCGGGGCGCTCCGGACGTTCGCCGAATACGCTTCCGAGGAGCAGAAGGCGCGCTACCTGCCGGACCTGTTGTCGGGGCAGAGCCTGCTCGCACTCGGGATGAGCGAACCCGACGCAGGCTCCGCGATCACCGACCTGCAGACCACTGCGCGGCAGGAGGGTGACGAGTACGTCCTCAACGGTGCCAAATGCTGGTCCGGCTACAGCGCGGACGCGCCGTTGTTCCTGGTGTACGTCCGCTTCGGACCCGGGGTGGGCGGGATCGGTTCCGTGCTCGTGGAACGGGACACTCCCGGCTTTGATGTGGGCGAACCCTCCGCCTACATGAGCGGAGAACTCTGGGCGCCCCTGACCTTCACCGAATGCCGCATTCCCGCCTCGAATGTGCTTCTGGGGCCCGGTGGGTTCAAGCGGCAGATCAGTGGATTCAATGTCGAGCGGATTGGCAACGCCTCGCGGTCCCTGGCTCTTGGCCGGCTGGCCTTTGAGCTCGCACGGGATCATGTTGCCCAACGCGAGCAATTCGGTCGGCCTCTGATGGAATTCCAAGGGCTGCAGTGGAAGTTCGCCGAAATGACCGTCGCCCTGGACGGGGCTCAACTCCTCCTGGAACGGGCCGTTCGCAACGCCGCCGACGGCCTGCCCTCCGCCTACGACACGGCGGTGGCCAAGCTGGCTGCCAACGAGGCAGGCTTCCGCGTCGCAAATGACGCGATGCAGGCCATGGGGGCGCTGGGCTTCAGTTCCCTGACGCTGATGGAATACTGCGTGCGCCGTACGCGCGGCTGGATGATCGCCGGCGGATCCACGGAGATCCTCAAAAACAGGGTGGCTGAACATGTCTTCGGCCGCCGCTTCGACCAGCGACCCTCACGCTGACCCTTGCGATGAACAGCAGAATCCCCTGGGTGACCGGTTCGTCACCCAGGGGATTCTGCTGGCTTTAACAGTCTCGGTGACGCTGCAGGGTCCTCTGACCCTGCAGCGTCACCTTCCGGCGGTGGTTAGTCGCAGCGGGCGGTCATGCCTCCGTCGACGACCAGCTCTGTTCCGGTGACGAAACGTGCTTCGTCCGAGGCCAGGAAGAGTGCCGCGTAGGCTGTGTCGCGGCCGTCACCGGTGAAGGCCAGGGGAATTCGTGACTGCCGCTGGGCGAGCAGCTTGTCGACATCGCCTCCGGCGCGCTGCCCGGCCAGACGTGCTTCGACCATGGGTGTGTGCAGCTGTCCGGGAACAACAGTGTTGACGCGGATGTTGTCCGGCGCATACTGGACTGCTGTCACCCGGGAGAAGGAGATGACACCGGCTTTGGAGGAAGCGTAGGCCACCTGGGGAGAACCGGTCCATCGGGTGCCCGAGGTTGAGGCGATGTTCACGATGGCGCCTCCGCCGGCGGCAATCATGTGCGGGATCGCTTCATGGCTTGTCCGGTAGACGCTGGTGAGGTTGAAATCGAGTTGGCGGGTCCATTCTTCTTCGGTGATTTCTGCAGCGCCGCCGCGGCGGGAGCCACCGACGACGTTGACCAGGATGTCGACCCGGCCGAACTGGTCGATGCAGGCCTGAACCATTGCCTTCACGGACGAGGTGTCGGTGACGTCGCAGAGGTGGCCTTCGACGGTGTTTCCTTCGGAGCGGATCAGCTCCAGCGTCGGGTCAAGTGCTTCCTGGCTGATGTCCGCTGCGAACACCTTGGCACCTTCGGCGGCGAAGATCGCAGCGCAGGCGCGCCCGTTTCCCCATCCCGGTCCGACGCTTCCCGCTCCAACGATCAGAGCAACTTTGCCTTGCAGACGTCCTGTCATTACTTCTCCTCTATTGGGGTGTAGGGGTTGGACCAGCCCGCGGGCGGCCGCTGGCCAGTCTTGTACATCTTGAAAATGCGGCGGGACCGCGATGTCACGTCGGACATCACCTGCTCCCGCCATCTGGTCGACGTCGCCTTTTTCCACAGTCCTGTGTCGCAGGCTGCGGGGTCGTCGATGTCGTGAATGGTCAGGATCCGCTCCCCGGCGCCTTGGACCAGCCGGAACTGCCGGATCCGCCGCCAGCCTGGTATCTGCAGAAGCAGCGGAATGTGTTCGGTCCGATACCAATCGAGCAAGCCATCCTCTGCCTGGGACGTGAGCCCCACGATGACCTGATACTGGGGTTCGCCCTCCAGGGGACCGGTTTCGTAGTCCAGTGAGTAGATGCGGCGGTCCAGTGTGGCGAGATTTTCCACGATGCTTTGCTCGTGCGGCGTTCGCCGTGCGCGCAGAGCGGAGTATCGGTCGGTGCCCAAAAAGGCCAACTCCACATCGTAGTTAGCCAGCCAACCAGGCCGCAGCCCATCGGCCGCTTCGAAGCGGTGTGCATTCTCGAATTCCGGGAACTGGAGCCTGAGTGGGATATGTTCCTGCTCGTACCAGTCATGGAACCGTTGTAGCGGCACCTGACCAGGGTCGGAGTACACGGCAAGCAGTCCATCACTCATCGTGTTCGGCCTCCGCCCGGGGTCCCGGGAGCCTGATCATCTGTAGGTAAACTGCAGGACATACCCTGCGTCGACGCTGTATTCACGTCGAGGGATCGAGAAGAGGAGGAGAGCGAATGTCCCGCGAGAATCCGGACGTCATCGACTCCGTTGAGAAGGCGTTCCGACTGGTTCAGGTCTTCTCCCATGATCACCCGTCCCTGTCTGTGACCGAGGCTGCCGAGCTGTCCGGGCTGACCCGGCCGACCGCGCGCCGGATCCTTCTCACCTGCGTCAACCTCGGTTTTGCCGAAACCGATGGACGTTATTTCCGGCTCACCCCCAAGGTGCTCCGCCTGGGTTTCGCCTACCTGTCCGCGCTGCCGTACTGGGAGACTGCCCAGCCGCACATGCGTCGCCTCGCGAGCCTGCTCAACGAGTCCTGCTCGATGGCGACCCTGGACGGAAACGACATCGTCTACCTCACGCGCGTGCCGGGCAACCGGAGCATGGTGACAACACTCAACACCGGCTCGCGGCTGCCGGCTTACGCAACATCGATGGGCAAAATACTGCTGGCCTACCTGTCCCCTCAAGAGCTGGACAGGTACCTGGCCGAAGTGGCCCTGGTCCGGCTGACGCCCACAACCATTACGGATCCCGACAAGCTGAGGGCCGAATTGGCTCTTGCAAAGGAACGCGGATACGCCACCGCAGATGGCGAGCGTGAGGAGGGCATCCGCTCGGCGGCCGCGCCCGTTTTCGCCAGGGGAGGGCATGTGGTGGCCGCGGTCAATGTTTCCGCCAACGCTGCCCGGGTAACGCAGCAGCAGCTTGTCACTGACTACGTTCCGGCGCTGGTCAGCACCGCGCAACAGATTTCCTCGGAAATCGGCGTTACGGTACTTCATTAGGGGAGAAATCAAAGCAGCGGGTCGGATTCGTCACCAGGAGCTGCTCCAGCTCGGCGGGCGAGTCGGTAATCTGGGCCAGGGTGTTCACTAGGTCGCCGTCGTTGGGCATGAACCCGTGGGTGTTCGGATGCGGGAAGTCTGTTCCCCACACGCAGCGGTCCGGCCGGGACTTGAAAAGTTCCCGTGCCAACTCGATGGCGTCGTCCATGCCAGGGGTCTTTTTTGAGATCCTGTCGGCCCCGCTGAGCTTGACCCAAACGTCGTCGCCGGCGAGGAGGTCCTTCAGGACTCGACGCTCGGGTTGCTCGCGGCCGTCGCTGATGTCGAACCGGCCCATGTGGTCGAAGATGATCCTCAGCGGGATCTCGTCGATGCGGTCGACGAAATCGAGCAGCGCCGACCCGGTCACGTGGACGGCGAGGTGCCAATTGAAGGGTCCTATTAGATCAACGATCCTGGCAATCTCGTCCCTGCTTGGCGGCTGGCCCAGGTGGGCTGCGAAGTGGATTCTGGCCCCGCGCATACCGGCGTCATGCCATTTCTCGATGTCGGCCGAGGTTGTGGTCGGACCGACCAGGGCTACTCCCCGGTACCGCCCTTTGCCGCGCTCCAGGGCGTCCAGGACGACTGAGTGGTCTGCGCCGTGGCAGGCGGACTGGACGATGACGGCACGGTCGAAGCCAAGAAAAGAGTGCAGGGACTGCAGGTCCTCCAATGGCACGTCTTCGGGAGTGAATGTCCGTTCCGGCGCAAACGGGAAGCGGCTGTGTGGACCGAAGACGTGGACATGGGAATCGCAGCTTCCCGCCGGCAGCGAGAGCCGCGGGCGGCGTGGGCTGCGGTCCGGGCCCGGTGTGGTTACAGTCAGGGTGTGCATGTGCTGATTCTTCCGCTCACGCATTGGGGGACAGGACCGGCTCGCGGTCCGAGGCTTCGACCCCGAGCGCAACCAGGAACCGCGAAACCATGTTGTATGAGGCGACAGTTGCGGTGAGTTCGACGATTTCTGATTCCGAGTACCACGTCCTCAACCGCTCGAACGTTGCTTCGGTAACAGAGATGTTCCGGGTCATTTCGTCGGTGTAGGCGATGACGGCGTCGAATTCGGCGTTGCCTGTCCCGGACGGAGATTCTTCCCGGAGCTGTTCAAGCACGGACTCGTCGAGCCCGAAACGGATGCCCAGGTCCACATGGGCTGCCCACTCGTACTCAGCGTTGTTGAGCACGGCGACGCGGAGAATGATTAGTTCGCGGACATCGTCGCGGATGGAGAACTGCTGGCGGACGGCTCCGAGGAGCGAGTTCCACCCAGCGGCCAGCGCGTCGTTGTGAGAGAGGAGCTTGTCGAGAGGGGTGAGGATTCCGCCACGGCGGTTGCGGATTCGTTCCGCGGTGGCGTCGCTGGGAAGGGCGTAGGAGAGGCGTGGCATGTTATCTACTTACTGTTCTGTGGGCAGGTTAGTGGTGGGACGTGGGGGCTGACGCGAGCCGGTGCCGACCATCGATGGTGGAGTCCTGCGACTGTTCACGGTCATCGGCGGCAGGGTGCGCCGCAACGGGCAGGACAGGCTGGACAAGGGGGGCTTCGTGGCCGCGCATGATGCGCAGGGCGCGGGGAGCGTCGAGTTCCTTTTCCCAGGCGCTGACGACGAGGCTTCCCATCATTTGGCCGGCCAGGCTGACCAGGCCGCGCATGGTGGACATGAAGCGGTCCACGCCCAGCAGCAGCATGATGCCGACGACCGGTACGGTCCCCGTGGAGGAGAGGGTAGCGGCGAGGATGACGAAGCCTGCGCCGGCCACGCCTGCGCTGCCCTTGGACGTCAGCATGAACACCGCGAGCAGCCCGATCTGCTGCCAAATCGACAGCTCGATATCGAACGCCTGTGCAATGTACAGGGACGCGAAGCCGGAATAGAGGCAGACGCCGTCGCCGTTGAATGCGTATCCCGACGGCACGACCAGGCCGACGATGGGCTTGGGGCAGCCAACAGCTTCAAGCTTCCTCATCAACTGCGGCATGACCGCTTCGTAGTTTGAGGTGCCGAGCGTGATAAGGATTTCGTCCTTGAAATAGCGGTACACCGAGAGGATGCGAAGACCGCAGATCCGGGCGACAATTCCGAACGCCACCAAAGCGAATGCAATACCGGTCGCCCAGAACAGCAGGACCACAGAACCGAGGCTGAGCAGTGTTGCCATGCCGAACTTGCCGGTCGTGTAGGCCATGGCCCCGAAGGCTCCGAGCGGTGCCAAGTACATGATCAGCTTGATGATGCCAAAGATGACCGAATTCAAGGTTGTGATTCCGGCGATGATGCCCTCGCCCTTGGCCCCAAGCATCTTCACAGCCACTGCAAACAGCACAGCCAGCAGAAGTACCTGCAGGACGTTGCCTTCGGTGAAGGCGCCCACGAAGCTGCGCGGAATGATGTTGACGATGAAGTCGTACCAGTTTTGGTGCTGGCCGGTGCTGACGTAGCCCTGGGCGGCGTCGTTGAGCTTCAGCTCGGCGGCTTTGGCGTGGATTCCGGCCCCCGGCTTCACCACATTCATCACGACAAGGCCCAAGGCCAGCGCCAAGGTTGTCATGATTTCGAAGTAGCCAAGTGCCTTGACCCCAATGCGGCCGACGGAAGTGAGCTTGCCCGCCCCGGCTACCCCGGTCACGATCGTGCAGAAAATTACGGGCGCAATCAGCATCTGGATCAGCTGGATGAACCCCGTACCTACCGGGGCAAGCCCGGCTCCGAACGTCGGGAACAAGAACCCGACGAGAGCGCCAAGGACGATGGCCACGGCGACCGTTATGTAGAGGCGCGGCCCGAAGGCTGACCTGAGGAATGCTTGCATGCGATCCACTCCATTATGAATCTTGTACGACTGGCGTACGAATGTTTGTCTGGCGTACAAAATGTTGTCACTATCACATTGAGGTGTCAACCCGGCCCCGCGCCCTTTTTTCCATTGACGGAGGCTGACCGGGCTCTTAGGCTTGTACGTCAGAAGAACTTTTGTACGTATCCCGTACTTCTCTCGCCCTTTGGTACCCTCCCAGCGACGGCAGAACCGACGCACGCAAGGATGCCGCTGTGGGCATGCCTTGGGACTGATCAGTCCATCCCCTGGCCCACTTCGCTAAATAACTTCAGGAGAAAACGATGAACCAGGCTTTTGTGTACGACGCCGTGCGCACCCCGTTCGGCAAGTTCGGCTCCGGCCTTGCCGCGGTCCGTCCGGATGACTTGGCCGCGCACGTGATCAAGGAATCGGTGCGGCGTGCCCCGGGACTTGATCCGGAGCGGATGGATGAGGTGGTGTTCGGCAACGCGAACGGTGCCGGTGAGGAGAACCGCAACATCGCCCGGATGGGCACCCTGCTTGCCGGGCTGCCGGTGTCGATCCCGGGGACCACGGTGAACCGGCTCTGTGGCTCCTCCCTGGACGCGGCGATCATTGCGTCCCGCCAGATCAACGCCGGCGATGCCGACCTCATTCTGGTGGGCGGCGCGGAGTCGATGTCCCGTGCACCCTGGGTGCTGCCCAAGACGGAGAAGCCCTACCCGGCTGGGGACATGACGCTCGCGTCCACCACGCTGGGCTGGCGCCTGGTGAACAAGGCCATGCCCAAGGAATGGACCATCTCCCTGGGCGAGGCCACCGAGCGGCTCCGCGAAAAGTACGGGGTCACCCGTGAAGCGCAGGACGAGTTCGCCGCCGCATCGCACAACCTGTCCGCCGCCGCCTGGGACGAAGGGTTCTACGACAACCTGGTGGCCCCGGTCCCTGGCACGGATCTGGTGCGGGATGAAGGCATCCGGGCGGGTTCGTCGGCGGAGAAGCTCGCCGGGCTCAAGACCGTATTCCGGACCGAGAACGGCACCGTCACCGCCGGCAACGCATCCCCCTTGTCCGACGGCGCCTCCGCCGCCTGGGTGGGATCCGAGGCTGCCGCGGGGCTGCTCGGACTCGACCCCCTGGCACGGATCGCCGGGCGCGGCGCCCACGCGAACGACCCCCAGTACTTCGGCTACGCACCCGTGGAGGCGGCGAACAAGGCCCTCGCGAAGGCGGGCATCGGCTGGGACCAGGTGGGCGCCGTCGAACTTAACGAGGCCTTCGCCGCGCAGTCCCTGGCCTGCATTAACGCCTGGGGCATCGACCCCTCGATCGTCAACCGGCACGGCGGGGCCATCGCCATGGGCCACCCACTGGGCGCTTCCGGGACCCGGATCCTGGGCACCCTGGCCCGGTCCCTGCAGGCCTCCGGTGAGCGCTGGGGCGTGGCCGCGATCTGCATCGGCGTCGGCCAGGGCCTGGCCGTGGTCCTCGAAAACGTCACTTCCGGAAAGGACCAGTAATGCTGAACTTCGTCGATACCGTCCAGGACGCCGTCGCCGGCATCCGGGACGGCTCCACCGTGATGATCGGTGGGTTCGGCAACGCCGGGCAGCCGTTCGAACTGATCGACGCGCTGCTCGAATGCGGGGCCAGCGACCTGACCGTGGTGAACAACAACGCCGGCCAGGGCGACCAGGGCCTGGCGCTGCTGATCAAGGAGGGGCGGGTGCGGAAGATGATCTGTTCATTCCCGCGGCAGTCCGATTCCTGGCACTTCGATGCCAAGTACAAGGCCGGCGAAATCGAGCTCGAACTCGTCCCGCAGGGCAACCTGGCCGAGCGGATCCGCGCCGCCGGGGCGGGGATCGGCGGGTTCTTCACGCCCACCGGGTACGGCACCATGCTCGCCGAGGGCAAGGAAACCCGCTTCCTGGACGGCAAATGGCAGGTCTTCGAGACCCCCATCCACGCCGACGTCGCCCTGATCAAGGCCCTGAAGGCCGACGGCAAGGGCAACCTGGTGTACCGCAAGACCGCCCGGAACTTCGGCCCCATCATGGCCGCGGCCGCGAAGCACACCATCGCCCAGGTCTCCGAGATCGTCCCGATCGGCGGGCTGGATCCGGAGAACGTGGTCACCCCGGGAATCTACGTCAACAGCATCGTCACAGTTGCCGGCAGCGGCAGCACAGCAGGAAAGGCGGCCTGACGTGAGCGTGCAGTCCAACGAAACGTCCCTCCAGACCTCGGCGATGCCGCTGGGCCGCGATGACCTGGCCAAACTGGTGGCCAGGGACATCGCGCCCGGGTCCTTCGTGAACCTGGGCATCGGCCAGCCCACCCTGGTGTCGAACTACCTCACCGAGGAACAGGACATCACGCTCCACACGGAGAACGGCATGCTGGGCATGGGCCCGGAAGCTGTGGGTGACCAGATCGACGGCGACCTCATCAACGCCGGCAAGATCCCCGTCACCGAACTCCCGGGTGCGTCCTACTTCCACCACGCCGACTCGTTCGCGATCATGCGCGGCGGGCACCTGGACATCTGCGTCCTGGGCGCCTTCCAGGTCTCCGCCACCGGTGACCTCGCCAACTGGCACACCGGCGCACCCGGGGCGATCCCCGCTGTCGGCGGCGCCATGGACCTCGCCACCGGCGCCAAGGACGTCTTCGTCATGATGACCCTCCTGACCCGGGAAGGCGCCTCGAAGATCGTGGACGCCTGCACCTACCCGATCACCGGCGTCGGCTGCGTCACCCGCGTCTACACAGACAAGGCCGTCTTCCTCACCGGCCCGGACGGCGTCAGCGTCCGCGAAACCTTCGGCTGCACCCTCGAAGAACTCCAGGAACTGGTCCCCGTCCCGCTCAAGGCCACGCCGCCAGACGTATTCGCGTAGGGACTTCGCCATGGACGATGACAAACACGTTCGAGGGGAGCGAACCATGAAAAACGGACTCACTCAGGCTGAAATCGAGTTTGTAGAGCTGCTGACCTCCGGAGACACGGTTGAAGTATTCAACAGCCGGAGCATTTTGCTATACAGAGGCGTGGTTGAGGAGGCAGCGCCGGCGCTCGGGGTCGCTTGGATTCGCACCGAATCAGCTGAACGGCGAATGTTCGACGTCCGGGAGCACCTTGTCCGGAAACTTCCGGGGCCTGACGTCTTCTACTCCATACCGTTGCCGTGAGTCCGATTGACCCTCCAGCAGGCCGCCCGATGTTTCGTTCTGCCATCGCAGTCTGAGCACCAGCCGATGCAGTCATGTACCGACACGAAACAGCGGCAGGGTTACCGTCTAATGACTGTGGGACTGAAGGGCGTGGCCGTAATTGCGCCCGCAGTTGACCTGTTCAGGACGGCACGGTCTTGCCGGTGTCCTAACAAACTTCTTGGCACGGAAGTCCTCCTCCCTACTAACGGCGGCGCCCCTTAGCACGACAAAGCCAGCAATAGCCGCCGAGTTCTGGTCCCACTTCCAGGACATGTACCGCAGGCCCAGGACATGTACCGCAGGCCGCCGAGGAAGAAAGGTCCCCCATGGAATCCTCAGACATATCATTCCGCACTCGGAAGTGGGTGCGACCCGAAGACTTGAATGCTAACGGAACATTGTTCGGGGGGAGTCTTCTCAAATGGATCGATGAAGAAGCTGCCATCTATGCCATCCTCCAGCTCGGCAATGGCAGGGCAGTGACGAAGTACATTTCAGAGATCAATTTTGTCAGTTCCGCCTTGCAAGGCGACCTCATCGAAATGGGGTTGACGGCCACGAAATTCGGTCGAACCTCGCTAACCATGCGTGCGGAAGTCCGAAACATGATTACACGGCGGAGCATCCTGACCATCGAGGAAATTGTCTTCGTCAATCTAAGCAGTGAAGGCAAGCCCGAGCCGCACGGCTTCAGGGAAATCACTTACGACAGAGACCGCATACCGACACACCATCTAACAGAAAACCCTGAGTCCAGCGCCTCTAAAAACACCGGCGGCAAGCTCACTTACTGATCCGTAACGTCTATCGGGTCGCATTCCCAGGTGTTCATCACGTGGGGTTCGGCGCTGAAGTGAAGGGCCGGTCAGCGGCTATTTGACCGGAGTTCCACCATGACATGGGCCGGACGACCTGCATGACCCTGCAACCAAGTTGCTGAAGCACCCCATTCTGCGTCTAACTGCAGCCGGACCGGAACGCCGATAATGGAGATTCCGTCAACCTAGCGAGCGGCAGATGAGGCACCGCCGTGCACGGTTACTTGCGCTTCGCCAACCTCCTTGTTCCAGGCCTCTTGGATGGGGACGGAAGGATTCGTCGATATGAGCGCAGCTGCGGGTCACAAACTAACTCGTGAAGTGACCTCTTGCGAACGCGCAATAGTTGCGTAAAAATAAAAGAACGGTGCTCGGGTGGGGATCGCCACGTCAAGCCAAAACTTTGCACTGTCATGTCGGCTCTACCCGAGCAAGTCCTGCTCGTTCCGCCCGGCGGCGGAAAGCGGGCCCGATGGGTCCGCGGGAGAGCAATCGCTTTACTGGGGGACGCGGTCTGATCTGCCATATCGCGAAGGAGCATTTCCAATGGCACAGAACGTTAAAACTACGGCGGTGGGCAATGCGCGGTGGAAGCGGTTGATTCCCGTCGCCATCGTTGTCTACATCATCTCGTTCATGGACAGGACGAATATTGGGTTCGCGCTAAACGGACTTCATCAGGACCTGGGTATCGACGCCGCCCAGCAGGGCCTGGCTGCTGGGATCTTCTTCATCGGCTATCTCGTCCTGCAAATTCCGGGCGGCTACCTCGCCGAGCATTGGAGTGCGAAGAAGTTCGTCGGAATCATGGTGCTCATCTGGGGCGTCCTGGCCGTCCTTTCCGGCTTCATCCAGGACTTCACGCAGCTGCTCGTGGTGCGCTTTTTCCTGGGCGTGGCCGAGGCGGGAATCTGGCCGGCGATCCTTGTTCTGATCAGCCACTGGTTCCCCACTGCGGAGCGGGCGCGGGCCTACGCGTTCTGGATGATGAATATTGCCATCGCTTCGATCATTACGGCGCCCCTTTCCGGATGGATACTCTCCTTCTCGGACTGGCGGTGGCTGTTCATCATTGAGGGCATTTTCCCGTTCGTTATCGCCGCACCCCTGTGGTGGGCCCTGATCGCTGACCATCCACGCGAGGCGGCATGGTGCTCCGTCCAGGAGCGGGAGTACATCGAGAGGGGACTTGCTGCTGACGCAAAGGCACATCCTCAGCAGGAGAAGCTGGGCCTGCGCCATGTCATGTCCAACACGGTGGTGTGGCGGCTGACGCTGGTGTACTTCCTCATCCAGATTGGCTTCTATGGCATCAACATATGGCTCCCGCATGTGATCAAGACGATCACATCCGGGTCCTCTGTGGAGGTGGGGCTGATCACCGCAATTCCATACGTGCTGGCGATGGTCGGTCTCTGGTACAACGCCAAAGCAGCTGACCGTTCGGGCCGTTACTCCACCCACGTGTTGCTGTCGATGGCGGTCGGTGCTGTTGCGTTGGTGGTCTCGGTAGCAACCGGTGACAATGCGCCGTTCCTCGCGGTAACCCTCATCAGCATCGCCGTCGCCGGGGCCTTGGCCTATGACGGCCCCTTCTGGGCTTCAGCGTCCCGTGCGATGCCGGTCGCCGTGGCCGGCACAGCCATGGGGCTGATCAATGCGGTAGGAAATCTCGGCGGATTCGTGGGACCGTACGTTGGTGGTTTTCTGCAGGATGCGACGCACGGCAGTTTCCTGGCCACGTCCATCTTCCTGGCAGGCTGCCTCCTGGCCGCCGGCCTGGTGATGCTGACACTGCGGCGCAGCGGTGACAGGCCGCTGTCAGTCAACCGGTCGCAGGGGGCGCGTTCCGGAGGGCCAGAGGCGCAAACAACCAGGCAGAAGACATCCTGACGGGCGGACATTGCGCCAAAGGCCAACCGGGCGGCCACGAGATGCTTGTCGCCGCCCGGCAGCGGTAGCCACTCCTCACGGACTCACCGGCGACGATGGGCCAGCCGCAAGGTGCGGCATGGCCCACCGTTGCGTCTTGTCGATGTCGCTTCCTGTCGAGGTTGAGAGTCCGTGCGCTTCCGTGCGCCACTCGCATCCATGCAGGCAACGCGGGCTTCCGATCCATCCCTTATTTGAGTTCTCTTTATCATCTGTACCTTCAGTCGCCGTGATCCTGCCGGAGGGGCTAAGTGCAGCGCCGATAGCTTTGCGCTTCATGTGGCCCTTCCGTTCAAAGAGCGTCCGGCTCGCCCTGGCTTGGTTCATGGTCCTTAGGGCTGGGTAGCGGGGTGTTGCTGTGCCTTGAGTGCCCGTGGTGGAGTTGGAGGGCGCAGTGGATCAGCGGGAAGTGGCTGAAGGCCTGGGGTGTGTTGCCTAGTTGACGGTGGGCTTTTGGGTCCCATTCTTCGCTGAGCAGGCCGACGTCATTGCGGAGTGTAAGCAGGCGTTCGAACAGGTTCGCGGCCTCGTCCCGGCGGCCGATGCCCAGGAGTGCGTCGGCCAGCCAGAAGGAGCAGGCCAGGAAGACACCCTCCGTGCCGGGAAGCCCGTCATTGCTGGCTTCCGGATGGTACCGGAGGACGAAACCGTCCTGCGTCAGGTTCCGCTGGATCGCGTCCACCGTGCCCACCACGCGGGGATGGTCGTGGGGAAGGAACCCGACGCGGGGGATCAGCAGCAGGCTGGCGTCGAGCTCCTTGCTGCCGTAGGACTGGACGAAAGTGTTGCGTTTTTCGTCGAACCCGTGGGCCATGACATCATCGTGGATTTCCTTGCGCAGTCTCGCCCAGCGTTCGCCGGGTCCGGGGAGGCCGGACTCCTGGACTGCCTTGACCATCCGGTCCGCGGCGACCCAGGCCATTACCTTAGAATGGGTGAAATGGCGCCGGGGTCCGCGCATCTCCCAGAGCCCGTTGTCCGGCCGGTCCCATGCGCCCTCCAGGTACTCCATCAACGCCACCTGGATGTCCCAGGAATCATCCGTGGCGCGGGGGTCCGCGGCGCGGGTCAGCGCCAGGCCGTCCAGGACCTCTCCCCACACGTCCAGCTGCAGCTGCGGGGCGGCGGCGTTGCCGGTGCGGATCGGTTTGGAGTTCTCGAAGCCCGCCAGCCACGGCAGTTCGGCTTCGGGCAGCCTGCGGGTGCCGTCCAGCCCGTACATGATCTGCAGATCCGCGGGGTTGCCGGCCACAGCCCGCAGCAGCCACTCCCGCCACGCCGCGGCTTCGTCGACATACCCGCAGGCCAGCAGGGACTGCAGCGTCAGAGTGGCGTCACGCAGCCAGCAGAAGCGGTAATCCCAGTTGCGGCTGCCCCCGGGATCCTCCGGCAGCGAGGTGGTGGCGGCCGCCACAATCCCGCCGGTAGGGGCGTAGGTGAGAGCCTTGAGCGTGATCAGGGACCGCTCCACGGCGTCCTTGTAGTCCCCGGCCATATTGTTCCGGCCGATCCATTGCTCCCAATACTCCTGGGTGGAGGCCAGGGCGGTCTCCGGATCGGTCCGGTCCGGGACCGGTTTGTAGCTGTGCGCCCACCGCAGGACGAACGGGACGCGGTCGCCGGCCTTGACGGTGAATTCGCTGACGGTCCGCATGTCCCGGCCCTCCAGGGGCGCGGGGGTGCTGAGGTAGGCGGCGTCCGGGCCGGCGATGGCGCTGATGCCGTGGTCCATGCGGCGGACCCACGGAACGATCCGGCCGTAATCGAAGCGCAGGCACAGTTCCCCCTGCATGGCCACGCTCCCTTTCAGGCCCTCCACGATCCGTACCATGTCAGCGGAATCATCCCGGGCCGGCATGAAGTCCGTGACCCTGACGCTTCCGTCCGCCGTGTCCCATTCCGTCTCCAGGATCAGGGTGCCGGGCCGGTAGCGCCGCCGGGTGCAGTCGCCGGCCCCGGCGGGGGCCAGCCGCCACCGTCCCGCATCCGGGGTGTCCAGCAGGGCCGCGAAGCAGGCTGGCGAATCGAAGTTCGGCAGGCACATCCAGTCAACGGACCCGCTGCGGCCCACCAGCGCCGCCGTATGCAGGTCACCGATGATCGCGTAGTCTTCGATCCTTGCCATCCGTCCCTCCCCGGGCTTGGTCTCTTGCGTAATTTCTGTTTGGCGTGGCGCCGGCGGTGCAGCCCTCCCGGCGGGACCTACCCGCCCACCTGGTCCACCGTGAAGGCAGCCAGGAAACCCGCGGCGGCGATCAGCCCGGTGAGCAGATGGTGCTCCTCGAACGCCTCGGGAATCATGGTGTCCGCCAGCATGGCCAGGATGGCTCCGGCCGCCACGGCGGTAATGAAGGCCACCACTTCCCCCGGGGCGCCCTGCAGGACCACGAACCCGATCAGGGCGGCCAGCCCGGAAAGCACCGCGATGCCACCCCACACGCCGAACACGTACTTGGCGCCGCGCCCGGCCTTCTTCATGCCCGCAGTGCTGGAGAGCCCCTCCGGGACATTGGAGATGAAGACGGCGGCCAGCATCGCGGGGCTCACGGCCCCGGCGGTCACCAAACCGACCCCCAGGACCACCGACTCCGGGATGCCGTCCAGCAGCGCCCCGATGGCAATGGCCGTCCCGCTGCCCGGCTTCTCCTGTTCGGAGGGCTGTTTGCCGCCCGAGCGTTTCCGGTGCTTGGCGCCTTTCCTGGCCAGCAGGAAATTAGCAGCAACGTACACCAGGGCGCCGGTGGCGAACCCGCCGATGGTGGGCCAGAGCCCGCCGCCGTTGACGGCCTCCTCCACGAGTTCAAAGGACAACGCAGAGATCAGGACCCCCGCACCGAACGACATCACGGAGGACACCACCTTCGGCGGGATCCGCCACCTCCACGCCAGGGCGCACCCCACCACCAGCGCCCCGCCGGCGATGGTGCCCCACATCCACGCCTGCAACCATTCCGGCATCACGCACCACCCGCCGTCGAATGCGCTGTCCTCCGATGCCGGGCGTTCCTGGCTGCCCACACGGCCACAACGGCCAGGAGGCCAACCAAAGCTGATGCTGCCATTGCCGGCAGCTGCCGCACGGCCCGGATGTTTCCGAGGACGGTGCGGGGGTCCGGGCGCGGCTCCGGCGTGCTGAGGGTGACGTCGCGGCTGTCGAGTTCCCAGGCGGAGGCGGGAGGGAATGTCCCGGCGGGCAGCTTGTCCTTCCGCAGCTCCCGGCGCCCGGCCAGGCGCTTCCGCACCCCGTCATTCGGGGCAGGCACGGCGGCCTCGGCCGCCAGGGCTGCGGGAAGGTCGATGAGGTAGGGCTCGCCATGGAACGCCGCGGAAGCCACCGAGTCCAGCCACATGGTGGTGGGCGCCTTCACGCCCCGGCGCGAGAATTCCGCCTGGAGCATCTCCCGGATCTCGTGCAGGCTCCTCCCGCCGGCCGCCCCCGTCACCTCGAAGATCGCCGCCTGGAGCTGGGCTTTCTCCCCGGCGGCAGGGTCCTTGGCGCTGGGGTCCTGGCCTGTCGGGTCCGGGTTCAGCGGCTTGGCGTCTGGCGGGTTTCCGCTGCCTGGGCTGGTGCTCATGGGCTTCCTCTCCGTCCTGTCATCCTGCTTTTCAGTGAATCCGGTACGGTTCTGCGTCGGCGGCGCGGAAGGTCAGTCCGTTGCCCGGGGCATCCGACGGCCGCACCCGGCCGCCGCCGGGATCAAGGGTTCCGTCGAAGAACAGGTCCTCGATCCGGACGTGGTCGTGGAACCACTCCAGGTGCCGGAAGTTCGGTGTTGCGGCGGCGACGGCGGCACTGAGGTGGGGTGCGCAGTGTCCCGAGACCTCCAGGCCGTGGGCGGCGGCGACGGCGGCGATCCGCAGCCATTCGCTGATCCCGCCGCACCTGCTGACGTCCGCCTGCAGGCAGTCCACGGCGTCCGCGCTGCACATCCGCTGGAAGTAGGGCAGTCCCGTTCCGTATTCCCCGGCTGCCACATCGGCGTCGACGGCGGCACGCACCGCCCGCAGCCCCGCCAGGTCATCGCTGGAGACCGGCTCTTCGAACCAGGTGACGTGCTCTTCTGCTGCCTCCCGCATCACCCGTACCGCCTGCTTGGCGGTGTAGCCGCCGTTGGCGTCCACGAACAGTTCCGTACCGGGGCCGACGGCGGTACGCGCCTGGCGGATGCGCTCCAGGTCCCGCGGGACGTTCGCTCCGCTGTCCTGGCCGATCTTGATCTTCACACGGGGGATGCCCTGCTCCAGGGCCCAGCCCTGCAGCTGGTCCCGCAGCTGGTCCTCGGTGTAGGTGGTGAAGCCGCCGCTGCCGTACACCGCCACGGTGTCCCTGACAGCGCCAAGGAGCTTGTGCAGCGGCAGCTCCAGCAGCCGCGCCTTCAGGTCCCAGAGGGCACAGTCGACGGCGGACACGGCGTAGGAGCCCAGGCCCGTCCGCCCCGGGTTGCGCACCCCCCGGGCCATCGCCGCGGCCGCCGCCGGCACGTCCATGACGTCAATACCCTGGACGGCCGGGGCCAGGAGCCCTTCCACCAGGGCCGCACCTGCTGCCGGGGCATAGGTCCAGCCCAGCCCCGTCGTCCCGCCGCCGTCCGCCTCCACCAGGACCAGCGTGGTTGAGTCCCAGACATAGGTGCCGTCCGCTTCCGGCGCGTCGGTGGGAACCGTGTAGGCGCTGGCCCGGACTGCCGTGACCGGTGTGGCGGCGGACATGCCTCAGCCCTCCTTGTGCGGCAGGAATTCCTGGATCTTGGTCTTGACCCCTTCCTTCACCACGCCCCAGGCGCTGTCATCGCTCTTGACCATGGCCTCCGCCGTCTTCCGCGCCTGCTCAAAGGTGGCGTGCGGCGGGATCGGCGGAATATCGGGATTGGTGCGGACGTCCAGGACGGTGGGCCGGTCCGCGGCGAGGGCCTTCTCCCAGGCAGGCCCCACGTCGTCGGGATCCTCCACGTGGAGCCCCTGCAGACCCAGGCTTTCGGCGAAACCGGCGTAGTCGACGTCGGGCAGCACCTGGGATTCGCGGAAGGCCGGCACCCCGCCCATGGCCCGCATCTCCCAGGTGACCTGGTTCAGGTCGTTGTTGTGCAGGACGGCCACCACCAGCCGGGGATCGACCCATTCCCGCCAGTAGTGCTTCACGGTGATGAGTTCCGCCAGCCCGTTCATCTGCATGGCGCCGTCCCCGGCGAACGCGATGGCGGGCCGGCCGGGGAAGGCGAACTTGGCGCCGATGGCGTAGGGGACACCCGGGCCCATGGTGGCCAGGTTGCCGGACAGCGAGCCGCGGACGCCGTCCCGGAACTTCAGCTGCCGGGCGTACCAGTTGGCGGAGGAACCGGAATCCGCGCTGAGTATCGCGTCCGCCGGCAGCCGGGGGGAGAGCTCGGCGAAGAGCCGCATCGGGTTGACGGGGTTGGCACTGACCATGGCTTCGTCGTGCATGGTTTCCCACCAGCGGCTGATGTTGGATTCCAGGTTTTCCCGCCAGGACCGGTCCTGCTTGCGGGCCAGGTGCGGGATCAGGGCGCGGAGGGCGGTGGCGGCGTCGGCCACGATGTTGAATTCGTTGGTGTAGCGCAGCCCGATCATTTTCGGGTCCACGTCGATCTGTACGCCGCGGGCCTGACCGGGTTCGGGCAGGAACTGCGTGTACGGGAAGCTGGACCCCACCGTGAGCAGGGTGTCGCAGTCCCGCATCATCTCGTAACTGGGCCGGGTGCCCAGCAGCCCGATGGAACCGGTGACGTAGGGCAGGTCATCGGGCAGGGCGTCCTTGCCCAGGAGTGCCTTGGCCACCCCGGCCCCCAGCAGTTCGGCCACCTCCCGGACTTCCGTCGCCGCACCCCGGGCGCCCTGCCCGATCAGGATGGCCACCTTGGATCCCTCGTTCAGGAGCTGGGCGGCGCCCCGGATTGCCGAAATATCCGGCTGGATGTCCGGCCACTGGACGCCGACGCTGGAGGGCACCATCTTGAACTCGTGCGTGGGAGCGGCGTACTCGAGTTCCTGCACGTCGGCCGGGATGATCACCGCGGTAGGCGCCTGCTGGGCGGCGGCGATCCGGATGGCCCTGTCAATGACGTTAGGCAGCTGCTGGGGAACGGTGACCATCTGGACATAGTCCGAGGCGACGTCCTTGAACAGGGTCAGCAGGTCAACTTCCTGCTGGTAGGACCCGCCCATGGCACTGCGGGCGGTTTGGCCCACGATGGCCACCACCGGAACATGGTCCAGCTTGGCGTCATACAGGCCGTTGAGCAGGTGGATGGCCCCGGGCCCGGAGGTGGCCATGCACACTGCAGCCCGGCCGCCGTACTTGGCGTAGCCCACGGCCTCGAACGCCGCCATCTCCTCGTGCCGGGCCTGGATGAATTTGGGCTGGTTGCCCGCCTTGCCAAAGGCGGCAAGGATGCCGTTGATGCCGTCTCCGGGGAAACCGAAGACCTTGTCCACGCCCCACTCACCCAGACGGGAGAGCAGGTAGTCGGCCACTGTTGTTGCCATGATCAGTCTTCCTTTGCGCTCATCGGGGCGCCCCGGCGGGCGCCTTGGACCAGGACGTGGGCGGCACGGGCCGCCAGCGCCATGATGGTCAGGGCCGGGTTGGCGCTGCCCTGGGTGGGCAGCACGCTGCCGTCGGTGACCAGGAGGTTGGGGACCGCGAAACTGCGGCAGTTCCGGTCCACCACGCCGCCCTCCTCGGTGGCCGCCATCCGCGCCCCGCCCACCAAGTGGGCGTAACGGTTGATGGTGATGACCTCCTCCGCCCCCGCCGCCGTCAGGATTTCTTCCATGACCTGCTGCGCGGCGGACATCAGCTGCCGGTCGTTCCCGCACTGGCTGTAGCTGAACCGGGCCACGGGGATGCCATGCCGGTCCGTTTCGTCCGCCAAGGTCACCCGGTTCCCCTCCAGGGGGAGGAATTCGCACAGCGCACCCAGGCAGGCCCAGTGCGGGTAGTCGCTCATGTAGCGCCTGAGGGTGGGCCCCCAGTGCCCCTGCGCTGCAACGTGCTCGGCCCAGGTAATGGGCAGCGGGGACACGCACTGGATGGAGAACCCCCGTTTGTACGGCTTGGTGGGATCCGTTTCGTAGAAGTCCTCCGTGCTGACTTCCGGGGGAGGGGCCTTCCACATCCGCACCTCGGCCTGGAACCGCCCGGCGGTTTGCGGCGCACCTTGAACCATCAGGTACCGGCCCACCTGGTCGTAGTCGTTGCACATCCCGTCCGGGAAGCGCGGCGAGGTGGAGTTCAGCAGCAGCCGCGGGGTTTCGATCGAGTAGCCGGCCACCGCGACCATCCGGGCACGCTGAAATTTGGTGACGCCGCCCTGGACGTATTCCACGCCGGTGGCCAGCCCGCTGTGTTCATCGAAGCAGATCCGGGTGGCCATGGAGTCGGGGCGGATTTCGGCGCCGTGGGCCAGCGCGTCCGGAACGTGCGTGATCAGCGGGGATGCTTTGGCGTTGACCTTGCAGCCCTGCAGGCAGAAGCCTCGGTAGATGCAGTGCGGCCGGTTGCCGAACCTGCCGTTGGCGATGGCCACCGGACCCACCTTCGCGGTGACGCCGCAGGCATTGGCGCCGCGGAGGAACAGTTCCCCGTTGCCGGACACCGGATGCGGCCGGTGGGGGTAGCTGTGGGGGTCACCCCAGGGCCAGTGTTCGCCGGCGACGGGCAGCTCCGCTTCGATGTCCTCGTAGTACGGCCGCAGGTCCGCGTAGTCCAGGGGCCAGTCCGCGCCCACACCATCGGTACTGAAGGTCCTGAAGTCGCTGGGGTGGAAGCGCGGCGTGTAGCCGGCAAAGTGCACCATCGATCCGCCCACTCCGCGGCCCGAATTGTTCGACCCCAGGGGCACAGGATCTGTCCCCGAGATGACGCGGGGTTCGGTCCAATACAGGTGATGGGACCCGGCCTCATCGCTGACCCAGTCCCGCTCCGGCTCCCAGAACGGCCCCGCCTCCAGTGCCACCGCGTGCCAGCCGGCGCGGGCCAGGCGCTGCAGCAGGGTGGACCCACCGGCTCCGCAGCCCACGATCACCATGTCCAGCTCATCGGTTTCGCCGTACCGCCGCATGTCCTCCCGCAGCCGCAGGTTGCTTCCCGGCCCGGCGGGCAGCAGCCACGCGGATTCATTGCGTTCACGGACCCTGTTCACCGGTCTGCCCCATGCGTCGGATCCGCACCGGGGCGGATGTCCCGCACCTCGAACGGCTCCAGCCGGTCCACCCCCAGGTTCTTGTAACCGCGGGGGTACGCCGGTCCGGCAAAGCCGATTTCGTCCCAAGCCAGGGGATGGGAGTAGAAGGCGGTGCAGGCATACCGGGTCCACAGGCTCCACACCCGGTCCGCCGGCAGCCCGTGCCAGGGCTCCCGGTCAAGGTTGCAGATGTCCTGCAGGAGCCCGGCCTGCTGGTCCGGATCCAGGCGGGCGAAGGTGCAGCCGGCACGGGAGCGCGCCTCGCTGTCCAGTGCTGCCAGGGTTGCCCGCCAGGCTTCACCGTCCCGCGGCATGTTGTCGTAGTGCCAGCCGTCGGCTTGCTCCTCGGCCAGCCTTGCGTCCACCATGTTCACCACCGGCACGCGGGGTTCGTCCTGCTGGCCCAGCAGCAGGTCGAAGAGGGCGCGGGCCGCGGCCTCCTCCGGGGGCGTGAAGAATCGGACGTCCGGGGGCATGCCCAGGCGGGATTCGACGACGGCGGCGGTGGCCCGGTCCCAATGGTCCGCCTGGGCGAGGGTGCGGAAGCCGGGGTAGCGTCCGCCTCCGTCGGCCTCGGGCAGCGGAAGGCTGCTCATGGTTCCCGCCTCAGGACGGAGGCCAGGACGCCCATGCCGCCCACCAGGGTGACCAGCAGAGGCGCGAACAGCGGCGGCCCCATCTCCAGGTTGTAGCGCAGGTTGGACAGCCCGCCGGGTTTCTGCCGGATCCCCTGCAGGTGCAGCCAGGTTCCCTGCAGTCCGTTGGCAATGATGGCGGCACTGGCCAGGGGGAGGGCGGTCTTTGCCATGCGGCGGCTGAAGACGCCGGCCACTCCCGCGGCGGCCCCTACCGGGCCCAGGGCCACGGGAACCCACATCCACTTGTTGCCGAAGCTGGCCTTGTCATGTTCAAGGTAGATCTCCGCCGCCGTGACCAGGGCCCCGGCAGCTGTCAGCCCTGACAGGGAGCGTTCAAACCGCCCGGTCTGCACGTTCCGGATGAGCCGGTCAATCCCGTTGACCGTGCTGCTGACCGGATCAGCCGGATGGTGCGTCTTCATGATTCTCCTTCATGCCGGCTGCCCACCAGGTGGGGGAAGCTGGCAAACTTTGCGGGGTAGCAACTATTGGAGGAAACTGGTGCCCATGGATACATCTGCCGGGTCTGGGCCGGTCCCTGAAACCTTAAGTCGGGAAGTCGAAGCTGTGATGGCTGCCGCCGACGCCCTCATGCGTGTGGTGGCGCGCTCTGTTGCTGAGGTTGAGGACATCGTTAACACCCCGCAACTGCGGGTGCTGGTCCTGATCCATACCCACGGGCCCCAAAATCTGGGCGGCGTGGCCGCGGAGCTTGGCGTCCACGCCTCCAATGCCACCCGCATTTGCGACCGGCTGGTGGCCGCTGACCTGCTGCAGCGCCGTGAAGATCCCGCCGACCGCCGGTATATCCGGCTGGAGTTGACCCGTGAGGGCAAGGAACTGGTCGATACTGTGTTGCAGCACCGGCGGCAGGCCATCGCCGAGGTGGTTTCCAGGATGCCTGCCGGCCGCCGGCCCGCACTGGCGGCCGCCCTGGAGGCCTTCGCAGCCGCCGCCGGCGGCCAGGGTACCTCCGACGGCCGGTTCACGTTGGGATCCGGTACCTGACGGGACTGGATCCTGGTACGGCAAGCCATGCCTTCATTGAACCCCAATGCTTGCGTATGCGCAATAGTTGGCGGCGGCTTTGCGGGGCTTTTCCGGTAGTTCGGCCGGGCTCAGAGGGCCGTCGGGAGTGGCTTGATGCCCCACTGTCCGGTATGGGATTGCCCTGGCTCCAGGGTGATCAGCCCTTCGCCGGAGTTGAAGGCGTCGGGGGCGCAGGTCATGGGCTCTACGCCCAGTCCGGTCCGCCGGCGGTCCGGGTGTGGGAGGGTGTCGCCGGTGAAGATTTCCAGGTAGGGGTATGTCCCGTCCACCCACAACTCAACGCCACTCGAGCGGTCAGGACGCAGCAGCGTCACGCTGGCGCGCCCGTCCCCGTCACGGACCAGGTCGGTGTAGGCCACATCGATGTGCCGGGCCCGAAGTTGCTGGAGCTCGCGCAGGTCATACCCGGTGCTGTCCACGCGCTGGTGCCCGGTGGGGATGCCGCGTTCATCCACGGGCAGGTACGTCCGCCCCGGCACCTGGACCAGGCCCGCGTCGATGACCTGGCCCGGCAGCCCCAGGCTTAGGTACGGATGCGCGCCTGTGCCAAACGGGCACGGCGCCGGGCTGCGGTTGGTTACGGTCGTCCGCACACTCAACCCCTGGTTGTCGAGCCTGTAGTCCAGCCGGCAGTCGAGTACCCATGGCCAGCCCTGGCAGGCGTGAAGGGTGTGCATGAAGGAAATCCTGTCCTCCAACAGTTCCGCGGCTTCCCAGTTCCGCCAGCGGGTCAGTCCATGGATGGCCCCGCCTTTGTCCGGCTCACTGAGATCAAGCTGCAGGGTGCTGCCGTCCCATTCGTAGCTGCCGCCCTTGATCCGGTTGGGCCAGGGGATGAGGGACTGTCCCCGCGCCCCGGTGCACATCTCCTCCGGCCCGTAGCCGTCCACGAGGGGCAGGCCGTCCAGCAGGTAGTCCCGCAACGCCCCGCCCACCTCCGTGAGGTGCGCGGATTGCCGGCCGTGCCGGATGTTGTACTGGCGCCCTGACGGGAGCCGGTGGCCGCTGTTCGCTTCCTGTCCTGGCTGGCCGTCACTCCTTGCCGCCGGGCTCATGGCTGCGGCGTTCATGGCTGCCGGGTCCCGCCGTCGTCCTTTGCCTGGAGGTCGAGCACGACTTTGACGTCGTCGGTGTGGCGGTCAAAGGCCTCGGTGAATTTGCCCAGGGGAACCCGGCGGCTGATCAGCCGCCGAAGCCAGTCCGCGTCGGCGGCGGCCAGGGCCTTGGCGCCGGCGTCGTAGTGGCGGCGGTTGGCATTGACGCTGCCGAAGACCACGCCGTTCATCAGCACTTCCTCGCGGTTCAGCGCGCCGACGTCCACCTCGGTTTGCTTGCCGGTGCCCGAGACGCCGGTCAGGCAGGTGATGGCGTCCTGGGCGCGGCAGCGGAGGGCGTCCAGCACCACGGGGGTCACGCCCGTGCACTCCACCAGGACGTTGGGCTTGAGGCCGGAGTCCGGGAGGGTCTCACTGTGGTAGGTGGCGCCAAGGGCGCGGACCAGCTCCGGCTTGGGCCCGTCCTTGACGATGTCGAAGACGTGCACCTCCAGGCCCTGCTGGACGCCCAGGAGCGCGGCGAGCAGGCCAACGGGTCCGGCCCCGGTCACCACCGCGACGTGGGGGTCGAAGAAGGCCCGCTGCCCGATCCTGTTGATCTGCTCCCAGGCCTTGGCCACGATGGTGGTGGGCTCCAGCAGTACTCCCACATCTTCCAGCCCGGCGTCCAGTTTCACCACGGCTTCCGGATCCGCGCGCCATTGTTCGCGGGCAAATCCGTCCAGGCCTTTGATGCCGTGCTCGGTGTACTCGCCGTTCAGGCACATATCCCATTCACCGGCGGCGCACGCCTTGCACGGCTCGGGATCGGGCCTGCGGACAATGCCAACCACCAGGTCTCCCGACGCCAGCCCGGAACCCTCCGGGGCCTCCACCACCCGGCCCAGGTTTTCGTGCCCCAGCACCAGGTACTCCTGGCCGGGCGGAGCTTCGCCGTAGTCGGCGTCGATGATCTCACTGTCCGTGCCGCACAGGCCCACGGCCAGTGCCTCCACCAGCACCTGGCCCCCGCCCACCGGCGGCTCCGGAATATCGCGCAGGTGAAGGGAGTCCTTGACTCCAGGGGTAACTGTCAGCGCACGCATGATGCCTCCCTTTAGCCGTGGTCGTCTTTGCCAGTGTCCCGCTTTATTTGCGGACACGCAACGGTACGGGTGCCCGGGAGCTTTTTGCCCTCACGGTTCTGCCGCCCGGCCGCCACGGCTGATGTCCACCATGATCACCACCGCAAGGAGGACCACGGAGATTGAGGCGGAGGCCAGCGTGTCGGTAAACCAGTGGTAGCCCAGGTAGACGCGGCTTGCTGCTTCCAGCGCCAGGCCTCCGGCAGCAGCGGCGAAGGCCAGTATGACGGACAGCGCGCGGGAGGACCGGGAGAAGACCAGGTATGCCCCGATCAGCAGGAAGTTGGAGGCACCGACGACGTGTCCGGACGGAAACGACGACGTCGCATCGGCCCCCAGCATCATCAGCGCCGCCGGGGGCCGGGAGCGTCCCACGGCGTGCGCAATGACTTCCGTGACGATGACCCCCGTGAGCATGGCCCCGGCGAGCAGCAGGGGACGCCAAAGACGGCGGGTCAGCAGGGCCCACCCCGTGGTGGCGAGCAGTGTTATCACCGGAAGGGCCAACGGGCCGAACACGAAGGCGAGTCCTGCCAGGACGGCTGTGGCGGCTGCGGTCCGGTGATCCACGAACCAGCCGGTCATGGGCCCGTCAGCCGCTGCCACGCCTTGTCCGTGGAGCACTTCCCCGAGTGTCAATAGGAAGGAGGTTGCCCCGGCCAGGGCCAGCATCAGGGACACCGCCCACAGGAGGAGGTACCGGCCGGGGGAAAGGATGAATCCCTCGCCTAATCGGAAATGCCCTGCCCGGCCAGTCCCCGAAGTCCCCCTGCGGCCGGCGCCCGCTCCCGGGGACGGCCTGTCCGGCCGCGGCGCCGACGCGGGGTTCGCCGGCACGGGGTTCGCCGACACAGCGTGGCTTGGCTGCTGCGCGTGTCCGGTTCGCGGAGCAGGCGGCAGGCCGGCCACTGCTCACCCCTCACATTCGATGCAGTAGGCGTTGCCGTCCCTTTCCCTGACCAGTTGGGAACGGTGGCGGACCAGGAAGCAGGACGAGCAGGTGAATTCGTCCTCCTTCTGCGGGACGACTTCGACGACGAGTTCCTCGGCAATGAAGTCCCCTGGCAGTTCTATCCCGTCCACCGTGTCGGCCTCATCGAGCTCCCTGGCCACGCTGCGGGCATCCGGGGTGTTCTCTGTGCGCAGGGCCTCCAGGGACCGTTCCTGCGACTCTTTGACCTCTGGCCGGACTTCATCATAATCGCTTGCCACGGCGTACTCATTTCTCCTGTTGGAACGGCTGCTCTTCGGCTGGGAGTGGAAAGTGATATGCAAGGGTAGCGCAACAGTTATAGATGCGCAATGGTTTTCCTGATTGCGGAGGCACGCCCGGATGCCCCGCTACCGGAGCATTGATGGGGGTGGTGCGGGGAAAGGGCCGCCGGCGTATTTTGCGGCCGCGGCGTTCATGAGGTGGGCCCACTGGGTGCCGGCGATGTTGGCTCCGTCCAGGCCGGCGTAGTACTTCCCGTTGATGGTGATGTGCTCGTTTGCCCATTCCGGCCCGAATCCCTTGTAGCTTCCGAACCACGAGGCGGTGGCGATGCCCGTGGTGGCGCCGACGGTCCAGGTCTGTGTGTGTCCGTCGGTGGTGCCGGTTTTGGCGAAGATATCGTGATCCTTGTTCACGGGGATGTTATAGCCCGATCCCTTCGTCAGGACGGGTTGGAGGGCGTTGGTGACGCCGGCGGCGACGTCGGGATCGATGGTCTGGGTGCAGTCCGCGGACGGCACCGGATAGTTGTGTCCCGTGGGCCCGGTGACGCTTTTCAGGGCAACCGGGGAGCAATGGACTCCGCCGGCGGCGAAGGTGGCATAAGCGGTGGCCATGTCCAGCGGCGCCACATCCTGCGTGCCGATCAGGCTGGCGATGCTGGACAGGTCGTAGGGCTTGTTGGTGTGCCCGTTCTTGACTCCTGCTGCCGTGGCCATCTTTTGGATGTTGCAGAAGTCCAGCCGCGTTGCTGACTGGAACGTGATGGTGTTGATGGAGCGGTAGAGGCCTTCCAGCACGGTCATCGGGTAGTAGTGGTAGGGGTCGTCGTTGGGCAGTGGCGTCTGGCCGAGGGCAGGATCGTAGGACCCGGTGGTGGTGCCGCAGCTGTTTTTCCACGGAAACCCGGCTTTGTAGATGCGGACAGAGCCGTCAAGCCGGGTGGCCATGGACCGCCCGGAATTAAGCCACTGGGCGAAGACGAACGGTTTCATGGTGGAACCGATCTGGAAGCCGCCGGCACCATGGAGAGGCGTGCCCCGGCTGTCCGTTTCCGCAAGGGTGAGGTTGCCGGTGTAGTGTCCGGGCCCCGGCGCCGGGCTGTAGATGGTGTTTTGGGCCATGGTCAGGACCTTGCCGGTCCCGGGCTGCACGCTGACAAGGGCGGCGCCGCGCTGCAGTGGGTCCGTGGGGGAAAGTGAGGCGTTGACCTGTTCCTGTGCGACCTTTTGCAGCTCCGGGTCCAGCGTGGTTCGGACGGTCAGCCCGCCCTGGTACAGCAGTTTGCGCCGGGCGGCCTCGTCGGGACCAAAGGCGGGATCATTCAGGATCAGGCGTTGAACGTAATCGCAGAAGTAGGGTGAAGTGGCCACGGCGCATCCCTGGTCCGACGGCTGTACGTTCAAGGCAAGGGGAGCGGCAACAGCCTTCCGGTGCTGGGCCGTGGAAATGTAACCCTGTTGGAGCATTTGGTCCAGGACTTCATTGCGCCGGGCCACCACATGGCCCGGTTCAGTGAGCGGGTCGTAGTATCCGGGCCTGTTGACCACTCCCGCCAGGGCGGCGGCCTGGGTAAGGCTGAGGGCGCTTGCGGGCACGCCGAAGTACTCTTCGGCTGCCGTTTGGACGCCGTAGGCTCCGTTGCCGAAATAGACCAGGTTCAGGTAGCCCTGAAGGATCTGGTCCTTGGAGTACTTGTCCTCGAGTGCGACGGCGAGCTTCATCTCCCGAAGTTTGTCGCCGATGGTCCTGGCGGCGCTGGGCTTGACATCGTCCGCCCTGCCGCTGGATATCAGCGACTGGATGAGCACGTTCTTGACGTACTGCTGGGTAATGGTGGACGCGCCCTGCCGGCCGCCCTGGATGTTGACATAAAGGGCCCGGAGGATGCCGGCCGGGTCGATGCCGCCGTGCTCATAGAAGCGGGAGTCCTCAATGGCCACGATCCCTTGGCGCATGAAGGGCGATATCTGTTCCAGGCGTACGGGCTCACGATTCTGGGAATAGAACCGTGCGATGACCGATCCATCTTTGGCCAGCACCTGGGAGTTCCTGGCCGGCGGGTCGAGATGGAGATCAGAGGGCAGTTGATCAAAGAACCTGCCGGATGCCACGGTCACGGTGGAACCCAGTGCCGCGGCCGGGGCCAGGAGCCCGGCGACCAGAAAGCCGCCGATGACGCAGGCCGCAACGAAGCCTGCGGCCCTTTTCCACGTGGTGTCCATAAGAAGCATGCAAAAGATTTCCTTGTCGTGTCGTCAGGCACAGGGCGCAACCTTCCGGCATCGCACCCGCATGGGCCTCGAATCGCGTCTTCGACCAGCGGGCTCAGTGCCACTCCCACGGAATATTTGGCAATGTGCAAACAACGCTATCTTCCCAACCAAGCCCACCGTCATGTTTTCGGTTACGGGAGGGCAACGATTCAGATAGAGCGGGTTGGATGCGTCGTTAGCTGTTGCGTTGGCGCAACTGCAGCGCCACACTGAGGGAGACGCTAAAGCGGGCGGGGCGCATTGGAAGGGATCACAAGGCCAAGGAAAGGAACATCATGAAACCCACCCACGGCACCATCGAATTCTTCCGCTTGCTGCCGGTCCTGATGGTTGCAGCCCTCCTGATGGCCGGCTGCTCCGACCCCGCCGAAGGGGACCGCGACCCTGTTGCGCTCGGCTCCGACCTGAACTTTGCGGGGCTGGAGCTGCGAAGCGTCCTGCTTGTGACATCAGGGCAGTTTGAACCCGCCCGCGTCCTGGGGACGATCATCAACACCACGGCCACCGATATCGAGTTGGTCCTGGCCGACTCCGACGAACAGGTGCCGGTCAAGATCCCGGCCAACGGGAACAGGGAGTTTGACCAGACCCCCGTCATACTCAACAGCGCCCCGGAAGCTCCGGGGGCACGGGCTGACCTAACAGTGAGTGTGAAGGGGCAGGAAACCATCATCAATGTCCCCATCCAGAATGGGACTTTTGACCAGTACCAGCCCTATATCCCTTCTGCCAGCCCGTGACGCCTAAAGAGGAGGTATCCCATGAGGTTTGGACTCTGCGCCGCGGCCGGAGTGACGGCGGCGGCACTGACCTTGACGGGCTGCACCGGCACCCCGGCGCCGGCGCCCGGTTCCTCGTCGTCCGCCGCTTCCCCGACAGCTTCGCAAGTACAGTTGGCGGGCGGTGCGGGGTTGCCTGCGGTTCCCGGCGTTGTCAGGGAAGTCGAGCCTTCCGTCGTCACCATCCGGACAGCCATCGGCCTGGGCAGCGGGGTTATCTATCACAGCGACGGAACGATCGTCACGGACGCGCACGTGGTGGAGGACCAGCAAAAACAGCCCTTCAAGAACGTCGGGGTCCAGTTCGCTGACGGCTCCCAGTCCCAAGGCACCATCATCGGCGTTGACGACGTCACGGACCTCGCTGTCCTGAAGGTCGACCGCACCGGCCTTCCGGCGGCAAAATTCGCTGCATCCGATCCCGAGGTGGGTTCGATGACCGTGGTCATCGGAAGCCCGCTGGGGTTGGAGGAAACCGTCACTACCGGCATCGTCTCCAGCCTGCACCGGAACATGCCGCCGTCGAAGGAATCACCTCACGGCGCCATCGACCTGCTGCAGACCGACGCACCGATTTCCCCCGGTAATTCCGGCGGTGCGGTGGCGGATTCAAGCGGCCAGGTGATCGGTCTTTCCGAGGCGTACCTTCCACCCAGCACGGGAGCCGTGGCCATCGGGTTCGTTACGCCGTCTTCCACGGTTACCGACGTCGCCGACCAACTGTTGGCAAGCGGGTCGGTCAAGCACGCCGCCCTCGGCGTGGTCCCCACCGACATCACGCCACAGCTCGCCCAACGCTTCTCCCTGCCCACGACGGCCGGGGCGTTGATCGTCAGTGTTTCCCAAGGAAGCCCGGCGGAACAAGGCGGCATGAAGCCAGGGGACATCATCACCAAGTTCGCCCAAACGGACATCGGCAACGTGACCGACCTGCTCGTGGCCCTCAGGAAACAGGACCCAGGGCAGCAGGTGGACGTCGTGGTGCAGCGCGGCTCAACATCACAGAACCTGCACATCACCCTCGGAAACCTGGCAGGAGAGCGCTGAGGAGCGGACCGGGCATCAGAGGCTACCCATCGCTACCTGCTTCAGTGGACGTCATGCTTCCAAAAATGGGGGCATCCAAGAACAAACTGAAAGAGAGGCACCTTTCGACCCTGCCTTCCTAGGCATTCGCGCGAGAAACAGTTGACGCTGCCAGGCCCAATGCCCCGCATTAGCCTCAAGCCAGTAGAACCAACAACAGGGCGGCGCTCCCTGCGGAAGGGACAAAGCGGCGCCCTGTTGACTAATCGGGCGCTGGTGGCGGATCAGGGATAAAGCATGCACCCGTTTAACCATCGATCCCCGTAATGGCCCAAACCGCAAACGGCCCAAAAGGGGTAACGTTGACGTCCGATTCCCCCTAGTATCAGTCGCTCTAAAGCAGCTTGGGAAGTGTTGCGCTTTAAGTGGCCCTCGCCGGGACCATCATGTTGGTCAGTTACTTAGCTCCCAGAGGGGATTTCCGTAAGGGAAGTTTTCGGCAGGGTGACATGCTTAGTCAAAGCCTGTTCTCTTGTCACTTGGAGCCGGGGGGGTGAGAAGGCTCCTCGACTCCAGAAGGAGGAAAGAACGTACGATGCGCGCTGCTACTGGGAACAGGCCGGACCGCGCCGCCAGTCTAGGCTTTGCCTTCATTGGCGTTCTGCTCATTGCAGTTAACCTTCGGGTGTCTTTTGTCAGCGTGGGACCGGTCCTCGCTAACATCAGTAGTGACCTGGGCCTGTCCAGCGCGGCAGCAGGATTCCTCACAGGTCTTCCGCTCATTGCTTTCGCGGTCTTTTCACCCGTGGCGCCCCGTTTCGCTTCCCTCCTCGGTCTGGACCGTGCGCTGTGGATGTCACTGTTGATCCTCGCCTTGGGCATCGCGGTCCGCTCCCTGCCCGTGCCCGGCTTCATTTGGGCGGGCACAGCACTGATCGGCCTAGCTATCGCGTTTCTCAATGTCCTGGTCCCCTCGCTCGTGAAGCGTGACTTTCCAACGAGGGTCAGCCGTGTCACCGGAAGCTATACGGCCACGCAGGCGGCCCTTGCCGCAGTGGGGGCCGCCCTCGTCGTTCCCGTTGCACAGACGTCCCCCGCAGGTTGGCGGCTTGCCCTCGGAATCTGGCTGGGTCTTGCCCTCATCGCCATGGCCGTGCTCATGCCGTGGCTGCGCCGGCACAGGACAAGCACCACGCATAACACCGCGACCGAAGCCACCCCCTACCGGTCGCCCTGGGCCTCCGCCTTGGGCTGGCAGGTGACGATCTTCATGGGACTGCAATCGGTCGCCTTCTACGTCCTGATGGCGTGGCTTCCAACCATCGAACAAAGCCGCGGGATCCCCGCCACCACCGCTGGCATCCACCTCTCCGTTTTTCTGCTCATCAGCGTCTTCGCCAGCCTTGTCACAGGGGGAATCCTTCACCGGGGTTCGGACCAGCGGCTCGTATCCTTCACGAGTGCCTTACTCACGTTCGTAACGTTCCTCGGGCTCGCACTCGCGCCGGACCTCATATTGCTATGGGTCCTACTGGGGGCAATCGGGTGCGGGAGCCTCATCGTCATCGCCCTGTCTCTCTTCAGCCTGCGAACCGTGAACTACCCGCAGGCGGCGTCACTATCGGGCATGGCGCAATCCGTGGGCTACGGACTAGGTGCAGCGGGCCCAGTCATTTTCGGTGGTCTTCGCGACCTAAGCGGAGACTGGGCACCTCCGCTGCTCCTCACCGCGGGCACGATGGCAGTCCTCGCCGGGAAGGGTGTTCTTGCCGGACGTGACAGAGTCATCAGCAGCCCAGCAGGATCCCATCACGCTTCCTGATCCTGAACTGGATCCGCGCCCTACGGGACATGCTCGTTACGAAGAAGGCCGCCTATGTCGGTGCATTGAAAGAAGACCCCCGCCGTCCAACAATAGGTCGACGGGGAACCGAAGCCATCCGCAGAGGTGAGGACGGGCAGTGCTGGCTGAGCAGCCTTGTGCAGCCACTCCCCCGACAGTTCTAAAGAGCCGATAGTTTACCTTTCGTCAAGCTATCGGCCGAGGCTGGGGGAGAGGTCATGCCTCTCACTTAGTAGGGCCGTGAGACCTGTAAAAATGGGTGCCATGGACAAATTTGCGGCCGGGACGGGTATGGGACAGGAATCCGTCCTGGAGGTTCGCGTGGCCCTCGTCGACAGTATGCCTGAGATTTGGCGTCGATTCGAGCTCCGGGGCTCGCTGACTTTAGGTCAGATACACCAGGTGCTGCAGACAGCCTTTGGCTGGGAGGACGCGCACCTGCACAGGTTTGTAACAAGCGACCCGTTCGCGCCGCTGCGGCCGGTCGACGGCGAATTTCCGGAAGTCCCGCAGTGGCTTCCAAGGCAGCAGGGTGAAGAACCGGGCGACAGGCCTGAGGAGGAGTGCACTCTGGATCAACTGCTCGCACTGGGGTCGGGCGAAGCGTTCTACGAATACGACTTCGGTGACAGCTGGCTTCACCGGCTCGAACTGGTTTCCCGCCGCCCCGCAGACGACGACAGTCCGCCGGCCCGCATGATCGACGGCGCCCGGCGCGGCCCGCTGGAAGACTCCGGAGGTTTGCCGGGTTACGAGGACATCATGGATGCCCTGGCCGACGCGTCGCATCCTGACCACGACGAACACTCCGCATGGGTCGCCGACATGACCGGATCTGCCGAGCCATTCGACCCAGCCTTCCTGGACATCCCCGCCGTAAACCGGGCGCTGGCTAAGCAGTTCTGAGCCCTCGGAGTCCGGAAAAAACGCCACAAACGACGGCAAAAACAGCCCCTTCCGGGGGCACTCCCCGGCCTGTTTTGAAAGGCCGATAATGGACGTTCCGTCAACCTAGTCTGCTCCTTAGCTGGATGTCGGAGAATCGCGGCTGTCGTCGCTAGCGGTAGGGAACAGATCTCCTGGCCTTGTCACCAGTCGAGGGGGAGTGCATTGCCTTCGCTGAGCGGGGACAAGAATTTACGGCATGTCAAACGGTAAGGCTTTGTAAGCCGTGTTCTTGTTCATGTTCCATCGCGCGACGAGGCCGGAGCCGACCATTTGGTCGCTAAGGCGGGCGAGGCGGTAGGCCGGGTCGGTGTCGAGGGCGAGCTGAAGGAATTGGTGTGCTTTGCTGCCTTTGCCTTCCCACCAGTTGATGTAGCCGATGGCGGTGAGGACTGGTGCTGCGTGTTCAGGGGAGGTCCGGGTATAGGCGTGCAGGAGGAGTTGTTGTGCCCATTCGATGCGTGACCATTTTGGAGGTTCTTTGGTTTGGGCGAACAGGATCTGCTGCATGGGTTCGTCCATCCCTGGGATATCGGCGATGAGTCGGTCGCGGATGGCGGGGAATTGCAGGTTCGCGACGAGGGCCTGGCAGTCCTCGTCGCTGGGAAAGTCGGTGGAGCGGAGCATGTCTGACCAGAGTTGCCGCCCGTGCTTGAGTGCGGCCTCGGTCGGTTGAGTCCTGATGGAGTCCATGTAGCTTTCGATGGCAGCCGCTTTCGCTGATTCGTGGCCGGCAGGGGGAAGTGTGATTTGGCTGGTGGGTTCAACGAAGCTGCCACGGTAAATGAATTCGGCGTTGATTGCGCTTGTTTCGGTGGAGCTGACAGGCAGGGCCACGCTGGTGCCGGGGTCGCCGTCGTAGGGGGAGAAGGTTGCATCGCCGACAAAGAGGCCGTCGCGGATAGTGATGCCCTGCTCGGCGAGGACTCCGGTGAGCGCGGCGATCGTGCATGCCTGCGGCCTGCCCTGCCCGGGCTGGGTGGTTTCGCTGGTGTAGACGGCGAAGAGGATTGATGTGGCTGTGGTGGCGCTGGTGAGGTAGTGGGCGACGGTCCGTGCGTAGGAGAGTTCCTGGCCGGTTTGGTGGGGGAGGTCGATGCGGAGAGTGGCTCCGATGCTGTTGTCTTTCATCGTGATGCAGACCAGGCTTTCCTGGGGCCAGAAGCCCAAGGTGTGCCCAATGAAGCTGAGGACATCCGATGGTGTTTTGATCGTGAGCTTTTCCATGATCCCGTGTTTCCCTTTCACCCTTGTTATTGCGGTTTCTTCTGCGGTTGTTGGCTTTCGGCGTCGTTCTGGTAGGGGACCATCCGCTGGGTCGAGGGGCCGCAGTGCAACCTGGGGGACCGGCGCCGGGACTGAAAACTTCTATGCGGAGCGCATGTGCCTTGTTCCGCAAAGTTTTCGGTTTCGGGGTCGGCGCGGTAGCGCCCTGGTTGCGCGGAGGACCCGCCCAGCGATCATGGGAGATATCAGAATGACAAGCAGTTCGTACTTTTGCTTGTCCATCGACGGGCAAGGACCGAGCAGCATGACTCGGCACGAATGCGGGTCCGGGACGGCTTGTGATTGAAACTCTCTGTTTGTCCCGGCCTCCATGGTCCTGATCAGCTACGGGATCGTACGCGCCGGGTGGGACATCTGACTGCCGTCGCCGACCGGGCAGGAAGAGTCCTGGATCCCCGGCCTGTACATCTTCCCTTTTGATAAGTGCGCTGTCTGCCGAAAAGGGTCGGCGGCCGGGGTCATCGCTCCGGTGCTGGCCGAAATCCTTCGTCGATCTAGTTAGTTTCTTGAGCTTTAGGAGTTCCGAGGTTGGCTTGGGGGTTTTTGGCGTGTTTGTGTCCCTCTGGTGTTGGTGATTGTTCGGGTGTACGCCGCGGTGCTCATGGTTTCTGTGCAGTCGGGGTATTGACTGCAGCCGTAGAAGGTGCCGTATTTGCCGGAGCGTTGGGTCATGAATCCGTTGCCGCAGATGGGGCAGATAACCGTTTGTATTGTTTGTCCGGTTTGGTTTTGCACGGTCAGGCCGTGATCCCGCACCAATTCCTTGATGAAGGGGGATTCCTGGCCCTCAACGGTGAGGAGCAACACTGAGCGTCTGGCACGGGTTAGGGCGACGTAGAAGAGGCGCCGTTCCTCGGCCAGGGGAAAAGTGTCGCCGTCGGGCATCGCGAGTTCGAGTACGGGGTCATCGATGATGGTGCTGGGGAATCCGTATCTGCCTTTGGTCATTCCAAGGATCAGGATGTAGTCAGCTTCGAGGCCTTTTGCGCCGTGGACGGTGTTGATCTGTATGTTCAGGTGGTCCCACCTGTTTCCGTAGCCGGCGGGGATGCTGTTGAGCAGGTGACGGTATCGGGCGAGGATACGGACCTGAACTTTGCCTTCGGCCCCGGCCGGCACCGCACCGGCGCGCACTTCGCGGTTCAGTTGTTCCAAATAGGTGTTCACGGCGCCGGCGAACCTATCTGCGCTGTTGGCAAACTGGTTGGTGTTGCTGACGGCGATGATTCTGACCGGAGCTTCGATTTCCGGGGTCAGGGATTTGACCTTTTTAGGGAGTTGTTGGGGATTTTTTTGAATGAAGGCGCTGGAGATGTCACTGATGCTTTGCGGGGACCGGAAGGTTCGCTCCAGGCGCAGGGTCTGACCGGGGCCGAACCAGCGGTGAAAGTCCGTCATCACGGACAGGTCCGCGCCGGCGAATCTGTTGATGCTTTGCCAGTCGTCTCCGACCGCGAACAGGTACCTGTCGGAATGATTGACCAGGGCCCGCACGAGTCGTGCCCGGGCGTGGCTGGCGTCTTGCATTTCATCGACCATGACCAGTTCGTATCCGCTGTCCCACCGGCCAGCTTCGATATGGTCGGCGGCGTGGTTGAGCATGTCCTCGAAATCGATGTAGTTCTCTGCCGCGAGTTCCTGCTCCCATTTGTTCCGGATTGACGCGAACAGGGTCAGGAAGATCGAATGCCGAAACCGGGTCCGGAGTCCGGGCCGGGATTTCAGATTGTCCCGGAGAGCGGCGTCGTCGAGCCGGTTGCTTTTCGCGTGGATAAGGAAGGTCCGGAAGGTCCGCACGAGGTCCGCGTTCTCGATTACCTGGCGCCCGGGGACGGGACGGTCGGGGTTGGGGTCGAGGGTGAGGCCGCGGTCGGTGAGTTCCCTTTCCAGGTAGCTGAACGCAGTTCCGTCCCATGTTCCTGCCGTGGTGGTCTCCAGCAGGGTGGTCCCGTACTGCTGGTGAGTTGCGCGTTTCCACGTGACCCCGTCGAGGTACCCTTCGAACCCGGTGCGGGGCGTCCGGCCGTGTGCATCGAAGGCGAAATGCTCGTGGTAGGCGTTAATGTCGGGGTAGTAGAAGTCTGGGCAGTATTGTCGGTGTTCAGCGTCGGTGGTGTCGTGCTCGTACCGTGCTTCATATTTGTATTTGACCCCGTTGTAGAACAGCCAGTCAGCAATCATCCGTTCGCCGTGGCTTTTGACGGTTTCGCCCTGCTGGGTCCGAAGCGCCGGGGCGTTCGTTGCGGTCTCCCAGAGGTCTGGCTCGTCCTGTTCCTGCCCGAATTCGGGCATGTCGGTGCCGAGAACGATGCGGAAAAGGTCCCACAATGTCCGGAACCCGGGATCGGTATCCCTGAGCCCGTCCACCAGGCGCATCAAGTGTTCGTGGTCCTGTCCATTCTCCAGCCACGGGGCCAGGGCAGGTTTACGCCCGGTGGCCTTCCCAATGACTTCCAGTCCGAATGCGTGGAAGGTGCGGGCGGCGACCTGGCCACCGTCGAGGTCCAGGGGCTGCAGGCGGTCCTTGATCCGTTGTTTGAGTTCTTCGGCGGCGTCTTTGTTGAAGGCCAGCAGCAGGATTTTCTCCGCCGGTACAAGGTTTCGGTGCAGGGCGTAGGCGGTTTTGGCGACCATGGTGGAGGTCTTCCCGGAACCGGCGGAGGCAATGACCTGCACGCGGTTGTCGAAACAGATCACGGCGTGGGCCTGCTCCCGGGTCAAGGGTGAACGCTCAACCCGGTCAAACAAGTCAGCACGGGATTCCAGCTCGGAACTCATCTGATCTGCGTTCAACCCTGCAATGTACTGTTCGAGGTCAGTGCTCCATAACCGGATTGCTTTCTGGGCAGTGTTGTCGAGAGCGGCAATGTGGCCGGCCAGGAGCGGTTCGTGCAGGAGCTTCCCGAGCCTTTCTCCGGGTTTCGTTTCTTCCCACCGCAGGCGAAAGTCCTGGCTAAGCCATCGCCGTCCCGCCGCAGAGGGAAGGGCTGCATCGAAGAACCCTGCCGCCCAGGCCTTCACCTCAGCGACACCCAGCAGCAGTTCGATGGCGCTCCCGAGTTCACGGGCGGATCGGGAGGGAATACCGCGGAGCACGATGCTTCGCCCCTCGCACGGCACTTCGAGCCTGGACCACAACACGCCTGGCAGCACTATCGGCGATGTCAGTGCCTCCATGCCGACAGCAAATGACGTTCCGTCGGCGTGGACAGTCAGACCGTCATGGTCGAGGGTGAGCTGCCAACTTCCGGAACCGGTGACGAGCTTCCCGAACCCCGACGGTCCCCACGTCGTCAACATCCGCCCTGCCCTCCCGGTAGTGTCGTGGCTTGTCCAGCTGAGAAGAGAAGAGCCGGGTTACAAGGAGCAGCTGCTGGGCCAACAAATATCAAAAAGCGTCCTCGACAAATTATGGCAGCGCTGTGGCACCTGCCTGTCCGGGCAGTAAGTAGGATGTCGGTGGCGGGCGCCGTCGACAAGGACGTCACGAGGATTTGAACCGCGAAGCTACCGACTCACGGACGGCGGCGACGTCGACGTCGCCGCCGGTGTCTTCTGTAAGCAGTTTCGCCAGCCTTTTCGGCCAGACAATATGGACGCCACGCGTCGTGAAGGCACCCCCGATCAGGGGCCAGTCAGCATCCACGAAACACAGCGCCCCGGTGACCGGCACATCCCCGACGTGCTCGCGTATGTGTCCGACTTGTTTGAGTACTCCATCGATCAGTTTCGTGCAGTCCCGCCGGCCTACGAGGAGCTTCTCGACACGTGGTCGGAGGATGCCGCCCTCGATCTTCAGCTCGGGTCGCCCCTTGTACCGCTTGGCGTCGATCACCCAGATTCCACCGCGAGTGATCGTGATGTGGTCGATGTTCGCCTTTGAGCCAGGGATACGGCGGTCGTGGAGAACTGCGATGTCATTGGTGACCAGGGCATCTAGCCGGGCGCCGAGGCGTTCCTCACCGATCGCGCCGCGATCCCACGCTTTGGTGCTTTGCCGCTCGTCAGCGAGGGCCACTGCGATTCCACCGAAGCGGCCCCATTTCTCCCGGAGCCTTGCCTCATCCTTGGTTTTGCGGCGCTCATATTCACGTCGTGCGGACGATCCGGCTACTCCGGACTCATCAGAAGGTCGTTCCACATCGGGAGGCATGGTGTTCGTAGCGTCGGGGGCGCACTCCAGACAGCGGACGGTCTTGGTCTCGCTCTCATAGACCGCTTCTGTTCCCTGCGGAAGAGGCGACTTACACGCCGTGCAAACCCCCGCGTACCGAAGTCTCATCTTTTTCACGAGGAGGCGGGGTGGATCACTGGAACGAATTGCCGAGTCAGCTTGGAGATCACGGCGGTCGGGCCGCAGATGCGCGTTGCCATGCCTCATTCTCACCCACGTCAGGAACTTTTTCGTGGCAGGCCGCGCGTCCGCTCGGAAAGACATAGCAAACTGTCCCATTGAGTGATCCAGTATCGGACAGCGTGGATGCGACCGCCCACCGCAGTGAGTTACAGCGCTGGAAGAACGACGTAGACATGTTAGTCAGGGCGACCGCCCGCGAACTGACAAGAACGCCGCCACGAAGCGAAAACAATAGCCAACGGGGTACCACTCGAAGTTCAACATGGATGACCGTAGTGCCCTTTTTAGGAAAGCCCGCTGGTTCCCACTGGCGGACCGTCCTCCTGACAAGGTCGCAGCAATTCCTTTGTTCAGTTGTCGCTATCAGTGAGTGCTTATGGAGCGATGTCAGGGTGTCTTGACAGGCGGTGTCTGCAAGGCGAACCTGGCGCTATGGCTAGATACAGTGGAGGGCCTGTTACCCATCGCGCTCTGACGGGGCCCAGACAGCGGTATTCTGACATGACTGATCCGGCGTGGCAGCAAGAGTTGCTGCTCACGCTGCGGTGCATCCAGGAGATTCGGCAGAAATGTGATGGCACCGAGTTGGGGACTGTGCGGCAGGCGCGGAAGGCCGGACTGTCTTGGACCGAGATTGCGACTGCGCTAGGAGTCACACGTCAGTCTGCATGGGAGCGTTGGCGCGAGCTCGACAAGACTCTCGACCGAGGTTGAAGAGGAGCCCGCCACACCCAGGTGCTGCCGACTGGGGCGCTGCGTTAAATCACTGAGCACGTCAGGCCCGAGCACGCCACCGGATCCACACGACCGCTTCCCAGCTGGCCCCGTCGGCGGCGTCCCTCCGGTCCACTCAGCGCCCACCCATGCAGCTTTGGCACCGAGTGGCCTCCTCTTCGAACGGTGTGAGGCGCTAACCCTCCCACGCGCCCGCCGTATCCGACAGGGCATCGACGGCATCCACGGTACCTGGACCGCCGCGACGTGCAGTCACTTCCGGCCGTCGTAAAAAGCCTCTTCATTTGCGCAGTGGGCCGTGACACAATCTGGCCAGTTCGTTCCGGAAACCTGGCTCCCCATTACTCTTGGCACAGGTGGATCACACCACGCAGGTTGAGAGGGAATTTATGGTGGGGGACCAGGGCGGCGTTGCCCGGCTGGAGCGAGCCGCGCGGGGGTATGCGGTGTGGGCATTGATCAACGTTGGCCTTGTCGTCGCCGGTGGCTTCTTGACCCTTGCCACGTACAACGCGGCATCGCCCGGAGGCCAGTACGTTCTCTTCATAGGCGCTATCGGCGGTGGCCTGCTTTTCGCAATTATCAATGGGGTTCGCTACTTCCGCACGCTGTCCGCACTCATCCGTATCACCGAAGCAGCAGAGACCCTAGGGGAACCGGGAAGTACTAGGACTAAATCGTGGGGGAATTTGGACGAGCTGCAGGGGTTTGGAAGCCAAGAATCAACGTCGGAACCGCAGCGACCCTCCAGACGGTGGCCGTATGTCGTATCGATCGTTATTTTGTGCTTGATTTCCGCCAGCCTGGGAGCTGGATTCGCTTACTCCACCAACTCGGCTCAGGAATGGCGGGCCTCTGCCAACAGGACATCTGATGATCTCGCAACGATGACCAAGCAGCGGGACGGCCTCAAAGCCCAGGCGGGGGACCTACAAACCAAACTCAGCGACATGACCACGCAGTTCAACACTGCGACGGACCGGATCCGCTCGTTGTCCAACGAAAAGGCCCAAGCCGGAGATCAAGCTGCATCGTTTGCCACGCTGCTCGTGATGTCCCAACAAGTCACAAAGGAAATGGACTTGTGCATCAGCGACCAGCAGAACTTTATGTCGTACTTGGCTAATTACCACGCCAGCGAGTACACCTCAGCCATGAACTCGGCACGCCAGGCCGACACAGACTGCAATCGCGCACGTGCGGACAGTAACGCCCTCTCAAAAAAGCTGGGCGGGTGAGCAGGTTGTGAAATCAGTAATCAAGCCCATTGGATTATTGCTGTGCACCATGGGATTGGCGGGATGCGGACTCACTCCAGTGCCTCCGCCTTCCGCGGTTTCCACTCGCCCGGCCGAATATGACCCCAGCGGTACGACTGCCACGCCCGTCGCCGGGCCAGTTGCCTCGACCGGATTTACTGCCTACGAACGAGCGGCACTACGCGTGCGCAACATTGGCTGTGGTGAAGTCGCAAGGGGGTCCGGATTCGCGATTTCAGACCACGTGTTCGTCACAAATCGCCACGTCATCGGAGGCGCTGCCCTTCTTCAGGTCAGTACCTACGATGGCCATGACATCGACGTCACAGCCACAGGCGCCGTGGTCATAGCCGATCTGGCCTTGGTGTGGACGAAGCAACCGCTGCCAGCCACGATTCCACTTGCTACCGAAAATCCTGTAGTCGGGGCGAACGTAACAGCCGTAGGCTTCCCACTTGGAGGCCCGCTGACGACAACGCACGGAAGGGTCTTGAAGTACGCCCCAGACCCCGTCGGGTGGTCATCACTGCCCATGCTGGTAAATGATGCGCCAATCGAGCACGGCAGCTCGGGCAGCCCGCTCATAAACGACGCAGGTCAACTCGTCGGTGTTGCCTATGCCGGCGAGGGAAACAGCTATTACGCGGTACCCGTTGAAGTTCTACGTCAGGTCTTGACTAATCCCAACAACTACTCACGCTCTGCAGCCTGCGGCGGTGTTCTCTAGAGCTCCCGCCATGGTGACGGCAGAGCATTTCCCTTAACGGTGGTCATGGCCTTCACACCGAATTGGTTTATTCTTCATCAGTTGCGAGACGGGTAAGCCGGTGTCGGCCGGGACTGATGAGTGCGGGGTATGGAAGCAGACGGTGGGTCAGCTGCCATGGGACCAACTGAGAATGTCAAGGATGCGCAAGTCACTCAGGTCCGACAGCTTATGGTGGCCGGCATCCTGATTGGCCAGGGCTTGTCGAAGCTGTGCAAGACTGTCTCTGTTTGCGATGAGGTCGTTGCGGATGGCAGCCCAATACATCCGCCTGTAACCGCGGTGCTTGAATTCTTCGGCTGCCGTCATTGCCGCTCGGCAGTAAACGTTCATCAGACGCGAGTCCAGGATTGGGAACAGGTACGGGCGCTTGAAGTGCAGAATCTTGGAGGCTTTAGCCCAGCTCACTCCGCGTATATCTGTGAAGTGGGAATAGAGTTTTTGCATCGCGTCGTAGGTTCCGCCGTTATTGGCCGGGTCCGCGTCTTCAAGGCGGGCGGTAGGCGCGACTGCCGCCCAGTCTGCCCTCCAACTTCGTGACCGCTTCTCCAGCTCGGCCTGCTCAGATCGGGTAATCCGCGAGTGGATAATTCTGGTGGCCCAAATCTCTTCCGCGGTAAGGGTGTTCGGATCACCTTTGTCGCGAAAGTCGTATTTGGACAGGGTTCCTGCATAGCGCTGGCTGTAGTCCGTCAAGATTTCAATTGGTCTATTGATGGCATGGCCAGCGATTGTGATGTTACTGGTACTCATGGTTGTCCTCTTCTGGTGTCGGAAGAGCGTAGACGGGCTATAGGGATATCGGATTTTGAGATTCACAATTTAGGATTACGACGATCTTCTATCAGTGAAGTTCGTGGGTCGAAGCATAAACAATCTTAAAGGCGGGTGAGTAAACACGAATGGCATGGTGATAGGCGTCCTGTGCCTGCCTTAGGCGCGTGCCGCCTCGAAGGCGGCGTCCTGTGTCTCCACCGCGGGGCCAGACCAGACTTGAGTGATCGCCTTGGTCAGGGCTAGCGAGCGGTTCTTGATGTCCCCATCCGTCCAGCAATCGGGGTTTCCTTGAGTGATTTCCTTATTGAGCACAAGAAGGCTGAATGCGTCTAGCAGGGTTCGCTTGCCCTTGTCCGGCTCACCACCGTCGATCAGCCCCGCTGCCTCACTGTCGGTCCAGGGACGGTTCGATAGGGAACCATTCAGGGACTTGGTAACGAGCGTAAGATTGCCGATCGTGTTTACCACTCGGTCACGCACGGCTGCCTCTTCAGGTGTAAGCCTCGGCTGCGGGTCCCAGTGAGTCCGCCAACCTTGGGGCATCACGTGCTCGATTTCCAATCCCCGAGGAAGTTCCACTGCTTCGTACCTGGTGCTATGGCTACGAAGTTGCTGTTCAACTGCACGGAGGACGACCTGGAGGCGTGACTGGCGGATATTTCCGTACAGTTTCACGTCAGGAAGGGTCGTCATCAGTTCTAGATCAGAAGGCCAGTAGCGTGTCTCCGCAGTTTGTTCCGAAAGAAAGGCTTTGATTGCAATTCCGGCGTCCTCGGCTTTGACTGCTCCAAGCGACTTCAAAGTGGCCACCATGAAGCGGTTTAAATCCTTGGAGGTCTTCCGCAGGAGTGTGCGCCGGATAACCCAGCTCTCGATAGCGTCCAGGGCGATCCGTAACTGGTCACGAGGAACCGAGTGGTTCTCCGAGAGGAGCCATAGAAAAACAGGGGTAGTGGCCGCCAGTTCCATCGTTTCAATGACCCGAGAACGGAACCGGCCCTCGGGCGTGGATACATCGAGTTCGCTCAGCCCCCGGTAAGTATCGGCATCCTTCCGCAGTTCCGTCAGCAACGCTTCAGCGCGATCGACAGTGGTTAGTCGCGACCCTGCATAGTCCGCAAAAACTCTAAATACCAGTTCCGCTTTTACTTCTTCTTGCAAGCGCATCGTGAGCCAGTACTGCAGGAAGATGTCTACACGGGACCGAATCTGACGGCCCTGGGAGATTTCAGCGCGCCACCATACGGTATCGAAGTCGGCCCAGTGTGTCCTCGACCACTTGTCCACATCTGCACCGATTTGTTCGCCCCGGCGGAATACCCAGTTCTTGATGAGGTCTGCTTTTAGTAGCGGGGTGCCCCGGTCATTCAGAGTTTCGAAAATAAGCTGCGAGTCTTCGTGGCCGGACAGGTCGATGGCGACCACTACCAATCGATGTTCAAGCGTTGAGCAGAGTTCCTTTGCGCGGAGTTCTTCAGTCCCCGGTGGGACGATCCCTTCTTCGTCTGGTGTCCCAGTTAGCCACCGTTCTACTTCGGACCGGAAGAAGTCGTGTGCCTCGATGACACGGTGCTCTTCGACCCGCGGTTCCTCTGGATCCATAGCGTGGGCAAAGGCGCTGCGGTCTGCCTGGGAGGGCCAGAGTTTGAAGCGCTCGATGCGGCCCTTGAAGGTGGACGCCTTATTCAAAATGAGCTCTTCGAGCTGATCCGCTTCCGTCTGGTGCCCGCGCCTAGCGATAACTTCGTGGGCGGCGTCAAGCAAAAGTTGAAGGGTGGTCATGCGTTGCTGGCCGTCGATGACTTCGTGTCGAGTCACATCGCCGGCAGACGGTGTCTTGGACTCGTAGACAACTGCTCCCAAGAAGTGATTTTGAATGGGGGGCTTACCGCCAGGCGCAAGATAGCTCTCGGTGACCCGGACCACGTCATCCCACAGAGGCGACCATTGGCTCTCCTCGTCCCAGACGTAGGGGCGTTGAAATGCGGGAATCTCAAAATGGCGGCGACCCTCGAAGAGGTCCCGCGGACTACGCGGATGAGTATCCACTTGCTTGCACCTTCCCGACTTCGATGTCCTCAGCCACCCGCTATCGGTCAAGTCGGGACGACGGTGGCAATTCTGCATTGCATTTCTTAGCGCGCCGTCGTACCCGGGACGCTGCACCCGGACTCATCACGCCTTCGAACACCGGTGGCAGACACCGGACGGTGGCCTAAGTACGCCTTTCCACCCGGCTGGACCAAACAGAATCCGCAGGACTGCTCTAGTTGTACTGACGCTGCCTGCTTCAAGCTGAGTTATAAACTGGCTCCCTAGGTCTCCGACGTGCGGCGATGCCCACTAACAAACTGAGGGAGCTTCCCATGGCACTGGTGATGTGTCCGCTGAACGGCAGCCACGAGGACGTCGAGGTCCTCGAGGTGCTGCCGGATGGGCGAAAAAGGGCCTGGTGCCCGGACTGCGACTACGCCTGGGCGCAGGGCGCGGCTCGGCCCACGCCCGGACCTCGATCGTCCCAGTGGCCGCCGAGAGATCTACCTACGGCTGAGAACGTCACCCCGGAGGCCAAAGCGGCCGCCAGGCGCCTCCAGGCCGAGTTCCTGCGACAGGAGGATGCAGGAATCGATCCTCGCGTGCCGGGCTTCTGGTCCAAGTACAAACGCATCTTCAGCGAGGAATGCCTTTCCACTGCAGATCCGGCAGACCTGCGGGCGTTCGGGACCGACACCAGCGGGTCCAACCTAGGCGATCAAAGGGCATTCCTCCGTGCTTTCGACAAGAACCCGGAGTATGGTGCAGCTCAGGTCCGTCAGGTGGTGAACTATTTGCTGCGGGGGACTGACAAGCCCTTGGAGGATCGGCTCACAGACATAATTAACGATCGCGTCTCGTTCTCATTCCCGGGCTTCAAGGAAGTACTGCTCTCGAAAGTGCTTTCGGTCGCTTATCAAGAGAGGTTCCTGACACTCCTGACTTATAAACACAAGTCGATGGCGGCTAGAGCACTTTTCGGACTGGACTTGCCGCCTCAGTCCCAGTCGCTGATCGGTCAGCAGATCGTGTGGAGCAACGACCTGCTGATGGGGCTTGTGGGCGATCGCTTCATGCACGGTCCACACGCAGGCGAGTTCCTGTGGTGGACGCTGCGCCAGGCCGCGAATAAGCGGCAACTGCCGCAACAGTAAGAATGCGGACCAAACCGAATGGCTGACGGCGCAGATTTCCGTGAGCCTGAGCAGGCAGGTATTAGTGGAAAGAAGCAGTGTGGACATTGTCCACAGTTTCCGTCTTGTACTGGGCCAAACAGCCCTCGGACTGACCCGGACTCCGCATGTTTTCGCGGGTTCCCAGTGTTTTCAAGGGTTGGAATGTAGTTCGAGTCCCACCTCGGGCACGACAGATCGCCTCGTCAGGGGCGATTTTGCTTTAACGTGTGTACAAAACTTGCGGTGGCGCCGTCTGACGGGTTGGGTCGCGGGCTGTGGCTTGGCTGCCGCGGGGCCTGTTCAGGTGTGTGGGTGGCGGGTTCAGGACTTGGGCTGGTGGGCTCTCCGCCCTCTTGGTGCTGGGGTTATGCGGTTCCTCGCTTCCGGTCTTTGTCGGGTGGGCCCCGGGGTGGCCTACACCTATTCATGGGCCGGGGGAGAGACGACGACATGACCGCAGCGCGTTTGATTCGCGGCCTCCGATGCGAGGTTTCGACGACCCAAAAAGCACCTTGCGTTCATCGCTTTGTCCAGCCAAAGTAAGTGTGGACACTGTCCACACTTACGTCTGATTTGATGCTCTGCCCGGCGCCGGCCGGGAGTTCGAGTTCTCGCAGTCCCGCTTGCCGTGACTTAGCGCAGGGCCGTCAGATGAAAGACTGTTGGACTCGGCGGTGTGCCGCTCTTCCCCGAGGCAGGTGGGAGGGTCAGCTTGAGATATATCGCTGCTGGGAGTCGGTGTCCAAGGGGCCGTAAGCCGACTCTAACCTGACGCCGTCGGACGGTCAGACTGATGTCCGATTAGGGTGTAGTGCCCTCGGATTCGCGCCCTTATCGGATTTGCTTCTGGTTGAGCCAAGGTTGGCCTCGCGGAGGCTTGTCGGCTGCGCAGGCACAGCCGATGGAATGTACCGCATCAATGCCAGTGTCTCCCCAGGACCGTCACAGCGGCGGTGATGGCGATGCCGAGGCCGATCGGGACGCTGAGATGGATCTGCAGCAGGAGTACTCCGATGGCGGCCCCGGCGAACATAGCGAGGACAGCGCCCAGCCGTCGGTTGAGTAACCGGGGCCGTTGCTTGCCCACAAGTGACTCTCCGGCGAGGGAGGTCATGGTGGACGTAATGACCACTGTGGTCATGTCTCGTACGCCCAAATGCCGCGCAATCAGGGCCTGGGAGCCCATGTGCATGGCGATAAGGGCGGCAACAATGACACGACTGGACTGGTGGCCGACGTCTTCCACGATGAGAGAGATGGCAGCGGTTCCCGTCAACGCGATACAACCCGCTGTGAGAAGGAGCGTTACCCTGCGGTTCCAGCCTTTCGGGCTTGACTGGAGCGTAAATCCGGCGACCGCAGCGCCGAGGAGAAAGGCGCCAAGTGCTACCAGTGGGCCCAAAGTTGGCAGGTTCGCGGCCCCGGCCAACGCCATCGCAAGAATTACCACGTTGCCGGTCATGTTTCCGGTGAAGACGCGATCAAGTCCAAGGTAGCCGACGGCGTCGACCACACCTGTAACGAGCGTGAGGGCCATCATGAGCATCAGTCGGAACTTTTCCGGAGACGCATTTTCTTGCCGAGTAGAGGTGGTTTTAGTACCTGAGCTGGCTATGGCTGATGTCATGGTTTATGGAATCCTTCATCGTGAGGGGTGGTCTCTATGACCACCCCTCGGACATGCTTATTGGTCATCGTCAATCAGGCCCTCGTCAAGGACGTGGTCGTTGGCCGTCTGTGCGTCCATGCCGCCAACCACGAAGCGCGAATGGCGGCAGTTATACTTCCGCCGTCGTGAGCCGTTCTGCTTCCTGCCTCGCATTGTTGGCGCGGCGCTCAGCCTTCAAGCTTGGAATGCTCGCCCAGGCGGTGCCATGAACGGTTGTGGTAAACCAGAGCGTCGCCGGGTTCGCCCGCTTGGACGTCACGCATCACACGGGACTCCAGGGCGTGAACGGCGATGATGGTGGAAGTCCCCACCTCCATGCGATCGATGACGGCGCAGCGCACCCAAGCGCGGACATCGTCATACACCGCTTCGCCGGTTGCAAGGGCCGACCAGCGGTGCGTCTGGTCAAAGCGGTCGGCACCGGGGGTCGCTCCCAACTTGGCCAGGTCGACGTCGTGCGCGTCCAGCAGGTGCACGACGACGGTCTCGGCGCGCGACAGCACCTCGGACGAAGAAGACAGTGCCGAGACCGAGAAGATCAGCAACGGAGGGTCCGCACTCACCGACACGACCGAGGACACCGTCAGCGCCACAGGCCCTTCGCCGGCATCGGCCGTGACGACGGCGACACCTCCCGGGTGCCCACGGAACAGTGCTTTGAATTCATCGGCCGAGAGGGAAGACGGGAAGCTTTGCTGCGGAGCCTCGAGCCAAGTGTCTGCGGGGTAGGCGTGAAACACCGTTATGACACCTTGGGGGTGGAGCGGGCCAGTTCTTCGCGAACGATGGTCGTCCCTGCGCTGAGAGCACTCAGCTTGGCCAGTGCGACATCCCGGGGGAACGGTGCCATGCCGCAGTTCGAGCTGGGCAGGAGCTTGTCCGCATCAACGAACTGCAGGGCCTTGCAGAGGGTGTCTGCGACCTCCTCCGGGGTCTCGATGGTCTCGCTTGCGACGTCGATTGCCCCGAGCATGACTTTCTTGCCGCGGAGGAGCTCGATGAGGTCCATGGGCACGTGGGAGTTCTGCGATTCCAGCGAGATGATGTCGATGCTGGAGCTCTGGAGCAGCGGGAACGTTTCCTCGTACTGCCGCCACTGTGAGCCGAGCGTCGCCTTCCAATCATTATTCGCCTTGATCCCGTAGCCGTAGCAGATGTGCACGGCGGTCTCCGCACGCAGTCCTTCTGCCGCTCTCTCAAGCGCAGCCACGCCCCAGTCCTTGACCTCATCGAGGAAGACATTGAACGCGGGCTCGTCGAACTGGATGATGTCCACGCCGGCCGCCTCGAGTTCTTTCGCTTCCTGGTTAAGGATCGCGGCGAACTCCCAGGCCAGCTTCTCGCGGCTCTTGTAGTGGTCATCGTAAAGCGTATCCACCATCGTCATCGGACCGGGAAGAGTCCATTTGATCGGCTTGTCGGTAGTTGAGCGGAGGAATTTTGCGTCTTCGACGAATACCGGCCGTTCGCGGCGCACCGGCCCGACGACGGTTGGCACGCTCGCGTCGTAACGGTCACGGATGCGCACGGTCTTGCGCTGTTCAAAGTCCACCCCGACGAGATGCTCGATGAACGTCGTGACGAAGTGCTGGCGGGTTTGCTCGCCGTCGCTGACGATGTCAATGCCGCGCCGGGTCTGCTCGTGGATGGCGATGCGCAGCGCGTCCTGCTTGCCCTCGAGCAGCGCATCCCCCTCCAGCTTCCACGGGGACCAAAGAGTCTCCGGCTGTGCGAGCCACGATGGTTTCGGCAGGCTTCCGACAAGGGTGGTGGGCAAAAGTGTGTTCATGATTGGCGATTCTCCGAGGGTCAGTTGACGAGGGCGGGGTAGTTGGCGGTCCACTGGTCCAACAGATCCTTGTGGGGCGTGATGAAGTGTTCCTCCGTGTACTTCGCCTGCGTGACCGCGAGCTGACCGCGCTCGACGCGGTCGTAAGCGATCTGGGTCCGCGAGAAATCCTGCTCGCCCAGGCTCGGCTGGTAGACGACGGCGGCGGCGGAGTTCGCGTTGTAGACCTCCGGGCGGTAGATCTTCTGGAACGTCTCCATGGTGCTGATCGTGCCGATGAGCTGCAGGTTGGAGTAGTCGTTGAGCAGGTCGCCCCGGAAATAGAAGGCGAGGGGAGCCACGCTGCCGCGGGGCATGAAGTAGCGGACCCGCAGCCCCATCTTTGCGAAGTACGCGTCCGTCAGCGAGAACTCGTCCTGCTGGTACTCGACGCCCAGGACCGGGTGATGGTTTCCGGTTCGCCGGTACGTCTTGCTCGTGGAGACGCTGATGCAGACCACTGGCGGTTGCGGGAAGCGTTCCCGGCATACCGGGGAATCGAGGAAGTGCTGGAACAGCTTGCCGTGAAGGTCTCCGAAGTCCTCGGGTACGGTGGGCTTGCCCGAGTCAGCTGCTGCCGCTGGCAGTACGACGCTGAAGTCGAAGTCCCGGACGTAGGAGGAGAAGTTGTTGCCGACGATCCCTTGGTGGCGGACCCCGTTCAGCAGGTCGACGATCTGGATATCGAGAACCTCGAACAGCGGGAACTGCTGATCCGTACCGTCCGCGGTGAACTGTATCTGCACGGAAACGATCTCAAGCTCGAGCGTGTAGCGGTCCCGGTCCGGGTTGTCCCAGTCTGCGAGATCGTTGAAACGACGCCGAATCATGGTCAAGGCGTTGCGGAGGTTCTCCTGGCGGTGCTCGCCACGTGCCAGGTTGGCGAAGTTCGTCGTGATCCGGGAGCCTTCCGACGGGGAGTAGTCCTCGTCGAAGCGGGTGGTGGTAATGCTGAAGGTGAGATCGTCGGCCATGCGCTGCCAATCGTTGATGGGCCGGAGACGGCCTTTCCGAAGGGGATGTATCCATGGTGCAGCCTTTCAAGGGGTATCAAGTAACTAGGCGTTACTATGCATTCATATAGAATCTTCCTATGGCCCAGATTTCGACCGGACTGACCCTGCAGCAGCTCCGCTACTTCATAGAAGTTGCCGCTGAGGGGTCGATCTCCGCCGCGGCCGATCTTCTCTACGTCGCGCAGCCGACCATGTCCGCTGCCATGAAGGACCTTGAGGCACGGGTGGGCCGTGCACTCCTGGTTCGCTCCGCCCGCGGGGTCACCCTCACCGCCGACGGGGTAGAGTTCCTCGGCTACGCGAGACAGGTGGTCGAGCAGTTCGCCCTCCTCGAGCAGCGCTATCTTGGCAGGCCACCGACACGACGTCTGCTTGGGGTGTCCACGCAGCACTACTCGTTCGCGGTGGACGCCTTCGTCCGGATGGTCAAGGCCACTGAGGTGGCCGAATACGAGTTCTCGCTCCGCGAGTCCCGCACCTGGGACATCATCGAGGATGTCCGGACACTCCGCAGCGAGATAGGCATCCTCTACCGGAACGATTTCAACCGGAAGGTCATCGACAAGCTGCTCCGCGAATCCGGGCTCGCGTTCTCTCCGCTGTTCCTCGCCGATCCACACATTTTCATTTCACGGAAGAACCCGCTCGCGTCAAAAGAGCGGGCGACTCTGGACGATCTTGCCGCCTTGCCGCGGCTGACCTTCGATCAAGGTGCGAACAACTCTTTTTACTTTGCCGAGGAGATTCTCTCCACCTTGTCCAGTAAGCAGGAGATCCGGGTCTCCGACCGCGCAACGATCTTCAACCTCATGATCGGGCTCCACGGTTACACGATCTCGACGGGCATCATCAGCGGGCAGCTCGACCCGGAGATCGTCGCCATCCCGCTCGAGGTTGACGAACGCATCGAGATCGGCTGGATCGGCCACGCCGCGATTCCGCTTACCGACCAAGCGCAGCGCTACCTCAGGGAACTGCGCGCCGTCGTCGCGGAGTTCGGCGTAGCGCTACTCGACTGACCGCAGTTGAGTGGACGGGTCTGATCTGCTCAGGCGCCATGAGGACGCGTGACGGCATGCCGGGACCTCGAGCATGCCCTTCAAGTAGTCGATCGGTACGACTTCCATGAGGATGATGTCCGTTTGTTGGCCGAGCGTTGGCCAGGCCGGCGACGACTGTCAAGGAGGATGCCGAGGCTTACCCGGAACTGGTGTCGTCGGAGTCGCCGCGGGAACTATTGACTTGCTGGACTCTGCCGCCCAAGTTCACGGCATCTGCTGCCCCGGCAATACTTTGCCATCTCCGAAAACGGGTGTGGACAATGTCCGCACTTTTGGTCTCGTACTGCCGCGTAGAGCCTTCGGACGGGTCGGATTCCGCATGTTTCGCGGGTTCGCAGTGTTTGCAAGGCCGCGAATGTAGTTCGAGTCCCACCTCGGGCACAGTGTCTTCTCAGGTCAGAGGCGTCTTGGCGCGCGTAGCGCTGACAAATCTTGACCGCGGCTGCGATAACAGCGATCAGGATGACAAAGGACGACGGCGGGAATCCCGCCGTCGTCCTTTGTTGGTTTTCAGGCTCTATAAGCCCATTGTGCGAGCAGCCGCCCGTCGTCGTCGTACTTTTGGACGGCCAGTCCTGGGCCGTGGTAGCTCATTCCGGCAAGAGGGTTGTGGTGGTCGTAGGTGAAGGCGACCAATGGCCCCTGCGATGTGACATCCTGCAGGTGAAACCGGGTTTGTCCGGCCCCCTCGCGGGCCAGGGCGCTGACTGCCTTTCGGCCCCGGTATGTCCTGTCGACTTCGACGATGGTGTATTGAATGTCGTCGTGAAAAGTGGCGATCAGGGGTTCCGGGTTCCCGTTGTTGTAGGCCGCCATCACGGTCCGGACTGTCTCGGAAAGGGTGCTCACTACTGGACACCTGCTTTCCCATGATTTGCCGGTTTCAGGGCGGTCTCACACCCTTCGTCGACATGTTCCGGGTTCGTCCGGGTGCGGGGGATGGCAAGGGCTGCCAGTGCCCCGGCTACCGCGACGCCTGCGATGAACAGGAGGGGAACGATGACGTTGCCGGTCCAGTCCTGGCCGAGCCCCATGACGTAAGGGCCAAGGAAGGACCCAATGGAGCCGATGGTGTTGATCAGCGCGATGCCTGCGGCGGCCGCCGTCATGCCCTTGAGCTGGAGGTTGGTGACTGCCCAGATGATGGGGCCAGTTGCGGTGAAGAGTGCGCTGGCGAGGGAGATGCCGATGAGGGTCGGGGCCAGTTGGTCGCCGGTGGCCACACTGATCACGAGTCCCAGCGCGGCCAGTACCATGCCCGTGACAAGTACCCGGCGGTGCGCCTGGCTGCGGTCGCAGTAAATGCCAAGGGCGATGGTCGCCACGACAGCGACAGCGAACGGGACCGAGGACAGGTACCCGATGGTCATTACATTCGTAACGCCGGTGTTTTTGATGATGCTCGGTATCCAGAAGACGACGGCGTAGATGCCTATGTAGTTGGCTGCCAGGATGAAGCCGAGGAGCCAAACCCGCTTGTTGGTGATGGCCTTCTTGAACTGTTTTGAGGCCTTTTCACGTGCGCCCGCGGGGCCGAGGCTTGCCGCGATGGCGGCCTTTTCCTCCGTGGTGAGCCAGGCGGCGTCCTTCGGCGTGCTGGCGACGGAAAAGAAGAAGATAATGCCAAGGAGGGCTGCCGGGATGCCCTGGATTATGAAGAGCCACTGCCAACCTGCCATACCGGCGAGTCCCCCCAGGCTGGACATGACCCAGCCGGACAAGGGGCCGACGAACATGCTGCCGATGGGTCCTGCGATGACTAGCAGTGCCAGGGCCTGGGCGAGGCGTTTTCGTGGGAACCACTGGGACAGGAAGTAGACCATGCCCGGGTAAAAGCCCGCTTCTGCGATGCCCAGGAAGATCCGGGCAGTGTAGAACTGTCCAGTGTTTTGAACGAAGCCGGTAGCGATGGTGACGACGCCCCAGGTGACCATGATGCGGGCGATCCAAACTTTTGCGCCGACGCGTTCGAGGACCATGTTGCTCGGCACTTCAAAGAAGATATAGGCGAGGAAGAAGATGCCCGCGCCAAGGCCGTAGGCCGCGGCCGAGAGCCCGATATTGGCACTCATTTCGAGTTTGGCGAAGCCGATGTTGACCCGGTCGATGATGGCCACGGCGTAGCAGATGGAGGCCAGGGGCAGGATTCGCCAGGCGAGCTTTTTGTAGAGGGTCGTCGGCAGGTCCCCGGTGCCTTCGGAGGCGATGTTGTGGGTGTACGTCATTGTACGGACTCTTTCACTCGTCGGTGGTGGTATTGGTCGGGTGCAGGGCGGGGAATTCCCACCAGGTGTCGGGCTGCCACTTTGCCGTTTCCCATGCCTGCCGTTGTTGCTGCCGGGGGTCCGGGACCACTGTTGGGGTGGTGTCCAGCAACATTGTCCACCGTTCTGTTTGCCGGTATTCCGGCCAGAAGGGCAGACCGGCACTTTCGGGTTTTCCGTGGTGGATGAACGTTGTCCACGCCTGCCGGATCCCTGATGCCAGAGCCTGCAATGCCGGTTCTGCCCCTTCGAGTCCAATGTCCCAAACGAAGGGAACGTCGGACCCGTGGAAGCCCCACTTCTCCTTTGGGGAGCCGGGGCTTGGGGCATCGAAGCGGTAGCGCCAGCAGGACGCGTGTTCGGACTGGCTGTCGAGCAGCCGAATGGTGGGGATGCCGTACCGTTCGTCGGCCAGCACGGCGCAGTGGAGGCGGCGCTCGTCCGCCCCCGGGAATGTGCGTCGGTAGGTATCCAGCACGTGTTCCCCTTCGTCGCCAAAGATTTCACGGAGAACGCGTGGTGACTGTTCCGATGCACTCGGGTCGGCGAGGTCATAGCTCCCGGCCTCGTTGGCTGTCACGCCGGCCATGATGTTGATCCCCTTGGCAAGGCCCTTGGCGAAGGCGCGGACGGGGGCTTCGGGGAGGACTGTCCCGTCAACGGTTGGGCGCCAGACCCAGGTTGACCGGACGCCGGCGGCGATCTCCTGCTGCGCGGCGAGGATGACGCCAACGGGCATTGTCAGGAGCTCTGCGGCGTTCGCCGGGCTAAGGCCCAGGGTGCGGAGCAGCGCGGCGGTGACCTGCTCTGCGGTGTCGGGGGTGTTGAGGTGCTCGCCGCCGCTTTGGATGATTCCGCGGTGGAACAGGCCTTCGGCCATTGGTGAGGCCATCAGATTGACCACGCTCTTGGCTCCGGCGGAAACACCGGCGATGGTGATGCGGGAGGGGTCGCCTCCGAATGCGACGACGTTGTCCCGGACCCACTTGAGTGCAGCGATCTGGTCCAACAGCCCTGCGTTTGCCGACAAGGCGTACTGCTCTCCGAGGAGGTGGTCCAACTTCAGGAAGCCGAGGGCCCCCAGCCGGTAGTTGACGGTGACCACGATAGTGCCTTCGAGGGCTAGGGCTGTTCCGTCGCCGATGAAGTTGGCTCCAGATCCCCAGGTGTATCCGCCGCCGTGGAACCAGACCAGAACCGGGCAGGGCGAGTCTGTCGGCTGCGCCGGGGCGGTGATGTTGAGGAAGAGGCAGTCCTCATCCATGGGCGAGTCATCGTCGGACGGCGTTGCCCCGCCAGGCGGGACGAGTTCGGCAGCGAGCACCTGCGGGGCGCGCGTGGGAAACCGGTCCACATCCAGGATGCCCTCCCAGTGCTCTGGTGACTGGGGAGCCAGCCACCGCAGGGGCCCCGTCGGGGGAGCGGCGTACCGGATCCCGCGCCAGCTGACGGTGCCGTCCTTGATGACGCCGCGTACTGCCCCCTGACGCGTAGTTGCCACAGTCTCAGTCATTGCTTTTCCTTCGGCCGGTGTTGATTTCGTCAACAATCGTGTGCTTCGTCACGTGTTTCCGGCAACGCTTTCGAGATAAGTGGAAGAATCAGCCAAAAATGTGGCGGGAAGTCTAGAATGGGCGATGACGATGACGTCGTGACAGGGAGCGGGACATGGATGTGCTGGACGAGCTCGACCAACGGATCGTCGGCGCCCTCCAGGTAGATGGACGGGCTTCATGGGCGAAAGTGGCCGCGGCATTGGGCGAGGCTGAACGGACGGTGGCGCGGAGGGGCTCCGAGCTCCTGCGGGACGGGCGGGTGCGGATACGCGCGTTGCCCAATCCGAGCCGCTTCAGGCATCTGGAACAGTTTGTGCTGAAGGTTGCCTGCAACCCCGGCGCGGCCGGCATCGCCGCTGCTGCCCTCGCGCGGCGGCCGGAGACCTTGTACACCTACATCCTCACCGGTTCCGCGGATTGCGCGGCCGAGCTTTCCAGCCCTGCTTCCAAATTTGCAGAGCTGCTGATCCGGGACATAGGGAGCATCCCGGGGGTGAGGTCGGCCGCCACGTATCCGGTCCTCAGCTATCCCAGGACGATGCATCAGTGGAATCCCGGCGTCCTGACGCCGGAGGAAATTGAGGCGCTGGGCGGAACCCGGTACACGGAGGCTCCGACCGCCCTGGAACACGTGGAGCAGCTGGGCAAAGAGGACCGGCAACTTCTCAGGGCACTGGAACGCGATGGCCGCGCCAGTTATGAGGAACTGGCGCGCGTCACGGGACTCTCGGTGCAGACCGCTCAGCGCAGGGTGGAGTGGATGCGGCGCGAGGGGACACTGTTTATCCGTGCAGTCTTCGAGCCTGCGCTGCTCGGTTTGCCGGTAGAGGTGCTGCTTTGGGTCAAAGTGCCGTTTCCGGAATTGGACCGTGTGGAAGCGGAAATGCTTCCTTCCTCGTCAGTGCGGTATGCCGCGGTCCTCGCCGGCGACTTCCAGCTTGTTGTCGATGCCGTCTTTCCCAGCCGCGCCGCACTTTCCACGTACCTGAAAGAGTCCCAGTGGGCCACCCGGGCCCAGGCCATCGAGCCGGCCGTGGTGGTAGACGCCCTAAAACGCAGCGGAACAATGGCACTGTCGTTCGGCGAAGACCTCGGAGGGTACAGCTCCTGACAGGTCTGCCGTCGTGGCCTCTGTGGCAACACGACTTCCAGGCACTACGCCAATGTGTTCAGGCTTTCCTGCTCGGCGGCGATGGTGGTGTTATCGCCGTGGCCGGTGCGGACCACGGTCTGAGCCGGAAGCGTCAGCAGGCGTTCGCGGATGGACTTCAGGATGGTGGGGTAGTCACTGTAGGACCGGCCGGTGGCACCCGGGCCGCCGTTGAACAGCGTGTCCCCGGTGAATACCGTTCCTTCGCTTTCGAGGTAGAAGCAGGTGGACCCCGGGGAGTGGCCGGGGGTGTGGATTGCCTTCAGGGTTGCCCCGCCCACCTCGAACACGTCCCCGTCGGAGTGGTAGCGGTCCGGCTTGGCGTCAGGGTAGACCTGCTCCCAGAGGACCATGTCCTCGGCGTTCAGGATGATCGGGGCGCCCAGGGCGTCAGCAACCTCCCGGGCGGCACCGATGTGGTCGTTGTGTGCGTGGGTCAGCAGGATGGCCTTGACCTTGCGGCTGCGTACCTGGTTGATGATCGCGGCGGCATCGTGGGGCGCATCGATGATGACGCATTCCTCGTCGTTGCCCACGATCCAGACGTTGTTGTCCACGTCCCAGGTGCCGCCGTCGAGCGAGAACGTGCCCGAGGTGACCAGGTTCTCAATGGTGACGGCCATCAGACCTCCACCGGGCTGACTTCAACAACGGAACGCAGGACCTTACCCTCGTGCATCTTGCCGAAAGCCTCCTCCACCTGGTCGATGGTGATGCGTTCGGACACGAACGCGTCCAGGTCCAGGTTGCCCTGTTTGTAGTGGGACACCAGCATCGGGAAGTCCCGGGAGGGCAGGCAGTCGCCGTACCAGGAGGACTTCAGCGACCCGCCACGGCCAAAGACGTCCAGCAGCGGCAGCTCGAGCTGCATCTCCGGTGTCGGGACGCCCACCAGGACCACGCGGCCGGCAAGGTCGCGGGCGTAGAACGCCTGCTTGTACGTTTCGGGACGGCCGACGGCGTCAATCACCACGTCAGCGCCGTTGCCTCCGGTGAGGGCCCGGATGGCCTCCACTGCGTCCTCCTGCTTGGAGTTCACGCCATGGGTGGCGCCGAGGGACTTGGCCATCTCTATCTTGTTGTCGTCGATGTCAACGGCGATGATCGTCGTCGCACCCGCCAACTTCGCGCCGGCGATCGCGGCGATGCCCACGCCGCCGCAGCCGATCACTGCCACGGACTCGCCGCGCTTGACCTCGCCGGTGTTGATCGCGGCCCCGATGCCGGCCATGATGCCGCAGCCCAGCAGGCCCACCGCGGCCGCGTCGACGTCGGGGTCCACCTTGGTGCACTGCCCGGCAGCCACCAGGGTCTTTTCGGCGAAGGCACCGATGCCCAGGGCGGGAGAGAGGACCGTGCCGTCCTCGAGGGTCATTTTCTGGGTGGCGTTGTGCGTGTTGAAGCAGTACTGCGGCTGGCCCTTGGCACAGGCCCGGCACTCGCCGCACACGGCGCGCCAGTTCAGGATGACCCGGTCACCCGGCGCCACGGACGTCACGTCCGGACCAACTGCAGAGACCACACCGGTGGCCTCATGGCCCAGCAGGTACGGGAAGTCATCGCCGATGCCGCCCTGCTTGTAGTGCAGGTCCGTGTGGCAGACTCCGCAGGTCAGGATGTCCACCAGGGCCTCCCCCGGGCCCGGATCCGGCACCAGGATGGTCTCCAGCGACACCGGGGCGTTCTTTTCCTTAACCACTACTGCTTGGACTTTATGAACCATGAATGCGTACCTTCGTTTGCGTTCTTGCAGTTGAACCGGGGCGGATCAAATGTCTTTAGTGCCGAGATGCCAAATTCTGTGGGTCCCGACGCTGAGAAGCTGGCGGTCACCACTGGAGATTCTGCGGACCCAGATCACTCCGATGTCTGCTGCTGTCTCTTCTACTTGGAGCGCGTCTTGATAGAAGAGGTCTTCTGAGACGGCAATCCTGTCGCCGGCCCGGAGCATGGACCAGTCCTCTACCTCAACTGCACGGGTGTGGCGGTTCAATTAATCCTCCGCGATGTCGATTGGCAGTACCGGTCGCTGTATCAAGCAATCGGCCCAGCCTTGGCATTCCGCGGTGGGGGCGCCGCCTGCGGCGGTGCCCCCACCAGTCAATGGTGTTTCAGCCGTTGATGACCTGGGGGACGCCGAGGTGTTTGAGTCCTTCGACGCCGAATTCGAGGCCGTAGCCGGATTGCTTTGCGCCACCGAAGGGGATGCGGGGGTCGACGGCGCCGTGTTTGTTGATCCAGACGGTACCTGCTTGGATGCGGGCCGCGACGTTGCGGGCTGTTGCCGGGTCGGAGGACCAGACGGAGGCGCCGAGGCCGACGTCGAGGGCGTTTGCTTTCTGGATTGCTTCGTCGATGGTGCTGTAGCGGATGATGGGCAGGGCAGGGCCGAATTGTTCTTCGGCGACGAGCGGGTTGTCGTTGTCGACGTCGGCCACGAGGGTGGTGGGGTAGAAGTAGCCGGGCTGGTCAGTGTCCGGGTTTCCGCCGAGGAGGACGCGGGCCCCGGAGGCTTTGGCGGCCTCGACCAGGTTCGCGACGATCTCGTACTGTGCCTTGTTCTGCAGCGGTCCCAGGACGTTGTTTTCGTCCAGGCCGTTGCCCATCGGCATGGCCTTGGCCACATTGGTGAGCTCCTCGCAGACGGCGTCGTAGATGTCGTCGTGGACGTAGAGGCGTTTCAGGGCAGCGCAGGTTTGGCCGGTGTTGATGAAGGCACCCCAGAACAGACCTTCGGCGATGGCCTTCGGGTCGGCGTCGGGCAGGACGATGCCGGCGTCGTTACCGCCGAGCTCCAGGGTGAGCCGCTTGACGGTGTCCGCGGAGGATTTGATGATTGCCTTGCCCGTTGCGGTGGAGCCGGTGAACATGATCTTCCCGATGGAAGGGTGCGAGGCGAGGGCCTCGCCTACATCGCGTCCGCCGGAGACCACGGTGAGGAGCCCTTCAGGCAGGGCTTCGTTGATGGTTTCAACGAGGGCAAGCACGCTGAGCGGGGTGTATTCGGAGGGTTTGACCACCACGGCGTTGCCCATTCTCAGTGCGGGGGCGACCTGCCAGACGGTGATCATCATGGGCCAGTTCCACGGACCGATGGCCCCGACGACGCCGATGGGCCGGTAATGCAGCTCCGCACGGGTTTCACCGTCATCGACCAAGGTTTCTGCTTCGAGCGGTGTCCCGGCGGCAGCGCGGAGCCAGGCGGCGCAGGCGCCGACTTCGAAGCGGGCGTTGGGGCCGTTCAGCGGTTTGCCTTGCTCTCGCGAGAGCAGCTGCGCGAGTTCTTCCGCGCGCGCTTCGACGGCGTCGGCGGCCTTCAACAGTGCGGCGGACCGTGCCTCGTGACCGAGTGTGGCCCAGCCGGGCTGGGCGGCGACTGCCACGTCGATGGAGTGCTGCAGGTCCGCGACCGTATGCACCGGGGCTTCGCCGACGGGTTCACCGGTGGCGGGATTGAAGATGGTCCTGGTGGAGACGGAGTCCTGGGTAAGGATAGGCGTGGTGTTCATGGCATTCTCCTCATTGAGTGGTTAGTTGTTGTTCCGGGTGAATCCGGGATGGTCACCATTGGTTTTGATCAGCTGGGTCGTTGACTGTTTCCAGTGACAGGCGGAGTTGCTCGATCATGTGTTGGGCGTGTTCGAGTTCGAAGACGAGCGGTGGCCTCATTTTGAGGACGTTTTCGTGGCGACCGATCTTTCCGATCAGGACGCCGCGGGAACGCATCTCTTCTGTGAGTGCCTTGGTGGCGGCGGGGTCCGGCGTCGCATCGTCGGGATTGACGATTTCCAGGCCAAAGAACAGGCCCCGGCCGCGTACGCTCTTGATCCTGGGGTTGTCCTTGGCGAGGGCTGCGAGTGCGTCAGCGATGAACTTGCCGAGTTGGTGCGCATTTTCAACAAGCCCGTTCTCTTCCATGACCTGCAGGACAGCAAGGCCGGCTGCCGACGAAACGGGGTTTCCGGCGAATGTGTTGAAGTAGGTGTTGTTTTCCCCGAATTCCTCCATCAGTGCGTGCGTTGTGATGACGCCACCTACGGGGTGGCCGTTGCCCATCGGCTTGCCAAGTGTCACCAGATCAGGGGTGGTGCCGAAAGCCTGGTGGCCCCACATATGGTTGCCGGTCCGTCCGAAGCCTGACTGGACCTCGTCCGCGATGACCAGTCCGCCGGCGGCACGGACCCGGTCGGTGACCGCCTCGATGTAGCCCTCGGGGGTCTGCAGGAGTCCCTCGGTTGAGAACAGCGGGTCATACAGGATGGCTGAGACGCCGTAGCCTTCGGCCTGGAGCGAGGAGATGGCTGCGTCGACGTCGCGCAGCGCTTCGTGGAGGAGGCGCTTTCGTTTAGCCGGTGTCAGCCCTGCTGCGTCCGGAATACGAATGGGGCGTACGTGGGCGCCGAGGGGTTCTTTGACCTGGAGGCCGGTGGTCAGTTCGGCCAGAGTGGTTGTGTTGCCGTGGTAGCTGTGGTCCGAGATAAGGATGCCGGTGTTGCCGGTGTGTTGCCGTGCGATTCGCAGGGCGAGCTCGTTTGCTTCGGATCCGCTGTTGGTGAAAAATACCCGCTCCAGCGGGGAATCGAAGAGCGCCAGCAGCTTTTCGGCGTACTCAACGACGCGCGAGTTGAGGTACCTCGTGTGGAGGTTGACGGTCTGCAGCTGGGTTGTGATTGCTTCGCGGACGACGGGGTTGGAGTGTCCGACGTGGGGAACGTTGTTGTAGACATCCAGGTAGGTCTTGCCGGTGGCGTCGTGGACCCACACGCCTTCGCCGGCCACTATTTCCAGGGGAGTGGCATAGAACAGCGGGGAGTGGCGCCCGATGGTGCGTTCGCGGCGGTCAATGAGGCTTTCCTGGAGGAGTGCGTCGGGTGCCGGTTCTGTGGCTGTTTCGAGTGTCATTGCTGTCCTTGGCCGTTGGTGCGGAATTAAGTCCGGAACATGAGTCGGTGGGTGTTGCCGGGGTCGGGCGGTCGATGGCCGGCCCCGGCAACCGGTTAGAGGGCTTGGGCGCCGGCAGTAGCGACCCGGTGGTCGTTTTCCACGGTGCTGCCGCTGACACCGATGGCGCCGACGGTGACCCCGTCTTTGGTCAGCGGGATGCCTCCGGGAAAGGTGATCAGGCCGCCATTGGATACTTCGATGTTGAACAGCGGTCCGCCGGGCTGCGAGATGGAGCCGATGTCTCCGGTCGGCATGTCGAAGTAACGGGCCGTGCGTGCCTTTTTGATGGCGATGTCGATACTGCCGAGCCACGCACCGTCCATGCGGGTGAAGGTCTTGAGGTTTCCGCCGGCGTCTACCACGGCAATGTTCATCAGGGTTTCCGAGGACAGGGCTGCCTCTCGTGCTGCTTCAACTATCTTGTGTGCTTCTTGCTGCGTGATGTCGTTCATCTGTTGCTCCGAAATCTTTTCCTGTTTAAGGGCGTAGTTGTATTGACTGGCGTAGAGCCAGCCCTGGTTAGGTGCTAACGCGCGCCGGGGTTTTGTTAGACGAGAGCTGCCGGTTTTGCGGCTGCCTTTATTAAGTCGGGGAAGTCAGGGGCTGTTATTTCAGTGATCAACCCTTCCCAACAGGTACGCAGTTCCCCTGCGTAGTCGGCGTCGTCGTTGGGTGCGGCGTTGCCCATGGCGGTGATCCACAGTCCGCTGTTGGACCAATGAGCCACTGCCATGAAGAGCCTGGCCCGCGCCATTTCTACCGGGTCAGCGTTGCCGAAGTAGGCCTCAAAGAGTGCGCGTGCCTTCTCTTTCCCGAAACCGTTTTGCGCTGCAATGAATCCAATCTCGTAGCACGGGTCCGAGTTGCCGGCGAGATCCCAGTCGATGATGTTGTAGGTCATCGAGAAGGTGTCCTTGATGATGTTTGCATCCCAAATGTCCAAATGGCAGGGAACAAACTGGGAAGGATCCAGGGCCAGGACGGTCTCCAGACGGTCCATCAGGGCCTGGATGGCTGACGTTCCGGGCGGCAGCTCGATACCTTGTCTTCTGGCGGCCTCCATCCTTTGTCGGGCCAGGTTGAAGGGGTTGATGTCGTTGAGGAACCGGCGGCCGGAGTGATGAAGCCGGTGAAGGGCAGGGACGAGTCGGGTGACGGAGTCATTGTCGTCGCTTAGCCTCGGGTGGCCTCCCGGAACAAAGTCGAGGGCCAGCGCCAAGGGTTCGTTTGAGACTGTTATGACGGGCGCGCCTACGCCGATCTCGGCGGCAATTCTCGTGTTCTCCAGAACCACGTGGGCGGCGGGCAGAACTCCTACCGTTTCCCAGTAGTTGTTCCATAGCTTGACGACGCAGCGACGGGAACCGTCCTTGACGAGGTAGTTCTTATGGGCCTGGCCGCCGGAGAGGGAATGTGCGGTGACGTGACAGCCACCCCAGTCGGGGTTCGTCGAAAGCGCCGCCTTAATGCTGGTGATTTCGGTATCAGGGACGATGGTCATTAGGATTGGATGTCCTTCGATGTTCGAATGCAGGTGCACTGTGTTGGGGTCGGAGGGGGTCCTGGCTGCACTGTTCGCACTGTTTCACGAGCTCCCACAAGCTCTGCAACGGTGCGGTCAGGACATCTGCCGGTGTCACTGTTTACGCCTTTGCTGTGGCGAAGCGTGAAGGCAGGAACAGGTTTGTTTCGGGGCGGGAAATGCAGTCGACATGATCAGCCAGCATTTCACCAACAACCGCTGCATAGCGGAACCCTCGGCCCATGTCTCCGGTGCCGATGACGACATTGGACGACTCCGGGTGCCCACCGATAACCCAATGGCCGTCCTCAACCTCAGACCACATGCATACGGTGGTCGATACCGGGTTGGTGTCGATGTCTGGGAGCCTGGCGCTGAGGACTTCCTGGATCCGTTCGAGGTCTCCGGTCCTGAGGTCCTGACTGAGGTCCTCGGGATCGATCCAGTTTCCCTTCCCGGGGACAGAGAACTTCCATTCACCGTTAGGCTCGGAGCAACCGTAAGCCGGCGCCTCGTCCGATCCTGGGGGCTTGGCGAAGTAGATGGCTGGCTTCGGTGGCCCGTCCTGGCGGAAATTGGCCAGCACCTGACGGTCCACCTTGTAGGGCAGATCCAATTGCATCAAATGGTTGGCGCGGGCACCCACGGTGACGACGACCTTGTCGGCTGAATAGTTACCCTGATCGGTGCTCACGACGATGCTCGAAGCGCTCTCATCCCAGCCTTGAACCGCTTCTCCCGTGCGCAGGGTTGCGCCGAGCCGGCGAGCCTCTGACTGCAGGGCCTTGATGGCGGGGTGAACGAGGGCAACGGTGCCGTTTGGCTCCCATACGGCGACTTCGTCGTCTTTAATCGTGGCCCAAGGGAACCGCTTCCGTGCCGTCGACGCGTTGAGGGCATCGTACTCAAAATCGGACGCGCCTAGGGAGGCCACCGTTTTGTCGAACCACATTGATCCGGGTTCGCCGACGAACACAGTTCCCGAACGTTCCAACAGCCGGGTCCCGGTTTTCGCGGCCAACTCGTCCCACAACTCAAAGGTCCGCTTTGTGAAGGTGGTGTACTGGGCTCCTGCACTGCTGGATTGCCGGGCCAGCCGTGTGGCGCCTCCGTGCGAGCCGTGCATGTGTGGCGGTGCAAACTTATCCAGGCCGAGCACGGACTTGCCGCGGGCTGCCAAGTGCCACGCCGCTGATGAGCCCCAGGGGCCCAGTCCAATGACGATGACGTCGTAGTGTTGTGTTGACACAAATTCCTCCGTTAGTGGTTTTCGGACCCTTGGCGGGTCAGACAGTGGCTCGTACTAGAAGTCCGTCCATGAGTAGCCGGATAGCCGCGACCGCTGGCCCGGCGTTCGCCGGCTCACGTGCTGCAGCAGCCCCGGCAGCGCGGATCGCCCCGGTTATCGTTGCTGCCAAGGCCTCAGTCGGCGCGTCCTCCGGCAAGGTGCCGCTGTCCTTGGCATCCTTCAGATCCCGCGCAATGAGCTCTTCGAAAGAGCGGGAAGTCGAGCCCATGACGTCCGAAAGGGCCGACACCAGGTCCGGTCCCATCACCCCGTAGAACCGGCCCTTGGGCTCCTTTGTCGCCTCCACCAGCGCGGTGGCCAACGCCGTGATTCTTGCACCGGGGTCCGTGAGGGGATCGCGCAGGCTGATGCCCCGTACGTAGACGGCGTCGGCGATCCGCAGATACACCTCACGGACAATTTCGTCCCTTCCGCCCGGGAAGTGGGCGTAAATGGTCCCCCTCGAAATACCCGCCTGCTGGCTAATGACTTCAAGGGCGGTCGAAGCGTACCCCTCCGAACTCAGCAGCTCAGCTGCGGTGTCGAGAATGTCGCCGCGGGTTCTCATACGGTTGCGTTCCCGAAGGGAGAGGGGCTTGTTGGAGGCACTCATTTTCTGATCCTTCGCGTGGGTGTCCGGTGATCTGCTTCACATGATTGCACATCGGATCCTAAAAGTGAACAGTCTGTGCAAACTTTGCAGAAGGGGTCCGGAGCCGCTCTGGAGCGCTTGGAAACATTGAACACTATGCCTAGGTTATGAACTAGTCAGGCAACAAATATTTAACTTGTTCTATTGCAGTACGAAAGATTCAGTGTTTACCTTTTATGTATGAAACAGGTCACACCAGGCTTGGCGGGCCCTAACTCCCTTGAGGGCGTCCGGAACTTCCGAAGCCTCGGGGGACTGCCAGCGCACGGAGGATCCCGTGTGGCTGAAGGCCTGGTGTACCGGAGTGGACACTTCGGATACTCGACAGCCCCGGATCGTCAAAGGCTGGAGGCGGCACGCCTGCACTTCATGGATCTGCGAAGTCCTTGGGAATCCGAAACCGAAGACCGTTGCGTGCCTGCGCTCACGGCTGTACAAACGCCACTTCAGGCTAAAGACAGCAGGGACGCGTGGCTGTGGTCTGCGGTTCGCGAAGGTCGCGTGAGCGAGCTTGGCAGGGCCCTTACGGCAGTGCGGGCTGAAGAGGCAATGCACCGGCTCTATGCCCGTGACATAGCAGGCAACCCACCGGTATTTGCCAATTTCCTTCAGTCATTGGCTCGAGTTGAGCTGCCTGTCGTCGTCCACTGCTCGGCTGGGAAGGACAGAACCGGATGGGCAATAGCCATCCTTTTGACCATCCTGGGGGTACCTGAAACCGCAATCCTCGAAGACTACGTTCAGAGTTCATTACCGGAGAATCAATACCTCATCAGAGACTCCGCAGGCAGCGTCGCCCGCATCGACAAGCACCTGCGAACAGTCATCACACCCTTGCTGGAAGCGCGGCAAGGGTACCTCGAAGCCGCATGGCACAGCGTGGAGCACGCCTGGGGATCACGTCACTCCTACTTGGAAGACGGACTCGGCATCACTCCGGCGCTCACAAACAAACTCACGGCACGGCTCCTCGTCTGAGGAAGCCGACCACGGCTACGGCCATTATCTGCCCGAAAGAGAAGACCCATGATCGACAACGTCAGCGAGTTGCCGGCAACGACGCCGTCCAACGCACCCGTCCAACCGCAAGCAGGCCATCTTCGCTCAAACAAACTCGGCGTCTTCGCCATCGCCTTCTTCGTCATCGCGGCCGCAGCCCCCATGGCAGCCGTGGTCGGCACCGGTCCCGTCGTCTTTGCGGCGGTTGGACCTGCAGCCCCATTGATCTACGCGATCGCCGCCGTGCTCATCGCACTCTTCGCCGTCGGATACCTGCGCATGAGCAGGCATGTCACCAACGCCGGCGGCTTTGTCGCCTACATCGCCAAAGGCCTGGGTACACCCTGGGCCACCGCAGGAGCTGGTCTGGCCCTGCTGATGTACCTCAGCCTGCAGGTAGGGCTGTGGTCACAGTTCGGCGTCTTCGCCGGACAGTTGCTGGAGAGCATCGCCGGACTCTCCGTACCTCCGCTCGTTTGGATTGTCGCGTTGCTTGTCATCACCACTGCCCTCACCATGAGCGGCGTCGACACAAGCATCCGGCTTCTGGCCATCCTGATTATCGGCGAAACCCTCGTAGTGGCCGCCCTGGTCATTGTGCTGGTTGCCAGCAGGGGGCCAGGAGTTTTTACATTCTCCGGCTTCACCGCGGAAAACCTCTTCAGCCCGGGCCTGGGCATCGCTTTGCTCTTCGCTTTCCTGTGCTTCACCAGCTTCGAAGCAACCGTGGTGTTTTCTGAAGAAGCAACTAACCCCCGCAAGACGATCCCACGGGCCCTCTACGCCGTGATCGCATTTGTCGGAATCTTCTACACGCTCTCCATCTGGGTTATCGGCGGGGCCATCGGAGTGGACAACATCCAGGAGGCGGCAACGCAGGACCCTGCAGGATTTATCTTCAACCTCGCCTCCGAAAGCGGAGGGGGCGTTTTGAGCATGGCCATGCAGGTCCTCGTCGTGACCAGTTACCTCGCCATGCTCCTGGGCTTGATGAACATGTTCGCCCGCTACCTTTTCGCCCTCAGCCGAGCCGGAGTCCTGCCCACCAACTTGGCCACCGTTTCCAAGGAAGGGAGTCCCGCCACCGCAGCCCTGTTCAATGGCCTGGCGGTCGGCGTCGTTGTGGTTACCTTCCTGGTCCTCGGCGCAGACCCACTGACCGTCGTGTTCGCCTGGTTCAGCGCCCTGGCAACGGCAGCCTTCATAACCATCCTCATCGTGGCCTCCGTATCCATTATCGTGTTCTTCGTCCGAACCAAAGACAACACCAACATTTGGGCGACCAAGATCGCACCCACACTCTCTACCCTGATCCTCTCCTACATCGGCTACGTGACGATCGAGAACTACGACTCCCTCATTGGACCTGACAACGCAGCCGCAAAATGGCTGCTCATCCTCATCCCAACGGTCATGCTCGCCGGCCTGGTGTTCGGCAAGAGCAAGCGCGACATCGACTACGCCAAAGAAGTTATCTAGAACGGTTGCCGTGCTGCCGCCCCTGCGGGCGGCAGCACGGCAATTCGCCTTCCTCCAGGACCACAACCTCTCCACGACTATCGGTCGTCCGTGAGGAAGCGAAAGCAGACGTCCGAAACAGAACCAGGAGATAAGAATGACCCCCAAAACAGTTGCAGTTATTACCGGCGGAGGAACCGGGATCGGAGCCGCCACAGCCGCAGTATTGCGCAGCCAGGGGTGGGAAGTCGTCATCTGCGGACGCCGCCCAGAAGCTGTGACCCGAGTCGCTGAAGCAACCGGCGCCCATGCTGTTGTCGCGGACGTCGCTTCCGCCCCGGACATGGAGCTGCTCGTGGCGAACACCGTAGAACAATTCGGCGCAATCAACGGTGTGGTGCTGAATGCCGGAATCGTCCGCGCCGGCAGTGCCGGCGAACTTTCTGATGAGGACTGGAACGCCATGGTGAGCACCAACCTGACCGGGCCTTTCTTGCTGGTCAGGGCCGCCCTGCCTCACCTGATCAAATCCAGCGGCTCGATCGTCGGGGTGGCCTCAGCCGCCGCGCTGCGTGCCACGGCTGGAATTGCAGGCTACGACGCCACCAAAGCCGGCCTTGCGATGTTAATGCAGTCCGTCGCAGTTGACTACGGACCGCTCGGGGTACGCGCCAACGCAGTATGTCCCGGGTGGACTCGGACAGAAATGGCGGACGTGGAGATGAGCGAATTCGCTGAACTAGGCGGCATCGATCGCGAAGAAGCCTATAGCCTTGCCACAGCGTTCGTCCCTAGCCGGCGCCCGGCCGCGTCCTCAGAGGTGGCCGATGTCATCGCTTGGCTGCTTTCCGATCAGGCGTCGTACGTTAATGCAGCCACGATCCCGGTGGATGGTGGACTAATCGCGGTCGAACCCGGAGCCATCGCCTTCGACCCCCGTGTCAGTATCGGCACCGCTGCCGTAGACGGACCCACCCAGGCGATGCAGGCAATTCCTGACTAAGCGCTACAGCCCGTCTTTCAGGTGTTATTTGAAAAAGGAGTGTGGAAATTGTCCACACCTTTCGCCTCGGACTGCCTAGTACGGCACTTGGTCTGCCCAGGACTCCGGATGTTCCGCGGGAGCCCAGCGTCTGCAAGGACGAGAATACAGTTCGAGTCCCACCTCGAGAACGACGTATTCCCTCGTCAGGGGCGCTTTTGCTTTGACGTGTTGACAAAGCTTGCGGTCGCGTCGTCTGACGGGTTGGGTCGCGGGCTGTGGCCTGGCCGCCGCGGCGGCCTATCCAGGTGTGTGGGGTGGCGGGTTCAAGGCCATGCTGGTGGGCCTTCCGCCTACTCTAGTGGGGTTATGCAGTTCCGAGTTTCGGTTCCGTTAGGTTGGCCGCGGTGGCCTACACCTGTTCATGGGCCATGCGAGCTTGGACGACATGACTTCGGCGATCTCGCTCAACAGCGCCCCGGGAGTCGGTCTTAGGTCGTGCCCGCGAGAGTCGCGCCCCGGGCTTTGTCCTGCCAAAGAGGGTGTGGACAGTGTCCACACTTATGTCTGCTTTATCAAAGACCGCGCGAACTGCCCTTCGGGGCGGCGGAAGAGCCGCCGTCCGGTGCCATTGTCTTGAACTAGCCATAGGAGGGATCCGTCGGTGGATAGGTCGTCCACTGTCCCGGAGATCCTGGCATTCCGCCGGTCTGAAGCTAGAAGTACGACGGCGTCTCCCGGAGCCAAGTCACGCCAGTCGTAATCTCCTTGCCGGGCGAGTGCCGGTCCACAGGGTAGGACGTGGCGGGCTGGGCAGGGTCAATGGGGGTTGCACCTCCGGGGTTTGCTGGCGATGGTGAGTGGATCAGGTGAAGCGGAGGATGTAGCCGACCGTTCTGGGTCGGGCCGGTGACGTGAGCCCGGACGTCGACTGCGATCAGAATGGCCTCGTCGCTCCCATTAGAGCCGCTGTTCCTGCTGGGCGTCCAAGACCTACTTGCAATGAAGCTGATAAGCCTAGGCTATTAGTGCTTCCCTGCAGCACGGGCCAGGCCGCTCCCTAGCCGCTTGCAGGGCCCCGGTCTGGTTGAGGAGTTTGAGTGGATACCCGGAAATTAAAGTACTTTCTGGCGGTTGTGGATCACGATGGTTTTAATCGGGCCGCGGAACATCTGCTGATTGCGCAACCGTCCCTTTCGCAGACGATTGCAAGTTTGGAGAAAGATTTGGGGGTTCCGCTGTTCCATAGAATCGGTCGGCGGGCTGTTCTCAGCGAAGCGGGGCAGGAACTTGTGGGTCCAGCCAGGTTAGTGATGCGTGATTTGGACGCGGCTCAATCCGCGGTTCAGGCTCTTCGAGGTATCCGGAGCGGCCGGCTGGACATTATTACGATGCCGTCCCCTGGGATCGAACCATTGACATCCATGATCGCCGGATTCACCCGTTCGCACCCGTCGGTTCGACTGAACGTGGTAGCCGCATTCACTCCGGAGGAAGTCATCGAATCGGTCCGCAGCGGCAGCACTGAGGTTGGACTCGCTGGGTCACCGAACCCCATCCGGGTCCCTGGAGTCCAGGTGCTGGAGCTGGAGCGTCAGCCGCTGATCCTGATTGTGAATCCGCAGGCCGATACCTTTCGGCCTGGAACTGCTATCCAACGGGAAGATCTGGCAGGGCACCGGTTGATCGCGAGTCAGCGTGGGTCTTTGATGCGCTGGCTTGTCGATGATGCTCTAGCCGGCGGCGTCGATTTGGAGATCGTCGTTGAGGTGGCGCACCGGACCTCTATCCTGCCGTTGGTATTGGCTGGCGTCGGGCACGCCGTTATGCCATCGTCCTGGGCCCCGCTCGCGCACAGGTCCGGGCTTCGCACCCTTCTCATCGAGCCGGTGTCCCAGCTCGACGTGGCAATCCTGAGCCGCAAACAGGACCTCACCCCAGCCGCAAGGGCTTTCCTTAAAATTGCCGAGCTGCATGTATCAAGTCCAGAAGAGGCGCCTCATCAGCATTCATAGGCCGATCCTATTTAGCGGATTGAATCTTGGTCTTGGACGCGGGTTGGTTGACGCCCGTCTACTTGAAGAGGAAGGAACGGTGTGAGCCTGCTAACGGGCAAGCACCCAATACTCAACGAGGAGACACATCACCATGAGCACCACCCAGAAGTTCAACATTGCTTCGATCCCTGCAGACGGCGTGGGCAAGGAAGTTGTTGCCGCAGGCCGCCGCGTCCTGGACGCCCTGGCCGAAAACTCCAGCGGCAAGTTCGCCTTCGACTGGACCGAGTTCCCCTGGGGCTCAGAGTACTACGCGAAGACCGGGCAGATGATGGACCCCAAGGGCCTTGATGCCCTGAAAGACTTCGACGCAATCTACTTCGGTGCGGTTGGCTGGGAAAACGTTCCGGACCACATCAGCCTCTGGGGCCTGCGCCTGAACATCACGCAGAACTTCGACCAGTGGGCCAACATCCGCCCGGTGAAGTTCCTCCCCGGCGTGCAGTCCCCGCTGCGCAAGGCCGATAACACCGAACTCGACTGGGTCGTGGTCCGCGAAAACAGTGAGGGTGAATACGCCGGCCTGGGTGGCCGCAATCTCAGCGGCCGGGGCCCTGGCAACGAGGTGGCCCTGCAGACCGCACTGTTCACCGACAAGGGCTGCGAACGCATCATGCGCTTCGCGTTCGACCTGGCCCGCACGCGGACCGTGAAGAAGGTCTCCTCGGTCACCAAGTCCAACGCCCAGCAGTACGGCATGGTCCTCTGGGACGAAGTCTTCAACCGGGTGGCAAAGGACTACCCGGACGTGCAGACCGAAAGCGTCCTGGTGGACGCCATGAGCGCCAAGTTCATCCTGAAGCCCGAAGACCTCTCTGTCGTCGTGGCCTCCAACCTGAACGCCGACATCCTCTCCGACCTCGGCTCCGCCCTCGCCGGAAGCCTGGGCCTGGCCGCCAGCGCCAACCTGAACCCGGAGCGCCGCTTCCCGTCCATGTTCGAACCTGTCCACGGATCGGCTCCGGACATCGCCGGCCAGGGCATCAGCAACCCCATCGGCGCCATCGCTTCAGCCGCCCTGATGCTGGACCACTTCGGTCTGCACGAGGAGGCCCGCCGCGTCGAGGCCGCCATCGAAACCGCCACCGGCTCCGGCCACCTCACCCGCGACGTTGGAGGCGACGCCACCACCGAGGACGTCACCGAAGCCATCATCAAGGCCTTGACGCTCGCCCCGGCAGCCGTCTAGGCAGGCAGTACTCTCCGGCGCCGTCATCCGTTAGCGGATGCAGCACGGGGCGGGCGGTGAGCCGTACCGCCCGTCCCGCGCCAATCTTTCTTCAGAACATCCTCCAGCGACATTCCACAATGAGGTAGGAATCATGGACCACATCCCCACCGCCGGCCACGCGACACCGGCCACCAAACCGCGCTGGTACCGCCAGCTCTATTTCTGGGTACTGACAGCCATTGTTATCGGCATCCTGGTCGGCTGGCTCGCCCCGGCCACCGGTATCGCCATGGAACCCATCGGCACTACCTTCGTGAACGCGATGAAGATGCTCATCGGCCCCATCGTGTTCCTCACGATCGTGGGCGGCATCGCCAGCGTCGCGGACCTGAAGAAGGTCGGCATGACCGGGCTGAAGGCGCTGACCTATTTCCAGATCGGTACCATCTGCGCCCTCGCCTTTGGGCTGGTGGCCATCAACGTTTTCCGCCTGGGCGAAGGCGTGAACGCCGACCCCGGCGCCATCAAGACCTCAGATGCGGCTGCGAAGCTGATCGACGCCGGCCAGCACCAGGAATGGTGGGAATTCATCACCCACATCATCCCCACCAGCGTCGTGCAGCCCTTTGTTGCAGGGGACATCCTGCAGATCATCTTCATCGCCGTCGTCTTCGGCATCGCCCTGAACGCCATGGGCAAGGTCGGCGCCCCCGTCCTGGATGGCGTGCAGCGGCTCACCGGGGTCATGTTCAAGATCCTGAGCTTCATCATGAAGGCCGCCCCGCTGGGCGCGTTCGGAGCGATGGCTTTCGCGGTGGGCAAGTACGGCGTCTCGTCCCTGACCAGCATGGGCGGGCTGATCGCACTGTTTTATGCCACGTCGATCCTGTTCGTGGTGGTGGTCCTCGGTTCGGTCATGGCCTTCCTGAAACTGAACATCTTCACAATGATCCGGCACCTCAAAGAGGAATACATGCTGATCCTGGGCACCTCCACGGCAGAGCCCGCTCTGCCTGGCTTGATGCGCAAGCTCGAGCACGCCGGCGTCAAAAAAGAAACCGTCGGCCTGGTGGTCCCCACCGGCTACAGCTTCAACCTCGACGGTGCCGCCATCTACCTGTCCCTGGCCGCCCTTTACATCGCCCAGGCCACCAACACCCATCTGACCCTCGGCCAGCAGCTGGGCCTGCTCGCCGTCATGCTCCTGACCTCCAAGGGTGCAGCAGGCGTGGCCGGCGGCGGCTTCATCGCCCTGACCGCCACCCTGGCCACCATCGGCACCATCCCCGCGGCCGGCATCATGCTCATCTTCGGCATCGACAAGTTCATGTCCGAATGCCGCGCCCTGGTCAACTTCACCGGCAACGCGGTGGCCACCCTGTTCATCGCCTGGTGGGACCGCACCCTGGACGCCGACTGCGTACGTCGTGTCTTCGCCGGCGAAGCCGTTGAACCGATGCCTAGCGAAGACCCGGCCCATGCCGATGACGTTGCAGCTATCGATGATGACCTCGTCCGATACGGCCACCACTCGCCCAACCACTATGACTCAGCGGCCCCGGCACCCCAGCACCTAGCCGACGTCGACCCAGCCCAGTCCGCTGAAGCCCGCCCCGCCTACTCGGAAAAAGCCTGACATGACCAGCACTACCGCCCTGAAAACCGTGCGAACACTCATCGCCCCCGACAAGTTCAAGGGCAGTCTCACCGCCAACGAGGTTGCACATGCCCTGGCAGCGGGGCTTCGCTCCGCGGCTGACAAAGCCGGTAAAACTGGAGCGATCCAGTGCGAACTGCTGCCCCTGGCCGACGGCGGCGACGGCAGCGTCGACGCCGCCGTCGCCGCGGGTTTCACTCGGCACAGCCACATCGTCGCTGGTCCGACCGGAGCTCCCGTTCAGACCAGCATCGCCTTCGACGGCACAACAGCGGTGGTAGAAGTAGCCAATACCTGCGGCCTCGCTCTGTTACCGGGCGGCAAATTGGAGGTGTTGAAATCCTCCAGTCGTGGGTTCGGCGACGCGGTCCTGTTCGCGCTCAGCCTCAACCCTGCAAGGATTGTCCTGGCTTTGGGCGGCAGCGCCAGCACCGATGGTGGCATGGGACTGCTGTCGGCTCTCGGCTTCACCTTCTACGACGGGCAAGGTCACCGGCTCGAAGGCAGCGGATCAGTGCTGGGACAAATAGATTACGTCCGCCGAACCGTATTGCCGCAGCTGGCCGGCACAGAACTGATCGTCGCCAGCGATGTCCATAACCCCCTCCGCGGCCCCAACGGGTCACCAGCGGTCTTCGGGCCCCAAAAAGGCGCGGCAGCACAGGACGTGACATTCCTCGACGAAAGCCTGGGCCACTTTGTGACGAAGATGGCAGAAGCAGGATTCCCGGACGCGGAGGGATTGGCAGCACACGAAGGTGCGGGAAGCGCCGGAGGCATCGGCTACGCCTGCCTGCTGCTGAGCGCCAAACAGGTCTCCGGGGCTGACTACTTCCTCGACCTGCTGGACTTCAACGCCCGCAAAGACACCTGCGACGTCGTAATCACCGGCGAAGGCAGCATCGACGAACAAACCCTCGCCGGAAAACTACCCGCCGCCGTGGCCCGGCGCTCAGGAAGCCGGCCCATCATCGCCGTCGCCGGACGCTCCCTGCTCCCCAAGGAACGGTGGCCGGACATGCACCTGACCCAGGTATTCACCCTGGCCGAGTACACCGACCAGGACTCATCCAAAGACCCCCAACTCTCCGCCTCCCTGCTGCAAAAAATCGGCAAAGACATAGGAACAAACCTCCTGCAGCTCAGCTTCACGTAGCGCGGGAAACCCAAAGCACCCGCCCTGCGGTCACGGGCGGGTGCCTTTTTGTGGGAGTCCCGGGCGATGATCCCCACCCCATGCAACTTCAACCGTCGGGCATCAGGGACGGCTTTAGAGGCACCGCAGGCCAAAGCAGCTTCTGGCTCAACATCAATTCCGTACAAATGAACCATTTGGTAGGTATATGAGACGCGCAAGAATTGTGGCTACGTTCGGCCCGGCAATTGCCAGCTACGAAAACACCCTCGCCGTGCTGGAAGCCGGCGTTGACGTCGCCCGGTTATCATGCAGAACGACTACACCGTGCACGACAACACCTACGAAAATGTCCGCAAGGCGGCCTCCGATCTGGGCAAGGCAGTGGCCATCATGGCCGACCTGCAAGGTCCCAAGATCCGCCTGGGCCGCTTCGTTGACGGCCCGCACGCCCTCGCTGTCGGGGACATCTTCACCATCACCACCGAGGACGTTCCCCGAATTCGCCGCGCTTCGGTTATGAGACATGCAGGGGGGTTCAGAGAAGGAGCCGGCGCCCGAGGGCGGGATCGCTTATCGGTTCAGCTGGTCACTTGTCGGACTAGAACACGATCGAGTCGAAGACGGCGCGTGCCTCTCTCATCAGCTCCGGATTGATCGATTCGTCGATGTGGCCCACCGCGACGACAGCCCGCTTGCCGTTCAGGTCGACCACCGGGTAGGTTTCGTGTTGATTCTGGGTTGAGTACCAGCGTGAGCAGTCTTGTCTATCTTCTGAGTGGATGCATAACTTGCCGCCGTTGCAGGCTGTGATGTCCACGTTGCCCTCGACGGAGTGGTCGAACTCGAAGCCGGAGTAAGTGCCTACCATGACCTTGACGGGCGGGGTGCTTGCCGTAGACGACTGCGCCGCCATCGCATCAACGAAGGCCTTGGCCGACGGACCGAAATCGGCAAGGGCGCCCCTCCAGGTGCATGCATCCATCGCCACGTAGTACGCGGGCGAAAGAGTCAGGGAGACGGCCCACTCAGCCGGGTGATCCGGGTCGTCCTTGCCCAGGCTGTGGCCGTCGAGAGCAAGCCAGCCGTCTGGCACGGTGATTTTGAAAGGCTCCTTGTATCCGGCGACGGGGACGAGGTATGTGCCGGCGTCGATATCGCCACGCGCTGGCAGCGGCGGGACCGTGCGGGCCTCCGTGATCGGAGAACTGGTAGACGGGAGGGAAGCGTCGTTAGATTGGTACTCGCACCCGCCGAGACAGCCAATTAGTGCGATAGCCACCAAGGGCAACAGATGGCGCGACCGCTTAGCGTCCTTTTCGAGGGGTGTCATGGAGCTCATCGATCCACCAAGCCGCTACAGGTTACTGTGAGGCCCCGCAGCCGGCTGGCCCCGCGGGCGGCCCCAGGATGGGATGCCGTCGCCTCAAGTCTCCTCCGGGGCAGGACCCGTGACAATGACGAACTGCCCGGAAATAGATTCGACTCATGCAATCCCGAAATGGCAGGAGCGCCCTGAAGCAGCGGCGAGGAAACGCCAATTGGCGGCACCTTCACCGTCCGGGTCTAACGAGCCAGAGAGATATGACGGTAGCTGACGTCTCGTTACCCTTGGATTTTCAGGACTAGCGTCGGGTTTGGAGCGGAGCGAGGGCACTCCTCGTCGTCTGATGCCTGCGCGGGCGGGGGACGCTGGTGAGAGAACCTTCATTTGGTCCGTCCTGGCGTTGAACCCGTGGCGAGTCCCGGCCGTGTGTAGGGGGTGTTTGCCGCTCCGGGCTGGGTCTGGACGGCAGGGCTGGTGGTGAGGTTGGTGTGGCAGTAGCATCGCGTTCTAACCACCCCCGATCTGCAAGTCCTCTTGGCATTACCGACCAGTTTCCCGGTTGCGCGTGCCTGCAGCGTAGGCGGGCCCCGGCGTGCAGGTGCGCCACACCGTGAGGAGACGGGCATGACCATCGGGACGCGCGGGGCAGAAGCGGGGAACTTCGTCGACGGTGAACTCATCGTCGGCTCCGAGGGGAGCGTGTCACGGTCGCCGGCGGACGGGTCCGTTCTGGGAACGTACACCGAAGCCGACGCGGCGCAGATACAGGCCGCGCTTTCGGGCGCCCGCAGGACGTTTGACGAGACCGACTGGGCATCTGACAGGCAACTCCGGCACAAAGTGCTCAGTCAGCTCGCGGACCGTATTGAGGGTCGCAGCCCGGAGCTAACGAAGATGCTTTCGCGGGAAAACGGAAAGCTCGTCGGGGAGGCCCGCGGCGAGGTGGGAGGGGCGCCCGCGACGCTCCGCTACTGCGCGGCGCTGGCCCTAACCTCGACCGGACGCGCGGCAGAGGTCCGCGCAGGCGTTCACGTGACCTCGATGCCTGAACCGGTCGGTGTTGCAGGGGTCATCGTCCCTTGGAATTCGCCGGTCATCCTCTCGGTCCGTTCATTTGCCCCGGCGCTGTCTGCCGGCTGCACCGCGGTGGTGAAGATGCCCTCGCAAACCGGGCTAGTGAATGGCATCCTCCACGAGATCTATGCCGGGTGTCCTCAGCTCGCTGACCGAGTCCGGGGACCTGCTCGCACGGGAGCTTGTCGCGTCGCCGCTCGTCGGCGCGCTCTCGTACACCGGAAGCACGCGCGTGGGCCGTGAGATCATGGCGGGCGCTGCGCCCTCGCTCAAGCGGGTCTTGCTCGAGCTCGGCGGGAAGACACCCATGATCGTATTTGACGACGCCGACCTGGATGCTGCCGTGCCTGTCCTGACGAAGGGCGTGACGGTCTTTTCCGGGCAGTTCTGCATGACGGGGAGCCGGGTCCTCGCGCAGCGCGGCGTCAGCGGCAAGCTTCGGGAACGGCTCACCGCGGCCCTCGAGGCCGTGGTGGTGGGTCCCGGCGACGATCCAGCCAGTGACATGGGCCCCCTGATCGACGAGGCCAGTGCTCGCCGTGTCGACGGGTTCGTACGCAGGGCCATCGATGCGGGGGCGAAGCCATTGGTTCGTGGTGGCGTCGTCGCCGACGGCAGCGCCTTGTACCGCCCGAGTCTCCTCGAGGTCGACCGCGTGGAGAGCGAACTCGTCCAAGAGGAGGTCTTTGGCCCCGTGGCGACGTTTGAGGTCTTCGGCAGCGAGGATGAGGCCGTTGCATTGGCCAATGGCACCCGCTATGGGCTCTCCGCGGCGATCTGGAGTAGGGACGTCGATCGGCCCCTTAGGGTGGCCCGACGTCTCCTGGCCGGAACCGTGTGGACCAACTCTTGGGTTGTCATGGCCGACCAGTTCGAGGAGGGCGGGTTCAAGCAAAGCGGCCTGGGCCGCCTTAGAGGACCTCGAGCCCTCGAGGAGTTCCAGGAATACAAGACTTACGTCCACCCTGCCCGTTAGGGCGGCGGGCAAAGCCTGCGATCCGGCAATCTGCATAAGGGGCTGGGGCCATGCCACGCTTCCTGGCTCTCAAAGAAGAATTCCAGGCGTTGTCAGGAAGAAGACCACTGTCGTGGTCCGCGCCCACGGTCACGTGGCCTGGGTCCCGTGGCGGATGTTGGCGTTGCAGCGGAACATGTTCTCCGGATCCCATTCGGGCTTGATGCCCGTCAGCCGTTCGTATTTTGCTCTCCATAGGCTGACCTGACTCGAATCGCTGCGCTGACCGGAGCGCCCGCCTCCACCGGCGGCTATCACCTCGATGTAGCGGGGGGAAACGCGGATACCCAGCGGTACAAGCTCCTCCGCTGCGGCGAGCTGGAACAGGCCAAGCGCAGGATGAAGCAGTCTCGGGCCGGCGTAGGGGCGGCGGGACGGAAACCCGCAGCGCCGAAGCTGAGGAAATTAGACAGGGAAGACGGATTGACTACGTCGAAACTACCAAGTGGTGACGGTCTTTCCTGTTTGCCCTCAGCAAGAGGATGAACGACTCGGTCAGCGGCCGCCATTGACGTCCGGCGAGGGGTCCTCTTGCGGCCCGCATGGTGACAAATAGCGCTGTAAAAATACCGCCGGTTACCGCTGCGATTCACAGCACATGGTGCTGCCTCGTCAGGGGCGATTTTTCCTTTGACGTGTGTACAAAGCTTGCGTTCGTAATTCAGTTCCTTGTTTCCGGTTTCTGTCGAGCGGGCACAGGGTGGACCACACCTATTCCTTGGGCCGCGGGAGCGGCAGCGACATGACCTCTGCGATTTCACTGAAGAGCACCCCTGGTGAGGGGGTCTTAGTGCGTGCCCACAAGAGTCGCGCCCACAGGTTTGTCCTGCCAAAGAGGGTGTGGATAGTGTCCACACCTACGTCTGCTTTATCGAAGGCCGAGTGAACTTGGGCCCGATGTCAGGTGGGGCCCAACACGTCGTCTTCGGATGCCCTCTGCGGGTGCCCGCGGCAGTCAGGCTAGCTCTCGCCTGCCGCCCCTCTGCCTCGAAACGCTTGCGATTTGAGGCACCCTGGGTTATGAGACACATGGCTCCGGTCTGTGGAGTTTGCCGATAAATGGCGGCATTCTTTGATCGGTACATGTCATGGGCGATCAAGCCGACGATGGGTTGACGGGTAGTTGTTCAATCTTGGCGTTGTTGCTCGCGGCCCAGCTGGCAAGGAAGTCGAGCTGGTCCTGGGCGTGGCTGCCGGGCTCGGCTGAGTATGCGATCAGTGTCAGCCCTTCGCCGGGGAGTTCCAGCGCGTCTCCGGTAAGTTCAATCTCTCCAACGAGTGGGTTGCGCATGGTCTTGCGTGCGGTCCGGTGAAAGCGGACATTATGTCGCGCCCACCGGGTGGAGAATTCAGTGCTGCCCGCGGCCAGGTCACCGATAAGGCTGTTGAGCGCACGGTCGCGCGGGTTACTGCCGGATTCGGTGCGCATGGCGGCGGCGAAGTCATTGGCGAGAGTATCCCATTCAACAAAGAAGTCCCTGGAGCGCGGGTCCAAGAACATGAACCGTGCGAGGTTCACCGGAAGGGTCTCGGGGCTGAGGATGCCGGTGTAGAGGGCGAAGCATAAGTTGTTGGCAGCGACCACGTCGGTGCGGGCGTTCCGGACGTAGGCCGGTGTCCCGGTCATTCCGGCCAGGACTCTTTCGATGCTGGGACGCACCTCAGCCCGTGCCCGCCGTGGTCCGGATACGGGGGCTGGTGCGGCGGCTTTGGCCAGGTCGAACAGGTGGGCGCGTTCTGCCTCGTCCAGCTGTAGTGCCCGGGCGAGGGAGTCAAGAACGGAGTCCGACACTCCCCGGAGGTTGCCTCGTTCGAGGCGGGCGTAGTACTCGGTACTGACGCCGGTGAGCATGGCGACTTCCTCGCGTTTGAGCCCGGCGACCCTCCTGGTTCCTCCGTAGGCGGGCAGCCCCGCCTGGGTCGGGGTAATGCGCGCCCGGCGGCTCATGAGGAACTCGCGGACGTCGTTGGTGGTGTCCATGGGTTCTAGGCTACGGCGGCCCGCGGTGGTCTAACAGGAACTGCCAGTACACCGCACAACAGACACTCCCGCGCGCAGGAAGCGGCTGGTTTTCTGGAATCAGACCGTTCCAGAACTTCGAAAGGACACCATGTCCGTGTCTACCGCCAGCAGCCCGGCAGTGGATGCCCGGCCCAGGACATCCCTGGCCGTGGCGATGCTGGGGTTCTTCGTTGTCGCCCTGGATGCCCAGATCGTCAACGTTGCCCTGCCCGCGATCCACAACCACCTCGGCGGTGGTCTGTCGGGTCTGCAGTGGGTCGTGACCGGCTACACCCTGATGTTTTCCGCCCTCCAGCTGTTCGCCGGGACGTTCTCCGACCGGGCCGGGGCGCGGCGCGCTTACGGGCTGGGCATGATCCTCTTCGTTGTTGCTTCCGGTGCCTGCGCGATGAGCCCCTCGCTCCCGGCCTTGGTCGGGGCCCGTATTTTGCAGGGCATCGGCGCGAGCGATGATCACGCCGGCGTCCCTGGCCCTGATCCGCGAGGCTTACCACGACGCTGCAGCCCGTGGCCGGGCCATTATTTACTGGGGGCTGGGCGGTTCCGTCGCGGCTGCCGCGGGACCGGTGCTGGGCGGGCTTCTCACGCAGCTCGACTGGCGGCTGATCTTCTTCGTCAACCTGCCCGTCGGAGCCGTCTCGCTCGGCATCCTTTCCCGCGTCGCGGTATCACCCCGCCGGCCGGAACCGTTCGACTGGACCGGACAGATCAGCGCCGTCGTCGGACTGGCAGCCCTGACCTACGGCATCATCGAAGGCGCCGAGGCCGGGTACGGAAGTCCTGCCATCATTCTCATGTTCGCCGTCGCCGTCGTGGCCATCACCGCGTTCATCATCGCCCAGGCCCGGGGGTGGCATCCGATGATTCCGCTGGATTTGTTCCGCTCCCGTGCCGTCTCCACCGCACTGACCATTGCTGTGGTCACGATGGCCGGTTTCTATGGCATCGTGTTCGTTCAAAGCCTCTACTTCCAGCAGGAGCGCGGCGCTTCTGCCCTGGAAACCGGGCTGCTCTTCCTTCCGATGACGGCCCTTGTCGCCATCCTGAACCCCTGGATCGCCCGTCTCATGGCCAAGTACGGGCACGCAGCTATGATCGCCGCAGGCCAACTGATCATGGCCGGCGGCCTGGCCGGACTGTGCCTGCTGCCAGCAGACGCACCGGTCCTGCTCGTCTCAGCGCTTATGGTCCCGGTCGGGGTCGGCGGTTCCTTCACCGTCCCGTCCATCATCGCCCAGGTCATGGACAGCGTACCCGCCGAACGGGCCGGCACCGCCAGCGGCGTAGTCAATACCGCCCGGCAAGTCGGCGGCTCCCTCGGGGTGGCCATCTTCGGCGCGGTGATTGCCAGCGGCGAGTTCATCACCGGGCTGCGCGCCAGCCTCGGCGCCACCGCCGTGGTCCTCATCGTTCTCGTAGTCGCGTCTCTGGCATTCCAACGCCGGCGGCACGCAACCACCTGACCAGACCCAACAGCAACGAAAGGAGCAGGCATGCGCCTCGCAGTTCCGGGACCCACGAGTAAAGGACCGGACGAAAAGTTCACCGGCGACGTGTACCTGAACCCACTGCACTCAGCTGAAAGCCCTTCCCGGCTCGGATTCGCGATGGTCCGGTTCGCCCCCGGGGCACGGACCCACTGGCACTCCCACCCACTGGGCCAAACACTGCACTGCACCGACGGAACAGGACTGGTCGCCACCCGGGACGGGACAGTCATCCTGATGCACGCCGGAGAAACCGTCCACACCCGTCCCGGAGAAGAACATTGGCACGGCGCAACCCCGGACTCCCGCCTGTGCCATCTGGCCCTGGTCGAGCACGACGACGGCCACACCGCAACGTGGCTCGAACCCGTCAGTGACCAGGACTACCAGGCCGCCCAGTCCAAAACCCACCCACAAACAACAGCAGAACAACGCTAAGGAACAACCCATGAAGAACGTCACGCTCAACAACGGCATCAAAATGCCCATCCTCGGCTTCGGTGTCTTCCAGATCCCCGAAGAAGAAACCCAGGCCGCCGTCGAAGCAGCCCTCGAAACCGGCTACCGGCACCTGGACACCGCCGCGTCCTACGGCAACGAACAGGCCGTCGGCGCCGCGGTCAAAGCCAGCGGCATCAACCGCGAGGAACTGTTCATCACCACCAAGCTGTGGATCCAGCACGCACCCACCGGCAACGTCCAGGACGACACCAAGCAGTCCTTCCAGAACTCCCTGAACCGGCTCGGCCTGGACTACCTCGATCTCTACCTGATCCACCAGCCACTCGGTGACTACTACAGCGAATGGCGCGCCATGCAAGACCTGAACAAGGAAGGCCTCACCCGGGCCATCGGCGTCTCAAACTTCCACCCAGACCGGCTCGTTGACCTCATCGACCACAACGAAATCGTCCCGGCCGTGAACCAGATTGAAACCCACCCATTCCACCAACGCGCCGCCGACCAGGAACTCATGCGCGAACGCGGCGTGCAAATCGAATCCTGGGGACCATTCGCCGAAGGCAAGAACAACCTCTTCACCGACCCGACCCTCAGCGCCATCGCCGACGAACACGGCAAGTCCGTCGCCCAGGTCGTGCTCCGCTGGCTCATCCAGCGCGACGTCGTCGTGATCCCCAAGTCTGTCCGGCCCGGGCGCATGGCCCAGAACCTGGACGTCTTCGGCTTCACCCTTACCGAAGACCAGATGAAGCAGATCACGACACTGGACACCGGCACCAGCCTCTTTTTCGACCACCGTGACCCCGCCATGGTCAGCTGGCTCGGCAACCGGCGCTACAGCTAACACCAAGGCACGCCCATTGGTCACCAGCGAGTTAGACGCCAGTCGGCGGTCCGCCCTTCAAGCGGCGGCCGCCGGCCTGACCGGCGCCCTCATCACGGCCGCAACAGCAGCCTGCACACCCCAAGGAACCCGCACAGTGCCCCCAGCAGACACAACACCGTCCCCAAAAACAGCAACATCAGGCCAGGACGGCCAACACGTTCTGCTCGCCTACTTTTCCAGGGCCGGCGAGAACTACTACTACGGCGGCCGCTCCAGCCTCGATGTCGGCAACACCGCCGTCCTCGCCGGCCTGATCAGCGGCCTGATCCCGTGCGACGTGCATCGCATCGAGGCGGCCGACCCCTACCCCAACAGCTACGACGCCACCGTCGCCAGAAACGTCCGCGAACAAAATCAGGACGCCCGCCCCGGGATCGGCAACCAGCTGCCCGTCATCGACCAGTACGACACCGTCATCCTGGCCAGCGGCATCTGGAACGTCAGGGCACCAATGATCATGACCACCTTCACTGAAAACTACGACTTCACCGGTAAAACCGTCCATCCCGTCACCACCCACGCCATGAGCGGCCTGGGCAACACCGTCCGTGACTACAGTCGGTCCTGCCCCGGCGCGACGATCGGGAAAGGCCTCGCTGTCAAAGGCGAAGAAGTCCGCACCGCAGGAACCGCCATCCAATCCTGGGCGCGCGGCACCGGACTCCTCCCGGCACAGTAGCGGCGGCACGCCGGGCCAGCAGAATCTGCACCATCACACCAACTCCCAAAGGACCATCATGAGCGACTCACACCAGACCAGGGCCCAGCAACTCATTGGCGACTTCGCCCCGAAACTCGTTGACCTCACGGACAACGTCCTCTTCGGCGATGTCTGGGAACGAACCGAACTTTTACCCCGGGACCGCAGCCTCGTCACCGTCGCCAGTCTGATCACCAGCGGCAGCACTGACCAGCTCCGCGGACACCTAATCAGAGCACGGGCGAACGGACTAACCGAAACTGAACTCAAAGAGGCAATCATCCATCTCGCCTTCTACGCCGGATGGCCCAAAGCCATGTCAGCTATCACAGTTGCAAAGGAAATCTTCGCCCTCTAACGCTCCACTCATTGACGGGGACAAGCGGACGGCGTGGACGCTCATGGTGCTGCTGCTCTGGGCTAACGGTTACCTGCATGGCTTCACCACGGATGAAGGCTTCGACCTCGTCGTCGGAGCCGGCGCGGGCTATATCGACTTACTGGACTCTGCCGCAGAGATTTCCAGGCATCTGGTCCCCCAGTAGTCCTTGATGGCCCCCGAAGGGGGGTATGGACAATGTCCGCACTTTTCGACGTGCCCGGCATCCACGGTGGAGTTGGCGCGGGCAGAGCGCGGGCAGCTCGGACTAGCCTTCAGCGGTAGTGCGAACGGCAGGGGCTGCCGCACTGTGGTGCGGGCGTCCCCTGCCGTTGGTAAATGGTCCAATGACCACATTTCTTAGTGTTGGTGTGAGGCTCCGTGCGCGTGTGCAGGCGGGGTGGCCGTGCCGGAGATGCTGCCGGTAATCCAGGACATCATGCCCGCTGCGGCGTCGAAAGCCGGCTTCCGGTCTGCGTTGGACCAGACTGTCTCTGGACGGCACTGAAGCAGGATCAAGTTACTGCCCTCGGGGAGTTCTTCGTCCACGGCAAACTCGATGTCCTGGGGTGCCTGATGGATCCGTTCGAGCTTCTTGCCGAGCGTGGCCAGGGCAACTACTTCGTCGTCCTGCAAGCACAGGATGTTCCGGCGTTCAGCAGGAACGTCCACCGGCGCGTCTCCGCTGCGGTATTCGATGATCTTGTTACCCAGTGACCGGTCGGCAATGCCCAGACCCACCTTGTCCACCACGAACCGGTCAGGGGTCACCTCACCACCGACCACCGACAGCCCCAGGCCCCAGCTGGCTTCCAGCACGATTTTGGAGCGGTCACCGCTGGTGGGGCTGAGGGTGAACATCACGCCTGCCGCGCGTGCCCGCACGGTCTTCTGGATCACCACAGCCATCTCGATGGCGTGGGGATCGATGTCCTTCTCGGAGAGGTAGGACAGGACCCGCCCGGCAAAGACGCTGACGTAGCACTCATGCACGTACTTCAGGACCTCGTCCGCACCCACGATGTCCACCCAGGTTTCGAACTCGCCCGCAAAACTGGCGCCCACGGAATCCTCAGCCGTTGCGCTGGAGCGCACGGCCACCGCGATGTTCTCCACCCCTGTTTCGGTGCACAGCTTCGTGTAAGCCCCGCGCACTGCGTCTGCCACCTCTGCCGGGATGGGCACGTCGGCGAACCGTTGGCTGATGCGGTGCGCGGCGTCGTCGAACGCTGCCTGGTCCCGCCCGCTGCCCAGCCCGTCCAGCACGCGTCGGGTGAACTCCTTCAGTCCATCCGCCTCAAGGTAGGCCCGGTAGGCCGCAGCGGTCACGGCGAAGCCGGGTGCCACGGGCAGCCCTTCGGCCGTCATCTGGGCGAGGCCGGCGGCCTTGCCGCCCACTTCCCTGACGTCCTGGCAGGCGGGGTCGGTGAATTCGTGGATATACACAGTCAAGCTCCTAGCTGACCACTGCAGCGGTGTCGGTGGCGTGAACGGTTTCGGGGGCGGGTTCAAGTACGACGACGGTGCCCGCCTTGCCGTCGATCCTTACCCTTTGGCCGGTGGTCAGGCGGGCGGTGGCGAAGCCAGTGCCGACCACGGCAGGTATGCCGTACTCGCGGCAGACGATGGCGGCGTGGCACATCATGCCTCCAATGTCGGTGATGACGCCGGTGGCTACGGCGAAGGCCGCTGCCCACGACGGCGCGGTAATCGGAGCCACCAGGATTTCGCCGGTCTGCAGGAGCGGAAGGTCCTTTTCGGAACGCAGGACCCTAACGGTGCCTTCGACGATGCCGAGGGACCCCGGGATGCCGTTGAGCTTGTCCGTGGCGCCGTCGGAGGCGCCGAGCCAGTCCTGCACGCGTTCGGTGGTGACACCGTAGTTCATCACGGCAAACGGGTCCGTGACCTGCTGCGGCGGGATGCCGTAGGCGGGCGGGGCGCTGGCTGCCTGGAGCGCTGCGACGATGGGCCGGCGGCGGGCGATTTCTGCCTGCCAGCGCTTCTTGCCGCGGGCAGGAACGCCGATGGCCCATGAGTCCACCACGTCAAAGAGAGCGGTGTCCAGCTCGAAACGGTTCAGGTAGAACATGTCTTCGGCGGTGTCGAGGAAGCCGGCATCGACCAGGAAGCGCGCCAGGTCCCACGCTTTTTCCCAAAAGACTTTGTGGGACCAGTGCTCTACGTAGATGTTGTGTTCCTCGATGTAGGGGAAGACCTTTCGGGCCAGTCCGAGCAGTTCGTCGAACTGTCGTGCTTCATCGCCGGTGAGGAGGGCCCGGTATTCGTCCACGATCTCGTCCCGCTCTTCGCGGAGCCGCTCGATGGGCCGGGAGATGTCTTCGCCGTTGGCAATCTTGAGCGCGTACCGTGAGATGCCCTGCAGCGGGATGGAGAGGTCGCTGGCCCAGGTTTCCTGGTCATGGGTGAACCCGTACTCGGCGAAGTAGTTGAACCAGGGGTCCTTGGCCTCTTCGAACGCCGCCAGCCAGGTCCGGCCGTTGGTGGATTCGGCCAGCGCGGCGAGGATGGCGTCGGGGCCGGTGTCACCGGTGATGATGCTGTTGAGGCCCAGCTCGTGGGAGAGCGCCGCGAGCTTGCGCAGTTCGTCGTCCGGGCGGAAGGCGAGGACATCGACGCCGGCCACCATGCGGGAGATGGACTGCTCGCTGATGAGCGGGAAGGCCTGCTTGCAGAACTGGAAGAAGGTGATGTAGCCGCCGTAGCCCAGGTTCAGGAATTCGAAGTGGTACTGCCAGATGGAGAAGAATTCATCGATCAGCCGGTGGTAATTTTCGATGACGGCCATGGCCGAGGACCGGCCGCGTGCTTCCGAGACCACCTCGGCGGGGTCGTATTCGGTGAGCCGGGGGAATTCGATGGTGCGAAGGGAATCGATGGCGCCTTCCATCTTGGTCTTCCACTTTCCGTACAGCTCGTCCCAGTTGGCGTAGTAGTAGCCGGCGCGTTCCTGGAAGATGGCCACGCGCTCCCGGATCCGGGCGGGGTCCTCCACGCCCAGCGGCGAGATGTAGACATACCCGTTGACAACCCGGACGTCCAGTCCCAGCGACACGGGCAGCGCGAAGATGCGGGTGCTGAACGTTCCCACGCCCAGGTACACGGCCTCGGCGCCGATGCTGTCGAACGGGTGGCAGCCGCGCGACCAGTGCATGGTGTCGGCGAACCAGAACTGGGCATTCTCGTGTTCAGTAGTTTCCTCGCTGGGGACGAGGTAATAGGGATACATCGACTCCCAGCCCTCACCGCCGGCCGGGGCGGTGGACTCGCTGAAGAACGGGAAGCGGGCTGCGCTGCCCGGCGTGGTTTCGGTCATGATGTGGCTCCTTGCGACAGTGAAAGGGAGGGGGTGAGGAATTCAAGCAGTTCGGCGACGTCCGCCAGGGCGAGATCCGGCCTGGCAGCTCCTTCGAGCGTGGCAAGCAGGCCCGGAGAGGTTGCGCCGGAGAGGACCAGGGCGCTGTTGGCACCCATCGACCGTGCGAGGTCGATTTCGACGGTGGCATCGCCGACCACGGTGACCTCCGCGGCGGGAAGGCCCAGCCGGCGCAGCAGCGTTTCGCCCAGGGCGGCCGAGGGTTTTCCCAGCACCTGGGGGACGGCTCCGGCAGTCCAGCCGACGGCGTTGGCGATGGCTGCCGAGACGCACACGGACTTGCCCAGGCCGCCATGGAACCACGGCACGTCCACAGTGGTGTAGAGCGGGGCGCCGGCATCGACCGCCAGGCTGGCCGCGTTGATTTGTTCGGTGCTATATCCGTTTGCGGCCCCCACGACCACGACGTCGGCCAGTTCCGGTAGGGCGGGATCGGCGAGGTTCATGCCCAGGCTGCGCAGTGGGGCGGTCAGACCCTCCGCGCCGAGCGCCAGCACCCTGGCCCCGGGATGCCGGTGCGCGATGTACTCGGCGGCTGCGCTGCCGGCGGTGGCGAAATCCTCGTCCCGGATTCCGATTCCCTGTGACCGGAGGTGTGCGGCGTATTCGGCCGGGGTCTTCTCCGAGGCGTTGGTACAAACGACGACGGCGTGTCCGGCTGCGTAGAGCGCTGCCACCAGTTCGGCGGCGCCGGGCATGGCTTCCCCGCCGGCACCGCCGGCGCGTTTTGTGCGCATCAGGCAACCATCGACATCCAGTACCCAGCCGCGGGAGTTCTGTATCAGATCATTCATGCTGTAGCTCCCTGTGCGGCACTGTCGGCTCCGGTGCCGGCTTTGGTGCCTGGCCCGCGTTGGATGGAGAATTTCGTGGTGCCGTCGCTGATGGACACGGAGGTGGAGGGCCGGTCGTGCACTGCTGCGAGAAGGCGCTGCAGCGTTGAGGTGGCCGAATTCTTTTTCGCGGCGTACATGGTGTCCACCTGCTCGGCGGGCATGACTGCCCGGAGCAGCAGTTCCTCGTCGCTGATCGTGGCTCCGAAGCGCCGCCGCAGGTCCGCGATGGTTACCTCGCCGCCGTCGTTAATAGGCTGTTGTCCGCGTTTGGTGGCCATGGCCCTGTCCATCAGTTCGGGATTCACGGCGCCGGGCAACGGTCCAAAGTCACCGCGGAGCAGGTCGATGACCTCATCGGAGATCTGCTTGTACCGCTCACCCGTAATAACGTTGAGGGTGGCCTGGGTGACGATGTACTGCGCAAACGGGGTCATCACGATCGGCCAGCCCAGGTCTTCACGGACCTGCACGGACTCCTCGATCACCTGGTCAAACAGGTCGGCGCGCCGGATTTCTCCGAGCTGCCGGCGGGTGGTGGACTGCACCCCGCCGGGAATGGTGTGCCGGTAGTAGGCTTCGTCGTACTCATTGGGGCTGCCGGCGGGCAGGTTCTTGATCCGCCCCTGGCGTTGCAGGTAGGCGGACGCGTTGGCCATGGCCTCCAGATCCACGTTGACGTTGTGGCCGCGGGCCCGCAGGTTATGGACCAGCCGCTGGGCTTCCGGGTGCGAGCTTCCGTTGGCCAGCGGCGGCAGGGCGCAGTGGATGGTTTCGATGCCGAGGTCCGCCGCGTCCAGGACGGTGATGGGGGACAAACCGGTGGTGCTGTGCGAGTGGATCTCGTTCAGCCGGGTGCTGGTGAGGCTGGACCGCAGCAGCGGAACCAGGCTCTTCACCCGGTCCGGTGTCAGCAGCCCTGCCGGGTCCTTCAAATAGACGCTGTCGATGGCGTTGCAGTCGTCGAGTTCCTTGGCCTTCATTGCGAAGTACTCGTCCGTGTGGACGGGGCTGGTGGTGTAACAGATACCGCCGATCACCTCCTCGAACCCCACCCGCTTGGCCATTTCAGCTGTCCGTTTCGCGCCCTCCATGTCATGCATCGGATCGATCACCCAAAGCCGTTTGACGCCGTTGCGGGCCAGCAGTCGGAAGGCAAGTTCGAAGACGGCGTCCGGGGTGCGGTGGAACGTGATGAACCTTTTCCCCGTGGTGAGGAAGCCGAGCTGTGTGTTGGGCATCAGGTCGCGGGCGACCCGCAGCCGCTCCCACGGGTCCTCCTGGTGATACCGCACGGCCGTGGCCATCAAGGTGCTGGAGGCCAGCTCGATGGCGTGGTATCCCACCTGGTCCAGCAGCGGAGCGACGCCCCGGACCATGCGGGTGGTGACTCCGGTGGCACCCCAAATGCTTTGGTTGCCGTCCCGGAGGGAGACATCGACAAGTTTGACCTCGGTCATGAATTCACCTTTTCCATCATGAGTTCGTTCAGCCAGTGGGTGGTCACCGTGTTGTCCCGGAAAACCGGATGGGCCAGGATCCGGCGCAGCAGCGGCAGCGAGGTGGTGACACCTTCGATCTCGAACGCTGCGAGGGCCTGCTCCATCCGTTCGATGGCGGCGGCACGGTCCGGCGCCCACGCAACCTGCTTGGCCATCAACGCGTCGTAGAACGGCGGGAAGCGGTAGCCCTCGTAAATGTGCGTATCGAGCCTGAGTCCGCCGGCGGCCGAAGGACGCCACCGGGTGACGGTTCCCGGCGAAGGCTGCAGGTCGTTCTCCGGGTCCTGCGCCGTGATGCGGCATTCGATGGCGTTGCCGGTCAGGGTGACCTCTGCCTGGGTAAAGGAAAGTGGCTCGCCAAGCGCCGCCAGGAGTTGTTCGCGGACAAGGTCGACGCCGGTGATCGCCTCGGTGACAGGGTGCTCCACCTGCACCCGCGGGTTCACCTCCAGGAAGGCGAGCGAATCACGGTGCACGTCGTAAAGGAACTCCACGGTGCCCAGGCCCACATAGTCCAGGGCTTCGGCGATGCGCAGAGCGCTCTGGTACAGCAACGCGCGGGTTGGTCCCGGGAGGGCGGTACAGGGAGCTTCCTCCACCACTTTCTGATAGCGGTACTGCACCGAACATTCCCGTTCGCCGAGGTGGACGCGGTGGCCGTGGCGGTCCCCGAGGATCTGGACCTCCACGTGCTTGGCATCCTGGACGAACCGCTCCAGGAACACGGTGCCGTCCCCGAAGGACGCTTCCGCCTCGGAGGATGCCATTTGCCAGGCCTCGGCCAGTTCCGAAGTACTTTCCACGAGTTTCATGCCGCGGCCGCCGCCGCCATGGGCTGCCTTGATGAGAATCGGGTAGCCGATCCGTTCGGCCAGCTGCCGCACTTCCTCCGCCGTTTGCGCGTTGCCGCCCGCAGAGACGGGAACGTCCACGGACTCGGCAAGCTGCCGGGCCGTCAGCTTGTCACCGAGTGCCCGCAGCGCCTCGGGCGACGGACCAATAAAGGTCAGGCCGTTTGCAGCGCACAGTTCGGCGAAGGCCGGACGTTCGGAGAGGAATCCGTAGCCCGGGTGGACCGCCGTGCAGCCGGTGGACAGGGCAGCCTGGATCACGGCGTTCATGTTGAGGTAGCTGTCGGCAGGCCTTGGCCCACCGATGGTCACGACCCGGCCGGCCCGTTTAGCGGCCAGGGTGTCCTTGTCCGCCTTGGAGACGCCGAGAACAGTGTCGTAGCCCAGCCGGTCGCAGGCCTCAATGATGCGGACCGCGATCTCGCCGCGGTTGGCAACGAAGATCCGGTGGTTCATGACGTGGCCCGGATGGCGAACAGCGGCTGCTCGAACTCCACCAGGTCTCCGTCCTCCACGAAAACGGCAGCCACCTCGCCGGCCGCGCCGGCGGTCACGGAGTTCATAAGCTTCATGACCTCGACGATGCACAGCACGGCATCGGCGGACACGGCATCGCCCACCTGGACGAAAGCGGGCTCGCCGGGCTTGGGAGCCCCATAGTATGTGCCGAGCATCGGTGCGGTCACGAGGATGTGACCGGCCGGAAGCGCATCAGGGCTGATGGCAGGGGAGTGGCCATTGGGGGCAGGGGAATTTACGACGACGGGGGCTGGCACCGGGGGATGGGGAGCGGCTGCCGCTGGTGCCGGCTCACTGGCTACCCGTGGTGCCGCAGCAGCGACAGCGGACTCGGGCGAGTGGATTGCGCCCTCCGGAATGTGTCCGCCCCTGCGAACATGCAGCCGCAGTTCGCCCTTCTCGTATAAAAAGTCCGTGAACTCGGTCTTGTCCAGCTGCTCGATAATAGCCGCAAGTTCTTCCAGGTCGATGTCCATGTGCGGGATGTCCTTCTGTAACGCCTGTCCTCGTTGATCAGGCCCGAATGTGGTCTGTGCCACTTGGTTCAGCGTAGGAAGGCATCCCGGTGTCCGCAACGGAATGGGAAGAGATTCCGCTCTGCGCAATCTAGGCCCTAATGTTTGCTGCTCTCAGGAGGCCCTTTTCCGTCATCGATGCCGCCTCCTGGAGCGCCTGCACGTGATCGGCAACCATCGATTTCTGGAATCGTGCGGTGGGGATGGCCGTCGTGTAGGCCGCGATGGGCTTGCCCGTCGAGTCCCTGACGCATACGCCAAGGCCGCTGACGCCCTGCTCCGTTTCCTCAAAATTTGTTGCATAGCCTGCCTTGCGCACTGCTGCCAGCTGGCGCTTGAGGGCTGGCAGGGCGTGAATCCTGGCGGTGGGCCAGGGGGTCAGGCCACCCCGGTAGATCTTCTCGAGCTCAATATTTCCGAGTTCGGCCAGGATTGCCTTGCCGCCTGCTGAGCAGTAGGCCGGCATGAGATCGCCCATCCTGGCTTTGACGTGAAGGGCCGCCTCGGACTCGATGCCATCAATGAAGCGGATGTGAGGCCCCGTCAGAACCATGAGCTGAACGGTGTCGTTGATATCGGCATAAAGCTTCTGCAGGGCCGGCCGGCCGACCTGCCGCAACTGGTTGACCGAGAAATTGGCCTCGCCATGAGGGGTCAACTGCGGACCTGCACGGTACCGCCGCTCCCGGTCCTGGACGGCAAAGTCCCGCGCGACCAGCGCACCCAGAAGCCGGTGCGCCGTGGATGGGGCGACACCTAGTCGTTCTCCGGCGGCCTTGACGCTGATGGATTCACCCCCGCGCAGGAGCATCAGCAGTTGAAGTGCGCGGTCAACGGATTCGAGCCTGGAGGGGCTTTCGGAATTTTGCATAGGAGAATACTGACACTCGACTTAGCGCTTGACTAGCACGCAAACTCGCCCCGGCTATTACTACAATGCTGCAAATGCCTGGCGCCACGCTTGCGGCCCATAATTCTGCTGATCGAAATCTCTGACATTCTTGTGGAATCTCTCCTACGCGCGTGACTACGCTCACTGCATACCCCCATCTTTAGGCACCAAGGAAGAAGATATGGACGTCTTGACCCAAATCCGCCAGTCGCGGATGACCCGTTTCCAGGTGATGGCAGTTGCGATTGCCTTGACCCTGATCCTCATTGACGGATTCGACGTGGCCGTGATGGCCTACGCCGCGCCCAGCCTGTCGAAAGCGTGGGGGCTGGACCCCGTGACGCTTGGCTTCCTCCTCAGCGCCAGCCTGTTCGGGATGGCCGCCGGCTCCATCTTCCTGACTCCGCTCGCGGACAAGATCGGCCGCCGGAAACTGGCGCTGATCTCGCTGGTCATTATCAGCATCGGCATGGTGCTCTCCATCTTCGCCGGTGACCCCATCCAACTGATGGCGTTCCGGATCATCACCGGCCTTGGCGTAGGCGGCATGATGGCCAACCTGAACGTGCTCGTCTCTGAATACTCCTCGGACAAGCGCCGCGGCACCATCATCGGCATTTACGCGGCCGGCTACCCGATCGGCGCCACCGTGGGCGGTCTCGTGGCAGGTCCCATGATCCCCGTTTTTGGCTGGCACTCGGTCTTTATTGTCGGCGCGGCACTGACGGTTATGATGCTCCTCACTTCCTGGCGTTTCCTGCCGGAATCCCTTGACTACCTCCTCGTCCGCCGCCCGGGGAACGCGCTGCTGAAGGTCAACGGCATCCTCGCCAAGATCGGCCGGCCGGCTTTGGCAGCGCTGCCCGCTCTCCCGGCAGCCGTCCGGGAGCAGGGAGCCGTGGCAGAGATTCTGAGCCGTCCCACGCGCTTCCGCACACTGGCACTCTGGATCGGCTATGCCTGCCTGGTGGCGGCCTACTACTTCGCCAACACCTGGACCCCGAAGATCGTTGCGGCAGCCTCGGGAAGTGACTCCCTCGGCGTGACTATCGGCGTAATCGCCAACGCCGGCGGCATCCTGGGCTGCTTCATCTTCAGCGGCCTTGCCATCAAGTACCGTAGCCGCCGCCTGCTCGTCTGGGCACTTGGCCTGGCCGCGGCCGCATACCTGCTCTTCGGTCTGGTCTTCACCCAAATCAGCGTCGCCGTCGTCGTCGCCCTCTTCTTGGGCATCCTCACCACCGCGGGGATCGCAGGCTTTTACGCCGTAGCACCTGAGGTATATACCGCCAAAGCACGGGCCACCGGCATCGGCTGGATGATCGGCCTGGGTCGCCTGGTATCCATCATTGCCCCCATCCTCGTGGGCTACCTGATCTCAGGCGGCTGGCAGCCGGAACGGATCTTTTTCCTCTTCGCCATCCCGCTCGCGGCCTCCGCCCTGTGCATTGTGTCGCTGGGCGTATCACTGAAGCGGACACAGCCTCCGGCAGTCGCGGACACCACCCTGGCCCCCAGCACACCTGCCGCCTAAGCGGAACCCACACTCTCCTCGTCAAGACTCAGAAGGAAAACGAATGCGTTCAGTTGAAACCGGCACCCTCCTGCGGGCCGCCCCCCAGCGCGAGGAATGGTCCGCATCCCGGATGGGACGCTTCCTGGCCGACGTCGAGCGGAAGACAGGGCGGACTTTCGCCTCCTATGAGGATGCCTGGCAGTGGTCCGTGGACAACCTCGAAGAATTCTGGGCCGAAGTTTGGGACCACTTCGAAATCATCTCCCATACGCCGTACGAGGCAGTTTTGGGCGACCGCAGGATGCCGGGTGCGGATTGGTTCCCAGGTGCCACCATTAACTACACCGAACACATTGTCCGCGCGGTCCGGGGCCGCCAGGACGACGTCATGGTCAAGGCCCGGAGCCAGACCGCCAGCAGTTCCGATTGGACGGGCAGACGGCTCCTGGCGGAGGTCGGACGCATCCAACAGGGCCTGATTCGGCAAGGCATCGTGACAGGGGACCGCGTGGCCGGATACTTGCCCAACATCCCGCAGACCCTGGCCGCCTACCTGGCCACAACCGCCCTCGGCGCCATCTGGTGCTCCGTTCCGCCCGAAATGGGCCCCAAATCAGTGGTGGACCGCATCAGCCAGCTTGAACCGAAACTGATCATAGCTATCGACGGCTACCGCTGGGGCAAGAAAGACCTGTCGCGGGCGGACGACCTGCTGCGGGTCCGGATGGAGCTGCCGGACACCCAGGTGGTGCTGCTGCCATACCTGGATCCGGACTGCGCACTTCCGGCCAATACCATTGCCTACGCTGACTTCACCCGTGAGAACGCCGACGTCCGCTTCGAGGCCGTGCCGTTTTCCCACCCGCTGACCGTCCTGTTCTCCTCCGGAACCACGGGCAAGCCCAAGGCCATCGTGCACTCGCACGGCGGCCTCCTGCTGGAGCATTTCAAGGCCATGGGGCTGCACTTTGACATGGGCCCCAAGGACACCGCGTTCTGGTTCACCACCACGGGCTGGATGGTGTGGACTCTCGGAATCTCCACCCTGCTGACCGGCGCCGCCGTCGTCCTCATGGACGGGGATCCCAACTGGCCCTCGCTCGATGGCGAATGGTCCCAGTGGGCCGTGCTGGCTGAAACCGAGGCCACGTACCTCGGTACGGGGTCCGCCTACCTCGCGGCCTGCGCCCACGCCGGGCTCACGCCCGGCAAGACCTGGGACCTCAGCCGTCTCCGCGAGATCCAGTGCTCCGGCTCGCCGCTCGCAGCGGACGTTGCGGGGTGGGTGTATGACGACGTCAGCCCGGACCTTGTGCTTGCCCCCACCTCCGGGGGTACTGATATCTGCGCCGCGTTCCTGGGCGCCAGCCCACTGACCGGTGTCTACGCCGGCGAAATGTCCTGCCGGCCACTCGGCGTGGCTGTGGAATCCTGGGACCGGGACGGACAGCCGTTGCACGGCACGGCGGGCGAGCTCGTGGCCACCAAACCCATGCCATCCATGCCGGTGTTCTTCTGGGGGGACAAGGATAACGAACGGTACACCGACAGCTATTTCAGCGCGTACCCGGGGGTCTGGCGACACGGCGACTGGCTCATCGAGACCGAACGTGGCACGTGGGTGATTTCCGGCAGGTCCGACGCCACCCTCAACCGGGGCGGCGTGCGCTTGGGCACGGCAGAGTTCTACGCAGTGCTCGATGGCCTGCCACAGGTCAACGACAGCATGGTGCTGCACTTTGAGGATCCCGCCGGGGGAATGGGCCGTCTCGCGCTGCTCGTTGAAGCCCAGGAAGGTGCCGATACGGCACAACTGGAGTCCGCTGTCCGCCGTGCCCTGCGGACGGAACTGTCGCCCCGCCACGTTCCCGACGACGTCGTCTTCGTCCCCAGCATCCCACGCAACCCCTCAGGAAAGCGGCTCGAAATCCCACTCAAGCGCGTCATCCAGGGCGCCGTGCTGGGCGATGCCCTGGACCCAGGCGTGCTGGTGAAGCCCGATGATGTCGGCGAGACAGTACGGCTCATCAAGGAAGCATTCGCCGCATGACTACCACCAGAAACGCAAATCCCATGAATATTTCCGACCTCGTCGCCATCGACATGCACGTCCATATCGAAGCCGACGGCCACGGTCACACCGACATGCCTGAGCACTTCCGCGAAGCCGCCCGCAAGCACTTCGGCACCTCACACGAACCACTGAACGTCGACAGCGTGGCCGCGCATTACCGCGAACGCAACATGGCCGCCGTCGTCTTCACCGTAGACCACGAATCACAGACCGGGCACCCACCCATCTCCAACCGTGAGATCGCCCGCCAGGCCGCAGCGCACCCGGACGTCCTCATTCCCTTCGCCAGCATCAACCCAGCCCGCGGGGAAAACGGCGTCCGGGAAGCGAAAATCCTCGTTGAGGAATATGGAGTCAAAGGCTTCAAATTCCACCCCAACCTGCAAGGATTCTTCCCGAACGATCAAGTGGCCTACCCCCTGTACGAGGCCATCCAGGAACTCGGGGTTCCCGCGCTGTTCCACACGGGACAGAGCGGAATCGGGTCCGGAATGCCGGGCTCGGGCGGAATCCGGTTGAAATACTCCAACCCGATTGTGCTCGATGACGTGGCCGTGGATTTCCCGGACCTGAAGATCATCATGGCCCACCCGTCGTTTCCCTGGCAGGACGAGGCACTGGCCGTCGCGGCGCGGCACACCAACGTTTACATCGACCTTTCGGGATGGTCCCCGAAATACTTCCCGCCGCAGCTGGTGCAGTACGCCAACTCACTCCTGCGGACCAAAGTGCTGTTCGGCTCCGACTACCCGATGATCCCACCGGACCGCTGGATCGCCGATTTTGAGAAACTGGCCATCAAGCCCGAAGTCAGGCCGCTGATCATGCGCGAGAACGCCATCCGGCTGCTTGGCCTCGCCGGAGCCTGAGCCTGCCCCAACTACCGACGAGGAAAAAGCCATGTCACAACGCGTACTTATCACTGCCGGAGCCAACGGGATCGGCCTGGCCACCGCCAAGGCCTTCACTGCCGCCGGCGCCCAGGTCCACATCGCCGACATCGACGACGACGCCGTCAAGGCCGTCACCGGCGAATTCGAGAACATCACCGGATCCGTCACAGACGTCAGCAATCCTGACGCCGTCGCCTCCCTTTTCGCTAATATCGTCAATGAACTAGGCGGCCTGGACGTCCTGGTCAACAACGCCGGCATCGCCGGCCCCACCGCCCCGGTAGAGGAATACGACGCCGCCGCGTTCGCCGCCGTCGTCGGCGTGAACCTTCAGGGGACATTCAACGTGACCCAGCAGGCCATCCCGCTGCTAAAGAACTCCGATGCTGCGTCCATCATCACCATGTCCTCCCTGGCCGGACGCTTCGGGTACCCCAACCGGGTTGCCTACTCCACCACGAAGTGGGGCCTGGTCGGCTTCGCCAAAACCCTCGCCATGGAGCTTGGCCCGTTCGGCATCACCTCGAACACCATCCATCCCGGCGCCGTGGACGGCCCCCGCATCATGAGCGTCTTCGAAGGCCGCGCTTCCGTCTCCGGCCGCACCGTCCAGGAAGAAATCGACTCCGCCATGGCCAACCAGTCCGTGAAGAAGTTCATCAACCCGGACGACATCGCCGCCCTGATCCTGTTCCTCGCAGGCCCGCACGCCCGCACCATCTCCGGCCAGATGTTCCCCATCGATGCCGACTCCAAGGCAGCCGTCTAAGCACTGCCCTGATCCACCGCAGACGCTCCAGCCACGGACACATACACCCGAAACTCCAAGCCCTCCCGCCGGGCGGCCGGCTGTTGGTATGGACGAGGGCGTGCTCACGGTGGGCTTGTGGTTTTGGGCCATCAAGTTGTTTCACCGAGGGTTGCCTCTGCCTTTGGACGGCTCCGGATTCCGCATGTTTGCGCGGCTCGTCAGTAGTTGCAAGGCCTGGAATGCGGTACGAGTCCCACTTCGGGCACAGTGTTTCCGCAGGTCAGGTTCTTTTGGTCTTTCTTACTGTTGACAAAGCTTGACTGAAAAACGTTCTGTGTATCTTGGTACGGCGCCCAGGATGAGTGCTTGGAGAAGGCTGCAACAGTGGTAGTGCACTCATGAGTGTTCCGCGAGGGTGATGCCCTGCGAAATCTATCAACCCTTGCCTCGGTGGTTCCAGTGTTGGAGCTGGCACCGATCTGAGGCCCCAGTTGGAGGCGTTGTCACGCTCAAGCTGGACCTAGTCGACGCGAAATCGCTCTGGATTTGACCGCCATCCGGTCTGTTAGGTGCGATGATCCATGTGGGGCTGCCGGTGGAGCGAAGCTGACCAGGCTGTCGGCTTGCAAAGCTCTGCCGCGCATCAGGCCCGGCGGCGAGACTGCGGGTGTTGTTGAGCGGTTGCTCGTTTGCGGGTCGCCGCTGGCGGTGGAACTAGGTCATGGCAGCGCGTGGCGCGCAGGCGCTGGTGATGAGGCGCCGGGCCAGCTCGACGGCGCGTTTTCCGTACGTGCCACCGTCAAGGACGGACGCGGTGGCGTAGGCCCCATTGAGGACGATGAGGAGTTCTTCGGCGAGCTGGTCGGGTTCGTCGGCGCCGGCCTCAGCCGCCAAGGAGTAGAACCAGTCTCGGATTTGTTGTTTGTGGGTAACGGCTGCCTGGTGTGCCGGGTGATGGCCTTCTGGAAACTCAGTGTTGGTATTCAGCATGGGGCATCCCCGGTAGGTGCTGCGGGCGCAGTCCGTGGCGAGTACTTCGAAAATGGCGATGAGCTTGTCCCGTGGGTCCGCGTGTTCCCCGGCGGTGTTGCGCATGCGCTCGAACCAGGCGTCTGCGCGGCCTTCCACGTAGGCCGTGGCGAGGGCATCCTTGGTGGGGAATTGACGGTAAACGGTGGCGTTGCCAACGCCGCACTCCTTGATGACCGTATCCATCCCCACTGCCCTGATACCCCGCGTGTAGAACAGGCGCGTGGCCACCTCAAGAATATTGCGGCGGTTTTCCTCACCCGTTCTGCGCATCGCATACTCCTTCAATTCCTACGTTGCCTGATCCTAGTTTGACAGACGGAACGATCCGTCACAAACTTGAGAACGATCCGTCACGTAGGGTCTTGTGCCCTGAACCTGAAAACACCGGGAGAACATCATGAAGACAGCAGTCCTTGGAACCGGAATGGTCGGCCGCACCATCGCGGCACGGTTGGCCGAGCTGGGCCACTCAGTCACCGTAGGCACCCGCGATGCCGAAGCTACGCTGGCCCGCGTTGACGCGGACGCCATGGGCACCCCGCCCTTCGCCACTTGGGCTGCAGAAAACCCGGGCATCAATGTCGCGAGGTTCGCTGACGCCGCCCTGGGGGCGGAACTCATCGTCAACGCCACCAACGGCGGCGCATCCCTCGAAGTGCTGGGCGCGGCAGGGGAGGAAAACCTCGAAGGCAAGATCATTCTCGACATCGCCAACCCACTCGACTTCAGCAACGGCATGCCCCCAACCCTGTTCGTCAAAGACACCGACTCCCTGGGCGAGCAGATCCAGCGCGCCTTCCCCGGAGCCCGCGTAGTGAAGTCCCTCAACACGATGAACGCCGACCTGATGGCCCGCCCGGGACAGCTCTCCGATCCCGGCACGGTCTTCGTTTCCGGCAATGATGCCGAGGCCAAGACCATCGTCAGCGGCCTGTTGAAGGACTTTGGCCACCAGGATGTCATCGACCTCGGCGACATCACCACAGCCCGCGGAACCGAAATGCTCCTGCCCGTCTGGCTCCGCCTCTGGGGCGCCCTCGGAACACCGGCATTCAACTTCAAAATCGTCCGCTGACCGGCAACACCGTCGCGCCCCGTCATACGGGCTGCTGACCACTCTCCTGCACCGACGAAAGGCACCGTCACCAAGAAAGCCGCCTCGACATCGAAAACCACTACTGCCAACTCGCAGGAATGGAGAACAAGTCGGCCCCGCTGCTGCAGGGCTACATCGACAAAGGGCGGATGGGCGTCAAGAGCGGCCGCGGGTTCTACAGCGACTACGCCGATCCGGCCACCGGCGAAATCCTTGAAGGTGCGGCCAGCGGTGAGCTCCTGGTGGGCGGCCCGGGCGTGTTTGCCGGCTACTTCCGGGATCCCGCAGCCACAGCAGCCGTCCTGGCCGGCGGCTGGCTGCACTCCGGCGACCTCGTGGAACGGGACGCCGAGGGCTACATCAGGGTAGTGGACAGGCTCAAGGACATCTACATCTCCGGCGGCGAGAACGTGGCGCCGTCCGAAGTCGAGGCCGTCCTCCTGGGCCATCCCGCAGTTGGGCAGGCAGCCGTGGTGGGTGTGGAGGACCCCCGCTGGGGCGAAAGCGGCCTGGCCTTCGTGGTGGTCCGCCCCGGCATGGTCACGGACGAACAGGAACTGCTGGAGCACTGCAGATCACGGCTGGCCCGGTTCAAAGTCCCGGCACGGATCGAGATGGTGTCAGGCCCGCCACGGACGGCGCTGAACAAGGTTCTCCGCGCCAAGCTGCGCCAGGAGTTGTCCGGACGTCCCGCTCCCGGACACGAACCCGCGGCGGGAGGCCGGCCATGAGCGCGGCACCGCGCACCGCCAGGGGAAACCGCACCCGGGCCAAGCTGCTGGAAGCAGCCGAAGCGGTGTTCGCATCGGTGGGCTATCACGACGCCTCGATCGTGAAGATCACCGAGGCGGCCGGCGTCGGGCTCGGGACCTTCTACCTGTACTTCGACGGCAAGCAGACCATCTTCGATGAAGTGGTGGAGGACCTCAACCGCCGGGTCCGCCACGCCATGACCGACGCGGCACGAAATGCCCCCAACCGCATGGAAGCGGAACGGGCAGGTTTCCGCGCGTTCTTCCGCTTCACCGCCCAGCACCCGGCACTGTACCGGATCATCCGGCAGGCCGAGTTTGTTTCCCCGGGGGCTTTGCGGCTGCATTACACCCGGATCGTGAACGGCTACATCGAAGGGCTGAAGGCGGCGCAGTCCAGCGGGGAAGTCAGGGACATGGAGCCCACCGTCGCAGCGTGGGCCCTGATGGGCATCGGCGAACTAATCGGCATGCGCTGGGTCCTGTGGGACGAGGAAGGCGCACCGCCGGTCGAGGGAGCAAGACCCGAGGTACCCGAAGCAGTATTTGAAGAAATGATGCAGTTCATCGAGCGGGGCCTTGCTCCTGACTCTGCCACCACGACCACCCCGCCCAGGAAGGGACGTTGCCATGACCCAGACAGCCAGCCAGGAAACCCACCGCACGACGAAAGTGGCGGTGCGCGGCGGAACACTCCACACTGCCATCTGGGGCCCGGATGATCCTGCCGCTCCAACTGTCCTTGCGGTCCATGGTGTCACCGCTTCCCACAAGTCCTGGGCCTATCTCGCCGAAGCCCTGCCCGACGTCCGGATCATCGCTCCGGACCTGCGCGGGCGCGGGCGCAGTAACCAGTTGCCCGGACCATACGGAATGACCACGCACGCACATGACCTGGCGGCCGTCCTCGAGGACCTGGCGGATGGGCCCTTGGTCGTGGTGGGGCACTCCATGGGCGGCTTCGCATCGCTTGTCCTTGCGGACCTGTTCCCGGAACGCGTCCGTTCGCTGGTACTGGTGGACGGGGGCCTGCCCCTGCGGGTTCCGGCCGGCCTTTCGGACGAAGAAGTCATCTCCTCGGTCCTGGGTCCTGCTGCCGAGCGGCTCAATGCCACCTTCCCAAGCCGCGAGGTTTACCGTTCCTTCTGGAGGCAGCACCCCGCCTTCAGCGCCGACTGGGGTCCGCTCGTGGATGCATATGTGGACTACGACCTCACCGGCGAAGAACCGGAACTTCGGCCCGCCACGCGGTACGAGGCGATGGCGGAAGATACGGCGGACCTGCACCGCGGTGCTTCGCTGTTGGCGGCACTGGACCGCCTGACGGTAAACACCGATGTCCTCCGGGCGCCCCGGGGACTGCTGAACGAACCGACGGCCCTCTATGCCCCCGGATACCTGGAGTCGTGGGCAGCGAAGCTTCCCGCGCTGCGAGTCACGCAGGTGCCGGACGTCAACCACTACACCATCATCATGGGCCAGACGGGCGCTGCTGCTGTTGCCGAGAGTGTCCGCGCCGCCCTGGCCGGAATGTGAGCGGCGCCAGCACGTGAAAAGGTCAATGGCCGGGAGTTCTGACTGCCGTCTCTCCGAGCGATTTTCGAGCGCCGATAATGGTGATTCCGTAAAGGCGGCTTTGCGCCTCGACGAGCCTTCGCCCCCTGCTCGACTGCGCGGACTTACTCCGCGGTGGCGACCCCGAGGTCCGCGGCGTGGCCGCTGATGGTGCGGGCGAGGTCGATGTCGCGGCTGGTGATCCCGCCGACGTCGTGGCTCGAGAGCGTGACGCCTACCTGGGGGTAGGTGAGGGTGAGATCGGGGTGGTGGTTGGCCTTCTCGGCGGAGGCGCCGATGCGGTTCACGAGTTCGAGCCCGGTGGAGAACTTCCGGGTCTTGAAGGTGGCGGTGAGGGCTTCGCCGGTCAGGTGCCAGCCCGTGAGTCCTGCTTCGGTGAGTTCGGCGGCGGACAGCTTCCGTTGGGGATCAGTCATAGTGCCATCATGGCTCCGGAGGGTTGCCGTGGGCTACCCCAGGAGGCACTACGTCTCCTTGGGTGACCGCCGTCACCGGCGATGGCCGTTGAAACTCGGCACTTGGTGGGGATGACGCCGTCGCACCGGGGCGGTTGGGGGAAGGTTCAGTCACGATGCCAGGCGCGTCCTTCTCTGAGCCCCTAGACACTATTTAAGGGCCCTACAGCGTATCTTCCGTCAATTGGCAGTGAGAGTTGGGCTGATGGCGGTGCCGTCGGGGTGGAATCGTTGGCTGGCACAGTTATCGGCTACTGGGCGGCGGTGGTAAGCGTATGAATTCGCACTGAGGGGATGGAATGTGGTTCGAGTTCCACCTCGGGCAAATTGTTTCCGCAGGACAAGGGCCTGTCGTCTTGCGCCACGCCTCCAAGCATCTCTTACGCAGACCGTTGTTGCGTTTGAGCCGCATCCGGTTCCGGGTGCATTAAAGCGTCGCCTCGAGTACACGCAGAAAAATTAGGACACTCGGGCGCGAGGCGGGGTAAGTATTCCGCAACTTATCTTTTCTTCAGCTGCGCTCCCGCGGGGTGCTGGACTTCAACGTTTCCGCCAAGATGCGTCTGTGCGGCGGTCTCGCAGCCTTTAGTGTGCCCCTCGCTCAAGATCTGATAGTTCAGATTCCAGTTGCTGGGTCAGGGTCCGAAGGCGGCGGATGTGCTCTTGGGAGACGCGTCCGGGTTGGGTTGTGACTTGTGCGTCGACGTCGAAGACTGTGTTGGGGCTGTGCCAGACGTTGAACCATTCCAGACCATGGCCCAGGGCGTCGCGGGTAACGCCCTGGAGCAGGAGCAGCGGTTCGCGCGTGTTGATGTTGAGCTTCCCGGCCAGGTCGGGATCCGATGAGACTGCCTGTACTTGGCGGGGTCCGCCGGCGGGGTGGTAGCCGTGGTCCCGCATCAGGTTCAGGAGTGAGGCGTTTTCCAGCAGTTCTGCGGTGAAGTGCGGGAAGAAGTCGCGAGGGACCCAGGTTCGCATGAAGGCCACGGGAAGGTCGTCGAGATAGCGAACCCGCTCGATCTTCCAGGTATTCGAGGTGTTGAGGGCCTCGACGCCGGCCTTGGGTGGCTCGGATGGTTCCACGCTGAGGACGTGAGTGCGCAAGCGCTGGCCGTGTGCTGCGGCTTGTTCGTCGAGGCCGCCGGCGCGCTGTACGTGCCGGCGAAGGACAGGTGTTGCAGCTACGACGCTGCCGCGGCCGCGCTGGCGACGAATCAGGCCCAGGTCGGCGAGGCCGGACAACGCTTGGCGCACGACGCTCCGAGAGACGCCGAACTGCCTCGTCAGCTCATCCTCGGTAGGGAGTGAAGATCCCGGGGAAAGTCCCATCTCTACGATTTGCCGGTGGAGGATGTCCCGGATTTGGGCGTGGAGAGGACCTCCGTCTTCCCGGTTCAGAGGGCTGGTGCGTCCCGCCTGCTCTGCCGATGTTACTGCTGGTTCCGAACTCACGTTGTCTCCTCTGCCCTGTTCAAATCTTAGCCCTCGCCTTCCTGCCCCTCGGCTGAACAACAATAAGCGGCCTTGACGTGACCCACACCACCGATTATTGTACGTATCAAAGGTACGTACAACTTCGGTTCCGGATCACAGAAGCTGCTCTGAACGCGAAGTCCCCAGTCACCTGCTTGAGCCCGCATCGGCGCGTGAGCGAAGTGAAAGTACCTGCAGGTGACAGTCGGATACGTAAGTTTCAAACCCCCACATTGGAGAGTTCCATGCGCGACCCGCGCTCGGTGCGTTGCACCTACTACCTAGAATCCGAAATTGACCCGGAAAAGGCCGCCGCGATCATGGCTGGCGAACAGTCCAGCGGCACCTTCCTGCCGGTGCCGGGCGAATCCGCCCGGATCCGGGAGCGGCACGCGGCCCGGATCTCGGATGTGCAGGAACTCGGCTTTTGCCGCCCCTCCCTGCCATCACGGGCGAACCCGGAAAAGGTCCGTGCAGCATTGGTCACTGTTGACTTCCCCATGGAGAACGTCGGCACCGACCTGGCAACGCTGCAGACAGCCATCGCAGGCAATCTTTTCGAACTCGGCGATCTTTACGCCTGCCGTCTTCAGGACATCCAGTTGCCGGAGGACTTCGTCGCCGCCCACCCCGGCCCGGCCTTCGGTATCGAGGGGACCCGCAAACTCATCAGCGACGTCCAGGGCGTCATGGTCGGCACCATCGTCAAGCCCAACGTCGGGCTTTCCGAAGCGGAATTCCGGCTGGTGGTCCGCGATCTGGCGATGGTGTCCATCGACCTGATCAAGGACGATGAACTCATGACTGACCCGGCCTATCTGCCGCTGGAACGCAGGGTCGCAGTCGCCACCGAAGAGATCCGGGCCGCCGAGCAGGTCACCGGCCACTCGACCATGTACGCATTCAACATCACCGGCGACCTTGCCGGTCTGCAGAAGCGCCACGACCTGGTCGTCGAGGCCGGCGGGCGCTGCGTGATGCTGAACATTCCCGTGATGGGGCTGCCCGCCCTGGCGATGCTGCGCAGCTTCGCCGAGGTTCCCATCCACGGGCACCGGGCCGGCCTCGCGGCCTCCATGAGGTCCAAGGCCCTGGGCATGGATTACCGGGTCTGGCAGCAGATGGCCCGCCTGGCCGGTGCCGACCACCTGCACGCTTCCGGGTTGGGCAGCAAGTTCTACGAACTCGACGAAGAAGTAGCCTCTAACATCCGCAGCCTCCTCGAACCGCTCGGCCAAACCATCGCACCGCTTCCCGTGTTGTCGTCCGGGCAGAACGTCACCACCCCGGGCCCCACCTTCGAAGCAGTAGGTTCCACCGACCTGATGATGCTCGCCGGAGGCGGCGTCGCCGCCCACCCGGACGGACCCGGAGCCGGAGTGCGCAGCCTCCGCCAGGCCTGGGAAGCAGCCGTAAACGGAGTACCCCTGCAGAGCGCAGCGGACAAACTCGCCCACACCGGGGACGAGGCTCTCCTGCACGCAGTCCAGACATTCGCGAAAGGTGCCTGACATGCCCGCTTTCGGTTTCGTCGCCGACGACCTCACCGGAGCCGCCGACGTCCTCGCCCAAGCCCACCGCTACGGGCTCGAAGCCGCGCTCGTCATCGGAGACGCCCCACTGCCCACGGACACCGACGTCGTCGGGTTCGCCGGGCCGGCCCGTTCCCTGTCCGGCACGGCCTTCGACAACCTGGTCACCCGTGACCTTGCAGGCATCGCCACGCTGAACCTGGAGGTCCTGCTCTACAAGGTCTGCTCCACCTTCGACAGTTCCACCACCATCGGGAGCATCGGCCGCGGCATCCAACTGCTCCGCGAGCAGTTCCCGCTGCACGGACCCATCCCGGTAGTCCCGGCCCAACCCGCTTTCGGCCGCTACACCGCCTTCAGCAACCACTACGCAACCTACGCCGGCAAGATCTACCGGCTGGACCGTCACCCGGTCATGTCCCGCCACCCTTCAACGCCCATGTCCGAAGCGGACCTGCGTCAGGTCCTGGCTGAACAGTTCGGCGACGACGAGGTACCGGGGGCCATCCATCTGCCGGCTTATGACGACGGAACCTTCAAGGACGCCTGGGCGGACCGGAGGCGGGAACCCGGGGCGCAGGCCTTCGTGGTCGACGCCGTCGGCGAACACCACATGGACGCCGTCGCAGAAGCACTCACCCGGGAAGAACACGGTCACGGTCCCTCGATCGTGGTCGGATCCGGGGGCATCATGGCTGCCCTGGCCAGGTCCGTCTCGGACCAGGCCGCACGCACCCCCGGCCCGCAGAAGCCCTCAGGACCGGTCCTGGCCGTCAGCGCCTCGGCCTCCAGCACCACAGCGGAGCAGATCAACGACGCAACCTCCAATGGCTGGGAGGACGTCCCGGTCCCTGCCGAGCTGCTGCAGCGCGACGACCCCGCATTGGTTGCGGCTCTGGATGAGCGGGTTTCCGCCGCGCTCCGGGCAGGGCGCAATGTCGTCGTTCACACCACCCGCGGCGCGGCAGACCCACGCTACGGAGCAAGCACACCAGTGGACGCCGGCTACGTCGGCACCTTGATCGGCGGCATCGCTGCCCGCATGGCCGATGCCGGGCTCACGCGGGACATCGCCGTCTGTGGCGGCGATACCTCCAGCCACGCACTCATCGCCATGGGCGTGCGCCAACTCCGGGTATCGGACCAGTTCGTCACCGCCGGCCCCATCCTCCGCGCCGATGGCGCTTCCGCCGTCGGCGGATGCCGGCTGCTGCTCAAAGGCGGACAGGTCGGACCCACCGACATCCTGCGCCGCTTCGCCGGACAGACCCCCAGCTGACACTCCACACAATCTCCTCCACGCATCACCAGAACCAACGAAAGGCGGCCCCCATGCGGGCAGTAGTCAAGAACGCAGCCGAACGAGGCGTCACATACGTCACCGACGCCGGCGACCCCAAGGCAACAGAAGGTTCCGTCGTCATCGAAGTCGGCGCAGCCTCCCTGTGCGGGACCGACCGTGAACTCTACGAATGGACACCCTCCGCCCAGGCCTTCAACCTCAACCTCCCGGTCACCCTCGGCCACGAAGGCGCCGGGACCATCGTTGAGGTCGGCCCCGGAGTCAGCGGACTGAAGGTGGGCGACCAGGTCGCCCTCGAAAGCCACCTGACCTGCGGCCAGTGCTTTCCCTGCCGCACCGGTGACGCCCACACCTGCGAACGCACCGGCATCCTCGGCATGCACATCGACGGCGTCTTCGCCGAATACGCCGCCGTCCCCCAGGACATCTGCGTCAAGCTCCCCGCCGGCCTGTCCCTCGAATCCGGTGCACTGCTCGAAGCCGCCGGAGTCGCCGTCCACGCCATCCAGCGCGCCAACTACTCCGTCGCCGGCCGGGCAGTACTCGTCAGCGGCGCAGGCCCCGTCGGCCTCGTCGTCGTGAACCTGGCACTGCTCATGGGCGCCTCCCACGTCATCGCCGTCGATCCCAACCCCTACCGTCGCGCACAAGCCGAAAAGCTCGGCGCGACCGCCCTGCACCCCAACGACGGCATCGTTGAGCGCTGCCGCGAACTCACCGGCCGCCGCGGCGGATTCGACGTTGCCTTCGAATGCTCCGGAGCCCCCGGCACCCTGACTACTCTCTTCGAAGCCGTCCGCCGCGAGGCCACCGTCATCACCGTCGGACACCCCAGCCGCCCGGCAGAGGTCGACATCGCCGCCTACATCAACAAAAAGGGCATCACCCTGCGCGGCATCTTCGGCCGCAGGCTCTGGGAAACCTGGGAACAGAGCCTGCTGCTGCTGGACTCAGGAAAGCTCGAGCTCGACTGGCTCATCACCCACCGCAAGAAGCTCAGCGAGATCGACGACGCAGTGGAACTGCTCACCGGCGACGCCTGCAAAGTCCTGCTCATCCCTGGCCTCGGCTAACCCCACAAGCAACGGAACTGACGGACCGAACCGCAGTTCCCAACCGCTCAGCTATTCAACAGGAGAAATCAATGTCGATTCCCATCAAGAAAGCTCTGGAGAAGGTCCCCGGCGGCATGATGCTGGTGCCCCTCGGCATCGGTGCCGTCATCCACACCCTGGCCCCGGACGCCGGTAAGTTCTTCGGATCCTTCACAGGAGCCTTCTTCACCGGCCTGGCGCCGCTGCTGGCCGTGTTCTTCGTCTGCCTCGGCGCCACACTCGAGGTCAAATCAACGCCCTACATCCTCAAAAAGGGCGGCGTGCTCCTCGGCTCCAAAATCCTCTTCGCGATCCTCATCGGCGTGATCGCCGGGCGCTTCCTCGGCGAGGCCCCCATCGACTCCGGAATCCTCGCCGGCCTGTCCACCCTCGCGTTGGTTGCTGCCCTGAACGACACCAACGGCGGGCTCTACATCTCCCTCATGGGCCAGTTCGGCCGCAAGCGCGACGCCGGCGCCTACTCCATCCTGTCCTTGGAATCGGGCCCCTTCCTGACCATGGTCACCCTTGGCATCGCCGGCCTGTCGGCCTTCCCCTGGCAGGCACTCGTCGGCGCCATCCTCCCGCTGGCACTGGGCATGCTCCTCGGGAACCTGGATAAAAATATGAGGAGCCTCCTGGCCCCACTGGTACCGGCCATGGTCCCGTTCCTGGGCCTGGCCCTCGGCCTGACCATCAACCTCAACGCAGTCGTTGAAGCAGGGCTGCTCGGCATCGCCCTCGGACTGTTCGTGGTCTTCGTCGGCGGAGCAGTGCTGCTCCTCGCCGACAAACTCACCGGTGGCGACGGCGTCGCCGGCCTCGCCGCAGCAACCACCGCCGGCAACGCAGCCCTCGTCCCCGCCATCATCGCAACAGCCAACCCTGTCTACGCCCCGGCCGCCGACCACGCCACCGTCCTCGTGGCAGCATCAGTCGTCGTCTCCGCTGTGCTCTGCCCGATCGTAACGTCAGCATGGGCAAAGCGACTTCAGAAAAGGGCCCGTCTCCAGGAGTCAGATGACAACTCCAGCGAACAGGAGGCACCAACTCCCAAGCACGCAGGTAGTACTCCGGAACTGACCTAGCAGTACTAAAGGACATGAGCGGGGCGTGCACAGAGCACGCCCCGCTTCCTTATATCCACATCTGTCCCTACTGAAGCTGGGCACCAGGCGGGAAACCATTAAGAAAGGAACAACAATGATTGCGGACGCACAAATGGCTGACCTGTCAACGGTGACGGTCGGAGCCCGCCCATTGAGCTATCACAACTGGGTCCACCTAAACCCCGGCGACCGAGTGATTGTGAAACGACACGGATTCGCACCCGAACAAGGCACCTTGGACGAAATCAGCGAGGACGCCAGCTACTTCTGGGTCTGGATCGACGGCCAAAGCCGAATCCTGATCTTCCACGGCGACGGATCAACCATCCACAAACAGCTTGGCTAGAGGTTCCCTTCGCATTCCTGGGTGAGTACCACGGCACGTCGGTTTGCCAGGAGCCCACCTGGTTACCCGGGAACGGCTCTGCGCACTGGGACTCACGTCGTCAGCCCGGCAGCATGACCTGAACTTGGTCCGTACTGTGTCTTGACGTGGGAAGTTGCTGCTCTATGCGGATGCTCCATGTGTACGTGAGGGTGGCTCGACAGCAGATGTCAGTTCGTCCAGGGTCGGCGGGTTCGCCCCGGGGCGCTGCACGGTGATCGCCGCTGCTGTGGCTGCGGTGCGTCCGAGTTGCTCCATGACGGTGGGGGCGAAGCCTTCGGTGCCGCGGGTGAGGAGGCCCATGATGAGTGCGGCCATGAAAGAGTCACCGGCGCCTATGGTGTCCGTGACCGTGGCTTTGACGGCGGGGATGGTGATGCGTGCGTCCGCGGAGGTGAACTGGGACCCTTCGGCTCCCTTGGTGATCACTGCCAACCCGGCGCCCAGTCGGAGGATGTGGTCAGCGGTTTCCTCCAATGTTCGCCGGGGGTAGAGCCAGCGGGCGTCCTCGTCGCTGAGTTTGACGACGTCGGTCAGGGAGACGAGTTCTTCAAAGATCCCCTTCGCTTCGGCGTGGCTGCCGAGCAGGGAGGGCCTGATATTCGGATCGTAGGTGATGGTGGACTGCGTGTGGGCTTGTTCGAGCAGGGCTCTGACCGCACCGGCCCCGGGGTCCAGGAAGGTGGCTATGGAACCGGTGTGCAGAATTTTGGGAAAGCAGGCGGGCGTAGTTGTTGGCAGGTCCCAGTGGATGTCGAAGTCGTATGCGGCGGATCCGCCGGGTGCAAGGGTTGCGGTTGCTGTTGCCGTGCGGGTGAGGGATTTTGATCCGGGCAGGAGAGCTACTCCTGCCCGCCGGAGGTGGTCCTCTATCGATACTCCCCGGGCGTCGGGTGCGATGGCCGTAAGCAGGCCGGTATGCACGCCAAGACGTCCGAGTCCGTAGGCCACATTGGCGGGAGATCCGCCGGGATGCTCCACCTGGCTGTCCGGGGTGGTGACCACGTCGATCAGTGCTTCACCGACAACGACGGCGTCAAGGGGCTTCTGTGCTTCTTGGCGGGCTGCTTTGAGGTGTTCCATGCTTTGCCTCTCGGGGCAGGAGTCGGGGTCATTTGGCGGTCGTGGTCGGACTGCGGAAGGCGGCGCCGAATCGTGGGTCCAAGGTCTGGCTGTGAGTTTCAAGGGCGGCTAAGGAAGGACTCGACCTTGTCCGGGTCCCTCTCGACCACGGGGCCGAGGATCTCATCGGCTTCTGCGAGCAGCTTCGGGTCCAGCCTTGCCCCGGACGCCTTCGTGTTGTCGACGAGTTGTTCGGGGCGTGAGGCGCCGACAATCGCCGCGGACACGTTGGGGTTCTGCAGTACCCAGGCGACGGCGAATGCCGCCATGGACAGTCCGGCTTCCGAGGCCAGCGGCAGGAGTCGCTGGACGCGGGTGAGGATGTCGTGGCCAAGAAAGCGGTGGTCGTCCTTGAGTTTTCCGTCGGGGCCGCGGAAACGGGAGCCCTGTGGAACTGCTTGCCCGGGTGCGTATTTGCCGGTGAGGACTCCCTGGGCGAGGGGAGACCAGCAGATTTGTCCAATCCCCAGGTCCTCGCTGAGGGGGACAACCTGTGCTTCGATGACGCGCCAGAGCATGGAGTACTGGGGCTGGTTGGAGACGAGCTGAACGCCGTGTTCCTTTGCCAGGGCAGCCCCGGCGCTGATTTCGTCGGCCGTCCATTCGGACACTCCGATGTAGTGTGCTTTTCCGGCCCTGACGATGTCGGCGAAGGCCTGCATGGTCTCTTCCAGCGGCGTCTCGTAGTCGTAGCGGTGTGCCTGGTAGAGGTCCACGTACTCGGTCTGGAGCCGGCGAAGGGAGCCGTTCATTGACTCCATGAGGTGTTTGCGTGAAAGGCCGCGGTCGTTTCGGCCTTCCCCGGTGGGGAAGTAGACCTTGGTACAGATTTCAACGCTCTCGCGCCTGACCCCCGCAAGTGCCTCGCCGAGAGTTGATTCCGCCCGGGTCCCGGCGTATGCGTCGGCGGTGTCGAAGGTGGTGATTCCCAGGTCCAGAGCCTGCTGGACACAAGCGGTGGCGGTGTCCTGGTCGATTTGCTCCCCGTGGGTGTACCAGTTGCCGTAGGCGATCTCGCTGAGGTACATGCCGGACGAGCCAAGCTTGCGGTATTCCACTACGCGTTGTCCTGTCCGACGGCAACCAGCTGTAGTAGTGCCTCGGCTGAACCGTTGGCGGAGAACAGGGTGATGGCCGTTTGGGCCGGGTCCGGGAAGATCAACTCGGTAAGAGTCACGAGGCCGTCCTGCGCGAAGACCTCGACGGAGCAGTGGTCAATAAAGATCCGCAGCGAATAGGTACCGTCCAATGCCCGCAAGGGTGCTTTGCTGACAGAAGGAAATGCCGGGTGGAAGCCGGAGTCGCCGGAGTTCGTCCGGTCCAGCACCAGTTCGCCCGCTCCAGGGCTGATGCTGATCCGGGTGCCGGAGGACCCGGCCGCTCCGTCAGTTGCGCCACGGACCACGAGACCGAACTCGTCGGCCGTTCCGGGCGTAAAGGTGACGTGGACCAGCTGTACTGCTGCGCCGCCGTCGACCGCCACCGTCCCGCTCAGGGACACCCGCTGCGCCGGTCCGGGCAGCGACTCCGCGGTGCACTCGGGGGCTGGCTGTTGCACAAGCCGCGGCTGTCCGTCCACCATGGCCAGGGAAACTTCCCGGACAAGGCTCATGGGGCTGCGCCAGGGTGAGGTGGGAATCTGGTTGGCATATTGCCAGTTGTTCATCCAGCCGATCATGAGCCTGCGGCCGTCCGGGACGTTGCTGAAGGACACGGCAGCGTAGTAGTCCCGGCCCCAGTCCAGCCACTGGTACTGATCTACCAGCCCGGGGTCCTGCATGCCCTCGGTGAGGGTCGTTTCGGAACGGAAGCTCACGCCGTCGAACTCTCCCACGAAGTACTGTCCGGCGGAGCCCCCGTTGGGGCCGCCGGGATTCATGTTCACGGTAAGAACCCATTTTGTGGTCCCGGGAAGACCGTCGACCGGCAGCTCGAAGAGGTCGGGGCATTCCCAGATCCCGCCGGTGCCGTTTGCCGGACCGAATGTACTCAGGTATTCCCAGTTACGGAGGTCGTCGGAGCGGTAGAGAAGCACGGCGAAATCGTGGGCTTCGACGGCGGCCATCACCCAGTAGCTGCCGGCCGGGCCGTTGTAGCGGAAGACTTTGGGGTCGCGGAATTCGGGGGAGTTCCTGGTCAGGACAGGGTTGCCCGAATATTTGGTCCAGGAGTAGCCGCCGTCGATGCTCCAGGCGAGGGACTGGGCCTGGATGCCGGGGTGGGCCGAACCGGGCTTGTAGGCACTGGTGTAGATGGCCACCAGTGGGGCAACGCCTCCCACGCCGAAACCAGAGGAATTCCCATGGTCCACCACGATGCTGCCCGAAAAGATCTCCTCGATGTCGTCACACGGGAGGGCGACCTGATGCTCTTCCCAGTTGACGAGGTCGGTGGAGGTGGCGTGCCCCCATGACATGTTGCTGTGGATGTTCCCGAAGGGATTGTTCTGGTAGTAGAGGTGGTAAATGCCCTCATGGAAAACCAGGCCGTTGGGATCGTTGAGCCAGGTGTCCTTGGCCGTGTAGTGCATCGCAGGGCGATAAGCCTCAAGGGTGGGCGCAACGGTGTTCATGGAGCAGGTCTCATTTCATGGATGTGGCCCGTTCGCGTGGGGCCGGAAGATTTTATTGGGGGCAGGCCGGGGACCGGGCACGGACGTTCCGTGCCCGGTCCGCTGTGGGAAATCAGATGGTCAGGAGTTGTTCTTGAACCGGTCGTATGCCTGCTGGTAAACGTCGATCATTGTGTCGACGCCGACGTTCTTCAGCTGCGAAACGTAGCCGTCCCACTCCTGGTCGATGCCGCCGGAGACAATCCATTTAGCAGTGTTCTGCTTCACGAGAGTGGCAACGTCGGTCTCAATGGTGCTGATCTGCTGGAGCTCTTCGTTGGAGAGCGCCACTGGCGGGTATCCATCGTTGGCGGCGAACGGCTTGTAGTTTTCTTCAACCGTCTTCTGCCGTTCAGCGGCCCGGGGCTCGGGCGCTACGACTTTCTGGAAGTTTTCTGCGGTGTTGGCCTTAGGGCCTCCCGGTGCCACTTTTTGGCGTCGTTCGCCTTCACTCGTACCGGCCGGCGCCGGAATCTGGGTCAGCAGGCCGGTTGCCGGGTCTTTCTGCAGGGTCTCGCCGATGGGGCCCCAGTTGGCCTGGGCTGACTGGATGGGGTCATAGAGGTTGTCGGCCCAGCGCATGGTCGCGGCGGGGTACTTATCGGCCCGGGTGATAGCGAAGGCTCCGCGGGCGATTTCCTGGTTGTTGGACTGGCTGGCCAGCCTCTTGCCATCCACCCCCTCGAGCACGGGCAGAAGTTTGTAGTCGCCGGCGCGGTCAGCACCGACCATTTCCTTGATTTCCCACCAGACGAAGGAGCCGAGGTTTTCTGTTCCGGCCTTTCCCTTGGCCAGGTAGGCCTTGTCATCCTGCGAGAAGGATTCGGGATCGATCAGGCCTTCCTGGTACCACTGGTGCAGGGTCTGGATTGCTTTCTTGTAGCCGTCCTGGGTGGCCGTGTAGATGACTTTGCCGTCCTGGACGATGCGGTGGTCCATGTTGTCCGGAACGCCGCCAAGAGCTGCGATGAGGTCGACGATGTCCCCGCACCAGGAACTGGGCATGAAGCTCAAGGGGATGGTCTTGCCGGTGCCCGAGGCGTCCTTGGTTTTGAAGGCGAGCAGGGCGTCGTGCAGTTCGTTCACGGTCTTCGGCATCGGGATGCCGAGCTTGTCCAGCCATGCGGTATTGATGGCCATCTCGTTGGGGAATTGGACCAGGCCGAGTTCCTCGATGGAGGGCAGTGAGTAGATGTGGCCGTCCGATGAAGTGATGGCGGCCTTGATGTCCGGCCGCGCCGCGAGGAGTTTGGAAAGGTTGGGTGCGTTCTTCTCGATGAGGCCTTCGAGCGGAATGAGTGTGCCGTTTGCCGAGTAGGTGCCGATTTCGGCGTCGGTAAGGCCGCTGTTGAAAAAGGCGTCAGGGAGGTCGCCGCTGGCCAGGATCAGGTTCTTCTTTTCCTTAAAAACCGTCTCCGGGAGGTTCTGCCAGTCGATGTGGATGTTGGTGTCCTTTTCCCACTGCTGCACCAGGGTCATGGTGCCGTAGTCGGGAGCGAGGGCGGTCTTTGTTCCCGAGAACTTCAGGGTCAGCTGGTTCTTGACGATGGGGAAGCCGGTTTCCTGGAACCCGGCTTCTGCCGAGGAGTCCTTGATGTCGCCGGTTCCCTTGGAGTTGCCCGAGCATGCGGTGAACAGCATCGTTCCTGCCATGAGGGTGCCGAGGATGGCGAGTTTGCGGCTTGTAGCCATGGGTCGTTTCCTTTTCTGGTTTGCGGGGGAGGGGTGATAACGGCGGAAGGTGGGTACCGCCGTCGGTCATTTGCGTCTGGTTCCGGGGCCTAGCTCTTGACGGCGCCGATCATGGTGCCTTTGGTGAAGTGTTTTTGCATGAAGGGCAGCGCAATCATCAGCGGCAGGCTCGAGACGACGATCATGGCGTACTTGGTCAGCTCACCGATGCGCTGCGCGGCGGCGTAGGACTCGATGTCGCCGCCGGTGGTGCCGGCGGAGGAGACATCGGACTGGATGAGGATGTTTCGCAGCACGAGCTGCAGGGGGTATTTAGTGTCGTCGTTGAGGAAGATCAAGGCGTCAAAGAACGAATTCCAGTGCGCCACCACATGGATCATGATCATGAGCATGATGAGCGGCTTGGACAGGGGGAGCACCATCTTGAAGAAGAAGGTGAAATCGTTGGCGCCGTCCATCTGGGCAGCTTCCCGGAGCTCCCCGGGGATGGTGTTCTCGAAGAATGACCGGGCGATAATCAGGTTCCAGACTCCGACTGCCCCTGGCAGCACGACTGCCCAGACGGTGTCCAGCATGCCCAGGTCCCGCACTACCAGGTACTTGGTGATCAGACCGCCGTCGAAGAACATGGTGATGACGAAGAGCAGCATCAGGAACTTCCTGCCCGGCATGTCCTTGCGGGACAGCGCGTAGGCACCGAACAGGATAGTGGTCACGCTGATCGCTGTCCCCAGGACCGTATAGATGACCGTGTTGCCCAGGCCATTCCAGATCCGGCTGTCTGCGAGGATCCGATGGTATCCCTCCAGCGTGACCCCGGAGGGGAAGAGCCATACTTTGCCTTCGTAAACGGCGTTGGGATCGCTGATAGAGGCGATGACGATGAAGTACAAGGGATAGACGACGGCGACGATGGACAGCGTCAGGATGGTGACGGACGCGATGTTGAAGGCGGAGTCGGCCCATTTGTCGCGGAACGACGTCGTCCGCTGGCGAGGGGGTTGGGGTTGATTGACGGGGGCCGGGGCGGCCACGGCTTCGGTGTTCAGGGACATGACGGCATCACCACAGGGTTGCTTGGTTGGCCCGGCGCGCTACCCAGTTGAAGGTCAGCAGCAACACGAGGTTGAGGACGGAATTGAACAGGCCAATGGCGGCCGAGTAGCTGAACTGCGCCTGCTGCAGGCCAGCGTGGTAGACGTACGTTTGGATGATTTCCGACGTCGGCAGGTTCAGGTTTGTTTGCATCAGCAGGGCTTTTTCGAATCCCACGTTGAGCAGGTTCCCGATGGCGAGGATGAACAGCACCGTTATGACGGGCATGATGCCGGGCAGGTCGACGTGCCGGATGCGTTGCAGCTTGGAGGCGCCGTCAACCTTGGCGGCGTCGTGCAGTGCGGGGTCGATCCCGGACAAGGCAGCCAGATACACGATCATGGAAAAGCCCGCGTTTTGCCACACATCTGAAATGACGTAGACGGGCCGGAACCACTCCGGGGAGCCCATGAAGAACACCGGTTGGCCGCCTGCGAGTTGAATGGCGTTGTTGACCAGGCCCGACCGCGGGGAAAGCAGGACGAACATGATGCCCACAACGACCACCGTCGAGATGAAGGCCGGCGAATAGAGCACGGTTTGGGTGAACTTCTTGAACCGTTCGCTCTGGAGTTGGTTGACCAGGAGCGCGAGGATGATCGGAATGGGGAAGGCCAGCAGCAGGCCCAGGACAGCGATCCAGAGGGTGTTACCAACCACCTGGCTGAACTGGTAGGAGTTGACGAACCGAATGAAGTGCTGCAGTCCAACCCAGGGGCTTCCGGTGAATCCATCCACGGGGTTGTAGTTGCGGAAAGCTATTTGTACCCCGTACATCGGCCAATACTTGAAAACTGCGATGTAGAGGAGCGACGGGATTAGTAATACGTATAACTGCCACGCCCTCACCACCCTCTTCAGGCGCAGCGAAAAGGCCTTCCGTTGGCGCATGCGAGCCGGGGACGCCGGGGGCGCTGCCGGCGTGGGCCGAGCCAGGACGCGGCTCATGGCTTCTCCTTTGGATGTGTCACTGAGTTCCGTTCAATCAGCGGGCAGGTCATGAACTCGACCCGCCCGTCAGGTTCGGCGCCCTGCAGGATGAGGTCAACGGCACGGCGCCCCATCTCGACAAAAGGCAGCTCTAGAGTGGTGAGTCCCGGCCTCAGGTGCGGGGCCAGGGTCTCCTGGTTGTCGAATCCGACGATGGATACATCGCCGGGGATCGAAAGGTGCAGCTCCGCGGCGGCCTGGTAGGCGCCCCATGCGGTGCGGTCGTTCGCGCAGAAGATGGCGGTCGGGGGCTTGCCGGATGTCAGCAACTCCGTCGCATAGGTGAAACCGTCGTCTTCGTTGCCGGTGCCGAAGCGAACCAGCTCCGATGAAACCGGGATGCCGGCCTCGGTCATGGCCTTGGTGTAACCGTTGAAGCGTCCCACGGCTGCGGGGAGTTCACTTTCCAGGGTTTCGATGTTGATCATCGCTACCTGCGTATGTCCGGCTTCGATGAGGTGCCGGGTGGCGGTGTAACCCCCCAGTTCCTCATCCGGGGCGACGCTGGGAAGGCGCAGCTTTCGGTCCTGGGAATTCAGCACCACCGAGGGGACGGCCTCCAGTGCTTCAGGGACATCGAGCCGGCGGTGGTACATCCCCGCGTAAACGACGCCGGCAACCTTGTAGGAGAGCATGGAATCCAGCGACGCTGATTCCAGTGCCTTGTCTCCGCCGGTGTTCATGGTCAGCAGAAGCAAGCCGTCTTCCCATGCGCGTTCCTGTGCCCCTTCAATGATCTTTCCTGCAAAAGGTGTGGTGGCAACGGCGTCACCAAGGAACCCGATGATTCCGGAAATGCCTTCCCGGAGGGTTTTGGCGTGGGCGTTAGTACGGTAGCCAAGCTGCTGCACTGCGTCCTTCACCCGCTGGCGGGTTTCGTCCGAGAACCTGGAACCGGACGCTGAATTCAGGACCAGGGAGACGGTGGCCTGGGAAACTCCTGCGGCAGCCGCCACGTCATGCATGGTGGGTCCGGAGTGGGGGCGGGACCGGGCCATGGGCACCTCCTTGGGCCGTTAGTTATGCGTATCAGTTATTCGTATAACCGACAGAAAGAACAGTAACCTGCACCACACGGCGGCGTCAAGATGTTACTTATTCAGCCTGCCCGCGGGGTCCCAGTGTTTGCAGGGCATGGAATGTGGGAGGCGGCGTACCCATCCCAAGCAGGCCCGACTCTCATTTCTGTGTGCGTTGGCGGTAGTGCCGCGGGGTTTCTCCCGTGTCGTTGAGGAAGTGTCGGTTGAAATTGGAGAGGTTGGTGAAGCCGACTTCATAGCAAATGTCTGACACCGCCTTATCGCTGCGCTCGAGCAGGCGCCGGGCATGTGCCAGGCGCAGTTTCCGGACCAGGTCACTGAAGTTCTGGCCGGTGGCGCGCTTGAAGTACTTGGAAAAGGTGGGCTCCGGCATCCCCACTAGGGCAGCAGCCTCAGACATCCGGACGCTGCCGGAGTGATTGCTGAACACGTACTCCAGGACAAGGTCGACGACGGCGGCGGCCTGTCCGTCCAGCTGCGGCCTGAACCATTCTTCCGCGAGATACCGGCGGTCACCTTCCGGCGCCGCGGCAAGGAGTGCGAACAATTCAAACAGGTGCTGGAGGCGCTCCAGGCCGGTGGTCTGGCCCATGGCCTCAATGGCCACCGCCGCTGCCGCTGCGGTTTGTCCCAGGAATTCGATGCCACGCGCTGACTGTTCGAGCAACGGACGGACCTCGGCCAGCTCGGGGACCACGCCGGCCGCCTGCTCCACCCACTTCCCGTCGAACTGGATGACAGCGTCCCGGTTCTCCAGTACTTCGCCCGGCTCCAGGTCGCTGACCCAGTCGTGCGGCAGGCCAGACCCCACGATCGACACGTGGCCGGCCTCAAAGGTGCCGATGTGGTCGCCGACGATGAATTTTCCGGTGCCCTTGCGGATGAGGTGGATCTCGTACTCAGGATGGTAGTTCCACCGCGCCAGCGGGCTTGGGTAGCTGTGCTGGTGCCACCGCACCGAGTGGTTGGGATCCGGGGGAATCACTTCGCGGTTGGCCCGCATGCCCAGAAGCCTTTCGGCCAGCCGGGCAGTCGCTTCCTCGGCATCATCCACTGTGGCCATGGCAGTCTCCGTGTATCCGGTGGTTATGAATTTTGGACAGCATCCCCTCCGCCCTAACCAGCGTACCGGCTGATGAGGCTTATCGAATTGGAAAATAAGTATCAGAAACGGGCAACGGTGACGCTAGTTGTGGCACATCCCCCACACCTACTGTTGAGGAACAAGAGCACGCCACCGGGATCCCGGAAGCTGGCCGCACACCAGACCGGCACCCTGACGCAGCAGTCGGGTGCATCTGCCCTGAATCTTCCTGAAGAACAAAGGAGTCCTTAATGCGCCCGAAAACGCGCGCTGCCGTCCTGTCCGCCGGAGCCCTCTGCATCGCTCTGGGCGCCACGGCCTGCGCGGGTGCCGGCGGAGGCAATTCCGCCGGCAACCCCAACAGCATCAACGTCCTGATGGTCAACAACCCCCAAATGGAGGACCTGCAGAAGCTCACCGCAGACAACTTCACCAAAGAAACCGGCATCAACGTCAACTTCACGATCCTGCCGGAGAACGACGTCCGGGCCAAGATCAGCCAGGAGTTCTCCAGCCAGGCCGGTCAATACGATGTCGCATCGCTGTCCAACTACGAAATCCCGTTCTATTCCGCCAACGGCTGGCTGGCACCGCTGGACAGCGTGGCCAAGGACCCCGGCTTCGACCAGGCGGATATCCTCCCCGCCTACACTGCTTCCCTCACCGGTACGGACGGCAGGCTCTACGGCGAACCGTTCTATGGTGAATCGTCCTTCCTGATGTACCGGAAGGACATCCTCGAGGCCAAAGGTCTCACCATGCCCGACAAACCCACCTGGGACCAAGTGGCCGAAATCGCGGCGAAAGTAGACGGCGCAGCACCCGGCATGAAAGGCATCTGCCTGCGCGGCCAGCCCGGCTGGGGCCAGGTCTTCGCGCCCCTGACCACAGTGGTGAACACCTTTGGCGGCACCTGGTTCGACAAGGACTGGAATGCCCAGGTCAACAGCCCGGAGTTCACCGCCGCCACCGAGTTCTACACCAACCTGGTCCGCCAACACGGTGAAGCAGGAGCCGCCCAGGCAGGCTTCACCGAGTGCCTGAACAACATGAGCCAGGGCAAAACGGCCATGTGGTACGACGCAACCTCGGCCGCGGGTGCCCTTGAAGCCGACTCCTCTCCGGTCAAAGGCAAAATCGGCTACGCCCAGGCTCCCATTAAGGAGACCAAGTCCTCGGGCTGGCTCTGGACCTGGTCCTGGGCCATGCAGGCCGCCTCCAGGAAACAGGATGCCGCCGGGAAGTTCGTGGCCTGGGCCAGCTCCAAAGAGTACGAACATCTCGTGGCGTCCAAGCTCGGCTGGGCCAAAGTCCCCTCCGGCAAACGCGTCTCCACCTATGAAAATGCGGAATTCCAGAAGGCTGCCCCCTTCTTCACCGCGGAGCGGTTCGCCATCGAGAACGCCGATCCCAAGAACCCGGGCACCCAGCCGCGACCCGCCGTCGGAATCCAGTTTGTGGGCATCCCCGAGTTCGCTGCCCTGGGCACAAACGTTTCGCAGGGCGTCAGTTCCGCCATCGCGGGGCAGGGCACGGTGGCGGACGCTTTGGCCAAGGGCCAGGACGCCGCCCAAAAAATCGGCAACAAGTACAAGTAGCACCAACCGAACCGCAGGAGAATCCCATGACTACCGCAACGGCGCGTATCTCCCGACCGGGACACACCGCAGCCAAACCCATACGACGTGCGCCATCCCGTGAACGCGCCATGGCCTGGGCACGGCGTGCGCCGCTGCTCCCGGCCCTGATCTTCCTCATCGTGGTAACCCAGCTTCCTTTCGTGGTGACGTTGTTCATCTCGTTCCTGAACTGGAACAGCCTTAGCCCCAGCAAGACGGCCTTCGCCGGGCTGGAAAACTACATCACCGTCCTCACCGACCCGGACCTGCGGCAGGCGATCTTCACCACCATCGTCCTCACCGTCTCTGTGGTGCTCGCCAGCCTGCTCATCGGGCTGGGCGTGGCCCTGCTGCTGGACAAGAAGTTCCTGGGCAGGGGATTGGCACGAACCCTGCTGATCGCACCGTTCCTGGTGGTCCCCGTGGCTGCCGCGCTGATCTGGAAGCACGCCCTCCTGAACCCCGCTTACGGGCTGATAAACGGCATCCTCACCTGGCTCTGGTCGCTTTTCGGCAGCAGCGCTGCCCCGCAGCTGGACCTGCTGTCCCAAGCACCCCTCGCAGCCGTCGTCGTCTCCCTCGTATGGCAGTGGACGCCGTTCATGATGCTCATCCTGCTCGCTGGTTTGCAGTCGCGACCCATGGACACAGTGGAAGCGGCCCAAATGGACGGCGCCACACCTTGGGCGATCTTCCGGCACCTGACGCTGCCACATCTGCGCCAGTACCTGGAACTCGGCGGTCTGCTCGGCGCCATCTACATCGTGCAGAACTTTGACTCCGTCTTCACCCTCACGGCGGGCGGCCTGGGCACCGCCAACCTGCCCTACGCCATTTACCAGACGTTCTACTACGCCAACGAATATGGCCTGGCCTCCGCCGCCGGCGTCGTGGTGGTCATCGGCACCATCATCGTGGCGACCTTCGCACTCCGCACCGTCTTTTCACTCTTCAAGAAGGAGGCAGCACGATGAGCACCCATACCCCTGCTGCATCGCAGAGCACCCCACCTCGCCCCACAGCGCTGACCACCGGTAACCGCAAGCGCGGTAAAACGAGGATGGACCCCACGCGCAACAACACCGCTGCCGGTGTCGCTGCGTGGCTGCTGGCCCTGCTCTTTGCATCCCCCGTGGTGTGGATGATCCTGACCTCGTTCCACTCCGAGACGGATGCGGCCACCAATCCGCCGTCGATCGCGGCAAGCCTGACCTTGGACGCCTACCGGGAATTCTTCGGCGAGACGTCCGGCGTCAGCCCGTGGCCGTCCCTGATCAACTCCGCCACCGCATCCATCCTGTCCACGGTCCTGGTCCTGGTGCTGGCCATCCCCGCCGCCTACGCACTCTCCATCCGGCCGGTGAAGAAGTGGACCGATGTCATGTTCTTCTTCCTCTCGACGAAGATGATGCCCGTGGTGGCTGCGATCCTGCCGCTTTACCTGTTCGCCCGCACTGTAGGGGCACTGGACAATATCTGGTTCCTGATCCTGATGTACACCTCCATGAACCTGCCCATCGCGGTGTGGATGATGCGGTCCTTCCTCGCCGAAGTTCCCGAAGAAATGCTGGAGGCGGCCCAAATCGACGGCGCCAACCTCCTGCTGATCCTGCGCAAGGTCATCGCCCCGGTCGCGATGCCGGGCATCGCCGCCACCGCCCTGATCTGCTTCATCTTCAGCTGGAACGAACTGCTCCTTGCCCGCGTCCTCACCGGCGTCGTGGCGGGCACCGCCCCGGTCTTCCTGACCGGCTTCGTGTCCGGGCAGGGATTGTTCCTCGCCAAAGTCTGCGCGGCCGCCGTCGTCATTTCCCTGCCGGTGCTGTTCGCCGGTTTTGCCGCCCAGGACAAACTCGTCCAGGGCCTCTCCCTGGGCGCTGTCAAGTAACGTGCACGCCGCTTTCGAAAGGATCGCTCCGATGACAACTCCCACAACCCGGTTCCGCCCCCACGCCCACGCGAAACTGCCCGCGACCATGCGGGCCAGCGTCCTGAAGAGCCAGGGCGACATGTCCATGGAAACCTTGCCGCTCCCGCAACCCGATGCGGACCAGGTACTGGTGCAGGTGGCCGCCGTCGGTGTCTGCGGCAGCGACGTCCACTACTACGAGCACGGCCGGATCGGCCCTTACGTTGTGGACCACCCGCTCATCCTGGGCCACGAACTCTCCGGCCGGATCGCCGCCGTCGGCAGCTCCGTTGACCCCGCCCGCATCGGCCAGCGCGTCGCCGTCGAACCCCAACGGCCTTGCCGTACGTGCAAGCAGTGCAAGGCCGGCCGCTACAACCTGTGCCCGGACATCGAGTTCTACGCCACCCCGCCGGTCGACGGCGCGTTCGCCGAGTACGTGACCATCCAGTCGGACTTTGCCTACGACATCCCGGACAGCGTCAGCGACGAGGCCGCCGCCTTGATCGAACCTCTCTCCGTGGGTCTCTGGGCTTGCGAACGCGCCGGGATCAAGCCCGGCAGCAGGGTCCTGATCGCCGGAGCCGGGCCCATCGGCATTATCGCCGCCCAGGCCGCCCGCGCCTTCGGCGCCACCGAAATCTACATCTCCGATATCGCCGAGGACCGGCTCGCGTTCGCCCTCCAGCACGGCGCCACGCGCGCGCTCAACGCGAAGACCGACAGTGTGGAAGGGCTCGACGTCGATGCGTTCATTGACGCCTCCGGCGCACCCCAGGCGGTCCGCGCCGGGATCAAGGCAGTGGCACCCGCCGGCCGCGTCATCCTGGTGGGGCTCGGAGCTGACGACGTGGAGCTGCCCGTCTCCTACATCCAGAACCGGGAGATCTGGCTCTCTGGCGTTTTCCGCTACACCAACACCTGGCCGCTGGCCATCCAGCTGATTGCTGACGGGAAAGTGGACCTGGACATCCTGGTCACCGGCAAATTCAACCTCGCCCAGTCAGAAGAGGCACTTAAGGCCGGCAAGCAGCGTGGACAGCTTAAAGCCGTGGTCTACCCGGGCCGCTAGATCCATGCTCCCGGGACTGATGAAGAGAACTGCGAGGAAGCAAGCCATGACCGATACCGGACCCACACCTGCGCGCCTACCGGCTGAACGGGGAGCCATCGTCACCGTCATTGGTGAATCGCTCGTCGACGTCATCCGGGAAGCCGGACGGACAACTCCGGCCCGGGTCCACGCGGGCGGGAGTCCCCTCAACGTCGCAGTCGGGGTGGCCCGCTTGGGCTTTGCCAGCAATTTGGTGACGCACTACGCCGATGATCAGTACGGTCTCATGATCGAAGAGCACCTCCAGTCCAACGGCGTCGCGGTGATCAGGGGCGGCAGCGCACCGACGTCGACGGCCACCGCAACGTTAGGTGCCCGCGGTGCCGCCGCTTATGCGTTCGACATCAGCTGGGACCTGGCGGGGGCAACACTGCCTGCGTTGGCCGCCGTCGAGACTTCCTCCCATGTGCACGCAGGATCAATTGGGGCTCTACTGGGGCCAGGGGACCAGGCCGTCCTTGGCCTTCTCGAGGCGGCGGGGGAGGGGGCAACGATCAGCTACGACCCCAACTGCCGGCCGGCCATCAGCCCTGATGTCACCGCAGCTCGTACACGGGCGGAACGGTTTGTGGCGGCCAGCGACATCGTTAAGGCCAGCGACGAAGACCTGGCCTGGCTGTACCCCGACCGCAGCCCGGAGGAAAGCCTTGCAGCCTGGCTGGAACTGGGACCGTCCATTGCAGCCCTGACCCGGGGCGCCGCTGGCCCGGTCATCATCACCCGGCGCGCGCGCATTGAAATGCAAGCAGAACCCGTCACCGTGGCTGACACCGTGGGCGCCGGCGACTCTTTCATGGCCGCTGTCATCGCCGGCCTTGCCCAGCTCGGAACGCTTGGGGCAGCCGGAAGACAACGCCTGCAGACGCTGGGCACGGACGAGCTCCATGCCCTGGCCGCATATGCCAACCGGGCCGGCGGGATCACCTGCTCCCGGCCGGGAGCCGACCCTCCCCATACCACTGAACTGGGACCGCTGTCCGCCGCAGCACCAGTGCGGTGACTTCACCCTCCAGGACACATCCACACAGAATTGCGGCCAGTCATAGATAAGGAACCATCTTTCGTGAACTCCGAGCAGCTACAAACCCCCGCACTGAAGGTCGGTGTCGTCGGCATCGGCTGGGCAGGCCAACAGCATTTGAAGGCCTACAGCAGCATCCACGGTGTTGAGACCCTCGCCGTGGCGGGGATGGAAGAGGAGCCCCCTGGCTGAGATTGGCATCCACGTCCTCGACTACGCGCACCACCTGCTGGGCGAACCAAAGGTCCTGAGTGTCTCGGCGACCATCCACGCGGAGCTGTCGGCCAGCCCACGATCTTCACCGGCAAAGACGGGCAGAACGCCGACTACATTCCCGAAGCCCAGCCGGGCCTGGGTCTGGGCGCCATACGTGACGGTCAAGCCCCGTCACCATCGTTCGAGGAGGGGTTGCAGGTCCAGCGGGTCTTGGCAGCCATCGAGGAATCAGCGGCCGCAAAATCGATTGTCGTTCAGATCTGAAAGAGCAGGCAACCGCGCCCGACCCGGCGGCCGTGGCCGTACGGACAGCGGGACAGGGCAAAGAGAGGGAGAGCGGGGCATGTATCCATGCGCCGCTCTCCCTTGGTGTATCTAGTTCTTTCAGCCGGGCAGGAGCAGGAGCGCGTCACCGATGGGGCGTTCGCCGGTGGCGTCCGACGGTGAGTTCATGACCTGGCCACCCTCGACCATGGTGGTGGATCCGCCGCCGTCGAGGTTCATGGCGTTGACCATGCCGAGCGATTTGGCCACGTCTGCTTCCTCGTTCAGGCTCAGGCCCAAGGAGGTGGTTTGGCGGCCGTCGGCGGTGACCAGCAGGGTCCGGCCCTGGGCGTCCACGCCGGCGAAGGTGCGGGGGTTGCGCTTGTGGACCCAGCCGTAGAAGAAGCTGTTGCTGTCGTTGGTCCGGACCATGCCGTCGCGCTTGGCGGTGACGTCCAGCTGGCCGTTCCGGACCAGAGTCGGGCCGCCGTTGACAACGTCCGTAGTCGGCGTGGTGGTCAAGGTTTTGCCATTTTCGGTGAGCAAGTCCGTGTCGACTTTCAGCTTCTTGCCGGGCACGGCCATGGCGGCGAGCTTGTCGACGTCCGAACCGATGGCCTGCAGGGTCTGGCCGCCGGCGGGGACGGCGCTGCCGCGGGTGGGGTTGACCGCGGTGACGGTGCCCTGCGCGTCCAGGACGGCCTCGAGTCCGGGGCCGGCCGGGGTGGTGGGGCCGTACTCGGGGGTGAAGGCGACGATTTCGTTGGCGTCCGTGCAGGTGAAGTCGTGCAGCGGAAGGTTGGTCGGGGTGTCGTCGGTGCCGCCGCAGTTGCGGATGAGCCCGGGCACGCGGTCGATCCCGTGCAGGGGGAGTTCTGCCGAGCCGGGCGCGGTGACGGTGCCGTGCCAGTGCAGGCGCTCGATAGTGGTGCCGTTCTTGTCCAGGACCAGGGAAGGCCGGTCGCCGACGGGTTCGCTGAGGACCTTCCCGTCGTGGACTGCGGCTCCGGCTGGGTCCCCTGGGGCGCCTGCTGCCGGGTCCATGGTGAAGAATCCGCCGTTCACCGCTGCCAGCGCACCGGAAGCAGCGGAGAGCTGGCTTGTCGCTTCGCGGTCTTCGAGGTTGGGGCCGAAGGAGGAGGTGAGGTCTCCGTGGAATTCCTTCGGGTCAATGGTGAGGACCTGCAGGTTCCAGGGGCCGCGGTCGTCCTCGCTGGTACCGGCATCGCCGTCCCAGCCTGTGTAGATCACCGAGGCTTTGTAGCCGGTGGCCTTGATCTGGTCGACGGTGGGGGAGCCGTCGGCCTTGGACCCGAACTGGCCCACGCGGACCCGGTAGCCGAGGTCGCCGCCGGCGTCGGCCAGCTGGGGTGACTGGACGTGTTCGACCCGGGCAGTAAGGCCGGCGGCGTTGAGCTTGGCGGCGACCATCTGGGCCTGCGACTGGGTGGACAGCGCGGAGGCGGGGGCGTCAGGGTCCGGCGACGTGGATGGGACCGCGACTTCGGCGGTCCAGAAGAAGTCCTGGTTGGGGGTGCCGCGGGTGATTGTGGTCCGGGTCAGGCCCGGGGCCAGGGTGGTTACGTTGCGGGTCTCGGGGAGGTCCTTGGCGCCGAGGTCCAGGTGGGTGGACGACGGCGCGGCGGCCTTCTGATCGGGAGCCGGTGCCGTGGGTGCCGCGGTGGAGGGGCCTGCGGGGGTGAGGAAGGCGAAGGGGAGGGACACGGCCAGTGCGGTGATGACCGCACGGCGGTGACGCTGATTGGGGGTGATCATGGTTACCGACATTAGGGTGCCTCGAAGTCAGAGCGGGCTCCCACGCGCCGGGGTTAAACATGCTTTCGGCAAGTGTTCATCACGCGTTGGGAAGACCGTGTCCGGATGTTCCGTGCGGCTGTGACGCCGATGAAGTTCCTCGACTCCCCACGCGGCCCCACGCGTCGGCACAGATGGTGTTGATTTCGATGAGTTCCTGGCCGGGGCCAGCGCCGCCCTTCGGTGTCGGCTCGACGGGCCGTCCGCTTTTGTAGTGGTTGGTCCAAAGATCACCGGCATGGTGGTGGCCTCGCTACAAAAAGGCCGGAGGCAGGGCTGTGTAGCCTTCTTCGCAGGACCCCGTCCAACACCACAGGAGGAACCATGACCCGACCGGCGACGCCGAGCCCGGCCCCGTCCCAGTCCCCGGCCCAGGCACCTCGCCCCGCGGCCGGGACCGGACGCCGCACGACCCGCCGGATATGGGATGCGCAGTCACTGGCCCTTATTTCCGTGTTCGCCGCGTTGATCGCAGCCTCGGCGATCGTCCCGGGCATCCCTGTCGGCGGCTTCGGGGTGCCCATCACCCTGCAGACCCTGGCCATCATGGTGACCGGCCTCGTCCTGGGCGGACCGCGTGCCGCAGCCGCGGTAGCGCTGTACCTCCTCCTGGCGTTCGCTGGCCTGCCGATCTTCTCCGGCGGCCGGGCGGGACTGCAGGTCCTCGCCGGCGGATCGGCCGGATACATCGCGGGGTTCATCCTCGCCGCCCTGCTTGTCGGCATGGCCGCGGAGCAGGTCATCCGGCGCGTCCCGGCCAAGCGGCGCGGCCTCTGGTTCTTCCTCTCCGCCGTCGTGGTTACCGTGGTGGCATCACACCTGCCCGGCGTGCTCGGCATGATGGTCAACCTCAAGCTGTCGTGGCCGGCTGCCTTCGCCAGTGACCTGATCTTCTACCCGGGCGACATTGTGAAGGACGCGGTGGCGTCCGCAGCAGCGGTGGCCGCGCACCGAGCCTTCCCGGACATCCTCGTGCGCCGGGTGAAGTGAGCGGGGCCGGACCCATGATGATCTTCGGCAGGACCGTGGACGACCAAACCCGCTGCATTCACTACCACACCCAGGAAGACGTGATAGCGATCAAGTTCAAGTGCTGTCGTCGGTACTATCCCTGCCATCTATGCCATGAGGAGGCAGATCACCGGGCCCAAACGTGGCCGCGGAACGAGTGGTCCGAGCCGGCAGTTCTCTGCGGTGTCTGCAAAGGTGAGATGTCCATCCATACCTATCTGGCAACCTCATCGTGCCCCTACTGCGGCGCGCGTTTTAACGAACGGTGTGGCGCCCACACGCACCTGTACTTCCAAACGACGTAACGCCGGGCAACCGGGATGGATTCAAATCTGGCGACTCATCTGCGAGAGGGCCATGATGCAGATCCCGCCGCCAAGCAGGATGAAAATCCCGAGGCCAAAAAGCAGACCCGCGCCCAGTCCGGACGTAGGTGGCCTGACCGCGAGCACAACGGCAAGGGCCAAATAGACCCCGATGGGGATGAAGACTGCAGGTCCCGCGAGGAAGGTCTTGGCCAGCAGGTAGCCGAACAAGCCCAGTCTTGCCAGCAGGATCAGCCACCTGAGCGCATCAGCATTCACTGTCCGCCCTACGCTCCGTCTTGCCCGGCGACGCCAGTCAAAAGTTGACCGATCCACTACACGAAGCCCATGCAGGCCACGAAGATTCCAACTACGGCCACGTCAGCCATCAGCCACCTCGCCCATGACAAAGCCGTCACGTGCGCCGCGGTCGCCGGGCCGTTATCTCAGTCCCCGGCATTCCCCGTCTCCTGAGTCCTAGAATGGCGTCAAGGCTTGATCCCGCACCACTGACCGAAGGGTTCATCAGCGTGAGTAATGAAAATGTAACGCCGGCCGCCACCACGGCGGCCCGTACCCTGTTCCGTGCCGCGCTTGGCGGTGTGCTCGTCGCACACGGGTCGCAGAAACTCTTCGGTTGGTTTGGCGGCGGCGGTATTGAGGAGACCAGCAAGGGCATGGATGCCATGGGCTTCCGCCCTGCGAAGACCAGTGCCATGCTGGCTGGTCTCGGTGAAGCCGGTGCCGGGCTGGCGCTTGCCCTGGGGTTCGCCACGCCTGCGGCGGGAGCGGCCGCTGCTACCACCATGGGGGTGGCGGCCAGTGTGCACGCGCCGAACGGCTTCTTCGCCATGGACGGCGGCCTGGAATACCCCGCAGTGCTCGGGCTTGCGGCCACGTCCTTCGCGATCGGGGGACCAGGGCGGGTTTCCCTGGATGCCCTCACCGGTCATGTTTTGGACAGGCCGTGGATGCGGGCAGTCGCCGTCACTGCCATACCGGTGGCTATCGGTATCCAGATTTACCGTCGCCGCCAGGCGCTTGCTGCAGACCACACGCCTGCCTCGAGCGCCACGCCGGCGGAGGACGGGTCCTCTCAACCGTCCTGAACCAGCATGCCGGTGCGCCACGCCAGCCCCCTCCCTTCTCGCTGCGTGATCCGGCTGCAGTACTTATCAGGCAGCACGGCAGCCCGGTTGGCACTGGATTCTTGAAGGTCACGGCTACTCCTTGCGCGTCGTAGCCTCACCAAGGGTGGGCCGTCCCCGCCGGAGCTTTCCGGCAGGAATACCGGGCCAGGTCTGACCCTCGTTGTATTTGCGTTGGAGTCGCTTGACTTCCTCCATCGTCGCGGCAACCACGAGATCAGAGAGCGAGGCGTACCCTTCCCCGGGTCCGGCGGCCTGAAGGGCCGCCCGGACCTGGTCAGCCTGATCGGCGGTGAAATATGGGTTGATGTGGGCAGCCGATTTCGCCTTTGAAAATGAACACGTTCCCCACTCGGTCGCCCCCGCGGGGTTAGGTTTGGGGTGGCGTGTCCCCGGCTCTTGCTCGGAACGACGTACCACCTGGGCGGGCGGCGTATATTGCAGGGCGCGCATCGCTTCCCTTACTTTCTCGCGGGTATCCGGAGCGACAACGTCCGGCTGGTTGAGAACATTGGAAACGGTCGCCACTGAGACGCCCGCTGCCACGGCCACATCTGCCATGCGTGCTGTAGTCGGCAATTGGTCTCCATCGTGAGTTTTTGATTGAGAGCCGGTCGTAAGAACGGCCCGTAAGGCGGAGGACCCGAGTGTCCGGCCCTCCGCCTCCCGATGCTCCGACAAGTTAGCCCTTGCCGTCCTGCTTCGAGGCCTCAAGGAGGACCCGTACGTCCCAGGCCCCCAGCTCGATCTTGGTGAGTTTGGTCTTTTTCGCATCTAGCAGGTCGTCCATGGAAGCCGGCGCGGCAATCGTGGCTGGTTCCCAGCCCCAGTTGTGCACGAAGTGGAGACGGCCGCCGTCAGCACTTGTCGCGGAGTGGACGGTGACAGTCTCGGGCAAGTCTTCCCAGCCTGAGGCGTTTTCCGGGGCCAGCCAGCGCATCAGGTCCGCCGCAAGTTCCGTATTGGGCAACGTGCCGACGCTAGTGATCCTGCCGGCCCCCGCCGTCGTCGTGGTGATGGCAGGGTAGCGGCCGAATTGCGGATGGACGTAGAAGGCAAGGGCTGTGCCATTCTGCTGCTCGAGGTAGTCGATCCACTGGGTCGCGAGGCTTCCCGTTGAAAGATGGAATCCTTCTGCCGCTTCCAGTTTGAGCGGGTCGGCGAGCTGCGAGAATTCCTGGTAGCTGACCCCTGCTTGTTCGGCGAGGCGGGAAGGTTTGGTTTCGAGCCGGGCCCGGGCTTCATGGTCCGCGTATGCGGTGCGCATTCCCAATACGAGGTGGCCGCCGGCTTCGGCGTAAGCCCGCAGCCAGTCCAGGAGTTCGTCGTCCGAAATGTACAGGCCCGCGGCAATCAGGACTGGCAGTTCCTTAGCCACGTGGGCAGGGTCCATTCTCTGGCCCTCCGTGCCGGTCATCTGGCGGTCGTGCAGGATCCGAACGGGAGTTCCCGCCCGGAAGGCACCCTGGTAGAAGGCTTCGAAGATCTTCTGGTAGGAGCGTTCGTCTCCCGTCATGGGCGGCTCGGACAGGAAGCAGGGCTGGCCGGCCAGGCCCCACTTGGAGTCGTTGGAGTAGATCATGCCCACTTTCGCATCCGGTGTGAGGCCGACCAGGGCTTTGTCTGCAGTTTTGAGCTCGGCTCCGAGCTGGGCAAGTTCCCGATAGACGCGTCCGGGTTTCTGGTCGTGTGGAAGGACACCAACCCAGTAGGTTTCAGCGCCGTAGTGGTTGGTGGCCCAATGCCAGTATTCGATCATTTCGGCGCCCCGCGAGATGAACGCATAAGCAGCCTGTCGCCACTGCCCATCAAACGCCGGGTACTGCATTGCTGACCCGCCGATTGCGCCTGCGTTGGTCTCGGTAACCAGGAAAGGTGCCTGTTTGGATGAGTACATACGGTCGCCGCTCTGGAAGAGCGTCCAGGCGCCGCTGGTCGCCCACCCCTGGGGTGAGCTTTTCGACGGCGGGATGGCGAACGCGTCCTGCATGGCGTAATAGGGGTTACCTGCCGTGACATCGAAATCCCGGGTCATGTCCTGATCGTGCTGCGAGGGACGGTCGTACGCGATGCAGGTGGTGACAAACTGCTCCGGGGTGGAGTACTCCCTCACGATGGCGGCCTGCCATTGAAGGAATTCGGTGGTGAGCCGCGCTTGAAACCGGCGCCAGGCCAGATCGTATTGCGGTTGGGCGTTGTTGTCCGGCGTCCAGAGGTCCGCCCACGTGGAGAGCTGATGGGACCAGTAGACCAGGCCCCATTCCTTGTTGAGGTTCTCCACCGTTCCGTACTGGTGCCGGAGTTCGTCTGTGAAGCGTTGGAAGACGCCGCGGTTGTGGAATGCGAGGAGGCCCGGCTCGTTGTCGACCTGGTAGCCGATTACCGCAGGGTGCGTCGCGAAGCGTTGGACGATTTTGCGGATGATCCGTTCGGCGTGGAATTTGAAAGCGGGATGGGTGTAGTCCACTTCCTGCCTGGCACCCCATCCCAGTTGCTGGCCGGTCTTCGGCTCTCCCGCGATTTCCGGGTAGCGGCGGGCAAGCCACATCGGAATGGCGTAGGTCGGCGTACCCAAGACCACGGAGATGCCGCGTTCGTGGGCTCCGTCCAGGACCGGGGCCATCCATTCCAGGGCAAATTTGCCGTCCTCGGGCTCCCATTGGGACCAGGTGGATTCACCAACGCGGATGACGGTCATGTTGGCCGCTGCCATGAGGTCGAGGTCCTGCTGGAGGCGGGGGGAGGGCTGGTATTCGTGGTAGTAGGCGGCGCCGAAGAGTACTTTGCGGGGTCGTTCAGTCATGGATTTTAACTTTCGTGGAGGAGGAGGGGTGCGTCACGCTTTGACGGCACCGGTGCCGAGGCCGGACTGCCAATACCGCTGAAGGAACAGGAACGCGGCCATGAGGGGGAGTACCGAAACCAGTGACCCGGTGATGACGGTGGAGAACAGCGCCTGGGATCCGGAACCGGCTGCCGATGCTGCCTGCCATTGGGCAAGTCCGACCGGAAGAGGGAACAGTTCAGGGCTGTTGAGCATGATCAGGGGGAGGAAGTAGTTGTTCCAAGAGGCGACGAGTGCGAACAGCAGCACCGTGATCGAGCCGGGTACGAGGAGCCGGAGGACGATTTGGAAGAAGATGCGCATTTCACCCGCCCCATCGACGCGGGCGGCTTCGATGAGTGAGTCCGGGACTGCGTCGGCGGCGTAGACCCTCATGAGGTAGACGCCGAACGGGCTGACAAGGGACGGCAGGATTACTGCCCAGGGGGTGTTGGTCAGGTTTGCCCCGGCGAAGAGCAAGTACGTGGGGATGGCGAGGGCCGTCATGGGAATCATCACGGCGCCCAACACGAGGGTGAACATCGCGTCACCACCGGGGAACTTGTATTTAGCGAAGGCATACCCCGCGGCAGTAGCCAGAGATGATGCGCCCAGGCCACTGACGACGGCGTAGACCAGGCTGTTGATCATCCAGTGGATGAAGACGCCGTTTTGGAAGGTGAAGACATTGTGCAGGTTTTCGGCCAGGTTCATGTGGGAGAACCAGAGGCCGAAACTGCTGAACAGGTCTTCGTTTGCCTTCGTGGAGGCAACGACGAGCCAGAAGATCGGCAGGAGGAAATAGACCAGGCACAGCAGCATGGCGACGGTCAGGAGCGTGCTCCGGCCCGATCGTCTGCGCCGCGCCGGCGCCGTAGTCTGGGTTCCTGTTGCGGGTCGGTCGGCGACTGTAGCCGTCATAATGCCTTTTCCCTTCTGTTCGCGGTCAGTTGAACCCCATAGCTGACGGCCATGATCACGATTCCAAGCAGGAAGGCGATGGCCGCTGCATAGTTGGCATCCTGGTTGACGAAGGAAAGCTGAAAGGCGTACATGTTCGGCGTGTAATCCTGACCGATGGCTGCGGGGGCGATCACCCGCAGGAGGTTCGGTTCATTGAAGAGCTGGAATGATCCGATGACGGAGAAGATCGTGGTCAGCAGCAAGGCACCTTTGATGGCGGGTATCTTGATGGACCACGCCACCCTCCACTCACTGGCGCCGTCGACCCGTGCCGCCTCGTACAGTTCGGCGGGGATGGACCTGAGGGCCGCATACATCACGATCATGTTGTGACCGACGAATCCCCACGTCACGATGTTCATGATCGAGAAAAGGACGTTACCCCCGGCGAGGAAATCCGGCGCCGGAAGCCCAAGCGACTTGGCCAGTTGCGCGAAGGGGCCGAAGTCTTTCCCGTAAAGGTAACCCCACATCAGTGTGGCGATCACGCTGGGAATCGCGTACGGCAGGAACACCCCGAGACGAATGAACTTTTGCAGGCGCAGCATCCCGCTGTCCAGGATGAGGGCGAAGAGCAGCGACAGGCCAAGCATGACCGGAACCTGGATGACAAGGAACAGCGCCATACGGCCGACTCCACTCAGGAAGGACGGGTCAGTCAGTGCGCGGGCGTAGTTGTCCATGCCGACAAACGAGATGCCTCCGATGAGTTGCTTCTTGAAGAGGGAGAGATAGCCTGCATAGCCGAGAGGTACCGCGACCATCAGAATGAAGGTGGCCATGAAGGGCATGGACAGCGCGTAGGCTGCCACGTACTGTCGCCGCCGCGCGATGTTCGCCGTCTTCCTGCGCGGGGTCCGCTGTGCTTGCCGGGGAGCGGTTTCAGCTTGCAACGGTGAAGCCCTGTCCCTTGGCGTATTGCACCAGGTCATCCTGCCAAGCGGACAAGGCCGCGTTGAGATCGCCCCAGTCGCCGATGGCTTTGCCCATGGTCTTGTCGTAGCTGCTGGCGGCGTAGTCGTTGAATGGCAGGAACTGGAAGCCCTCCTGCACAGTCGAAGCGATGTCAGTGAACTCCTTGTTGACCTTCTGGCCACCGTAGAAGCTTGCTGCGGCATCCGCGAAGGCGGGGTTCTTGAGGGTTTTCGTCGACGGCGGGAACAGGAACTGTTCGTTGGCCAGGGTCAGTGCCGCCTTGTCATCCGTGTTGACGAAGCGGGCCAGCATGGCAGCGGCAATGGGGTTCTCGCTTGACTTCAGGACGGCGTCGGTTGAACCGCCGTAGTTGCCGCTGGCGGGCTTCGAGGGGTCCCACTGCGGCAGTGGTGCGGCGCGCCATTTGCCGGCCGTGCTCTTCGCGGTTCCCTGCAGGAAGACCGGGCCCCACGCACCTGTCAGCCATGCCGCGTACTTTCCGTTGTTCAGGCCCTGGTACCAGGCGTCGGCAAAGTCGGGCTCGTTACCGATGTTCCCGGAACGGAAGAGATCGTTCCAGTAGGCGGTGACCTTCTTGCACGCGGCGTCGCCGGTGAGGTTGATTTTGACATTCTTTGTTCCGTCGTATGAGAAGGGCCGGCCCCCGGCCTGCCAGAAGAGGCCCAGCATGTTCGCCTCCGAGCTGGGTGCCCAGTTCACGAGCATGCTCGATGGGTTCTTGCCCCGATAGTTCGAAACTGCGGCCGCGAAGTCGTCCCACGTCTTGGGGATGGCGATTCCGGCGGCCGTGAACAGGTCCTCGCGGTACAGCATCCCCATGGGGCCGGTGTCCTGCGGAACGCCGTAGATACCCTTGCCGCCGGGCGTCACGCCGTCCCAAACCCAGGCCGGGTAGTCGGCCTTCAGGTCACCGATGCCGTACGGGGACAGGTCCAACAGGTTGTCTGTAAGGGTGAACGAAGGAAGTTTGTCGAACTCCATCTGCACCACGTCCGGTGCACCCTTTCCAGCCTGTATCGCTGCCCGCAGCTTCTGGTAGTGCGCTCCGCCCTGGCCGACGTTCACTACCTCGACTTTGACGGCAGGGTACTTGGCCTGGAACAGGTCGACTTCTTTTTGGATGTCCGGCACCCACGTCCAGAAGGTCAGCTTCGTGTCCTTTTTCATTGCCGCATCAATATCAGCCTGGGATACAGGGGAGGAGGGGCCGCCCGACGCCGGGGACGTCCCACCGCCACAAGCGGTGAGAGCGCTAACACTTAAGGCAGCCAAAGGGAACGCGGCCAGGATGGAGCGACGTGAAATATCTCGTGACATGACTTCTGCTTTCTATTGGGAGGGTGACGTGGGTGCGGCAGTTCGCCCGTAAGGTTGGCGCGCCGCTGCGCCAGTGAACGTGGGTGGTGTTCGTTCTTACGGGAGGTGGTGAAGCTGGCCAGTCAGGCCAGACTGCCGAAGTAGGGTGCGGTGGATGCCCGCACGATCAGTTCGGTGGGAAGGTGAATGCTGGTGTTTTCCGCCTCGCGTCCCTCAATAAGATGAATAAGTTCGCGGACGGAACGTTCTGCGACGGAGGAAAAGTTTTGGCGAACCGTCGTGAGGGGAACCATTTGGTAGGCGGCTTCGGGAACGTCGTCGAAGCCGATCACTGATATGTCATTCGGGATGCGCATGCCCTGCTCGGTGAAGGCGCGGATGGCGCCCATCGCCATGTGATCGTTGGCGACAACGATGGCAGTCGCGGCCGCCCGATCGAGGGTCAGCGCCGCTTCGTATCCGGACTTGGGTGACCAATCGCCTTCAAGAAGGGGGCCGGGGTCCAGTCCCAGGTCCTCCACTTCCTGCAGCCATCCGTCGCGGCGCTGGGCTGCTGAGTCCCAACTAAGCGGTCCGGCAAGGTGCGCAATCCGACGATGCCCGGAGTTGTAAAGATGCCGGACGGCAGTCCTCGTGCCTGCCATCTGATCCGAGTCGACCAGCACGTACTTAGCTGACTCGGTCGTTATGGGGCTGGTGGTGACCAGGGGCATGTCAGTCAGGGCGGACGCTTCGAGATGGAGGGCTCCCGCCACACCGGAAACAATCACTCCCTCAACGCCACGCACCATCAGATAATGAATGGCTTCTTCAAGTTGCGCCTCGGACGCCTCCCTGACCGTGGTGAGTGTCAGGCCGTAGCCGGCCTTCCAGGCAGCCTGTTCCAGGCTGAACAATCCCGCGGTGGGCCCGTAAAGAGAGCTTGCGGTTGCGATCAGCCCGATCTGATGGGTCCGTTGCGTAACCAGGGCACGGGCAGCTGCGTTCGGGCGATAACCCAAGGCCGCCACCGAACGCAGGACCTGGGCGCGGACCTGGGGCCGCACATTGGCTTCGTTGTTGACGACGCGGGACACCGTCTTGGCGGAAACCCCGGCATGAGCTGCGACGTCCGCAAGTCGGGGCAACGCCTGTTTCGATGCTTCTTTCGGGGATGCTCCGACAGCGCTGTCATTCATGTGTGTGATCTAACTCGCTTACTGACAGCGCTGTCAATGATAAGGCGACTCTTCGTGACCCATTCGTTATAGTCCGACGTTGTGCGGATTTCAATGAGGTGAGTGACGCTGGGTCCCGGCACGCCGGCGTCGGTGCACTCGAGACCCTCTTCACCTTCCGGGTCGAAGCATGTCAGGGCAAAGACGCCACTACAGGAGTGCTCCCGTGGGTTTGTTCTGTTGCGGGTCTCGATGTTGCGGAGTCAGGTGCTTCGACTGCACCTTTCAGTTCGTCCAAAGTCGGCGGGTTGGCTCCGGCCCGCTGAACGGTGATGGCCGCCGCTGTGGCTGCAGTGCGTCCCAGCTGCTCCAGGACAGCAGGGGCGAAGCCTTCAGTTCCGCGGGTGAGGAGACCAAGGATGAGCGCGGCCATGTAGGAGTCCCCGGCACCAATGGTGTCCACGACCGAGGTCCTCACCGCAGGGATTGTGACGCCTGCGGCAGTGGAGGTGAATTGGGACCCTTCGGCCCCTTTTGTTATGACCACCAGGCCGGTGCCGAGCCGGAGGATATGGTCGGCAATTTCCTCAAGAGTCTTGTTGGGATAGAGCCAGTGGGCGTCTTCGTCGCTGAGTTTCACGACGTCGGTCAGGGATACGAGTTCTTCGAAAATCCCTTTCGCTTCTGCATGGCTGCCCAGCAACGAGGGACGGATGTTCGGATCGTAGGTCACGGTGCACTGTGCGTGGGCTTGTTCCATCAGGGCTTTGACCACGCCCGCCCCCGGGTCCAGGAAGGTGGCTATGGAACCCGTGTGGAGGATTCCCGGCAAGTAGGCAGGCGTTGCTGGTGGCAGTTCCCAGTGGATGTCGAAGTCGTACTCCGCGGAGCCGTCAGGCCCAAGGATTGCTGCGGCCGTTGCCGTGTGCGCGAGAAGCTTTGATTCCGGCAGGAGAGTTACTCCTGCCCGGCGTAGGTGCTCTTCTATCAGTGTGCCGCGTGCATCCGGGGCGATGGCCGTCAGCAGCCCGGTGGCGACGCCCAAAAGCCCTAGGCCGTAGGCGACGTTGGCCGGCGATCCACCGGGATGCTCAACCTGGCCGTCCGGAGTGGTGACCACGTCGACGAGTGCTTCGCCGACAACCAGGACGTCCAGGAAGCGTTGGACGTCATGGGGAGTTGTTTTGGGGTTTGCCATGATCTTCTCTCCGGCAGGTGATGGTAGGGGAGCGGGCAGGCCATTCGGCGGCCGATGGCAGAATGGCCTGTCCGTAGCGTTTTGCGTTGGGTTATGACAGCGCGCTGATTTCGTTGATCGTGAGGTTGCCGAAGGTGGCAGTTCCCTCGTGTGCGTAAAGACGGATGCCATTGTCCCCGTCAAGGGGGAACACCCGGTGTGAGTGCACTACCCGTCCGTCTCCTACGAACAGTTCGACGCTTGTCCGGTCAACGAGGATGCGGAGCGTTAGGCGCCCTGCCGAGGGGTCGATGGGCGTCTGGCTTTCCCCGCCCGTTGGGTTGATGGTGGGTCGCCGGTTGACGTACACGAAGGGGCCGCGGAGGAATGCGCCGGCCGCGACGTGCCGGCCCCCGCCGGCTGCACGGCAGATCTCAAGACCAACGTTGGCGGGCGGCCTGGCCGGATCCCACCTCAGCTCACAGTTCAGGTCATAGGCCAGTGAGTTGATATCGAGGTCCCGGGTGCCGGTGACAGTGACGTCACCAAGGCGGTGGCTTTGCTTAACGTGGTCGCTCAGGCCGGCTGTCGGGGCTGAGACGAGGTGGTAGCTGGTGCCTTCCTTCTTCAGCCGGACATCGCGCACGATCATGTCGTCGCCGTTGTACGCGTCAGTCGCCAGGGTCGGGGTGTTGTGGGGGTAGTCCCAGAAGTTCGCCCATCCGAGCGCCCGGCGCAGGGTGGCATCCTCTGCTCCGGAGGTGTCGTGGTGGGGGTAGGTGACTGCTCCGTAGAAGTCATAGCCGTAGTCCAGCCATTCCGGCTCGGCCTGGTCGGGAACAAAGGTGGTGCCGTTGAATGACCCAATCCAGTATGCGTAGGTTGCGGGCAGGCCGCGGCCTTTGCCGTTGGCGCTGGTGCCGAGGACCCAGTGCGAAGTACCGTCGTCGGCGGTCATTTGAAAAAGGTCGGGGCACTCAAGCAGCCCCAGATCAGTGCGGATGAACTCGCCGACCCGCTGCCAGGAGCGCAGGTTCGGGGATGTGTAGAAGCCGAGCTTCTGCCCTTCGGCGTTGACCATGAACCACTGACCCCGGTCGGCGTCCCAGATCACTTTCGGGTCGCGGAAGTCCTGTACTCCGGGGTTGGGCAGGACCGGGGCCGGGTCACCGGGCTGGAACGAGCGCCCACGGTCCGTGGAGTACCAGAGGTATTGGGCCTGGCGGCCTTGGGGCGCCTGCGTTACGAGGGCAATCACGGCGTTCTCGCCGTATCCGGCAGTGTTTCGTTCGTCGATGACAAGGCATCCTGACCAGCAGTCGCCGTTGTCGTTGCTGAACTTTGGAATGGCGACGCCGCGGTCGCGGAAGGAGACGTGGTCGGTGGTGGTCGCGCGGCGCCACGATGTGCCTCCACCACCCTGCAGGTAATCGCCGTTGTAGAGGTAGTAGTAGTGGTATTCGCCATCGATGTAGATGGGCCGCTGAGGGTCGTTTTTCCAGTTGTCGGGGACGCTGAAGTGATAAGTCGGGCGCATGCGGGTTGGTCCTTCAAAGGGCGGCTTGGCCGGAGTGGCGCTTGGGGTCTCTGGTGGTGCTGCTCCTGCCGGCTGGGCCAGGGAGGCGGAGAGTGCGAGCGATCCTGTGAAGGCAACCGCTCCACTTCCGGTGAGGAGAGCGCGCCGGGAGACAGGGGGTAAATTTTGCATGGGTTCCCTTTCGGTAGACAGCTTCGGTGCTGCTACAGCATGGATATTGATGTTTTCGGGCAGCGCAGGGCGGTGCTGCTGTCGTATTCGATGTACCGTGCACCTGCCAGGACAGACGGGACGGGTAGCCCGTTTGTGAAACAGGAATTTCAGGTTGCAGGCTGCGGTTCCGTTGAAAGTGCGTGGCCGCCGCCGGCGCCTGGCCGGTAGAGGTGGCAGCGGACCCAGTGGCGGTCCAGCGGATCGCCCACCTGGTGCCGGACGGGTTCCCCGGCTGAGCAGCGCTGACCCGGATCGCCTTCGAAGGGGCAGGTGGTGGAAGCCATGACAGCCTGCCGGAGCCGGGCGCGCTGAACGGGGTCGTAGGAGCCGGCACGGGCGGGATCCGGAACAGCCGAGACCAGCAATTGGGTGTAGGGGTGGGCCGGGTTGGCCAGCAGGTCCAGGGATTCGCCCTCTTCCACGATTTCGCCGGCGAACATGACAGCCGTCCGGTCCGCGAGGTACCGGGCTGAGGCGAGGTCGTGGGTGATGTAGAGCATGGAGATGCCCTGTTCATCGCGTAGTTTCCGCATCAGGTTCAGCACGCCGATGCGAACTGAGACGTCCAGCATGGACGTTGGTTCGTCGGCCAGGATGACTTGAGGTTCGACGGCGAGCGCGCGTGCGATGGCGACCCGTTGACGTTGCCCGCCTGAGAGTTCGTGGGGGTAGGAGTTGAGCATGTCAGCCTGCAGCCCGACGGTGGTCATGAGCTCCTCGAGACGATGCCGGGTCTGCTCTTCGGTTCCGCGCCGGCCGGAGCCGCCTTTGCCGTGAATCACGAGTGACCGTCGCAGGAAGTGCTCGACCCGGTGTACGGGGTTGAGGGAGCCGAAGGGGTCCTGGAAGACCATCTGAAGCCGGGAGCGGAACGTGCGTGAGGCCTGGAAGCGGTCGCGTTTGAGGACGTCGACGCCGTCGAGCAGTATGGCGCCTTCGCTGGGTTTCTCAAGCCTCGCGACACAGCGGGCCAGGGTGCTTTTGCCGGAACCTGATTCCCCGACGAGTGCCACGATTTCTCCGCGGCCGATGGTGAGGTCTACATGGTGCAGTGCCCGGACGGTCTGGCTGGAGAACAGGCCGCCGGTGTGGAATGACTTTCCCAGTCCGCGCACCTCCAGGGCCGGGGTCCGGGTGGAAACATCCGGCCGTGTTGGGGAGTGGACGGTGTGGCTCATTGTGCTGCTCCTTCAAAGACGGCGGCTTCGGCGTCAAACGGTGCCACGAAGTGGCCCGGCGCAATTTCGGTAAGGTCCGGGATGTTCTGGAACTTCACGCCTTCGGGCAGGCCCTTGAGCGGGACCCGCGGGCCCGTGAGCGGCGGGAAAGCGCCCATGAGGGCCTGGGTGTAGGGGTGGCCGGGTGTGGTGTAGATGTCCTGGGCTTTGGCGGTCTCCACGATGCGGCCGCCGTACATGACGGCCATGCGGTGGGAGAGTTCCACCATCAGGGACATGTCGTGGGTGATGAACAGGACGGAGAAGCCCAGTTCGCGCTGGAGGTCCTTGATCTGCGCCATGATCTCCTGTTGCACCACCACATCCAGCGCGGTGGTTGGCTCGTCCAGAATCAGAAGTGACGGCTTCAGGGCGACGGCCATGGCGATAACGGCGCGTTGCCGCATCCCGCCGCTGAGTTGATGCGGATACGACTTGAGGCGGCCCGGATCGATTCTCACCAGCTCCAGCAGCTGTGCTGCGCGTCGAAGGGATTCCTGGCGCGAGTAACCGGCGTGCGTGGTGAAAATGTCGGCCATCTGCTCCCCGATGGTCAGCACCGGGTTCAGCGAATTCATGGCTGACTGGAACACCATGGCAACGTCCTGCCAGCGAAAACGGCGCAACTCGTCCTGGCTCATCGCCAGCACGTTCCTGCCTCCGAAGGAGATGCTGCCGGCAGCGATCTTCGCCGGGTCCTTGAGCAGCCGCATGATTGAGTTGGCGATGGTCGACTTTCCACAACCCGATTCGCCGGCCAGCCCGAACACCTCACCGGCGCCGATGCTGAAGGAGACGTTGTCCACGGCCGTGGTCGAGCGGGTGTCTCCGATGTACTTGACGGTGAGGTTCTTGACGTCGAGGACTGGTTCGTGGGAGCCGAAGGAGGTCTGGGAGACGGTCACTGTGCCGCGCTCCTTTCGGTGGGTGCGGGTTTGCGGATCTTCCGCAGCCGCGGGTTGGTTACTTCGTCGACTGCGTAGTTGATGAGTGCCAGGGCGAATGCCACCAGGGCGATGCAGAGGCCGGAGGGGACGAAGACCCACCAGCTTCCGGTGAGCAGGGCGCCTTCGTTTCCGGCCCAGAAGAGGTTGTTTCCCCACGAGACGGTGCTGACGTCCCCCAGGCCAAGGAATTCGAGGCCGGCCTGGGCCCCGATGCCGTAGATGACGCAGGCAAGGAGTGTCCCCATCACGATTGATGCCATGTTCGGCAGGATTTCGCGGAACATGATGCGGCCAGCGCGCTCACCGGACACGACGGCGGCAGCTACGAAGTCCTTGGAACGGATGGACAGGGCCTGTGACCGGAGAACGCGAGCCGAGCCGGCCCATCCGGTGACGGTGAGTACCAGGATCACGGTGCCCAGTCCCGGGGGCAGGAAGGCGGCCAGGATGACGAGCAGCGGCAGGCCGGGAAGGAGGAGGAAGACGTTGGTCAGCAGCGACAGTGTTTCATCGACGAATTTCCCGATATAGGCCGATGCCAGCCCGACGAGGATACCGACGAAGGTTGACGCAAACCCGACGGTAAGGCCCACGAACAGGGAACTCCGGGCGCCGTGGACGGTCAGGGCGAGCACGTCCTGGCCCTTGGCAGTGGTTCCGAGCCAGTGCTCGCCGTCCGGTTCCAGTGAGGCCATGCCGGTGATCCGGGAGGGGTCGCCTGGGAACAGCATGGGCGCGGCCAGCGCCAGGACGATGAAGACGAGCATGATGGCCATGCCGGTCATGGCCTTCTTGTTGGTGGTGAGTCCGTGGATGAAGCCGCGGTTGGTTTTGCGGGCAGCTTTTGCTTCGGTTGGCTGCTGGAGGATAACGCTGGTCATGGTCGGTCCCTTGGTTACGGGGTACGCAGTGCTCAGTTGCTGCGCACGCGGGGGTCGAGGCGGACGTAGAGGATGTCCACCAGGAAGTTCGCCAGCAGCACGGCGGCGGTGATGGTCAGGAACAGGCCCTGCATGAGTGGGTAGTCAAGGCCCTGGACGGCGTTGAGGAGTTGGTAGCCGACGCCGGGGTAGGCGAACACCACCTCGGTGAGAAGGGCCCCGCCCACGACGAAGCCCAGGCCCATGCCGAAGCTGGTGACGGACGGAAGCATCGCGTTCCGGGCGGCGTACCGGAGCATGATGCGGGCCGGGCGGAGGCCCTTTGCTTCGGCCATGGTGATGTAGTCCTCGGAGTTGGTGGCGATCATGGTGTTCCGCATGCCAAGCATCCAGCCACCGATGGAGACCAGCACGATGGTCAGCGCCGGCAGTACGAGGTGGGCGGCGACGTCTCCGAGGAACTCGGTGGTGAACGCCGGCTCCAGGCCGTCCGTGAACGCGTGCCGGATCGGGAACCAGCCCAACACCACGCCGAACAGGTACAGCGCGCCCATCGCGAGCCAGAAGTATGGAAACGAACCGATGAAGACCAGCACGGGAGGCAGGGCTGAATCGACCGCGCCGCCGCGGCGCCACGCTGCCAGGATGCCCAGCAGGTTACCGACGACGGCGGCAATCACCAGGGCGGTCCCGCCGAGCAGCAGGGTCCAGCCGATCTGGGACGAGATGACCTCCGTGACCGGTGTGGGGAACCGTGAAATCGATACCCCCATCTGCCCGGTGAGGATGTTCTGGAGGTAGCCGGCGTACTGTTCCCAGATGGGCCGGTCGTCGACGCCGAGCAACTTGCGCAGGGCCTCAATCTGTTCGGGCTGCATTCGGTCCTGGGAGCGGGCGAACATTCGGGAGACGGGGTCCCCGGGCATGAAGCGGGGGAGCAGGAAATTCAGGGTGATGGATGCCCAGAAGGCGATCAGGTAGAAACCCAGGCGGCGCAGGATGAAGCGCACGGTTTCCCTCCAATTCGGGAGTGGTGAAAGTGTGGGGGGCTGGCCGCCGGATAGTCCGGCGGCCAGCGGTGTCGCGCGGTGGGCGGCCAGGCCCTTACTTGCGCGGTTCCAGGCTGGTCAGCACCAGAACCGTGGTGGGTGCGCGAACCGAGAGGGTGGCGTAGGGATTGTCCTGGGTGGGCCAGCCAATGAAGCGGGTGTCGTTGTAGGCACCCCACTCCGGGCCGGAGAAGAGCGGCACCAGCGGTGCGGCGTCGTTGTACTCTTCCTGCAGCTTGTTGGCAATATCCTTCTGCTTGGACTGGTCCGTGGCGGTAGCGAACTCCGTCAGCAGGGCATCGGCTTTGGGGTCGCCGAAACGGTGGTAGTTGTCGAACGTCTTGGTACCCACCGGCTTCACCGTGGAGGAGCCCATGGAGGTGTTGAAGTACTTGTACGGGCTGGGGTCGTTGGCGCTCCAGACGATGCCGGAGTCAAAGTCACCGGTTTCGTAGCCTGACACAACAGCGGCCCAGTCCGGGGAGTCCACTTTCGCGGTCACACCGACTTCTGCCAGGTTCTGGGAGATCACGTTGGCAACCGAGAGCCAGTCGGACGAGCTTGAACCCACGGAGATCTTGAACTCGAACGGCTTGCCGTCCTTGAGCGTGCGCTTGCCGTCGGCGCCCTTGGCGTAGCCCGCCTTGTCCAGCAGCTCATTGGCTTTCTGGACGTCGTGGTTGGTCCAGGTGCAGTTGTCCTTGACCTGGGTGTTCTTCCAGGTCCCGTAGTTGCCGGAGAGCCCGGTGCAGTCGGCCGGCTGGGCGTAGCCGCTCATACCGATCTTGGTGACCTGGTCCCGGTCCACGGCCATGCTTAGCGCCTTACGGACGTCAACATCGTTGAAGGGCGCTTTGGCGGTGTTGAGCTGCCAGTTGATCATGGCACCGGTCGGCGGGAACCAGTAGTGCCGGTTGTCCTTGTCCTTTGAGACGAAGGTCTTTTCGATGTTCGGGATGTACTGGGGCGCCCAGTCAACGTCGCCGTTTGCGGCGGCGAGGTTGGCGCCGTCGTTCCCGGCGAAAGCGAGCATCTTGATGCCGGCGATCTTCTGCTTGTCCGGCTGCCAGTAGTTGGGGTTCTTCTTCAGCACGAAGGATTGGGCCTGGAAGTTGTCCACCTCGGTGTATGGTCCGGTGCCTACCGGTTTGGCGTTGGCGTCCTTCTCCGGATCGGCCAGTGCGGACCAGATGTGTTTGGGCAGGATGCTGAGTTGGCCGACGTCGTAGAGTGCGGGGGACCAGGGCTTGTTGAAGTTGAACGTGACCTTGTTGCCTTCTGCGCTCACGCCGTCGAGGTACTCGTAGCCGCCCTTCAGCTTCTTCTGAAGCTCGAACGTGTAGGCCACGTCGTCGGCAACAAGCGGCTGCCCGTCGGACCACTTCACACCATCGCGCAAGGTGAAGGTGATGGACTTGCCGTCGTCCGCGGCCTTCCAGTCGGTGGCGAGCCACGGCACGGTGTTCCCCTGGGCCGGGTTGAAGACCAGGAGGGACTCGTAAATGGACTGCTGGACCATGGGGTTGACGGTGGGTGCGAACGGGTTGAAGTTCTGCACGAACGTGCCCATGTCTTCACGGGGAATGGTGAGGAACGCGCTCGCGTTGGCCGCGGCGTCGGTGCCGCCGGGCTTGTTGCCGGTGGCGGCGCAGCCGGTCAGCAGCATCGCGCCTACGGCCAGTCCGGCCGCGGCAATGCGGGCAGACGTAAAGAACCTGGTTTGTGTCATGATGGTTTATCTCTTCCTGTCTTCATCAGCAAGGTGAAGGGTGGGTGGGGATGTGCTCTTCGACGTTGATTTCGCGGTCAGACCGAAGAGCGTTCTAGCAGCGGACAGTCGACCAACTGCTGGCCGGCAGTGATCGGCTGTCCTGCTGTAAGGGCGGCAAGCGTCTGGACTCCCAGAGCGCCCATCTTTTCGAACGGCAACGCAACCGTGGTCAGCTTGGGCCTGAGGTAGGCTGCGATGAGTTCCTGGTTGTCGAAGCCGATCACGGCGATGTCACCGGGGATGGCCAGGCCACGTTCCTTGATGGCGTCGTAAGCGCCCATGGCCATGCGGTCATTGAGGCAAAAAAGTGCGGTTGGCCTCTCCTTGGCCGGGTACCGGTCAAGGATTTGGCAGGCAGCGTCATAGCCGCCATCTGCCGTTGCATACCCGGCCACCACCAGCTCCGGATCGAGCTCAAGGCCTGCGTCGGCCAGGGATTCCCGGACCCCCTGCAGACGCCCGACAGCTGCAGGGATGCCCGGGTCCAGGTTGATCACACCGATCCTGGTGTGGCCGGCCTGGAGGAGGCGTTCGATGGCCACCCGTCCGCCGGCCCTTTCGTCGGGGACGATCGAGGGCAGCTTTCCGTCCAGGTCGAAACAGTTGACGAGCACCGTGGGCACTTCGTGCGCGCTTGGGGGCACATGTACACCGCGGTGGTGCGTTGCCGCGTACAGCAGGCCTTCCACCCGCTGCTCCAGCAACTTCTCAACGGCAGCCTCCTCCATTCCTTGGTTGGGGCCGGCCGTATCGCCCTGGTCCGACGGGGCAATAAGCAGGAATCGATGGTCGATCCAGGCCTGGTCCTGGGCGCCTTTGATGATGTCCACTGCGAAGGGTGCGGTCACGATCTCGGTGACAATCCCATACCAGTCGCTGCGCTGGGATGCCAACGCCCTGGCCCCGGCATTTGGACGGTAGCCCAAGGCCTGGACGGCGTCGGCGATCCGGGTCCGCGTCTCTTCCGAGATGCTGGCGTTTTCGCGGTTGCTCAGCACGAATGAGACAGCCGTCCGTGAGACTCCGGCATGCTTGGCGACGTCACTCATGGTGACACCACGCTGCCGTGCAGCAACGGGTTTGCTTGAGGAGGCGTTTTTCGCCATTGAATGCTCCAGTGGTCTTCATTGAGCCGGGTAGTGCCAGTTCTGCCGGGAGGACAACTGTCCAGCCCGGTTGCAAGTAACTCGCGTTACCTTGCGCGTGTGGTCAAAGTTACCCGCGTTACTAAGGGGTGTCAATAGCCGCTGGTGGGCGCGGACATCCCCAGCCGTTTTCCGGCCGGGACGTGTGGCGGTTAGGGACGGTTCTTGAAGGACTCGACCTTCCCCGGGTCTCTTTCGACCACCGGGCCGAGGATCTCATCGATTCTCACGAGAAGTTCCGGGTCAAGCTTGACTCCTGCAGCCTGGACGTTGTCGACGAGTTGCCCGGGCCGGGATGCTCCCACGATGGCTGCCGAGACGTTGGGGTTCTGCAGTACCCATGCGACAGCGAAGGCTGCCATCGACAGTCCGGTCTCTTCGGCCAGGGGTTTCAGTTGCTGGACACGGGTGAGGATGTCCTCGCTGAGAAAGCGGTGGTCGTTTTTCAGGCCGCCGTTGTCGGCGCGGAAGCGGGAACCCTGTGGGGCCGCGGCGCCGGGAGCGTACTTGCCGGTGAGGACTCCCTGGGCGAGCGGAGACCAACAGATCTGGCTTATGCCCAGCTCCTCGCTCAGTGGAACGATTTCCTGTTCGATGACGCGCCAGAGCATGGAATACTGCGGCTGGTTGGAGATGAGCTGGATGCCAAGTTCGTTGGCCAGGGCGGCGCCCGACCGTAGCTCGTCCGTCGTCCACTCTGAGACCCCGATATAGTGCGCTTTCCCGGCCCGGACGATATCGGCAAAGGCCTGCATGGTCTCTTCCAGCGGGGTCTCGTAGTCGTATCTGTGGGCCTGGTAGAGGTCGACGTAGTCGGTTTGGAGACGGCGCAGCGATGAGTTGATGGACTCCATGAGGTGTTTTCGTGACAGGCCGCGGTCGTTCCGGCCGTCCCCCGTTGGGAAGTAGGCCTTGGTGAAGATCTCGACGCTTTCACGGCGGGTCCCTTTGAGCGCCTCGCCCAACGCTTGCTCGGCCCGGGTTCCGGCATAGGCATCGGCGGTGTCGAAGGTGGTGATGCCCAAATCCAGTGCTTGCTTGACGCACTGCGTCGCTGCATCCTGGTCAATCTGCTCACCGTGTGTGAACCAGTTTCCGTACGCGATTTCGCTGATGTATAGGCCGGAGGATCCCAGCTTGCGGTGTTCCATCAGGCTTTTTCCTTTCCTAAATCGATGAGTTGGAGCGCAGCGTCGGCTGTGCCCCCAGTGGAGTACAGGGTGAGGGATGTCTGGGCACGGTCAGGGAAGATCAGTTCAGTCACGGTGGCGAGCCCATAGTTGGCGAAAATTTCCACGGAGCAGTGGTCAACGAAGATCTGGAGCGCGTAACTGCCGTCCTGCCGGGCGGCAATCGGAGCGAGGCTGGTGGAGGGGAAAGCTTCGTGAAAGCCGGTGTCCCCGGAGCGGGTACGGTCCACGATGAGTTCTCCGCTGCGGGGCCGGATCCCGATCCGCGTCCCGGCCGTGCCGTCGGCTGAACCCCTGACAACAAGGCCGAACTCCTCGGCACCGCCCGGCGTAAAGATGATGTCAATGGCCTGTACTGCTGCGCCGCCCTCGACTGCTGCCTGGCCGTTTATGGTTAGCCACTGCAAGGGGCCGGACTCCGACGTTGCTTTTACTTCCGGCGCGGGTTGCTGAACGAGCCTGGGTTGACCGTTCACGGAAACAAGGGAAATGTCCCTGACCAGGCTCATGGGACTGCGCCAGGGAGCGGTGGGAATGTGGTTGGCATACTGCCAGTTGTTCATCCAGCCGATCATCAACCGCCGGTTTTTTGGAACGTTGCTGAACGAGACGGCTGCATAGTAGTCCCGGCCCCAGTCAAGCCACTGGTAGTCGGGTACGCGCTCCGGATCCTGCAAACCCTCGGTGAGGCTTGTCTCGGAGCGGAACGTGGCGCCGTCGAACTCTCCCACAAAATACTGGCCTGCCGACCCGCCGTTCGGGCCTCCGGGGTTCATGTTCACCGTCAGGACCCATTTCCTGACCGAGGTGTCACCGTTCAGCGGCAGCTCGAAGAGGTCCGGGCACTCCCAGATCCCGCCGGTGCCGTTTGCAGGGCCGAAGGTGCTGAGGTATTCCCAGTTCTTGAGGTCTTCCGAGCGGTAAAGCAGGACAGTGAAGTCATGTGCTTCGACGGCCACCATGACCCAGTAGCTGCCGCCCGGGCCGTCATAGCGGAAGACTTTTGGGTCCCGGAATTCCGGTGAGTTCCTGGTGAGGACCGGGTTGCCGGCATACTTCGTCCAGGCGTAGCCGCCGTCAGTGCTCCATGCGATGGACTGGGCCTGGGTGCCCTGATGGGGGGAACCCGGTTTGTATGCACTCGTGTAGATGGCCACCAAGGGGGCTTTTCCGTCTGCGCCGAATCCACTGGTGTTGCCGGTGTCCACCACGACGCTGCCTGAGAAGATTTCCTCGGTTTCATCGCAGGGGATTGCTACCGGTTGTTCCTCCCAGCTGACCAGGTCTGCTGAGGTGGCATGGCCCCACGACATGTTGCTGTGAACGTTTCCGTAGGGGTTGTTCTGGTAATAGAGATGGTAGACGCCCTCGTGGAAGACCAGTCCGTTGGGATCGTTAAGCCATGTGTTCCTGGCAGCGTAGTGGATGGCCGGCCGGTAGGTGTCGAGGGTCGGGGTGACGCTGTTCATTGTTCTCGTTTGATGGCCGTGTGCGCGGTCCGCAGTGCCATGGAGAGGCCGTGGGTTGGCATGAAGATGCTGCCCTGACCCGGGCAGGCGGCGCCTGGGCCGGCCTGAAGAATCGGGTTTTGTGTCATGATGGAATATCTCTTTCCTGTCTTCATCAGCAAGGTGAAGGGTGGGTGGGGGATGTGCTCTTCGACGTTGATTTCGCGGTCAGACTGAAGAGCGTTTTAGCGGCGGACAGTCGACCAACTGCTGGCCGGCAGTGGTCGACTGTCCTGCTGTCAGGGCGGCGTCCACCAGGTGCCACGTTCTGGAAGGCGCTCACCGTCATATCTCCGGAGGTGGCTAAACGGCGTCCTTCGACGACGCCGCATTTCCCGCCGCCGCCATTGAACCGTCACCTGTACTTCTTGAGAAAACGCGCCCTCTCCCGGGAGGGCTTGTGGCCAACACCTTTAGGTAACGCGCGTTACTTTGATGTGATCCACGTTACCCGCGTTACCCCTCGGCTGTCAAAGAGCGCCAGGGTGTGGAGCCCGCCCGGCGATGCTGCTATCCGGGTCGGCGGCCAGAGCCCTGAGCGCGTCAGACCTTTGCGTTGTAGACGTCAAGTCCGAACCGGTTGAGTCCGGGCGTTCCGGCGTACCCCAGGTACGGCAGGCCGAATGTGTCCTCGATGCTGGCCAGCAGGCTGTAGTGGTTGTAGGGGGTGGTGGACCATGTCCCGCCCTTGGTGAACGGAGACAGCACCAGGGCTCCCACCCTGCCGCCGCCCATCCCTGTGATGCCGGGCAGCGCAGCGTTCGGTCCGGGACCTTCCCCGCAGCAGGCGCTCGCGTCCGACTGCGGCCCGTCGGACTCGTCGAAGGTAATGACCAGGACGCCGTCCTGCTTGAACGCGGGGGAGGACGTGATGGCCGGAACCCACTGCTTGAGCCATTCGTCGGCGCTCGCAAGCCCGCCCGGATGTCCGTCAACGCAGGGGGAATCGTGCCCGTCGTGGCACAGGTTGGGGGTGATCATCGACAGGTTGGGCGTGGTGGCAGCGGAGGCGAGGTCGGTTGCTAAGGCGGTCAGGTCGACGTCGTTCGCGGCGCAGTCGGGCGATCCGGTGATCCCCGCGAAGTACACGAACGGGTTGTGCCGCGCCGCATACTGGTCGCCCACCCGCGCCTTCTGCGTATCATCGACGGCGCCCAGGGCAGGGTGCCGGCAGGGAGAGCCCATGTCCTCCATGTAGCCCTTCCAGGTTTTGCCGGCCGCTTTCAGCTGACCGGCGACGGTGGGAACGCCAGTGGGGAAGACGCACCCGTCACCGACGGCCTGGCCGGGGCTCGCGGTGCCGGCGCCCACGAACGGCGTGTAGGTCTGGCAGTCGGCCTGCATCTGGGCGTTGGGGCCCTGCCCGGAAATCTGGGCAACATAGTTGGGCTGGGAGTTGTGCGCTGTGCCGTAGTACTGGTTCAGCAGGACGCCCTGGCTGCGCAGGGTCTGGGAGAGGTAGGGAGCGGCCGACGCCGGGCCCCACGTTTCGTCGTAGCCCTTGTTTTCGAGGTTGATCACGAAGACGTGGTTGGCTCCTGGCAGGTAGCCCTGGCTTGGTGTCGACGCAGTGGGGGCGCTGATGGCGGCGGCGGGGTTGAGGGTGGCCGCAGTTCCGGCGAGGGCGGCGGCAAGCACGGCCATGGCGGCCAGGGCGGGGCGGAGTTTGATTTTCACGGGAGCTTCCATCCGTCAGCAAGTGCTTTTTCTTTCAGGCCGGACCATTCCTCGGCCGGAGGCGGGCCCACCGGGGTGCAGGCAGGGCCGGCCACAAAGGGCGGGACCAGATACGTGGGGGCGGCAAGGTTTGCGGGCGTTCCGAAGTCCAGGACCTCGGCAATATTGCGTGCGGCCTGGTCCCGGGGCGTCAGGGGAGGCAGGTTCCAGCGCCACTCGATGGCCTTCAGGACCGAGGTGTGGTCGTAGACGTCGTGCGCAACGTATCGGCGGCGTGCGCGGGGTGAGACCACCAAGGAGGGAACACGGAATCCGCGCAACGCTGTTTCCGGGCTGGTGTCCGGTGCCGTCGCCGGGGGAACGTGGTCATAGAAACCGCCCCATTCGTCGTAATTGACCACCAGCATGGTGTTCGCCCAGCCTGGGCCGGACGTGACCGCGTTGTAGACCTCGGCGAGGAACGTTTCGCCGGAGCGGATGTCCGCGTGCGGATGGTCGTCGCCGGAGGTTCCTGAGCCTTCGTCCGTGAAGCGCGGGTCAACAAAAGAGACGGAAGGTAGAGCGCCCGCCGAGCAGTCCGCAAGGAACTCCGCGTACGGGCGGGAGATGCCCTGGTACTTGGTTCCCCACAGTGCCGTGAATGGGATGTCGCCGTAGTAGTACTTGCCTGAAACACCTGCCGCGGCCAGCCGGTCCCAGATGGTGGGAAGGGTGGAGGTGGTGGAGGAGTTGTGGATCCTGTCCGTGGCCGCAGCGTGTTGGTAGAAGCGGTTCGGGTACGTTTCGGCCATGGTAGCGGCGAAGTATCGGTCGCAGACAGTCCAGTCCGGTCCGGCCTGGCGCCAGAAGTCAAGGTCCGGCGCGCTGTAGTAACCCACGGCGAACTCGTCGTTCTCACCCGCCCGCAGCCAACCGTCGTTTCTGCCGCCGTTGTACTGGATCCGGCCGCCCTCGTAGGAGTGGTCCGGGTCCGGATGGCCGCAGCCCTGGAAGTCGGTCAGGTGGTAGGTGGAGTGGGGGACGCCGTAGCGGTCGGTGTAGCTGAGGCCGGACTGCGTGCCGTCAGCACCGGGCAGCCAGCCCAGGAAGTGGTCGAAGGAGCGGTTTTCCATCATCACGACGACGATGTGCTCGATGCCCGAGTCGCCGGGCGTCGGAAGCGTGGACGGTGCGGCGGCGGCCGGCCGGAAGGCGCTGCCGGCGGCCAAGGTGGTCGCGGCAGCGGTTCCTGCGGCGCCAAGGAAGTGGCGTCTGGAGAGGTTCACGTCTGGTTCCTTGCAGGTGAGGAGGACGGCGACGCGGGCACGCCCCCCGCCTTGGGCCGGTCGCCGGACCTGAAGTTACTGGTCGGTAAGATTTTGCGCTCACCAGTAGATCACGGCTTGTCACGGTCTTGGCTCCGAACCGGGGCTGTTCATGGAAAGTTCACTGGAGGTTCTGCGGGAGCGGACTGGTCCGTCCCTGGAGCCAGTCCTCAGTTACGCTCCATCTGAATGGTGATTTCGTAGGAATCTGAGCCTTCGGGAGACTCCTCGATGCACAGTGATTCCCGGCTTGTTCCACCAGTTCCGGTCCTGATGCAACCCACGTACCGTCCCAGGGCGGGGCCGCCCGTTCCGGACGTCATGCCGAACCTGCTTGCCGCAGATTCAAGGCTGACCTTGTGGGCCACGGTCCACCGTGCGCTCAGCCGCAAACAGGATGTGTCGATGGAGAGACACCCGGGATCAACCTTGGGGTCGTGGCGGGAGACCTCCACCCAATCATTCTCCGGTAGGTTGTCCGCGCGGGCCCTCATGGCACTCGCCTTCTCCTCCTGGGAGCCGCCGCCACCGTTGATCTCCTGGGCCAGCGCCGAGCATCCCGCGAAGACGAGAATGCACAGCAGGGCCACTGCCAGCGCGATACCGCCGAGGATCCATCCAAGCCGGCTTTTCTTTTTCGGCGGAGGCCCCGGCCAGCCTGGCTGCGGGTATCCGTACGGCTGGTGCTGATACTGGACCCGCGGAGAATGGCGCGGCTGGGGAGGGTGGGCTGGCTGCTGCTGGCCGTCATTCACTTCGGAGCCCCAGTGAGGACCGGCCCCGGCCGCCGGAAGAGGAAGCCAGCCTTGTGCGAGGCGGCCGAGCTCCCGTACCGTCCAGATGCCTGCCTTCGGCAAAGAACCACGCGTCCCCCAGTGTGTTGATCTTCCGGCAATCCTACGCGGGCAGGCTCAACTGTTGGCCAGTACTGACCTGACCCGGACGAGTGGCTCCGGGATCAGCCATTGAACGGCACTGGAGATTGATGCAACTGTGGAGCTCCGGTGATTAGTCCGGGTGGCCCGCTGGCTGGTCATCGTCCTGATTAAAGGGCGGCGCGTGAGGTCCGCGCTGCCGCCGCCTCAGCTTTTTGGGCTTCCGGACCCCCAACGCCATTGCCTGCCCGGGTTCGCGACCGCCGTCGGGCCTTCGCCAAAGACACCAGCAAGATCACTACGGTACCCATCCAGGCAAATCCGGTGAGGAACACCAGGCCTATCGACACTAAGGGGTGCATAGCCAGAGCATAGGACCACGCGGCCGGGACATCCGGGCGAAACTCCGCATGATTGGCGCCGGGATTTGCGCGGGCAGGCACCGGTGGTTGGCGTCCCGGCGATGGACACAAAAAAGGCGCGCCCCGTTCGCTGAGCGCGCCTTTCCCTTGATCCGGTCAGTGCTTGAAAGCATCCTTGACCTTTTCCCCGGCCTGCTTCAAGTCACCCTTGGCCTGGTCTGCCTGGCCTTCGGCCCGCAGGCTCTCATCGCCGCTGGCTGCGCCTGCAGCTTCCTTGGCCTTGCCGCCTGCCTTCTCGGCAGCATTATCGATCTTGTCACCCAGTCCCATGGTCTTACCTCCTGTGGTGTGGCAGCCGTTCGCATTCGGCTGCATCCATAGTAAGCATGCTTAGGTTCCCAATTTCAAGTGTTGTCGCTGCTTTGCCCGCTTCCCGGATGCCCCCGGCTGGCGAAAGCGGCTGCAGGCCAGGTCCCATTCGAGGGCCGGTAACTGCTATGCGGCTCCCAATTAATCATCGTGGTTCAGATGGTGTTTGCCATCACGTCGCTTCCCGTTCGGTCCGCATCGTGAGACTCGGGCGGTGAGTTCACCATGTAAAGCCCACGAGGCTGAAAGTGTTTTCCTGTCCCCCTCCCGCCGTGGATTCCTTGCCGCCGCACTGGCCGGTGCTGCCGTGACCCTGGCCCCGATGTCCTTTGCCGCTGCCGACTCGGGCAGCAGCAGGACCAAGACCATCACCGGCCACTTGGATCCCGGTGCCGCGGACTTTGTGTACCTGCCGGTCGAGGTCCCCGCCGGCGTTAACAAGATCAGCGTGTCCTACAGCTACAGCAAACCCACAGTTACCCCCGGACTGTTGTCCAACGCCTGCGACATCGGCGTCTTCGACGAGAAGGGCACCGATCTTGCCGGGAAGGGTTTCCGCGGCTGGTCCGGCGGCTTCCGCACCGAATTCTTCATCAGCGCCGCTGAAGCAACCCCTGGCTACCTGCCCGGACCGGTGGGCAAAGGCACCTGGAATATTGCCCTGGGCCCTTATCAGGTGGCCGAACAGGGCATGGACTACACCGTCAATGTCACCCTTGAGTACGGGCCCGACGCTACCCCGTTCCGTCCCCAGTACCCGCCCAAGCAGGCCAAGGGCCGTGGCCCCGCCTGGTACCGCGGTGACGCCCATCTGCACACCATTTACTCGGATGGCAAGCGCACGCCGGCAGAGGTGGCCGCCGGCGCGAGGGCAGCGAAACTCGACTTCATGATCAGCACCGACCACAACACTCCCGCCTCCCACGGCGTATGGGGTCCGCTGGCCGGCGACGACCTGCTCATCCTCACCGGTGAGGAAGTTACCACCCGCAACGGTCACTACCTCGCCCTTGGGATCGAGCCGGGAGACTGGATCGACTGGCGCTACCGCGCCCGCGACAAGGGCTTCGAGCAGGAGGCCCAGCACATCCACGCCTCCGGTGGCCTGGTCGTCCCCGCCCACCCGTACTGCCCCTATGTCGCATGCCGCTGGAAATTCGGCTACGACGATGCGGACGCGGTTGAAGTCTGGACCGGTCCATGGACCGCGGACGATGAGTACGCCATCAACACGTGGGACTCCATGCTCGCCAGTTCGGTGCGCACCGGCGGCCGCTGGGTCCCTGCGATGGGCAACAGCGACGCACACAGCGAGCCGCAGGTCATCGGCCTGCCGCATAACGTCGTTAACGCCGCAGCGCTTTCCCACGACGCCATCCTGGACGGCATCCGCAACGGCCGCAGCTGGATTGCCGAGTCCGCCGGCATCTCCCTGGACTTCACCGTGTCCGCAGCCGGCCGGAAGGCAGGAGTGGGGGAGCGGCTCGACGTCAAAGCCGATGCCCCGGTGACAGTCAGCATCGACGTCAGTGGTGTCCCCAACGGTGTCATCCGGATCATCACTGATGAAGGGCAGACCCAGCAGGTGACGCTCCCGGCCTCCGGCCAGGGCACCCACACCTGGATCACCACCGCCCAGCTCTCCGCCTACGTGCGGGCCGAGGTGCGCCATCCCATGGCCGACGGCACGGCGAGCAACGGGACCAATATGGGGACGACGCTGCTGCTGGGTCCAATGGCCGCATTGACCAACCCGATCTTCCTCGGCGCCAAATAGGGGTCGATTGACGGAAAAAGGCCCAGGGGCCGGCTCCTGCGAGGGACCGGCCCCGGGACCTTCTTCAGCTGTTGGGCTCCGTCACTGCTGCGCCGGGACCGACGTCCTGAGGCTGTCGGTATTGGACGTAAGGTAATTGTGCACCTCATGGAAAGTCAGTTTCGGGGGTGCCGCAAAGCCCAATTCCATGCTGAGAGGTCCGATCTTTTCCTGGGCGAAGGTGTCGAACTGCTCACGGCTCTCCCAGACGTCGGTGACTTGGAATCCTTTATCCGTAGCCGTGGCCCAGTGGGATATCGAACCTGCGGGACCGGGACCGCCTGGGGTCAAGCCCATTTTCTTGTTGATCTCGTCATATTGTTCAAGCGTCGACCCGTCGAACTCCATGATGATTGCGACTGCCATGATCTTCTCCTTCTTGGGTCGGGTCCGTTTCTTGCAGACGCGCGGGTGGATGGCCTGCCACGTCCGGCAAGGCGAATATAGAACCCCTTGCATGCGGCTTACATACGCAATTCTGCGCATAGCGGGTGCGGACCAAATGGGGTAGCCCCTACAACTGGCAAACCCTTGAATCTGCTGAATTCCGGCCCCTAGCCTTGGAAAACGAACCATTCGTTTTTGGTGGGCAGAACAATGGATGCTGTTGGTGACCTTGCCGGCGAGCTCGTCCGGCTGCCGGACCGCGGGACCTATCTGAAAGCGGCCAGCGAGCTCCTGTCGAAGCTTTTCCCCTGCGATGGGCTGGCATGGAATGAGCTGGATATGCAGCAGGTCCGGGCGGAGGTCTACGCCCGCCCCGGAAACCACCCGTTCGGTGATCTTGCCCGAAAACTGCTTGAATTCCGAAACGACCATCCGCTCGTCACAAGCGCCTTAGGCGACTCCATGGCCGGCGTGTGGCGCCCGCGGCGCCTCAGCGACATTGTTTCCGACCGGGAGTTCCACGAATCGAGGCTTTATCGTGAAGGCTTCCGGGAGATGCGGATTAACCGTCAATTGTCGCTACGGACGGCACAGGCAGGCCCCGGAATATTGCACAGTTGGGTCATGAACCGCTGGAATCATGATTTCAGCGACAGGGAAATGGTCCTTGCCAGGGAAATCCAGCCAATGCTGTGCCTCCTCGACACGGCCTATTCACAGCCGCCGCCTACTGCAACGAACAATCCGTGGCCTGCCGACGGGTTCGGTCTGACAGACCGCGAGGCAGAAATCCTGGCGCTGGTGGCGCAAGGCCTCAAAAGCACAGCTGTCGGCCACCTTCTGGGAATCAGCCCGCGGACGGTATCCAAACACCTGGAACACTCCTACTCGAAGCTCAGGTGCACCAACCGCGTGGACGCCGTCAGGCTGTTTACAGCGGCTCCCAGCCGTGCCCCGGGTACCGGTAACTTCAGCGTTCCGGCGTGAGCCGCCCATCCCCCGTTGCACCGGTCAACCCACATGGATGCCGGGCCTGGCCGCCTTGTCAGGTTCCGTCTCGCGGAGGATTTCCCGCACCAGCGGAGGCGTATCGCCCTGGCCAAGGAACAGGTAGCGCATGAGGTGGTTGACCGGGCTGCCCTCAGACCATTCGAAGTAGCACTGCGGCATGACCCCGGTCGAGTCCCGGAGGGCCAGCAGGACTGCTGCGATGGCGTTCGGCACGGCGGGGGACTTCACGCGGAGGACCCGGTAGCCGTCAACCTCGATGCCCTCGACCCGCAGCGTGTGGCTGAATTCCGAGGGGTCGGATATCTCAACTTCCAGGAAGATGACGTCGGCGGGGCCGGGGACGGGGTTCAGCCCGCGCTGCTCGAACTCCTTCTCCGCGTACTCCGTCCCGTCCCCGGTCTGGCGTTTGTTCGCGATGATGTGGAGTTCCCGGTCGTACGCGATGGAATCGGTAATGAACTGGCGGGCGGGTTGGTCGAATTCGATGGTGTCGACCCGCAGTTCGGTGGTCCGGGTAACGCGGGACACGAGGGAGACGGCGATGATGCCGCCGATGAAGAACGCGGAGATAAGGAGGCCGTCCGGCTTTTCGATGACGTTGTCGGCCAAGGCGTACAGCAGGATCAGGGTCAGTAGAGTGAAGCCCACGGCGCTGGCCCGGCTGCGGCGCCGGATGGCCGAGACGGTGACGGCGACCGCCCCCGAGACCATCATGGCCAGGATCCCTGTGGCGTAGGCGCCGGCCTGGGCGTTCACGTCCGCCTTGAAAGCTATCGTGATGCCGATGCTCACCACGGTGTAGACCAGCACAACAGGCCTGACAGCGCGGCCCCACTCGGGCGCCATGCCATAGGCGGGCAGGTAGCGGGGGACGATGTTGATGAGCCCGGCCATTGCAGACGCGCCGGCGAACCAGAGGATCAAGGCGCTGGAGATGTCATAGACGGTGCCGAATCCGGCGCCGAAGAGTTCGTGGGCCAGGAACGCCAGGGCCCGTCCATTGGCTTGGCCGCCGTCCTGGAACTCGCTGGGCGGGATCATGACGGTGGTCAGGAAGCTGGTGGACATGAGGTAGACGCTCATGATCAGTGCAGCGGTGGTGAGCAGCTTGCGGGTATTCCTGACCCGGGAAGCCATGACGTCGTCCGGCGTGCTTCCGGAGGCCTTGATCAGCGGCATCATGGACACCCCGGTTTCGAACCCTGACAGGCCCAGGACCAGCAACGGGAAGGCGATGATGGCCGGGCTGACCAGCCCCATCGGTCCGCCGCCACTGGAGAGCAGCCGGTCGGTCCAGCCCGCCACCAGGGACGGGTCGGCCGCGAGGTGGATGAATCCGGCCACCACGACGGCGGCGTTGAGCAGCAGGTAGATGGCAACCAGCGGGATGGCGACCCCGACGGCTTCATTGAATCCCAGCAGGAACACTCCACCCAAAATCAGCAGCAGGACCACCGTGATGATCACTGCTCCGCCCTTGAGGGCTTCGGGCATCAACGGGTTTTCCAGCAGGTGGACTGAGGCGTCGGCGCCCGAGAGCGTAATGGTGATGATCCACGAGGTTGCCACAAAGCCCAGGAGCAGCAGGACGAAGAACTTGCCGCGCCAGAATGGCAACAGCTTCTCCAGCATGGCCACGGATCCTTGACCGTGCGGGCTTTCCTGGGCGACCCTGCGGTACATGGGCAGCATACCCAGCAGTGTCAGGGCCACGATCAGCAGGGTGGCCAGCGGCGACAGCGCCCCGGCGGCCAGGGCCGCGATGCCTGGCAGATAGGACAGTGTGGAGAAATAGTCGACGCCGGTCAGGCACATGACCTTCCACCAGGCGTTGGGCTTGTGGTCCTCCTCGGCCTCCGGGCCGGTGGGAGCCACCTGGTTGGCGAGCAGCCAGCGCACCAGGGGACTGCGGTCCGGGCCAGGTTCCTGCTTGAGGTCAACATGCGCGGGGACGACGTGGTCAGAAGGGGTTGTCATCGGGTTCTTCCGTTGGGGTCTGGAACCACGGGCCCGAAGCGGAGCCCATGAAACCGGGCAGTACTGGTCCGGATCGCCGGACCTAAGCTGCTCTTACCCGGGGGTCAGGAGTTCCAGACAATAAAGAGAGGCATGTTGTCTTGGGGCTGGCGGAGGGCAGGGCCGGAAGCCGGGCGCGGCTCCACCGGCGCCAGCAAGTGCGGGAGCTGAAGGTCAATGCTGGTACTCATGGGGGTCTGGCTCTTAATGACTGCCGATCAGCTGACTGCATAGCCCGGTACCTCAAGTTTCCGCTGCTCAGGCAGGTGAGGCAAGGGCTTCTGGGAGGGTGCATACTTTGGAGATGAAATTCAGCACTACCCTCCGGGGGAGCGGCAACAAGGTGGGCATCGAGGTTCCCGAGGACATTGTTCGGGCGCTTGATGCAGGAAAGCGGCCGCCCGTGGTCGTGACTGTAAACGGAAAGAGTTACCGCAGTACCGTCGCCGTGATGGGCGGGCTCAACATGATCGGGCTCAGCGCCGCCAACCGGGAGCTTACCGGTACCTCTGCCGGGGACGTCGTGGAGGTGGACCTGGAGCTGGACACCCAGCCGCGGAGCGTCGACGTTCCGCCAGACCTTGCTGCCGCCTTGGATGCCGACCCCGAGGCGAAAGCTTTCTACCAGACCCTGAGCTACAGCATCCAGCGCCGCTATGTGGAACCGATTGCCGGGTCCAAGACCGCAGAGACGCGGTCACGCCGGATCGCGAAGGTTTTAAGCGACCTGAAGGCCGGCAGGAAGTAGGACCATAAGGTCCGACGCCGTTAAATGCAGTGAGACGAACTTCCAGCGCCGGCGGGTCTTACTGGGAATGTTGCGGGTGCCGGAGGCCGCAGGACAGCCGCGCAGTGGCGGAGTGCCCCGGACCCCCGGCTTCCCTCGTTTCCTCCTACGCCTTCACGTAGCCGTTGGGGTTCAGCACGAACTTTGTTGCGGCTCCAGCGTCAAATTCGGCGTAGCCGCGCGGAGCATCTTCGAGCGGGATGGCCTTGGCGTTGACGGCCTTTGCGATCTGGACCTTGTCATGCAGGATGGCCATCATCAGTTGACGGTTGTACTTCATCACCGGGCATTGGCCTGTCGTGAAGGACAAAGACTTCGCCCAACCGGTGCCCAGGGAGAGCGAGAGGGAGCCGTGCTTGGCTGCTTCATCAATTCCACCGGGATCTCCGGTGACGTAGAGGCCGGGAATGCCAAGGGCACCGCCGGCGGCCGTGATGTCCATCAGGGAATTCAGGACCGTGGCAGGCGCCTCGTGGGAGGCATCCTTTCCGTGGCCGCGGGCTTCGAAGCCGACGGCGTCCACGCCACAGTCCACCTCGGGAACTCCCAGGATCTGTTCGATCTGGTCCTTCGGGTCGCCCTTCGTCACGTTGACGGTTTCGCAGCCGAACGACCTCGCCTGCGCCAGGCGGTCTTCATTCATGTCGCCCACAATCACGACGGCGGCGCCAAGCAACTGCGCGCCTACGGCCGCAGCAAGGCCCACCGGTCCGGCGCCGGCCACGTAAACGGTGGAGCCAACACCGACGCCGGCAGTCACGGCCCCGTGGAAGCCCGTGGGGAAGATGTCTGAGAGCATGGTCAGGTCCAGGATCTTTTCCAGGGCCTGGTCCCGGTCCGGGAAGCGCAGCAGGTTCCAGTCGGCGTAGGGGACCAGTACATACTCGGCCTGTCCGCCCACCCAGCCTCCCATGTCGACGTAGCCGTAGGCGCTGCCCGGGCGGTCCGGGTTGACGTTGAGGCAGATGCCGGTCTTTCGCTCCTTGCAGTTTCGGCAGCGGCCGCAGGAGATATTGAACGGCACGGAGACAATGTCGCCCACTTTGATGAATTCGACGTCGGGCCCCACCTCCACCACCTCGCCGGTGATTTCGTGGCCAAGGACCAGGTTCTGCGGAGCGGTGGTGCGCCCCCGGACCATGTGCTGGTCCGAGCCGCAAATGTTGGTGGTCACCGTGCGGAGGATCGCGCCATGGGGTACCTTGCGGCCAACGTTGGCCGGGTTGACGCCCGGGCCGTCCTTGAGTTCGAACGTCGGATAGTCCGTGTCGATGATTTCGACGACGCCGGGTTCCTTGTAGGCAACTGCTCTGTTTCCTGACATGGCCACTTCCTTATCGATAGATGTTGCGGAGCGTGTGGAGAAGCCCGGGATATCCGGTCATGGACGGTGAACTCCATGTTGGGCGGGTCTGCGATGGAGAAAGGTGCTTTCCCGGGGATGGCCGAGGGTCGCAGGGGAAGGCGGAGCGGGGGTGCTCGCAATCACCAACCCGTTTGGAGATATATTCAGACGTCGTCGACTGATATACCAAGGCTGGGTTCAGCGTATAGGGGGTATTACAGCAGGTCAACAGGGTTTTAATACCTTTGCTGCACCATCCTGCACCAGCCGGCGTCGAGTCTTTCCGTGCAATGCGGCGTCACAGGTCGTCTTCCGGGCGGGCGGCGAGGATCCGCTTGGCGTTGGTCTGCAGGATGCTGAGTGACTCCTGGATCAGGGGGGATCCGATGCTTCCCCGGCGAGCGACAGCTACAATCCGCCGGACGGGCCGCCCTTTGCCGGTTATGCGCAGCCGCACGACGTTTTCTGCGCTATGGAGAGGCGCCAGTCGTGGCAGCAGGCCCACGCCCAGCCCCGCACCGACGAAGGCGATCTGGGTCTCCCACTCCACAGCCTCGTGGGCAATCCGCGGGGTTACCCCCACTGCGGTGAACGCGGCGGTGAAAAGGGCGTGGTACGTGGAACCAGCGGCTTCGGTGATCCAGGGTTCCGAGGCCAGCTCTTCAAGCGTCACCGTTTCCCGCGATGCCAACGGATGGTCGGACGGAATGATCACGTCAAGGGGGTCATCGAGCAAAACAGTCTGCTCGAAGCGCAAATCATCGTCACTATAGGTGTTGGACTGCATCGCGACGATGACCGCAAGATCGATCCGCTCGGCCACCAGCAAATCGAAGCAGCGGGCCGGATTGGCCTCGAGTACCTGCACCTCCAGCTGGGGGCGCGTGGAGCGGAGGGTGGCGGCCAAAGGGGCCAGCAACTGGGCGGCAGCCGTAGAAAATCCACCGAGGCCGAAACGCGACTGCACTTGGTCGCCGGCCTCCATTGCCGCCGCGCGCAGGCTCTCCCAATCCGCGATGAGGGTGTCCGAACCCGCCACGATGAAGCGGCCCGTGGCGGTCAGCCGGACACCCCGACCGTCCTTCGTCAGCAGCTGCAGACCGAGTACCCGCTGGAGCTCACGCAGTTGCGCTGAGACTGCGGAAGGAGAGTACCCCGTAAGCTCCGCGGTTCCGCTGACGGTGCCGCATCTGGCGAATACTCGAAGCGTTATGAGCCTTGGATCGATCATGCATATATTGTGCACGGTTATCCGCTGATTCTTGCGCTTTTGTTGCAGACCCGGCAGCCCTAATGTGACTACAACGACTTTTGGCAACGGGCTGCGGAAACGTAACCCTCGTCTTCGCAAACCAGCACACTGACCCACGCTTCTCGGGAGAAAAACCATGACTGCTCCAGTGCACCAGCCCCTCAACGCGCGCGGAAAACTCGCTTCATCCTTGCCTGCAGAGCAGCTGGCGGAGATCACCGAATTGTTTGCGTTCCGCCGCACGGGATATTCACTCGACGCCCCTTTCTACACAGACCCCACGATTTTCAAAATCGACATGGAAGCCATCTTTGGCCAGCACTGGATCTTCGCCGGCAGCGTTGCCGAGCTGCCCGAGCCAGGCGATTACATCACGGTCGACTACGGCCCCTACTCCCTGATCGTGCTGCGCAACGACGACGGCGGCGTCAATGTCCTGCACAACGTGTGCCGGCACCGCGGGGCCCGCGTCCTTACCGAAGCCACCGGGTCCACCGGCAACCTGGTCTGCGGCTACCACTCCTGGACCTACTCCCCTGAGGGCAACCTGATCCACGCCTCCGCTCCCGGCGAGGCCAAGTTTGACAAGAACTGCTTCGCCCTCAAGCGGGCCCACAGCCGCGAGGTGGCCGGACTCATCTTCGTCTGCATCGCTGACGAGCCGCCCACGGACTTCGATGAAACCTCAAAAATCTTTGAGCCTTACCTCGCACCCCACGACCTGTCGAAGACGAAAATTGCCTACCAGCAGAACATCATCGAAGAGGGCAACTGGAAGCTCGTCATGGAGAACAACCGTGAGTGCTACCACTGCGACGGACACCCGGAACTGGCCTGCTCGCTCTTTCCCACGTGGGGCCTGACCGAGGGCCTGATCCCGGCCCACCTCGAAGAGGTCTGGGACCGCAACAAGGAAGCCCAGTCCTCCCTCGAGGAGCGGTGCCGCCGCTACGGCCTGCCCTACGGGGTGGTTGAAGAACTCGATACCCGCATTGCCGGTATCCGCATATCCCGCGAATCCCTGGATGGGGAAGGCGAATCGTTCTCGGCCGACGGCCGCAGGCTCTCCAAGAAGCTGCTCGGCGACCTGCCGGACTTCCGCCTGGGCCGCTGCTCGATGCACCTGCAGCCCAACAGCTGGTTCCACTTCCTGGGCGACCACGTCATCACGTTCGGCGTCTTCCCCATCAACGAGCACCAATCACTGGTACGCACCACCTGGCTGGTAGCGGACGACGCCGAAGAAGGCGTCGATTACGACCTGGACAAGCTCACCTACACCTGGAAGCAAACAAACCTGCAGGACAAGGCGTTCGTTGAGCTCTGCCAGCAAGGTGCCGGCAGCCCCGCTTACCAGCCCGGCCCCTACATGAAGAGCGAATACCAGGTAGAGGCATTCATCAACTGGTACGTACAGCGTGTGCAGGAGCACCTGGCATGACGGAACTCCTCACCGAGACGGTAATCCAGGAGCCACAGCGCATCCGCGGCCTGGAAATGCCGTGGAACAGGGTCATGGGCAGCGCCGAGGCCCCGGCCCGCGCTGCCCGGGCCCTGGGTCCCTGGCATCCGCAGGAGTTCATGGCGGAATGCGTCGAGACCATCCCCGAGGCCGGCGGCATGATGACGTTCGTGTTCCGCCGCTGCGACGGTGCGCCCCTGGCGTTCCGCGCGGGCCAGTACGTCAACATTGCCTTCCCGGTGAACGGTGAGGAGCACGAGCCCGTGGACCGCAGCTACTCGCTGTCCAGTTCGCCCACGGAACCGTGGACCTTCAGCGTCACCGTCAAGCGCGACCCGGGCGGACTGGTGTCGCCGTGGGTGCACGACAATGTCAGACCCGGCACCGTCCTGGACATGCTGGGACCCGTGGGGGCCTTCCACCTGCCCGATGCCGACCGGCGCGCACGCTACCTTTTCCTGGCCGCGGGCGCGGGCATCACCCCCATCATGTCGATGCTGCGGACCATCCACTCGCTGCCCGGGACCGCCAACGTGGTGGTGCTCTACCACGGTGCGGAAGCCGGCGGCTTCGCATTCGACCGGGAGCTGGCCTACATCGCTTCCGTTGACTCGCGCGTCAAGGTCTTTTACGCCCTGGGCGACCGCGGCAGGCCTGAGGAGTGGGAGGGCTTCAGCGGACGGTTGAGCTCGGCAATGATCGAGGAGGTGGCCCCCGACGCCAACGGCCGGCAGGTCTACGCCTGCGGCCCCGAGGGTTACCTGAACACCGCTACTGAACTGCTCAAGAAGGTCGGCGTCGACGACACCTCGATCTACATGGAGTTCTTCTCCGGAGATCGCAAAACCCTCCTTGAATACCAGGCAGAGATCGCGCTGGCATCGGACATCGCGGAGGAAATTGCCGAGGAAATCGCAGATTCGGCAGAGGACTACTACGAAAGCCAGCCCGCCGCGTTCGGGCTATACGAACCCGGCTATGACGCTGACGGTACCTTGGAGGCATCAGGGCTGCCGCTGGAGGTTGTCGAACCGGAGGCACCCTCGACCGAAGCCGCCAAGGGTGGTTCGGAGGCGGATTCCGCAGCCCCGTCCCCTGATGCGTCGAGCTTTGACACCGTGGGAACGGGAAGCCTCACCCTTTCCTTCATGCGCACCGGCATCAATGTGCGGATCGACCCCGAAGAACACATCCTCGGTGCCGCCCAGCGCGCGGGCGTGCGGATCGGTGCCAACTGCAAGGAAGGAATGTGCGGCTCCTGCAAGGTAGTCAAACTTTCGGGTGAGGTCGAAATGAACCACCAGGGCGGAATACGGAAGCGCGAAATCGATGCAGGCAAGTTCTTGCCCTGCTGTTCCACCGCCCAGACGGACCTGGTGATCGATGCCTAGCTGAACTGGCCGGTCCGGGCTTCATTAGCAGCCATAGGGGTCCAGACTGCGCCATATCTGCAAGGCGGCCCGGGTGGGTCATCCCCAGGTGACTGCGGGATGCCCCACCAGGGCGGCTGGGGACGTGGAGCCGGAGCTGGTCTGCCCGCTGACCCTTCATCGTCCTCGCGGTGGCCGTGCACCGAAGAAATTTCAGGAATCAGCGCGCAGGGCAGCCCAGGCCTGGAAGCCACCGATGAGGTCAGTCGCACGGCTCAACCCCAGGCGCTGCAGTGTATGTGCAGCGAGGCTGGAGCTGTAGCCCTCATTGCAGACCACCACTATCCGCCGGGCCGGGTCGCCGGCGGTGGGGATCCGGTGGGGGCTGGAAGGGTCAAGCCGCCACTCCAGAACATTTCGGTCGATAACCACTGCGCCCGGAAGATCGCCGTCGCGGTTCCGCTGGTCGACGGGCCGGGTGTCAATGACCAGTGCGCCCGCTGCCATCTCCCGCTCAAGATCCGACGGGTGCACCCGCTCAAGCCCGGCGCGGCTCTCGAGCAGCAGTTGGTCCACTGTAAGTGGTGCCTGCGAACTGCCCGGGTCTGAACTGCATGGGAATGCCGCGGTGCCGTCCTTGACTATGTGAGGCTGTTCCACCGTGTTCCTCGCTTTGACTGCTGATCGTTCGGGCGTTCCGCGGTGCAGCGGAGCGACGCTCAATTCCTACGGTATGGGCAGAGCCAGGGTCAACACGCTTCCGCCACGCGACCGCGGCGGGCAAGGCCCTCCGTGACGTCCGCCTCCTTCAGGCCCGGATGGGAATACCACGGCCAGCTTTTGCCTTGTTACCGGTGAGGCCCCCACCGCCGGCTGCCTCGCTCGAAAGGACCCCGTTGCCCGTAGCTTTCATTCCGTTCACCATGCACGCCTCCGCGCAGCATGACCACCGACGCACCTTCCGCACCGACATCGAACGCTTGACCGACGGTCATCTCCGGTCAACGCCCCTGGACGTACTCAGGTCGACGAATACCCAAGCTGTCTTCCGCGGCGCCGTCCCGAAGGGCGCGCACACCGCAACCGATGCGAGCCTCGCCCGGTACCTCCAGGACCGTCTCGCCCGTGAGGACATCCACCTGGATCTCAGCGTCAGCATCGAGCGGTAAGCAGGTCTGCGACGCCCGGCCGCCGGTGTCCCACCCCGGGCCCGCGCAAGGGCTCCTGCAGCCACCCGGCCCGGGCCGGACGTTGCCGTGGGACACGCCCAACCTTTTCCTGTTGCTCCCGCCGCCGTCTGGGATATGCTCCAGAAATGGCACCGCGAAGTTTTCTTCAATGGCCGGTCGTCCGTCAGCTAAGCACGGGCGACCTCTTGGGCCGTGGGCCGGCAGTGACGTCGGCCAAGACAAAAGCAATAGCCCCCCGGACTGCCACCGCCGACCGCGTCGTGCAGAGCGTGTGTCCTTACTGTGCCGTCGGTTGTGGGCAGCGTGTCTACGTCAAGGACGAGAAAGTGGTCCAGATCGAGGGCGATCCGGACTCACCCATTTCACGCGGCCGCCTGTGCCCAAAGGGCTCTGCGAGCGAGCAGCTTGTCAACTCACCGGGCCGCCAGACCAAAGTGCTTTACCGTGCGCCGCGTTCCACGGAGTGGCAGCACATGGACCTGGCCACGGCCGTTGAGATGGTGGCGGACCGCTTCATCGAAACCCGCCGCAGGACCTGGCAGCAGGAAGACGACCAAGGCCGGCTGCTGCGCCGCACCATGGGCATCGCCTCCCTGGGCGGCGCAACCCTGGACAACGAAGAAAACTACCTGATCAAAAAGCTCTTTACAGCTGCCGGGGCGGTGCAGACCGAGAACCAGGCGCGTATTTGACACTCCGCAACGGTTCCCAGTTTGGGAGCCTCGTTTGGACGCGGTGGTGCTACGCAATCACTGCAGGACATGGCCAACGCCGACTGCATCGTCATCCAGGGTTCCAACATGGCCGAATGCCATCCCGTGGGGTACCAGTGGGTGGCGGAGGCTAAGGCCCGCGGAGCGAAGGTCATCCATATCGACCCCCGGTTCACGCGGACCTCGGCAGTGTCGGATAAGCACATCCCCATCAGGGCGGGTTCTGACGTCGTGCTGCTGGGCGCGCTCATCAACTACGTCATCGCCAATGACCTGTGGTTCAAGGAGTACGTGACCGCGTACACCAACGCGGCCACCCTGGTCCACGAGGACTACCGGGACGCCGAGGACCTGGGCGGCCTCTTCTCCGGATTCGACCCGGAAAAGGGTGCCTACGACAACTCGTCGTGGGCCTACGACGAAGGCGAGGACGGCTCCATCGACGAACCGGCCGGTCCCGAGCACGGCGCCGAAGCCGGCGCCCGGGCCTCCGGCGATGCCTACGGCAGCGGTGGTCCGCCCCTCGAACACGCGGAGGTGCTGCGGGATGACACGCTCCAGAACCCCAGGACCGTCTTCCAGATCGTGAAGCGGCACTACGCCCGCTACACCCCGGAAATGGTGCGCGACATGTGCGGCATCAGCGAAGCCGACTTCGCCTACCTGGCGAAGACCATCACGGAGAACTCCGGCCGCGACCGGACCACCTGCTTCGCGTACGCCGTGGGCTGGACCCAGCACTCTCTGGGTGCCCAGTTCATCCGGGCCGCCGCCATCCTGCAGCTGCTGCTGGGGAACGTGGGGCGCCCTGGCGGCGGGATCATGGCCCTCCGGGGCCATGCGAGCATCCAGGGCTCCACCGACATTCCCACGCTGTTCAACCTGCTCCCCGGCTACCTGCCCATGCCCAGTGCCGGCCGCCACGACACCCTGGAGGAGTACCTGGCGGCCAACGCCTCGAAGAACCAAAAGGGATTCTGGGCCGACGCCGACGCGTACACCATCAGCTTGCTGAAGGCGTGGTGGGGTGACGCTGCGACGGCGGACAACGACTGGGCCTACGACTACCTGCCGCGGCTGACCGGTGCGCACGGGACCTATGAGACCGTGATGAGTATGCTCCGCGACGAGGTGGAAGGCTACTTCCTGCTCGGCCAGAACCCGGCGGTCGGCTCGGCCCACGGGCGGATGCAGCGGCTCGGAATGTCCCACCTGAAGTGGCTCGTGGTCCGGGACCTGAACATGATCGAGTCCGCGACGTGGTGGAAGGACGGCCCGGAAATCGAGTCCGGGGAACTCCGCACCGAGGATATCGAGACCGAAGTCTTCTTCCTGCCGGCGGCGACCCACGTGGAGAAGGCCGGATCCTTCACCCAGACCCAGCGGCTGCTGCAGTGGCGCCACCAGGCGGTGGCCCCGCCGGGGGAGTGCCAGAGCGAACTCCAGTTCTTCTATGAACTGGGGCACCGGATCCGGGAGAAGCTCGCCGATTCCCAGGACGAAAGGGACCGGCCGCTGCTGGACCTGACGTGGGATTACCCCACGGACGACCACGGCGATCCGGACCCCGAGTCGGTGCTTGCCGAGATCAACGGCCGCCACCTGACCGGTCCGGATGCCGGCAAGCCGCTCTCCGCCTACACCGAACTCCGCGCCGACGGCTCTACGACGGCGGGCTGCTGGATCTACACCGGCGTCTACGCTGAGGGGATCAACCACGCTGCCAACCGGAAACCCGGCCAGGAGCAAGGCCCGGCAGCGCCGGAATGGGGCTGGGCGTGGCCGGCCAACCGACGGATCCTGTACAACCGGGCCTCCGCCGATCCGGCCGGTAAGCCGTGGAGCGAACGCAAGAAATACGTTTGGTGGGACGCAGAGCAGGGGAAGTGGGTGGGCGACGACGTCCCCGACTTCCCGCCGACCCTCGCACCCGGCAGCAAACCCGACCCCTCGGTGGGCGGCCCGGCCGCGCTCAGCGGGGACGATCCGTTCATCATGCAGTCCGACGGCAAGGGCTGGCTGTTCGCGCCCAAGGGGCTCGTGGACGGCCCGCTGCCGACTCACTACGAGGCCCAGGAATCACCGGTGGCCAACGGGCTGTATCCGCAGCAGCAGAGTCCGGCACGACTGAGGTATGCCCGGTTGGACAACCTGAGCGCACCGAGTGCCGGTACCCCGGGGGCGGATGTCTATCCGTTCGTGTTCACCACGTACCGGCTCACGGAGCACCACACTGCGGGCGGGATGAGCCGCTGGCTGCCGTACCTCTCCGAACTGCAGCCGGAGATGTTCTGCGAAGTGTCGCCCGAACTGGCCGCTGAGCGCGGACTGGAACCCTATGGGTGGGCCACCATCATCTCGCCCCGCTCTGCCATTGAGGCAAAGGTGCTGGTGACCGACCGGATGAGGCCGCTGGCCGTCGGCGGCCACACCGTGCACCAGATCGGGCTGCCCTACCACTGGGGCGTCGGCAGCAACGCTGTGGTCAGCGGTGACGCGGCTAACGACCTGCTGGGCGTGACCCTGGATCCCAACGTCCAGATCCAGGAATCCAAGGTGGCCTCCTGCGACATCCGTCCAGGCCGCCGGCCGCGCGGGGAGGACCTCCTTGCCCTCGTTGCCGAATACCAGGCGAGGGCCGGGCTGACCATCGAGACCGGCAACCGCGCCGTCACCAACCCCGCGGCGGAAGGCATTAATCCCGCGGGGCCTGGCGGCCACGCCAAGGGCGGCGGGGAATGACCGTCGTCATACCCGGCGGGGCCCGCACCTACTTTGCCCGGCCCGGAACGCTGCCCAGCGGCAGCGTTCCGGGCACCGATCCCACCTTGGAGAACTAGATGGGCCAGCTGTCCGGACCAACCGACCCCACCGCCGATGCCCACTGGGAACACAACCATCCGCGCAAGGGCTTCTTCACTGACACTTCGATCTGTATCGGCTGCAAGGCCTGCGAAGTCGCCTGCAAGGAATGGAACCACAACCCGCAGGACGGCAACCTCGAACTGCTCGGATCCTCCTACGACAACACCGGATCCCTTGGCGCCAGCACCTGGCGGCATGTCGCCTTCATCGAGCAGGGCCAGGACCGGATTGTCGAGGCACGGGAATCAGGCCGGGCCCTGGTCAGCCTGGGCATGCCCCGCATCGGTCCCCCCACCCCCGCAGCGTCCGCCCCGGCGGATCTGGCTGAGGCGGACACCACGCCGCCTGACACAGCAGACTTCCGCTGGCTGATGTCCTCCGACGTCTGCAAGCATTGCACCCACGCCGGCTGCCTTGACGTCTGCCCCACCGGAGCGCTGTTCCGCACCGAGTTCGGCACCGTGGTGGTCCAGGACGACGTCTGCAACGGCTGCGGAACGTGCGTGGCCGGGTGCCCCTTCGGCGTGATCGAGCGCCGCAGCAACGGCACGGTCAAGGTGGCCACCAGCAGGGAAGACCAGCACGCCGGGCATCCCGCCGTCCCCAACGAAGGCATCGCCCAAAAGTGCACACTGTGCTACGACCGGCTGGTGGCAGACGAGACTCCCGCCTGCGCGAAGGCGTGCCCGACGACGTCCATCAAGTTCGGCGACCACGACGACATGGTGGAGACGGCCAGGGAACGGGTGGCGAACCTGCACGCCCAGGGCATGACAGAGGCGAGGCTTTACGGCGCAAACGAAAACGACGGCGTCGGCGGAACCGGATCCGTCTTCCTGCTGCTGGACGAACCGGAGGTCTACGGACTTCCGCCGGACCCGCGCGTACCCACAGCTGATCTGCCAAAGATGTACCGGCGGGCCGGCATGGCGGTAGCAGGCATGGCCGCCGCCGCTGCGCTGGCTTTCCTGGGAGGACGCGCGTGACACTTTCCGAGTTCGACAGTTTCCGGCCAACAGAGCCCGCACGCCGCCGCCGGGCGGGCGGCAAGCGGGGGACGGGCCGCCGCCGGGACAACGGTGACGGCTCCCGGGAAATGCCGATGGTGCCGGAGCCGGAATTCACCTCGTACTACGGCCGTTCCGTCGTGAAACCCGCCCCCTGGGGCGATGACGTGGCGATCTACCTCTTCCTGGGTGGCGTGGCAGCCGGTTCGGCCCTCCTGGGCGCCGGCGGCCAACTGACCGGACGCCCGGTGCTGCGCCGGAACGCCCGGCTGGGTGCCCTGGCAGCGGTGAGCGCGGGTGCGGTTGCCCTGGTGAAGGACCTTGGCCGGCCGGAGCGTTTCCTGCACATGCTGCGGACTTTCAAGGTCACCTCCCCGATGAGTGTGGGCTCGTGGATCCTCAGCGCCTTCAGCGCCGGCGCCGGCGTCTCCGCCGTGGCGGAAATCGACCGGATGAGCGGAGACCGGCTGCCCCTGGGTCCGTTGCGCAAGGTCCTGCGCGCTGTCGAAGGACCGGCAGGCATCGAAGCTGCGGTGTTCGCCGGGCCGCTGGCGGCGTACACGGCCGTCCTGCTGGGTGACACTGCCACACCGACGTGGAACGCAGCCCACGAGGAACTGCCTTTCGTTTTCGTGAGTTCGGCCTGCCTCGCGTCTGCCGGGCTCGCGATGGTCACCACGCCCGTGCACGAGACGGGTCCTGCGCGCAACCTCGCCGTGCTCGGCGTCCTGGGGGATGTGGTGGCCATGAAGGTGATGGAGCACCGGATGGACCCGGTAGCCGTGGAACCACTGCACCAGGGCAAAGCCGGCGCCATGCTGAAGTGGAGCGAGCGGCTGGCGGTCGCCGGAGGCCTGGGCACACTGCTGGGCGGACGAAACCGGATGGTCGCCGCCGCGTCGGGTCTGGCACTGCTGGCCGCCTCGGCCCTGACCCGGTTTGGTGTGTTCGAGGCAGGCCTCGCCTCTGCCAGGGATCCGCGGTACACCATCGAACCGCAGAAGAACCGGCTCGCAGCGCGCCGCGCCGCCGGCGTTACCGGCGACGCAATCACCACCGGCAGCTGAGGCAGCTGCCCGGTTTCAGCGGATCTGGATACCCTGCCCCACAGTGGTGTGACCGATGACAGGGTGGCCCGGCAACTCGCCGACCACCAGCAGGCCGCCGGACGTCTGCGCATCGGCCAGCAGCAGCAGATCGTCCTCGGTGATGCCCGGTGCAGCCTCCAGGTGCGGACGCACCCAGTCGAGGTTGCGCCGGGTCCCGCCGGAAACGAAGCCGTCCCGGAGTGCCTCGCGGGCTCCGCCAAGAAGGGGAACGGCATTTATGTCGATCACCGCGCCCACTTCCGAGGCACGGACCATCTTGTGGAGGTGTCCAAGCAGGCCGAAACCGGTCACGTCCGTCGCCGCACGGACGCCGGCGGCCACCGCCGCCTCGGAGGCGTCGCGGTTGAGTGCCGCCATCGTCTCCACGGCTTCTTCAAACACCTCACCGGTCTGCTTGTGCCGGTTGTTCAGGAGACCGACGCCGAGTGGCTTGGTCAGCGTGATGGGCAGCCCCGGCCGGGCGGCGTCGTTGCGCAGCAAGCGGTCAGGATGGGCGACGCCGGTGACGGCCATGCCGTACTTGGGCTCCGGGTCATCAATGGAGTGCCCGCCGAGCACGGGGCACCCCGCCTGGGATGCCACGCTCAAGCCACCACGCAGGACCTCAGTCATCAATTCCATCGGCAGGACGCCGCGGGGCCAGCCGACCAGGTTGATCGCAGTGACCGGCCGGCCGCCCATGGCATAGATGTCCGACAGGGCATTGGCGGCGGCAATGCGGCCCCAGTCATATGCATCGTTGACAACGGGGGTGAAGAAGTCAGCGGTGGTCAGGACCGCAAGATCTTCGCGCACCAGGACCGCCGCAGCGTCGTCGCCGCTGTCAAGGCCCACCAGGACCTCCGCACCGGGTTGGCCGATGAGGCCACGGACGGCATCTTCGAGTTCCCCGGGGGGAATTTTGCACGCACAGCCGCCGCCGTGGGCATAGTCGGTGAGCCGGAATGCGCCGGTGGCACCATCATCGAGCTGCTGGACTGACATCTGAGCCTCATTCACCCGCCCAGCGTACCCTCCCAGGCAACCCTGCTATATTGAGGCGCGGTGGCGTCCGGGTCCTGGTGGGCCCCCCGGTCTTCAAAACCGGTGAGGCTGAGCATCTCGGCCTGGCGGGTTCGATTCCCGTCCGCCACCGCCAACTTTCGGCAGTGCATGCCGCGATATGAGGAGGGCTGTGGACCACGTCGATCCCCGGCGCCTGATTCCCCGCACAAATGACCTGCTGGCCTTGCCTGCCGTCCGCGAAGCCCGCACCCGGCTGAACGAGCGCGTCATCCGCGAACTTGTCCGGGACGTCCAGGAGCAGGCACGGCGCGGCGGGCTGCCCCCCGGCCAGGTGGAACCGGCCCTGCTGGCCGCCGTCGCTGCGCGTACGGCAACCTCCCTGCGCCCGGTGCTGAACGCCACCGGCGTTATCGTCCACACCAACCTTGGGCGCGCCCCCCTTTCTGAAGGTGCAGTGGAGGCTCTTGTCGCGGCCAGCGGCTACGTCGACGTGGAGCTGGACCTGTCAGACGGCAGCCGCTCCTGCCGTGGCGCCGGTGCCCGGGCGGCACTTCTCGCTGCCTGCCCCGCCGCTGAAGACGCGCTGGTGGTCAACAACGGGGCCGCGGCCTTGGTGCTGGCTACAACAGCCTTCGCCGCTGGCCGGGAGGTCGTGGTGAGCCGTGGCGAACTCGTAGAAATTGGTGCCGGATTCAGGCTGACCGACCTGATGGAATCGACCGGTGCCAGGCTTCGCGAGGTGGGCACCACCAACCGCACGCACCTGCATGACTATGCAGGAGCCATCGGTCCTGACACAGGGTGCGTCCTCAAGGTCCATCCAAGCAACTTCCGGGTTGACGGTTTTACCTCAGCTGTTTCCCTGGACGAGCTGGGCCGCCTGGCCGCGGCCAACGGCGTCCCCCTCGTTGCCGACCTGGGCAGCGGACTGCTGGCCCCGGATCCGTTCCTGCCGGATGAACCCGACGCTGCCTCCGCCTTGGCGAGCGGGGCCGACGTCGTCATCGCCAGCGGCGACAAACTGCTGGGCGGCCCCCAGTCGGGGCTGCTGCTGGGCCGCAAGGAGGTCATCACCCGGCTGGCCCGCCATCCGCTCGCCCGCGCCGTCAGGGCAGACAAACTTGCCCTGGCCGCCCTGGAAGCAACGGTTGCGGGCGGTACGCCGCCCGTCGTGCAGGCGCTGCACACCGACGTCGGGCAATTACGCGGCCGTACGGACCGGCTCGCCCGGGAACTCGGCGTCCCCGTGGTCCCGCATGACGGCAGGGTAGGGGGCGGCGGCGCCCCCGGCGTGCCCCTGCCTGGGTGGGCACTCCGGCTCCCCGAGGGACTTGCGCGTCCCTTGCGGACCGGCGACCCGGCCGTGCTGCCGCGCGTCCATGACGGCTCCTGCCTGATCGATCTGCGCTGCGTGCCCGCAAAGGACGACGGCCGGATTGTCGAGGCGGTGCGGCGTGCCCTGGCAACCCTTGAGGTTGCGGATGCAGGCAGGGCGGGCTGAACCGTGCACGTCATTGCCACAGCCGGGCACGTCGATTCCGGTAAAAGCACCCTGGTCCGCGCCCTCACCGGGATGGAGCCGGACCGCTGGGAGGAAGAACGGCGCCGCGGGCTGACCATTGACCTGGGCTATGCCTGGACCACGCTGCCGTCCGGACAGGACGTGGCGTTCGTCGACGTACCGGGCCACGAACGCTTCCTGGGCAACATGCTCGCCGGCATCGGACCCGCGCCGGTGGTGTGCTTTGTGGTGGCCGCCGACGAAGGCTGGCAGGCACAGTCGAGCGACCACCGGGACGCTGTCGCTGCGCTGGGGATCGAACACGGCGTCGTGGTGCTGAGCCGCGCGGACCGGGCATCCGGGCAGCGGGTTGCGGAGGTGCTCGCGCGGACCCGAACGGAACTGGCCGGGACCGGCCTGCAGGACGCGCCCGCAGTAGCTGTGTCCGCCATCGACGGCACGGGCCTGGCTGACCTGCGTGCAGCGCTCGACGGCGTGCTGGCCAACGTGCCTCATCCCACCACGGATGGGCGGGTCCGGTTGTGGGTGGACCGTTCGTTCACCATCACCGGTTCCGGGACGGTGGTGACCGGGACACTGGCAGCAGGAACGCTTGCCCAGGGTGACCGGCTGGAACTGATCGGCCACGTTAATACCCGGCCGGTGGTGGTCCGTGGCCTGCAAAGCCGGGATACCTCGTACGCCTCGGTGGAACCGGTCAGCCGGGTGGCGTTGAACCTGCGCGACGTTGCCGCAACGGATATCCGCCGCGGTGACGCGCTGGTTACCCCGGACGCATGGCCCACCACAGCAGTGGTGGGAATCCAGCGCACCACCGGGGTGGCCTATAGCGAGGTCCCGGAACAGCTCATGGTGCACGTTGGCACGGCGTCCGTGCCGGCCCGGCTGCGCCCCTTCGGCGCCGACCATGCCCGGCTGGTCCTCGACAGGCACCTGCCCCTCGTCCTGGGGGACCGGCTGGTGCTGCGCGATCCCGGAAGCCGCTCGGTGCTGGGCGGCGCACGTATCCTCGATGCCGACCCGCCGGCCTTGCGGCGGCGCGGCGACGGCGCCCACTGGGCGGAGCGCCTTGCAGGAATGGACCCCGCCGGAGACGTACTGGGAGAGGTGGCAGCCCGCAGGGCTGTGCAGGCGGAACATCTGCGCCGGCTCGGGCTGCTGTCCGGGCATGACGCGGAGGCGCCCGCCGGTGTACGGGTCATCGACGACTGGTGGGTGCACACTCCCGTCCTGGAGGCCTGGCAGCATCAGCTGCGCGGCGCGGTCCAGGCGCTGCAGGAGCGGGATGCCCTGGCCCCGGGCCTGTCCATGGGTGCGGCGCGGGACCTGCTCACGTTGCCCGACGAGAAACTGCTTTCCCACGTCATCCGCGGGGCCGGCCTGGAACAGGACGGCGGACACGTCCGGCTCCCTGGCAGCCAGGGCAACCTTGGTCCCATCGAGCCGGCAATCGCCACGCTGGAGGGCAGGCTGAGTGCGGATGCGTTCCGGGCCCCCGAAGCCGATGAGCTGGCGGCCCTCGGCCTGGGTGCCCGCGAGCTCGCAGCCGCTGAACGCACCGGGCGCCTGCTGCGCCTGCGCGACGGGGTGGTGCTGCTGCCCACCGCCCCGGCGCTTGCCATGCGCACCCTCGCCGGTTTGGACCAGCCCTTCACCACGAGCCAGGCCCGCCAGGCGCTGGGCACAACACGCCGGATCGCGGTTCCGCTGCTGGAACACCTGGATTCGCGGGGCTGGACCAAGAGGCTGGATGCCGGACACCGCACGGTGGTGCGCTGACCCGCCGCCGGCCAGGAAGAGCAGTGCCCTGCCTTCGGACGGCTAGGCAGGGTGGGCTGCCTGCACGTGGTGCAGGATGTTGTCCACGACCCGGGACAGCGGCGCGGTGGCGTCAATCGCGATGCCGCCCTGCGGGATCTCTTCCCGTGTTTCGTGCAGGTGCTCGATCAGCTGCCGCTCCGCCGGTTGCCCTCCCCATTCGTCTGCCGGGCGCTGGTCGAGGCGCCGCTTCAGCGTGCCCACGTCCACCTCGAGGACGAAGACGCCGTCGAACAGATCGATGAATTTGGCGAGGTTCCTCGACCCGCCGCAGAAGAACGTCACCGCGTCCCGCTGGTCTGCTGCCTGGGCCCGGACGTCGGCGACTCTCCAGATGTGGTGCCTGTGCACAGCGACGCCGGTGGCGTCCCCTGCTGGTTCACCGGTTTCCGGGTCACCCTGGTAGGCAAGTTCACGGTCGCCGTTGATGGCGTGGTAGCCGCGCCGCCGCAATTCGTTGCAGACCGCGGTCTTGCCCGTGCCCGAGCCGCCCTCGATAAGGTAATTCTTCCTGCCCATGCCTGATGGTACCGATGGGGGAGAGGCCGGGGTGGTTTGATTGGTCAGTGCTCCGTGTAAAACGCTTTGTGGCCCTTAGCCTGTTCGTGGTCTGCGCCAGCGCAGTTTTCTCGTTCTGGCTGCTGGGCCAGCCCGGGGCCGGGGCCCGTACGGCCGCCTTCCTGCCCCCGCGAGCGGGAGTCAAGCTTCAGCCAGGGCCCGATGGGCTCGCCACCGCCGTAAACGTCACACGAAGCCCCGACGCCGAGTGGCTTGGCACGGCTGCCGCCCACACCGGAATCCCCGCACGGGCCCTGCGCGCCTACGTCAATGCGGCCGTTGCCGCCAACGAATCAGCTCCGGCGTGCGGCATCGGCTGGAACACGCTCGCCGCCGTCGGCTTCGTCGAATCAGCCCACGGCACGTACGGCGGCGGCAGCCTGAGCTCCGCCGGCCAGGCCAGCGGCCCGATCGTGGGCCCCAGCCTCAACGGCGCGGGATTCGCCGCCATAGCCGACACCGACGGCGGCGCCTTGGATGGCGACGCCGGCTGGGACCACGCGGTGGGACCCATGCAGTTCATTCCCTCCACATGGCGGATCGCAGGCATGGACGGAAATGGGGACGGGGCGGCGGACCCGTTCAACATCGATGACGCCGCCCTCAGCGCGGCGACGTATCTTTGCGGCCGCGGCCGTGACCTCACCACAGCGCAGGGGTGGACAGCTGCCATTTACGCCTACAACCAGTCCGACGCCTACATCCGCCAGGTGAGCTCCCAGGCCACCGCGTACGCTGCGAAAGCGGGCACCGCCGGGTGAATGCATTCCGCGGCTTTCCCCCCGGGATCATTCGTCCGGGCCTGTCAGGCAGGTTGCCAGGTGACGGGAAGTTCCTTCAGCCCGTAAACGATGCTGCTGTCCATTCGTTCCAGTTGCGCTCCGGAAGCCACGGAAAGTCCAGGGAGGCGGGACAGCAGCGCTTCCAGTGCAATCCTTGCTTCGAGCCGGGCGAGCGGTGCCCCAAGGCAAAAATGGATGCCATGGCCAAACGCCAGGTGCCGGTTGGGGTTGCGGTCCACATCGAACTCGGCGGCCCGCTGGAACTGCTGCCCGTCACGGTTGGCCGAGCCGATCCAGGCGACGATTGGAGCGCCGGCGGGAATCAGTTGGTCGCCCACGACGGTGTCCGCCACCGCCACCCGGTACATCGACTGGACCGGCGAGCGGAAGCGGAGCACTTCCTCGAGCGCCTGGGGAACCAAGGCCGGCTCGCTGAGGAGCCGCTCGAGGGTGCCGGGCGACTCCGCCAGGCACAAAACGGCGTTGCCGATCAGATTAGTGGTGGTCTCATTGCCGGCTACCAGCAGCAGGGCACAAAAACCGAGCAGCTCGGGCACCGTCAGTTTTTGGCCGTCGATCTCCGCGGCCAGCAGGCTGCTGATGAGGTCCGTGCCGGGACGGCTCCTGCGCTGGTCGATCAGGGCAAGGAAGTACTCCACCATCTCCGACGTGGTGGAGTCCTGCGTTTCGCTGGCGGGGAGGGTCCGCGTCTGGCTGACGATCACGTCGGACCAGTGCTTGAAGCGCTCACGGTCCTCGCTGGGGATGCCCATCAGCTCGGAGATGACGATGACCGGCAACGGGTAGGCCAGGTCCCTGATCAGGTCTGCGCTTCCCTTTCCGGCGATCTCCGCCAGGAGCTCGTCAGTGAGTCCGGCGATGCGGGGAGCCAGCGCGTCAACAGCCTTGGGCGTGGACGCCTGTGTAACCAGCGAGCGTAACTGCCGGTGCCTCGGGGGATCGGTGGTGATCAGGCTGGACGCGAACAATTGGCCGGTGGCGGAGGGATTATCACCACCCATGCGGGACGAGAAGGTTGCGTGTTCGGACAACACCCGCTGGACGTCGTCGTACCGGAACACATGCCAGCTCCCTGACTGGTCATCCTGGAAAACGGGGGCCGTTGCCCGCATGTGTTCATACTGCGGAAAGGGATCAAGCGGGTATTGCGCGGACTGGGTGACATCCATGGTGGCCTCCCTGCTCACCTGGCGCCATGCCGTCCACGGCGGGCGCCAGGCCGTCAAATGACTGACCGTAGAACCTTGATCCTAGCCAAAGCATGTCCCTGCGTCACCACGCCCGGAACGGAAACCGCAGTGCGTTATGCACGTCACCGGGGCGGATCCGCGTCCCGGACTGCAGCTGCCGGAGACCACCGCCGGGTTTTTGTGCTAGCCACGAGGGGTCCCCTAAGGTTATTGCTCGATGAAAGCCCCTGAAGAGACCTCCGATCAGTCGCCCGCCATCTCCCCGCGTGGACCCGTGTTCGTCGACGCGTCAGGCCGCCGGCTCCGGCGGGTCAAGATGATCGGCCTCGGGGTCGTCGGGCTTGTGGCGGCATACGTCATCCTCGTAGTGGCCGCCTTTATCGGTGGGTCCGGATCGTCGGCACCATTCCTTCCCCTGCCGGCCGCCGCCGGACCCCGCGAAACGCCAACAACCCCGCCCTCTGCCGATCCGCGGGCCGGCCTGACCGGGCCCGCCGTTCCCGTTGTTGAGCAGTCGCCGGCGGCCGTCCCGGTGCCCGTCTCTGCTGTCACTGCCGTACCTCCGGCGGAGGGTGCCGCCGTCGTGCCCGCTGCGCCCGCCGCCCCCGCCGCTGCGCCTGCCCCGGCTCCGACCGCCGCCCCCGCAGTCCCCGGAACATCCGGAACCGCCACCGGCACCGGCGCAACCGCCCCTGGAACCAGCGGAACAGCGCCGGGCTCCAGCGCGACCGCCCCAGGCGCGAGCGGCTCGGCGCCGGGCCAGACCACACGGCCCACCGCCCCCGCGCACCAGTAACATGACCCGCCGGAATAAGGGTTCCCGACCCGCCACAAGCAACGTCCCTGCCACTGTCAGGGCGCATTGGTTTGTCCTTCTCGCCACCCTGATGGCCTTGGGGCTAGCCCTGGCCGTGCAGGGATACATCCACCATCTGGGCGGAGCGCCCGGGGACTCCCTGCCGGCGGACAAAGCCGCAGGCGCCGTCCCCACAACGCTCTCGCACGGCGGCCCCGTGGTGGATTCGCGCGGCGGCTCCGTAACAACCGTCAGTCCGCCGGACCGGACCACAGCCCTGACCTTCGACGACGGTCCGGACCCCGTGTGGACGCCCCGCATCCTGGACGTACTTCGGGAACACCACGTCCACGCCACCTTCTTCGTCGTTGGTTCCGCGGCGGTGGACCACCCGGACCTGGTGCGCCGCATCGTGGCGGAAGGCCACGAAGTGGGCGTCCACACGCTGACCCACACCGACCTTGGCACAGCCCCCGACTGGCGCCGCGAACTGGAGGTGCAGGGCGGCCAGGATGCGATTGTGGGAGTGACGGGCCAGGCGGCTTCCCTGCTGCGCCCGCCTTACACCGCCGGCAACAGCGCCATTACGAACGGCATGTGGTCCGCGCTCCACGGAATGGCCGACGAGGGCTACCTCACCGTGCTCAGCAGCCTGGACAGCGAGGACTGGCAGACCCCGGGCACCAAAGCGATCGAAGCCAGCCTGACCCCGTCGGGGCCGCAGGGGCAGGTGGTCCTGATGCACGACGGCGGCGGAGACAGGGAACAGACCGTCGCCGCGCTGGACTCCGCCCTGTCGCGCTTCTCCGCGCAGGGGTACAAGGTCACCACGGTTGGGGACGCCGTGGGCGTCGACAGCATGCGCCCCGCATCCAGCGTTGAACAGCTGCGCGGCTCTGCCCTGGTCTGGGGCATCCGCCTCAGCGATTTCGTCGTCTGGGCGATCTCCCTGGGGCTCGTCGCCGCCGGCGTCGTGACCTTCCTCCGTGCCGTCCTGGTCATGTTCTTCGCAGCACGCCACAGCCGTGCTGCACGCCGCCTTCCCGGATCAGGACGTGGCCGGCGCCGCGTCGACGTGATGGTGGGGCCCGTGGTGACTGAACCGGCGACCGTGATTGTCCCGGCCTACAACGAATCCGCCGGGATCGAAGCCGCCGTCCTGTCGATCCTTGCCTCCACGCACCCGGTAGAGGTCATCGTGGTGGACGACGGGTCCACCGACGGGACGGCGGACATCGTGGAGGCCCTCGACCTGCCCGGCGTCACCGTCATCCGCAAGGAGAACGGCGGCAAACCGTCCGCACTGAACGCAGGGATCCAGGCGGCCAGCCACGACCTGGTGGTCATGGTGGACGGTGACACGGTCTTCGAGCCCGATACGGTACGTGCCCTCATCCAGCCGTTTGCGGATCCCCGGGTGGGGGCGATTTCCGGCAACACCAAGGTGGCCAACCGGGGAGGCATCCTTGGCGCATGGCAGCACATCGAGTACGTCGTGGGGTTCAACCTCGACCGGAGGCTGTTCGACGTCGCCGAATGCATGCCCACCGTCCCCGGGGCCATTGGCGCCTTCCGGATCGAGGCCCTCCGCAACGTCGGGGGCGTCAGCGACGACACGCTCGCCGAGGACACCGACCTGACCATGGCACTGTGCCGGGACGGCTGGCGGGTGGTGTACCAGGAGGACGCACGGGCCTGGACGGAGGCGCCCGCAACCCTTGGCGCCCTGTGGCGACAGCGGTACCGCTGGTGCTACGGCACCCTCCAGGCCATGTGGAAGCACCGGGGTGCCGTGGTGCAGGGAGGTGCTGCGGGCAAGCTTGGGCGGCGTGGACTGGGCTACCTGCTGGTACTGCAGGTGCTGCTTCCCCTGTTCGCGCCCATCGTCGATGTCTTCGCCCTTTACGGCCTGATCTTCCTGGACCCGCTGCGGATCGGGGCGCTGTGGCTGGTCTTCCTGGCGGTCCAATTGCTCATGGCCGCCTACGCGTTCCGGCTCGACAGGGAACGGCTGGGACCGCTCTGGACACTCCCGCTGCAGCAGTTCGTCTACCGGCAGCTCATGTACCTGGTGGTCATCCAGGCCGTTGTCACGGCAGTTGCCGGCGTCCACCTGCGCTGGCACCGGATGGAGAGGTACGGCAGCCTGCGCGTCCCGCAGACCCAAGGCCAGGGCTAGGGTAAGTTCAGGCCCATGGAATGTGTCGTGATCTACAGCTTGCGCGAGGGCGTGGACAGATCCACCGTCATGGACGTCTATCCCCGCCACAAGGCGTACTACGAGGCTTTCCGGGCCGCCGGGGGAGGACTGCTCGCCCTTGGCCCCTTCCAGTCTCCGGAGCCCGGCCTGAGCTCGATGGGCATCTTCACGTCGTACGGGGAGGCCGAACGTTTCATTGCCGGTGACCCCTTCGTGACGGAAGGTCTCGCGGACCCTAAGCTGCTCGAATGGAACGCCGTGCACCTGGCGTAGGCGGGCACGGCAACAACCTGGACGGCGAAGGGGCTTTCTCATGGGTAACGGACTGACGGCCGGCGTGCTGGAGCGCCTGTACACCGGTACGGTGTGGGCGGAGGGGCCATTGTGGGTGCCGTCGTCGCAGACGGTGCGGTGGAGCGATATCCCCAACGACCGCATTCTCGAGTTCCACCCGGACACCGGGGTGACACAGGAATACGCGACCGGCGTTGAGTTCACCAATGGCCGTACCCTCGACGCCGACGGCAGCGTTGTGCAGTGCAGCCACGGCCGGCGCCGGGTGGAGCGCGACCGGGACGGGACCGTCACCGGCCTGGTTGACTCCTTCCAGGGCCGCCGGCTGAATTCGCCCAACGACGTGGTGATTGCCCGCGACGCCGGCATCTGGTTCACGGACCCGCCCTACGGCATCCTTCCGGGAACAAAAGAAGGCCATGAGGGAGAGCAGGAATATGGGGGCTGCCATGTGTTCCGCTTCGACCCGGCCTCCGGAACGCTGACCCCCGTGGTGACCGACCTCGTGCATCCCAACGGACTGGCTTTCTCGCCGGACGAATCTGTCCTCTACGTCGCGGACACCGCCGGCAGCGCCTACGGGGTCCCGCTGCGGATCGCCACCTACGCCGTGCGTGACGGCCACTGCAGCGCCAGGACCGGCACTCTCGAGTTGGAGGACGGCCACCCGGCCGACGGGCTGCGGGTGGACGTCGAGGGACGGATCTGGACCTCGGCCGGCCCCTCCGTGCGGATCTACTCACCGTCCTTCGAACTCCTGGGCACCATCACCGTGCCGGAGACCGTCTCCAACCTGTGCTTTGGCGGACCCGACGGGCAGGACCTCTACCTGACCGCAACCACCAGCCTGTACCGGATCCGCACCACCACCACGGACGCGGCCGCACGCAACCATCCCACCGACCGCAACTGAACGCGAGGACACACCATGCAGCACCGGACCCTGGGCCACAGCGGCGCCGTCGTCACCAGCTTCGCGCTGGGCACCATGACCTTCGGCGCGGAAGCGACCGAGGAAACATCCCATGACATCCTGGACAGCTACTTCGAAGCGGGCGGCAACTTCATCGACACCGCCGACGTCTACAGCTCGGGCGTGTCCGAAGAAATCATCGGCCGCTGGCTGGCCCGGCGTCCCGGCCTGCGGGGACACAGCGGTGGTTGCCACCAAGGGGCGTTTTCCCATGGGGACGGCACCGAACGACGTCGGAACATCCCGGCGGCACCTGACGCGCGCACTGGACGATTCCCTCCGCCGCCTGGGCGTGGAGCAGATCGACCTCTACCAGATGCACGCATGGGATCCCATCACGCCCGTGGAGGAAACCCTCCGGTTCCTGGAAGATGCCGTGACCCGCGGCAAGATCGGCTATTACGGCTTCTCGAACTTCCTGGGCTGGCAACTCACCAAGGCTGTCCATATTGCCCGCAGCCAGGGATGGCACCCGCCCGTCAGCCTGCAGCCGCAATACAGCCTCCTGGTCAGGGACATCGAGTTCGAGATCGTGCCGGCCGCGCTTGACGCCGGGATCGGCCTGCTGCCGTGGTCGCCCCTGGGCGGCGGATGGTTGTCGGGCAAGTACAGGCGTGACCAGAGTCCCTCCGGGGCAACCCGCCTGGGGGAGAATCCCGAACGCGGCATGGAAGCCTGGAAGGCGCGCAACGACAATCCGCGCACATGGACGGTGATCGAAGCCGTGGAAGGCATCGCGGCCTCCCATGGCGTCAGCCCCTCCCAGGTTGCCCTGGCCTGGCTGGCGGACCGGCCGGCCGTAACGTCGGTGATCCTGGGTGCCCGGTCCACGGAACAGCTCGCTGACAACCTGGCGGCCGGCAACCTGAGCCTCAGCGCGGACGAGGTCAGCCGGCTCACCGAGGCCAGCCGGCCCGAGACAGGGGTGTATCCCTACGGCCCCATGGCCCAGGAGCAGCGCAGCCGCAAAATGGAGGGCGGCAGGTAGCCCATCCGGGAGAGGAAGCCGCCGGGCTTCACCGGGCGTGCTTCAACACGTCCGGCAGCTCCTCCACGTACACCGTTTGCGGCGGGTCGAAATAGATCACCAACACTTCAGCGCCCACCGGATAATCGCTTTTCTTGTCAAAAGGGTGGGCGTGGAAGGCCATGGTGCCGCCAAGGTAGGGCAGCATGACTTCGCCGATGGTGCCCGGGCCGATGCGCCCGGTTACCCGGCCGATTTTCCCGGTCAGGCTCCGGTCGATGTCCCTGCGCACCATGGCGTGCCCAGAATCCCTACGCGCCCGGCGCCTTGGCCTGGCGCTTGGTGTCTTCACCCTTCCGAAGCGCCGATGCGAGGGCCGGGAGGTAGTCGCCAGCCTGCGCCAGGATTCCGCCCAGCATCTTGTTGACGCCCTCGCCGCCGTTCAGGACGGTCATTTGGCCAACATGCGAGAACGGCTCGGCCGCTGCGGCAATGATGGCCGGCATGTTCTCGGCAAGCTGCTGGGAGATGACCGCGTCCTGGTTGGTACCCAGCGCTTCCGCGCGGGCCTTGATGCCGTCTGCCTCCGCGAGCGCCTTGGCCTTGATCGCTGACGCTGCGGCGTCGCCTTTCGCCCTGGTCGCTGCGGCTTCGGCCTCGCCGGTGACCTTGGTGGCTCCAGCCGCGGCGGCCGCCGCGGTGGCGTTGGCCTGCGCCTGGAGTTCGGTGCGGCGGGCGTTGGCCTGGGCCTCAAGCTCGGTGCGGCGTGCCAGGGCCTCGGCGGCGCTGATGTCCGCCGCCTTCTGGCCCTCTGCATCGGTGCGTTTGGCGTAGGCTTTCGCGTCCGCAGGTTTCCGGATGCTGGTCTGCAGCTTCTGCTCTTCCCGGTCCGCCTCAAGCTTGGCAACTTCCGTTTCCTGCACCACCACCTGCTGCCGGGCCGTGGCTTCGGCCAGCGGGCCGGCCTGGGCGGCATTCGCCCGGGCACGCTCGGCGTTGGCCTGGGCCACCGACTGCCGGATGGCTGAGACGCTTTGCGCATCCGCGATCAGGGCCGCCGCCTCCGCCTCCTTTTCCGCCGCCTCCCGGTTACGGGTGGCCTCGGCGATCCGGGCTTCCATCTTCACCTGCGCGATATGCGGCTTGGCGATGTTCTGGATATAGCCGGTGGGGTCCTGCAGGTCCTTGATCTGCAGCGAGTCCACCACAAGGCCCAGTTTCTCCATTTCCACGCCGCTGGCGCTGCGGACCTGCGAGGCGAGTTTGTCCCGCTCGCGGATGATCTCCTCGACGGTCATGCTGCCGATGATGGAACGCAGGTGGCCTTCGAAGACGTTGTACACCTGGCTTTCCATCTTTGGTTGCTGGCCCAGGAAGCGGCGGGCGGCATTGGCGATAAAGGGCGGTGCGTCCCCAATTTTGTAAATGACGACGCCCTCCACGATGACCTGGATGCCCTGTGAGGTAACGCAGGAAACCTTGAGTTCAGTTTCATTCAGGGTCAGCGACAGGGGCCGCACGGTCTGGAGGCCGGGAAGGACCAGGGCGCCCTTGCCCGTGACGATTTTGAAATCCATTCCTTCCCGGGTTTCCAGGGTTCCCCGGGTCAGCCCGGAAATGATCAGGGCCTCGTTTGGCTCAGCCACCTTCCACATCAGCTTCGTGGCCACCCAAATGAAACCAACGGCAAACAGCACTCCGAGAATAATGGCGATAAGTGGAAAGAACGGTGCAAAGTCCGGCATGGCCAGGTCCTTTCGACGCCGCAAAACGGCATCACGGTAAAAACCCCAATAAATGCAGCCGTCCAATGACCCGACCAATGAAAGTGCCGTCAATTCCGGTGCACCTGGCCGGCTGTTGTAGACAGTCTGATTGGGCCCCGCCCAAGAGTCCAGAGCCGTGACGATATTTGCCTGCGGCAACGGAATGAGGCGTACGACGGCGGCACCTGGCATCCGCCGCCGGCGGCCGGGAAGCCGTTGACATGGGCAACTACTGCTCGCACGATGGGAAGACGAACCGCAATGCGGGTCCAGCGCCTGGTTTCACTATTCCTTTCCTTGTTGTGCATTCAAGCCGGGCGTTCTACTACATCTGACCAATGGAGTGATGATGAGTATTCAAGGAGTGACCCGGGAGCAGGCCGTCAGGCGCGCCACCGTGGCAAGCGTGGTGGGTACCACCATCGAGTGGTACGACTTCTTCCTCTACGGGACTGCCGCCGCACTGGTGTTTCCCCAGCTGTTCTTCCCGGGCCAGGTGGCCTTTGCCGGTGTGCTGGCCGCCTTCGGCACCCAGTTCGTCGGCTTTGTGGCCAGGCCAATCGGCGCCGCCATATTCGGCCATTTCGGTGACCGGATCGGCCGCAAGACAACACTCATGGCCACGCTGTTCCTGATGGCGTTCGGAACGGTGCTGATTGGCTGCCTTCCGACCTACCAAAGCATCGGAGTGGCCGCGCCGGTCCTGCTGGTAGTCCTCCGCATCATCCAGGGCATCGGCGTGGGCGGTGAATGGGGCGGTTCTGTCCTGCTGAGCATGGAATGGGGCGACCAGAACCGCCGCGGCCTGTCCGCTTCCTGGCCGCAGATCGGGGTGCCGCTGGGCCTGGTCCTGTCCACCGGCGTCGTCAGGATCACCACCGCCGCCACCGGCACTGACGGATTCGCTGCCTACGGCTGGCGGATCCCGTTCATCCTGAGCATCATCCTGATCGGCGTGGGCCTGTTCGTCCGGCTCCGCGTCATCGAGAGCCCGGAGTTCGACGCAGTCCGGAAGTCGAACAAGGTGGTGCGTGCCCCGATCATCGAGGTGATCCGGCGGCAGCCCAGGGAAATCCTCCTCTCCGCCCTGGTGCGCACGTCGGAGCAGGCCCCGTTCTACCTGTTCATTACGTTCGTGATCACCTACGCCACCAAGCAGCTGAAGCTGGACAGCAATTCCATCCTTGATGACACACTGATCGCGGCCGCACTCGGGCTGATCAGTGTTCCCCTCTTCGGGCGCCTGTCAGACCGTTTCGGCCGGCGCCGCGTGTACGGAACCGGCATCGTGCTGACAGCGCTGTTCGCTTTCCCCTATTTTGGGTTGCTCAACACCAGGGACGCCCTGTGGGTTGGTGTTGCCGTCGTGGTCAGCCTGATCCTGCATGACATCCAGTACGGCCCGCAGGCTGCCTTGATCGCCGAAAGTTTTGACACTGACATCCGCTACACGGGCGCCGGCCTGGGGTACCAGCTCGCCAGCGTCGTCGCCGGTGGTCCCGCGCCCCTCATTGCCGCCGCCCTGCTGGCGACCTATGGGAACTCGACGTCGATCTCGCTGTACATCATCCTCTGCTGCGTGATCGCCATGGCCGCCCTCATCTTCCTTCCCAGGGCCAAGGGAGCCCTGGCCAAGGATGCCGCGGCCGCCGCCACGCCAGGAAGCCCGTAGGACCGGATGCGAACAGACTTCGATCCGAAACAACTGGGTCCGCGGGACTTCTACAAATTCCTTACGTCAGTAGTGGTTCCGCGGCCCATCGCCTGGGTTTCGAGCACCTCCCCGGCAGGGGTGGACAACCTGGCGCCCCATTCGTTCTTCACGGTTGCCTCAGTGGACCCCCCGATCATTCAGTTCACCTCGGTGGGCGAGAAGGATTCGCTGCGGAACATCGAGGCAACCGGGGAGTTCGTGGTGAACCTCGCCCCGGCAGCGTTGATCCAGGAGGTCAACGCCACCGGGACCAACTTCAGCGCAGATGTGAGCGAATTCGACGCCGCCGGCCTGGCCCGTGAGCCCAGCGCGGCGGTCCGGCCGCCCAGGGTCAAGGAGTCTCCGGCCGTTCTGGAATGCTCGCTTCACCAGACCCTGCGCATGGGTGACTGCGTCCTGGTGTTCGGCCTGGTGGTGCACGCGTCCGTCTCATCCCAGGTGCTCAGCGGTGACCATCCGGACGTGGCCGGGCTTGATCCGCTGTCACGGCTGGGCGGGGACGAATGGGGCATGCTTGGCCCCGTCCGTCACTTGCCGCGGATCCGCGCGTCGCAGTGGCCTGGTTCTTTCACCCCGCGGGAGGGGCACATGACTGAGCCTGGCACAGGAGGCATACAAACCCCGGGGGAGGCAGGCTCCTGATGGCCACGGTCAGTGTTGACGGGGCGGAGTCCATTGCCACGATCTCCTTCGGCAGCGGTGGGAGGCTCAATGCCCTGGGGGAGCGGGACTGGGAGGATTTGCGGTGCGCAGTGCACGGCCTGGCCTCCGACCCGACCCTGCGCGCCGTCGTGGTGCGCGGCCGCGGTGGAGTGTTTTGCGCCGGCTCCGACATCCGCGAATGGGACGGGACGTCGGGCACGGACGTTGGCCGGACCTTTGACGTGTTGGAAGCCGCCCTGCAGGCGCTCGAGGACTTGCCCGTCCCAACCCTGGCGGTGGTCGAAGGGGTTGCGGCCGGCGGGGGCTGCCAGCTTGCCCTTGCCTGCGACCTGCAGCTCCTGACCCCCACAGCACGGATGGGGATGCCTGTGGCACGCCTGGGCTTGCTGGTTCCGCCCACCTTCGCCGCCCGTTTGGCACTACGGGTAGGTCCGTCCCGGGCCAAGGACCTTCTCTACACGGGCCGCATGCTGACGGCGCGCCAGGCGTGGGACATGGGGCTGGTCACCACCCTGGCCCCGGACGACAACGCAGACGCTGCGCTCGCTGCGGTCCTCGACCCGTGGAAGGGAGCCTCAGCGGCTTCCTTGAGGGCATCGAAAGCGGCGGTGGATGAGGGCCTGCGCCTCCTGACGGAGGCCGGCCGCCGCGCGCCAAAGGGCCCTGCGGTGGATCCCGTCGAGTTCCCGGACCGGGTCACGGGCTTTCTCCACCGCCGGACCGGGGCGGGTCCGCCGGCTCCACCACCGTGATGTCCAACGGCATCCTGTTTGCCCGCCGCAGGCGGCCGCCCAGCACGTTGCGCAGGCTGTGCGTGACCATCCGCCGCCGGGTCAGGAACCGGAATTCCGCGGCATCTGAGGTCACGAGGTCCAGGATGGGCCGCGCCGCCTCACGCGGGGCCTGCCCCCACAGGCCGACCACCACCTGCAGGCCGGTGAGGCGCTGCCCGTACCCTGCCTGCGCCGTCACACGCCCCAGGAGGTCGGTCTCCACCAGTCCGGGGTTCATGCCGTGCACCCGGACACCGGTGCCTTTGGTTTCCAGCCGCAGGGTCTCCGTGAACTGGCGGACCCACCGCTTGCTTGACGCGTAGGCGTTCTGCAGCGCCACCGGACCCCGGTCGCCCTGGCCGTACAGGTTGACCAGGTCGCCATGGCCCTGGCCCAGGAACACAGGCAAAGCAACCCTGGAGCCGTGGAACGTACCCAGGATGTTGGTGCGCACCACCCGCGTGAAGTCATCGATGGGCGTCGACGCCGTGGGTCCGAAAACCCCCGAGGTGCCGGCGTTGTTGACCCAGATATCCAACGTCCCCCGGGCCAGGGCCTCGTCCCGGAGCGCCGCAACGTCTCCCGGCTCGGCGGTGTCGCAGCGCCTGCCGGACGCCGCGATCCCTTCAGCGCGCAGGCGCTGGATGGCGGCAGCGACGCCGTCGTCCGACCTGGCTGCCAGCACCACCGCCGCGCCGTGCAGGCCCAGGACCCGGGCCATTTCAAACCCCAGCCCGCGCGACGAGCCAGTCACCACCGCCACGCGGCCGCGAAGGACGTCGTGGGCGGGCACCGCCCGTCGGGTACGCATTCCTCTGTCCTACGCCCCCGGGCGCCCGGGGGCAAGGTGCGCCCGCCCCGGGCGGCCCTTGCCGGCGGATGCCGCCTGCAGTGCCGCCGCGAGGTAAGGGGCCGTGCGGCTGCTGCGGGAACGGGCGACGGCGGCCGGGTCACCGGCGGCGACGATCGTACCGCCGGCGTCGCCACCAGCGGGTCCCAGGTCCATGACCCAGTCCGCGTCGGCCACCACGTCCATGGCGTGTTCCACAACGATGACCGTGTTCCCGGCATCGACCAGGCGGTTCAACTGCGCCATCAGGAGCTGGACGTCGGCAGGGTGCAGCCCCGTGGTGGGTTCGTCCAGGAGGTACAGGGTGTGCCCGCGCCGGGCCCGCTGCAGTTCGGTGGCCAGCTTGATCCGCTGCGCCTCGCCGCCGGAAAGTTCGGTGGCGGGCTGGCCCAGCCGGAGGTAGCCCAGGCCCACTTCCTGCAGGGTCTGCAGGGACCGTGCGGCCGCGGGAACCGCGGCCAGGAAACCGGCCGCGGCGTTGACCGTCATGCCCAGTACTTCCGCGATGTTCCTGCCCTGGTAGGTGACCTCGAGGGTCTCGGGGTTGTATCGGGTGCCCCCGCATTCAGGGCACGGGCCGTAACTGCCGGGAAGGAACAGCAGCTCCACGGCCACGAAGCCTTCGCCCTGGCAGGTCTCGCACCGTCCACCGGCCACATTGAAGGAAAAGCGTCCCGGGCCGAACCCCCGGCTCCTGGCGGCATCGGTGGCGGCGAATTCCTTGCGGACGGCATCGAACAGCCCCGTGTAGGTGGCCAGGTTGGACCGCGGCGTGCGCCCGATCGGTTTCTGGTCCACCTTCACCAGGCGGTCGATCCGTTCCAGCCCGGAGACGTGCCCCACGGTCAACGGTCCGCCCTGTTCCTCGACGTCGTCCTCCGGCTCCCCGGCGGGTGCCGCGGTACCGGCTTCACCGGTGCCGCGAAGTGCTGCGCCGGCAACGTCGGCGAGGACCCGGCTGACCAGCGTGGATTTCCCGGAGCCCGAGACGCCCGTGACCGCTGTCAGGACGCCGAGCGGAAAGGCGGCGTCCAGGTCCCGCAGGTTGTGGCGGCTGACGCCCCGCAGTTCCAGCCAGCCGGAGGGTTCCCGCAGGGCATCCCTGCCCGCGCCGTCAGCGGCCGCCCCTGGTTCTTTCGCACCTGTTCCGCCCGGGAAAAGGAACGGACGCGTCACCGACTCCGGCACCTCATCGAGGCCCTGCACGGGCCCGCTGTACAGTACCTCTCCGCCGTCCTCCCCGGCCCTGGGCCCAACATCCACAAGCCAGTCAGCCCGGCGGACCATGTCCATGTTGTGTTCCACCACGAACACCGAGTTTCCCGATGACTTGAGCTGGTCCAGGACCGCCAGGAGGGGTTCGGCATCCGCCGGGTGCAGACCTGCCGACGGCTCATCCAGCACGTAGATCACGCCGAACAGCCCCGACCTGAGCTGGGTGGCGATCCTGAGGCGCTGCATTTCCCCCGGCGAGAGCGTGGGCGTGGCCCGCCCCAGCGCCAGGTACCCCAGGCCCAGCTCCAGCAGCACGTTGATGCGCTGGAGCAGGTCGCGGGTGATGGCCACAGCCACCTCATTGGACTCTGAGGACTGCTTGCGGGACGCGGTTCCCGCGGTGGCCAGCCTGGTGGTGGGGCGGATGATGTCCGCGAGTTCGGTCATGGGCACGGCGCTGAGCCCGGCGATGGTCTGCCCTGCGAACGTCACTGCGAGGGCCTCGGGCCTGAGCCCGGTTCCACTGCATTGCGGGCAGGGCCCGGTTTCCATGAAGCGCAGCACCTTTTCCCGCATGGCGGGGCTTTTGGAGTCGAGCAGGGTGTGCATGACGTAGCTCCTGGCGCTCCAGAAGCGGCCCTTGTACGGTTTGGCCACCCGGTCGCGCTGCGGCGTCACTTCCACCACGGGCTGTTCCTCGGTGAAGAGGATCCAGTCGCGGTCTTTTTTGGGCAGTTGCCGCCAGGGGATGTCCACGTCGTAGCCCAGGTGGGTGAGGATGTCGCGGAGGTTCTTGCCCTGCCACGCGCCGGGCCAGGCCGCAATGGCGCCGTCGCGGATGCTCAGGGACGTGTCCGGAACCAGGGATGCCTCGCTGACGGTGTGGGCGGTGCCCAGGCCGTGGCACTGCGGGCAGGCGCCTGCTGCGGTGTTGGGGGAGAAGGCGTCCGAGTCCAGCGGCGCTGCGCCCTCCGGGTAGCTGCCTGCACGGGAGAACAGCATGCGCAGTGAATTGGACAGCGTGGTGACGGTCCCCACGGTGGACCGGGACGTCGCCGTTCCCCGGCGCTGTTGGAGTGCGACGGCGGGCGGCAACCCGGTGATCAGGTCCACCTTGGGGTTGTGGCCCTGCTGGATGAGGCGGCGGGCGTAGGGCGCCACCGATTCGAAGAACCGGCGCTGCGCCTCCGCGTAGATGGTGCCGAAGGCCAGGGACGACTTGCCGGAACCGGAAACCCCGGTGAACGCCACGACCGCATCCCGCGGCACATCGACGCTGACGTTCCGCAGGTTGTTTTCGCGGGCGCCGCGCACGCGGACGAAGCCGTTTTCGGCGTGATCCGCGGTGGGGCCGGGGATGTTCAGCTCGGTCAGTTCATCAGCGTTCTGTTTGGCATGCACCGCTTCGACTGTAGTAGCCAACGGTGCGTGGCCGGAACTTTCGGGGATCTGTCGGGACGGCGCGGACGGATTTACACTGAAGCATTCCGCGGCGCAGGCAAGGAAAGCCGGCCGCGGAGCAGGAGATCAACTACATATCTGGAAGGGCCGGCCATGGGCAACGCGTCGCAGGGAGCTAACAGGGCAGTATCCGGGGCGGCCTCGGCGGGCCGCAGCCCGGCGGTACGCGTTCTGGCCCGTACCGGATATGTCTTCATCGGCCTGCTTCATATCCTGATCGGTGCCATTGCCTTGCAGTTGACCAGGGGCCAGGGTGGAGAAGCTGACCAGTCCGGGGCACTGGGAAGCCTGGCATCCAAGCCGGGGGGCGGGATCCTGCTCTGGGCCGGCGCTGTTGCCTGTGCGGCGCTTGCCCTCTGGATGCTCAGTGAGGCTGCTTTTGGGGCGCGCACGGAGCCCGACTCAAAGAAGAAACTGAAGAAAGCTGCCGGTGCTGCGGGGAAAGCTGTGATTTTCGCTTTCCTTGCCTTTACCTTCGGCGTCTTTGCCGCCGGGGGCAGCAAGAACTCCAGCCAGTCGGCCAGCGATTTCACCGCAAAGCTGATGGGAGCGCCCGCCGGGGTGGTTCTTCTGGTGGTGCTGGGCCTGGCGGTCATTGCAGGCGGCGTCCTTTACGCCTACCGGGGCGTTTCCAGGAAGTTCATGGAGGACCTGCAGGACCCGGGCAACGCGCGGACCGCCGTGGAATGGCTTGGCATCATCGGTTATGCAGCCAAGGGTGTGGTGCTCGCCGTCGTGGGTGTCCTGGTCATCGTGGCGGCAGTAACCGCCGATCCGTCCAAATCCTCCGGCCTCGACGGCGGCTTGAAGACCCTGGGCGCACAGCCCTACGGCGGGATCCTCCTCGCCGCCATCGCCGCGGGCCTCATCTGCTACGGCGTGTACTCGATGGCGAGGGCGCGGTACGGGAAGTTCTAGCCGCGGTACCCGAGAACCGCCAGCGCTTCCGCCAGCGGGGCGCGCAGGGCAGGTCCGTGGCCCGGAAGGACAACCGGGGATTCCAACCCGGCCAGGTTCTGCAGGGCGGCTTCGGCTGCGGCCGGATCTGCGTGGTACATCGGGTGCAGCATCTGCGGTCCGGAAGTCCGGCTGATCGGGTGGCCGCTGACGAAGCAGTCGCCCACGGCGATGGCACCCGCCCCCGGCAGGTGGATGGCTGCATTGCCTGGCGTATGGCCGGGCACTGGTACGGCAACGGGCCGGCCAGGCAGGGCCCGGAGCCTGTCAGCGTCCCACGCTTCGGCCGCCGGCACTGGCTTGGCACCCAGGGCACCCGCCCTGATGACGTGCACCATCCAGCGGAAGATGCGCGGCTTCCAGGCCCGGCGGATGACCTGGCCGAAGGTGACCTGGTGCTTCTCCTTACCCTGGACGTGGGCCAGCTCCCCGGGGGCGCACAGGACCGGGGTTCCGAATGTTTCGGAAAAGAAGGCGGCAGTGCCCGTGTGGTCCACATGTCCATGCGTGACCAGCAGGGCAAGGGCGTTGGCCGGTTCCAGGCCCAGATGGCGGATCGAGGCAAGGACGTTGCTGCGGTCACCGGGGTAGCCGCTGTCGATGAGGATGAACCCGGAAGGGTCCCGCACCACGATCCAGTTGGAGGCCGGCCCTTCGGCGAAGTAGACGCCGGGCGCCTGCTCGGAAATTTTGGTTGCGGGATTCCACCCGGTTGCCTGCCGCTGCACGGATACAGCGTAGCCCGCGGCTGCAGTGCAGCCTGGTCGGCGCCGCCCGGCCTGACCCCGGACGGCGGCCACCAGGGTACCTAATGCCCTAAAGGTTCCTGTGCAGTCGCTGTGCATCCTGTTGATCCTGGTCACCTTGGCCCTAAAGTATTCCCACAATTGCCTACGATGGGACACGGACAAGAAGAAAAAACGGCCGGCGGGCAATTCCCCGGCCACCCGGAAATCCAGGCAGGAGGAGGTGCCATGCAGGACAGTGCGCTGCTGCACGGGCATCCCGGCCGGCTGGTGACTGCCGGTGTGGCTGCCCTCCTCCTGGCCGTGACGTCGGGAAGTGCAGCCCGGACCCAGCCCCCGGCCACGGCGGCGCCCCCCGTCCGCGTTGTGGTGGTGGGGGACTCCCTGAGCACCGGTCACGGCACGTCGCCGCAGCAGGCGTGGCCGGCGTTGATGCGGACGGACCCGGAGGTGGCGGGCCTTGAGGTGGTCAACGCAGCCGAGGATGGAAGCGGCTACCTCAGCCTGGGCGACTACAACGGAACCTTCGGCACGCAGGTGGATGATTACGTCACCCCTGACACCGGGATCGTGGTTTTCTTCGGCTCGGAAAACGACCTCGGCTACGCCTCTGCCGACGTCGGCGACGCGGCCCTCGCCGCCATGGACAGGGCAGAAGCCCTTGCCCCGGACGCCAGGATCATTGTGGTGGGGCCGCCGTCGTACACCACGGACCCTGACCCCGGGCTCCTGGATATCAGCGACCAACTCAGGACTGCCACTGCGCGGGCGGGCGGTGAGTACGTGGACCCGATCGCCGAGGGGTGGATCAGCGATGACTTTGATGACCTGATTGGCCCGGACGGCGACCATCCCACAGTGCTTGGGCAGCACTACCTGCTGGACCACATCGGCGCGTATCTTGAGCAGGCGGCGCCGGCGGCCGCGGCCGCGCTGGAAGGGCGCCAGGACCCGCGCAGGCCCGCCGCCTGAACCTAAAACACCCGGACCTGGGGCGACTGAATCCAAGACACCTGGACCTGGGGCGCCTAGATCAGCGGCCAGGGATAGCGCCGGCCGGTGTGGTCAACGGGCAGCACCATCTCCTGCAGCATCCGCTGGACCCTGCGTTGCAGGGCAACCACCTCGGCGGGATGGAGCAGCGCTGCCACGTCAGCCGGAACAGTGTCCGCCAGGGGACTGATGTCCGCCAGCAGGTTGTCCGGGATCGGCTCGCCGGCAAAGTCCCAGATCACCGTGCGCAGCTTGAAGGCAGCGGAAAAGCACAGACCGTGGTCAATGCCCCAGATGCGGCCGTCCGCTCCGCGCAGGACATGCCCGCTTTTGCGGTCCGTGTTGTTGGCCACGTAGTCGAACAGGGCCATCCGGGCCAGTTCGTCGTGGGTTTCCGGGGAGTCCGCGTACAGGGTGAAGTAGTGTTCCTCGTGGTCGCCCTCGATGAACCACTGCAGCGACCCCACTCCAAGCGGGGCATCCGTGCGGACCACCGTGGGCGGCACCATTCCCCAGCCCAGCGCTTCGCTCAGCAGGTACGCGGCGCGCTCCCGGCGGTACAGGCCGGCGTCGAAATCCGCCAGCGGCCGCTCTCCAGCCTCCGGCTTGTAGACGGCCCAGGCGGAATCGTCACCGCAGGAAAGCTCCGCGAGGAACGTGGCATTGCTGCCGCTCATGATGCGGCCCAGCAGTTCCACGCGGCCCTCAGTGAGGAGGGTCAGCTCCCGCCCGGACACCGCATGCCCCGTGCCGCCGCGTCCCGCGGCCAGTCGTTCCCTGCCGGACCGGATGGCATCACGGCGCCCTCAGCCCGCTCAGGGGCTCCGACATCGAATTCACCGTGAGCACCGCCGGCGCCTGGCCGTCCGCATAGGAGATCACCGAGACCGACGCCGGGCTGATCACGATCCGCTGGAAAAGGTCCAGGTGGGTGCCCAGCGCGTGTGCCACGGCCGCCTTAATGGGATCGGCATGGGAGAAACAGACCACGACGCCACCACGGTGGGCGGTCCGAAGATCCTCCAGCGTCCCAACCATCCGCGCCTGCATTCCGGAAAAGCCCTCGCCGTTGGGGAAGCGGAACGCCGACGGGTTGTGCTGGACAGTCTGCCACTCCGGCAGGCCCGCAAGCCCGGCGAGCGCGGCACCGGTCCAGTCACCGAAATCGCATTCCAAAAGCCCGGCTTCTTCCATGACGGTCCGGCCGGTGCGGGCGGCCGTGGGCTCCGCTGTCTCCCGTGCCCGCTCCAGGGGTGACGAATAGAGCGCGTCGACAGGCAGGCCCGCAAGGCGTTCGGCAACAGCTTCAGCCTGCGTGCGGCCGCGCCCGGAAAGATGCAGGCCCGGGGCCCGCCCCGGCAGGACGGTGCCGGTGGTGGGGGTCTCGCCGTGCCGCACCAGGAGGATTAATGTGCTCTGTGTCATTGGGTCTAAGCGTAGCCGCATGGGGCCCCGTGCCGAGCCTGCGAGGCGCGGGGAGCGGCAAGCGGTAGCCGCGAGGGGCCCCGTGCCGAGCCTGCGAGGCGCGGGGTCCCACAGGAATCTGGAGGAATCTATCGATTAGCCGCAAGGCGGGGATTACCGTAGAGGAGTGACTGATCGCCCCGATATCTACACCGTTGGTGAACTGCGTGCGGCAGGATACGTCCACAAGGACCTGAGGCACGAAATCCGCGACAACCTCCTGGCCGCCCTTGCTGCCGGACGTGACCCCTGGCCGGGCCTGTACGGCTTCAGCCGGACGGTGATTCCGCAGCTCGAGCGGGCCCTGCTCGCCGGCCATGACGTTGTCCTGCTGGGTGAGCGCGGGCAAGGCAAGACCCGTCTGCTCCGCACCCTGGCCGGACTGCTGGACGAGTGGTCGCCGGTGATCGAGGATTCGGAGCTGAACGAGCATCCCTTTGACCCGATCACCGAACAGTCCCGTGCCCGGGCACTGACGGAGGGGGACCGGCTGCGGGTGGCCTGGCGGCACCGTTCGGAGCGCTACGTGGAGAAGCTCGCCACCCCGGACACGTCGGTCGCTGACCTGATTGGTGACGTGGATCCGATGCGGGTGGCCGAGGGACGCCGCCTGGGGGACCCGGAAACCATCCACTACGGGCTGATCCCACGCTCCAACCGCGGCATCATCGCCATCAACGAGCTCCCGGACCTGGCTGAACGCATCCAGGTGGCCATGCTCAACGTCATGGAGGAACGGGACATCCAGATCCGCGGCTACGTGCTGCGGCTCCCGCTCGACGTGCTGGTGGTGGCATCAGCAAACCCGGAGGACTACACCAACCGCGGGCGCATCATCACCCCGCTGAAAGACCGCTTCGGTGCGGAGATCCGGACCCACTACCCCATCGAACTGGAAGACGAAGTAGCGGTCATCCGGCAGGAGGGCCGGCTCGTTGCGGACGTCCCCCCGTTCATCCTCGAGATCCTGGCAAGGTATACCCGGGCGCTGCGGGAGTCGCCCGCCATCAACCAGACGTCCGGCGTTTCGGCCCGGTTCGCCATCGCCGGGGCGGAGACGGTGGCCGCGGCGGCACTGCGGCGGGCCAGCCTGCGGGGGGAGGAGCAGGCGGTGGCCCGCATCATCGACCTGGAGCCCGCAGTGGAGGTGCTGACGGGCAAGATCGAGTTCGAATCCGGCGAGGAGGGGCGGGAGCAGGGTGTCCTTGACCACCTCCTGCGCACCGCCACTGCGGAAGCTGTCCGCGCGCACTTCCAGGGCCTGGACATGGGTCCGCTCGTGGCCGCCCTGGATGGGCACCGGACCGTCACCACGGGTGAACAGGTCACGGCGCAGGAGTTCCTGGGCAACCTCCCGTCGCTGAACGGCTCGGGGCTGTACGACGAAATCGGGCGGCGCCTGGGTGCGGCGAATGACGGACAGCTCGCCGCCGCCGTCGAACTGGCCCTTGAAGGGCTGTACCTGGGCCGCCGGATCTCCAAGGAATCCGACGACGAGGAAACCATCTACGGCTAGGCTCAGGAGGCACCATGGCCATCCACAAGCGGTCCGCCAAGTACGGCCGGTATACCGGCGGCCCGGACCCGCTCGCCCCGCCGGTTGACCTGGCCGAGGCGCTTGACGCCGTCGCCGAAGACGTCATGGCCGGCTACTCGCCCCGCCACGCCCTGCAGGAATTCCTGCGGCGCGGCGGCCGGAACCGGGACGGCCTGGATGACCTTGCCCGGCGCGTCCAGCAGCGGCGCCGCGACCTGCTCAGCCGGCACCGGCTGGACGGCACCCTGGACGAAGTAAAGAAGCTCCTGGACACCGCGGTGCTGGAGGAGCGCAAGCAACTGGCGCGGGACGCCATGATGGACAACACCGACCGTGCCTTCCGGGAGATGCAGCTGCAGAACCTCCCACCCTCCACGGCTGCGGCGGTCAATGAGCTGGCGTCCTACGATTGGCAATCGAGCGCAGCACGTGAGGCCTACGAACACATCAAGGACCTGCTGGGCCGGGAAGTCCTTGAGCAGCGCTTCGCCGGCATGAAGCAGGCGCTGGAGAGCGCCACCGATGAGGACCGGCAGGCAGTGAATGACATGCTCCGGGACCTGAACGAACTACTGGGCAAGCACCGGCGCGGGGAGGACACCGACGCCGACTTCCAGGACTTCATGGCCAAACACGGCCAGTTCTTTCCGGAGAACCCGGAGTCGGTGGAGGAGCTGGTGGACGCCCTCGCCCAGCGCGCCGCCGCCGCCCAGCGGCTCCTGCAGTCGATGTCCCCGGAGCAGCGCGGTGAGCTGATGCGGCTCTCCGCCCAGGCCTTCGGCTCGCCCGAACTGATGGCCCAGCTCAGCGAACTCGACGCCACCCTCCAGGCCCTCCGCCCGGGGGAGGACTGGACAGGCTCGGAACGGTTTGAAGGGCAGGAAGGCCTGGGACTGGGGGACGGCACCGGGGTGTTGCAGGACATCGCCGAACTCGACGAACTGTCCGAACAGCTCTCCCAGTCCTACAACGGCTCCCGCCTTGATGACCTGGACCTGGACGCGCTCACCCGCCAGCTTGGCGAAAACGCGGCCGTAAGTGCGCGTACCCTCGCGGAGATCGAGCGGGCCATGCAGGACGGCGGCTACCTGCGGCGTGGCGCCGACGGCGACCTCAGGCTGTCCCCGCAGGCCATGCGGCGGCTTGGGAAGTCCCTGCTCCGTGATGCTGCCAGGCAGTTGTCCGGCCGGCAGGGAAGCAGGGACACCAGGATGGCCGGGGCCGCAGGAGAACAGACGGGCTCGAGCCGGCAGTGGGAGTTCGGGGACGCCGAGCCGTGGGACGTCACCCGCACCGTGACCAACGCCATCCGGCGCACCATGGCCGACGGCGGTGACCCGGCCCGGGGACTGCGCCTCGCCGTCGGCGACATCGAAGTATCGGAAACGGAGGCCCGCACGCAGGCCGCCGTGGCCCTTTTGGTGGACGTGTCCTTCTCCATGGCTGCAGAAGGACGATGGGTTCCCATGAAGCGGACCGCGCTCGCACTGCACCACCTGGTGTCCACCCGCTTCCGCGGTGACCGGCTGGAGCTGATCACCTTCGGCCGCTATGCGCAGGCCATGGACATCGGAGAACTCACGGCGCTGCCCGCCCTCCGCGAACAGGGAACCAACCTGCACCACGGCCTGCTGCTGGCCGGCCGCTTCTTCCGCCGGCACCCGTCCATGCAGCCCGTCCTGCTGGTGGTCACGGACGGCGAACCCACGGCGCACCTCCTGCCCGACGGGGACTCCTGGTTCAACTGGCCGCCGGACGCGGAGACCATCCGCGCCACGGTTGCCGAACTGGACCGCCTTGGCCGCGCCGGCGTCCAGGCCACCTTTTTCCGCCTGGGCAACGACCCCGGCCTGGAGCGGTTTATCCAGCGGATGGCCCAGCGCGTGGACGGCCGGGTTGTGGCGCCCGAAGTGGGCGGCCTTGGAGCTGCCGTGGTGGGGGAGTACCTGCGCGCCCACGTCCGCAGCGCCTACGCCGACGGCGACTGGGATGTTTAGCTTTTGGCGTCCAGTCCGGCCTGCGAGATGAGCTCGGTCAGCCAGGGCCGGTGTTCGCGGTGGAACGTCAGGCCCTCCGGCAAGCCCTGCACCGCAGGTTCGCCGTCTCTGATGTCGATGGTGATCCGGCCGCCGGCCAGTGGAGCGTTGGTGATGTGCAGGTTCCCGTAGGACTGGGGCAGCGCCGGATCCATCCAAAAACCACCACGGGAGACGTGGGCGTCGTACCGCATCAGGCAGGTGATCAGCATGATCGGCGCGGTGGCCGCCCAGGCCTGAGGGGAGCAGGCCGTGGGGTAGGGCACCGGCTCGGCCACCTGCTCGCGGCTGAAGCCACAGAACAACTCCGGCAGCCGGCCGCCGGAAAAATCCGCGGCTTCGAGCAGGGCGGTGGCGATTCTCTGCGCCTCCTCGACGAATCCGTACCGCATCAGTCCGGCCGCAATAATGGCATTGTCATGCGGCCAGACTGAACCGTTGTGGTAGCTGGCCGGGTTGTAGGCCCCCATATTTGAGGCCAGGGTCCGGACACCCCAGCCACTGAACATCTCCGGCGACATCAGCCGTTCAGCCACCAGCGGCACCTTGTCATCGTCAACGATGCCGTGCCAGAGGCACTGCCCCATATTCGAGGCGCAGGCATCAACCGGCCGCTTGCGGCCGTCCAGGGCAACGGCGAAGTAGCCACGTTCCGGCAGCCAGAATTCCTCATTGAACCTTTTCTTCAACTGCGCCGCCTCGGCGGTGAGCCGGGCAGCCAACGGCGCGTCCCCGGCGTCGTACGCCATCCATGCCCGGGACAGCAACGCTGAGTAGACCAGAGCCTGCACCTCGCAAAGCGCGATGGGCGGCTCGGCAATGGTTCCGTCCGCGAAATTGATCCCGTCCCAGGAGTCCTTCCACCCCTGGTTGATAAGGCCCTGGTCGTTGAGGCGCTGGTACTCAACGAACCCGTCGCCGTCCTTGTCGCCGTAGGTCCTGACCCAGTCCAGGGCCCGGTCGGCGTTGGGCAGGAGGGCGGCTATGGCGTCCTTTCCGAACCCCCAGCGGCTGACCGATGCCAGGGTCATCACAAACTGCGGGGTGGCGTCCACGCTGCCGTAGTAGATGGATTTGCCGCCAAGCGCCAGCCCGGAGGACACGCCCAACCGGACTTCGTGCAGGATCTTCCCGGGTTCCTCCTCGCTCATCGGGTCCACTACCTTGCCCTGCCGGTCCGCCAGCGTCTGCAGGGTGCCCAAGGCCAGGGACGGGTCCACGGGCAGGGCCATCTCCGAAGCCCACAGCGAATCACGCCCGAACAGGGTCATGAACCATGGGGCACCGGCCGCCACCACTATCCGTTCCGGATGCTCAGGGTCCTCGATCCGGAGCGCGCCGAGGTCGTCATAGCTGCGCCGCAGCGCGCGTTCAATGGACCGGTTCGCCATCTGCAGCCTGGGGATTTTGGCCACCCATTCCTGGTGCCTCCGGTCACTCGGTGACACCCCGTGCCCGGCGGGGCGCGTAACGTTGTGCTGCCCTGCCGGTGCCACGCTCAACCGCGTGCTCCACTGGCCGTATCCGGGAACCACGGCGCGGTATGTGAGTGCGCCGGCGGAGGCGACGGCGCCGCGTCCCCTGACCAGGACAGCTTTCCGCAGGTCCTGCCAGGTCGCGCTGATAATCAGGGAATCGCCGTCGGCTCCGCGGGTGACGTCCCACCGCCGCTGGACCCTCGCCTCCTTCACCTCGAACAGATCGGCGAAGTCCGAATCGACGCCGACGGAGATGCTGCATTCAACGGGGTTGCCGGAATAGTTGCGGATCGTAATCTCCTCAACCACTCCGGCCGCCACTTCCCGCAGCCGCTCCACGATCAAGGGGCTGTCCGCATACCCGTCGGCCCGGGGAACGCGGCCGATGAACAGTGCCCGGTAGGGTTCCTTCGTCTCCGCCGCCAACGGCTCAAGGGGCTGGCCGTTCACCGTCATGCTCCACCCCGACAGGATGCGGGTGTCCTCATGGAAGACGCCGTGGGGCAGGTCCGGGTGGATATCACCATTGGCTGCGGAGATACAAAAACATGAGCCCTCGACCAGGGTCACGGTCCCTGCGCCCACAGGCCCCGCCGCTGTGTCTGCATTCCATCCAGCCATGTCCGCTCCTTAGACGGCTACGACGGTTCCGGCGCAATAGACGCTACGCCTGCGGCAGGGCTGATGAAAGGGCCGGACCCTTGTACCTCCGACCTGGCGGGCATAGCATTGCCGCCAAATCAACGCCGATCAGTCCAAGGAGCCGGCCATGGGCGCCACACCTGCCGAACCGTCCCAGGCACTCCTGATGGTGGACCTGATCATTTCGCTGGACGGTTACGCCTCCGCAGAGGGCTGGCCCGGGTGGTGGGGACTGGAGGGGCCCGAATACCTTGCCTGGCTGGACCAGGAATCGGCGAACAACTACACCTTCCTCCTGGGCGCGAATACGTACCGGCTGATGTACGGCATGTCTGCGCAGGCCGCGGCGAACCGGTCCGGTTTTTCCGAGGAGGAGGGCGCCAGCCTCACGGGGCTGTCCGCAGTACCGAAAATCGTGTTCTCTTCCTCGCTGCAGTCTCCCCTGGACTGGCCGAACTCGACCCTGGTAACCGGGGACGCGGTTGATGCGGTCCGCGAGCTGAAGCGTAGGGGAACGGGGCCCCTGAGTACCTTGGGCAGCATCAGCCTGGCACGGTCGTTGCTGGTGGCGGGCCTCGTGGACCGGTTCCGGCTGGTGGTCTTCCCCGTCATTACCGGCGCCACCGGGCGGGAGCGGATCTTCGATGGATATCCCGACGTCCGGCTGGACATGGTGCAGAGCAGGACGTTCGACGGCAGGCTCCAGCTGCTGGAGTACGTTCCCACGGTACTCACCGGCCCGCCCGGCACCGGGCAACCGTGACCGGGGCCCTTGGCGCCCCGACGTCCGGCTGAACCGCACGCAGCATGTCCGGTTCGAGCAGGCAGGCCGGGGCCTCCTGGGACTGGGAATCCCCGCGCAGTCCTTTCAGCCGCCACGGCGGAGATCGCGGCTACTGCCCGGGTGGCCATTTCCGTGTGAGGATCGAGGTATGCCCCAGCGCCTCATGCTGCTCGACACTGCCTCCTTGTACTTCCGCGCCTTCTACGGCCTGCCGGACACTATCCGCCGCCCGGACGGCACGCCGGTCAATGCCGTCCGCGGACTGCTGGACATGATTGCCCGGCTCAGTACCGACTACGGGGCCACCCACCTTGTGGCCTGCTGGGACGATGATTGGCGCCCGCAGTGGCGGGTGGACCTGATCCCCACCTACAAAGCCCACCGGGTGGCCCAGTCGGTACCCGGCGGCACCGACGTCGAAGTGGTGCCTGAGGGCCTGGAGGCGCAGCTGCCCATGATCCGCCGCGTGCTGGAGCTGGCCGGCATCGCCATTGTGGGAAGAGCGGAACACGAGGCCGACGACGTCGTGGGCACCTACGCCAGCCAGGCAGGCCTTCCCGTGGACGTCGTCACGGGCGACCGGGATCTTTTCCAGGTCTGCGACGACGACCGGAAGGTCCGGGTGATCTACACAGCCCGCGGCATGAAGAACCTCGAAGTCATCACCGAAGAAACCGTCGTGGCCAAGTACAAGGTCCTCCCGCAGCAGTACGCCGATTACGCCACGCTGCGCGGCGACGCCTCCGACGGCTTGCCCGGCGTGGCCGGGATCGGCGAGAAGACGGCGGCATCCCTGCTGCTCAAGTACGGCACCCTGGAACGGCTGCTGGCTGCCGCGGAAGACGACGACGGCGGCGTGTCCGGTCCCGTCCGGGCCAAACTCTCCGCCGCTGCCGCGTACCTCGAAGCAGCTCCCGCCGTCGTCCGCCTGGTGCGCGACCTCGAGCTGCCCACCCTTGAGCAGGCGGGCGCCCTGCTGCAGCCGGTGACGGGTGACCGGCGCGCCGAACTTGAGCGGCTGGCCATCGACTGGAACCTCGGCGGCTCCGTCCGCCGGCTGCTCGCCGCGCTGGACCAGCGGGCGCAGCCGGCATAACGGCCGGGAACCGATGACGCCGGATGTACGGCCGTGACCTTTCGTTGCGGTACGCGTCCGCGTGTTTCCGGCGGCTTGAGCGGCCCGGCCGGCTGGTGGTTTGGTGAGGTAACGATCCAGACGAGAGGGCCACTCCATGACAGTCACTTCAGATCTCGCTCCCCGCCGGCTTCGGGATATCTTCGGAACATTCGCCAGCGGCCTGACCGTGGTCACCGGTTCCACCCCCGGAGGGCCCGTGGGTTTCACCTGCCAGTCCTTTGCCTCCCTGTCGCTGGAACCGGCGCTCGTGACCTTCAGCCCGGCACGCACATCGAGCACGTGGCCGGTGCTGCGGAGGGCCGGTTCCTTCACCGTCAACATCCTCCCCGCGGAACACCAGCACCTCGCCGGACAGTTTGCCCGCCCGGGAACGGACAGGTTCGCGGAAGTCGCCCACACCCCCTCGCCGCTGGGGAATCCGGTCCTGGAGAACGCGCTCGCCTGGATCGACTGCGACCTCCATGCAGAGTACGACGGCGGTGACCACACCATTGTGGTGGCTGCCGTGCGGCACCTCCACGCGCGGGGCGACGCCGAGCCCCTGCTGTTCTTCAAGGGCCGGTACGCCGGACTCGCGCCGGCCGGGCACCTGCTCGAAGCGGCAGGCTGACTGCCGCCCCGCCTCCGCAGCCCTCCCCACTCTTGCTTCCGGCCCACGTGGTAGTAAGCTTACTGAGCATTACTAGTAAGCTTGCTGATTAAATGGGATGGGAGCAGGAGCCATGGGCGCAATATTCGGTACGGCCCTGTCACTGGCGCTGACCTTGGGCGGTGCTGCGGTGGCGGCGGCAGGTGGCCCCGGAGCGGCCCAGCACTACCTGGCCGGCCACGTCCTCCTCGGACTTGGCATTGGCCTGTTGATCGCCACTGCCCTCCGAACCGCAGCCCGCGTCCTCATGGCGCGGCCGGCCTCTCCGGTGCGCGTGGCTGCGGTGCCGGCGCCCACAGTTGATACCGCCACTGTGACGGTCCTGCCCGTGCGTTCCGCGTCCACCCTTCCGATGCGGGGCAGGCATGCGGCCTGAGCCGGAGAAACCGGCGGGACCCGCTCCGGCGGGGGCGTCCACTCCCGCACCCCGCCGCCGGGTCCGCGCCCTGATCATCCTGTGCTGCGCCGTGGTTGCATGCCTCGTCGCTGGCGCGGCAGCCGTCCGCCCGGGCGGCACGGACGACGACGTACTGCGAGGTTTTCAGATCCGCGTGCTGAGCATCAGCCAAGCTGCCTCCGAGAACAGGATGGACGGGGCGCTGGCCGCCCTGCAGGCGCTCGAAAAGGACCTTGGCGAAGCAGCGGCAGCAGGCCGTGTTTCGGCTGCCCGCTACCGCGGCATCGAGGACGCGCTGTCGGCCGTCCGGGCGGATATCGCCACGCAGGTGGCAGCTGCGGCTCCCACGGCATCGCCGGCCGCGGAGCCGGCCGCCGGCGCCCCGGCACCTGCCCTGGCAGACACCACCGGGACCGGGCCCAGCCCGGTGGCCCCGGTTGTTGAGGCCGTCGCCCCGGCCCCTGCCCCCGCCCCGGACGCGCACGGTTCACGACGGTCGGACACCGCAAAGGAAGCCAAAGGCAAGGGCCGGAGCCAAGGCAAACCCTGACCCGGGCGGAGGAGCGCTTGCCCGTCAAGGCAGAATGGACGGGTGATCCCTCCTGACGGCAACCCCGCTGCCGGTGCCTTCGACCTTGCTGCCATCGGTGCCGGTCTGGCCTTCCAAGGCTCCCTGCCCGCACTGCAGCAGGCAATGACAAGCGGCGCCGCCGTTGTCCAGGCTCCGCCGGGCACCGGCAAAACCACGCTCGTTCCGCCGCTGCTCGCCAATCTGTATGGCCGGTCCGGCCGCGTCATCGTCACCCAGCCCCGAAGGGTTGCCGCCCGGGCCGCCGCCCGCCGCCTCTCCGCCCTGGACGGCAGTGGCCTTGGCGGCCGCGTGGGCTACACGGTGCGCGGGGAACGCCAGGCGGGCCCGGCCACCCGGGTTGAGTTTGTCACCCCGGGCATCCTGTTGCGCCGGCTGCTGGCAGATCCCGCGCTCGAGGGGACGGCCGCCGTCGTCCTGGACGAAGTGCACGAGCGCGGCCTGGAAACGGACCTCCTTGTCGGCATGGTCGCGGAGGTCCGGGCGCTGCGCGGTGACCTCGCCGTCGTCGCCATGTCCGCAACGCTGGACGCAACCCGCTTCGCGGCGCTGCTGGCCGATTCCGACGGCGGCGGCCCGGCACCCGTGGTCGGCTGCGCTTCAGAGAATTATCCGCTGGAAGTGCAGTGGCTCCCGGCACCGGCGCCGCGGCTGGACGCCAGGGGAGTGGCGCCTGCCTTCCTGGACCACGTTGCAGCGGCAGCGGCGGACGCCCATGCCCGTGCACTCACCGCGGACAACGCCGTGGATGCCCTCGTGTTCCTTCCGGGCGCCAGGGAAGTCTCGCACGTGGCCGCGGCGCTCCGCGGCCGGCTGGGCCGCAGCGTAGAAGTGCTGGAACTTCACGGCCAGGTGGGGGCATCGGAGCAGGACCGGGCCGTGTCCGGGCGGAACCCCGGAGATCCCCCGAGGATCATAGCCTCCACCGATCTTGCCGAGTCCTCCCTGACGGTGCCCGGCGTCCGGCTGGTGGTCGACTCCGGCCTGACCCGGGAACCGCGGCGCGACTCAGGCCGCGGCATGAGCGGGCTGGTCACGGTCTCCTGCTCCCGGGCGTCGGCAGACCAGCGCGCCGGCCGCGCCGCACGGCAGGGTCCGGGGCAGGTGGTCCGCTGCTACACCCAGCAGGCCTACGGTGCGGCTCCGGCCCACGTCACCCCGGAAATCAACGTGGCAGACCTGACCGGCGCCGCCCTCACCCTGGCATGCTGGGGAGCGCCCGGCGGGAAGGGCCTCGCGCTCCCGGACGCGCCGCCCCGCCTGGCCATGGACGACGCCGTCGAGGTACTCCGCGAACTGGGCGCGGTATCGGACGACGGGCAGGTGACGGCCGCGGGCAGGGCCCTCGCTGCCATCCCCGCCGATCCCCGGCTGGCCCGGGCACTGCTCGACGGCGGCGCCTCCACCGGCCGCCGGCTCGCCGCCGAAGTGGTGGCCGCGGTCTCCGGAGACCACCGCGCACCTGGCGGCGACCTGCCCAGGCTGCTGGCGCAGCTCCGCGCGGACAAAGGCCCGGCGGGGAAGCGCTGGGCGGAGGAGTCCAGGCGGCTGGCTGCCGTGGCGCAGCGGAAAGGCGAGGTCGCCCTGCCGGATTCCCCCGGCGCCGCGGGAGGCTCCGACGCGGTGGGCGCCGTCGTCGCCCTCGCGTTTCCCGACCGCATAGGCCGCCGCGTGCCGGGCAGCGAGGGGGCAGGACAGTACCTGCTGACATCCGGCACCCGGGCAGGCCTGCCCGCGGGCAGCACGTTGTCAGGCCACGAGTGGCTGGCCGTGGCCGAAGTGTCCCGGGCCTCGGGCCGGGACGCGGGGGGCACCGGCGCCGTAATCCGGGCCGCCGCACCCCTGGCCGCCACCATGGCCGAAACGGCGGCGTCGCACCTGCTGGCAGACACGGTGGAAGCGGACTTCAGCGGAGGCCGGCTGAGCGCGCGCAGGACACGGCGGCTGGGTGCCATCATGCTCTCGGCCACGCCGGTACGCCCCAGCGCCGAACAGGGACGGAGGGCCGTGGCGGTCGCATTGCAGTCCCAGGGGCTGGCGGCCCTGCCCTGGTCGACGGCGGCGGCTTCCTTCCGGCGCAGGCTCGCGTTCCTGCACCGCCAGCTGGGAGGGCCCTGGCCGGATATGTCGGACACCGCGCTGCTGGAGCGGCTGGAAGAGTGGCTGGGGCCCGAACTGGAGGACCTTGCGGCCGGGAAACCGTTGGCCTCCCTGGACCTGGCGGACCCCCTGCGCCGCCTCCTGCCCTGGCCGGAAGCGGCCCGGCTAAGTGAGCTGGCCCCCGAAAGCCTTGAGGTCCCCAGCGGCTCCCGCATCCGGATCGATTATCCGGAACCGGGCGATGATGGTGCGGCGCCTGTCGTCGCTGTGAAACTGCAGGAGTGTTTCGGACTCGCCGAGTCCCCGCGGCTTGTGGACGGGCGCGTACCGGTCCTGTTCCACCTGCTCTCCCCGGCCCGGCGGCCCCTCGCCGTGACGGATGACCTGACCTCTTTCTGGTCCGGCCCGTACACCCAAGTCCGGGGCGAAATGCGCGGCCGCTACCCCAAACACCCCTGGCCCGAGGACCCCTGGACGGCCCCCGCCACCGCACGCACCAAGCAACGCCGGTAGCCGCGCCCCGGCGCCCCTGTCATGAGGCCTACAGGCATGGGCAGGGAGGGCCGGCTCTTCAGCTGTGCGCTGCGATGAATGCGGCCACAGGGGCTGCCAGGGATGCGCCCACTTCCCCGGCCGGCCGCTTCTTTCCCGCCACCGCGAAGGAGTGGTCACCGCCCTCCGCCCACTGGAGCACGGCGTTGGGCCCGATCCGGGAGACTACATCCTCGAGGATCCCCGGGGTGGCAAACGTGTCCCGGGTTCCCTGCAGGAACAGCATCGGGACGCCCAGCCCGTACAGGTGTTCATCCCGGAGCTTCTCCGGCTTCCCGGGAGCGTGCAGGGGATAGCCCAAGTAGACCAGCCCCGCCACGTCCATGCCTTCGGCTGCAGCCATGGACGCCATCCTCCCCCCGAACGACTTGCCCGCCGCCCACACGGGGCCGCGGTCACCGTGGGCGTCTGCCTGCGCCCGCGCGGCGGCCATGGCGGCCCGCCAGGCGGCGATGGCCATGGGAGGACGGTCAGGGAACTTCCGCCCCGCCTCGCGGTAGGGGAAATTGAAGCGCAGGGTGGCCAGGCCCAGGCTGTTCAGGGCATCGGTGAAGCCGTGAAGGAAAGGGTGCTCCATGCCGGCGCCGGCGCCGTGTGCCACCACCACGGTGGCAGTGGGCTCTTCAGGGCGGGCGTAAACGGCGGAAAACGAGGCGTCCCCCACGGCGACGGTGAGCTGCTCATCGGATGCTGGCATGGGTCCATCATGCCGGAGGGTGGCGGATGTACCCATCCCTGCCGGTGGCGGGGTGTACGTTGTCCCCATGGCGAGTGAACAGACCACCATCACCGTGCAAGGCCCCAACGGACCGCGCGACATGCGCATTTCCAGTCCCAGCCGCGTTCTCTGGCCGGACCTGGGCCTCACCAAACTGGATCTGGTGAACTACATCTGCGATGTGGGGGAGGCGTTCATCGCCGCCAACGGGGACCGGCCCGTCTCACTTCAGCGGTATTCGGGCAACATCGACGGCGAGATGTTCTTCTCCAAGAACCCGCCCAAGGGCACGCCGGACTTCATCCGCTCCGTCAAAGTGGTCTACCCCAGTGCCCGGTCCCACCCTCAGCTGGTGTTCGACGAGCCTGCGGCCGCCGTCTGGGCCGTCCAGATGAACACGGTGGTGTTCCACCCCTGGCCTTCGCGCGCCGAAAACACTGACAACCCCGACCAGCTGCGCATCGACCTCGACCCGCAGCCCGGCACCGACTTCGATGACGCAGTCCCCGCGGCCCTGGTGCTGAAGGAAGTCCTTGCCGAGGCGGGGCTTACCTGCTTCATCAAGACCTCCGGGAACCGCGGACTCCATGTCTACGCGCCCATCGAACCCACCCGCGAGTTCCTGGACGTCCGGCACGCGGTCATCGCCGCTGCCCGGGAAGTGGAGCGGCGCATCCCGGACAAAGTGACCACCGCCTGGTGGAAGGAAGAACGGGGCCGGCGCGTCTTCCTGGACTTCAACCAGGCCAACCGGGACCGCACCATCGCCGGCGCCTACAGCCCGCGTGCCCTCCCGCACGCCCCGGTGTCCTGCCCCATTACCTGGGACGAACTGGAGCAGGCGGATCCGAAGAACTTCACCATCCTTACCGTGCCGGAGCGGCTGAAGACGGTGGGTGACCCGTGGGCGGACTTCAGTGCCGCTCCCGGCACCATCGACACCCTGCTGCAGTGGTGGGACCGTGACTGCAAGGCCGGCCTGGGAGAACTGCCCTTCCCGCCCGATTACCCCAAGATGCCGGGCGAACCGCCGCGGGTGCAGCCCAGCAGGGCGCGCAAGCAGGACTGACCCACCGCCGCGGCCGGCCGGTGGTCACTCGAAGCGGGACGGATCGCCCATGCCTCGGCGCACAACCTCGGCCACACCGCTGGAGAAGTCGACAACGGTGGTGGGCTCGGCGCCGCAGTCGCCGGCGTCAATCACGGCATCCACCTGGTGGTCCAGGCGTTCCTTGATCTCCCAGCCCACGGTCAGCGGTTCCTCCTCGTCCGGCAGCAGCAGGGTGCTGGACAGCAGCGGCTCGCCCAGTTCGGCGAGCAGCGCCTGGACCACACGGTTGTCCGGGATGCGCACCCCCACCGTCTTCTTCTTGGGGTGGAGCAGCCGCTTGGGAACCTCCTTGGTGGCGGGCAGGATGAACGTGTAGCTGCCGGGGGTGACGGCCTTGATGCTCCGGAAGACGTCGTTGCCGATGTTCACGAACTGTCCCAGCTGCGCGAAATCCCGGCACACCAGTGTGAAGTGGTGCTTGTCATCCAGGTGCCGGATGCTCCTGATCCGGTCCAGGGCCTCCCGGTTTCCCATCTGTGCCCCCAGCGCGTAGCAGGAGTCCGTGGGGTACGCGATCAGGCCGCCGTCGCGGATAATCTTCACTGCCTGCGCGATGGCGCGGGGCTGGGGGTCGTGGGGATGAACGTCAAAGAATCTGGCCATCCCCCGAGCCTACGTTCCCGGGGGCCCCACCGCACCATGTTCCGGCGCCCCCTGGCGTGCGGGGATGGGCGTTGGTGGGAGAATATGCGTCATGGCTAGGGAACGCATCGTCATCGGCCTCAACGGCAGCGACGACGGAGACCTCCTGGTGCACCGGGCCGCCAAGCTCCTTGAGCGGGCCGGCGGGGGCGAGATCCTGGCCATCCATGTCCGGACCCCCTCCGGTGCCGGGAGCGAATCGCCCCACGCACTCGAGTCCCAGCGGCGGCAGGTGGCGGAGCTGGGCGGGAGCTACCACGCGCTGACCGCCGGCGACGTGTCCGCGGCCCTCCTGGACTACGCCCGGGCTTCGCGCGCCACGCACATCCTTGTCGGGCAGAGCCGTCGCAGGTTCACCGTCCTGTCCGGTGGAAGCGTGGAAGCCAAGGTTGTGCGCGGGGCAGGGGACATCGACGTCCAGGTGGTGCCCCGGCCCGTGGCGGCCAGGAGCCGCAAGCGCCGCACCGGGCTGGGACGGCGCAGGGTCATTGCCGGTTTCGCGCTCGCCGCCGTCCTGCCCGCAGGCCTGCAGTTGCTGCTCGCAGTCTTTGACCACAGCGTTGCCACGGCGGCACTGCTCCAACTGGCCGGCGCGGTGGCCGTAGCCCTGGTTGGCGGCTTGTGGCCGGCGGTTGCCGGTGCGCTGTGGAGCAGCCTGCTGGTGAACTATTTCTCCACCCCGCCGCTGTATGACCTTGCCATCCGTGACCCGCAGGATGTCCTGTCCCTGGCTGTATTCGCCGGCGTGGCCGTAGCGGTGGCAGGGGTGGTGGACCGCTCCGCCCGGCGGTCCAAGGAGGCGTCAACGGCGCGGGCCGAGGCAGCCACGCTGGCCGACCTGGCCCTGGCCGCATCCCGCGAGGAGGACAACCTCAAAGGGCTGCTCGCGGAAGCAGTCAGCGTCTTCGGTGCCGACGGTGCCGCCGTCGTCACCCGGGCCCCGTCCGGGGCAGACGCGGAGGGCGTGATGGTGGACGGTGTGATGGTCGACGACGGCGGGTTGGCTGATGGCGGGTTGGGCGACGGTGGCGGGGCGGGCCCTGGGCGCGGTGCATGGCAGGTGATCGCCGCCGCGGGGGATGCGACCGGCCGGCCGGTGATGCCGGGTGGGCCAGGAACCACGGTTGAACCGGTGGACGGGGAAACGTTCCTGGTGCTGGCGGGCCGTGCGGTTCCGCCGTCCGGGCGGCGGCTCCTGGCAGCCTTCGCCGTGCACGTCAAAGCGCAGCTCGAACGCCGGCAGCTGGCCGCAACCAGGAATGAGATCCTCCGACTCGCCGAGGGCAATATCATGCGGACCGCGATTCTCCGGGCCGTCTCCCACGACCTTCGGACACCCCTGGCCGGCATCAAGCTGGCCGCCGGGGGACTGCTGCAGAACGGCGTCTCCTACACCCGCGCAGAGCAGCAGGACCTGCTGGAAACCATTGACGCCTGCACCGACCGGCTGGACCTGCTGGTGGGCAACCTCCTGGACATGTCACGCATCACCGCCCAGTCGGTGGAACCATTGCTGGGTCCGGTCCGCTGGACCGAGGTGGTGGATGCGGCCCTGCGCGGGCTGCCGGCAGGGGCGGTGACGGTGGCGCTGCCTGCGAACATGCCGCCCGTGGACGCCGATCCCGGCCTGCTGGAGCGGGTGGTCGCCAACATCCTGGAGAATGCGCTGAAATACGCGGCCGGAAGCCGTGTGGTGGTGGCGGGCGGGCCGGACGGCAGCGTCCTTGACGGCCATCCCTGCGGCGAACTGCAGATCATCGACCACGGCCCCGGGGTCCCTGCCCGCAAGGTGGTGGACATGTTCCGGCCTTTCCAGCGGCTCGACGACCGGTCGCAGTCCAGCGGGATAGGGCTGGGCCTGTCAGTGGCACAGGGCTTCATCCAGTCCATGCGGGGCACGCTTACAGCTGCCGAAACCCCAGGTGGCGGCCTGACCATGGTGATCCGGCTGCCCCTCTCCACCGGCATCCCGGCCGGTATCCCGGCGGCCGGGTACCCCGGCGGCGGCGAGCCCACCACCGCGGCGGGCCAGCCATGACCGCCAACCACGCCGGCACCAAAACCGGAAACCTGCCCCCGGCAGCGCGGGTACTGGTCATCGACGACGATCCGCACCTCCTCAAGGCCCTTCGGATCACGCTCGCAGCGCACGGCTACGCCGTGGACACGGCCGTGGACGGCGCCTCCGCCCTCGCCGCGGCCTCGCGCCAGGCACCGGATCTGCTGGTCCTCGACCTCGGGTTGCCGGACATGGACGGGACCGAAGTCCTGCGGAACCTCCGCCGCTGGAGCGCGGCGCCGGTGCTGGTCCTGTCCGCCCGCCACGGGTCCCCGGACAAGGTGGGCGCGCTGGACGCCGGCGCCGACGACTACATCACCAAACCGTTCGGGCTTGATGAACTGCTGGCACGGCTGCGTGCCCTGCTGCGCAGGGTGCCAGAGCCCGAATCCCGCCCCGTGGTCAGCTCTGCCGGTTTCACCGTTGACCTTGTGGCCCGGCAGGTCCTGCGTGCCGGGCAGCCGGTAAGGCTCACCCCCACGGAGTGGAACATCCTCGAAATCCTGGTCCGGAACCCGTCGCGTCTGATTTCGCAGCAGCAGTTGCTGTCCGAGGTCTGGGGGCCGTCCTACCGGAAGGAGGTCAACTACCTCCGCGTCTACATGGCCCAGTTGAGAAGGAAGCTGGAAGAGGACCCCGGCAACCCGCGGCACCTGCTGACCGAAGCCGGGGCAGGCTACCGTTTCGTACCCTGAAACGAGGAGTGAACAGGGTAGTCTTCCCCTACCCGCCCGCCTCCGGATGGGGCAGGATGTTGAGTGGCCGAGTCCCGGCCGAAGCAGTCCCGGCCCCTGTGAAGGAGATCCTGCCATGCCCACAATCCTCAATCCCTACATCAGCTTCCGTGACAACGCCCGCGATGCCATGAACTTCTACCAGTCCGTCTTCGGCGGCGAACTCACGCTCAGCACGTTCGCCGACTTCCAGGCCAGCGAGGACCCCACGGAAGCGCAAAAGATCATGCACGGCATGCTGACCACCACCCAGGGCCTGGTGCTCATGGGCGCTGACACCCCGAACAGCATGGAGTACCACCCGGGGTCCTCCATTTCCATCTCGCTCAGCGGCGATAACGAGGTGGAGCTCCGCGGCTACTACGAGAAGCTGAGCGGCGACGGGGGAGCGGTGACCGTCCCCATGGAGAAGGCGCCGTGGGGTGACGTTTTTGGCATGTGCACGGACCGGTTCGGCGTCGCCTGGCTGGTCAACGTCAACGCAGCGCAGCCGACGGCGGCACCCTGACCGCCCGCCGGGCCGTCACTTGCTTTCCCGCGCCGGTCCCCGTCCGTCAAGGCCGGGCCCACTCCTTGAGGGAGGGGCCCGCGACTGCGAGGATTAACGGGTGAGGTCCTTCATGGAGTTCCTGTCCGACAAATGGTGGATGTTTCCGCTGATGGCGTTCGCCGGCCAGTGGGCAGGCGGCTGGCGGCGCGCGGGAGAACGAACAGCCTACAAACGGGCCCGGCGTGAGCTGGACGGCCTCATCGTCCTCCCTGACGTCACCCCGGCGGCCCTTGAGGGGAAGATCGCCCCGGAACTGGATGCGGGCCCCCGCCCGGCACAGTTCCACCAGGGCTGAAGCTGCCGCAGGGTTGCGGCGTGGGCTGCACGCTTTACCTGGACGTCGACGGCGTGGTCTGCCCCTTCGGCCCCCAGGGAACCACCGACTGGGGTTCCCCCTGGCAGCAGGCCGACGCCGGGCTGTTGCCCGTCACGTTCGCCGCCGAACTCGTGGCGGGGCTGAACACCTTGGCCCGGACGCCCGGGCTGCGTTGTGTCTGGCTGACCAGCTGGGAGGAACTGGCGCCCCAATATCTGTGTCCCGCCGTCGGACTGAAGGGCAGCCGCTGGCCGTACCTGAGCGCGGACGGGGCAGCCGGAGGGACCGGCTGGTGGAAACTCCGGGCCATCCAGGACGACGTCGAAAGCACCGGGCCCGAAGCCGTCGCCTGGGTGGATGACCAGTTGGCGTTCGAGGCGGAAGCGCAGCGCTGGGCACGGTTCCTGGGCCGGCGGATCCTTACCGTCTCGCCCCATCCCCGGCGCGGAATCACGCCCGCCGAACTGGAGAGGATCCGTTCTTTCCTGGCGCAGCCCGTGTTTTGACCTCATGCCGGGGACGCGTACGATCGATAAGGTTTCCCGCCGGTTGTGCCAACACCGCAAGTCATTCCACGCAAACAGCTGGTGAACTATGCTGTCCAAGGCAGCCTGGTACGAGAAACTGCTGAACGTCGACTCTGCAGATTGGGCAACAGGTGGATATCACCTTCATGGTGGCGCTGGTCATCGGACTGGCACTATTTTTCGACTTCACGAACGGCTTCCACGACACCGCGAACGCCATGGCAACGCCCATTGCAACGGGTGCCATCAAGCCCCGCACAGCGGTGGCCCTGGCCGCCGTCCTGAACCTGGTGGGTGCCTTCCTGTCCACCGAAGTGGCCAAGACAGTGTCCGGCGGCATCATCCGCGAGGGCTCCGGGGGAGTGCAGATCACGCCGCAGATCATCTTTGCCGGCTTGATGGGCGCTGTTCTGTGGAACATGATCACCTGGTTGAAGGGCCTGCCGTCCAGTTCATCGCACGCCCTCTTCGGCGGCTTGATCGGCGCGGCGGTTGTCGGGGCAGGATTCAGCTCGGTCAATTTCGAGAGCCTGCTGCAGAAGGTCATCCTTCCGGCGGTCTTCGCCCCCCTGATTGCAGGCCTCGCCGCCTATGTCTGCACCCGCCTGGCCTACGCCCTCACGGCACGCCACGATCCCGAGACGGGTACCAAGCTCACGCAGAAGCGCGGTGGCTTCCGCACCGGCCAGATCTTCACCTCCAGCCTGGTGGCCCTGGCCCACGGAACCAACGACGCCCAAAAGACCATGGGCATCATTACCCTGGTCCTGATCGCTGCCGGCAGCCAGGCGCCCGGCTCCGGTCCCCAGCTTTGGGTGATTACCGCCTGCGCCCTGGCCATCGCCATCGGAACCTACGCCGGCGGCTGGCGCATCATCCGCACCATGGGTTCCGGCCTGACCGAAGTTAAGCCGGCCCAGGGCTTCGCCGCGGAGACCAGCACCGCGTCCGCCATCCTCGCCTCCTCCCACCTTGGCTTTGCGCTCTCCACCACGCAGGTGGCTTCCGGCTCCGTCATTGGCTCCGGCATGGGACGCCGCGGCACCACCGTCCGCTGGAACATGGTGGGGAAGATCGCGCTGGGATGGCTGTTCACCCTTCCGGCCGCCGGCATCGTCGGCGCCCTGACCGCCCTGGTGGTGCAGACCGGCGTCGTGGGTGTCCTTATCGCCGCCATCGCCGGCACCGGGGCGGTGCTGTTCATGTTCTTCTACTCACGCAAGTCCTCCGTCAGCCACCAGAACGCCGTGGAGGTCGAGGAGGCCGGCCAGGCTGTCCGGTTCGCCAAGAAGAAGGCCTTGGCGCGCGCCCGGGCTGAAGCAAAAGCCAAAGCGCAGGCCGACGCCAAGGCCAACAACCCCAAGGAGAATCAGCGATGAAGTGGTTGGAACTCCTGACCGTTGCAGGCGCCACCCTCGTATCCGCGGCGATTGTGGTGACGCTCTATTCGCTGGGGGTCCGGTTCACCGCCATCGCCGCTGACGCCCAGCAGGCGTCCCCCGGAGTAAAGCGCTCTGTTGCGTACGTATGCTTTGGGCTGTGCGGCGTGGCCGTCCTCGTCGGGCTGTACCTGATCATCCCGTACTTCTCCAAGTAGCCGCGCCCACCGGCTAGGCTGGGGCCATGCAGCGCATCCAGTACTTTGTGGCCGCATCCCTTGACGGCTTCATCGCCACGCCCACGGACGACCTCGGCTGGCTGCTGCAGTTCGACGGCTTCGAGGGCGGAGCTGACAGCTACAACGACTTCATGGCCGCGGTGGGCTGCATCGTCATGGGCGGGGAAACCTACGCCTGGCTGATGGAGCACGAGACCGGCGCGTGGCCGTATTCCGGCACGGCCTGTTACGTCTTCACGCACCACGAGCACCGTGCGCCGGACGGCGCTGACATCACTTTTGTCCGCGGCGACGTGCGGGAGTTCATCGCAGACTTCCGCCAGGCCGCGGGAGACCTGAACATCTGGGTGGTGGGCGGCGGCAACCTTGCGGCCCAGTTCGCCGATGCAGGCCTTTTGGACGAGATCATCCTCTCGGTCATCCCCGTGGTGCTGGGTGAGGGGAAACGGCTGCTGCCGATGAAGGGCCCCACCCCGCCACTGGAGCTGGCTGCTTCCCGCACGCTGGGCCGGGGCATCGTCGAACTGCGCTACCTGCTGCGACCCGGGGCGGATCCGCAGTCCTGACGCGCCCGCCTCAGCCGGCGTTGTCGCGGAGCATGTTGGTGATCCGGGCGGTCGAAAGGCGCCGCCCCAGGGCATCCGTCATGACGATCTCGTGGGTGGCCAGGGTCCTGCCCAGGTGGATCGCCGTGCAGGTCCCCGTCACCAGGCCCTCGGCGATGGACCGGTGATGTGTGGCGTTGACCTCAATGCCGACGGCGTGGCGTCCCGGTCCTGCATGCATGCCTGCGGCGAACGAGCCAAGGGTTTCCGCCAGCACCACGTGCGCGCCGCCATGGAGGATCCCCGCCACCTGCGTATTGCCCTCAACCGGCATGGTGGCGACGGTGCGTTCCGGGCTCATTTCCAGGAAATGGATTCCCATCTTGACCACCAGTGCGCCGACACCGAACGCGCCCAGCCAGTCATGCATATGGCCGGGAATCCCGGCGGCTGCCAGCTCTTCGGCGAAAGCGCCCGGCGTGAAATTGTCTGTCATGGCAACTAGGCTGGCACCTGTGAGTGAAACAACCAAACCGGCCCCTTTCCCGTCCCAGGCCATCGACGAGGGTGCTGCCGCGCAGCCTTCGTCCCCCGCCCGCAGGCCTGCCGCAAAGGCCGCCGCCCCCGCCGCCGGTGGGTCTGTTTCAGCTACTGAAGCACCGGTCATTCCCATCACCGACCAGCCCCGGCTGCTGGTCCTGGACGGCCACTCGATGGCCTTCCGGGCGTTCTTCGCCCTGCCGGCGGACAAGTTCTCCACCTCCAACGGCCAGCACACCAACGCCATCCATGGCTTCACCTCCATGCTGATCAACCTCATCAAGGAACAGCAGCCCACCCACATCGCTGTGGCGTTCGACGTCTCTGACGAATCCACCCACCGCAAGACCGAGTACAGCGAGTACAAGGGCGGCCGGAACGAAACCCCCCGCGAAATGAGCGGCCAGATCGACCTTATCGGCAAGGTTATGGAGGCCTGGGGCATCAAGACCATCAAGATGCCCGGCTACGAGGCCGATGACATCCTTGCCACCCTCGCCGCGATGGGCGAGAAGGCCGGCTTCGAGGTTTTGCTTGTCTCCGGAGACCGGGACGCCTTCCAGCTGATCACGGACAACGTCTTCGTGCTGTATCCGCGCAAGGGTGTCAGCGACATCCCGCGGATGGATGCCGCCGCCATCGAGGCAAAGTACTTCGTCAGCCCGTCCCGCTACTCCGACCTCGCCGCACTGGTGGGGGAGACGGCGGACAACCTTCCCGGCGTACCCGGCGTCGGACCCAAGACGGCGGCCAAATGGATCAACCTTTACGGCGGCCTCGAGGGCGTCCTGGATCACCTGGATTCCATCGGCGGCAAGGTGGGCGACGCCCTGCGGGAGAACGTGGACGCCGTCAAGCGCAACCGCCGGCTGAACCAGCTCCACACCGACCTCGAGCTCCCCGTCACGCTGGATGACCTCTACCAGCCGCGCCCGGACCAGGCTGCCATCGAGGACCTCTTCGACGAGCTTGAGTTCAAGGCCATCCGGGGCCGGCTGTTCGCCCTGTATGGTGACGCCGACACCCCGGCCGCTGAACGGGAAAGCATCGAAACCCCGGAGTACAGCACCCCCGCCAACGCCGCCGGGCTGGCCGCCTTCCTGGCTGCCGGCGCCGGGCAGCGGTCCGCCCTCGCCGTCGACCTCGTCCCCGGCCGGATCGGTGAGGACGCCGACGCACTGGCCATCGTCCGCGGCGACGCCGCAGTCTATGTGGAGCTCGCCGGCCAGGACGCGGAGACCGAGAACGTGCTGGCCGCGTGGCTGCGCGATCCTGAAGCACCCAAGGTGATGCACGGCTTCAAGGCCGCGCTCAAGGCGCTCACGGCCCGTGGCCTTGAACTGGAGGGCGTGGTGGATGACACCTCCATCTCCGGTTACCTCATCCAGCCGGACCGGCGCACCTACGAACTCGCCGAACTCGCCCAGCACCACCTCAACGTGGGCATCCCCGCAGCCACGGCCAAGGCGGGGCAGCTGGAGCTGTCCTTCGACGGCGATGACACCGCCGCCGCCGACGCCCTGGTCCAGGCCGGCGCCGTGGTGCTGGCCCTGAGCCGCTACTTCGAGGACGAACTCAGGGACCGCCGGGCCGAGGAACTGCTGTCCACCCTCGAGCTGCCTGTCAGCCGCGTGCTGGCGGACATGGAACTCGCCGGCATTGCGATTGACATGGACAAGATGGACGACCAGCTTGCCGACCTTGCGCGGGTCATCGACCAGGCCCAGGAACAGGCGTTCGCCGCGATCGGCCACGAGGTCAACCTGGGCTCGCCCAAGCAGCTGCAGACTGTCCTGTTCGAGGAACTGCAGCTCCCCAAAACCAAGAAGATCAAGTCCGGCTACACCACCGACGCCGCGTCCCTGAAGAACCTGCTGGAGAAGACCGGGCACGAGTTCCTGGTGCAGCTCATGGCGCACCGGGAGGCCGCCAAGCTGCGGCAGATGATCGAGTCGCTGAAGAAGTCCGTGGCGGAAGACGGCCGGATCCACACCACCTACGCCCAGAACGTCGCGGCAACCGGCCGGATCTCGTCCAACAACCCCAACCTGCAGAACATCCCCATCCGCAGCGAGGAGGGCCGGCGCGTGCGCGGCATCTTCGTGGTCAGCGACGGTTACGAGTGCTTGCTCTCCGCGGACTACTCGCAAATCGAGATGCGCATCATGGCGCACCTCTCCGGCGACGAAGGCCTGATCCAGGCGTACAGGGACGGCGAGGACCTGCACCGGTTCGTCGGCTCCAACATCTTCCACGTCCCCACGGACCAGGTCACCAGCGCCATGCGCTCCAAGGTCAAGGCCATGTCCTACGGCCTTGCCTACGGCCTGACGTCCTTCGGCCTGTCCAAGCAGCTCGAGATTTCCGTCGATGAAGCCCGCACCCTCATGAAGGACTACTTCGACCGCTTCGGCGCTGTCCGCGACTACCTCCGGGGCGTGGTGGACCAGGCCCGGGTGGATGGCTACACGGCCACCATCGAGGGCCGCCGCCGCTACCTGCCGGACCTCACCAGCACGGACCGCCAGTTGCGCGAGAATGCCGAGCGCATCGCGCTCAACAGCCCCATCCAGGGCTCCGCAGCGGACATCATCAAGCGCGCCATGCTGGGTGTCCACGCTGAACTCCAGGCCCAGGGCCTGAAATCCCGGATGCTGCTCCAGGTCCATGACGAACTGGTCCTCGAGGTCGCCGCGGGCGAACGCGCCGCCGTTGAGAAGCTGGTCACCGAGCAGATGGGTGCCGCCGCAGACCTCAGCGTGCCGCTGGAAGTCCAGATCGGCGTCGGGCCCAGCTGGTACGACGCCGGACACTAGGCGTCCGGGCCACGTCACCAGCAGTAATGTTTGTGCTGGTCAGGCGCCGGATTCATAATTAGGCTCGGGTAAATGGGTGATCTGAGCGGAAACTATGAAATCCGGCGCTTCAAGCCGGCTGCCAAGGAAGATCCTGCCTACCCGCAGACCGTCGACTGGATGCGGGCCGTTGCCTTCGGGTTCCATGACGCACGCCGCAGCGACGAACGGGTGGACCGGGGCATCGGGATGCAGCGCGCCGACGGGCGGGTGATGACCGGCGCCTACCAGGCAGGGCCGGTGGCCGACCACGCCCTGGGAGCCAACGTCCCGGTGGCAACCTTCGGTACTTTCACGAAGACACTGAACATCGGCTTCGGCCGGATGCTCGACACCCGCCTGGTCACCGCCGTGACGGTCCGGACGTCACACCGGCGGAGGGGACTGCTGCGCCGGATGATGGCAGAGGAGCTGGACCTGGCCCGCCGGGAGGGGCTGGCGATGGCGGCATTAACCGCGTCGGAGGCCTCGATTTACAGCAGGTTCGGGTTCGGGGTGGCCACCCGGGAACAGTCCATCAAGGTCGACACCAGCCGCCGCTTTGTCCTCAACCACCATGCCACGGGCCGGGTGGAGGTGGCCGATCCCAAGGTCCTCCTCGACCTGGCGCCGAAGGTCTTCGAGCAGCTGCACAACCTCACTCCCGGTTCGATCGGGCGGCACGAGTTCTACCGCCAGCTCGCGTCCGGATCCATCAGCCGGGCCGAGGACGAGGACCCCAAGGTCAAAGTTGCGCTGCACTACGGACCCGACGGCGCGGTCGACGGCTACGTCTCCTACAAGTTCGCCGGGTGGGACGCCCGGCCGTACACCATGGAAGTGGTGGACCTGGTGGCAGCAACCGACCACGCCTACCTGGAGCTCTGGCAGTACCTTGGCGCCATCGACCTGGTCGAGAACGTCACGTGGGAAGAAGCAATGGTCGATGATCCGCTGCCATGGGCGCTCGAGGACTCCCGCTGCGTTGAAGCGTCCGAGCCCCGGGACATGCTCTGGCTCCGGATCCTGGACGTCCGCGGGGCCCTGGCGGCCCGGCACTACCCCTCGGATGGAAGGCTCGTCCTGGAGGTGGGGGACCCGTTGGGCTTCACGGCAGGAACGTTCGCGCTCGAAGTCGACGGCGGCCAGGCCGCCGTCGAACGTGTCGATGCAGGGGAGCAGCCGGACCTGGCCATGGATGTCTCCGCGCTGTCCTCGATCTACCTCGGCGGCGTCTGCCCGGTGACGCTGGCGGCTGCGGGGAAGATTTCCGAACACGCCAAAGGCGCCGCCTTCAGGGCACGGCAGATGTTCGCTGTGGAACGGGCCACGCACTGCCTGACCCACTTCTGATACCGCGTCCCGGCTGCACGTTCCCTCTCCGCTGCCGCTTTGACCCCAATTGCCGGCAGCGACTAGAATAAACGGGCGTGTACCACGTGCACGCGCTTGCGGTCCTCTGAGGACTGCATTGAAAAGCAATCCACAAATCAGGATGACCCGGGGAATCCAACGGATTCACCGAGAATCGCGCCTGCGTTCCATAAGGCGGGCGCGCCGGTTTGCCTGACCGACTAACTATCCACAACGGAGCCCCTACTACATGACCATCACCTCCACCGAGAAGCCCGGTACCCCCGTAGTCGCGATTAACGACATCGGTACCGCTGAGGACTTCCTCGCAGCTGTCGACGCCACCATCAAGTACTTCAACGACGGAGATCTCGTCGAAGGTACCGTCGTCAAGGTCGACCGCGATGAAGTCCTGCTCGACATCGGTTACAAGACCGAAGGTGTCATCCCCTCCCGCGAGCTGTCCATCAAGCACGACGTTGACCCCGGGGACGTTGTCTCCGTTGGCGATCAGGTCGAAGCCCTGGTGCTCACCAAGGAAGACAAAGAAGGCCGTCTGATCCTCTCCAAGAAGCGTGCTCAGTACGAGCGTGCCTGGGGCGACATCGAGAAGGTCAAGGAAGAAGACGGTGTCGTCACCGGTACCGTCATCGAGGTTGTCAAGGGTGGTCTTATCCTCGACATCGGCCTGCGCGGCTTCCTGCCCGCATCCCTCGTCGAGATGCGCCGTGTGCGCGACCTTGCTCCGTACATCGGCCAGCAGATCGAAGCCAAGATCATCGAGCTGGACAAGAACCGCAACAACGTTGTGCTGTCCCGCCGTGCATGGCTCGAGCAGACCCAGTCCGAGGTCCGCTCCACGTTCCTCAACAAGCTGGAAAAGGGCCAGGTCCGTCCCGGCGTCGTTTCCTCCATCGTCAACTTCGGTGCATTCGTGGACCTGGGCGGCGTAGACGGCCTCGTCCACGTTTCCGAGCTCTCCTGGAAGCACATCGACCACCCGTCCGAGGTTGTCGAAGTTGGCCAGGAAGTCACCGTCGAGGTTCTCGAGGTCGACCTGGACCGCGAGCGCGTTTCCCTGTCGCTCAAGGCTACGCAGGAAGATCCGTGGCAGACCTTCGCCCGCACCCACGCCCTGGGCCAGGTTGTTCCGGGTAAGGTCACCAAGCTGGTTCCGTTCGGTGCGTTCGTCCGCGTCGAAGACGGCATCGAAGGCCTGGTCCACATCTCCGAGCTGGCTGTCCGCCACGTGGAGCTGGCCGAGCAGGTTGTCTCCGTTGGCGACGAACTGTTCGTCAAGGTCATCGACATCGACCTCGAGCGCCGCCGCATCTCGCTGTCCCTCAAGCAGGCCAACGAGGGCGTCGACGCCGACAGCACCGAATTCGATCCCGCTCTGTACGGCATGGCCGCAGAGTACGACGAAGAGGGCAACTACAAGTACCCCGAGGGCTTCGACCCCGAGTCCAACGAATGGCTCGAGGGCTACGAGAACCAGCGCGCAGCCTGGGAGCAGCAGTACGCTGACGCCCAGACCCGTTGGGAAGCCCACAAGAAGCAGGTTGCCCAGCACGCTGCCGACGACGCTGCAGCTGCAACGTCCGGCGACAGCGACTCCGGCACCACCAGCTACTCCTCCGAGCCTGCTGCCACCGATTCCGGTGCTGGCACCCTGGCTTCGGACGAGGCACTTGCTGCCCTGCGCGAGAAGCTGACCGGCAACTAATTGCCGCCGGCCCGGACTTCCGGGCTGACACAGTGGGCCCCCGCGAAAGCGGGGGCCCACTGTGCTTTAAAGCGCCCGCTGTACTTTAGAAGCAACAGGCGCCTAACGCCCTGGCCCCCGTCTGGACGGGTCCCGCCGCCGCACTAAAGGTCGACGACGGCGAGGACCGTCCCGTCGTCGTCGTGCGTCAGTGCCGCGCCTGCCGCCGTGAGCAGCCGCTGGGCGCTGAGGTTCCCGGACAGGGTCCGCGCGGTGACGCGTTTCAGGCCCGCCCGGCGGGCCTCCGCCAGGACGAGGTCCAGGGCGGCACCGCCGATTCCCCGGGATCGGAAGCTCCGGCCAAGCCAGATGCCGGTTTCCGCAGAGGGGACTCCAGCCGCGGGGTCGCGCTTAAGCCGCACGGAGCCGGCAATGTGGGAGCCCTTGAAGACAGCCCAGGACTTTTCCGCCGCAGGGCCGTCCAGCCCTGCGGCCGCAGCGCGGTGGTAGCCGTAGAACCAGGCGGTGCGCTCGAGGTTCCAGCCCGGTCCACCCAGCGGGGGCGCCACTTCATCGGGGGAGGCGTCGCGCTTGGCCAATTGGAGCAGCCGGTCCGCCACGGCCTCGTCCACGTCCGCCAGGGTCACATCAGTCGAGCCGCTCATCAATCCATTCCGTTCCGTCGGGATTGAGCTCGGCGGACCCTGCCGTCAGCTGCAGCAGGCGATCGGACGCAGCGGCGATGGCGGCAGCGTTGTCAGCCACCGCAATCCGGAGCACCGTGTGCCGGTCCTGGTAGCTGGTGTCCGCCATGACCATGCCTGCGGCGCGCAGATCGTTCTCCAGCCGTCCAGCTGCCGCGTGCGGCACCGCCGTGGAACAGATCCGCCGCCTGCTGCGCCGGGCAAGGGGTGCCCGGTCAAGGGCGGCCGAGACTGATTCGGAATAGGCACGGACCAGGCCACCCGCGCCGAGCAGGACGCCGCCGAAATAGCGGACGACGACGGCGCTGACGTCGCTGAGGTCGGTCACCCCCGGCGCGGTTTCCCTTTTCAGCAGGGCTTCGAGCATGGGGATGCCGGCGGTCCCGGCGGGTTCGCCGTCGTCGCTGGAGCGCTGGACGGTCCGGTCCGGCCCGATGACGAACGCGGAGCAGTGGTGGCGGGCGTCGTGGAATTCGCGGCGGAGGCCGGCCACCAGGTCGCGGGCAGCGTCTTCCGTGCCCGCCCTCCGGAGAACCGTGATGAACCTGGAGCGCTTGACCTCAAGTTCATGCCGGAAGTCCCCGCCCGCTGCCAGCGTGGTGTAGGTGGTGGCCCGGCTTTCATGCTCTTGCATCCGGCCCAGTCTAGTGCCGCCATGGGGGCGTGGCCCGGCTGGTTCAGCTGGCCAGGCCGGTTCAGTAGGGTGGGGGTGTGCTGAAGATCGGGTTGACGGGCGGGATCGCCTCAGGGAAGTCGGTGGTTGCCGCGCGGCTGCAGGAACGCGGCGCCGTGCTGGTGGATGCGGATGCGCTGGCCAGGGAGGTGGTGGAGCCCGGGACCGAAGGCCTGGAACGCATCGTGGGGGAGTTTGGCGAAGGAATGCTCGACGACGGCGGACGGCTTGACCGCGCGCGTCTCGGGGCGGCCGTGTTCGGCAATCCTGAGCGCCTCGCCGCTTTGAACGCCATCGTCCATCCCCTGGTGCGCGCCCGCGCCGCCGCCATCACGGCAGCAGCCCCGGCTGACGCCGTGGTGGTCCAGGACATTCCCCTCCTGGTGGAGAGCGGCCAGGGGTCCGCTTTCCACTTGGTGGTGGTGGTGGATGCGCCGGACGACGTGCGGCTGCAGCGCATGCTCGAGCACCGGGGAATGACCGCGGAAGCGGCGCGTGCCCGGATGGACGCCCAGGCCTCGCGACAGGACCGGCTGGCCGCGGCCGACGCAGTCCTGGACAACTCCGGTACCGTGCAGCACCTGCTGGGCCAGGTGGACCGGCTGTGGGATGAGCGCCTGGTTCCCTTCGCCCGCAACCTGGTGGCGGGGAAACGCGCACCGCGGAACGGCGGTCCGGTCCTGGAACCGCACCGGACGGAGTGGGCGCAGGAGGCGGCCAGGATAGCGGCCCGGCTGGTGGCGGCAGCACCCGACCTCATCCTGGCCGTGGACCACATTGGCTCCACAGCTGTTCCCGGCCTGCCCGCGAAGGACGTGATCGACCTGCAGGTGGCGGTGCCTGACCTCGCGGTTGCGGCCACCATCGCACCTCTCCTGGCCGCAGCAGGCTTTCCGGCGGTACGGGACGTCGAATCCGACACTCCAAAGCCCAATGCTCCGGACCCGGCAGCATGGTTGAAGCGGTTCCACGCCAACGCGGACCCGTGCCGTGCCGTCAACGTCCATGTCCGGCCGGCCGGTTCGGCCGGATGGCGCTTCGCGTTGATGTTCCGCGACTGGCTGCGGAACGATCCCTCCGCGCTCCGGCTGTACGCGGCGCACAAGGCTGACCTCGCCGCCCGGCACGCCGATTCGGGCACCACCGGCTCCTACGCGGAGGCGAAGGAACCGTGGTTCACGGACGTCGCGTGGCCCCTCATGGCCGCGTGGGCGGACGCAACCGGGTGGGAACCGCCGTCGTGCGCTTCCTGACACCGGCCCGTGCCGTGCTGGATGTTCGCCGGTAACGGACGGGGCCGTCCAGTGTCGGTGCCCGGCTGTAAATTAGATTCATGAGCCTTGCGCAGGAAATCAACCGTGTTGTAGCGCCCTTCGAAGTCATCAGCGAGTTCAAACCTGCCGGAGACCAGCCGGCCGCCATCGCTGAGCTGACGGAGCGCATCAACAACGGCGAGAAGGATGTGGTGCTGCTTGGCGCCACAGGTACCGGTAAAAGTGCCACCACCGCCTGGCTTATTGAACAGGTGCAGCGCCCCACCCTGGTGATGGTGCAGAACAAGACCCTTGCCGCCCAGCTGGCCAACGAGTTCCGCGAACTGCTGCCCAACAACGCGGTGGAATACTTCGTTTCCTACTACGACTACTACCAGCCCGAAGCGTACGTGGCCCAGACGGACACCTTCATCGAGAAGGATTCCTCCATCAACGAGGAAGTGGAACGGCTCCGCCACTCCGCCACCAACGCGCTGCTGACCCGCCGCGATGTGATTGTGGTGGCCACGGTGTCCTGCATCTACGGCCTGGGAACCCCTGAGGAATACATTTCCGGCATGGTGACCCTCCGCCGCGGCGCCGAGATGAACCGGGACGACCTCCTCCGCAAGTTCGTCTTCATGCAGTACGCCCGCAACGACATGGACTTTCACCGCGGCACCTTCCGGGTGCGCGGCGACACCGTGGAAATCATTCCCATGTACGAGGAACTGGCCATCAGGATCGAGTTCTTCGGTGATGAGATTGAGAGCATCCAAACCCTTCACCCGCTTACCGGCGAAGTCATCCGCGACGAGGAAGAGATGTACGTCTTCCCGGCCTCGCACTACGTGGCCGGTCCGGAACGGATGGCGCGGGCCATCAAACGGATCGAGGATGAGCTGGCGGACAGGCTGAAGGTGCTGGAGGGCCAGAACAAGCTCGTCGAAGCCCAACGGCTGCGGATGCGCACCACCTACGACCTCGAGATGATGCAGCAGATGGGTTTCTGCAACGGCATCGAGAACTACTCGGCGCACATTGACGGGCGGGAGCCGGGTACTGCACCCCACTGCCTCCTGGACTACTTCCCGGACGACTTCCTGCTGGTGGTGGACGAGTCCCACGTGACCATTCCCCAGATCGGGGCCATGTACGAAGGTGACATGTCCCGCAAACGGAACCTGGTGGACTTCGGCTTCCGGCTGCCGTCCGCCATGGACAACCGGCCGCTGAAGTGGGACGAGTTCCTCGAACGCGTGGGCCAGACCGTCTACCTCTCGGCTACCCCCGGCAAGTATGAGCTGGGCAAGGCAGACGGCTACGTCCAGCAGATCATCCGTCCCACCGGCCTGGTGGATCCCGAGGTGGTGGTCAAGCCCACCAAGGGACAGATCGACGACCTCCTCGGCGAGATCAAGACCCGGGTGGAAAAGAACGAGCGCGTCCTGGTGACCACGCTGACCAAGCGGATGGCAGAGGACCTCACCGACTACCTGCTGGGCCACGGCGTCAAGGTGGAATACCTGCACTCGGACGTGGACACGCTGCGCCGGGTGGAGCTCCTGCGTGAACTGCGGTTGGGATCCTTCGACGTCTTGGTGGGCATCAACCTTCTCCGTGAGGGCCTGGACCTCCCCGAGGTGTCCCTGGTCAGCATCCTGGACGCGGACAAGGAGGGGTTCCTGCGCTCGTCCACCTCGCTGATCCAGACCATCGGACGTGCCGCCCGCAACGTCTCCGGCCAGGTGCACATGTACGCGGACCGGATCACCGACTCCATGGCCAACGCCATTGACGAAACCAACCGTCGCCGCGCCATCCAGGTGGCGTACAACAAGGAACACGGCGTCGATCCGCAGCCGCTGCGGAAGAAGATCGCCGACATCACGGACCAGTTGGCCAAGGAAGATGCCGATACCGATGCGCTGCTGGGCAGCTTCGATTACGGCAAGGGCAAGCGCGGCATCACCGGATCCAATAAGGCCGGCGCCAAGAAGGGCGCGGCCCAGGTCCGTGCGGACGGCCTGGCGGCGGCTCCGGCCGAGGACCTGGTGGGCCTGATCGCACAGCTCACGGAACAGATGCATGGCGCGGCGGCAGACCTCCAGTTCGAGGTGGCGGCGCGGATCCGGGACGAGGTCAGCGAGCTGAAGAAGGAGCTGAGGCAGATGCAGGCGGCAGGCCACGCCTGACGTCCGCGGCCGGGCATCCGGCTGGGGTACAGTTAAAGCACGTAGGGGAGTATCCCAAGCGCTACGATCGTCAACACGCAGGGCACAGCTGCCCCGCCGGGCGTAGCGGGCCGCCACATCAGCACCAAGTGCACAGGCAGGCCGGAGAGACTTACACCATTTTGTGTACCCTGCGAAAGGCTGCCCTGTGCTCGACTTGCCCGTATGGTTCGAGGTTGGCTCATTTGCCGTCCTCGGCCTAATTCTCCTGATCGATCTCCTTCTGGTGGTGCGGCGCCCGCATGAGCCGTCCATGAAGGAGGCCGGTCTGTGGGTGGCCTTCTACGTCACCCTTGCCCTGGCCTTCGCCGGTGCCATGTTCGCTTTTACCGGGCCCGAATTCGGCAGCCAGTTCGTCGCCGGCTGGGTGACCGAGTACAGCCTCAGCATCGACAACCTGTTCGTCTTCATCATCATCATGGCCAGGTTCTCCGTGCCCCGGAAGTACCAGCAGGAAGTGTTGATGGTGGGCATCATCATCGCGCTCATCCTGCGCGGCATCTTCATCCTGCTGGGCGCCATCGTCATCGAACAGTTCAGCTGGGTGTTCTACATCTTCGGCGCGTTCCTGCTGTGGACGGCCTGGAAGCAGGCCCAGGACGAGGGTGAAGAGGAAGAGGACCGCGAGAACCCGCTGATTGCGAAGATCCGCAAGGTCATCCCGATGTCGGAGAAGTTCGACGGCGGCAAGCTCCGTACCGTGGTCAACGGCAAGAAGGTCTTCACCCCCATGGTGATCGTCTTCGTCACCATCGGCCTCACGGACCTGCTGTTCGCAGTTGACTCCATCCCCGCGATCTTCGGCCTGACCCAAAGCCCCTTCATTGTCTTCACCGCCAACCTGTTCGCCCTGATGGGCCTGCGGCAGCTGTACTTCCTGCTGGGTGGCCTGATGAACCGGCTCATCTACCTCAAGCACGCCCTGTCCTTCATCCTTGCGTTCATCGGCGTCAAGCTTGTCCTGCACGCCATGCACGTCAACGAGCTTCCCTTCATCAACGGCGGAGAGCACATCGAGTGGGCACCTGAGATCCCCACCTTCGTCTCCCTCGCCGTGATTGTGGGCACCATCATCGTGGCCGTCGTCGCCAGCCTGCTCAGCTCCAAGGCCCAGGCTGCCAAGGTGGATCCGCGGCTTGAAGAGGACGCCCGGAAGAGCCACAGCGACGCCGAGTAGGCGCGCCCCGGCGCATTCCCCTCCGGTAATCCCGGCCGCCTGAGCGGCCGGGATTACCCCTTTAAGCCTCCGCAGCACGGACGGGTTCCGCACCCCTGTGGGTCTAGCCGGCGCAGGACTATGCTCAGATCATGGCCCGCACGCTTGTGATGGATCAGGGCGCGCGCCAGGTGCAGCGACGTACCGTTTTGCTCTTGAGCGTGGCCCAGGTGTTCGGTGGACTCGGGACGGGATCGACCGTGTCCATTGGTTCCATCCTGGCCGTCGAGCTGTCCGGCTCCAGTGCCTGGGCGGGCTCCGTGGCCACGGTGATGACCCTCGGGGCGGCGGCCGCAGCCCTGCCGTTGGCATCGCTGGCGGAACGGCGTGGGCGCCGGGCGGGCCAGGTGGCCGGCCTTTCGGCGGCGCTGGCAGGGGCGGTCCTCATGGTCCTGGCCGTCGTCACCGGGCTCTTCGTCCTGCTGGTCGTGGGCTCGGCAGGCATCGGCATCGGCACGGCAGCGACGCTGCAGGCACGGTTTGCCGCGGTGGATCTCGCTGCCCCCGAGCACCGCGGGCGGGCCTTGTCCACCGTGGTCTGGGCGGTAACAGTCGGTGCCGTGGCAGGCCCCAACCTGATCCAGCCCGGAACGGCGGTGGGAACTGCGCTGGGGCTGCCGCCCATCGCAGGACCGTTCGTGATCTCCGGGGCCGGGCTCCTCATCGCCTCCGTGCTGCTGTTCGCCGGCCTTCGCCCGGACCCGCTGCTGCTGGCACGCCGCCTTGCCGCGGCCAACAACGCCGCCACCGCGGAACGGGGAAGTGGCGCGCCTTCCACCACCCCTGCCGCCGGCACCACCCCGGAAGGCGCCCCACCGGCAAGGACCCAGCCCGCCGCAGCGGCCGCGCGGGGCTCGCTGGACCGTGGACTGCGGGCTATCCGCAGCTCCCGGATGGCACTGCTGGCCGTCGCCGGCGTTGTGGCAGCGCACGCAGTCATGGTGGGTGTCATGTCCATGACCCCACTGCACCTGCAGCACCTGGTGGAAGGACCGGGCCCGCATGCCGGCCACATCGCCGAGGGGGACGTGCTGGTCATCATCGGCTTCACCATCTCGCTGCACATCGCAGGCATGTTCGCGCTCTCCCCGGTCATGGGGTGGCTGACCGACAGGGCGGGCCGGATAGAGACCATCATGATCGGCTTCGCGCTGCTGATCGCCGCCGTCGCCGTTGCCGGGTTCGGCCAGGCCTCGACCGGCGCAGTGGCCGCAGGACTGGTCCTGCTGGGCATGGGCTGGTCCGCGGCCACGATCTCCGGCTCCACCCTGCTCGCCGAGAGCGTTGGCCAGGACGCCCGGGTGGCTGTCCAAGGCGTCTCCGACATGCTGATGGGCGCCGCAGGTGCCCTGGGAGGCGCCGTGTCCGGACTGGTCCTGGGCTTTGCCGGCTACCTCGGCCTCAACCTGCTGGGCGGTACCATCGGGGCGGCCGTCCTCGCCGCCGCCGTCGTCACCCGCACGTCACACCGGCGGTCAGCGGCCGCCTGAGCGGGTCATGCCCAGGAGGCGGGCGAAGATCCTCTCGCCGTCGTCGGCGATCCCGTCATGGTGGAAGTCGGCCGTCTCCCAGACCTGCAGCCCGCGCACCGCAGCTGCCGTGCGCAGGGAAAGGTCCCGGTCAACGTAGATGTCGTCCGAGTAGACCGCCGCTGCCACGGGAACGGTGTTGGCGGCCAGCACCTCCGGGTCGTACAGCGGCTTCCAATCCTGCTTTGCGGCCAGCAGGTCAGCCACCTCCCGGAGCGGCTGGAGTGCGGGGTCCTGCTCGAAGTACCACGGGTACACCATTTCGCCGGTCAGCAGCAGTGGTTCGGCGTCGGGCCTGAACCAGGGATTCTCGCCGAGCATCCGCCAGGCTGACCAGTTGGTGGCCTGCTCCTTGCCGTAAATGGATTCATGCATCAGGGCGTACAGCGGGTTGGAGCGGCGGGACACCACACCGGTAAACTGCTCCAGGAAAGTGTCGGACAGCCTGGGACCACCGGGGGTGTCCACGAACGCGTCCTCCAGCAGGTAATGCAGGCTGTCCACCCGGGTGTTGCCGCCCAGGAATGCGCCGGCCATCTGGAACCGCTCCACGGTGAGGGGACTGCCGTCGGGCAGGAGTTCCGGTGTGCAGCGCAGGTGACGCGCTATCCGCTCCACCGCGTCCCGGTCCTCCGGATACCAGCCGAAGTATTCGTCGTTCCGTGCCGCTAAGCGCTGGAAGGTGGCCCGGTAGACGTCGTCCGCGCTGCCCGTGAGAGGTGCCAGGCCGCCGGTGATGAGGGCTTCGCGCAGTCCTTCGGGGGCGAAGGACAGGTACGTCAGGGCGCAGAAGCCGCCATAGCTTTGGCCGTAGATGGTCCAGGCAGGTGATTCCAGGGCACGGCGGATCAGCTCCGCGTCCGCCACGATCGAGTCGGCCCTGAAGTGCTCCAGGTAGGCCGCCTGTTCGGCAGCGGACCCGCGGGCGGGCAAGGTCCTGCGGTCGATGGGCGTTGAGAGCCCCGTGCCGCGCTGGTCCAGCATCAGGATGCGGAAGTCCTGGGCGGCGGCTTTGCTCCAGCCGCCCAGGGAGCCCCACCTGTTGCCGCGGCCGCCCGGGCCGCCCTGCAGGAAGAGGAGCCAGGGCAGCTGTGCGGCCGCTTCCGCGCTGTGCGCCGCCGAGACATACTCGCGGGCGAATACCGTGATGGTCTCTGCGGAGCCGTCGGACGGTGCGGAATGGTCCAGGGGGACGGTGAAGTAGTGCTCCACGGTGCGCATGCCACGGAATTCGTGCGTCGCCCTGACCTCATGGCCGGCAGCGGGGACTGCTGCCCGGCGCGCGTCAGCCCTGGGCATGGGCGGAAAGGGAGCCGCGGGAGGCTGCACTTCCAAACTGGTCCAGCGCCTCGCCGGTGAGCCGGAAGGTGGACCACCCGTCCATGGGGCGGGCACCAAGGCGGCGGTAGAAATTGATGGAGGGCTCGTTCCAGTCCAGCACGCTCCATTCCACGCGCGCGTAGCCGTTCTCCACGGCGATGGTGGCAAGGTGCTGCAGCAGGGCCTTGCCATGCCCCTCGCCCCGTGCTTCCGGGCTGACGTAAAGGTCTTCCAGGTAGATCCCGTGGACGCCTTCCCAAGTGGAGTAGTTCAGGAACCACAGCGCAAAGCCCTGCACGCTGCCCGCCGCGTCCTCAGCCATGGCAGCGAAGATCCGCGGGTTGTCGCCGAAGAGGGCCTGCTCCAGCAATTCCGGTGTGTTCCGGACGGCGTCGGGTTCCTTCTCGTAATGCGCCAGCTCGTGGATCATGCGGAGGATGGCGGGAACGTCGTGCCGGGTTGCGGGGCGGATTACACTCATTGTTCGAGCTTACCGCCGGGTCCGGCGGTACCGCCGCAGGGCAAGCGAAGGGCCGGTCCGGGGCTAGAGCCGGTTCACATCCGTCACCCTCACCACGGCCGTTCCGGTCGCGTCGGAGTCCGCCAGGTCGACCTCCGCCGAGATGCCCCAGTCGTGGTTGCCCGCCGGGTCGTCGAAGATCTGGCGGACCTTCCAGGTCCCCGGTTCTTCGGTGATGATGAGCAGGCCCGGACCCCGCGCATCCGGTCCCGTCCCGATGTCGTCGTGTTCGTCGAAGTAGTCGTCCAGCGCATCTTCCCAGCGCTCGGCACCCCAGCCGGAGCCGGCGTCGAGCTCTCCCAGCGCGGTGGCGTCCTCGTCGGCGAAAAGTTCCACGCGGCGGAACATCTCGTTGCGCACCATCACCCGGAACGCGCGGATGTTCGAGGTGAGCGACGGCGGCGGGGGCGGCGGCGCGTCGTGGGGGGTCGGCGCCGCACCGGACGTCAGCTCCTCCCACTCGTCCAGCAGGCTGGAGTCCACCTGCCGGACCAGCTCACCCAGCCATGCAACAAGGTCTTCGAGGTCCTCACGGAGCATGTCCTGGGGAACGGTTTGGCGCAGCGCTTTGAAGGCATCCGCGAGGTACCGCAGCACAATGCCTTCGGACCTGGCCAGGCCGTAGAACTGTACGAATTCGCCAAAGTTCATGGCGCGCTCGTACATGTCGCGGACCACGGACTTGGGCGCGAGCTCAAAGTCGCCCACCCACGGTGCGGCCTTGCGGTACACCTCGAACGCTTCGCCCAGGATGTCGCCGAGCGGCTGGGGGTAGGTGACCTCGTCCAGCAGGGCCATCCGCTGGTCATACTCGATGCCGTCGGCCTTCATGGCCGCCACTGCCTCGCCGCGGGCCTTCTTTTGCTGCGCCGACAGGATCTGCCGCGGTTTCTCCAGGGTCGCCTCGATGACGGACACCACGTCCAGGGCGTACGACGGCGACTCCGGGTCAAGGAGGTCCAGTGCGGCAAGTGCGAAGGGGGAGAGCGGCTGGTTCAGCGCGAAGTTGGCCTGCAGGTGCACGGTCAGGCGGACCGTGCGGCCATCCGGCCCCTGCTCCTCCGGCGGGATCCGCTCGATGACTTCGGCGGCGAGGAGTTCGCGGTAGATGCCCAGCGCCTTCTTCATGAGCCGCAGCTGGGAGGAGCGCGGCTCGTGGTTTTCGGTGAGCAGCCGCCTGGCCGCGGCGAAAGGGTCGCCGGGCCGTTCCATCAGGTTCATCAGCATGGCGTGCGTCACCGTGAAGCTTGACGTCAGGGGGTCGGGGACAGATTCCACCAGCCGCTTGAACGTGGGCTCACCCCAGGAAACAAAACCCTCGGGCGGCTTCTTCTTGACCACCTGGCGGAGTTTCTTCTGGTCGTCGCCGAACTTGGCCGTGGCCTTCGCCATGGCCTTGACGTTCTCGACCACGTGCTCGGGCGCCTGCACCACCACCGTCCCGGCGGTGTCATAGCCCGCCCTGCCGGCCCGGCCCGCAATCTGGTGGAACTCACGTGGGTTAAGCAGGCGGGTGCGGACGCCGTCGTACTTGCTCAGGGCGGTGAGCAGCACGGTGCGGATGGGGACGTTGATACCCACGCCCAACGTGTCCGTCCCGCAGATCACCTTCAAAAGTCCCGCCTGGGCCAGCTGCTCCACCAGCCGGCGGTACTTGGGCAGCATGCCGGCGTGGTGTACCCCGATGCCGTGGCGCACCAGCCGGTTCAGCGTCTTGCCGAACCCGGCGGCGAACCGGAAATTGGCAATGAGCTCTGCGACCCTGTCCTTTTCCTCCCGGGTGCATATGTTGATGCTCATCAGGTTCTGGGCTCGGTCGATCGCCTCAAGCTGGCTGAAATGCACTACGTAGACCGGCACCTGCCTGGTGGAGAGCAGTTCCTCCAGCGTCTCGTGGACCGGGGTCTGGTGGTAGTAGTAGTGCAGCGGAATGGGCCGCTCGGCAGAACTCACCGTGGTGGTGGGCCGGCCCGTCAGCGCCGTCAGCCCCTCCTCGAACCGGGTGACGTCGCCCAGGGTGGCGGACATCAGCAGGAACTGTGCCTGCGGAAGCTCCAGGAGCGGGACCTGCCATGCCCAGCCGCGCTGCGGGTCGGAGTAGAAATGGAACTCGTCCATGATCACTGCGCCGAGTTCGGCTGCAGCGCCCTCCCGCAATGCGATGTTGGCCAGGATCTCCGCGGTGCAGCAGATGATGGGTGCATCCTGGTTGACCCCGGAGTCACCGGTGATCATGCCCACGTTCTCGGCGCCGAAGATGTCGCAGAGCGCAAAGAACTTTTCGGACACCAGCGCCTTGATCGGGGCGGTGTAGTAGCTCCGCCGTCCCTGGGCCATGGCCTGGAAGTGCGCGGCGATAGCCACCAGCGACTTTCCGGACCCCGTTGGCGTGGCCAGGATGACGTTCGCGCCCGTCGCCAGCTCCATGATGGCCTCGTCCTGGGCCGGGTACAGCGACAGGCCACGGGTTTCCGTCCACTCCACGAACCGGGTGTAAAGGGCGTCGGGGTCGACGGCGGCGGCGTTGGGGACGGACAGATTGTTCAGCTGGTCAACGAGTTTCATTGACTTAAACCTTAGTGCCACGTTGCGTGCGGATCAGGCGGTCGGGCCGGGTTAGGCTACGCCTGGCCGCCGTGCATGCCAGAACCTGGAGAAGATCATGAAATGGGACCCCGCAAAGTACGTCAAATTCGATGACCACCGGAACAGGCCGTTCTTCGACCTGACTGGCCGGATCCATGCTGACCGCCCCGCGCGGGTGGTCGACCTTGGCTGCGGGCCGGGGAACCTGACAGCTGCCCTGGCCGAACGCTGGCCCGGCGCCCAGGTGGTTGGCCTTGATTCCTCCGCGGAGATGTTGGCAAAGGCCGCGCCGCTGGCGCAGGCCGTCCCCATCCTGAGGTTCGAACATGCCGACATCGCCGAATGGATGCCCACTGGGGAGACGGACGTCGTGGTGAGCAACGCGGCCCTGCAGTGGGTCCCCGGCCACCAGGACCTGATGCGCAGGTGGCTGAAGGCCCTCCGCCCGGGATCCTGGTTCGCCATGCAGGTGCCGGGCAACTTCAACGCCCCCTCGCATTCCCTGATGCGGGAACTCGCGGCGTCCGGCCGTTGGGCGGCCAGGCTTGGCGGCGTGCTCCGCGGCGGGGAGTCGGTGGGGGAGCCCGCGGACTACCTGGGCATCCTGCTCGACGCCGGCTGCGCGGCGGATGCGTGGGAAACGAGCTACCTGCAGGTCCTGCAGGGGCCGGACCCCGTGCTCGAGTGGGTCCGCGGCACGGCACTGCGTCCGGTTATGGCGGTCCTCGGCGAGGACGACGCCAGGCATTTCGAGGAGGAGTACGCAGCCGCCCTGCGGGCGGCCTACCCCCAGGGGGCGCACGGCACCGTTTATCCGTTCCGGCGGATCTTTGCCGTCGGCCGCAAGGAGGAATAGGGGCCGGGACGCCATGTTTTCCAGCGCGTCACACGGCGTGACAGCGCCCGAAAGTGATCTGGCTTACAATGGCCACTGTGCTTCAGGGGTCAAGCCGCTGGCCCCCTCTTCGGCCGTAGGCATCTGCAGGGGGTATTTTGCTGGTCGGACTCTTAAAGCGGCAGCTTGCCGGCAAGCACGCGCAGTTGTGGGCGATCGTTGTGCTCCAGCTGGTCCAGGCGGGGGCGAACCTGTTGCTGCCCACCGTGAACGCGGCCATTATCGATGACGGGATCGTGGCGGGCGAGCCCGGCGTGATCTCACGGCTCGGCATGCTCATGGCCGCCATTGCCGTGGTCCAGGCAGCGTCCGCCATCGCGGCGGGCTACCTCGGCGCCGTCGTTGCCATGAGTATCGGGCACCGCCTGCGGGCGGAGGTGTTCAGCCGGATCCAGACGCTGTCCTCCCAGGACGTGGCCCTGTTCGGAACCCAAAGCCTGACCACCCGCGCCACGAACGATGTCCAGCAGATCCAGGCGTTCGCCCTGCTGGTTTTCACCATGCTCTTCGCAGGCCCGGCCATGGGCATCGGCGGGATAGTGCTGGCTGTCCAGCAGGACGTGGTGCTGTCCGTCGTCGTCATCGTCATCGTGCCCCTGCTGCTGCTGATCATGTACCTGATCGTCCGCCGGCTCATTCCGCTCTACCGGGAGGGCCAGGAACTGCTGGACCGGTCCGGGGGAATCCTGCGCGAACAGATCATCGGTGTGGATGTGATCCGTGCCTTTGTCCGCCAGGGCCATGAAGGGCGGCGTTTCGCGGCGGTCAACGCCCGGCTGACCGCCAACAATCTCCGGTCGGCGCTCCTGGTCGCCGGGATGCTGCCAATGATCATGCTGGTGGTCAACACCAGTTCGGTTGCCGTGGTGTGGTTCGGCGGCCACCGCATCCAGTCGGGACTCATGAACCTTGGAGCGCTCACGGCCTTCATCGCCTACATCATGCAGATCCTGTTGGCAATCATGATGTCCATGTATGTGCTGATGACGGCGCCGCGGGCCGCCGTCTGCGCCGAACGTATCCAGGCCGTGCTGGACACCGAGCCCTCCGTCAGCAGCCCGGCCGGCCCGCAGCAGTTCCAGCCGGACCTTTCGCAGCCGGCAACCCTGGCCTTCCACGGCGTTGGCTTCTCCTACCCGGGAGCAGAGGCTCCCGTGCTTGCGGACATCAGCTTTACCGCCGCTCCCGGTACCACCACCGCAATCGTGGGCGCGACCGGGAGCGGCAAGACCACGCTGCTGAACCTGATTCCACGGTTCCTCGACCCCACAAAAGGCCGCATCTCCCTGGCCGGCCATGACATCAGGGACGTGCCCCTGGACCAGCTGCGTGCAGCGATGGCCATCGTGCCCCAGCATTCCCACCTGTTCACCGGCACCATCGCCGACAACCTGCGGATGGCCGCGCCCGGGGCCACGGACGGGGAACTTTGGGCGGCCCTGGAAACGGCGCAGACCATGCGGTTCATGGGTGACCTCCCGCTGGGGCTTGCCACCCCCGTAGGCCAGGGAGGCGCCAGCCTTTCAGGCGGGCAGCGGCAAAGGCTGTGCATCGCCAGGGCGCTGTTGCGCAAGGCACCCCTCTACCTTTTTGACGACAGCTTCTCCGCCCTCGACTACGACACGGACACCAGGCTGCGGCAGGCCCTGGGGCAGGCGCTCGCCGCCGCGACGGTGGTCATCGTGGCCGAGCGCATTTCAGCCGTGGAGGACGCGGACCTGATCCTGGTGCTCGACGACGGCCGCCTCGTTGCGCAGGGAACGCACCGGGAGTTGCTGGAAACGTCCGCCACCTACCGCGAGATTGCCGAATCCCAGCTGGCGCTGGACGGCACGCTGTGACCGCAGGGAAAGAAGCCGGGGAAACGGCGTACAGGTTCTGGCCGACGGCCGGCAGGCTCCTGGGCCTCCTGCGCCCCTTCCGGCTCCAGATGCTCGGAGCCGTGGGATCCACCTGTGCCTTTGCCGTCCTCAACGTCGCGGCACCCAAGTACCTCGGTGATGCCACCGACGAGGTGGTGGAGGGCGTCGTCCAGGGCAGCCTGGACCAACGCCTCGGAGTCCTCCTGGCAGCGGTGGCCATGATGTACGTCTTCGCTTCCCTGTTCAACTGGGTCCAGGGCGCATTGACCGCCCGGGCCGTGCAGGGACTCATGTACGGCCTGCGCGCATCCGTGGAGGACAAGCTGCACCGGCTGCCCTCCACCTACTTCCGCGAACGCTCCCGCGGTGACGTGCTGAGCCGTGCCACCAACGACATCGACAACATCGCCCAGGCCCTGAACCAGGTCCTGACCCAGCTCATCGTGTCGGTCCTGATGCTGTGCGGCTCGCTGGCCATGATGCTGTGGATCTCACCGCTGCTCGCGGCCATCGCCATTGCCACCGTCCCCGTCTCCACATTAATCACCGTCCTGGTGGCCAGGCGGTCCCAGGAGCATTTCGCCCGGCAGTGGAAAGAGACCGGGGAACTGAACAGCCACGTGGAGGAATTCATCAGTGGCCACGAAGTCATCAAGGCTTTTGGCCGGCAGGAACAGGCGGCGGACGTCTTTACCCGCAGCAACGGACGCCTGGCGCGGGCGGCAGCCAAGGCCCAGTACTCAGCCGGGGTGGTCCAGCCACTGATGGTGCTGATGTCCAACCTCAACTACATCGCGGTTGCCGTGGTGGGGGCCCTGCAGGTCATCGCGGGCGCCATGACCATCGGGGGAGTCCAGGCCTTCATCCAGTTCAGCCGGCTGTTCACCCAGCCGGTGGGCCAGATCGGCGGCCTGTTGAACGTCATGCAGTCCTGCGCGGCGTCGGCCGCCAGGGTCTTCGCCCTCCTGGACGCCGGCGAAGACCCGCCGGAGCCGGGCGGGCAGGATGCCGCCGCGCCGGCAGACGGCCGCATCACCTTCCATGACGTCACCTTCGGCTACCCAGGATCCGTGCCCGCCGTCCGCAACCTCACCTTCACCGTGGAGCCGGGACAGGCTGTCGCCATCGTGGGACACACGGGCGCAGGCAAGAGCACCGTGGTGAATCTCCTCATGCGGTTCCTGGAACCCTCATCCGGCCTGATCACCATGGGCGGGCAGGACATTGCGGCAATTCCCCGGGACCAGTTGCGGGCGCAGTTCGGTGTGGTCCTCCAGGATTCCTGGCTCTTCGACGGCAGCATCCGCGAAAACATCGCCTACGGCCTGCCGGGCGCGTCGGATGCTGCCATCGTCGCCGCCGCGGAGGCCACCCACGCGGACCGCTTCATCAGGTCGCTGCCGCACGGATACGGCACGGTGCTGGAAAACGGCGGGGAGCCGCTCAGCCAGGGCCAGCGGCAACTGCTCACCATCGCCAGGGCGCAGCTTGCCGGGCGGGCCGTCCTGGTCCTGGATGAAGCAACCAGTTCCGTGGACTCCAGGACAGAACTGCTCATCCGCCAGGCGATGCAGAGGCTCCGCCACGGACGGACGAGCTTCATGATCGCCCACCGTTTGTCCACTATCCGCAACGCTGATCTAATTCTCGTCATGGACCACGGACGCATCGTCGAGCAGGGTACGCACGCAAGCCTGCTGGCCGCCAACAGTTACTACGCCAAGCTGTACAACGCCCAGTTCGCCGAACGGGACGGCAGGGCAGAGGTCCTGGAGGGCGGCCTGTGAGCGCCGCAGGAGAGTTTCCCGGTTCCTGGCGGCCCAATCCTGCCAGCAGTGTGGCGCTGTTCGAACAGCTGCGGCTCCAGGTCATCCATCTGGCGGACAACGGCGCACTGGCGCCAGGCACCCGGCTCCCTGCGGTGCGGGCACTTGCAGAGAAACTCGACGTCGCCCCGCACACCGTGGCAAGGGCGTACAAGGAACTGGAGGCGGCGGGTATCGTTGCCACCCGGGGACGCAACGGGACCGTGGTCTCGGCACGCGACGAAAGGCTGGGAGGCCTGTCCGAGGCCGCTGCCGCCTATGCCGCGGTCGCCAAATCCCAGGGCGCCAGCTTCGCCGAGGCCGTGAAGATCCTCGCTGCCGCCTACGATGTTCCCTGAGGGCGGAACCGTCGGTGTTCGAAAAAGTTTTCGATTAGCATTATGGGGTGCCTAAAGCCTTAGCTGAAGAAACCCCTGCCCCCGCCACTTCCCTCGCAGTCCCCCCTGCTGCTTCCCCGCAGCGTCCGGACCTCTCCCGCCTCGTGGTGAAGGGCGCGCGGGAGCACAACCTGCGCAACGTGGACCTCGACCTGCCGCGTGATGCCATGATCGTCTTCACCGGCCTCTCGGGCTCCGGGAAGTCCTCGCTGGCATTCGACACCATCTTCGCCGAAGGCCAGCGGCGCTACGTTGAATCGCTCTCCGCTTACGCACGCCAGTTCCTGGGCCAGGTGGATAAGCCCGACGTCGATTTCATCGAAGGCCTCTCTCCGGCGGTCTCCATCGACCAGAAATCCACCAGCAAGAACCCGCGGTCAACGGTGGGCACCATCACCGAAATCTACGACTACATGCGCCTGTTGTGGGCCCGTGTCGGCAGGCCGCATTGCCCGGTGTGCGGCGAGCCGGTGTCCAAGCAGACCCCGCAGCAGATCGTGGACCAGCTCCTTGAACTCGACGAGGGCACACGCTTCCAGGTCCTGGCACCGGTGGTGCGCGGACGCAAGGGCGAGTTCGTGGACCTCTTCAAGGAACTGACGGCCAAGGGATACTCGCGGGCACGGGTGGACGGCAACCTGGTCCAGCTGAGCGATCCCCCCAAGCTGGGCAAGCAGTTCAAGCACACCATCGAAGTAGTGGTGGACCGCCTGGTGGTCAAGGAAGGCATCAGCCAGCGGCTCACGGACTCCATCGAAACGGCCCTTGGGCTGTCCGAGGGCCGGGTCCTGGCTGAATTCGTGGACCTCGAAGCCGATGCGCCCGGACGGATCCGGGCGTTCTCCGAAAACCTTGCATGCCCCAACGAGCACCCGCTTGCCATCGATGAGATCGAGCCCCGCTCGTTCTCGTTCAACAACCCGTTCGGCGCCTGCGCCGCCTGCAGCGGAATCGGCACCCGGCTTGAGGTTGATGAGGAACTCATCGTGCCCAACCCGGAGCTGTCCCTGTCGGAGGGCGCCATCGCACCATGGTCGCTGGGCACCGCCACCACCGAGTACTGGAACCGGCTCCTGGAAGGCCTGGCCAAGGAAGTGGGCTTCTCCATGGCCACGCCGTGGGAGAAGCTGGGCAAGGATGTACGCCAGACCATCCTGCACGGCAAGGACCACAAGGTGGTGGTGCAGTACCGCAACCGCTTTGGCCGCGAACGCAAGTACAGCACCGGGTTCGAAGGCGCCATCCAGTACGTCCACCGCAAGCATGGCGAAACCGATTCGGACTGGGCCCGCGACCGCTACGAGGAATACATGCGGCAGGTTCCCTGCCCCGCCTGCAACGGCGCACGCCTCAACCCCGCATCCTTGTCGGTGCTGATCAACGGCAAGTCCATCGCCGAGGTAGCCGCGTTGCCCATGCGGGACTGCGCGGAGTTCCTGAACAACCTGGTGTTGACCGGGCGCGAAGCCCAGATCGCCCACCAGGTCCTCAAGGAGATCCAGGCCCGGCTGACGTTCCTCCTGGACGTTGGCCTGGAGTACCTCAACCTCGAGCGTCCGTCCGCCACCCTCTCCGGCGGCGAAGCGCAGCGCATCAGGCTCGCCACCCAGATCGGCTCCGGCCTGGTGGGTGTCCTCTACGTCCTGGACGAACCCTCCATCGGCCTGCACCAGCGGGACAACCGCCGGCTGATCGAAACCCTCACCCGGCTCCGCGACATGGGGAACACCCTCATCGTCGTTGAGCATGACGAAGACACCATCCACGTTGCCGACTGGATCGTTGACATCGGACCGGGCGCCGGCGAGCACGGCGGCCAGGTTGTCCACTCCGGGACCTACAAGGAGCTGCTGGACAACAAGGAATCGCTGACCGGCGACTACCTGTCCGGCCGCAAGACCATCGAGGTACCGAAGAAGCGCCGTAAATACGACAAAAAGCGTGAGATCAAAGTGGTGGGCGCGCGGGAGAACAACCTCGTGAACGTCGACGCCGCTTTCCCGCTGGGACTCTTCACCGCGGTCACCGGCGTCAGTGGTTCGGGCAAGTCCACGCTCGTCAACGAGATCCTCTACAAGGTGCTGGCGAACAAACTCAACGGGGCCAAGCAGGTGGCGGGCCGGCACAAGACCGTCCAGGGCCTGGAGCACCTGGACAAGGTGGTCCACGTGGACCAAAGCCCCATCGGCCGTACCCCGCGGTCCAACCCGGCCACGTACACGGGCGTGTTCGACAACATCCGCAAGCTCTTCGCCGAGACCACCGAGGCCAAGGTGCGCGGCTACCTTCCCGGGCGGTTCTCCTTCAACGTCAAGGGCGGCCGCTGCGAGGCATGCTCCGGTGACGGCACGCTGAAGATCGAGATGAACTTCCTGCCGGACGTCTACGTGCCGTGCGAGGTGTGCCACGGTGCCCGCTACAACCGGGAAACCCTGGAGGTGCATTACAAGGGCAAGACCATCGCCGACGTCCTCAACATGCCCATCGAGGAGGGCGCGGAGTTCTTTGCGGCGTTCTCACCCATCGCACGCCACCTGAACACCCTGGTGGACGTGGGACTGGGCTACGTCCGCCTGGGCCAGCCGGCCACCACCCTCTCCGGCGGTGAGGCGCAACGGGTCAAGCTTGCGGCAGAACTGCAGAAGCGGTCCAACGGCCGCAGCATCTACGTCCTGGACGAGCCCACCACAGGCCTGCACTTCGAGGACATCCGGAAGCTGCTCATGGTCCTGCAGGGCCTGGTGGACAAGGGCAACACGGTGATCACCATCGAACACAACCTGGACGTCATCAAGAGCGCCGACTGGCTGGTGGACCTCGGGCCGGACGGCGGCTCCGGCGGCGGCCAGATCGTCGCGGCGGGAACGCCGGAGCAGGTGGCCAAGTCCTCCACCAGCCACACCGGAAAGTTCCTGGCCGAAATACTCGGCTGACCGACGGAAACCGCACGGAAGTATTCCTGGACGGGAATGCGAGTTTCAGGCATTCCTGCTGTCGTGAGAAACTAACCCGGTGACTTCAACAACAGTGCCCGTGATCTTTGACCTGGACGGCACTCTTGTCGATCCGGCCGGTGGAATAACTGAAGGGATTGCCTCAGCCCTCCGCGGGCTGGGGCTCCCGGTTCCCGGCCAGGACCTGCTCGATTCGATGATTGGCCCCAAGCTGAGCGATTCCCTGCTCAACGTGGCAAATGTGCCCGCGGAACGCCTGGAAGAGGTGGTCCACCGGTACCGCGAACACTACGTCGCCAGGGGAATTGCCCAGAGCCGGCTCTACCCCGGTATCCGGGAAATCCTGGAATCGTTCGCGGCGGCGGGACGCCCCGTTGCTGTGGCAACGCAAAAACCCCAGCGGCTGGCGCATAAAGTCCTGGCACACCACGGCATCGACGGCCTCTTCCACGGCATCCACGGCTCTGCCGACGACGAAACGCTGGTGGAAGGCGTCCCCCTGGGCAAGACCCAGATCATCGCCGCCGCCCTGAGGGACCTGGACACCCGGCACGCCATCATGGTGGGCGACCGCGCCCAGGACGTGTCCGGTGCCATCGCCAACGGGCTGGACTGCATTGGAGTTGTCTGGGGATTCGCGCCCGACGGGGAGCTGGAGGAAGCCGGATCCGTGGCGGTCGTCAGCACGGGCGAGGAACTGGTAGCGGTCATCGAGCGGCTGCAGGCGGTCCACACCGCGGCCATGAGCGGGGTGGTCAACGATGGAAATGTTTGATGCCGTCCGCTGGACCACGCGCAACCTGATCGCCGGCACCTGCCGGCCCACCGTCGTCGGACTCGAAAACGTCCCTTCCGATGGCCCCTTTATCGTGGCACCCAACCACCTGTCCTTCTTCGACAGCGTGATCGTCCAGGCCCTGATGCCGCGGCCGGTTGCCTTCTTTGCCAAGGCCGAGTACTTCACCACGGGCGGCGTCAAGGGCAAGGTCATGAAAGCCTTTTTCGAATCCGTTGGCTCCATCCCGGTGGAGCGGGGTGAGCAGGCAGCCAGTGTCCAGGCACTGAAAACGCTGCTGGACATCCTGGAGTCCGGCCGCGGCATCGGCATCTACCCCGAGGGCACGCGCTCCCGCGACGGCATCCTCTACCGGGGACGCACCGGCGTCGGCTGGCTGGCCCTCACCACCGGGGCGCCCGTGATCCCCGTCGGGCTGATCGGGACCGAAAAGCTTCAGCGTGCCGGCGAAAAAGGGGTCAAGCCGCAGCACTTCACCATGAAGGTGGGGGAGCCGCTGTACTTCGACAAGACGGGACCGGACCACTCACTGCCGGCCCGCCGCGAGGTCACGGACAGGATCATGGACGCAATCGCCGGCCTCAGCGGCCAGGAGCGCTCCGCCAGTTACAACCAGAGCAAGTCCGCCGAGTAACCGGAAACCGCCGCACGCAGGCCCGGACCGGGTCTGGATGCTCCGGTTGGCATGGAGAGCCGGCGCGACTCAGTAGACTTGATAGGTGGCAAATCCAGCAAGTTACCGGCCCAAAACCGGTGAAATCCCCACCAACCCGGGCGTCTACCGGTTCCGTGATCCGCACGGCCGGGTCATCTACGTGGGCAAAGCCAAAAGCCTCCGGTCCCGGCTGAACTCCTACTTCGCCAACCCGGCGGGGCTGCTGCCCAAGACCTATGCGATGGTCCACGCGGCCAGCAGCGTCGAGTGGACCGTGGTGGGCAGCGAACTCGAATCGCTGCAGTTGGAATACACCTGGATCAAGGAATTCAAGCCGCGCTTCAACGTGGTGTTCCGGGATGACAAGACGTATCCCTACCTGGCCGTGACCATGGGCGAAAAGTACCCGCGGGTGCAGGTCATGCGGGGCGACAAACGGAAAGGGACCCGCTATTTCGGCCCCTACACCGCCGGCGCCATCCGGGAGACCATGGACACCCTGCTCCGGGTCTTCCCCGTCCGGAGCTGCAGCGCCGGCGTCTTCAAGCGGGCCGAGGCAAGCGGCCGGCCCTGCCTGCTGGGCTACATCGACAAGTGCTCCGCGCCGTGCGTCGGACGGATTTCGCCGGAGGACCACCGGGCACTGGCCGACGATTTCTGTGCCTTCATGGGCGGCGAAGCCAAACGCTTCATCAACAAGCTGGAAAAGCAGATGGGCGACGCCGTGGCGAAGCTCGACTACGAGCACGCAGCCCGGCTGCGTGACGACATCACCGCGCTGCGGAAGGTATTCGAACGCAACGCCGTGGTGCTCTCCGAGGACACCGATGCCGACGTCTTCGCCCTGCACGAAGACGAGCTCGAAGCCGCCGTCCAGGTGTTCCACGTCCGCGGCGGCAGGATCCGAGGCCAGCGCGGCTGGGTAGTCGAAAAAGTGGAGGACTTCACCACCCCGGACCTGGTGGAGCACCTGCTGCAGCAGGTCTACGGGGAGGACGGCGACACGCACGGCCGGCTGCCCCGTGAAGTCCTGGTGCCGGTGGCCCCCAGCAACCAGGAAGACCTGGCCAATTGGCTGGGCGGGATCCGCGGCGCCAAAGTGGACATCCGGGTGCCGCAGCGCGGTGACAAGGCGGCACTGATGTCCACTGTGCGCGAGAATGCCGAACACGCTCTGAAGCTTCACAAGACACGGCGGGCAGGTGACATCACTGTCAGGTCGCAGGCCCTCCAGGAGCTGCAGGAAGCCCTGGACCTTCCGGTTCCCCTGCTCCGGATCGAATGCTTCGACGTCTCCCACGTCCAGGGCACCAACGTCGTGGCTTCCATGGTGGTGGTGGAGGACGGGCTGCCCAAGAAGTCCGACTACCGCAAGTTCTCCATCACCGGCCCCGCGGCCGCTGATGACACCGCCGCGATGCACGACGTCCTGACGCGCAGGTTCCGCCACTACCTCCAGGACAAGTCGGCGCAGGTGGACGAATCCGTGCTGGAAGCTGACGGCCCGGAGGCGGCACCGGGCGCGGAGGTGCTGGACAGCACCACGCCGGCGCCAAAGGCCAAGTTCGCCTACCCGCCCAACCTGGTGGTGGTGGACGGCGGCCAGCCGCAGGTGAACGCGGCCGCCCGTGCACTCAAGGACCTCGGGATCGACGACGTCTACGTCGTGGGGCTCGCCAAACGCCTGGAGGAAGTCTGGCTTCCGGACAGCGACTTCCCGGTGATCCTTCCCCGGACCTCGCAGGGACTCTACCTGCTCCAGCGGATCCGCGACGAGGCCCACCGCTTTGCCATCACCTTCCACCGGCAGAAGCGCGGCAAGGCCATGACGGTGTCGGCACTGGACGCCGTCCCGGGCCTGGGCGCCTCCAAGCGGAAAGCCCTGCTGGCGCACTTTGGATCCGTCAAGGGCGTGAAGGCCGCCACGGTGGAGGAGCTCGCAGAGGCGAAGGGCATTGGCCCTGCCCTGGCCGGGGCCATCGTCAACCACTTCGCGGCGGAGGGGGCCGAGGCCGTGACCGTGCCCGCGATCAACATGACCACCGGCGAAATCATTGAAACTTAGCTAGGGTAAAGGACGGGGCAGTGCCACAGCGGCGGCCCCGGGAACAACGAGGAAACGGGGCAGGCTTCATGGCAGACACGACCGCGGGATCCGGAGCGGGCCACGACGGGCTGGAGCCCGTCAAGCCGCTCGAAGCGGAACTGCTGGTGGTCACCGGGATGTCCGGCGCCGGACGGAGCACCGCCGCGGACGCGCTGGAGGACCACGGCTGGTACGTCGTGGAGAACCTGCCGCCGCAGATGCTGGGCACGCTCGCGGAGCTGGTCTCCCACGCCCCGCAGTCGATTCCACGGCTGGCCGTGGTGATCGATGTCCGCAGCAAGGGACTCTTTGCGGATATCCGTGCAGCCCTGGGGGCCCTGGCGGCCAGCGGTGTGACCTTCCGCGTCCTGTTCCTCGACGCCAGCGACAACGTCCTGGTCCGGAGGTTCGAACAGGGCCGGCGCCCGCACCCGCTGCAGGGAGGCGGACGCATCCTTGACGGCATCGCCGCCGAACGTGAGCTGCTGCAGGAACTGCGCGACAGCTCCGACGTCGTCCTCGACACCTCCAACTACAACGTCCACGGGCTGGCCACGGCCATCACCGAACTGTTCAGTGAAACCGGCCCGGTGGCCCTGCGGCTCAACGTCATGAGCTTCGGCTTCAAGTACGGCCTCCCGGTCGATGCCAACTATGTGGCCGACGTCCGGTTCATCCCCAATCCCCACTGGGTGCCCCAGCTGCGCCCGCAGACCGGCCTGGACAAGGACGTCAGCGACTACGTCCTGGAGGCCGAGGGCGTGAAGAACTTCGTGGACCGCTACGTCCTGGCCCTGGAACCGGTCCTGGAGGGATACCGCAGGGAGAACAAGCACTACGCCACCATCGCCGTCGGCTGCACGGGCGGCAAGCACCGCTCCGTCGCAGTCGCGGTTGAACTCTCCAAGAAACTCGCCCAGTATCCGCGGGTCACGGTGACCACCGCGCACCGGGATCTGGGCCGCGAGTAATGGCGCTGTTCACCGGAGCCCTGCCCCTGGTGCCGCCGGCCGCTGGTAAGGGCTCGGGCCAGCAGGACAAGGGCCCCAACGTCGTGGCCCTGGGTGGCGGGCACGGCCTGGCGGCCTCGCTGTCGGCTTTGCGCCTGCTCACCTCCGAGCTCACCGCAGTGGTGACGGTGGCGGACGACGGCGGCTCGTCCGGGCGCCTGCGCGAAGAGTACGGCGTCCTCCCGCCGGGAGACCTCCGCATGGCGCTGTCCGCGCTGTGCGACGACACCGACTGGGGACGCACCTGGCGTGACGTCATGCAGCACCGGTTCCGGGCCGGGAAAGGCCCCGGGGGTTCGCTGGATGAGCACGCCATGGGCAACCTCCTGATCGTCACCCTGTGGGAGTTGCTGGGCGACGCCGTCGCAGGACTCAAATGGGCCGGTGCGCTGCTGGGCGCCCGCGGCCAGGTGCTGCCCATGTCCACGGTCCCGCTCACCATCGAAGGCGACGTCCGCGTCACCGCACCCGACGGCGGAACTGCCCTCCACACCATCCACGGACAGGCACGCTGTGCCGTGGCCGGCTCGCTGGAGGAGGTCCGGCTCCTGCCCGAGGCCGCGCCTGCCTGCACCGACGCACTGACGGCCATCGAACTGGCAGACTGGGTGGTCCTGGGTCCCGGCTCCTGGTACACGTCAGTCCTTCCGCACCTGCTCCTGCCGGAGATGCGGCAGGCACTGTGCAGCACCCCTGCCAAACGCTGCCTCACCATGAACCTCGCCACGGACACCAAGGAAACCAGCGGCATGACGGCGGCCGACCACCTCCACGTCCTCCGGCGCTACGCCCCCGAGTTCAGTGTGGACGTGGTCCTGGCGGATCCCGCGTCGGTACCGGACCGGCAGGAGTTCGAGAAGGCCGCCGGCATGATCGGCGCGGAGGTGGTCTTGGGTAAAGTAGGGGCGTCGGGACGCCGCCCCGTCCATGAGCCGCTCCGGCTGGCCACGGCGTACCAGGACATTTTTGGGAACAGTTAGGAAGGTGCCATGGCACTGACAGCATCGGTCAAGGAAGAACTGTCCCGTCTGGACATCAAGAAGTCATCAGTGCGCAAGGCTGAAGTCTCCGCAATGCTCCGGTTCGCCGGGGGACTGCACATCATTTCGGGCAGGATCGTCATCGAGGCGGAAGTTGACCTCGCGTCCACTGCACGCCGGCTCCGCGCCGCCATCGCCGAGGTCTACGGACACCAGAGCGAAATCATCGTGGTCTCCGCCGGCGGACTCCGCCGCGCCAGCCGCTACGTGGTCCGCGTGGTCCGCGACGGCGAGGCGCTGGCCCGCCAGACGGGCCTGCTGGATGGCCGCGGCCGCCCCGTGCGCGGCCTGCCGTCCGCCGTCGTCAACGGCTCGGCCGCAGACGCCGAAGCCGTGTGGCGCGGGGCGTTCCTGGCGCATGGTTCGCTCACCGAACCCGGCCGGTCGTCATCGCTGGAAGTCACCTGCCCGGGTCCGGAATCGGCCCTGGCCCTGGTGGGCGCCGCCCGCCGCCTGGACATCCAGGCCAAGGCCCGTGAGGTCAGGGGAGTGGACCGCGTCGTCATCCGCGACGGCGACACCATCGCCGCGCTCCTGACCCGCATGGGCGCCCACGACGCACTGATGGTGTGGGAGGAACGCCGGATGCGCAAGGAAGTCAGGGCCACAGCCAACCGGCTCGCGAACTTCGATGACGCCAACCTGCGCCGCTCCGCCCAGGCAGCCGTGGCTGCCGGCGCACGCGTGGACCGGGCCCTGGAAATCCTGGGCGACGACGTCCCGGACCACCTGAAGTACGCCGGCGAGCTGCGGGTGGCGCACAAACAGGCCAGCCTTGACGAGCTGGGCCGGCTGGCCGACCCCGTGATGACCAAGGACGCGATCGCCGGCCGCATCCGCCGCCTGCTGGCCATGGCGGACAAGCGTGCGCTTGACCTGGGCATTCCCGGAACGGACGCCAATGTGACGCCTGAAATGCTGGACGAGTAGGCGCCCCATAGAATCAGAAATAATTCCGGGCACCAGATGCCCGGATGCACAATCCAAGAGTTACCAACCGGGCCTTCCTGGTCCACGATATTGGAGGATTTTGTGACCGAGTACGTATTGCCGGAACTCAGCTACGATTACGCCGCCCTCGAACCGCACATCTCTGCGCGGATCATGGAGCTGCACCACAGCAAGCACCACGCCACCTACGTGGCAGGCGCCAACAACGCCCTGGCCCAGCTGGCCGAGGCCCGCGAAAAGGGCGACTTCGCCAACATCAACCGGCTCTCCAAGGACCTCGCGTTCCACACCGGCGGCCACATCAACCACTCCGTGTTCTGGAAGAACCTCTCCCCGGACGGCGGCGACAAGCCCGAGGGCGAACTGGCTGCAGCGATCGATGACGCCTTCGGCTCCTTCGACGCGTTCCGTGCCCAGTTCTCCGCCGCGGCCCTGGGCCTGCAGGGTTCGGGCTGGGGCTTCCTGGCCTACGAGCCCATCGGCGGGAACCTGGTCATCGAGCAGCTCTACGACCAGCAGGGCAACGTTGCGCTGGGCACCACCCCGCTGCTGATGCTGGACATGTGGGAGCACGCCTTCTACCTGGACTACGTCAACGTCAAGGCCGACTACGTTAAGGCGTTCTGGAACATCGTCAACTGGGCCGACGTCGCCCAGCGCTTCGAGGCAGCACGCACCAACGCCACGGGACTCATCACCCTTCCGTAGTGACGTGCGATATACATCGCTGTAACAAACTTCACATTCTGACTTAAACAGGCCGGGATGTGGACCGTCCGCCCCCGCACTTGCGGGGGCGGACCCAGTTAAACGTAAGATAGGTCACGGAAGGCGGTTAGCCTTCAGCAATGAGGCTGGTCGCCCTCCGTGTAAATCATCTCTGCCCAATGGCGTGCGGGATCTGTTAGTTGGCTTCAACGCCCGCTCAACTAGTAGTGCTTTTCAAAGCACCAAGGAGACTGTAAAAGTGACGACCCGTATTGGTATCAACGGCTTTGGCCGCATTGGCCGCAACTACTTCCGCGCAGCGCTTGCCCAAGGCGCAGACCTCGAGATCGTTGCCGTCAACGACCTCACCAGCCCCGAAGCCCTGGCCCACCTGTTCAAGTACGACTCTGTCGGCGGCCGGCTGAAGGAAACCATCGAGGTCAAGGACGGCAACATCGTCGTCAACGGCAACGTGGTCAAGGTCCTGGCCGAGCGCGATCCCGCCAACCTCCCCTGGGGTGAGCTGGGCGTTGACATCGTGATCGAATCCACCGGGTTCTTCACCAAGGCTGCCGACGCCAGGAAGCACATCGATGCCGGCGCCAAGAAGGTCCTGATCTCCGCTCCGGCTTCGGACGAGGACATCACCATCGTCATGGGTGTTAACCACAACCTCTACGACAACGCCAAGCACAACATCATTTCCAACGCGTCCTGCACCACCAACTGCCTCGGCCCGCTGGCAAAGGTCGTCAACGACGAGTTCGGCATCGAGCGCGGGCTCATGACCACCGTGCACGCCTACACCGCCGACCAGAACCTCCAGGACGGCCCGCACAAGGACCTGCGCCGTGCACGTGCCGCAGCCATCAACATGGTTCCCACCTCCACCGGTGCCGCCAAGGCCATTGGCCTGGTCCTGCCTGAGCTCAAGGGCAAGCTGGACGGCTACGCCATCCGCGTTCCCGTGCCCACCGGCTCCGCCACCGACCTCACCGTCACCGTCTCCCGCGAAACCACCGTCGAGGAAGTCAACGCAGCCCTCAAGCGTGCTTCCGAGTCCGACGAGCTGCAGGGCTTCCTGACCTATACGGAAGAGCCGATCGTGTCCTCCGACATCGTTGGTGACCCCGCGTCGTCGATCTTCGACGCCGGCCTGACGAAGGTCATTGGCAACCAGGTCAAGGTTGTTTCCTGGTATGACAACGAATGGGGCTACTCCAACCGCCTCGTCGACCTCACGGAGCTTGTAGCAGCCAAGCTGGGCTAGGGTTAGACACATGACATCACACACCCTCAACGAACTGATCGCTGAAGGTGTCCGCGGGCGGTACATTCTGGTTCGAAGTGACCTGAATGTGCCGCTCGACGGCTCTACAGTCACTGACGACGGCCGCATCAAGGCCTCACTCCCAGTGCTGGCAAAGCTCACGGACGCCGGTGCCCGCGTGCTGGTAACAGCCCACCTCGGACGCCCCAAGGGCGCCCCGGAGGACAAATACTCCCTTCGCCCCGCAGTGGACCGCCTCGCCGAGCTGGCGGGCTTCAAGGTAACCCTGGCGGCCGATACCGTCGGCGACGCCGCCAAGGCTGCCGCCGCATCCCTGCAGGACGGTGAAGCACTCGTTCTGGAGAACGTCCGCTTCGACGCCCGGGAGACCAGCAAGGACGACGCCGAACGCGGCGCCTTCGCCGACGAGCTGGTGGCACTCACCGGCAGCAACGGCGCCTACGTGGACGATGCCTTCGGTGCCGTCCACCGCAAGCACGCCAGCGTCTACGACGTCGCCACCCGGCTGCCGTCGTACCAGGGCGACCTGGTGCACACCGAGGTTGAGGTCCTGCGGAAGCTGACCGCCGACACCCAGCGCCCCTACGTGGTGGTTCTGGGCGGTTCCAAGGTCTCGGACAAGCTCGCGGTGATCAACAACCTGATCGGCAAGGCTGACACCATCCTGGTGGGCGGAGGCATGCTCTTCACCTTCCTGGCGGCACAGGGCCACAAGGTTGCCTCAAGCCTCCTTGAAGAGGACCAGATCCCGGTGGTCCAGGACTACCTGAAGCGCGCCGCGGACGCCGGCACTGAGTTCGTGGTTCCCACGGACGTGGTGGTGGCAGAGAAGTTCGCTGCCGACGCTGCGCACGAAACGGTTGCAGCCGACGCGATTGAGGGCAGCAGCTTTGGTGCCCAGGGCATCGGCCTGGACATTGGTCCTGATACCGCTGCCGCCTTCGCTGAGCGGATCAAGGGAGCCCGTACGGTCTTCTGGAACGGCCCCATGGGCGTCTTCGAATTCGAAGCCTTCTCTGCAGGCACCCGCGCCATCGCCCAGGCCCTGACCGGCACCGATGGGTTCACAGTGGTGGGCGGCGGAGATTCGGCCGCGGCAGTACGCACCCTGGGATTCAGCGATGACCAGTTCGGCCACATTTCCACCGGCGGCGGCGCCAGCCTGGAGTACCTCGAAGGCAAGGAACTCCCCGGCCTCAGCGTCCTGGACCGCTAGAACCGGACCGGTAAAGCGGGACGGCAGAATCACCGCTGCTGTCCGCCAGTAATGGACCTCGCAGTCCTCCGGCCGGCAGGTTGCCCATGGCAGCCTGCCGGCCGATTACATATCAAGAACTTTTTGGAGATTACGTGACTACGTCAACGAACGGCGCTTTCGACCGCAAGCCCTTCATCGCGGGCAACTGGAAAATGAACATGGACCACGTGCAGGGCATCACCCTCCTGCAGAAACTCGCCTGGACGCTGTCCGACGCAAAGCATGACTACAGCCGCGTCGAGGTTGCCGTCTTCCCGCCGTTCACCGACCTCCGCGGGGTCCAGACCCTGGTGCAGGGCGACGACCTGCAGGTCGCGTATGGTGGCCAGGACCTGTCGCAGTTCGACTCAGGCGCCTACACCGGCGACATCTCCGGGCAGTTCCTGAACAAGCTCGGCTGCAAGTACGTGCTGGTGGGCCACAGCGAACGCCGGACCATCCACAACGAGTCCGACGACGTCCTCAACGCCAAGGTCAAGGCAGCGTTCAAGCACGGCGTCACCCCCGTCCTTTGCGTGGGGGAAGGACTGGAAATCCGCCAGGCCGGGACCCACGTCGAGCACACGCTCCAGCAGCTCCGTGCCGGAGTGGCGGGCCTGACCAACGAGCAGGCAGCCGAACTGGTGGTTGCGTATGAGCCCGTCTGGGCCATCGGCACCGGTGAAGTGGCCGGACCGGAGGACGCACAGGAAATGTGTGCCGCCATCCGTGCAGAACTCGAGAGCCTTTTCGGTGCCGACGTGGCAGCCAAGACCCGGCTGCTGTACGGCGGCTCAGTCAAGGCCAACAACGCTGCCGCCATCCTGCAGGAGCGCGATGTGGACGGCCTCCTGGTGGGTGGCGCCAGCCTTGACCCGGCTGAGTTTGCTAATATTGTCAGGTTCGAGAGCCACCTGGTCACGGACTAGTCCGTAGCCAGCGCATACTCCCGCAATTCCAACTTCCGAAAGGCCGTCGTGGACGTTCTTCATGTCATTCTGCAGATCCTCCTGGGTATCACCAGCCTCCTGCTGACGCTGCTGATCCTCCTGCACAAGGGACGCGGCGGCGGACTGTCAGATATGTTCGGCGGCGGCATGAGCTCAGGCCTCAGCTCCTCGGGCGTGGCAGAACGCAACCTCAACCGCTTCACCATCATCCTGGGCGTCACCTGGGGTGTGGTGATCATCGGGCTTGGCCTGATCATGCGCTTCAGCGGCGCCGGCGACTCCTAAAGGGTCCGCTGGATAGGGTCCTGCGGCACTCCCGCCGCCCCGCCCTGGCATCTAAACTGTGGCTGTCGGTTTACCCGGCAGCCACAGTTTTTGTTTAAGCTGCAGGGCTCCGGCGTCCGCTTCGAGGCAGGAGTTTCCATGGTCCATCCAGCATCAGGCTTCCGAGGCACCCGTGCCGGTGTTGTCGCAGGCTCCGGATCGAGCCTGCAGAACAATGACTCGTCCTCCCGGCCCCTCCCGCGCATCCGGGTGTCCTACTGGTGCGCGAAGGGCCATGAGACCCAGCCGGTGTTCCTGAAAATGCCTGACGACCAGATTCCGCAGACGTGGGACTGCCGGCGGTGCGGCGCGACCGCTTCCCGGGACGGCCAGGCGGCGGCGCCGGATGACCCGTTCGACGACGGCTACAAGAGCCACCTGGAATACGTTAAAGAACGGCGCTCCGGCCAGGACGCCGAGGACGTCCTGGCCGGAGCACTGGAAAAGCTACGCGCCCGCGGCGTCCTTCCGGACCAGCTGCTCGGGGACACGTGACGCTGCGTTCTCGTCGATAAGCCACAGGGTCCGGGATGTTCCCCGGGGGCCCGACGCAGGCACCTGCACCGGGTTTGCCCCGGCCAGGGCGAGTCCGACGGCTCCGGCCTTGTCCTCGCCTGCCACAACCATCCAGACCTCCGCCGCCGTATTGATGGCCGGCAGGGTCAGGGAAATCCGCAGCGGTGGCGGCTTGGGGGAGTTCCGCACGCCAACCACTGTGCGCTCCTTCTCGCGGACTCCGGCCTGCTCCGGGAACAGCGAAGCAATGTGGGCGTCAGGACCAACCCCCAGCAGCACCACGTCCAGGCGGGGGAGTGCGGACGGTTCCTCGGGCCTGTCGTCGGACATGTCCGCCGCGTGCTCGGCTGCCGCGGCATCCCGCAACTGGCGTGCATAGTCCTCAGCCGCTTCTTCGGGTGTGCCGAACTCATCGGCAGAACCCGGAGAGTGGATCCGTTCCGGGTCCACCGGAATGTGGGACAGCAGCGCGTCAAACGCCTGCTTGGTATTCCGGTCCGGATCTGCAGCACCGACGAAGCGTTCGTCACCCCACCAGAAGTTGACCTTGGACCAGTCGACGGCGGGCGCCGCCGGGGAGTCCGCAACAGCCTTCAGCGTGCCGATCCCGACGGTTCCCCCGGTGAGCACCACCGTGGCTTCGCCGTACTTGTCCTGGACATCAACGAGCTTGGTGATCAGGCGTGCCGCTATGGCGGCCATGAGGACGGACGAATCAGGATGGATGCTTACTCGTGGGTCAACGCTCACTGGGTCGGACGCTCCTTAGATTGGTACGTGGCAGTCCAATAGTAATCACTTCGCCAAATACTTCGTCGGGGTCCAGGCGGCGCAGTTCTTCGGCGAGGCAGTCGCGGAGGCTGCGGCGCGGGAGGGAGATCCGCTGGGCGGGCTGGCCCGGCTGGGTGAGCTCGGCGATGGACAGTCCGGGCCGGAAGAGTTGGACGTCCCCGCCTGGGCGGGTCAGCCGCACGCGGCGGATGCCGGTCCCGGCGGGGTCCGCGACGATGGTCACCGGGGCGTCCAGGGTCAGGGTCAGCCAGGCTGCGAGCAGGATGGTGGAGGGGGAGTCCGAGGCACCTTCGACCGCTACCGCCGTCACGGGCGAGGAGTCCACCTCGTCCAGGGCGGCCGCGAGCTGGATGCGCCAGTTGGTCAGGCGCGTCCAGGCGAGGTCGGTGTCGCCTGCTTTGTAGGTCCGGTGGATGCGTTCCAGGGCGGCTTGGGGGTCGGGTTCGTTCGCGGAGTCGGTGATCCTGCGGTGGGCGATCGCCCCGATGGACGTTTCGCAGGCGTTCTCGGGGGCGCCGTGCGGCCACCAGGCCACGATCGGCGCGTCCGGGAGCAGCAGCGCGGCGACCAGGGACTCACTTTCGCGGGCGAGTTGGCCGTAGCCGCGCAGCACGATGACCTCGGAGGCTCCGGCGTCCCCGCCGACCCGGATCTGGGCGTCGAGCCGGTCCTCGTTGTCCTTCCCGGCGTCGGCCAGCACGATGATCCGGCAGGGGTGTTCCCGGGAGGCGTCGTTGGCGGCCTCAATCGCTTCTTCCTCGAGCCCGGACTTGGTCACGACCACGAGGGTCAGGACCCGGCCCAGGGCGATCACGCCGCCCTGCTCGCGCAGGGCCATGAGTTTCTTGGACACCTTCGAGGTGGTGGTGTCCGGCAGGTTAACGATCATGGCCTTCTCCAGGTTCGTCCGTCGCGGGCCAGCAGCTCGTCAGCAGAGGCCGGGCCCCAGGAGCCGGGGGCGTAGGGTTCGGGCTGTTCGGACAGTGATGCCCAGTATTCCTCGAACGGGTCAAGGATCTTCCAGGAGAGCTCCACTTCCTCATGACGGGGGAACAGCGGCGGCTCACCCAGCAGCACGTCCAGGATCAAACGCTCGTAGGCTTCCGGGGAGGACTCCGTGAACGAGTGCCCGTAGCCGAAGTCCATGGTCACATCCCGGACTTCCATCTGCGTGCCGGGGACCTTGGACCCGAACCGGATGGTCACACCTTCGTCGGGCTGGACACGGATCACCACGGCGTTCTGGCCGAAGTCGTCCTCGCCGTGGTCCCGGAAGAGCAGGTTCGGGGCGCGCTTGAACACCACCGCGATTTCCGTCACCCGCCGCCCCAGTCGCTTGCCCGCACGCAGGTAGAACGGCACCCCGGACCAGCGGCGGGTGTGGATGTCCACGCGCACCGCAGCGTAGGTTTCCGTGGTGGAATCGGCGGGGATGCCTTCTTCCTCCAGGTAGCCCAGGACCTGCTCGCCGCCCTGCCAGCCGCCGGTGAACTGCCCCCGCGCCGAATGCGTCGACAAATCCTCCGGGAGCTTCACCGCTGCCAGGACCTTTTCCTTCTCCGCCCGCAGGTCATCGGCGTTGAACGAGATGGGTTCCTCCATCGCGGTGAGCGCGAGCAGCTGCAGTAGGTGGTTCTGGATCACGTCGCGGGCGGCACCGACACCGTCGTAATACCCCGCCCGGCCACCGGTCCCGATGTCCTCGGCCATGGTGATCTGGACGTGGTCCACGTAGTTCGCGTTCCACAGGGGCTCGAACAGCTGGTTCGCAAAGCGCAGCGCCAGGATGTTCTGCACCGTTTCCTTGCCCAGGTAGTGGTCAATCCGGAACACCGCGTCCGGCGGGAACACCGACTCCACAATGTCATTGAGCTGCCGGGCCGATTCCAGGTCATGACCGAACGGCTTCTCGATGACCACGCGGCGCCACTTGTCCCCGTCGGCCTGCGCCAGGCCGTGCTTGGAGAGCTGACGGCAGACCTGCTCAAACGCTTTCGGCGGGATCGACAGGTAGAACGCGTGGTTGCCCCGGGTGCCCCGGACGTCGTCGAGTTCCTTGATCGTCTCGCCCAGACGCTCAAACGCCGCGTCGTCGTCGAACTCGCCCTGCACAAACCTGATGCCCTCAGAGAGCTGGTTCCACACAGCCTCATCAAACGGCGTGCGGGCATGGGCCTGCACCGAGGCCTTCACCTCGGCGGCGAAATCCTCCTTGTCCCACTCCCGGCGGGCGAAGCCCACCAACGCGAAGCTCGGCGGCAACAACCCACGGTTGGCCAGGTCATACACCGCCGGCATCAGCTTCTTCCGGGCAAGATCCCCCGTGACCCCAAAAAGGACCAACGACGACGGACCGGCGATCCGGTTCAAACGGCGGTCACGCGGATCACGCAACGGATTACGCCCGCGGCCCGCGCCCTTCCTGCCGTATTCAGTTTCTGGCATGGTTACTTTTGCGCCTTAGCTTTCGGTTGCGGATGCGCGGGTGGACAGTGCAGCGACGACGTCCTGCAGCTGGGCCACGCCGGCGGCACGGTCGGTGAGGTGGAGGCGCAGCACGGGACGGCCATGCTCACCCAGGACCTGGGCGTCGCCTGCAGCCTGGGCAGCGATCAGCTCACCAAAGGTGAACGGCCGGTCCGGGATACCTAGGTCCTCCGCGGGGGCGGCAGTGACTTGGAGGAACACGCCGATGGCAGGGCCGCCCTTGTGGAACTGGCCGGTGGAGTGCAGGAAGCGCGGGCCCCAACCGAACGTCACGGGACGGCCGGTGGCAGCAGCCAGTTCGTCACGGATACCTTCGAGCCCGGCGAAGGCCAACCGGTCGAAGTACGCCTGGACGCTCAGGTAGCTGTCGGCGGACAAGGTGCCCAGCAGGGCCTTGACGGCACCCTCTGCGGTAGCGGCCTCGCCAAGCCAGTCGCCGCCGCGCACCTCGATGGCGCCGTCAACGAATGCCGCCGGCGTAGGCTCCGGCTGGGCGTCCAGCAGTCCGCGTGCCGCTACCTTGGCGGCCTCGACGTCGGGCTGGTCGAAGGGGTTGATCCCCAGCAGGCGGCCGGCGACGGCGGTGGCGAACTCCCACACCATCATTTGGGTGGCAAGGCCGCCGGCGATGGCCACCTGGTTGTCGCCGAGTTCGATGTCGGCATCCGCGGCCACAAGCCGCACCACCAGCACGTCAGCCGCGCCGGAAGTGACCTCCGGGGACTGCGGGCCTGCGACGACCGGCAGGATGCCCGTGCCCAGCTTGCCGGTGGATTCGGCGATGAGCTGTTCAGCCCAGTCAGCAAATCCAACAATGCCGGAGCCGTCCTCGGCGATGACAATCTTGTTCCGCAGCGGGTTGGTCCCGCCCAGTGCCGTACCCAGGGCGAGCCCGATGTTTTCAGGTGCATCATCGTTGAGGATTTCGGCAGCTTCTTCTGCCTCGTCCAGGAACGCCTGGATGTCCACCCCGGCCAGGCCGGAGGGTACAAGGCCGAACGCGGTCAGGGCCGAGTAGCGGCCTCCGACGTTGGGATCGGCATTGAAGACAGCCCGGTAGCCGGCTTCGCGTGAGGCCTTGTCCAGCGGTGAGCCGGGGTCGGTCACGATGATGATCCGGCTCTTGGCGTCCAAGCCCGCCTCGGTGAAGGCCTGCTCGAAGATCCGCCGCTGGGAATCCGTTTCCAGGGTGGAACCGGACTTGGATGAGACCACGATGGCGGTGGCGGCCAGCCGGTCTGCGAGGGCAGCACGGACCTGGTCCGGGTCCGTGCTGTCCAGCACTGTCAGCTCGACGCCGGCCGTGCCGGCGATGACCTCGGGAGCCAGCGATGATCCGCCCATGCCGCAAAGTACGATCCGGCTGACGCCTTCGGCGCGCAGGGCGTCACGGAGTTCCAGGATGTCCTTGACCAGGGGCTGTGAAACGGTGGCGGCTTCCACCCAGCCCAAGCGGACTGCGGACTCGGATTCGGCGTCCGGACCCCACAACGTGTGGTCTTTGGCGAAGATCCGGGTGGCGATCCGGTCCTCGACGAGGGCGGGAAGGTGCTGTTCAAGCGCCTGCTGGGCAGCGCCGGTGGCGTCGTAGCTGAGAGTGCTCATAGGTGTTAGGAAGCCTTTCGTGCAGAGGCGAGGGCGCCTTCGACGTCGGCCAGCAGTTCCTTCCAGCTGGCCACGAACTTGTCCAGGCCTTCGGTTTCAAGGAGCGCGACGACCTCGTTGTAGGAGACGCCGAGCTTTTCCAGGGCGTCGAGGGTTGCGTTCGCCTCATCATAGGTGCCGGTGACGGTGTCACCGGTGACCACGCCGTGGTCGAAGGTGGCGTCCAGGGTCTTTTCCGGCATGGTGTTCACGACGCCGGGGGCCACGAGTTCGGTGACGTACAGGGTGTCCGGGTACGCGGGGTCCTTCACGCCGGTGGAGGCCCACAGGGGGCGCTGGGGGAGTGCGCCGGCGTCGGCCAGCAGGGCCCAGCGTTCGGTGGCAAAGAGCTCCTCGTAGACCTGGTAGGCAAGGCGGGCGTTGGCCACGCCGGCCTTGCCCTTGAGGGCCTTGGCCTCATCGGTGCCGATCTTGTCGAGGCGCTTGTCGATCTCGGTGTCCACGCGGGAAACGAAGAAGGACGCAACGGAGTGGATCTTCGACAGGTCGTGGCCGTTTTCCTTGGCCCGCTCCAGGCCGGACTGGAAGGCGTTGATGACGGCGCGGTAGCGCTCCAGGGAGAAGATCAGGGTCACGTTGACGCTGATGCCCTCGGCCAGGGTTGCCGTGATGGCTTCGAGGCCTTCGAGCGTGGCCGGGATCTTGATGTGGACGTTGTCCTTGTTGACGCGCTGGTAGAGGTGCTTAGCCTCGGCGATGGTTCCTGCGGTGTCCCAGGCAAGGCGCGGGTCGACCTCGATGGAGACCCGGCCGTCGACGCCCCTCGTGGCGGCAGCGACCGGGGCGAACAGGTCGCAGGCATCGGCGACGTCGGTGGTGGTGATCTCGAAGATCGTGTCCTCCACGCTGGCGCCTTCTGCTGCCTTGCCGGCGATGATGTGGTCGTAGTCGGTACCGGAGGTGATGGCGGCGTGGAAGATGGACGGGTTGGTGGTCACACCAACCACGTTCTTTTCTTCGATGAGCTTGCGGAGGGTGCCGGTTTCCAGGCGTCCGCGGGAAAGGTCATCGAGCCAGATGGAGACACCGGCGTCGGAAAGCTGCTGGGTGGGAGTAGTCATTGTTATATCTCCTAAAAGTTTAGGTTTCAGGCCTGGAGGCTGGAGAGGGAGTCCTTGGCGGCGGCGGCGACAGCTTCTGCCGTGATGCCGAACTCCTGGAAGAGGCGCTTGTAGTCAGCGGAAGCGCCGTAGTGTTCGAGGCTGACGGACCGTCCGGCGTCGCCGACGAATTCGCGCCAGCCCAGGGCCAGTCCGGCCTCGACCGAGACGCGGGCCTTGACGGCGGCCGGCAGCACGGATTCGCGGTAGGCGGCGTCCTGCTTCTTGAACCACTCAACGCAGGGCATGGACACCACGCGGGCGGCGATGCCGTCGGCCTGGAGGGCTTCGCGGGCCTGGACGGCCAGCTGGACCTCGGAGCCGGTGGCAATCAGGATCACATCAGCCGGAACGGTGGCGCCGTCCTTCGATGCCTCGGCCAGCACGTAGCCGCCCTTCGCCACGCCTGCCGTGGACGCGAAAGTGTCGCCGTCGGCGTCGCCCGTACCGCGTTCCCACGTGGGAATGTTCTGGCGGGTCAGCACGATGCCTGCCGGGTTGGAGTGGTTCTCCAGCATGGTCTTCCAGGCTGCCGCCACTTCGTTCGCGTCACCGGGGCGGACCACGTCCAGGCCCACGATGGCGCGCAGCGATGCGAGCTGTTCCACGGGCTGGTGGGTGGGGCCGTCCTCACCCAGGCCGATGGAGTCGTGCGTCCAGACGTACAGGGACGGGACACCCATCAGGGCGCCGAGGCGGATGGCAGGACGCTGGTAGTCGCTGAAGATCAGGAAGGTTCCGGAGAACGCACGGGTGTTGCCCGCCAGGCTGATGCCGTTCACGATCGACGCTGCGGCGTGCTCGCGGATACCAAAGTGCAGTACCCGGCCATACGGGTTGCCGGACCAGGCACCGGTCTGCTTGGAGGCAGGCACGAAGGACGGGGAACCCTCGATGGTGGTGTTGTTGGACTCTGCCAGGTCGGCGGAGCCGCCCCACAACTCGGGCAGGACCGGGCCGAGGGCGTTCAGGACCTTGCCGGAGGCTGCCCGGGTGGAGACATCCTTGCCGGCCGGGAAGACCGGAAGCGCGGCGTCGACGTCGGCAGGGAGTTCCTGCGCCTCGATGCGCTGGAGGAGGGCGGCGCCCTCCGGGTTGGCTTCACGCCAGGCGTTGAAGGATTCTTCCCAGGCCTTGTGTTCTGCGGCGCCGCGTTCCACCACTGCGCGGGCGTGGTCCAGGACTTCCTGGTCCACCTCGAAGGACTTGGCGGGGTCGAAGCCCAGCACCTCCTTCAGTGCGGCCACCTCTTCGGCGCCAAGGGCGGAACCGTGGATCTTGCCGGTGTTCTGCTTCTTGGGGGCCGGGTAGCCGATGATGGTGCGCAGCGAGATGATGGACGGCTTGGAGGTTTCGGCCTTGGCGGCGAGCAGGGCGCTGTAGAGCTCCTGGACGTCTTCCTTGTATTCGCCGGTCCGGGTCCAGTCCACGCGCTGGGTGTGCCAGCCGTAGGCCTCGTAACGCTTCAGGACATCCTCGGTGAACGCGATGTCGGTGTCGTCTTCGATGGAGATGTGGTTCTCGTCGTAGATCACCACGAGGTTGCCCAGTTCCTGGTGGCCCGCCAGTGAGGACGCCTCGGACGTGACACCTTCCTGGAGGTCGCCGTCGGAGGCGATGACCCAGATGGTGTGGTCAAACGGCGACTCGCCGGCGGGAGCATCGGCGTCGAACAGGCCACGCTGCCGGCGCTGGGAGTAGGCGAATCCCACCGAGGACGCCAGGCCCTGGCCCAGCGGGCCCGTGGTGATCTCCACGCCGGCGGTGTGCTTGTACTCGGGGTGGCCGGGAGTCAGCGAGCCCCAGGTGCGCAGGGCCTCAAGGTCCTTGAGTTCCAGGCCATAGCCGGAAAGGAAAAGCTGGATGTAGAGCGTCAGGGACGTGTGGCCGGGGGACAGGATGAACCGGTCACGGCCAAGCCACTGCGGATCGCGCGGGTCATGGCGCATCAGCTTCTGGAAGAGAAGGTATGCGGCGGGGGCCAGGCTCATGGCAGTGCCGGGGTGGCCGTTGCCCACCTTCTCCACCGCGTCCGCGGCGAGGACACGGATGGTGTCCACGGCGCGCTGGTCCAAGCTGGTCCATGACAGTTCTTGCTCTTCCAAATGTGGCACGAAAACCGGGCCCCTCTCTGTGCTGATGGCGGCGGTACACCGGATCCGTCCAAGGGCGCGCTGTTTGGCGCCCGCTGCGGTGTGTACCAGCCGTTCACCATCGAAACGTTGATCCTTGCATTCAGTCACGGACAGCAAGCGGGAATGCGTTTTCCACCGCTTTCTTGCTGCGTGCTGATCTGGTGACAGCTTAGCTCTTATCCATACTGCGGGCGGCGCAAATCTCACGTTTTGGACGCAATTTCCCCTTTTGTGAATGACCTTCACGGAGGGTTGAGTTAATCTGCTCGAATGGGCCTGCGAGCGATCAATTGCGCATAGTGCGGGGCGGGGGCAGGGCCGTTGGCGCGGTATGATAATCGGAGGCCAACGCCGGGCGCGCATCCCTATCGCCGCCCGGGGTGTCCCGGCTGTTGCACGCACGTGAAGCGTTTCCTTCCTTAAGTGCCGTGCCCGGGTCCGGGCCGCACGACCGGAGCTGCCTGCCAGCCTCAACTGCCACACAGAACGGGTGACTGCCACCGTGAGCACAACAGATACGCCGCTGAACGCATCCCGGGCCTCCGGCATCGGGTTTGCCCGTAAGGCCAAGGCGTATCTCGCCCTCACCAAGCCGCGCGTGATCGAGCTGCTTCTGGTGAGCACCCTGCCCACCATGATCTACGCCGAGCGGGGCTTCCCGTCCATCGGGCTGATCCTTGCCACACTGGTGGGCGGCGCCTTTGCTGCCGGCAGCGCCGGAGCCTTCAACTGCTACATCGACCGGGACATCGACAAGCTGATGCACCGGACGGAGAACAGGCCGCTGGTTACCGGCGAAGTCACCCCGCGGGAAGCCCTGGTCTTTTCCTGGCTGCTGGGAGCAGCCGCCATCGTGATCCTGTGGTTCGGCGCCAATCCGCTCTCTGCCTGGCTGGGCCTGGGTGCCATCTTCTTCTACGTGGTCATCTACACCATGATCCTCAAGCGCCGCACGGCGCAGAACATCGTATGGGGCGGTGCCGCAGGCTGCTTCCCGGTGCTGATCGCGTGGGCTGCCGTGACCAACTCGGTGGAGTGGCCCGCCGTCATCCTGTTCATGGTGATCTTCCTTTGGACGCCGCCGCACTACTGGCCCCTGTCCATGCGCTATGGCGAGGACTACCGGAACGCCAACGTCCCCATGCTTGGAGCCATCGCCGGGGCCAAGGTCGTCTCTGTCCAGGTGGTGCTGTACGCCTGGGCCATGGTGGCCTCCTCCTTGCTGATGATCCCGGCCGGCGGGGCGGGCTGGGTGTACACGGTGACGGCCGTCGTCGCGGGCGCCTGGTTCCTCTATGAGTCCCATGCGCTGTACTCCCGCGCCCACCGCGAGGATATTTCCGACAAGCGCGCCATGAAGGTGTTCCACGGTTCCATCAGCTACCTGACGCTGCTGTTTATCGCCCTCGCGGTGGACCCCTTCGTTGGAAGTGCTGTCATGCCCGGCTAGCCACTGCGGCCTGGCACCACGGCGGCTCCTGCTCAGGCAGGAGCCGCCGTTGTGCTTTAATCGTCGACAGGACAAATGTGACAAGTTTGTCATATCTATCACATTAACTGTCATTGCCGGTGACCGGATGCTTACGGTGGAGCGGACCCTTCCCGCGACCAAAGGAAATCCCCATGGAAGCCCGTCCCGCTGCCGTCTCCGCCCCCAGCCACAGCCCGCCCGGAGGAGGCGGCGGAGGCCGCCGCCGGTTCCTGTCCCGCCCTCCCTTCTTCGCCCACCTTGGCGCCGACGTGCCGGCATCGCTGGTGGTGTTCCTGGTGGCACTCCCGCTCTCGCTGGGGATTGCAGCGGCCTCCGGGGCGCCCATCATGGCGGGACTTATCGCCGCCACCATCGGGGGGATCGTGGCCGGAAGCCTCGGCGGCTCACCCCTCCAGGTGAGTGGACCGGCGGCCGGACTGACCGTCGTCGTGGCTGGCCTCGTCCAGGAATTCGGCTGGCAGGTGACCTGCGCCATCACCGCGGCCGCCGGCGTCGTCCAGCTTTTGCTGGGTTTCAGCCGGGTGGGAAGGGCCGCCCTGGCGGTGTCGCCGGTAGTGGTCAAGGCCATGCTCGCCGGCATCGGCGTCACCATCATCCTGCAACAACTGCACGTGATTCTCGGGTCCCGGCCCGCCGGATCCGCCCTGGAGAACCTCGCCGGACTCCCGGCGGCCATTACCAACCTCGAGCTGCACGCGGCCCTGCTGGGGCTGGCCGTCGTGGCGATCCTGCTGTGCTGGAAGTTCCTGCCCGCCGCTGTCCGGCGGATTCCCGGGCCCTTGGCCGCCGTCGCGGCAGGAACCGCACTGTCCGTGGCTTTTGCGCCCGGCGTTGAACGCATATCCCTGGACGGGTCCATCGTCGACGCCATCGCCCTGCCGCAGCTCCCTGACGGAAACTGGCGCGCCTTCGCGTTCGCCGTCATGACCATGGCGCTGATCGCCAGTATCGAGTCCCTTCTGTCCGCTGTGGCCGTGGACAAGATGCAAACCGGTCCGCGGACAAACCTCAACCGGGAGCTTATTGGGCAGGGTACGGCAAACATCCTCTCCGGGTCGCTGGGCGGCCTACCGGTGACGGGTGTGATCGTGCGCAGCGCCACCAATGTGGAAGCGGGCGCGGCCACGCGCACGTCCGCGGTGCTGCATGGGGTGTGGATCCTTGCGTTCTCGGCCCTCTTCTCCGGTCTGATCCAGCTGATTCCGTTGGCTGTCCTGGCCGGCCTGCTGGTGGTGATCGGTGCCCGCCTGATCAAAGTGGCGGACATCCGCACCAGCCTGCGGACCGGGGATCTCCCGATCTATGCGGTGACCCTGGTCTGCGTGGTGTTCCTGAACCTGCTTGAGGGCGTCATGATCGGCCTTGCGCTTGCCGCCGCCAACGTCCTCTGGCGTGTCCTGCGGGCCCAGATCCATGCCCACCCGCCGGCCGCCCCGTCGTCGCCCTGGCGCGTGACGATCGCCGGTTCGTGCAGCTTCTTCGCGCTGCCAAAGCTCAACCCCGTTCTCCAGGTTGTACCGGCCGGCAGGAACGTGGTGGTGGAGCTGAACGCGGACTACGTCGACCACTCTTTCCGTGAAGCCCTGCTCGCCTGGCAGCTGCAGCACCAGGCCACCGGTGGAACCGTGCGCCTTGAGGAACACGGCAACACCGTTTTCCAGGATGCCGGTCACCAGGCACCCAGGCGCGAGGAAGCCACCGAACTGCCGCTCCCGCCGCGGAAGGAACCCCTGCTGGTGGGGGTCAACAAGTACCACCGCCGGTTTGCCCACCAGGTCCGTCCGCTGGTCCATGACCTGACGGAAGGCCAGAACCCTGACAGCCTGTTCGTGGCCTGCGTCGATTCCCGCGTCAACCCGAACCTGATCACCAGCAGCGGCCCCGGAGATCTGCTCACGCTGCGGAACATCGGCAACGTGGTGTGCAGCCACGGGCGGGACGCCTCGATTGATTCGGCCCTGTCCTTTGCCGTCAACGGCCTGCGGGTGCAGTCCCTGGTCATTTGCGGGCACTCCAACTGCGGTGCCATGAACGCGCTCCTTGCGGAAGCCGACAGCGGAGACAACAGTTCCCTGGGCCCGGCGTTCACCCAGTGGCTGGACCACGCCCGGCCCAGCTATGCGGCACTGCTGGCTGGGCACCCGGTGGGCAAGCAGGCCGCCGCAGCGGGCTACGGGACCGTTGACCAGCTCTCGATGGTCAACGTGGCCGTGCAGCTGGCAAAGCTCCAGGACCATCCGGTGGCCGGCCCCGCACTGGCCGATGGGACGGTCCAGGCCACGGGACTTTTCTATGACATTGCCACGGCCCGGGTCCTTCAGGTTTCCGCCGACGGCATCGAGAACCTGGATCCTGCCTTCGGCGCTGGCTGCCGGGGCAGCGTCGCCGCAGCCGGCCGCTAGCCAGCGGACTTAAAAGGGAGGCGCCCCGGTCCTGACGTGGACCGGGGCGCCTGGCGCCAGATGCGCTGGAGGCTATTTCACCTTGCTGGACCGCGCGATGTCCCAGGCATTGGTCGAGGCTGCCATGAGCAGCGCCGCGCCGAGCATGTGCGCTGCCACCAGCAACGCCGGAATGCCGTTGTAGTACTGCGTGAACCCGATGATGGCCTGCAGCACGGTAACGCCCAGGAGCATCAGGACTGCCGTCCGGAACGGTCCCGAAATGCGGCGGCGAATGACCAGCACCAAGGCCACCACGGTGCCGGCGGTGACCAGGTATGCCGGCACTGCGTGGATGTGGGAGAACAGGTCCCAGTCCAGGTCGTTGCGGGGAGCGTCGGCGTCACCTGCGTGGGGACCTGCACCCGTGACCACCACACCGAGCATCACGGCCACGGCGGAGAAGAGTGCGACGGCGGCCGTCACCGGACGCAGCACGGCCGGCAGTTCCGCGGGGCGGCCTGCGGGGAAGCGGCCGGTCCGGCCGAAGGCGCGGTTCACCAGCAGGGTGGAGAACACCACCAGGGCCATCGACACCAGGAAGTGCAGGCCCACCACCCACGGGTTGAGGTTGGTGAGCACGGTAACGCCGCCGATGACGGCCTGTGCGGGGATGCTGGCGAGCAGTCCGAGGGCCAGCAGGAAGAGGTCCTTGCGTTCCTTCCGCAGGTTCCACAAGTAGACCAGCATGAGCGCGGCCACAGCGGCCAGCGCGAAGGTCAGGAGCCGGTTGCCGAACTCGATGAAGCCGTGGATGCCCATCTCGGGAGTGTTCACGATCGAGTCCGAGGTGCAGCGGGGCCAGGTGGGGCAGCCAAGGCCTGAGGCCGTGAGGCGGACAGCGCCGCCCGTGACCACCAGAAGCGTCTGGCCGATCAGGGATGCGACGGCGAGGCGGCGGATGCGGACGTCCACCGTGCGGGGGAGCCGCGACGCCAGGCGGCCGGCAAGCTGGGGAAGGCGTGAAGCCGTGGTCACGATTATCTCAATTCCACTTGAACCAACGGATGGCTGCGGCTCCGGCAATGACTGTCCAGAGCAGCAGGATCAGGGCGGCGCCGCCGTTCACGGCCCCGCCCAGGAAAGCGGCGCGCATCGATTCACCGAGGGCGCCGGAAGGCAGGAAATGGACGACGGCCTGCGCCGCGGCGGGCAGCCGTTCGGCCGGGATGACGATCCCGCCCATGGCACCGAGGAGGATCCACAGCAGGTTAGTGATCGCCAGCGTCGCTTCCGGCCGGACGGTTCCGGCCACCAGCAGCCCCAGGGCAGTGAAAGCCGCTGCGCCCAGTGCCAGCAGCGCAAGCCCGGGGAGCCAGCCGGCCGCCGTCGGCTGCCACCCCAGCGCCAGGGCAACAAGGCCCACCACCACCACCTGGAGGCAGAGGACGGCCAGCACCGAGAGAACCTTGCCGGCGATCAGGCCGCCGCGCCCAAGGGGCGTCGTGGACAGGAACCGGAGTACCCCGTAGCGGCGGTCGAAGCCGGTGGCGATGCCCTGGCCGGTGAAAGCCGTGGACATGGCGCACAGGGCCAGGATGCCCGGAACGGCCACGTTAATACGGCTGGAGCCCATTCCGTCGAGGAAGGGCGTCACCGTCAGGCCGACCAGTGCCAGCAGGGGCAGCACCACGGCCAGGATCAGCTGTTCGCCGTTGCGCAGCATGGTCAGTGCCTCGTATTTGCCCTGCAGGAGGACGCGGCGCAGCAGGGACGCGGGCTGCTGCGTCTCCCGGATCGCTGCGGTACTCATCGGATGTCCTTTCCCGAGATATCCAAAAAGACGTCTTCAAGGCTACGCGCCTGGAGGCTCATCGACGCCGGCATGATGTCCTTTGCTTCCCACCACTGGGCAAGCGCAGAGAGGTGGCGGGGCGTGAGGGCGCCGGTGACGGCGTAGCTGCCCGCGCGGGTTTCGGAGACGTCGACGCCGTCCGGCAGCACGGCAGCCAGGTCCAGCCCGGCGGGTGCTTCGAACACTAGGGTCCGGACGTGCTCGCCGGCATGGTCCGCCACGGGGCTGCGCTGCAGCAGCTCATGGACGGTTCCTTCGGCGACGTTGCGGCCGCCGTCGATGATGTACACATAGTCCGCAAGGCGCTGGGCGTCGTCCATGAGGTGGGTGGTGAGGATGATTCCCATGCCGCCGTCGCGCAGTTCGGCAATCAGGTCGAACACCAGCTGGCGGGACTGCGGGTCCAGGCCGGCGCTGGGCTCGTCCAGGAACAGGACTTCGGGCCTGCCGATCAGGGCTGCCGCGAGTGCCAGGCGCTGCTTCTGGCCGCCGGACAGCCGGCGGACGCTGGTGCGGCTGAAAGTATCGATGCCGAGCCGGCCCACCAGGTCCTGCAACGGCCAGGGGCGGGCGTACAGCCCGGCGATATGCCGCAACAGTGGCAGTGGCCTGGCCGACGGCGGAAGCCCGCCGTCCTGCAGCATCACACCGACGCGGGAGCGCAGGTCGGCGCCTGCCGTGGCGGGGTCCTGGCCCAGCAGCGAGATGCTGCCGCCGCTGCGCTTCTGGAGGCCCTGGGCGCACTCAAGGGTCGTCGTCTTTCCGGCGCCGTTCGCGCCCAGCAGGGCGGTGACCTGCCCGCGCTCCGCGGTGAGGGAGACGCCGCTGACAACCCTGAGCATCTTTCCGTCCAGGCTGGAAAGGGGGCCTACGTCCTTGATGAGCCCATGGATGGACAGGACGGGGGACTGGGGGGATCGCACCACAGTATTCTACGGGATGTAGTATATGGAGCCGTCCGTCAGGAAGGTCCCCTATCCTTGGAGTTTTGCGTGCAGCCGGCCAAGGTCAGCCTGCCCTTACTGGAGCACGGGACTAAATTACGACATGATTGTGTTGTGTATTCCATGACCAACGCTACCGCTGTGCCTGTTGCCGGGCCGGGTCCCGCTGCGTCCGGTCCTGTGGCGGACGCCGACGAGCGCACCCGGGACCGGGTCCTTGCTGCCGTCCTGGAACACGGTCCCGTCAGTGCGGCCGAGTTGGGGGACATGCTGGGGTTCACCCCGGCCGCTGTCCGGCGCCACCTCGACCACCTGTCCCGGGCCGGCATTATCGAGGTCAAGCGGGTTGCCAAGCCGGGAGCAGGTGCCGGCCGGCCCGCACGCCGCTACGTCCTCAGCTCGCAGGGCCAGTCCAGCCTGGGCAATGACTACCTGGACATTGCAGCACTTGCCCTCCAGCAGCTGCAGAAGGTGGCCGGCCCCGACGCCGTACGGGCGTTCGCCGAGGAGCGGTTCGCGGACATGGAACGGCGCTACGCGCCCGAAATGGAAAAAGCCGGTCCGGACATCAGGGACCGCGCCACCGCCCTGTCGGCCGCCCTCAGCCGCGACAACTTCGTGGCATCCGCCGCCTCCATCGAGGCCAAGGCACCCCTGCCCGCGGCGCTTTCCAGCGTGCAGCTCTGCCAGGGCCACTGCCCCATCCAGCAGCTCGCCGCCCGCTTCCCGGTGTTCTGCGACGTCGAAACGGAAGTCTTCTCGAGGCTGGTGGGAGTGGACGTACGCCGGCTTTCCACCCTGGCCCGTGGTGGCCACGTCTGCACCACCCACATTCCCACAGGCAGGCTGTCTGCCAGACCGGCCAACGCGCCGGCGGCAGCCCCCGCCCGCCTGGACGAAGTAACCAACCATCAGCAAGAAAGGCCGTGATGACGGACCAACTATCAGAGAAAGCAGTAGCCGAAAACACTGTGATCTCGGAGATTCTGGAGAAGAATCCCGAGCTCCACGGCATCGGCAACTACGAGTACGGCTGGGCTGACAAGAACGACGTCGGCGCCAATGCACGGCGTGGTCTCGATGAAGAGGTAGTCCGGGACATCTCGGCCAAGAAGAGCGAGCCGGAATGGATGCTCGACCTCCGCCTCAAGGGCCTGAAGTACTTCGACCGCAAGCCCATGCCCACCTGGGGTGCAGACCTCTCCGGCATCGACTTCGACAACATCAAGTACTTTGTCCGCTCCACCGAGAAGCAGGCTGCCACCTGGGAAGACCTCCCGGAGGACATCCGCAACACGTACGAGAAGCTGGGCATCCCGGAAGCCGAGCGCAGCCGCCTCGTTTCCGGCGTTGCCGCCCAGTACGAGTCCGAGGTGGTGTACCACCAGATCCGTGAGGACCTCGAGGCCCAGGGCGTCATCTTCCTGGACACCGACACCGCTTTGAAGGAACACCCGGAGATCTTCCAGGAGTACTTCGGCACCGTGATTCCGGTGGGCGACAACAAGTTCGCGTCGCTGAACACCTCAGTGTGGTCCGGCGGTTCCTTCGTGTACGTACCCAAGGGCGTCCACGTCGACATCCCGCTGCAGGCGTACTTCCGCATCAACACCGAGAACATGGGCCAGTTCGAGCGGACCCTGATCATCGCCGACGAGGACTCCTACGTCCACTACATCGAAGGCTGCACGGCGCCTATCTACACCTCGGACTCGCTGCACTCCGCCGTGGTGGAAATCATCGTGAAGAAGGGCGCCCGCGTCCGCTACACCACCATCCAGAACTGGTCCAACAACGTGTACAACCTGGTGACCAAGCGCGCGGTCTGCGAAGCCGGCGCCACCATGGAATGGGTGGACGGCAACATCGGCTCCAAGGTCACCATGAAGTACCCGGCCGTGTACCTCGTAGGCGAAGGGGCCAAGGGCGAGACCCTGTCCATCGCGTTCGCCGGCGAGGGCCAGCACCAGGACACCGGCTCCAAGATGGTGCACATTGCGCCGAACACCAAGAGCTCCATCGTCTCCAAGTCGGTGGCCCGCGGCGGCGGCCGTGCAGCCTACCGCGGCCTCGTGCAGGTCCGGGAAGGAGCCAAACACTCCGCCAACACCGTGCGCTGCGACGCGCTCCTGGTGGACACCATTTCCCGCTCGGACACCTACCCGTACATCGACATCCGCGAGGACGATGTGCAGCTGGGACACGAGGCCACCGTTTCCCGCGTCAGCGAGGAGCAGCTCTTCTACCTCATGTCCCGCGGCATGCCCGAGGACGAGGCCATGGCCATGATCGTGCGCGGCTTCATTGAGCCGATCGCCCGCGAGCTGCCCATGGAATACGCCCTTGAGCTGAACCGCCTCATCGAACTCCAGATGGAAGGATCCGTCGGTTAATGACTGCCGAAGCAACTACCGAGAAGGCGCGCATCGGCGCACCGTCGATCGCCGGTTTCACCGAGGAAGGCGAGCACCTGGTCGCCTCCAAGGTTGACCGCCACCACAGCCACGGCACCCAGGTCATGGCCTCCCGCGCCGAGCGGCTCACCAGCCATGACGTGGCCGACTTCGCCCTGCCCAACGGCCGGGAAGAGGAATGGCGCTTCACCCCGGTGCGCGAACTGGCCAACCTGCTGTCCGATACCCCGTCGGAGGCCGGCGCCCTGAGCCTTTCGGTCGAGGCGCCCGCATCCGTGGTCCAGCGGACCCTTCGCGAAGGTGAGGCCCCCCGTGGCTCCACCCTCGTCCCCGCCGATCGGGCCGCCGTCGTGGCTTCCGCGAACGCCGGCGACGCCCAGCTCATCTCCATCCCTGCGAACGCCGAGTTGGACGAGCCTGTGCGACTGGTCCTGACAGGCAACGCTGCAGGACGCCGTACCAACTCCCACGTGGTGATCCAAGCCGGAGTCAACAGCCGCTCCGTCGTGATCATTGAGCACGACGGCACCGCAGACCACAACGGCAACGTTGAGGTCCTGGTCGGCGAAGGCGCCCACCTCACGGTGGTTTCCCTGCAGCTGTGGGGGGACGACGCCAAGCACCTGGCACAACACGATGCCGAGGTTGCCAAGGACGCCGTATACAAGCACATTGCCGTAACGCTTGGCGGCAAGATCGTGCGCCTGAACTCCAACGTCCGCTTCGCCGGGGAAGGTGCCGAGACGCAGCTCCTGGGCCTGTACTACGCCGATGCGGGCCAGCACCTCGAGCACCGCTCCTTCGTGGACCACAACGTGGCCAACTGCAAGTCCAACGTCCTGTACAAGGGCGCGCTGCAGGGCAAGGGTGCGCACACGGTGTGGGTTGGCGACGTGCTGATCCAGAAGCAGGCTGAGGGAACCGACTCCTACGAGAAGAACCAGAACCTGGTACTCACCGACGGTTGCCGCGCGGACTCCGTGCCCAACCTCGAGATCGAGACCGGCCTGATCGAGGGCGCCGGCCACGCAAGTGCCACCGGCCGGTTCGACGACGAGCACCTGTTCTACCTGATGGCCCGCGGCATCCCAGAGGATGTTGCCCGCCGCCTGGTGGTCCGCGGCTTCCTGAACGAGATCATCCAGCAGATCAAGGTCCCGGCCCTCGAAGAGCGCCTGACCGAGGCTGTGGAACGCGAACTCGCGGCAATCGACTACTAGGGACAGGCAGGAACGTATGAGCGGCACACCCAAGGGCGAGCTGGTTTGCAGCGCCAATGACATCCAGGTCAAGCAGGCGCTGCGGATCCTGATCGACGGCTACCCCGTAGCCGTGGTGCGGGATTCAATGGGGGACATCCATGCCATTGGAGACACCTGCTCGCACGCGGACATTTCCCTGTCCGAGGGCGACGTGGAAGGCTGCGCCATCGAGTGCTGGGGCCACGGCTCCCAGTTCGACCTGCGCAGCGGCCAGCCACTGCAGCTTCCCGCCTACGATCCTGTTCCGGTGTTCGCCGTCGAACTCGACGGAGACGACGTCTACGTGGACGTCACCAGCGTTTTGAACGGTGCAGCAGTAAACAACTACTGAGCGCCCGCAGCATCAGACTTACGAGCGAAAAGAAAGAAGAGCATGTCAACTCTTGAGATCAAGGACCTGCACGTCAGCATTGAGACGGAGCAGGGCACCAAGGAGATCCTGAAGGGCGTCAGCCTGACCATCCGGACCGGCGAGACGCACGCCATCATGGGCCCCAACGGCTCCGGCAAGTCCACCCTGGCCTCCACCATCGCCGGCCACCCGCGCTACACGGTCACCAGCGGCACCATCACGCTGGACGGCGAGGACGTGCTGGCCATGAGCGTTGACGAGCGCGCCCGTGCAGGCGTCTTCCTGGCCATGCAGTACCCGGTAGAGGTTCCGGGTGTCACCATGACCAACTTCCTGCGCACCGCCAAGACCGCAATTGACGGCGAAGCACCCAAGCTTCGTACCTGGACCAAGGACGTCAAGGATGCCATGGAGAAGCTGCGCATCGATGCCGACTTCGCCCAGCGCAACGTCAACGAAGGCTTCTCCGGCGGCGAGAAGAAGCGCGTGGAGATCCTCCAGCTGGAACTCTTCAAGCCCAAGTTCGCCGTCCTGGACGAGACCGACTCCGGCCTGGATGTCGACGCGCTGAAGATCGTCTCCGAGGGCGTCAACCGCGCACACTCTGAGGGCAACATGGGCACGCTGCTCATCACGCACTACACGCGTATCCTGCGCTACATCAAGCCTGAATTCGTCCACGTGTTCGTTGATGGCCAGGTTGTCGAGGAGGGCGGCCCCGAGCTGGCCGACCGTCTCGAGGAAGAAGGCTACGACCGTTACGCAAAGGGCGCCGGCGCAGCTACCATCGCGGCCGAGGCCGCAGTACAGGCCTAGTTAGGACTTGTCATGACCGAAATCAAGCCGGGCCGTACAGCCCTGGAGGACGTCGAAGAGGCGCTCAAGGACGTCATCGATCCTGAGCTTGGCGTTAACGTGGTGGACCTCGGGCTGCTGTACGGCCTGAAGTACTCCGACGAGGACGGCGCGCTCCTGATCGACATGACGCTCACCACCGCCGCCTGCCCGCTCACCGATGTGCTCGAGGAGCAGGTGGGCCAGGCCCTGGACGGCGTTGTGGACGACTGGCGCCTGAACTGGGTATGGATGCCGCCATGGGGTCCCGAGCGGATCACCGATGACGGCAAGGACCAGATGCGGGCCCTCGGCTTCAACATCTGACAAACCTGAAGTACGACGACGGCCGGTCACCTTCTCCGCGAAGGTGACCGGCCGTCGTCGTCGGTCCGTCGACTGCTCCGTAAATGTCGTTATGACCTCTCAAAACGGCAATTACCCAGCAATCGATGGGGGTGAGCCGGGTTAGAGGGTTGCGGCGCTGAACGTGTCGCACTGGTTGATGTCGCCGGACTGGTAGCCCCGCGAGAACCAGCGCTGGCGTTCCTCGCTGGAGCCGTGCGTCCAGCCTTCGGGGGAGACTCGGCCGGTGGCGGCCTTCTGGATGCGGTCGTCACCCACGGACGCGGCGGCGGACAATGCGTCGTTCACATCCTGCGGGGTGAGGGGCTCCAGGTACGGCTGTCCTGTGGCCGGGTCCGGCGTGGTGGAGGCGTACTTGGCCCACAGTCCCGCGTAGCAGTCAGCCTGCAGTTCGGTGCGGACGGACCCGGACTCGGGTCCCTGCGGATCCTGCTGCGCCCGCTTCAGGTCACCGAGCAGGTTCTGGACGTGGTGGCCGAACTCGTGCGCCACCACATACTCCTGCGCCAAGGGGCCGCCGGAGGACCCAAAGCGGTCCACGAGTTCCTGGAAGAACCCGGGGTCGAAGTACGCCGTGGTGTCCGTGGGGCAGTAGAAGGGTCCCACCTCGGAGGTCGCGGAACCGCATGCAGTGTTGGTGCCGCCGCTGAAGATGACCGCTTCAGGCCGGGGGTACTGCACGTTGTACTGCTTCAGGTAGCCGGGCCAAAAAGCGTTAAGGCTGTTGACGGTGCCCGTGATCCGGCAATCCAGCCTGGCATCGGCGTCAGCGCCGGTGCTGCAGGCCGGCGCCGTACCCTGTGACTGCCCGGCGTTGCCGCCGTCGGTCAGGCCGCCGAGCAGGTTGGGGTTGATGCCCAGGAGGAGGGCAACCAGCAGGACCAGGCCCCCGCCGATGCCGCCGCCCACTTTCACCCCGGTGCCCATGCCCCGGCGGTCCTGGACCTGCGAGGGATCCAGCTGAACGTTGTCATTGAAACTCATAACGTCACATTACCCGCGGGCCGGGCCCTCAATCCGCCCGGCCGGTAAAGTTGATCCGTGCCTTTCCTCGACAAGCTCCAGCGCTGGGCCGGGCAGCGGCCGCACGACACCGCCGTCGTGATCGCCGGACGCCGCCTGGACTGGGAGCAGCTGCGGGACGCCGCCGCTGAACTGGTGGCCGGGACCACGTCCGTCACGGCGCTGTGCGAGGCCAATTCCGTGGACTTTGCCGTGAAATTCGCGGCCGCCGTGGCGGGCGGCCGGCAATGCGCCGTCCTGGATCCGGCGTGGTCCGCCCCGCTGCAGGAAGACATCATCCGGCGGGTGGAAGCATGCGCCGGTCCGGCCCCGGTGTCCCCGGATGACCAGCTGGTCGACGGGCCGCCGGACTCCAGCTTCCTGATCGGCCTCACCTCCGGGACCACGGCCGTACCCAAAGCGTTCACCCGCTCCCGGCAGTCCTGGCAGCAATCCTTCGACGCCTCGAACGAGTTCTTCGGGCTTCGGCAGGATGACGTCACCCTGGCACCCGGTCCGCTGGCGGCCAGCCTGAACCTCTACGCCCTGGCTGAGTGCCTGTACGCCGGTTCGGAGTTCCAGACGCTGGAGACGTTCGACGTCGGCGACGTCCATGCGGCCATCACCCACGACCGGGTCACCCGGCTGGTCCTGGTGCCCACTATGCTGCGGATGCTCAGCGAACGCGGAATGACCGGATGCGTCGATGCCTCCAGCGTGCGGACCATCATCTGCGCCGGTTCCAAGCTTGATGCCCGCACCCTCGAAGCGGCCAGGCGCTGGGCTCCCAATGCCACCATCTACGAGTACTACGGCGCCTCCGAACTGAGTTTCGTCTCCGGCCTGGGCCTGGCCCCAGGCCAGGCTGCGACCGCCGGCGGCACCGGTATCGGCCGGCCGTTTCCAGGGGTCGACGTCCGGATCCTCGATGACGACGGCGCACCCGTCCCCGACGGCGGCTACGGCAACATCTGCGTCCGCAGCGGCATGGTGAGCAACGGCTACCTGTGGGGTGACGACGGCGAAGCGCTGCGGTCCTTCGGCGACTGGTACACGGTGGGGGACCAGGGCTATCTGGCGGACGGTGAGCTGCACATCCTTGGCCGGCGTGCCGACATGATCCTCACAGCGGGGAGGAACGTCTACCCGCACGAGGTGGAACTGGCGCTGGCCGCCGTTCCCGGGGTTGCGGCAGCTGTCGCCGCCGGGATGGCCGATGATTTGCGCGGCCAGCGTGTGGTGGCTGGTGTGGTGCCGTCCCACGGCGGAATTTCTGCCACCCAGCTGCGGGCCGGCCTGGAGGACATCCTGTCCCGGCACAAGCGGCCCTTGCAGTACTACCTGCTCCAGGAGCTTCCCACCACGGACCGCGGAAAGGTCAGCCGGAACCTCCTGCTGGAGTGGATCAACGCCCGCGACCCCAGGGTGCGTGCCCTTGGCGCCTGACCTGCTGCCGCCTGACCTCCTGCCGCCCGAACGCCAGCCGGTCATCATCGCCGCGCGCCGGACCCCCGTGTGCCCCGTCAACGGCGCCCTGCGGAACCTGCGCGCCCACGAACTCCTGGCTCCGGTCCTCCGGGAGCTGGTGGCCGAAGTGCCGCTGGATCCCGCCTCTGTCACCGACGTGGTTATCGGCAACGCCGTGGGCGGGGGCGGGAACGTCGCGCGGCTTGCCCTGCTGGAGGCGGGACTGCCGGCCGGCGTGCCTGGGATCACCGTTGACCGGCAGTGCGGTTCAGGCCTGGATGCAATCGTCCTTGCCGCCCGACTGGTGGCGGCCGGCGGCGGACCACTGTATTTGGCCGGTGGAGTGGAGAGCACCAGCACCGCGCCGCTGCGGGCGCACAGGAAGGACGACGGCGGCCCGGAGTTTTACCGCCGCGCCCAGTTCGTGCCGGACAGCTTCGGGGACCCTGACATGGGCGTGGCCGCGGAAACGGTGGCCGAAGAGTACGGTGTTGCCCGCGAACGCCAGGATGACTTCGCGCTGGCCAGCCACCGGAAAGCCCTCGCTGCCATCCGGGACGGACGCTTCATGGACGAACTCGTGCCGCTGGAGACCCCCGCGGGGACCGTCTCGTCGGACGGCGGCCCGCGGGCCGGCCTGACCCCTGCTGTCATGGCACGGTTCCCTGCCGCCTTTGTGCCAGGAGGAACTGTCACCGCCGGAAACTCCTGCTTTGACGCCGACGCTGCCTCCGCCGTCGTCGTAACGTCCCTTGCGCGGGCGCGCCGACTGGGGGTGCGTGATGCCCTGCTGGTGCGCGGCACGGGTACCGCCGGGGTGGCTCCGCAGGTGCTGGGGATGGGCGCTGCTCCGGCTGCGCGGGGTGTGTTGGCTGCTGCAGGCGTGAACGCGGACGAGGTGGACCTGGTGGAATTCAACGAGGCGTTCGCTTCGCAGACACTCGCGTGCCTCGACCAGCTGGGCATCGCTCCCGGCCGGGCAAACCTCGACGGCGGGGCGCTGGCGCTGGGGCACGCCTACGGGGCGTCAGGTGCCGTGCTGGTGACCCGGCTGCTGGCCCAGGCGCGGCGGGCGGACATCGAGGGTGCCCTGGGTCTGGCGCTGATCAGCATGGCCGGTGGCATGGGCACGGCGGCGCTCCTGGAATACCGGCGGCTGTAACGCCGCCTGGCGTCCCAGCCGGTCAGTCTTCCGCTTCGCCCAGGCCGCGGGCGGCCAGTGCCTCACCTGTTTGGCGGGCGTAGGCCACGGACGTGATGAAGACCGGCAGGACCAGCGCGCGCGGGTTGCGCTCCAGTCCCCGGGCCTTGGCGGAGTCGCGGACGTCGGCGAAGGTGCCGGCGATGAAGGGAATGCTGCGGAGCATGACGCCGATGGTCAGTGCGAAGCGTTCGGGATCGGCGCCGAACCTTTTGAAGGGCCGCGCCAGGTGGACCACACCGTCCAGTAGCCGCTGGATCGGCATGGTGGCTGTGAGCAGGGACGCTGCCACGACGCAGACCAGGATGTTCAGCACGATCCGGCCCGCTGTTGGTCCGCCAAGCTGCCACCACTGGAAGAGTCCGATGACCAGGAGCAAGGGGGCCAGCGGGCGGACGGCGTGCCACAACCGCTTCAACCCCGCGCCTGTTGCGAGGAACAGGCCGCAAAGGACGGCCAGGATGGCCGCGGAGATGCGCCAGTCCACGATGAGGAACGAAAGCAGGCCAGAACCGATAACCAGGAGGAACTTCAGGGCCAGCGGCGCCCGGTGTACCAGTGATGTGCCGGGAACGTAGTTTGCCAGGAGGAAGCCGTGGCCCCTCATGTGGAATCCCGCCCTGTGGCGTCGAGTCCCTGCAGGCACCATGAGCGGTAGGCCGCCACTGCATCCGCCGGGGCGCCGTCGAAGGCGACGCGGCCCTGGTCGATGACCAGGACCCGGTCCATGTCCAGGGCCAGGTCAAGGTCGTGGGTGGACATGATGATTTGCTGGTCCAGGTCCGCCAGGGTCCTGCGCAGCAGCTCGCGGTTGCGCAGGTCAAGGAGGGTTGAGGGCTCGTCCAGCACCAAAACCCGGGGGTTCACTGACAGCACGGCGGCGAGCGCCATCAGCTGCCGTTCACCGCCGGACAGCTCGTAGATGCTTTGGTCCGCCAGGTGAAGCAGGCCCAGGCGTTCGAGGGCTTTGTCTGCCAGCCGGCGCCGCTCCGCACCGTTCTTGGTTGAGCGGCGGAGGGACAGTTCCACGTCTTCCCGTCCGGTGGGCATCACCAGCTGGGAGAGGGGATCGGTGAAGACGAACCCCACGTTGCGCCTGACCTTCCGGACGGCACCTACTGTGTCGTCGCCGTCGACCGTGACGGTGCCGCTGGTGGGCTGGACGAGTCCGTTGATGAGGCGCAGCAGCGTGGATTTGCCGGATCCGTTGGCGCCGATGACGCCCACCCGGGCTTCGTCCAGCCTGAGGCTGACTGCGTCCAGAAGGACCTTGGGCTGCGGGGAGTCTTCGCTGTCGACGGCGACACCCACCTGTTCAAACGTTACTGCCGGCATGCGTTGTCCCTAGGCGCTTTGGGTGGGCTGGGTGCGGCGGCGCACGCGGCGGACCAGCACGTCGGGGAAGGCCCGGTGCAGGGCGACGGCGACGGCGGCGGCGAGGAGATTCTTGATGATGTCTCCCGGGTAGAAGACCAGGTCGCTGAGGAAGGCCTGCTCCAGGGTGGCCTTGGAGTTGAGGGCAATTCCCAGGACGCCCAGCGTGTGCACGAAGACAACGCTCGTGACCGTGGCGGCCAGGAAGAACCACAGGGCGCGTGCCTTCGTGGTCCGCCGGATGACCACAGCGGCCAGCCAACCCACCACGGCGGCGGCGATGGGGAAGGCGATGATGTAGCCGGCCGAGGGCCCGGCAAGGATGGCCAGGCCACTGCGGCCCTGGCTGAAGATGGGCAGGCCGGCCAGGCCCAGGAGGGTGTAAAGTCCGACGGCGGCGAATCCGCGGGCGGGGCCCAGCACCAGGCCGGTGAGCATCACGGCAAGGGTCTGGAAGGTGATGGGGACGCCGAAGCCGTTCAGGGCCAGTCCCGGCACCAGGGCTGCGCCGGCAACGAGGGCGGCGAAGACGGCGATCAGTCCCAGATCGGTGCCGTTCCAGCGGCGGCGCTCCGTCCGTTTGCTGGTTTCTGTGGTGGTCTCGGTGTTGCCCATGATGGTCCTGTCGGGGTTGTACAAGCGGAATCTAATGTACAGCCGACGCTACCGGGGCGGAACAGGGACCATTTTGTAGGGGTCCTACTAAGGGAGCGTGTGAGTGCTTTCGGGTGGGCACAAGCGGGCCGCGCCGCGCTATCCGTCCCTTGTCATGGAGCGGAGCACGGCCTGGAAGCCTGGACTGACGTGGACGGTGAGGGTGCCGTCGTCGCGCACCTGGGTAAGTTGCTCGTAACCCGTGCCGTTCCACCAGTAAACGTGCGGGCTCACCGACCCGGCCGCATCGGCGTAGCCCATGGCGGTGAAGCGTGCCATTCCGTTGAGCACTGGGACGACGGTGGCGTCCTCGACGATGTGCCAGACAACCTGGTGCCGGTTCGGGATGCTCATCAGCCACCCAAAGTCTTTTACAGCGCGCTGGCCCGTGAGTTCTGTGGCCAGACCGGGCAGAAGCAGGGCGCGGCTTGCGGTGTACACAGATTCACCCAGGAGGGCATTGAAGGTGCCCCCTCCAGGTGCGGGGAGGGTCTCTAGTTGTTCGGTTTCCAGGCTGCGGAGGTTTTCGATGCCCTGTCCCTGGAGGGCTTCCCAGCCGCCAAATCTGTTCGCGTTGTCGTGGTTGAAGACCGCAACGGTGTCTGGAAGGTCGAGGGCGAGCATCTCGACAATGCCGGGTGCGAACTCCCTGTGTGGGTAGCTCTGTATCCCCGGGATGCTTGCCTCGTCGTAGAGGCGGCCGAAGGTCCGGCTCTGCACGTCCTGAGGGGCCAGGACGCCGAACGGATCGGGTGCCTCAAAGCTCGCCAGTACGCGTTCAAGATGGTCGGCGATCAAGCCGCGCCACATGGACTGGGGCTGCTCATAGCAAATGGCCCCGATGTTCCAGAAGCCGAATTCGCGTCCGGAACCGTCGACGGCATGGCCCGGGTGGACCTCCACTTCGAGTCCCGCCTCGGCGAAGACTTCGCGCGCGGTGGCCCGGAACTCGTCGGCCTTGCAATGGGTGAAGAACGTCAGGGCGGAGTCAGGTGTCTCCGCTTCCGGAGATTTCCTCTTGAAGATACCCACAGTTTCTCGCTCTCGCGGTCCGGGACAGCTGGAAAGGGCAAGTCTACGGATTTTCCGCATTTCCACCGGGCTCCGGCTGGGAATCTTGAGGAGAAACGCGCTTTTCGGATCCTAGGCAGCGTTGACGGGTGAAGTTACTGCTCTGGCTGGGAAAATCGGGTCATGGACAACTATCGGGCTGCGGGAGCAAAGCGGTTCATTCTCGCAGGGGTCATCGAGTCAGAAGCTGAAATACCCCGCTACGTCGCCGCCCTGGGTTCCGCTCGAATGTTCGTCTGCCGTCTCGTGGCTCGTCCAGAGGTGCTGGAGTCACGCCTGCGCTTCCGCCATCGGGACGATCCTGAACGCCTCACGTGGCATCTGGACCGCGTCAGCGAGTTGTCAAAAGTTCTTGAAGCTGCAGAGATCGATGACCTGGTTCTGGACTCCTCCGACATTCCTGCCGTAGAGCTGGCAGTGGCTGTTCGGCGGGCTGCCGGCTGGGCTTGATCCCGGGAGCGACGGCCCAACCGAACACGAACTCTGCTGGTCTGTACAGAGGCTGCCGGCGAACGGGAGACTGGCGCCATGCGGAAACTGACCTACGCCATGAATGTGAGCGTTGACGGGTACATCGCAGCGCCCGGCGACGACCTCGGTTGGAGCGTACCGAGCGATGAGCTGTTCCAATGGTGGTCCGACCGGGTCGCAGCGACGGGCCTGGCACTGTACGGCCGCAAACTCTGGGAGACCATGAGCTCGCACTGGCCGACCGCCGACCAGCAGCCTAGCGCCACACCGGCGCAGATCGAGTTCGCCCACCGCTGGCGCGACATGCCAAAGGTGGTGTTCTCCTCGACGATCAGCACTGTCGACTGGAATGCACGCCTGGTCACCGGCGATCCGGTCGCCGAAATCATCCGCCTCAAGGCCGGCGAGGGCGGTCCCATGGACATCGTCGGTGCCACACTCGCCGCGGCGGCCATGCGGGCCGGGCTGATCGACGAGTACGTGACCGTCACGCATCCGGTCCTGCTGGGAGGCGGCACACCGTACTTCACGGCCCTGGAAGGAAGGATGAACCTGGGCTTGGTGGAGACCCGGACATTTCCCGGTGGCGTGGTCCTGACCAGGTACCAGGCCAGGCGCTGAGTTCCCGGGATGGATTGGGACGTCCCGAAATCACCTTTACAGCAGTCCGCCTTCCAGACGCTTGGTGGCAGCGCGTTCCACAAGGATGGGTACCAAGCTCCGCACGGGGCCGGCGTTGAAGGCGGAGTATTCCTCGCAGACGGCGTCTTCGACGTCCGTCCGGGAACGTCCGGGAAACCTGCCCGCAAGCGTGTTGATGACGGATATCAGTGCTTGTTGTTCCTCACCGCGCTCCATGCCCACCTCTTCGTCGAAGTCCCACTTAACTAGCCTGCCTAGTATTTAGGGTGGCAAGCAAAAAGTCCAACGCCAGGGTGCCGCAGAGCGCCCGCGTCCGGTGGTGGGCAGGCCTCGACCCGGACAATGCGGGCTTGGTACCGTGTGGCCCATGCCCATCAAACTCGAGAATGTAGGCATCGCGGTCCGCGATTTGGAAGAGGCGATCGCTTTCTTTACCGACCTGGGGCTCATTGTCCTGGGCCGCCAGACTGTGAGCGGGGAATGGGCCGATACCGCCGTCGGACTCGACGGCAACCACGCCCGGATAGCCATGCTCCAAACACCGGATGGCAAGGGCCGCCTCGAGCTCTTCGAATACATCCACCCCGACGCGATCGAGACTGAGCCCACCCTGCCCAACGAGATCGGCATGCACCGCGTTGCCTTCTCCGTTGACGACATTGGCAACGCACTTGAGATCGCCGCAAGGCACGGCTGCCATCCCCTGCGTGGCGTGGCAACGTACGAAAACGCCTACAAGCTCAGCTATGTCCGGGGCCCCAGCGGCATCATTGTGATGTTCGCGGAGGACCTGACGAAGGGCTGAGCCTGCAGGCGGGCTGCAATATACTCCGAATATGCCCATCACGCACCCAGCCCCCAATGCTCAACGCCCTGACCACAAGATTCGCGGGGGCCAGCTGTGAGCGGCGGCCTCGTAGCCCTGCTGGATGACGTCGCAGCCCTGGCCCGCATCGCGGCAGCATCAGTGGATGACGTCGCCGCCGGTGCAGCCAAGGCAGGGGCCAAGGCCGCCGGGGTAGTCATCGACGACGCCGCGGTCACACCGCAGTACGTCTCAGGTGCGGACCCGTCACGCGAACTGCCGATGATCAAGAAGATCTTCTGGGGCTCCATCCGGAACAAGCTCCTGATCATCCTGCCCGCCCTGCTGCTCATCAGCGCCTTCATCCCCTGGATCATCCCGTTCATCCTCATGCTCGGCGGCACTTACCTCTGCTACGAGGGCGCCGAGAAGGTCTGGCACAAGCTCCGCGGCGGCCACCACGAGGAGGACGAAGCGCCGGCGGTGGAACGCGGGCACGACGCCGAGGCCAAGGTCGTCAAGGGCGCTATCACGACCGACTTCATCCTGTCCTGCGAGATCATGGTCATCTCCATGAACGAGGTGGCCACAGAATCCATCTGGGTCCGTGCGTTCATCCTGGTCCTGGTGGCGTTCGCCATCACCGTGCTCGTGTACGGCGCCGTCGCGCTCATCGTCAAGATGGACGACATCGGTGTGCACTTGGCTGCCAAGGACTCTCCCCGCTCCAAGCGCTTCGGGAGGTTGCTGGTCACGGGCATGCCCGCCGTGCTGGCCACCATCACCTTCGTCGGAACGATCGCCATGCTGTGGGTTGGCGGCCACATCATGCTGCAGGGCGCGCATGACCTCGGCTGGCACGCACCCTACGACCTGGTCCACGCGCTGGAGCACCCGGTGGCAGGGGTCGCGGTTGTCGGCGGTCTTTTGGCTTGGCTCGTCAACACCCTGTGCTCAACGGTCGTCGGGCTCGTCTGGGGCCTCATCGTCCTGGCGGTGGTGGGCCCGCTTCTGAAAGTGCTGCCGTTCGGCAAGGCCAAGGGCGGCCACAATGAGGCGGCCGCGTCTGCCGGGAATGGCGGCCACGGGCCCGCCGAGCCAAGAGGCTGACAGGTGCCGCACCGGCCGCGCGTTTCAGAACGCGTAGCGGATGCGGCAGTACGGTGCGATGTCCTGGATCAGTCCGGTCAGCTGCCGCACGTAACCGGCCTTGGCCCGTGACCGGTAGCGGACGTTGTTGAAACCGTTGGACGAGGTTTTTGATTCCTGGAGGTCTGGGCGCCACAGGACGTTCTCAGCCTGCGGATGCCAGCCCAGGTTGACCTCGTGCAGCTGCTCGTTGTGCGTCAAGAAGATGACCTCCGCCGCGAGCTGGGCCTTGGCTGCCTCCGTCAACGTCGCATCGAGTTGGCGGAGCAGCGCTTCCCAGTCGGCCAGCCAGGTGTCGGTGATGACGACGGGGGAGAAGTTCACGTGCACTTCGTAGCCTGCGTCGACAAAGTCATTGATCGCGGCCAGCCGTTCCACGACCGGCGACGTCCGGACGTCAATGGACTTGGCCAGGTCCGCCGGCATCAGGGAGAAGCGGATCCGGGTGTGGCCGTCATGGTCCCACGCCAGCATTTCCCGGTTGACGAATTTGGTGGCGAAGGACAGCTTGGCGTTGGGCAGTTCGCGGAAAAGCCCCACAAGTTCCTCGACGTTGGGGCTGAGCAGCGCATCCACCGAACAGTCGCTGTTTTCGCCGATGTCATAGACCCACAGTTCCGGGTCGCACTGGTTGGGCTCCAGCTTGAGCCCCTGGCGGGTGGCGTGCCGCTCCAGCGTCGCCGCGATCTGGTCGATGTTGGCGAACACGGTAATTGGATTGCTGTAGCCCTTATGCCGCGGAACGTAGCAGTAGGCGCACGCCATGGCGCAGCCGTTCGCCGTGGAAGGTGCAATGAAGTCCGCCGAGCGGCCATTGGGTTTGACGGTCAGCGATTTTTTGATCCCCAGGACCAGCGCTTCCGTTTTGATCCGTGACCAGCGCGGCACGTTGGTTTCGTCACCGTGCAGGTCCGGGATGTTCCAATGGCTGTCCACCAGTACGACGTCGGCGTCAGGCCAGCGCGCGACAATCTGCTGGCCACGGGGCAGCTCCAGGGCGGCTGGCTGTGCGTAAATACGCCGGATTTGGAGCAGCCGATCGAATTCCATGACCCCATTCTGCTTGAACCTCCGGGGCGCAGGCGGCAGTTAAGCCCACGGCGCCATCACCGGACGGCCGGAAGTTTCTGCTGCTGAAACTGGCGTGGCCCGCCGGACGGTAGACTGGATAGTGCCGTTCTCCGGCCACTCTGCCCCAGCGTCCCTTCGCACACAGTGCGCGGACCGTGGCGTTCCCTGTTGTGAAAGGCCTTACCTGCTGTGATTACTGTCCAGGATCTTGAACTGCGCGCCGGTGCCCGGCTCCTCATGGACCAGGTGAGCTTCCGCATCGACAAAGGGGACAAGATCGGCCTGGTGGGCCGGAACGGCGCGGGCAAGACCACGCTGACCCGTGTCCTCGCGGGCGAAGGCCTGCCCGCCGCCGGCAAGGTGACCCGCAGCGGAGAAATCGGGTACCTGCCCCAGGACCCGCGGACCCCCGACATGGAACAGTTGGCGCGTGACCGGATCCTTTCCGCCCGCGGCCTGGACATCGTCGTCGGCAAACTGCGCAAGGCGCACGACGAAATGGCGAGCGAGGACGCCGACGTCCAGCGCAAGGCCATGAACCGGTACGACCGGCTGGAATCCGAGTTCCTCGCCGCGGGCGGCTACGCGGCCGAGGCCGAAGCAGCCTCGATCTGTTCCAACCTTGCCCTCCCTGACCGGCTGCTGAACCAGCCGCTCAAGACGCTCTCCGGCGGCCAGCGGCGCCGCGTGGAGCTTGCCCGCATCCTGTACTCGGATGCCGAGACCATGCTCCTGGACGAACCGACGAACCACCTCGACGCCGACTCCATCGCCTGGCTGCGGGACTTCCTGAAGAACCACCAGGGCGGCCTGATCGTGATCAGCCACGACACCGATTTGCTGGAAGCCACCGTGAACAAGGTGTTCCTGCTCGATGCCAACCGTGCCCAGATCGACTTTTACAACATGGACTGGAAGCGATACCTCCTGCAGCGCGAGACTGACGAGCGGGCCCGGAAGCGTGAACGGGCCAACGCCGAAAAGAAGGCGCAGGTCCTCATGGACCAGGCCAACAAGATGCGGGCCAAGGCCACTAAGGCTGTTGCCGCGCAGAACATGGCCAAGCGTGCCGAACGGCTCCTCAGCGGACTGGAAGCTGTCCGTGAGCAGGACCGCGTGGCAGCCCTGCGGTTCCCGGACCCCTCACCCTGCGGCAAGACCCCGCTCACCGCGGACGGGCTCAGCAAGTCCTATGGGTCGCTGGAGATCTTCACCGACGTGGACCTGGCCATCGACCGCGGGTCCAAGGTGGTCATCCTTGGCCTCAACGGTGCCGGCAAGACCACCCTGCTGCGCATGCTCGCCGGTGTGGATACCCCCGACACCGGCGAGGTCATCCCGGGCCACGGCCTCAAGGTGGGCTACTACGCCCAGGAGCACGAAACCCTGGACCACAACCGCACCGTGCTGGAGAACATGCGCTCGTCCGCGCCGGACATGAAGGACGCCGAGGTGCGGGGTATCCTGGGCTCATTCCTGTTCTCCGGCGACGACGTGGACAAGCCCGCAGGCGTGCTCTCCGGCGGTGAGAAGACCCGCCTGGCCCTGGCCACCATCGTGGCCTCAAGCGCCAATGTGCTCCTTCTCGACGAGCCCACCAACAACCTCGACCCCGCCAGCCGCGCGGAAATCCTCGGCGCGCTCCGGAACTACACCGGCGCCGTCGTGCTGGTCAGCCACGACGAAGGTGCTGTCGAGGCCCTGAACCCCGAACGGGTCGTCATGCTTCCGGACGGCGTGGAAGACCTCTGGAACGAGGACTACCTGGACCTGATCACGCTGGCCTAGCGCACCGTCAGTTCCATGGCCCCGGTGATGCGGAGCAGGTCCTGGTAGGTGATGCTGAACATCGAGTTGTGGTCACCTGCCCCGGCCCACAGCAGCCCGTGGGCCTGCAGGGTTTCATCCAAAAGTGTCCTGATTCTCTTCGGGTGGCCCACCGGGGCGACCCCGCCGACCTTCTGTCCGGTGTGGTCCAGGACGAATGCGGGGGAGGCCCGCCTAATTTTGCCGGTCCCGAGCCGGGCCGCAACCAGCGCCGTATCAACACGGGCCGCACCGCTGGCGAGGATCAGCAGGGGTTCGCCGCCGACGTCGAAAATGAGGCTGTTGGTGATGGCGGCAAGATCGCATTCCAGCGCCTGGGCCGCGGCGGCGGCCGTGGGCACCCCCGCGGAAAAAGTCCGCACGGTGTCGCCGACTCCGGCCTCGACCAGCGAGGCGCGCACCAAGGCGACCGGACCGCCGTCGTGCTTCTCCACGTCCTAGTACCCCTGCGCGTCCAGGAGGGCGTCTTCTTCCTCCTCGGCCGTCGCCTTCCTGCGCTTGCGCGGCGGGGCGGGCTGGCGCCGGGCGGCCTGGACGGCGGAGTGGACCGCTCCGTCAAATTCCGGCTCGTCCTGGTCCTCGGCGTCGATCGCTGCGTTACGCGCCTGCTGCCGCGCCGCATAGCCGAAGCCCACGAACATCAGGACCCCGAAAGCGAACCACTGCAGCGAGTAGGACAAGTGCGTCCCCTCGTCCGTGGACGGCTTGGGGAAGGCAACCGGCATCTCCGCCGGCGCCGGCGTTTCCGAGGCCAGCTGGCCGTACGCACCCGTCATCAGGGGATAACCCAGCTGCGCTGAGTAGGTGGGAAGGTCAATGGATGCCAGCTGCCCCTCGGGTGCCCCGCGCTGCAGCTCCGGCTCACCATGCTTCAAACGGACGACGGCGGTCACGTCACCGGAGGGCGGGGCGGGCACGGAGTCAGGGCTGCCTGGATTCTTGTTGCCGATGGGCAGCCAGCCGCGGTCGATGACAACGGTCTCGCCCGTGGTGAGGCGGAACGGGACCACCACCTCGTACCCGGGCTGCCCATTGAGCGGCCGGTTGCGCACAACCCGCTGCCCGGCGGCATCGTAGGAGCCTTTCAGCTCGACCTGGGTCCATTCCTTGGCCGGGTCCAGCTGGGTGAACTGGTCCCGTGCCTGGGCGAAGGGAATGGGAGCCGCCGAGTAATTGCTGACAACGCGGTTGATTTCGGCCAGGGTCTCGGCGCGCCGGTCCATCTGCCAGCGGCCCAGGAAAACGCACGCGGTGGCAAAGATGGCGGCCAGCAGGAGATAGCCCAGCCACTTGCTGGAAAAGAGGAAACGGTACATTCAGATGTCCTGCTCCAGGGGGGCGTCCCCGGCGGCTTCCAGCGGGAGCGTTTCCTTCCAGAGGCCACGCGTCTGCAGGTAGTCCTCCAGCCAGTCCCGGTGGTCGGCGCAGGCCAGCCAGGTTTTGCGCCGCTCAGGAGCATGGATTTTCGGGTTGTTCCAGAGAAGCTGCCAGGACGCCTGGGCCCTGCACGCCTTCCGGGAGCAGACGGCGGCAGCCTCCGATGCCACGTCCGTTCCCGCTGCGAAATCGAAAATGCTCATGATGCCTGCCGCTCCTCCCCGTCCTCCGGGTCCTCGTCCTTCACCAGTTCGCCCTGCAGCACGGCGCTTCCCGGTTCCTCATCCGGCACCGGAGGGGCAGGGCTTTCCAGCTCGGCCAGCGGCGCGGAATCCAGCAGCAGGTCACTGGGCGTTTCTGCCTTGTCGCTGCCGTTGGCAATCACCACGGCGAACCACGGCAGGAAGACCGCGCCCGCCACCGCAATGATCTTGAACCAGCCGTCCACCACGAAAATGAGGATCAGGCAGACCATGCGGATGCCCATCGCCAGGGCGTACTTAATCATCCGCTGGCGCATATCCTCCGAATGCGCGGCGGCGGCATCCGTAATGCTGTGGACCTCGGTGTCGCCGGAGAACCGGCCCGGTTCTTCGGGCGCCGGACGTCCCGCATGGTTTTCAAGGGTCACGGTGAATGATCACGCTCCAAAGGCTTCCCTTAATTCTCGCACCATCGGCAGTGCTGCCCAAACCCGCGGCAGGGCTGCCGCTAAGATCGGTTCCAGCCAAACCACACCCTCTACCGCGGCGCAGCCTGCCGCAGAATTCCGGAGCACCTCCATGACTGAAGCAGTTACCGCACCGCGCAGCGTCCTCATCACCGGCGGCAACCGCGGTATCGGGCTGGCCATCGCGCAGGCGTTCCTCGCCAACGGCGACAAGGTGGCTGTGACCTACCGCAGCGAAACCCAGCTGCCGGAGGGCATCCTCGGCGTCAAGGCGGACGTCACCGACGAGGCTTCCGTGGATGCCGCCTTCAAGGAAGTGGAAGCTGCCCACGGTCCGGTGGAAGTCCTCGTGGCCAACGCCGGCATCACCAAGGACACGCTGCTGCTGCGCATGAGCGAGGATGACTTCACCTCAGTGATCGACACCAACCTGACCGGCGCCTTCCGCGTGATCAAGCGTGCGTCAAAAGGCATGATCCGGCTGCGCAAGGGCCGCGTGGTCCTCATTTCCTCGGTCTCGGGCCTGTACGGGGCGCCGGGACAGATCAACTACTCCGCCTCAAAGGCCGGCCTGGTGGGCATCGCCCGCTCCCTTACGCGCGAACTGGGCTCACGCGGCATTACCGCCAACGTGGTGGCACCCGGATTCATCAACACGGACATGACCGCCGAACTCCCCGAGGCCACCCAAAAGGATTACCTCGCCAGCATCCCCGCCGGCCGTTTCGCTGAAGCTGCAGAGGTAGCCAACGTGGTCCGCTGGATCGCCAGTGACGAAGCCGCATACATCTCCGGTGCCGTCATCCCCGTGGACGGCGGCCTGGGCATGGGCCACTGACCCTTCAGCCTCCGCCGCTGCAGGAAACTAGCCCCGCGGTCCTTATTTGTCGAAGTCAGACAACGGATATTGGCCATGGCCGCTGGCATGATGGACTGCAGGCCACAACGATTTAGATGTTTCGAACAAAGGAAGCTCGTATGGGACTGCTGGACAACAAGACGGCGATCGTCACCGGATCATCGCGGGGCATTGGCGCCGACGTAGCCAAGATCCTCGCCTCGGAGGGCGCCGCCGTCGTGGTCAACTACCGCCAGAAGGCGCCCCGCGCCAACAAAGTGGTGCAGGGCATCGAAGCCGACGGCGGCCGGGCCGTCGCGGTCGGCGCGGACCTCACCACCCAGGAGGGTGTGCAGGCCCTGGCCAGCGCCGCCATGGAGAACTTCGGGTCCCTGGACATCCTGGTCCTGAACGCCTCCGGCGGCATGGAGACCGGGATGGGGGAGGACTATGCGCTCAAGCTGAACCGCGACGCCCAGGTGAACATGCTCAACGCGGCGGTGCCCCTGATGAAGGAAGGCTCGCGCGTGGTCTTCGTGACCAGCCACCAGGCCCACTTCATCAACACCGTCCCCACCATGCCGGCCTACGAGCCGGTGGCCCGCAGCAAGCGCGCCGGCGAGGACGCACTCCGGGACCTGATCCCCAACCTGGCGGAGAAGGGCATCAGCCTGGTGGTGGTGTCCGGCGACATGATCGAGGGCACGGTCACCGCCACGCTCCTGGACCGCTCCACCCCGGGCGCCATCGAAGCGCGCCGCGCGGAGGCCGGGAAGCTTTACTCGGTGGAGGAGTTCGCGCAGGTTGTTGCCGGAATGGCAACGGCCGACGTCGAGTCCGGCCACACGGAGTACGCCGGCGGTGCCGACTACTTCGGCAAGAGCGCCGGGCAGGCTTCCAGCTAAGCAGCAGCGGGCAGATGGCCCCCGCCGCCGGGTAATCCGGCGGCGGGGGCCGCTTTGTTATGGGGCGTTGCGGGGGCTCAGACCCGGGCGATGTGGCGGACGGCGTCCAGGTACGGCATGTTCAGGGCGGCGTCGGCCACGGCGCGGACAGCGGGTTTGGCGTTGAAGGCCACCCCGATCCCGGCGGCGCCCAGCATGTCCAGGTCGTTGGCGCCGTCGCCCACGGCGATGGTGTGCTCCAGTGCGATGCCCTCGGCGGCAGCCCACTCCCGCAAGTACTTTTCCTTCGCTGCCCTGTCTACGACCGCGCCCAGCACCTTGCCGGTCAGCGCGCCGTCGACGATTTCCAGCTCGTTGGCCTGCCAGTAGTCCAGGCCCAGGTCCCCGGCAATAGGCTCCAGGATCTGGTTGAAGCCGCCGGACACCACAGCCACCGTGTGGCCGGCGGCTTTGAAAGCGGCCACGAGCTGATCGGCACCTTCGCTGAGCTTCACTTCTTTGCGGACGGAATGGACGACGTCGGCGGGCAGCCCCGCGAGCACCGCCACCCGGGCGTGGAGGCTTTGGGCAAAATCGAGTTCGCCGCGCATGGCAGCTTCCGTTACGGCCGCCACTTCCTCGCGCTTGCCGGCGTACGCGGCCAGGAGTTCGATGACCTCCTGCTGGATCAGGGTGGAGTCCACATCCATGATCAGCAGCTTGCGGGCCGCAGAGCGGAGCCCCGAGGGCACCAGGGCCGTGTCAAAACCATCGGTTGCGGCATCCGCCACAGCCCGGCGGAGGGCGGCCAGGCCGGCCGCGGTGGCGTCGGGAAGGGCCAGGTCAAGAACCTGGACCCCATACCGGCTGTCACCGGCGGAGGATTCGGACAGCAGCTCTGCGCCGTGTGAGGCAAGGACGGAACGCAGCTGCTCCAGCCCGGCGGGGGTCATATTCAGGCCATAGCTGACCGCAGTCACGTTCGAAGTCATGCCTGCAATCTTAGTCAGCGCGGGTGGGGTGTCCTGAATTCGTTGCGGGCGGCCGGGGCGAAACCCTTAGGGAGCCTTCACACCGGTTATCAGTCATCTTCTTTTTTGTCCTAGTGTCTACTCCTATGAGTGATGTTCTGGAACTGGACTCCGTCAGCGTTGTCCGTGGTAAGAAGACCCTGCTGGACAAGGTTGACTGGCAGGTCAACGAGGGCGAACGCTGGGTCATCCTGGGACCCAACGGGGCCGGCAAGACCACCCTTCTCCAGATCGCGGCGGCACGCCTCCACCCCAGCAGCGGCACCGCCGGCATCCTCGACGAAGTCCTGGGCCGTGTTGACGTCTTCGAACTCCGGCCCCGCATCGGCCTTTCCTCGGCAGCCCTTGCCACCCAGATTCCGGAGCACGAGAACGTCCTCAACGTCGTGGTCACGGCCGCCTATGGCGTCACGGGCCGTTGGCGGGAGGGCTACGAGCGCGACGACGAACGGCGCGCCTTCCGGCTCCTGAACGACTGGGGCATGGGTCCGCTGCTGAACAGGACGTTCGCCACCCTCTCCGAGGGGGAGCGGAAACGGGTCCAGATCGCCCGCGCGCTCATGACGGACCCCGAACTGCTGCTCCTGGATGAGCCCGGTGCCGGGCTGGACCTGGGCGGCCGCGAGGAACTGGTCCACAAGCTGGGCGAGCTGGCCCGGGACGAATCGGCCCCGGCCATGGTCCTGGTCACGCACCACCTTGAAGAAGTCCCGCCGGGCTTCACCCATGCCATGCTGCTGCGCGACGGCGGCGTGGTGGCCGCCGGCCCCATCACCGAGGTCCTGACGGAAGAGCACCTGAGCACCACCTTCGGGCTTCCTCTGGATGTCTCCGAGAACGCGGGACGCTACACCGCCACAGCACGCCGCTAGACGGGGCCTGCGCTACTACCTTGGAACTCTTCAGCAGCATCATTGTGTTCATCGCCGGCCTGTGGGCCGGTACCATCAACGCGGTGGTGGGCTCCGGCACGCTTGTGACCTTTCCGGTGCTCATCGCCCTGGGCGTTGCACCCGTCACCGCCTCCATGAGCAATGCCATGGGCCTGGTCTTCGGAACGGGCGCCGGGGCCTTCGGCTACCGCCGAGAGCTGGCCGGCCGGGGACAGCAGGTGCTCCGCCTCCTTCCCGCCTCGGTCCTGGGCGGCGTCACCGGCGCCTGGCTCCTGCTGCACCTGCCGGAGAAGGTCTTCCACTACGTCGCCCCGGTCCTCCTGGTCCTGGCACTGCTGATGGTGGTGTTCCAGCCTCGGCTCCAGGACTGGGTGCGCAACCGCGAGGCCAACCCCGAACACGCCGTCCGGGACAAACGCCACGGCGTCCTCCTGGTGGTCCTGGTCTACCTGGCCGGTGTCTACGGGGGTTACTTCGTCGCGGCACAGGGAATCCTGCTGGTCGGCATCCTGGGCGTGTTCCTTACCGGCACCATCCAGAACGCCAACGCCATGAAGAACATCCTGGTCCTCGGCGTGAACATGGTGGCCGCCATCTCCTACCTCCTGTTCGCGTTCGACCGGATCAACTGGCTGGTGGTGCTGCTGATCGCCATCAGCTCCACCATCGGCGGCCTCCTGGGCTCGAAGGTAGGCCGGAAGCTCTCGCCCCGCGTCCTGCGCGCTGTGATCTTCAGCCTGGGCATCGTGGCCCTCGGCGTGATGATCGCCAACCTGCTGAAATAATCACCCGGTGACCTTCCACTACCTCGAATCGGCCGATGACCCGCGCGTCAGCGATTACACCACCCTGACCGACGTGCACCTGCGCAAGCTCCGTGAACCCGCCGAGGGCATGTACATCGCCGAGTCCTCGCGCGTCCTGCGCCGGGCCCTTGCAGCCGGGCACCGGCCCCGGTCATTCTTCCTCGCCGAGAAGTGGATGGCGGACCTCGACGACGTCTTCCAGGCGTACCCGGACGTTCCGGCGTTCATCGGTTCGGCTGCCCTGCTGGAGGAAATCACCGGGTTCCACCTGCACCGCGGGGCCATGGCGGCCATGCAGCGCCCGGCTCCGGTGCCGCTGCCCGACCTCCTCGCCGGGGCGCGCCGCGTGGCTGTGCTGGAAGACATCGTGGACCACACCAACGTGGGCGCCATTTTCCGCTCCGCAGCGGCGCTGGACATCGACGCGGTGCTGGTCTCGCCACGCTGTGGCGACCCGCTGTACCGCCGCAGCGTGCGCGTCAGCATGGGCACCGTGTTCCAGGTTCCCTGGGCCCGCCTGCAGGACTGGCCCGGGGACCTCCGGGTGCTCAAGGACCACGACTTCACCGTCGCGGCCCTGGAACTGACACCGGATGCAGAGGATGTCGACGCAGTCGCCTCGCGCAACGTGGACAAGCTCGCCCTGGTGCTTGGCACCGAGGGTGCCGGCATGAGCCCGGAGACGCTCGCCGCCGTCGACCTTGCCGTCAAAATCCCCATGCGCAACGGGGTGGATTCACTGAACGTTGCTGCTGCCTCGGCCGTCGCCTTCTGGGAGTTGCGCGCACGGGACTGACCTGCGGCGCCACCACCTGCCGCCAGGGGCGCCGGTTCGTCAGCCCCTGGCGGATCGGCTATGATTGATAGCTGGTTGTCCTGCTTTTTCAGCTTCGGCTGATGCGACAGACCGCAGCCATCCCATTCATACCTGGCAGCTGGCAAAATCCAGTTGCGCGAACAAAGGTCCCATTATGAAGTCTGATACCCACCCGAAGTACGAAGCTGTTGTCTTCAACGACCTGGCCTCCGGCACAAAGTTCCTGACCCGCTCCACCGTGTCTTCCAACAAGACCATCGAGTGGGAAGACGGCAACACCTACCCGGTCATCGACGTCGAAATCTCTTCCGAGTCCCACCCGTTCTACACGGGCAAGCAGCGCATCATGGACTCTGCAGGCCGCGTCGAGCGCTTCAACGCTCGCTTCAAGGGCTTCGGCGGCAAGAAGTAATTCCTTCGCCAAGCTTGTTTGCAGAAGGCCCGCACCGGAAACGGTGCGGGCCTTCCGCGTTAACCGCGCACCTGCTTTCTGGGGCAGGATGGAAAGCATGAGCGAGTCCGGATTTCCTGCCAATAACGCCGACAGCAACCAGCGCCTGCACGGGGAGTACAAGGTTCCCGGCGGCAAGCTGGTGGTGGTGGACCTGGCGGTGGTGGACGGCGCACTGGCGGACGTCTCCGTCAGCGGCGACTTCTTCCTGGAGCCGGACGAGGCCCTGGAGGACATCAACCGTGCGCTGACCGGGCTTCCGGACACCACACCTGCCGCAGACCTCGCAGCCGCCGTCACAGCCGCCCTGCCGGCCGGAGCCGTGCTGTTCGGCTTCTCCGCGGATGCCGTTGCCGTGACGGTCCGGCGTGCCCTGGCCAAGGCGACCTCCTGGGGAGACCACGAGTGGAACGTCATCGCGCCCACCGTGCTTCCCACGGAAATCAACGTTGCCCTCGACGAGGTGCTAACCGAGGCCGTGGGCTCGGGGGCGCGGACGCCCACCCTGCGGTTCTGGGACTGGCAGGAACCGTCGGTGGTCATCGGCAGCTTCCAGTCGGTGCAGAACGAGGTGGATCCCGAGGGCGTGGCCAGGCACGGCATCAATGTGGTCCGCCGGATCAGCGGCGGGGGAGCGATGTTCATGGAGGCCGGCAACTGCATTACCTACTCGCTCTACCTGCCCCAGACCCTGGTGGACGGACTGAGCTTCGCCGACTCCTACCCGTTCCTTGACGCCTGGGTCATGGCCGCGCTGGAAAAGATCGGCATCAACGCCTTCTACATCCCGCTGAACGACATCGCCACGGACCAGGGAAAGATCGGCGGCGCCGCGCAGAAGCGCCTCGCCAACGGCGGCATGCTGCACCACGTCACCATGAGCTACGACATCGACGCCGACAAGATGGTCGAGGTCCTCCGGATCGGCAAGGAGAAACTGTCCGACAAGGGCACCCGCAGCGCCAAGAAGCGGGTGGATCCGCTCCGCCGCCAGACCGGCCTGGCCCGCACGGCCATCATCGAGGCGATGATCGAGGTCTTCAGCGAGCGTTACGGGGCCACACCATCAACGCTCGCGGGACATGAGCTGGCAGCCGCCGAGGACAAGGTGGCGGCCAAGTTCGGCACCCCGGAATGGCTCCACCGCGTCCCCTAGCTCCATCCACTGCTGAGTAATTGTCGTTTTGGGCGGGCAAAACGACGATTACGGAGCAATCGATGAAGGTCCGACGGCGGCCTGTGCCGTGAGCGCGCGCAGCAGGTGGCTGCGCTGCTCCACGATGATCCGGCGCAGTGCGTGCGGGGCGTCCGGGTTGGCGTCCAGCCAGGCATCGGTCCGCCGGACGACGGGGTGGTCTTTGGGCTCCCCGCCGTCCGGGAGGTCCTGGGCTGCCGGGTAGAAGCCCCGGACAATCCGGCTGGCGATCTCGATGCTCCGCGCGTCCCACACAGCGCGCAGGCAGTCGAAGTAGGGCTCCACGTAGGTTTCCAGCAGCGCCGGCGGCGCGGTAGTGAAGCCGCTGATGGTGGCGGTCAGAAGCTGGTTGGACAGCCCGGTCCCGTGGACGGCCGCATCCCAGGCGGCAGCCTTGACGTCGCGGTCGGGACGGGACGCCATGGCTGTTGCATGCCCCGCCCGGCCGGAGGCGGTGGTGTCCCGGGCAAGCTCGGCGTCAAGCTCGGCTGCGGAGGCCTGGCCATTGGCTGCCAAGGCATGCCAGAGGTGCCAGCGGAGCTCGGCGTCCACCGCCAGCCCCTCGACGGCGTACGTTCCGTCCAGCAGGCCACGGAGCCGGGGGAGCAGGTCACCGTCCTGCCTGCTAAGTGTGCCAAGGGTGCGGGCCCAGGCGAGCTGCTGGTCCGAACCCGGGGCGGCCCGGTCCAGTTCTGCGGCGGCAGCTGCCAGGAAGGATGCGCGCACCCTGCCCCGGGTGGCGGCGGGCGTGTAGCGTTCGACGGCGGTGGTGGCGTTGTCGAGGACGTTCAGGAGTACGCCGATGCCCGTCTCAGCCGGGGCAAAGGCCGTCACGGCGTCCACGTACCTGGACGCGGGGCTTTCGCCGTCCCGCGCCGAGTTCCACAGCGCCGTCCAGCACAGGGCCCGGGCCATGGGATCGGTGATGCGGTCCAGCGATGCACGTACGGCAGCTTCGGACACCGGATCCAGCCGTACCTTGGCGTAGGTTAGGTCGTCGTCGTTGACCAGCAGGAGCGCGGGCCGCGGCTGGCCGGCAAGCTGGGGGAGTTCAGTCCGGGCACCGGTCACGTCGGTTTCGATGGTTCCGGTCCGCACCAGGGCCCCGCCGGCGTCGAAGTCGTAGGAACCGACGCGGAGGCGGTGCGGACGCAGCTCTTCCCGTCCGGTGACCGGGTCCACCGCCTCCTGGACGATCGCCACCTTTCCCAGCACGCCGTCGTCGCCCGTTACTGCTCCCGCCACGGCCGGTTCCTTGGACGAACCGTCCACGGCAGAAATATCCAGGGACAGCATCGAGATGCCGGACGTCTGCAGCCACTGCCGGGCCCAGCCGGACAAATCCCGGCCGGAGGCGGCATCCAGGGCCGCCAGGAGGTCGGCCAGCGACGTGTTCCCATAGGCGTGCTTGCGGAAGTACTCCCGGGAACCGGCGATGAACGCGTCGAACCCCACGTAGGCCACCAGCTGCTTGAGGGCCGAGGCGCCCTTGGCGTAGGTGATGCCGTCGAAGTTCTGCTTGGCCGCTTCAAGGTCGGGGATGTCAGCCACGATGGGATGGGTGGTGGGGAGCTGGTCCTGCACGTAGGCCCAGGCCTTGCGTTTGTTGGCGAAGTTGACCCAGGCGGTATCCCAGTCCGATGCCCGGTCCACGCCGAGGGTTCCCATGTAATCGGCGAAGGACTCCTTGAGCCAGAGGTCGTCCCACCACTGCATGGTCACCAGGTCGCCGAACCACATGTGCGCCATCTCGTGCATCAGGGTGTTGGCGCGCGCCTGGTACTGCGCGTCCGTGGCGCGGGAGGTGAACACGTAGCTCTCGGTGAACGTCACCAGCCCCGGGTTCTCCATGGCGCCCAGGTTGTACTCGGGCACGAACGCCTGGTCGTACTTGCCCCACGGGTAGGGGTAGTCGAAGAGGCGGTTGAAGAAGTCCAGGCCCTTCTTGGTGAGGGCAAAGAGCTCTTCCGTGTCGAAGGAGCCTGCCATGGATGCCCGGCAGTAGAGGGCGAGCGGGACGTCCAGGCGCGTGCCGTCGTCGAGCGTTGCCTGCCAGCGGTCCTCAGCCCTGAAGTAGGGCCCTGCCAGGATGCTGGTGATGTAGGTGGACATCGGCAGGGTGGTGGCGAAGTCCCAGCAGGCGGTGGCAGGATCGCTGGTCAGCAGGGTGCGGTTCACCTCTGCGCCGTTCGAGGCCACCTTCCATTCCGCCGGAGCCATCACGTGGAAGGTGTAGGTTGCCTTCAGGTCGGGCTGTTCGAAGTTGGCGAAGACCCGGCGCGCGTCAGCCGGCTCGTACTGGGTGTACAGGTAGGTCTGCCCGTCGGCGGGGTCAACGAACCGGTGCATGCCCTCGCCGGAGCGGCTATACAGCGCCGTACCGATCACGGTCACCTGGTTTTCGGCCCCGAGGTTGTCCAGCCTGATCCGTGCGCCGTCCACCACGTCCCCAACTGGCAGGCTCTTGCCGTTGAGGATCACGCTGTGGACGTTGCCGCCGATGAAGTCCAGGAAGGTGCTGGAGCCGGGTTCTGCGGTGAAGGTGATGACACTGCGGCTGGTGTAGCCGGGAACCGCCGGATCTGCTGCCTGCCGCACATCGAGCGAGACGTCGTAGCTGGTGGTGCTGATCAGGGCTGAACGTTCGGAGGCTTCGCTGCGCTGCAGATTCTCATGTGACACCCGGCTATCTAATCACGCGGCCGGTGCGTCCGCTCAGCCCGCGATCAGGAAGGCGGCCGCCAGGCCCAGCACGGCAATCAGGAGCCAGGATGCCAGCGCCGCCAGGAGCGCCTGCCCGCCTGTATGGAGCAGTGTTCTGATCCTGACGGCCGAGCCCAGCCCGAACAGGGCAGCCCCCAGGAGGATGTCCTGCAGCGTGGCGCCGGTATCCAGCCAGGCCGGGGCCAGCCAGCCGGTGGAGCGCAGGGCCACCATGGCCACGAAGCCCAGCACGAACAGGGGCACCACGGGCGGCATTTTGGACGCGGTGCCGTTGGCGGCGCCCAGGGCGCGCGCTCCGTTCCTGTGGTGCGCGCCGGCGGCGGCAACAACGGGCGCCAGCAGCAGCACCCGGGTGAGCTTGACGACGACGGCGATCGCCAGGGCAGCGGTCCCGGCGGTTTGCGCCGTGGCCACCACCTGGCCCACGTCGTGCACGGACGCGCCGGTCCAGGCACCGAACACCGGGGCCGTGAGGCCCAGGGGGTGCGCGAGGAGGGGCAGGACGCCGATGGCGAGCGTTCCGCAGAGCGTTACCAAGGCCACCGGCAGGACAGTTTCGGCGTGCCGGATGCGGCGGACGGCGGCCATGGCGCCGATGGCCGACGCGCCGCAGATGGAGAACCCGGTGGCCACCAGGAGCGAGGTCACCGGCGGGAGGCGGAACAGCCGCGAGATTGCATAGGTGCCGCCGAAGCTGGCCGCGACGACGCCCACGATCAGGACCAGGGCCGGCCACCCGAGGTTGAGGACATCCATGACGCTGACTTTCAGGCCCAGCACCACGATCCCGCCGCGCATCAGATGCTTGCCCGCGAAGTCGAGCCCTGCACGGGCCCGGCCGCCGGTCCAGCTGCCGGCCCCGGGCAGGTTGGCGGCCAGGACGCCCAGCACCACGGCCATGGTCATCGCAGGCAATGCCGGCAGGAGCCCGTGCACCAGGAAGGCCCCTGCCACGGCGGCCACCGCCGTCAACAGGCCCGGAACCAGCCGCGCCACATTGGCCCGGAAACTGCCGTGGCCCGGCACGGGGAGGCTTCTGCTGCTTGGCACTCACCTACTGTGCCCGAAGAGGCCAGTAAAGTACGAACCGGGCTGCCGGCGACAACACGCCAGAATGGATGGCAGTAATGAACTCGAAACAAAAAGATGGTTGGCTATTGGACATGTCAGACCTATTCCAGGATTACTCCGAGGCCGCGGGCCGCACCGGAGCCTACGACGAGATGTTTGCCCCCGGGCAACAGGCCAGGGACTCGTACGGGCAGGTGGCGGAGGCGCTCCGGAAGCTCTCCCTGGCGGATGTGAGCGCACGCGCCGACTCCATGGCCCGCACCTTCCTGGACCGCGGGGTGACGTTCGACTACGCGGGCGAGGAACGGCCCTTCCCCCTCGACATCGTGCCCCGTGTCATCCCCGCAGCTGAGTGGGATGTCCTGGAACGCGGCGTGGCGCAGCGCGTCCGCGCCCTGGAAGCGTTCCTGAACGACGTCTACGACAAGATGACCGTGGTCTCCGACGGCGTGATTCCCCGCCAGCTCGTGACCACCAGCGCCCACTTCCACCGGCAGGTCCACGGCTTTGAACCCGCGGGCGGGGTGCGGGTCCACATCTCCGGCATCGACGTCGTCCGCGACGCCGCCGGCACCTTCCGGGTCCTGGAGGACAACGTCCGCGTCCCCTCCGGCGTCAGCTACGTGCTGGAAAACCGGCGCGCCATGGCGAAGGGCCTGCCTGAGGCATTCGGCCAGCAGCTCATCCGGCCCGTGGAAGAGTACCCGCGGCGGCTGCTCTCGGCCCTGCGCAAAACCGCGCCCGCCGGCGTGGACGATCCCACCGTCGTCGTCCTGACCCCCGGCGTGTTCAACAGCGCCTACTTCGAGCACACCCTGCTGGCCGGCCTCATGGGCGTGGAACTGGTGGAGGGCCGCGACCTCATCTGCCGTGGAAACCGCGTGTACATGCGCACCACGGCCGGCGAGCAGCGCGTGGACGTCATCTACAAGCGGATCGACGACGACTTCCTGGACCCGCTGCAGTTCCGGTCCGACTCGATGCTTGGCTGCCCCGGGCTGGTCAACGCCGCCCGTGCCGGCGGTGTCACCATCGCCAACGCGGTGGGCAATGGCGTGGCAGACGACAAACTGGTTTACAGTTACGTGCCTGACCTGATCCGCTACTACCTCAGCGAGGAGCCCATTATCGCCAACGTGGACACCTTCCGCCTTGAGGAGAAGGAGGCCCGGGAGTACACCCTGGACAACCTGGCGGAACTGGTGGTCAAGCCGGTGGACGGCTCCGGCGGCAAGGGCCTGGTCATTGGCCCGGATGCCTCCAGGGACGAACTGGACGCCCTCCGCCAGCGGATCATCTCCGATCCGCGCGGCTGGATCGCCCAGCCGGTGCTGCAGCTCTCCACGGTTCCCACCCTGGGTGGTGACAAGTTCGGTCCGCGCCACGTGGACCTGCGGCCCTTCGCCGTGAACGACGGCGACGACGTCTGGGTGCTCCCGGGCGGCCTGACCCGCGTTGCGCTGAAGGAAGGGTCCCTGATTGTGAACTCCAGCCAGGGCGGCGGATCCAAGGACACCTGGGTCCTTGCCGACTCACCCCAGATGCCGGTGGAGACCGTTCCACGCCAGTCCGTCACGGTCCGGGAACGCGTCTCGGTGTGGCCGGTGGAAAGCAACTGGCGCGACCGCCAGTCGGAGCAGCAGCAGTGAGCCCGGCACGTGAAGACGTCGCCGCCGTCGCACCTCTCTTTGACAACGTTCCGGGCGCGCAGGAGGTAGCCGCGAATGCTTAGCCGTATTGCCGAGTCCCTTTTTTGGATCGGCCGCTATGTGGAGCGGGCGGACGGTACCGCCCGCATTCTGGATGTCCACCTGGAACGCCTCAACCACCTCCCCATGGAGGAGCGGAAGAGCGTGGCGCAGGAACTCCTGGCCGTCATGGGCGCCAAGCCGCAGAGCGAGGATTTCGGGCTTCCGGAACTGCTTCACGCCCTGGCCTATGACAAGACCAGCGCCACGTCCATCGCCGGTTCCCTGGGTGCCGCACGCGAGAACGCCCGCCGTGCCCGCGAGACTGTGTCCTCCGGGCTGTGGGAAAGCCTGAACACCACCTACTACGGGCTGAGCCAGCACCGCAAGGACGTGGTGGGCACCTACCGGTTCTGCAACTGGACCCTGGAGCGCACCGCCATGGTCAGCGGCCTTGCCGACACCACCGTGAGCCATGACGAGAGCTGGCTCTTCCTGGTCCTGGGCCGCTCGCTGGAACGTGCCGACATGACGGCCCGGATGCTCTCCACCAGGGACGTCCTCTCCGCAGGCATGTCCTGGGTGAACATGCTCCGGTGCGCCGGCGCGTATGAATCCTTCCTCCGCACCCGCCGCGCTGCGTTCGGAGACCAGCACGCTGCAGAGTTCCTGCTCCTGGACCGGCTGTTCCCGCGGTCCATCGTCTATGCCCTGCGGGACGCGGATGAGTGCCTGGCAAAACTCGACCCGTCCGCCCAGCGCGTGGGTTTCATCAACGATGCCCGCCGCATCGTGGGCCAGGCCCGGACCTTCCTCGAGTTCCACCGCACGGACGACCTCATGTCCGAACTGCCGGAGCACATGGAGCGGGTGCAGAAGGCGGTGTCCCAGGCCTCGGACGCCATTTCCCGTAAGTACTTCAATCAGGCGGACGAACTTGCCTGGGTGGGAGAAGTGTCATGACCCGGTTGAGCATCGTCCACAGGACGGCCTACAAGTACAACAAGCGGGTAACACTGTCCTACAACGAGGCACGGATGACCCCGCTGACGGATTCACAGCAGGTGGTCCTGGAGTCCGTGGTGAAGGTCTCCCCGTCGCAGGCGGCAGTGAGCACCTACCGCGACTACTGGGGGACCAAGGTCACGGCCTTTGACATGCAGATGCCGCACGAAAACCTTGAGGTGGTCTCCAACATCACCGTCGAGGTGCACCGGGCGGAGAAGATCCCCGCGGAGGCAGACATCGTGGGCTGGGATGAACTGGCATCGCCGGAGACGCTTGATGCGTTCAGCGACTGGCTGCCGCAGTCCCGGCTGAGCGGTCCGGGCGACGAGGTCCTGGGCATCATCCCCGGCGTCGTGGCAGGGAAGAATCCGCACGAGGCTGCCATGGCGGTCTTCGCCTGGATGCGCGGGGAGATGACCTACATGTCCGGGTCCACTGCCGTCACCACCAACGCGGAGGAAGCCTGGGGCCAGCGCAAGGGGGTGTGCCAGGACCTGGCGCACCTGGCCATCGGTGCACTGCGCAGCTGCGGCATTCCGGCGCGCTATGTCTCCGGCTACCTGCACCCGCGCTCCAGCGCCGGAATCGGGGAGACGGTGGCCGGGCAGTCGCACGCGTGGCTTGAATGGTGGGACGGGGACTGGCGCAGCTGGGACCCCACCAACCACAAACCGGCCGGTGACTTCCATGTCACGGTGGCCAGGGGCCGCGACTACCGGGATGTGCCCCCGCTGAAGGGCATCCTGTCCGGCGGCGGCGGCTCCGCCCTAAAAGTCAGCGTGGAGATCACCCAGCTCGCCTGACGCGCCAGGTTCCCCGGCCTCCGTGGCCGGGGAACCCGCCGTCGGCCTATTCCTGGGACGCTTTGGCGGAGCCGCTGATCTGGGTCCACCAGGTCATGGGGTCCGTGACCTTGAAGCGGCGGCCCGTGACGCTGTCCGGGGTGATGCGCACGAACGCGTCCTTCCGTCCCGCCTGCCAGGGGAAGAGGTACAGCCGGGAAGTCTCCAGCACTTCCTCAGTGCTCTTGACCAGGGCAGCGGTGCCCTTGATGACCACGCTCCACGCCAGGCCCGTGTCAGGGTCCACGCCGTCGGCCTCCACCGCCACGGGGGCGTCACCGGAGGCCGCCGACAGCTTGGTTCCCTGGCTGGTGCGGAAGACCAGTGTGCCGCCGTCCACGGTGAAGTTGACCGGGAAGATGTCCGGCCGGCCCTCTACGAGGACCGCCAGCCTGCCCACGGACACCGTCCGCAGCAACGCCCAGCATTCGTGGTGTTCGAGATTCTGCACTTGGGTGGATGACTCGTTGCTCATGCCGTGAGCATACCCGCATCACCAGGGGCTGGGCTTGTAATCCTTCAGGAAGACGCCGTACTGGTCCTCGCCCTTTTCACCCATGACGATCGGATCGTAGACCCGCGCCGCACCGTCCACCAGGTCGAGGGGCGCGTGGAAGCCTTCCTCCATGAGCCGGACCTTGGTGAAGTGCGGGCGCTCGTCCGTGATCCAGCCGGTATCCACGGCAGTCATCAGGATGCCGTCGGTATCCAGCATCTCCTGGGCGCTGGTGCGGGTCATCATGTTCAGCGCCGCCTTGGCCATGTTGGTGTGCGGGTGCCCGGGGCCCTTGTAGGCGCGGGAGAACTGCCCCTCCATCGCGGAAACGTTCACGATGTATTTGCGCCGCGCCGTGGACCGCTTCATGGCGCCACGGAGCCGGCTGACCAGCAGGAACGGTGCGGTGACGTTGCAGAGCTGGACCTCAAGCATTTCCAGGGGATCCACCTCATCCACCACCTGCGTCCAGCTGTTGATGCTGGCAAGGTCCGGGACCAGGCCGCCCGCGTCAATCGCGGTTCCGGAGGCGATGCGCTCCAGCGACGCAGACCCGGTGGACAGCGCCAGAGAGGTGATCGCATCGCCGGCCAGGACCGGGTGTTCGGTGACGCTGCCGGCAAGGGCCAAGGGGTGCTTGTCATGGGCATGGCCAAACGTCAGGAGCTCAGGGCCGCCGTTGGCCTGCTCCAGGGCCGCCGGAAGCGGCTCGTCCTCTGCGTCCACCAGCGGCTTGTAGGCGTTGCCGGACCGGCGCACGGTCTGGGCCGCGTTGTTGATGATGATGTCCAGCGGGCCGGCCTGGTCGAGTGAGTCAGTCAGGGCCATGACCTGGGCGGGATCACGCAGGTCGATCCCCACGATGCGGAGCCGGTGCAGCCAGTCCCCGCTGTCTTCCATCGCCGCGAAGCGCCGGGCAGCGTCCTTGGGGAAGCGGGTGGTGATGGTGGTGTGGGCTCCGTCGCGCAGCAGCCGGAGTGCGATGTACATCCCGATCTTGGCCCGCCCTCCGGTCAGCAGGGCCCGGCGGCCGGTGAGGTCGGTCCGGGCGTCACGCTTGCTGTGGCTGAAGGCCGCGCATTCCGGGCACAGCTGGTGATAGAAGGCATCCACCTGGGTGTAGTGCTGCTTGCAGATGTAGCAGGGGCGGGACCGGAGGAGGTGTCCGGCGATCTTTCCGGTGGCGGACGGTGCCAGCTTGTTGCCGCGGGTCTCGTCATCGATCCGGTCAGGGGCGGCGGTGGCGGTCTGGGCAATCACTGCGCGGTCAGCCTTGGCGATGGAATCACGCTTCGTGACCCTGCGGTGGCGCTTGACGGCCTTGAACATCTTCCCCGTGGCGCGGCGCACCGCGACATAGTCCGGGTGCTCCTCGTCGTAGGCATGGATGGTGTTCAGGACCTTGAGGCAGGCCTGGATGTCCTCAGGGGTCAGATCGGGGGAGCTCATTAGGAAAATTTTACAGCGTACGCCGCAGGCCGGGGCACCATGGGTGGCGCCCCGGCCTGCGGGTGGTGTGGGGTATGGCTACCTGCGGATCACCGCAGCCGGGCGGCCGGTGCGGCCTCAGCCGCGGCGGCGGCATGCGTGCCGGCCACCTTGTCCGCAGCCTCGCGGACGCCGGCGTACTGCTCCGCAGCAGCCTTGATGGCGTTCGGCAGGACGCTCAGGTGGCTGGCGGCGAGCTTGCGTTCCTCCTCGCCCGGTTCCGGGACTTCCTGGCCCTTGGCCAGGACGGTGATGCCGGACTCGGTGACCTTGAACCCGCGCGCCCTGTCCAGGTCAGGGTCCAGGCCGATGGCCGCACCGGCAGGGACCTTGACGTTCTTGTCCAGGATGGCGCGGTTGATGACTGCCCCTTCACCCACCTGCACCTTGTCCATCAGGACAGAATCGATGACCCGGCCGCTCGTGGCGACGTAGACGTCGTTGGACAGGACCGAGCCCTCCACCACGCCGCCGGAGATCACCACGCCGTTGGCCACGATGGAGTCCAGCGCCGTGCCGACGGTGTTGTTCTTGCCGCGGACGAACTTGGCCGGCGGGGAAATGCTCTGCCGGGTGTAGATGGGCCACTCGGAGTTGTAGAGGTTGAAGACCGGCAGCGGGGAGATGAGGTCCATGTGGGCGTCGTAGAACGAGTCGATGGTGCCCACGTCGCGCCAATAGGTGCGGTCGCGCTCGGTGGAGCCCGGAATGTCGTTGAGCGTGAAGTCGTAGACGCCGGCCTCGCCCCTGTTGACGAAGTAGGGGATGATGTCCCCGCCCATGTCGTGCTTGGTGTCCAGGCGCTCGGCATCCACATGCAGCGCAGCAACCAACGCATCGGCGTCGAAAACATAATTGCCCATGGAGGCCAGGAACTGGGAGGGGTCGGCAGCGAGCCCGGGCGTGCTGGAGGGCTTTTCCACGAACGCGGCGATCTTCTGGGAGTCGTTCTGGTCCACTTCGATCACGCCGAACTGGTCGGCCATGTGCAGCGGCTGCCGGACGGCCGCCACGGTGGCCTTGGCGCCGCTCCGGACGTGCTGGTCCACCATCTGGGCGAAGTCCATGCGGTACACGTGGTCCGCGCCCACCACGACGACGATGTCGGGGTTGGCGTCATGGATCAGGTTCAGGGACTGGTAGATGGCGTTGGCGCTGCCCAGGAACCAGCTCTTGCCGACGCGCTGTTGTGCGGGGACGGAGGCGACGTAGTTGCCGAGCTGGGTGGACATCCGCCATGCTTCGGAAATATGCCGGTCGAGGCTATGGGATTTGTATTGGGTGAGGACCACAATCTGCAGGTAACGCGAATTCACAAGGTTGGAAATCGCAAAATCGATCAGGCGGTAACTGCCGGCGAAGGGCACGGCGGGCTTGGCCCGGTCTGCCGTCAGTGGCATCAGTCTGTTTCCCTCGCCACCTGCGAGGACAATGGCCAGGACTTTTTTGGTCAACGGCATAATGGTCGCTCCTGTACGCCTTCGTAACTCCCCAAGACAGTCCGGTAGGCCCGGACTCCTTCACACTAGAACAGTTATCCGTGAACGACTACCTTGGGTCTTGTGCGAATAGACATTGTGACTAAAGAGTTCCCGCCGGAGATCTACGGTGGCGCCGGGGTGCATGTGGCCGAATTGAGCAGGGTGCTTAGTAAGCACGTTGACCTGCAGGTTCGCGCTTTCGGTGCTCCCCGCGATGCTGACTACCACGGAGCAACCGTGACCTCCTACCAGGTTCCCGAGGATCTGGGCGGGGCCAATGCCGCGGTGCAGACCCTGGGTGTGGACCTGCGCATTGTGCCGGATGTCCAGGGCGCCGACCTGGTCCATTCGCATACCTGGTACGCCAATATGGCCGGCCACCTGGCCTCCCTGCTGCACGGAATTCCGCACGTTCTCAGTGCCCACAGCCTCGAGCCGCTGCGGCCCTGGAAGGCCGAGCAGCTGGGCGGCGGCTACGCGCTCTCCTCCTGGGTGGAGAAGACGGCCTACGAGGCCGCGGCGGCGATCATCGCCGTGTCCGAGGGCATGCGCCAGGACATCCTGCGCAGCTACCCCAACGTTGACCCGGACAAGGTCCGCGTGGTCCACAACGGCATCGACGTGGAGCTGTGGCAGCGTGATGAAAACGACGACGCCGTCCGCGCCCTGGGCATCGACCCCGCCAAACCGAGCGTCGTCTTTGTGGGAAGAAACACACGCCAAAAGGGCGTTCCCTACCTCCTGCGGGCGGCAGCGAAACTTCCTGCTGACGTCCAGTTGGTCCTGTGCCTGGGCGCTGCGGACACCCCGGAACTGGCGGCCGAAACCGCCGCGCTCATCGAGGAACTGCAGAAGCAGCGCACGGGCGTGGTGCTGATTGAACGGATGCTGCCGCGCCACGAGCTGATCCAGGTCCTCAGCCACGCCACGGCCTTCGCCTGCCCGTCCATCTATGAGCCGCTTGGCATCGTCAACCTGGAAGCCATGGCCTGCGGCGCCGCGGTGGTGGCCAGTGCCACCGGCGGCATCCCCGAGGTGGTCCAGCACGGTGAAACCGGCCTGCTGGTGGACCTGGAACAGGTCACCGATGGCACCGGGACGCCCCTGGACCCGGAGAAGTTTGTCGCGGAGTTCGCAGCCGCCCTCACCGAAGTGGTGTCCGATCCCGCACGCGCCCGGGCCATGGGGAAGGCAGGCCGCGAGCGCGCCGAAAAGCACTTCTCGTGGGAATCAATCACGGAAACCACCCTTGAGGTGTACCGCTCGGTGCTCCCTGCCGGAGCCTGAGCGTCCCGGCGGTACAAACAACGACGGCGGCGCTCCCCCTGGTGGGGGAGCGCCGCCGTCGTTGTTTACCCGGTTGGTGATTTCAGCCGGGTTAGGCCTTGCGGCCCGCCGTCCTGGCGATCAGGACTTTCTCGTCCACCGGCGCCTGCCCGCTGGCCCGCTGGCTGCGGAAGTGCGCACGCGCCTCGTCCTGGCGGCTCTTTTCGGCGCCCGTGGCGATGGCCGTCCGGACGTGTTCCTCGCCGTACCCGAAGGCCTCCACCAGGTCCAGGGCGTGCGGGCGGATCTTCTCCAGCAACCTGTTGATGTAGCCGCCCACCGTGCGGGCCCGCTGCATGGAGAGGCGGCCGTTCATGAGGTACCAGGAAAGATTCTTCTCGATCAGGGACAGGCCGAAGAGGTCACGCAGCCAGGTAAGGACCGTCCCGGTTCCCGAATCTTCCACCTCCCGAAGGGCTTCCGTGAACGCCTCCCACTGCAGCAGTTCAGCGTGCGCCTGGGCGGCGTCGATGAGTTCATTCTGGTGTCGGTTGAACAGGGCCGCGCCCTTGTCCTGCGACAGGCGCTTGCTGCCCTTCAAAGCAGCACCGGCCTCAGCCACCATGGTCTGGACCCGGTCCGTGAGCAGGGCGCGCTGGCCTTCCTCGTCGCGGAGGGCGATTGCAGCCTTCTGGACCGACCCCGTGTCCGCCATGAACTGCGCCACCTGGCGCAGGCCGGTGCGGTGCACAGCGGCGCCCGCGGCCTGGTTCACCACATAACGGGCGAGCACTCCGAAGTCCACGTTCCTGAACTCCTTGGCGTAGTCGGCCAGCAGGCGCTTGGCCACCAACTGGAGCAGCACGGTGTTGTCTCCCTCGAAGGTGACGTACACGTCGAGGTCGGCGCGCAACGAGGCGAACCGGTTTTCGATCAGGAATCCGGCACCGCCGCAGGCTTCACGGCACTCCTGCAGGGTGTCCAGGGCGTGCCAGGTACTGAGGGGCTTCAGCGCCGCGGCGAGCGTTTCCAGGTCCTGGCGGTCCGCGTCGGTGTCGTGGGCGCCGGAGAAGACGTCGTCGAACTTCTGCAGCAGCTGCTCATGCGCAAAGCTGGCCGCGTAGGTGCTGGCCAGGCGGGTGAACAGGCGCCGCTGGTGCCGCTGGTAGTCGAGCAGGACTTCTTCCTCGGTGTGCGAGGACGCGTTGAACTGGCGGCGTTCGGTGGCGTACTGGATGGCGGCTTTCAGTGCCACCTTGGAGGCGGCCACGGCTGCGCCGTCCAGCGACACGCGGCCCTGGACCAGGGTGCCCAGCATCGTGAAGAAGCGCCGGCCGGGGCTGGCGATGGGCGATGTGTAGGTTCCGTCCGCGTCGACGTTGCCGTACCGGTTCAGGAGGTTGGTCCGGGGGACGCGGACGTTGTCGAAGTGCAGCCGGCCGTTGTCGATGCCGTTCAGGCCGCCCTTGACGCCGTCGTCCTCCCCGCCGATGCCGGGCAGGAACTCCTTGGTCTCCGGATCCCGCAGGTCCACGTAGAAGGCGTGGACGCCGTGGTTGACACCGCGGGTGACCAGCTGGGCGAAGACGACCGCGCCGAGCCCGTCATTGGCCGCGTTGCCGATGTAGTCCTTCCAGGCGGCGCGGAACGGCGTGTGGATGATGAACTCTTCGGAGGCGGGCTCGTAGGTTGCAGTGGTGGCAATGCTTGCCACATCCGAGCCGTGGCCGGTCTCGGTCATGGCGAAGCAGCCGGGGATTTCCAGGCTCATGATTCCGGGCAGCCACTTGGTGTGGTGTTCTGCGGTCCCCAGGTGCATCACGGCGGATCCGAAAAGTCCCCACTGGACCCCCGCCTTGATCTGCAGGGACGGGTCTGCCACCACCAGCTCCTCGAAGCCGGCGATGTTGCCGCCGTGGTCGTCGGAGCCGCCGAGCTCCGACGGGAAGGCGCGGTGCACGGCTTCATTGTCCACGAGGTACTTGAGTTGGCCGAATACGCGGGCACGGTGTTCGGTGTGCGTCAGGCCTTCGATCTTGTGCAGTTCGGGCCTGGCGGCCAGATCCCGTGCCTGCAGGCGGACATCGGCCCACTTGCCCAGGAGTTGCCGGCCCAATGCCTCGACGTCGACGGCGGGCTCGGGGCTGTCGTCCAGGGGCTTGGCTGCAGGGGTTGCGGCGGGGCGGAGCCCCTTGCGCGCGGGGCGGTCCACTACGTCAGTCATGTCACAGTCCTTCTTTGGCGGATAACTTGGTGGTCGGTGAAGCGGGGGTGAGTTCGGGGACGATGCCCACGCACAGCCATGCCGTGATCTGGCGGGCCATGGTCTCCTGGTCTGGTTTGGCAGGGGAGTCCGGGGTGCTTAGCCATTGTTCGCCGGCATTCCGGACCAGGCCGATTGCCGCCTTTGGCCAATAGCCGATGACGGTTTCCCTGACATCGCCGAGGTGTGACCGCATGGGGGTGGCGATCATGTCCGCGATGGCGTCGAAAAAGGGGCCCAGCGGTCCGCCGGGCGCGGCGGGGTGCGCGGGGGCGGCGGTATCACCTGGCGCGTAGCTGGTGACAAAGGTGTAGACGTTGGGGCTGGTATCGGCCATCTGGAGGTAGGCCGAAACCATGGCGAGCAGGCCCTCCCGGGGCGTGAGGGCGCTTTGGGCGGCCTCCTGGATGCGGTGCTGCATCTGGCTGAGCACCACCTCGCCCACCGCCTGCTGCAGCCCTGCCTTGTCCCCGAAGTAACGGTAGAAGACCGACTTCGACGTTCCGGCCGCTGTGGCGATGTCCTCCATGGAAGCGTCGCTGCCCAGGACGTGCACCGCGCGGCGGGCCTGCTTGATAAGTTCCCTGCGCCTTTCCTCCCGGTGGCTCTGCCAGCGGGATGAACGCCCGTCGGAGCTCGCCGGCGTGGGCAGTTCGATGGTCAGGGGGGAGTGCGTGTCCTGAAGGTTCACGATACCCAGCGTATCAGGTACGCTGGGTATCGGTAACCACTTGTGACCAGAGGAGCCCTCCATGTCCACAGAAGGACAGTCCATCCCCGCAGGCGGATCAGCCACGCCTGCCGTCCCTGCAACCCGCAGGGCGGTGATCGTCGGCGGCAACAGGATCCCGTTCGCCCGGGCCGGGGGAGCGTACGCCAAATCCTCCAACCAGGACATGCTGACGGCGGCCCTCGATGGCCTGATCGCCCGCTTCGGCCTCCAGGACGAACGCATTGGCCAGGTGGCGGCGGGCGCGGTACTCAAGCACTCGCGTGACTTCAACCTCACCCGCGAAGCCGTTTTGGGATCGGCGCTCTCTGCCGAAACTCCCGTGTACGACCTCCAGCAGGCGTGCGCCACAGGCCTTGAAACCGTGGTTGGCCTGGCCAACAAGATCAAGCTTGGACAGATTGATTCCGCCATTGCCGGCGGCGTCGACTCCGCGTCCGATGCGCCCGTGGTGGTCAGCGAAGGGCTCCGCGAGGTCGTCCTGGACCTTCACCGGGCCAAAACCCTTCCCCAGCGGCTCCAGATCCTCAGCCGGCTCCGACCCAAGGACCTGGCCCCTTTGGCCCCGGGCACAGGGGAGCCGCGGACCGGCCTGTCCATGGGCGAGCACCAGGCCCTGACCACTGCACAGTGGAAGATCTCCCGGGAAGCGCAGGACGAGCTGGCATTGAACAGCCACCACAACCTTGCTGCCGCCTACGACTCCGGGTTCTTCGACGACCTGATGACCCCCTACCGGGGACTGACGCGCGACGGGAACCTGCGGGCCGACACTTCACTGGAGAAGCTCGCCTCGCTGAAGCCGGTCTTCGGCCGCAACCTTGGCGCAGACGCCACCATGACAGCGGGGAACTCCACTCCTCTGACCGACGGTGCTTCCACGGTGCTGCTGGCCTCCGACGAATGGGCTGATGCCCGCGACCTGCCCAAGCTGGCAGCCGTGGTGGACGCCGAAGCTGCCGCGGTTGATTTTGTCCACGGCAAGGACGGGCTTCTCATGGCTCCCGTGTTCGCCGTGCCCAGGCTCCTCGCCCGGCAAAACCTGACGCTGGCCGACTTCGATTACTTCGAGATCCATGAAGCCTTTGCCGCCACCGTCCTCAGTACCCTTGCAGCATGGGAGGACGACGAGTTCGGACGCACCCGCCTCGGCCTTGAGGGTGCGTTGGGCAGCATCGACCGTTCCCGCCTCAACGTCAACGGGTCTTCGCTGGCAGCAGGCCACCCCTTTGCTGCCACCGGTGGCCGCATCGTAGGCACCCTGGCCAAGATGCTCCACGCCAAGGCTGCTTCCACGGGGCGGCCGGCGCGGGGCCTGGTGTCCGTATGCGCGGCCGGCGGCCAGGGCGTCGTCGCGATCCTGGAATCCCTGTAGGAGGCGGCATGGCGGACACGTACACACAACTGGTCAACAGCGGCCTGGGCCGCAACGTGGCAAAGAAGCTCGGCCTCCCGCAACCGGCGGTCCTTCGCCGTTACCAGCCCGGGCAGCCACTGGTGACCGGACCCGTCGTCGTCCTCGGTGATACTCCGGGGGCGGACAAGCTCGCTGCAGAACTGCTGTCCTGGGACCTCGACGTCCGGCGGCACGCCGTGCCGGCCGAAAAGCTGGGTGCCATCATCCTGGTCCTTGATGAGCTCGCTCATCCGGCAGACCTGGAGAAGCCCGTCCTGGCGGCGGCAGGGTCCCTCCGGGACCTGCGGGCCGGCGGCCGGGTCATCACCTTGTCCCGCCCGGCGTCGGAAGCCTCCTCGCCCGAAACCGCGGCAGCGCGGCAGGGGGTGGATGGCTTTCTGCGGTCCCTGGCCAAGGAACTGCGGGCAGGTGCAACAGGCAACGGCGTCGTCCTTTCTGGCGGTACCACCGCCACCAGCCCCAGTGCCCTGGGCGCCTTAAGGTTCTTCCTCTCCGGCCGGTCAGCGTTCGTTGACGGACAGTTCCTCACCGTGTCAACGGAGGACGGCAGTCTTCCCACAGACCCGGAGCAGCCGCTGGCAGGCAAAGTGGCAGTTGTCACCGGCGCGGCCCGCGGCATCGGTGCCCAGATCGCCAGGACGCTGCACCGCGACGGTGCCACCTTGATCCTGGTGGACATTCCTGCGGCGGGGGACCAGCTGGCCGCGGTGGCAAACGCGGTGCGCGGCACCGCGCTGCAGCTCGACATCACCGGCGCGGATGCGGGCCAGCGGATCATCGACCATGCCGTGCAGCGGCACGGGCGGCTGGACATCGTGGTGCATAACGCCGGCGTCACGCGGGACAAACTCCTGGCCAACATGGACCAGGCACGGTGGAACGCGGTGATCAACATCAACATTGCCGCCCAGCTCCGCATCAATGAGGCCCTGCTGGCCTCCGCACACTTCCGGTCGGCACCGCGTATTGTTTCGGTTGCTTCCACCAGCGGCATCGCCGGAAACCGGGGACAAACCAATTACGCGGCGTCCAAGGCAGGAGTGATGGGAATGGTGCGTGCCACCGCCCCCCTGCTCGCGTCCCACGGCGGCACCATCAATGCCGTGGCTCCCGGATTCATCGAAACCGAGATGACGGCGCGCATCCCCTTTGCCGTCCGCGAGGTGGCACGGCGGCTGAACTCCCTGCAGCAGGGGGGCCTGCCGTCCGATGTCGCGGAGACCATCGCGTTCCTGGCCAGCGAAGCCGCCGGCGGGATCAACGGGGAGGTGCTGCGGGTGTGCGGGCAGAACCTGGTGGGGGCATGACGGTCCAGCAACCGGTGGTCCTGGCCGAAATGCCGTCATTGTCCAAGCTTTACGTCAATGCCGCCGCGCAGGCGGCACGGCGCAGGCTCCTGGGCACGCACGACTCGTCAGTCCTTCCGGCGGAGAGCCATGAAGTCAGGGGCGTCACGGTGGGGGTCGAGAACCTTACCGCGTATCAGCACCTGATCGGCGAAACGGCCAGTGACGTCCTCCCTGCCGGCTTCATCCACGCGACCGCGTTCCCGTTGGCCATGAGCGTCATGAACAGGGACGACTTCCCGCTGCCCCTGCTGGGGATGATCCACCTGCGCAACAGTGTTGAGCAAAGATCACCGCTGGTGTTCACCGATGTCCTTGACATAACCGCCCGGGTGGAAAACCTCCGCGGCCACCGTGCTGGGACACAGGTGGACGTCGTGGCGGAAGTGCGGCGTGCCGGCTCCAGCGATGTGCATTGGTGCGGGGTTTCCACGTACCTGGCCAAGGGAGTGTTCCTGCCGGGGATCGACAAGCCCACCGCCACCGCGCCCAAGGCGGATTTCACGGCACCTAACCCAACGGCCCTGTGGCACCTGGGCGTGGACACCGGCCGTGCGTATGCAGCGGTCTCGGGGGACTTCAACCCCATCCACCTGAGTGTGCTCTCGGCCAAAGCCCTGGGCATGCGGCGGTCGATAGCGCACGGCATGTACCTGGCGTCCCGGGCGCTCGCGGACGCTGGCCCCGCCCGGGGCGACTCGTTCAGGTGGGACGTGGAGTTCGAGGCCCCGGTCTTCCTGCCCTCCCGGGTCGCCCTGGAGATCGCGACGGAACAGGGCGGGGCCGGAGCATGGAAGCGCTCCAGCTTTGTCGCCTGGAGTCCGCGGTCGGGGCGGCGCCACTTCAGCGGGACAGTTTCGGCCCTGTAATCACGGCCGGGGAGCTTGGGCTTCGTCTCCGGGACGCGGGCGGCCGGCCTGGTCCTGGGGACGGACCGCCCGGAGGATCCGGTGGAGGCTGAGGAGGACCGATTCTGACGCAGGGACCGTTCCCTGGTCTGCCGGCCTGCGGGCGGTGGCAGCCATACAGGCTTCCACCGCCGCCTTGGCGGCGTCATAGCGGTCCCTCCGGCCCTGCTCGTTGCCGTCGGTATCCGTGGACACCAGTTGTCCGGTTGCGGTGATGGCGTCGGCCAGGGGCTCGTTGTCCTGCAACGGGATGGCATACGGCACGTCGTCTTCCCAGATCACGTCAGACAGCACATCCGTCATGTCCTGGATATGGAACGTGACCCGCTCCAGGTCCTGCAGGTCGCGAAAGTCCTGGTCCATGTCACGCGGGTGCAGCTTCCGGCGGGGGTTGGCCCTGCGGCTGGCATCGGCTTCCTTGACCAGGTGGCGCACCGATCTCGCCGCCTCTGCCAGTTCGTCCGACCTGCGCGACCAGTCTTCGTGCTCTGGGGGCCACTTTTCCTTCAGGGCGGCGCCCATATCCAGCAACTGCTTGCCCAGGGCGACCCTGAGGTCGGCCAGGCTCGACGCCGCTGCGTTGAGGTGCAGGGGTGGGAAAATCAGGAAGTTCACCGCAATGCCCACCGCCACTCCGGCTGCCATCTGCACGAGGTATCCGTAGGAGAAATCTTCGGCGTTACTGCCGCCGACCAGCAGAACCAGCAGGGCCGCCGTCGGAATCCAGTCACTGCCTGAACCGATGCCCGGCAAGCCGCCCAGCAGGACTCCCACCCCCATGAACACGGCGACCGTCAGGGGCGAGGGCGCACCGATGCTCACCAGGACGAAGGCAAGGCCGATTCCCATCGCCAGCCCCGCCAGGGCCTGCGCCCCCTGCTTCACGGACCCGGCGACATTGTGATACATCGCCACCAGGGCGCCGAGCGGCGCGTAGTACGCGTAGTGCGAGGCGGCGCCCGGCATAAGGGGTGCGATGGCGAACGCCAGCCCTGCGGCTATGGCCGCTTTCCCGGCCAGTTGCAGCCGCTGCGCCGCGAAGGCAGCAGAAAGCCCCGCCACTGATTGTCTAAGAAGTTGGGTCCCCCGAGCCCACCGTGCATCCGGCCGTGCCTGAGTATTGCCCATCCGGACAACAGTAGGGCCGGGGGTGCGTCAGGACAAACCGGCTGCTGAACGCCGTACCGCAGCGGCCAGGCGGTGGGCACGGCCCGGAGTGCGCCCCTCTTCCGCGCGCCGGGGGATGTAACCGAAGCCCAGGCCATAGGACGGATCCGCAAAACCAAGGGCCGCGTTGGCCCCCTCGTGGCCGAAGGCACGGTGGCTCCCGAAGTTCCGCGAGGGGTGGGGCTTCATGAAGACGACCGCGAAGGCATTGTCCAGGCCGGAGGACCGGTCCAGGCCCCACACCTGCTCCCGGGTCATTGCCGCGACGGTCCCCGCTGTGAGGAACGGCTCACTGCCCTCCACGCCGGTGGTCGCTGCCGCATACAACCGCGCCAGCCCGTCGGCGGACCCTACCCCGCCCGCCGCGGACATGCCCGCGGCGCGCACCGAGCGGATGTTGGGCAGCTCCATGATGGTGCTGACCGGGGCGTTGCCGTTCATGCCATCGAGGCTGAGCGGGTCGACCCACGCCTCCGACGGGTCTGCTTCATAGAGGACATCCCGGTATCTGGCGTCCTGGTCCTCCGGCAGCCCCAGGAAGAAATCCACGTCCTGCGGCTTCCGGATTCTTTGGTCATAGATGTCCTGCAGGGCCTCACCCGTAGTCCGCCGGCACAGTTCCTCCATGAGGATGCCGATGGTGAGCGCGTGGTAGCCGAACTGGCGGCCGGGCTCCCAGGAGGGAGCGGCATCCGCGAGTCGGGCGGCAGCCCTGGACGTGGTGAACTCGTCCAAGCCAAAGCCGCCCTCGACACCCAGCAGCCCCGCTTGGTGCGACAGCGCCTCCCTGACCAGGAGCCTGTCCTTTCCGTGCGCGGCAAACTCGGGCCAGTAATGCGCCACGGTCTGGTCCAGGTCAAGGGCGCCGTCCTGGACCAGCAGGGCGATGACCAGTGCGGCGACGCCCTTGGAGCAGGAGTAGGCGCCGGTCAACGTATCCGGTGCCATGTCCGGGCCCCCGGTCAGGCGTACCACCGGCACCCCGTTCCGGTAGGCGGCCAGCTGCGCGCTGTAGCGGGAGTCCTCCGCGAGAAAGGACTCAAACAGTGCCAGGACGCCCTCGTACCCCGGCGCCACGAAACCCAGAGAAGTCTGCATGCCTTCCAGTGTAGGAGGAAAGCGGTTTCCTTCAGGGTTTTGCTCAGGCGGCCGCGCCGTGTCCCGCAGCGACTTCCTCGCCCGGCCGGACCGGCCCCGGCGGCGTGCCCCCGCCAAACGGCCGCCCGCCCAGCGACTCCCGCCCGTGGTCCGTCAACCATCCGGACAGGTCCGGGCCGGCCGGGACGATCCCCGTAGGGTTGATGTCCTCATGCACGACGTAGTAGTGCCGCTTGATCTGCACGAAGTCGATGGTGTCTCCGAAGCCGGGTGTCTGGAACAGGTCCCGTGCATATCCCCACAGGTTGGGCATCTCGCTCAGCTTCTGGCGGTTGCACTTGAAATGACCGTGGTACACGGGATCAAACCGTGCCAGCGTGGTGAACAGCCGCACGTCCGCTTCGGTGATGGTGTCGCCCACCAGGTACCGCTGCTGCGAGAGGCGCTCCTCAAGCCAGTCCAAAGCGGTCCACAGCCGCTGGTACGCCGAATCGTAAGCCTCCTGCGATCCGGCGAAGCCGCAGCGATAGACGCCGTTATTGACCTCGGTGAACACCCGCTTGTTCACTTGGTCGATTTCTTCGCGGAGATGCACCGGGTAGAGCTCCGGGGCACCCGGCCGGTGGAACTCTGTCCACTCGGTCGAGAAATCGAGGGTGATCTGCGGGAAATTGTTGGTCACCACTTCACCACTGTGCACGTCGACGATGGCGGGCACAGTGATTCCCCTCGGGTACCCCGGGAAGCGCTTAAAGTAGGCTTCCTGCAGGCGCTCTATGCCCAGGACCGGATCCACTCCGCCCGGATCCAGGTCGAAGGTCCAGGAACGCGCGTCGTGGGTTGGCCCGGGCTGGCCCAGCGAAATGGCTTCTTCGAGCCCCAGCAGCCTGCGGACAATGACCGTCCGGTTCGCCCACGGGCAGGCCCTGGCGGCAATCAGGCGGTAGCGCCCTGCTTCCACTGGCCACCCCGGCTCGCCGTTGCTGCCGGGAGAAGCATCCCTGGTGATGCGGTCCTCTATGTAGTTGGTGTCCCGGGTGAATTCGGCTCCGCCTGTCACATAGGCGCCGCGGGTGCTGTGCCCGTTGGTGTGGTCGGTCGCTGCGGTGGTGCTTTCCGTTTCCTGGCTCATGCCACAAGCCTATGCGCCACCCCTGCGCCCTAGGCGCCTTGCAGCAGGATTACCGAAATGGGCTGCCAGGCCACCAGCCATGCGCCGGCGACCAGGAGCGTGAACAGGCCAATCCAGATTCCGGACGGAACAGACGTGGCACGGTACAGGAGATACGCGTCCGAACTGCTGAGACGGTCCCGGCGGCGGAGGTGCACATGGGTGAGTTTGAGCAGGTCCCGCACCGCGGCGACGAGCAGCGCAAGGCCGAAAATGACGGCCACATGCCCCACGGCGGGAGGCGGCGCAAGGAAGGTGAGGGAGCCTGCTCCGCCGATGGCAGCGCCGGTGATGACGAATCCGGCAAGGTTGCGGAGGAACAGGAGCGTAGCGGCCAGCACCAGCGCACTGACGGCCATGGCGGCGGGTCCCCACCCGTTCAGCCCGCACCAAACAAAGGCGGCGCCCGCCAGGGCGGGCACGGGGTACCCCCAGAAGCAGGACCAGGCGGCGGCCAGCCTGCTTCTGCTGTAGGTGGTGGTGGTTCCGGAGTGGTCAAGCCGGAGGCGGATACCGGACAACCGCTGCCCGGAGGTCAGGGCAGCAAAAGCATGGCCAAGCTCGTGCGTCACCGTGGCGAGGAGGCCGAAGTAGCGCCAACTGCGCCGGGGGATGGACAACCCGACGGCGGCCGTCACCGACAGCAGCATCTCCACCCACGTGACGGTGGGAACGTTCGCCTGGGTGAATGCCGTGGCGAACGTCTCCCATAAGCTGGCGGGGCTGGCCACCGTTGCCTCCTGGCTGCCGGGTAGGCATGGTAGGTGTCGACGTCGTCTGTACTGTCCCCAACGCTACCCAGCTGAGCTGGGTGAAGGCTTAACGGGCACGGGGGCCGGCGGCCGGGCCAGCGTTTAAAGCCGAAAGGCACGCCTGATGCGGCGTGCCTTTCGGGCGGGACCGGGCGAACCTGCCCCTCGGAAAGCTTCTGGACTAGCCTTCGCACTCGGTGCAGTAGCTGTGGCCGTCTTTTTGCCGGGCAATCTGGGACCGGTGGCGGACCAGGAAGCAGGAATAGCAGGTGAATTCATCCTCAGCCTGGGGGATGACCTGGACTACGAGCTCCTCAGCGACGAATTCGCCACCAGGGACCCCGGCGCCGTCCAGCCCGTCAGCCTCGTCCAACTCCTGCACAACACTGCGGGCGTCGGGAGCATTTGCTGACTGGAGCTGCTCGAGTGAGTTGTCCTGCGATTCCTTGACGTCGGAACGCAGTTCATCGTAATCGGTTGCCACTTTGGGTGCTTCTCTTTTCTTTGATTGGCTGTCGGGTATGAAACGTACAGCATCAAGCCGGTATTCCCCAACAGGGAGCGTAGATCCACTGCCGATTGGGTAAAGGTTCAAAGGAGCGGCCGCGGGTTTAAAACCGCTGTGCGGCTGCATGGGCAGTGGAGGGGCGGCCGGGCTGTTCCCTCCCGGTGACGGAAGGGGCAGTTTGTGGAGCAACTCACTGCAGAGTTTGGCGGTGCCGAACAAATTGGTGTGGGCGTCGGTCCCGTGCTGGAAAAGTTTGATGATGTGTCCAGGATCGTTGTCCTGCGCGGAGGCGGCCTGGGGGACCTGATCTTCGCTGTTCCGGCAATGGCAGCGTTGAAGGCGGCCTATCCTGCATCGAGGATCACCTTGTTGGGCACTCCGATCCACAAGGCGCTGCTCGGAGCGGTGGAAAGCCCGGTGGACGAGGTCGTTGTCCTGCCGTTCGCGGAAGGCGTACGGCCCGGGGAAGAGGACACCGGCGAACTGGACCGTTTCTTTGCCGATATGCGCGCGCGCCACTTTGATGTGGCCGTCCAGCTCCACGGCGGGGGACGGTACTCGAACCCCTTCCTGCTGCGGCTGGGGGCACGCCACACGGTGGGGACCCGGACGGCCGACGCCGCAAGCCTTGAGCGCACCGTCCCGTACCTCTATTACCAGCACGAACCCCTCAGGGCCTTGGAGGTGGCCGGGTTCGCCGGCGCGTTCCCCGTGGACCTTGAGGCGCGGCTTGCACCCTCCCCGCCGGCAGCACCCTGCCAAGCCGGCAGCGGCGACGGCGACCAGCCGCTCGTGGTGATCCACCCCGGCGCCACCGACCCCCGCCGTCGTTGGCCCGCAGCCAAGTTCGCGGAACTTGCCGCTGCCTGCGCGGCTGATGGTTCGCGAGTGGTCATTATCGGCGATTCCAGTGAACAGGAGCTGGCAGCGGAAGTTGCCTCCCGGGCGGCCTCCCCGGCAGTTCATTCCGCGGCAGGCGAACTGGATATGGCAGGCCTGGTGGCGCTGCTGGCGGAAGCCGGCGTTGTGGTGGCCAATGACAGCGGACCGAGGCATCTGGCGCAGGCCCTCGGCGTGCCGACGGTCGGCATCTTCTGGGCGGGCAACGTGATTAATGCCGGGGCGCTGGGGCGGAGCCTTCACCGCGTCCACGCCTCATGGGTCACGGCCTGCCCCACCTGCGGCATCGACGTCACCCAAGTGGGCTGGACAGCACCGCGCTGCGTCCACGACGACTCGGCGGTGGCCGGTATAGGCGTCACGGAAGTCTATGAGGACGTCCGCAGCCTCACCGCCACCACGTTCGCGAAGCAGGACGCATGAGCGGCGCGGTTATGGCGGAGGAGGCCGGTGCTCCGATACCCGCAGACGGCAAACCGGAGCTTTTGGTCCTGCGTGCCTTGAAGCTGGGCGACCTGTTGGTGGCCGTACCGGCGCTGAAGGGCATCCAACGCGCTTTTCCCGGGCACCGGCTCCGCTACGCCGCGCAGGGGTGGCTGTCGGAGGCCCTGGGACTGGTGGGTGGCTATGAGCTGCTGCCTACGCACGGTCTCGACGAGCCGCTGGCGATGGATCCCGGCGTGGTGGACGTGGCCATCAACCTGCACGGCAGCGGCCCGGAGAGCCAGGGGAGGATCGAAGCGTTGAGGGCCCGCCAGACCTTGGGCCATAGAAGCGCCTACCGGGACGGGCCGCCCTGGCGGCCGGAGCTGCATGAGCGCGAGCGCTGGGTCCGGCTCCTCGAATGGCATGGAGTGGAAGCCGATCCGCTGGATGTGCAGTTGAACACACCGCACGTTCCCAGTCCCGTCCCCGGCGCAACAGTCCTGCATGTGGGAGCCGCCTACGGCAGCAGGCTGTGGCCGGCGAAGCGCTTTGCCGCGGTGGCGACGGCACTGACCGAAACCGGACACCAGGTGGTCTTCACCGGAGGTACGTCCGAGAGGGAGCGCGCCGGGGAAGTGTGCCGCCTTGCAGGACTGCCGGGCACGGCCGTACTGGCAGGGGTGCTGGGCCTGGGGGAGTTCGCTGCCACGATTGCCGCCGCGCGCCTGGTGGTCTCGGCCGACACAGGGGCTGCACACCTGGCATCTGCGTACGGCACCCCATCCGTGGTGCTCTTTGGTCCGGCCCCGCCTGAGATCTGGGGACCGCCGCCGGGACCCCATGTTGTCCTGACCCGGGCCGAACTGCGGCGCGGGGACACCTTCGCGGCACAGCCGGACCCTGCCTTGCTTGCTGTCCAGGTCTCCGATGTCATGGCTGCTGTCAAAGGACTGGGGTTGCTCTGAACCCTGTGGGTTTACGCGTCGATGCTGTGGGTCTGCAGGGGTTGGATCCTGCGCCGCGGGCCTAAAATTGATGCATGAGCACTGAGCTGGAAATCGCTTTGGTGTTGGGGACGGCGTTCCTGTGGGTCACCGTGACGCTGACCATCCTGTCCGCCATCGACCGGCCCGAAAGGAAGGCGCGGCGGCAGGAACGGCGCGACATCCGGACGGAAAAGCGGCGGATTGAGTACCGTCCAGTGGCGGCGGGGCCGCATGCCCAGGGACGGAACCGGCACCCGCGGTCCCGGAGGCTCCACCCGCACTGACCGACGACGTGACTGTCGCGGGTGGGCCGGCGTGGAGCGCGGGCCCGGACCTCCGCGCGCGGCCGCCCGGCCGTCGTCGTACTCTGCCCTGTGGTGGGCGCGCTCGACGTCCCTTCCCCCTTTAGTCAAGTCTTGACGGGGTTGGCCGGATCCCTGACACTTCCCCAATGGGAGTAAGCGAAGAGTTGCGGGCTCTGGGCGATGTGGTGGACAGGCTCGCGGCGAAGTTTCCCGCCCTGTCCAGGGAGCACATTGAGGATGTAGTGCAGCAGGAACACAGCCTCCTGGACACGGGCAGGGTCCGGGCGTTCATACCGGTCCTGGTTGAGCACGCAGCCAAGGACCGCCTCTCGCGTTGATTCGCGGTAAGGCCTCAGGTGGCCGGCATGACGTCGATAAGCACCTTTCCGATGGTCTCCTGTTCCACCGCATCATGGGCTGCGGAAGTCTGCTCCAGCGGGAACCGCGTCAGTGGCAGCCCGTGTTCTTCACCCACCCGGAGCGCACCGGCGGCGAGCGCTTCGGCGACGGCGGCCACGGCGTGCCGTTTCTGGTCGTCGGTGACTGTGTACGTGAGGATGAACTGGTACCGGACGTTCTTGGTCATGCTTTCGCGGATGGGGACCGTGAGTGATTCTCCGGGGTTCGCGGCGTAGATGGAGATGGTTCCGCCCGGTTTGAGGATCTGCAGGTCCGTTTCTATGTTGGCGGGCGCGTTGACGTCCACAATGATGTCGACGCCGTCCGCGGCCAGCTGGTGGACGGCGTCGACAACGTCGTCCGTCCGGTAGTTGATGACCGTTCCGGCTCCGGCACGGCGGGCAAGCTCAGCCTTGCGGTCCCCGCTGACGGTCGTGATGACGGCGGCACCGGCCCATCGGGCAAGCTGGATGGCCGCATGGCCTACGGCTCCGGCGCCTCCCGTGACCAGGACGGTGCGCCCCGCCAGGGCACCGGGGGAGAGCCGGGCCGGCCCGTCCTCGTTCGAGGTCAGGGCCCGGTGCGCCGTCAGGGCCGGGATCCCCAACGAGGCGCCGGTATCGAAGGACTCGGCGTCGGGAAGGGCCACTGCTTTGTGGCTCGGCACCACCACGTATTCCTGGGCGGTACCTTCGTTGCCGCCGCAGGCGACGTCCCACAGCCAGACGCGATCGCCCACGGTGAAGCCGGCCACTCCGGCACCCAGCTGGTCGATGACTCCGGCTCCGTCCTGGTTTGGAACCTTCGGGGCATCCAGCTTCCTGCTTCCGCTTCCGGACCGCGACTTCCAGTCGGTGGGGTTCACTCCGGACACCACCACCCGGACGCGGACTTCTCCCGCTCCTGGCTCCGCTAATGGCCTGTCCTGGAGCTTCAGCACGGATGCGGGCCCTGTTGCCTCGTATACGATTGCCTTCATGTTGTCTCCCCTGTCCGGTTGCGGATGCCCTACCGCTCCAACCTACCGAAAGCGCAGCACGGGAGCAGCGCCCCAGTCCATGGGCGTTCAGTCTTCCTGCAGGTTGGCGGTGCCCAGGGCGGTCTTCCCGGCGTAGTCATAGATGACTACGCTGCGAATGGGTTCCCGCAGGGCGGCCCACCTGCCGGCGTCCATTTCCACCCGCTGGCCCGCGCCCGTGAGCGGCCCCAGTTCGATCAGCTTGGTGGAGGACAGTCCAGCGCTGCCGCCCGTCCCTGGGACCAGTTTGCCCGGGCTCAACATCAGGCGGAGATCGTCGCCGGCGCCGGTTGCAAGGTTCTCCAGCTGCAGGACAGCACCGGCTTTGGTGACGTGGATCGTCACCGTTCCCGTCGTGACTGCTCCCTGGGACTGGAATTGTCCCCTCAGAGTCACGGGCCCCGCAGCGGAGGGAACACCGGGAGCAGGTTCCACCGTGGGGCCTTGCTGCTGCGGCCCGGGCGCGGACCCGGAATCAGTGCAGCCGGCCAGGCCGGCCGCCAGCACCACCGAGAGCGCCGCGGACTGTATCGCCTTCATTTTTCCCCCAATGATTTATTCCCGTCTTCCTAGAACCGGGTCGTGCCACGCAGCGGGCGCGGCCGGCCATCCGGGTCCACAATGAACCGGTAGATGGGCTCGGCCCACAGGCGGTGGAACGGCGGGACGGGCTGGGGTGTGTGGTGACGTACCTGCCCGGCCGGGCGGGGCGTGGAACGGCCGGTGCGGTGCCACTGGTCCAGGCCATCGGCCGCGCTGTTCCACAGCTCCAGTTCGCCCCCGTCCGCCAGGAGACGGGGGTCGTCCTGGTCAAGGCCCAAATGCTCGGCCCAGAGCTGGAGCCGCAGCTTCCCCGCGAGCGGGTGGGTCCCCATCCCGCCCTTGTTGTCGCCGGGCGTCCCGCCGGCCGATGTGTCGATTACCGCACAGGTGAGCTCGCTGTCGGTTGTCCAGGACCGGCGGTTGAAGTTGTCCGACCCGCAGGTGAACCAGGTGTCGTCGATGATGCAGATCTTGGCGTGGACGTAGATCGGTGTCCCGTCGCTGTTCTCCAGGTCGAACACCCCCACCCGGTCCGGAGCGGCCCGGCGGAGCATGCCGATGGCACGCAGTTGCCCCAGGCGCCTGGGCGGTCCGCCAAGGAAGCCGTCAGAGTCCGGGTACCGGGGCACCACGACGATGACGTTGAGCCTGTGGTTGCGCTGTAGGGCGTCTGCAATGCCGGCGGCGACTTCCGTTGACCACAGGTACTGGTCCTCGATGTAGATGAGCGAGCGGGCCTGGGCAAAGGCCTTCGCATACGCCCTGGCTATGCTTCGTTCTCCATTGGGGGCGAACGCGAAGGGCGGATGCTTCACACCGTAGGTGCGCAGCAGTTGGACGGAGTGAGGGCCGGCCGGCGGCGGGGGCGGAGCGGCCTCCGGCAACGGCTTGGGGTGCCTCGGCATGCGGGCCAGGCGCTGCAACAGCATCCGGTAAGGAGTTTTGCGGTCCAGCGGGTGGGGGTCGTTCCACCGTTCTGCGAACACTGCGAGCACATCGGCAACGATGGGGCCGCGCAGTTCAAGGGCGGCATCGTGCCAAGGAGGCCGCTGCCCGTAGCGGGAATCCATCTTCACTGCCTGCGGGTCTCCGGCATGGCCGGCATCATCGCGGCGGCTGTGTGAAAGGTCGATTCCCCCGACGAAGGCTACGTCGCGGGAGGGGTCGTCACGACGGCGGATGACCACTAGTTTCTGATGGTGGGAACCGAAGATCCGGACGCGCTGATCCAACAGCGCCTCCCCGCCGGCGTCGTTGATCTGGCGGCTGAGGAGCTCGTTTGAGCGTCCACTGATGGGGGCTGACACCCGTTCGCCGTGTGACCTCCAGACAAGGCCGCGTACTTCGACGCCGGACCGGGCCAGTTCCGCGAGCAACCCGCCAATCGTCGTACCACCCGGTTCCAACTGCTCATCACCGTCGCCGCGCCAGTCAGTGAACCATACCCGGTCTCCGGCCTTCAGGCCGGACAGTTCCGCGTGCAGCCTGGAGAAATAGGCAGCTCCATGCACCAGGGGCCTGACCAGGTTGCCTTCCGACCAGGGTGGAGAATCTGCACCGCCGGCATGGATCAAGGAGGCCGGGTTTCCGCGCTCGGCCCGGTTCAGGAACCACTTGCCAACCGTGCTGTCCACTCGGTGCTCCTTTCGGGGCCCGGGGGACCAGGCCGCTGCGGATTCCAAACTAGCCTATGGCCGCACGCAAACTGTCTGTTTCCCGGGCGGGGCCGAACAAGCCACGATGCGGCAGCAGTCCGGCCAGGTGGGAATAGGCTTGTCCCAGGCCGCTTCCACACCCCTGAAGAATGAGGCAGAACATGTCATTGAAGGAAAAGCTGAAGGGCGACGTCGTCGCCCACATGAAAGCCGGCAACAAGGTCGCCCTCACCACGGTGCGCAACGTCCTTGGTGAGGTCGAAACGCGGGAGAAATCAGGAAAGACCCCGGTTGAGCTCGATGACCTCCAGGTCACGGCGTTGCTGCAGAAAGAGGCCGCCAAGCGCCGTGACACGGCCGCCACCTATACCGCCGCCGGGCACGACGACCGGGCACAGGCCGAGATCGCCGAGGCTGAGGTCATCGAGGCCTACCTGCCCAAGGCCTTGACCCGCGAGGAAGCTGAAGCCATCATCGACGGGGTCATCGCTGAATTGGGAGCCGGGGGCACCGCCCTGACCATGCGTTCCATGGGTACGGTCATGAAGTCCGTAACCCCCAAAATCGGCGGACGCTTCGACGGCAAAGCCGTCAGCGAGATCGTCAAGGAACGCCTGGCCTGACGACAGGGCGACGATGCAGTGCGGGCCTGACGGATTTCCCGCCGACCTGCGCATAATGAGGCCATGGGGTTCCGGGCTCACCGAGCCAATCAGTCGCGGAAAAGCGTGGCAGTGATGGCCACTGCCGGTGTGCTTGTGTCGTGTCTGTCGTCTGCCTGCGGCGGGTCGTGGCAAGGGGAGCCGCCCTGTTTGCCCCCAAGCTATGCCGTAACCCCGGCCGTCGCGAAACCCGGTGACGCCGTCACAGTCCACGCGGCCGACGCTGACTGCAATCCCCGGTACGGCCAGGACGCCCGGATTTACGTCTCGGTCACCGACGCCGCCGGCCACACCGTCGTCAGCACGACTGCCGCGATGAACGATGCCGGCGGGTTTTCTTACCAGTTCGACGTGCCGCTGGCGGCAGCGCCGGGGGAGGCCAGTGTTGAGGCCTACCCTTTCGGCGTGGATTGGTGTGACGATACCGGGACGAACAACCGTGTTCGCCATGCGGAAGGTTTCAGCCGGGCCTCGTGCGCTGCAAGGACGAGGCCGCTGACAGTTACCCCCTAGCCGCCCAGTCCGCGCAGGGATCGCATCCCCGTGACGGGGTTCAGGAGGTGCCGTAATCGATCCTGGCCGTGCCGTCCTTGGGAACGGTGATCCGTCCGCCCTGGAAATCCTGGACGGTGCTGCCGTCTGCCGTCACGTAGTTATCCGTGGTCGGGTAACCAAGCCTGCCCCACTCGAAACCGGTCCCTGCCAAGGCGTCGCGGGTCTTGCCGACGGAGAGGCGAACTCCGGTGGCCGGGCTGGAGATCAGGGCGCCCTTCTGGAAGTTGATGAAGGAGCCACCGTCCTTCAGCCCCGTCACCCGGTTGGTTCCGGGAAACCCCAGGGTGGCTGGACCGTTCACAGCATCGAATGCGGCGCTGAACTCTGACGGCATGGAGAAGGCTCCGAGGGCTGCGGTCCAGTAGATGGATCCGCCCTGGTAGGTCTGTTTGACGCCACCGCTGACCGGTATTTCGTCACTCGTTGGGTAGCCGAGGAACCCGTTCTCGTAGCCGGCCTGGGCCCAGGCTCCGCGGGTGGCACCAATGAACTCGTGGGCGCCGGTGGCAGGGGACCAGAGGATGGAGCCGTTCTGGAAGTTCTGGTACAGCCCGCCGTTCTTGATGGCCACCTGGGGACTGACGGCAGCGCCGAGTGAGCGGCCCATTGCCTCATGCTTTGTGAAGATGGCCCCGGATACCGCGTAGGTTCCGACGTTGGGCACGAAGTAGATGACGCCGCCCTGGTAGTTCTGGGCAACAGCGCCTCCTGGCGTGCCGTACTCATCCGTGGTGGGGTAGCCGAGGACACCGTGCTCGAAGTTCTGTCCGGCCCAGACGTTGCGGATGGCTCCCACGGAGATGATGGCGCCGTTTGCCGGGGTCCACAGGATGGAGCCTCCCTGGTAGTTCTGGAAGGCACCTCCTTCCTTTAGGCCGGTGATCACATCGGTGACCGGGTAGCCCAGGCTGCCCCACTCAAAACCCGTGGAGGCCCATTTGTCACGGATCGGGCCGGCGCTGACTGCGGCTCCGGACGCTGGGGAAAACATGATCGCCCCGCCCTGGAACCCCTGCCAGGAGCCGCCATTGCGGAGCCCGCGGAACTCATCGGTTGTTGGGTATCCCAAGGGGCCACCTTCAGCTCCCTGGGAGCGCCACTTGCCGTAGATGCCCGCTGTGACGGCGTGCGTTCCCGCAGCGGGTGAGGAGAAGATCGCGCCATTCCGGTACGCCTGGTAGGAGCCGCCGTCCTTCAGGCCGGTGATGACGTCACTGACGGGGTATCCCAAGGCGCCGTTTTCGAATCCGGTTTCTGCCCACTTGTCCCGGATTGGCCCGAAAGACGAAAGGTACGCGCCGCTGGCGGGGGAAAACATGATGACGCCGCCCTGGTACACCTGGTAGACGCCACCGCCACGCAGGCCTCCAACTTCGTCGGTGACCGGGTAGCCGAGGGGGCCGTTTTCATAATCGAGGGAGGCCCACTTGCCGCGGGTGGCTCCCCACGAGAAATGGGCTCCGGAGAGGGGAGACCAGATGATGGCTCCTCCCTGGTAGTTCTGGAAGGCGCCACCGTCCCTCAGTCCACCCACTTCGTTGGAGACCGGGCTGCCAAGCTGGCCGGCCGGCCCTCCGCCCAGGCTGTATTTCTGTGTGATGGCGCCAAAGGGATCCGCTGAATACGGGGTGAAGATGTCATCGACTGCGCCCATGATGATTCGATCGCCGGGGCGGCTGCTGCGCAGGAACCTGTTGACCGTCTCAAGGCTGGTGGACAGGCAGCCGGCGGACGTGGTGCGGCCGGCGTGCAGGAAGATTGCGTAGGAGGCCCCCTGCACGGTATTCATGTCCGGCTGGCGGTTGTAGTTGATGACCGCCGCCTGTTCGTAATACCCCTGGTTCATGTAGGTGTAGAGGTTCTCGTCAGAGGGACCGCCGCTGCCTTCGAAGTACTGGTTGTAGGTAGGTCCGTACTCACCGCCCCAGCGGGAGTTTGCGTTGACCGTATGGTAGGCAAGGGCCGTGCCCGGGTTGGAGCGGCCCAATGCCTCGGTGACGCTGTACGAACCGGTGGGTGACTTGAATGTGTCCTCCCAGGTCAGTCCCGGCGGAGCGAAGCCTTTTAGCCCCGCGTAGCCCCAGTCCTGCCATTCCTGGACATAGCCATTGCCGGAACGAACGCACCCGGTGATGGTGACGACGTTGGATTCACGGCCGGTGGCGGTAGCGAACGTTACCCGGTTAGCACCGAAGCTGTTGTACTTCACCTGTCCCGCAGACAGCCGCTGGCAGGGGTTGTTCTCCTGGGGTCCAGCCTGGGCACTGCCGGTGCCAAGGAAGGCACTGCCCGCGACTGCGATCACCGCCAAGGCGAGTGATAGTGGCCTGGTCCTCTTCACGGGTCCTTCTTCCTGGAAGGCGCAGCATGGCGCCTTGGTGACAAATAGTCCATGCCAGGACATAAAACCCGAGTTGACGTGTGACGATGCCGGATCTGGCGCGGCTGCCCCTAGGCTACCGGGCTAATTGCGCAACCCACGGCACCAAGTGTGGACAAGCGCCCGAGCGAGTCGGCCCGCGCTGTCCACCGTTGTGCTGATGAGGCAGGACATCAGGCTCGCTTTAGGCCATCTGCCTGGCGCTTGCGGCGCTCGCCGAATTGGCCCCGGGTGTGGACTACGGATGGCGACGAGCCTGTCGCTACCGGTGCCTAGGGCCAACCGCTGTAGGGATCGGCGTTGTAGTTCGTGGGCGGCGGGTCCTTGTACACCCGGCCTCGTTGGGACTGCGCATTGCCCCGGTGCCTGGGCGGCCGGGTACGCCAATGCTTGCGTTGCCAGTGGGCGTCAGCAGCCGTAGCACCACCATGAAGATGATGAAGGCCAGGAAAGCGAAAAGGTACTCCATCAGTTCTCCTGCCCGTTGGCGGTTTGCCGTTCGCGCAGCCAGCGCCGGCGCTTCACGGCGGTTCTGAACGCAAAGGCAGACATCACCAGACCGCCGGCCCCCACGCCAAGGCCTGGAAGGGCGGTGCGCAGTTCGCCGCCATGCCCGATGACGAGAATCCCCGCCGCCAGCATTCCACCGCTCAGGAGCGTGGTGAAGACAGCAATGCCCACGATGAGGGCCGGGCTCTGGACGGGTGTGGTGGCAGCCATTGACCATCCCTCGGGGACACCGCCGGGACCGTACTGTTCCTCGTACTGGCGCACGTTGAAGCTGCTCGGGTCGTAGAGCGTGCCGTCAGGGCGGCGGAACTGCTTGTCCTGGTTGAACACGGGTCGAATCCTATCGGGACGCGCCGGGCTGGTCGCCGCGGTTCTGGCCGAGTTCCAGGAGGTTGATGTCGACGCTGCCGCTGGAGCTCGGCTTCGGGGACCCACGGAGCTTGCGCAGCTGGGTGGCCCGGTACTCGTCACGGGCGAGGTAAAACGTATAGAGCGTCAGGAACCCGGCGAAACCGATCAGCCACAGAGCGCCCCACTCCGGCAAGTCGCCATCCCACAGCGGACGCTGGAACAGCCACACGCCGGTGGCCAGGATAAGAACCATGACGACCATCAGGATTCCCATGCCCCACCAGGTGCTGACCTGGGCGTGCCCGCGGCCGGGCGTGAACCCGATCTCGTCGGCCGGGTAGCTGTGCAGCTCGCCCGTGCTGGTCTTGCGCAGGACGCGCTTCTCGCCGGCGGCGACCGCCTGCTTGTGTTCGGCGTAGACGGCGTCCTCGCGTGCAAACCGTTCCCGGTCGTAAACCATCGTCAGGCTCGTTTCTCTTGGCTGGGCAGGTACTCGGGTTCATCCGGGAACGGGCGGGTGCTGAGCGGGAAGTTTTCCCGGCTGATCTCCAGGGTTCCTGGGTGCTCCTCGAACCAGCGCCGGGCCTGGTCGTCGGTGACCGCGTACAGGGGTGTCGGCAGTCCCTTGGGTTTGCGGATCCTGCGGGCCCGCAGCTCCGAGCGGATGGCATTCACGCTCACGAGCCAACCACCAGTGAACAGGAGCGTGCAGACGATGGAGCCGACGAACCAGATCAGTCCCATGCCCACTTCGCCCAGGTCGGGGAACGAGGAGATGGTCGCGTAGATGCCGACCAGCATGCTGAGGGGCGCCACGATCGCGGGGATAGTCATGATGATGGCGACGACGCTCTGGCCAATCAGGCTGTTGGCCGTGTTGCCGGACTCCCGTGCGCTGTGGCCGCCAAGACCCCACTCCTCCTCCGTGTAGGCGTAGATGACCGTTTCCCTGCCCCACCCACCTGTGGCGTAGAAGTACTTGGGGACCTGACCATCCCTGGTGTTCCCGGTGCCGGCCATCATCCCCCTGCTTCCGTCCCGAGGGCCCGCGCTAAGTGCGGGCTGCGAAGTCTGATGCGTGCGGCCCATAGGGCCCGTTCCCCCTGGCTTCCGGTGAGAAAGCATTTTGCTGCCGCCCGCGTAGCTCCACCCTAACGAAAACCAAGGCAAAACCATGGTGCTGGAGCCCTCCAGGTCGATGCTCCGCTCGTGTAGAGAATCAGGAACGGGACCACGGTTGGATTCCGGTTACGACGCGGTTGGAGACACAAAAAAGCCCCGGAACATCCTTGATGTTCCGGGGCTTCCCATTGTGCGCGGAGGGGGACTTGAACCCCCACCCCCTTTCGAGGACTAGCACCTCAAGCTAGCGCGTCTGCCATTCCGCCACCCGCGCAGGTGGTATTTCGGGAAGCGTCTCCGCCTTTCAGCGTTTCGCGCCTCTCCGAAGCAGCGAGAAAAACTCTAACACGAACTTTCCGGGAACAACGAATCGGGCCAAGTAGGTAGGCTGAGGGCAGCGATTCAGCTCGTGCCAACCAGTCATTCCCTACCAAGGAGCCATCAATGCCTGACGTCCTGCCCGAGGATGAAGTTGTCCGGATCTGCCAGGAACTCATCCGGATCGACACTTCCAACTATGGCGACGGATCGGGGCCGGGGGAGCGGGCTGCGGCAGAGTATGCCGCCGGGCTCATCGAGGAAGTGGGGCTGGACGCCGAGATCTTCGAGTCGGCTCCCGGCCGTGCGAACGTTGTCACCAGGATGGCGGGGGAGGACCCCTCGGCCAGTGCCCTGGTGGTCCACGGCCACTTGGACGTCGTTCCAGCGCTCCGGGACCAGTGGTCCGTTGACCCGTTCGGGGCAGAACTGAAAGATGGCCTCATTTGGGGACGCGGCGCCGTCGACATGAAGGACATGGACGCCATGATCCTTTCGGTGCTGAGGAGTTTTGCCAGGGAGGGCCGGAAGCCCAAGCGGGACATCATCTTCGCTTTCTTCGCGGATGAGGAGGCCGGTGGCGTGTATGGCGCCCGCTACGCCGTCGACAACCGGCCCGAACTTTTCGAAGGCGCCACCGAAGCCATCTCCGAGGTGGGCGGCTTCTCGGCCACTATCGGCGGCCAGCGGACCTACCTGCTGCAGACCGCGGAAAAGGGCATCTCCTGGCTCCGCCTCGTTGCGCACGGACGTGCCGGCCACGGTTCGCAGATCAACACCGACAATGCCGTGACCCGCCTGGCCGCTGCCGTGACCAGGATTGGCGAGTACAAGTGGCCCATCGAGCTCACTCCCACCACCCGGCAATTCCTTGACGGGGTGACTGAACTCACCGGAGTTGAGTTCGACGCCGACAACCCCGACCTGCTGCTCAACCAGTTGGGTACGGTGGCGCGGTTCGTCGGCGCGACCCTGCAGAACACCACGAATCCCACCCTCCTCAAAGGCGGCTACAAGCACAACGTCATTCCCGAGTCCGCCGAAGCACTGGTTGACTGCCGGACCCTCCCGGGCCAGGAACAGCAGGTCCTCGAAATCGTGCGCGACCTCGCCGGCAACGGCGTGGACGTCAGCTACGTCCACAACGACGTCTCACTGGAGGTCCCGTTCGCCGGCAACCTGGTGGACTCGATGATCGACGCTCTCCACAAGGAGGACCCCGGCGCCAAGGTGCTGCCCTACACGCTCTCCGGCGGTACGGACAACAAGTCGCTCAGCCGCCTGGGCATCACCGGCTATGGATTTGCGCCCCTCATGCTGCCGGATGAGCTGGACTTCACCGGCATGTTCCACGGGGTGGACGAGCGCGTCCCGGCGGATTCCCTGAAGTTCGGTGCCCGGGTCCTGGACACCCTGCTCACCAACTACTAAGAGGAGTCCGCCGTGAGCCCAGAGGAACTGCTGCCGGATGAGCTCCTGGAGCGCATCCGCAGCCGCGCCGCCGGATATGACCGTAACAACGCCTTCTTCCACGAGGACCTGGAGGAGTTGGCAGCGGCAGGCTACTTGAAGCTTTTCGTACCAGCGTCCGACGGCGGCGCAGGGCTTGGGCTCGAAGCGGCGGCGCAGTGCCAGCGCAGGCTGGCAACGGCTGCCCCGGCCACAGCTTTGGCCGTCAACATGCACCTGGTCTGGACCGGCGTCGCGCACGTCCTGGCGGCGCGGGGCGACAACTCGCTCGATTTCGTCCTCATGGAAGCTGCCCAGGGCGAGGTCTTCGCCTTTGGCAACTCGGAAGCCGGGAACGACTCGGTCCTCTTCGATTCACGGACCACCGCCACACCGGAACAGGATGGCGGCTACTCCTTCACCGGTACCAAGATTTTCACCAGCCTGTCGCCGGCCTGGACCCGTCTGGGCATCTTCGGGAAAGATGCTGCAGCCCGGGACGGCGCCGGGGAACTGGTCCACGGATTCATCACGCGGGAAACTTCCGGCTACCGGATCCTGGACGACTGGGACACCCTGGGCATGCGGGCCAGCCAGTCCGCCACCACGGTCCTGGAAGCCGTCAAAGCTCCAGCCGACCGCATCTTCCGCAAGCTGCCCGTCGGCCCCAACGCCGACCCCCTGATCTTCGCGATCTTCGCCTGCTTCGAGAGCCTCCTGGCCGCCGTCTACACAGGTCTCGGCGAACGCGCCCTGGCCGTGGGCGTGGAGAACGTGAAGCGGCGCACATCCTTCAAGAACGGCGGGCGAAGCTACGCCCAGGACCCCGACATCCGCTGGAAGGTGGCAGACGCCGCCATGGCCATGGACGTCCTGTACCCGCAGCTCAGGACCGTCACCGCCGACGTCGACGCCCTGGCTGACCACGGAAGCCAGTGGTTTCCCAAACTGGTGGGACTGAAAGTGAACGCCACCGAAACCGCCCGTCGCGTGGTGGACCTGGCCATCCGGGTCAGCGGGGGATCAAGCTATTTCCGGGGCTCGGAACTGGAACGGCTTTACCGGGACGTGCTGGCCGGGATGTTCCACCCCTCCGACGACGAATCAGCCCACACCACCGTAGCCAACGCGTGGCTGGGACCGTTGGAAGGCTAAACGGTCCGCTGGACCACACATTTCTAAACGGTCCGCTGGACCACACATTTCTAAACGGTCCGCTGGACCACACATTTCTAGACGGTCCGCTGGACCTGCATCACCCGGCGCCGCAGCCAAAAGCGCCTGCCGCCACCCACGTACAGCTTGCTGCGCTCCAGCTCCCACTTGCCGTATTCGGAGTGTTCAACGAGCCGGCGCCGAGCCTCCGGCAAGGAATCATCAGGGCTGACGGTCAGTACGAGGTACTCGTACTGCCGCAAATAATCCCGCTCCCGCTGGACCGAGCTGGTGAGAAATTGTTCCTTCATTTGCTCTCCATTTTCGTCCTTTTCCGGCTAACGTGAAGTCATGAGCATCGATCCGCGTGTCGCGCTTTCGTCCCTGACCACCGCTTTGGAAGAACACCTTATAGCAGCATCGAACCGCCGCGGGGACGGTGATCCCTCCGTTGAGGCAGCGTTTTTCGCAGTTGCCGATGCTTTCGAAGTTTACGAGGACGCTCTCTACGAGGCCTACAACGAAGTAACCCCCCTGCAGGTCTTTGACGACGAGGATGAAGAGGATGAAGAAGCCGACGTGGACGAGGACGAAGACCTGGAAATCGTCGACGAATAGCAGGGCCGCCCGAACCGCCCCAGGACCAGGGAAGTTGCGGAGCAGAAGCTAGGACACCGCGGAAACATCCTCCAGCGCGCGTGCAATCTGCGGCGGCAGGGGTGCCAGCTGGGAATCGAGGATCTCCTTCAACTGCACCGGTGTCCGGGCGCCAACGATCGCCGTGGCAACTCCGTGCTGTGACAGCAGCCAGGCGAGCGAAACATCCTGCGGAGTTCGGCCCAGCCCGTTGGCAGCCATGCAGACCGCATCCACGATCCGCGACGGCTTCTCCTCCAGATACGGCTCCACGTACGCGGCTTCGCTGACCGAGGCGCCCCGTGAACCGGCGGGGATACTGCCACGGTACTTCCCCGTGAGCACCCCCCGGCCCAGCGGAGCCCACGCCATCAGCCCCAGGCCGGCATCCTCAACGGCGGGGATCAGTTCCGCTTCGGCCCGCCGGTTAAGGAACGAGTATTCGGCCTGGATGGCCACCAGTGGCACACTGCTCGTGGCGGCGGCCTTGGCGGCCTGCCAGCCCCTGTAGTTTGAGATGCCCGCGTACCTGGCCCGGCCGGTGCGGACGGCGAATTCCAGTGCCGCCAGGGTTTCATCGAGGGGAACGTTGCCATCCCACGCTTCGGCAAACCACAGGTCAACATAGTCGGTGCCCAGCCTGGCCAGGCTTGCATCCAGCCCGGTGAGCATCGCATTGCGCGAGGCGTCCACCGCACGCCGGCCATCCGGCGTCGTCATCCCCGCTTTCGTGGAGATGGAAATCTCCGTGCGGGACACCACATCGCCCAGGAGTGAGCCAAGGATCGCTTCCGAGCCGCCGCCCGCGTAGGACGCCGACGTGTCCACGTGCCGGCCGCCGGCATCAAGGAAAGTGCGCAGCAGTTCCGAGGCGTCCTGTTCGTCAGTGTCGCCACCCCAGGACCGGGTGCCAAGGGAGAGGGCTGAAACTCGCAATCCACTGTTGCCGACGTAACGCTGCTGCATAGCAGCAAGCTTACGGCCAGGAGCGGCGCTGCCATGCCGTAGGGTCTTAGCGTGAACTGGTTTGAAGCGGCCCTGCTGGGCCTAGTGCAGGGACTGACCGAATTTCTACCGATTTCATCAAGCGCACACCTGCGGATCGTGGGCGAATTCCTCCCCAACGCAGAGGACCCGGGGGCAGCCTTCACGGCCATCACCCAGCTCGGCACGGAGACCGCCGTACTGATCTTCTTCTGGCGTGACATCGTCCGCATCGTCAAGGCCTGGGCCGGCTCCCTTACGGGCAAGGTGTCCCGGCAGGACCCTGACGCCCGGATGGGCTGGCTGGTAATTCTGGGCAGCCTGCCCATCATCGTCCTGGGGCTCCTCTTCCAGGACCAGATCGAGTCCGTGCTCCGCAGCATGTGGATCGTGGCCACCATGCTCATCGTCTTCGGCCTCATCCTTGCCGTGGCAGACGCAATCGGCGCCCAAAAGCGGGACCTTGCCCACCTGACCTACAAGCACGGCATGCTGTACGGCCTGGCGCAGGCCCTGGCCCTTATTCCCGGCGTCTCCCGCTCCGGCGGCACCATCACCGCGGGCCTGCTGATGGGCTACACCCGTGAGGCAGCGGCCCGGTACTCGTTCCTGCTCGCCATCCCCGCGGTCTTCGGCAGCGGGCTGTACCAGCTGTACAAGGTGGTTACCAAGGAAGGGATCTCCGGGCCCTTCGGCCTGCCGGAGACCGCGCTTGCCACCGTGATCGCCCTGCTAGTGGGTTACGTCATCATCGGCTGGTTCCTGAAGTTCGTGTCCACCCGCAGCTACCGGCTCTTTGTCTGGTACCGGATCTTCCTTGGACTCGCGCTGTACCTGCTCCTCGGTTTCGGCGTCATCAGCGCCTAGGACTAGGCTTGGCATGTGAAATCCTGGACTTCCCGCCCTGTGCCTGCCCTGCCCGGAAACATCCCCGCCATCCGGTTGTTCGATACCGCGGCGGGCCGAGAGGTGGCCCTGGAACGGGAGGCCAGGCCTTCCATGTATGTCTGCGGCATCACGCCCTATGACGCAACCCACATGGGGCACGCGGCCAGCTATGTCGCCTTTGACCTCCTGAACCGCGCCTGGCGCGATGCCGGCAGCGAGGTCTCTTACGTACAGAACGTCACTGACGTGGATGACCCCCTGCTGGAACGTGCCACCGCCACCGGCGTCGACTGGCGCGACCTCGCCGCGGAACAGGTGGAACTCTTCCAGACCGATATGGAGGCGCTGAACGTCCTGGCGCCGGACAACTACGTCGGCGCCGTCGAATCCATTGGCCTGATCGTCCCCGAAGTGGAACGCCTGGTCAGCATGGGGCTGGCATACAGGGTGGCCGGCACCAACGGCGAACCTGACGGGGATGTCTATTACGACGTCGAAGCCGCCGGCAAGCAGTCAACGGCACCTGATGCCTGGGCCCTGGGATCCATTTCCCACCTTGGCGAAAGCGCCATGCTGGAGCTCTTCGCCGAGCGCGGCGGGGATCCGGGCCGCGCCGGAAAGCGGCAGGCTCTTGACCCGTTGCTGTGGCGGGTGGAACGCGAGGGTGAGCCGAGCTGGCCCGGTGGAAGCCTGGGACCGGGACGGCCCGGCTGGCACATCGAGTGCACCGTGATCGCGCAGAAGTACCTGCCCGCACCCTTCACCGTGCAGGGCGGCGGATCGGACCTGATCTTCCCGCACCACGAAATGGGCGCCGGCCACGCTTACTCCCTGGCTGGGGTCCCGCTGGCCAAGCACTACGCCCACGCGGGCATGGTGGGCCTCGACGGCGAAAAGATGAGCAAGTCCAAGGGCAACCTGGTGCTGGTCTCCAGGCTCCGCGCAGCCGGCGAGGACCCGGCAGCAATACGGCTGGCGATCCTGGCCCACCACTACCGCTCCGATTGGTCCTGGACCGACGAAGGCTTCCATGCCGCCAAGGCCGACCTTGCAGCGTGGCGGAAAGCCATTGACCACGCTCCCGAGGGCTCAGGCCAGCAACTGCTGGCCGAGATGCGGGAGGCGCTGGCAGCCGACCTGAATGCGCCGGCAGCGGTGGCCGCGGTCTCGCGCTGGGCACGGAACGCGAACTACGCCGGTGATGCCGCCAGCCCCGCTGACGCGGCCCTGGTAAAGGACGCGGTGGACGCCCTCCTGGGCATCCGGCTCTAACGCGTCCGCACATTACGGCAGACGGGAAGGGCCCGGCCGGGATTGCTCCCGGCCGGGCCCTTCCTGTTAAGGCATGTCAGTGCGTCAACGTCAGGGGCGGTCCTGGCCCCGCCGCTTCAGGTACCGCTCAAATTCACGGGCAATGGACTCGCCACTGGCTTCAGGGAGGTCGGCAGTGTCCTTCGCTTCCTCCAACTGCCGCACGTAGGCAGCAATCTCCGGGTCCTCGGTAGCGAGTTCGTCCACGCCGCGCTCCCAGGCATCCGCTTCCTCGGCCAACTCGTGGGTGTCCAGCGGCACCTGCAGCAGCTCCTCGATGCGGTGCAGGAGGGCAAGCTGCGCCTTGGGGGAGGGCGCCTGGGCCACATAGTGCGGCACGGCGGCCCACAACGACACAGTAGGGAGTCCCGCCAGGAGTGCCACCTCTGACAGGACACCCACAATCCCCACCGGGCCCTCATACTGCGACGCTTCCAGGTTCATGCGCTCCCGGAGCGGAGCGTCATCCGAGGACGTGCTCACCGGAATCGGGCGGCTGTGCGGAACATCCGCCAGCAGCGCGCCCACCAGCACCACATAGTCGACATTCAGCGCCTCGGCATGGACCAGCAGCTCCGCCGTATAGGCCCGCCACTTATAGGACGGCTCCGTCCCCTGCACAAAAATGACGTCCACATTGGAGTTGGGTGCACTGGCCTTGTAGATCCGGGTGGAAGGCCATTTGATCTTCCGCTCACCGGCAGCATTCCTGCGCACCGTGGGCCGCGTGAACTGAAAGTCGTAGTACTCGTCTGCATCAATGGAAGCGACCTTCTTGCCGCCCCACAGTTTGTTCAGGTAGCGCAGCGAATCGCTGGCTGCTTCTCCGGCATCGTTCCACCCCTCAAAGGCGGCAAGCATCACAGTTACGCGCTGTCCGTCAGCCACTGGCTGCAGGAACCGTTCCCGCTCGGGTCCGGCACCCTGTTCGGCGGTGTCTCCCTCGAAGCTATTCATTTCTTCACCCTACGTCCAAGGTGCTTGCCCGCGCATGGAATGAAGAGCCGCAAATCCCCTGAAACCCGTCCACAGCAGGCCCGGTCCATGGCATATTCGCCAAGGGCGTAGCCCACAGCCTCCGCCCAGCCACGCACCGTAGACTGGCGTTATGCCATTTCCTGCCGCCAGTTCCCCGCTCAAAGCCGTCCTGTGGGACATGGACGGGACCATCGTGGACACTGAGCCATACTGGATTGCCGCGGAGCACGCGCTGGTGGAGGCGCACGGGGGAACATGGAGCCATGACCAGGCAATGCAGCTGGTTGGCCAGTCACTGACATTCTCCGCGGGCCTGCTCCAGCGGGCCGGCGTCGAACTGGAAATCCGCGAAATCATCGACACCCTGACTGCGCAGGTCATCAGCAGCGTCCAGCAGGAAGTGCCGTGGCGCCCTGGCGCCCGCGAACTCCTTGAGGAACTGCACGTCGCCGGCGTGCGCTGCGCCCTGGTCACCATGTCCGAGGGCCCGCTGGCCCGCGAGGTGGTGGCGAACCTTCCCCGGCCGTACTTCGACGTCGTGGTCACCGGTGACACCGTGAGCCAGGGCAAGCCGCACCCGGAGGCGTACCTGACCGCCGTCGAGCTCCTACAGCAGAACGATCCCGACCTCGGAATCCACCACTGCGTAGCCCTCGAAGACTCCGTACCGGGCGTGGCTGCGGCCGTAGCTTCCGGCGTCGCCACGGTTGCCGTGCCTCATATTGTCCCGCTGCCTGAGCACCACAGCTACGAGCTCTGGGACACCCTTTCGGGCCGCAGCCTCACCGAACTGGAGGCCTTGCTTTCGCAGGCCGGCGCCGCGGGAGCTCCCGCGGCTTCCACCGGTGACGCCCGTGGCTGAACCGGATGCCCGGCAAAGCGCCAAACCCGACAGCCCGGCGCGGCGTGAAGGCATTCCGCTGGGCCGCATCGCCGGCGTGCCTATTGTCCTCGCGTACTCGTGGTTCGTGATCGCGGCCTTCACGGTGATCGTCTATGGGCCGGTTCTGGCGCGAAACAACCCCATGCTGGGCGTGAGCGCCTACCTCGTGGCCTTTGCCTACGCCGTCCTGCTCCTCATCTCTGTCCTTGTCCACGAGCTCGCCCACGCCCTGACGGCGAAAATCTACGGCTGGCCCACCCAAAAGATCGTCCTGAACCTTTGGGGCGGCCACACCCAGTTCGAAAGCTTCACCTCTGCACCGGGACGGTCTGTGCTGGTTGCGCTGGCCGGGCCGGCCGCCAACTTCGTCCTGGCCGGCGGAGCCTGGCTGCTGCTCGGCACGAACAGCCTGGGAAGCGTCGCGGAAATCCTCACGAACATCTTCATGTGGGCCAACTTCCTCATCGGTGTCTTCAACGTTCTGCCCGGCCTGCCGCTGGATGGCGGCCGGCTGGTCGAATCCATCGTCTGGAAGGCCACCGGCAGCCAGGCAAAGGGGACCGTCGCGGCCGGCTGGGGCGGCCGGATTATCGTCCTCGCCATCGCCTACTGGTTCCTCCTGCGCCCGTTCCTCGCCGGTGACCAGCCGGACTTCAGCCTCCTCATGATCACCATCCTGGTGGGCGGGTTCCTGTGGATGGGCGCGTCGGCGTCCATCCAGCAGGGCACGCTGCGCGGCCGGCTGCCGCTGGTCAGCGCCGCAGCCCTGGCGACGCCGGCTGCCGGCGTTCCTTCCACCGGCACGGTCCGGGACGCCCTCCGCCTGGGCGCAGCGGGAACAAAGTCCGTGGTGGTCTGCGGACCGGACGGACGGCCGCAGGGCGTGGTGGACCCGGGAGCCCTCGCATCCGTACCCGGCGCTGCGGCGGATACCACGTCCGTCACCGCCATTTCGTTCCCCCTGGCTGCCGGAGCGTACATCCCGGAATGGTCCAAGGGGCAGGAGCTGATCCAGTTCCTTTCCCAGCTTGAGGGACGCCATTACGCTGTTGTGGACCACAACGGAACGGTCACCGGACTGCTGACGCAGGAGGCTGTCCTCGCAGCCATCACCGGAAAGCGCCCGCGCAACGATAGGCACCCGCAGGGCCAGACCCGGTAGAGTTACCTGCCGGTCGTGCATTGCCGCGGAAGCCCAGCGTCCCCAGGGACCGTCAGGGCCGCGGCACAACAGGTTTACAGGAGCGAGGAAGAATCATGAGCAGCGAAACTGCCGTCAACGACGCCAAGGGAGCAGCGCAAGCCGGTGCTGCCGCCAGCGGCTCGCAGCCGGTGGGCGCTGCCCGTCGCCGGGGCCCTTTCAGGGAGGGCGAACGCGTCCAACTGACGGACGAACGCGGCCGCATGAACACCATCACGCTGGAACGCGGCGGCGCCTTCCACACCCACCGTGGTTTCCTGAACCACGACGAAATCATCGGCAAGGTTGACGGCTCTGTCGTGGTGAACAACGTGGGCCAGCAGTACCAGACCCTCCGGCCCCTGCTGTCCGACTTCGTGCTCTCCATGCCGCGCGGTGCCGCCGTCGTCTATCCCAAGGACGCCGGCCAGATTGTCACCATGGCGGACATCTTCCCCGGCGCACGCGTAGTGGAAGCCGGCGTGGGCTCCGGTGCCCTGTCCATTTCCTTGCTCCGCGCGGTGGGGGACAACGGCTACCTGCACTCCTTTGAGCGGCGTGAAGAGTTCGCTGACATCGCCCGCGGCAACGTTGAAACCATCTTTGGCGGCCCACACCCCGCCTGGCAGATTTCCCTCGGCGACTTCCAGGAGGAAGTGGTCAAGGCCGAGGAACCGGGCTCCGTGGACCGCGTCGTCCTGGACATGCTGGCACCCTGGGAGTGCCTCGACGCCGTCGCCACGGTGCTTGCCCCCGGCGGCGTCTGGATCAACTACGTCGCCACGGTCACCCAGCTCTCCCGTACCGCGGAAGCCATCCGGGCCGACGGCCGCTTCACTGAGCCCGACGCCTGGGAGTCTATGGTCCGCGGCTGGCACCTCGAAGGGCTCGCCGTGCGCCCGGACCACCGCATGGTGGCCCACACGGGATTCCTCCTGGTCACCCGGCGGCTCGCAGACGGCGTCACCGGCATCTCGGTCAAGCGCCGCCCGTCAAAGACAGAGTTCAACGAAGAGGACGTCAACGCCTGGACTCCCGGCGCGGTAGGGGAGCGGGCTGTCTCGGACAAGAAACTCCGGCGCGCCGCCCGGGACGCCATCGCCGGGACCAACGTGGTGGACAACCCCGAGGTTACGAACTAGTCCACATTTCGGGAGTCTCCATCCCTACCCGCCCTCTTGGGACTAATGTCTTAAGAGAAGCGCAGGAAGGGGCTGATACATCATGGAGACACCAAACCAGGACTCCGGACGTACACCGGCAGAGCAGTCTGCCGCCAACGACCTCTCGGTTGCTGACCGCCAGGTCAACATACTTCGGGACAAGCTCAGGCACATCGACCGCCAGTTGGCAGCGGCAACGCAGAACAACTCCAAGCTGGTCAGCATGCTCGAAACCGCGAAGGCGGAGATCCTCCGGCTGAAAAATGCCCTGGACCAGGAAGGGCAGCCGCCCTACAGCTTCGGCACCATCCTCCAGATCAACCCGAAACGGCAGCCGGCTCCGGGCAACAGCGGCCAGGCCGCCACGGAGGAGTCGGTGGACATCTTCAACGCAGGCCGGAAGATGCGCGTGGGCATCAGCCCACTGGTGAACATCAACCAGCTTTCCGTGGGCCAGGAAGTGCTGCTGAACGAAGCCCTCCTGATCGTCGCGGGCCTGGGCTACGAACGCGCCGGTGAACTGGCCACCCTGAAGGAAATGCTGGGGCGTGACCGCGCCCTGGTGGTGGGCCGCGCGGACGAAGAACGCGTGGTGCGGCTTTCCGGTGCACTCCTGTCCGAGAAGCTCCGGGTTGGCGATGCCCTGTCAGTGGATTCGCGGACCGGATACGCGCTGGAGAAGGTGCCCCGCTCAGAGGTGGAGAACCTGGTCCTCGAGGAAGTTCCGGACATCACCTACGAGGACATCGGTGGCCTCGGCCCCCAGATCGAGCAGATCCGCGACGCCGTGGAACTGCCCTTCCTGCACCCGGACCTTTACCGGGAGCATGGCCTCAAAGCCCCCAAGGGCATCCTCCTGTACGGCCCTCCGGGCTGCGGGAAGACGCTCATTGCCAAGGCCGTTGCCAACTCCCTCGCTGCCCGCGCCGCCGAGCGCTCCGGGAACGTGGACCTCAAGAGCTACTTCCTGAACATCAAGGGGCCCGAACTCCTGGACAAGTATGTCGGTGAAACGGAGCGGCACATCCGCCTGATCTTCTCCCGCGCCCGGGAAAAAGCCTCCGACGGCAGCCCCGTGGTGGTGTTCTTCGATGAAATGGACTCGCTGTTCCGCACCCGCGGCACCGGCATCTCATCCGACGTCGAAACCACCATCGTGCCCCAGCTCCTCAGCGAGATTGACGGTGTGGAACGCCTGGACAACGTGATCGTCATCGGCGCGTCCAACCGCGAGGACATGATCGACCCCGCCATCCTCCGTCCGGGACGGCTGGACGTGAAGGTCAAGATCCAGCGGCCTGACGCGGAGGCAGCGGCCGATATTTTCAACAAATACATCACGCCGGACCTGCCGTTCCACGAATCGGACCTCGCCGAACACAACGGTGACGTCCAGGCCACCGTTGACGCCATGGTCCAGCGCACCGTGGAAGCCATGTACTCCACGGACAAGTCCAATGAGTTCCTGGAGGTCACCTACGCCAACGGTGACACCGAGATGCTGTACTTCAAGGACTTCAACTCCGGCGCCGTGGTGCAGAACGTGGTGGACCGGGCCAAGAAGTACGCCATCAAGGACCTGCTGACCTCGCACCAGAAGGGGCTCCGGATCGAGCACCTGCTGCGGGCGGTGGTGGACGAGTTCCGTGAGCATGAAGACATGCCCAACACCACCAACCCTGACGACTGGGCACGCATCTCCGGTAAGAAGGGTGAACGGATCACCTATATCCGGACCATTGTGCAGGGCAAAGCCGGCCAGGAGCCCGGCAAGTCCATCGAAACCATGCCCACCACAGGACAGTATCTGTGACGGGTTCACACGGATCCGCCGGCGGGGAAGCCCTCCCCGCCGGCGGGGCCATGCGGGTCATGGGGGCCGAAACCGAATACGGTATCCACGCTCCGTCCGCCCCTTCCGCCAACGCCACGATGATGAGCGCCCGCGTGGTCCAGGCCTACGCCCAGGTCACCCGCCAGCGGGCGGCCGGCGGAGCGGAGACCCGGTGGGACTACACGGATGAAGAGCCGCTGCACGATGCCCGGGGGTGGACCGTGGACCGTGGTGCCGCCCATCCCAGCCAACTGACCGACCAGCCGCCGGTGCTCGACGCTGAGGCGGTGGCCCTGGCATACGGCCGCGAGGAGTTGGAGCTCGACGGGCAGGATGAATCGGGGACCCTCCTGATGAACATGGTCCTCGGCAATGGGGCCCGGCTGTACGTCGACCACGCCCATCCCGAGTACTCCAGCCCGGAGGTCACCAATCCCCGTGACGCCGTGGCCTGGGACGCTGCCGGCGATCTGGTGGGTCTCGCCGCCGTTCGCCGGCTGGCCGCGGATCCGGCGCTGCCGCCGGTCAACCTTTACAAAAACAACACGGACAACAAGTCCGTGTCGTACGGTTCGCACGAGAACTACCTGATGCCCAGGTCAGTACCGTTCGGAGACATCGTGCGGGGGCTGACACCGTTCTTCGTCAGCCGGCAGGTGGTGTGCGGGGCCGGCCGGTTGGGAATAGGCCAGGACAGCTCCACCCCGGGCTTCCAGATCAGCCAGCGGGCCGACTTCTTTGAGGCGGAAGTGGGCCTGGAGACCACCATCCGCAGGCCCATCATCAACACCAGGGACGAGCCCCACGCCACAGCCGACAAATACCGGCGCCTGCACGTGATCATCGGGGACGCCAACCTCAGCCAGGTGTCCAATTACCTCAAATTCGGCACCACCGCCCTGGTCCTCAGCCTCATCGAGTCCGGGCTCGCACCCAAGATCGAGGTCTACGAGCCCGTCGCAGCGCTCAAGACGGTAAGCCACGACACCTCATTGACCACCAGGCTTCGCCTGCTGGACGGCAGGCGCGTCACGGCCCTGGACCTTCAGTGGATGTACCACGAGGCCGCAGCGAAGCTCGCCCAGGACACCGGAGTGGGTGACGCCGTGGACGGCGACGGCCATACCCATGAGGTCCTGGAACGGTGGGCGTCGGTTCTGACCCAGCTCGACAGTGACAGGGCTGCCGCCGCCACCTCCGTGGAGTGGCTGGCCAAACTTTCCCTGTTGGACGGCTACCGCCAGCGCGACGGACTGGAGTGGAGCGACGCCCGGCTGGGCCTGGTTGACCTCCAGTGGGCCGACATCAGGCCCGAGAAGGGCCTCTACTACCGGCTCCTGTCCCGGAACCGGATGCAGCGCGTCGTTGATGATTCCGCCATTGCCGCTGCCGTCGCGGAGCCTCCGGCCGATACCCGGGCGTTCTTCCGGGGAAAGTGCATCAGCAGCTTTGGCAAGGACGTTGTAGGCGCCAGCTGGGACTCGGTGATCTTCGACGTGCCCGGCTACGGGAGGCTCCAGCGCGTGCCCACCAGGGAGCCACTGAGGGGAACCAAAGCACTGACCGGAGCGTTGTTCGAACGCTACCGGGAAGCGGGACCGTTCCTCGGCGAACTGCTGGGACACAACAGCACTCCGCCTGCGGCGTAAACCGCGCCGGAACGCCCGTCCCGTGGCAGGATGGGCATATCGGAGGATCCGCCGGATCCACCGACGGAAGAAGGAGGGAAACCAATGGCAGGCCAGGAGCAGCAGCAGCCGCAGTCACGGGACAGCCAGGTCGACGAAGACATCCCCGAGGCACCCCCGGCACCGCCCGAGGCACAGGCATCGGCATCGACCGAAGGCGTGGACGACCTTCTCGACGAGATCGACGGCGTCCTGGAATCCAACGCCGAGGAGTTCGTCCGGGCATTCGTCCAAAAGGGCGGCCAATAACCCGGACGGCTGGGTGGCGGAAGCCGCGGACGGCCGGGATCTGTACCGACGTTGAAGTACCACGTTCAAGGAGTGATGAGTGCAGGAATCAACCGCCAACCAGGTAGCCGCCAACGCCACCTCGTCCTTTACCGAGCACCTGCAGCGGGACCGGCCTGAGCTACTGCCTTTCAGCCGGTCCCTCCAGGGTGGTGCGTCGGTGGCTGCCCCGGTTCAGGTTCCCCATGCCACCACCATCGTTGCCATGAGCTACGGCGGCGGCGTCCTGCTGGCGGGCGACCGACGGGCAACCATGGGGAACGTCATTGCGAGCAGGCACATCGAGAAGGTCTTCCCGGCTGACCACTTCTCCGTCCTCGGCATTGCCGGAACAGCCGGCATAGCAATTGACCTGACCCGGCTTTTCCAGGTTGAACTTGAGCACTACGAAAAGATAGAAGGAACCCAGCTCAGCCTTGAAGGCAAGGCAAACCGGCTGGGTGCCATGATCAGGGGCAACCTTCCCTTGGCCCTGCAGGGCCTGGCAGTGGTGCCCCTGTTCGCCGGTTTCGACACCAGTGCAGGCGTCGGCCGGCTGTTTTCCTATGACGTCACCGGCGGCAGGTACGAGGAACACGAACACCACACCGTCGGCTCCGGTTCCGTCTTCGCGCGCGGTGCATTGAAGAAGCTTTGGCGGCCCAATCTCACGGCCGAGCAGGCCCTTTCCGTTGCGGTCGAATCGCTGTATGACGCTGCCGACGACGATTCCGCCACGGGCGGCCCGGACACGGTCCGGCAGTTGTGGCCGGTGGTCTACACGGTGGACAGGACAGGCGCCCGGCGGGTGCCCGAGCCCGAACTCGCGGCTGCATCCCGCAGCGTGATTGAAGCGCGCACCATCGCCGGACGGGAGGCCTGAGATGACCCAGCAGTTCTATGTCTCACCAGAACAACTGATGAAGGACCGCGCGGATTTCGCGCGGAAAGGCATCGCCCGCGGCCGCTCAGTGGTTGTCATCAGCTGCGCCGACGGCATCGCCCTCGTAGCCGAGAACCCTTCGCCGTCCCTGCACAAGATCGGCGAGATCTACGACAAAATCGCGTTCGCCGCCGTCGGCAAGTACAACGAATTCGAAAGCCTCCGCCAGGCCGGCGTCCGCTACGCCGACGTCCGCGGATACTCGTACGACCGCGAGGACGTCACCGCCCGCGGCCTGGCCAGTGTGTACGCCCAAAGCCTGGGCGCTGTCTTCACCGCCGAGCAGAAGCCCTTCGAGGTGGAACTCGCCGTTGCCGAAGTAGGGTCCTCGCAGGCCGAGGACCACCTCTACCGGCTGACGTTCGACGGCTCGATCGCCGACGAGCACAGCTTTGTCGTCATGGGTGGACAGGCTGAGAAAGTGTCATCGGCCATCGATGCAGGATGGCAGGCTTCGTTGGGCTTCGCCGACGCCGTCCGGCTGGCCATCAAGGGACTTACGCCCGTCCAGGAGGGTGAGCAGCCCGCGGCGCCGTTGCCGCCCAGTGCATTGGAAGTGGCCGTCCTGGACCGGCTGTCCGAAAGCTCCCGCGGCACCCGGCGTGCCTTCCGCAGGCTGAACGACGCGGACATCACAGCACTGCTGGCCTAGGAGGACCACGTGGACAAGAGAATCTTCGGCATCGAAACCGAGTTTGGGATCTCCTACTCGAGCCCCGACTCGAGGCCTCTTGCCCCGGAGGAGGTGGCGCGGTACCTGTTCCGGAAGGTGGTCAGCTGGGGGCGTTCCTCCAATGTGTTCCTCACCAACGGTTCCCGGCTGTACCTCGACGTCGGATCCCACCCCGAGTACGCGACGGCGGAGTGCGATGACCTTGCGCAGCTGATCGCCCACGACCGTGCCGGCGAACTCATCCTTGACGACCTGGTGGATGAGGCCCAGGCGCGCCTTGCAGCTGAAGGCTTCAACGGCACCGTGTACCTGTTCAAGAACAACACCGATTCCGCAGGGAACTCATACGGCAGCCATGAGAATTACCTGATTCCGCGGCGCGGGGAATTTTCCCGCCTGGCTGAAATCCTGATTCCGTTCCTGGTCACCCGGCAGCTCATCGCCGGTGCAGGGAAGATCCTGAAGACGCCCCACGGTGCCACCTATGCCTTCTCCCAGCGGGCCGACCACATCTGGGAAGGCGTCTCTTCCGCCACCACCCGTTCCCGGCCCATCATCAACACCCGGGACGAGCCGCATGCCGACGCCGAGTTCTACCGGCGGCTCCACGTCATCGTGGGGGACTCGAACATGTCCGAGGCCACCGCGCTGATGAAGGTCGGCACCGTGGACCTGGTCCTCCGGATGATCGAGGCCGGCGTGATCATGCGGGACATGCGGATGGAAAACCCCATCCGCAGCATCCGGGAAATCTCCCACGACCTCAGCGGCCGCGCGTTGGTCCGCCTGGCCAACGGACGTCAGCTCACCGCCCTGGAAATCCAGCAGGAGTACTTGACCAAGGTGACCGCCTTCGTCAAGGAGCATGGCGCCCACAACCCGCACGTTCCCGTGATCCTGGACTTGTGGGAGCGGACGCTCCATGCGATCGAGTCCGGCGATACCCGGGGGATCGACACCGAAATCGACTGGGCCATCAAGAAGAAGCTGATGGACAACTACCGCGAACGCCACGGCCTGGGCCTGGAGGCGCCGCGGATCGCCCAGCTTGATCTGACGTACCACGACATTTCGCGCAGCCGGGGGCTTTTCTATCTCCTGCAGTCCCGGGGTGCGGTGCGCCGCATTGTCGACGACACCGTCATCAAGGGTGCCGTGGATGCGCCGCCACAGACCACCCGCGCCAAACTGCGCGGGGACTTTGTCCGGCGTGCGCAGGAACTGGGGCGGGACTACACCGTGGACTGGGTGCACCTGAAACTCAACGACCGTGCCCACCAGACAATCCTGTGCAAGGACCCCTTCCGCAGCGTCGACGAGCGGGTGGATGCGCTGCTGGACTCCATGGGTTGATCGGCTCCGGGCTGACGTCCAGCTTCAGGGTCTATTCTGGATAAGGTCCCTTTTAAGGGGGCCTCCCACGGCATTGTCCGCCGCCTGGCGGAAAGCCGTCTCCACCCTGCCCCGACGAAAGTTTTACTACGTGCGCCGACTACTAGCAATCCTCCTTCCCGGCCTGCTGCTCCTGACCGCCTGCGGCGGTACAGCCCCGCAGCCCCAGCCGAGCAGCCAGTCCGCCGGGGAGACTGCAAAGTTCGACTCCCTCAAGCTGACCGACAACGGGGACAAGAAGGCCCCGGGTGTGGATTTCGACAAGCCCCTGGCCGTTTCCCAGCCGACCATCAAAGTGGTCTCTGAAGGCAGCGGCGACACCGTCAAGGCAAACCAGGTGGCCAAGATCTCCATCCTTGCCTTGAACGGTACGGACGGTTCCCAGCTGGAGGACACTTTCCCCAACGAGCCTGAAAGCCTTGAGCTGAACGATGAGCTCAAAACCGGCAGCGCCGTCATCTACAACGCTTTCGTGGGTGCCAAAGTAGGTTCAAGCCTTGCCCTGGCCGTCCCCGGCCAGCAGAGTGCTCCTTCGGCAAGCCCCAGCCCCTCCGACGGCCCCAGCCCCAGCCCCAGTGCCGCAGCTGCCCCGACCCAGCTGCTGATCATCAAGGTACTCTCCGCCTCGGCCCCCACTCCCGTCCTGGACAAGCCGCAGGGCGACGCCGTGACGCCGCCGGCCGGCCTGCCGACTGTGACGGAAAAGGACGGCGTACCTGAGATCAACGTTGCAGGTGCACCTGCCCCCACGGCACTCGTGTCGCAGGACCTGATCAAGGGCACGGGCGCCACCGTCAAGGAATCCGACACGCTGACTGTGAACTACGTGGGCGTCAACCTCTCCGACGGCACCAAGTTCGATTCCAGCTTCGACCGCGGCCAGCCCGCCACCTTCCCGCTCTCGGGCGTCATCAAGGGCTGGACCCAGGGCCTCGCGGGTAAGACCGTGGGCTCCCGCGTCCTGCTGGTCATCCCCAAGGACCTGGCCTACGGAGACGCCGGCCAGGGCCAGGCGAAGGGCGACCTGGTCTTCGTAGTGGACATCCTCGGGGTCAAGTAGCAAGACTTACAGGGACGCCGCGTCCTTCGCGGCACCCATCACCACTCACTCAATAGGAGCAAGCATGTCGTTTGGACAGCGGGAATTCGACCGCCAGAAGCCCGAGATCGACTTCCCGGAAGGCGACGTCCCCACGGAACTCGTTATCACGGACCTCATCGAGGGTGACGGCAAGGAAGCCAAGGCAGGGGACACCGTCTCCACCCACTATGTCGGCGTTGCCTGGTCCACAGGCGAAGAATTCGACGCCTCCTGGGGCCGCGGCGCACCGCTGGACTTCCGGGTCGGCGTCGGCCAGGTCATCCAGGGCTGGGACCAGGGCCTCCTGGGCATGAAGGTCGGCGGCCGCCGCCGCCTGGAGATCCCCTCCGAGCTGGCCTACGGCTCGCGCGGTGCCGGCGGAGCCATCGCCCCCAACGAGGCACTGATCTTCGTCGTGGACCTCGTCGCCGTCCGCTAAGTCGACGGCACACGCGGAAACTGATCGCACCGTGAAGCGCGGCAGCAGGGAGGACAACCTCCCGCGCTGCCGCGCTTTCTGCTTTCACCCGGGGAGTTTAGTAACGTAACCAAGGTGTCCGTATCCCGCACTGAACGACTCCTCAACCTGCTCATTGCCTTGCTGAACACCCGCTACGGGTTGCGCCGCAGCGAGCTGCGCGAGAAGGTCTACCACGACACCTCCGGCAATGACGTCGCCTTCGGGCGGATGTTCGAGCGGGACAAGAACGACCTGAGGGCCATGGGGTTCGAGGTGGAAACCCTGACGGACCTGGGCTGGAGCGAGGATGACCCCGCCACCACCAGGTACCGCATCGGCAAGGAATCCAGCCGCCTCCCGGACGTCCAGCTGGGGCCGGAAGAGTGGACGGTCCTCCTGCTCGCTTCCCAACTTTGGGAGCGCGCCGCATTGGGGACAGCTGCCCAAAGCGCACTTCGCAAACTCCAGGCATCGGGAAGGCTGGCCGAGGTGGAACTCCCGGCAGGCGTCCAGCCGCGGATCAAACCGGCCGGCCAGGCCTTCGACGACATCGTTGCAGCCATGCATGCCCGCCATCCCGTGAGCTTCACATACCTGGCCGGAAGCACCGGCAAGGAGGAGGAACGGTCTGTAGAGCCTTGGGGGTTGGGCAGCCGCTTCGGCCAGTGGTACCTCATGGGCTACGACCGGGGCCGAAACGCAGCCAGGCACTTCCGCCTGTCGCGCTTCACGAGCGCCGTGACAACCCTCAGCAGGGAGCAGTACGTCCCGCCCGCCAACTTCAGCATCCGCGCTGAACTGGACCGGTTGCCTGAACTGCCGCTGCGCACCGCCGTCGTGGACGTCAGACAGGGGCGCCTGCTGACGCTGCGGAGCCGGGCCGTTGAAGGCGCGCACCACCAGGCGCCCGGCCGGCCTGCCGACGGCGACGACCGCCTGGTCGTGGAATACCGTGATCCGGAGGTCCTCGCCGAAGAGCTGGCCAGCTATGGACCCGATGCCCTGGCAGTGGAGCCCGCGGAGCTGGTGGGAGCGGTGCGGCGCCGGCTCCAGGCCGCTGCCCGATTCAGCGCTTCGCCCGTCCCCGTCTACTCGTTCCCTGATGCCCGTGCGCGGACGGCCCGGAAGGGAACCTCGGAGGACCAGCTCAAGCGCATGCTGCAGTTGGTCCCGTTCCTGGTCCATAACCAGGGCCTGCACATCCAGGACGTGGCAAAGCACTTTGGCGTCACCCGTGACGAGCTGGAGGCAGACCTCCGGATCCTCATTTGCTCCGGATTGCCCGAGGGGTATCCGGATGACCTGCTCGATATCCAGTGGGAGGATGACCACGTCTTCATCACCCAGGACCTTGACCTGAAGAAGCCGGTCCGGTTTACGGTGGCGGAGGCTTGTGCCCTGCTGACCGGACTTGAAACGCTCAATGGGCTGCCCGACCTGCCCGGCGGCGGTGCCCTGGAATCGGTCACGTTGAAGCTGCTGGCCGCGGCCGGGGAGGAAGGACTCCGTGCTGCCTCCATCGCCGGGCCGCAGGTGGCTCCCGCAGACGCCGCGACCCACGCCACGGTCCGCCAGGCCATCGGGACCGGCGCACAACTCCACCTGACCTACCTCTCACCCCAGCGTGACGCGGTCACCGAGCGCGACGTAGACCCGCTGCGGCTGTACTCCCTGGACAACACCTGGTACTTCGAGGCCTGGTGCCATCTGGTGGACGGGCTCCGGAATTTCCGGCTGGACCGGGTCCAGGACGTGCGGCCCAACGGCCGGGCCGCCACGGTGCACGGGCCGCCCGAAGGCGGGGTTCCCGCCAAACTTTTCACTGCGAACGACGACGACACAACAGTCACTGTCCAGCTCACCCGGCAGGGGAGGGGGCTGGCGGATGACTATTACGCGGAGCGCACCGCAGAGTTGCCCGACGGCGGGCTGGTGGCCCAGCTCAGGTTCGGCAACACCGCGTGGCTGCCGATGTTCGTGGCCCAGCACGGCGGTTCGGCCCGGATCCTGGCTCCTGCCGGGCTGGCTGACGCCGCGCGGGACTGGCTTGCGGCATCGCTGGACAGGTACGCCGGATAGACTTCTCAGCATGCCTTGGTGGTCCTGGATTCTCATATGGGTGGCGCTCGTTGCAGTGTCCCTGCTGTTCTATGTCCTGCTGGGCATCCGTCTCTTCCGCCAGTTCATGGCGACCGTCAAGGACCTCAGTGCTGCCGGTGAAAAGCTGGGGCACCTGAACCCCGTCGAAGCGCAGGAATCCGCGGACCCGGAACGGCCGCTTCCGGGTTCCGCCGTTTTTGCCTCACCCGCCGTGATGCGACATGATTACGAGGCATCCAAATCGGCCCGGCGCGAAGACCGCCGCCGCCGGCGAGTGCAGCGCAAAAAGGACCGGGGCCAGCCGCAGGCGCTCGGAGATCTCGACTTCACATAGAAGTAGGATGTATTTAGAGGAAAGGATTTCCCGTGGGAAGACTCTTTGATGGCCCCTGGCCGATCGTAATCATTATCGTCGTTGCTTTGCTTCTCTTCGCCGCCCCCAAGCTTCCGGCCATGGCCCGCAGCCTGGGACAGTCAATGCGGATCATCAAGTCCGAGGTCAAGGAAATGAAGAATGACGGCAAAGCCGAGTCCACCGAGGCCACCGGCCCGGTGGAAGGCACCATCGTGAACCACCCCAAGGCGAAGCCCGGTGAGCCGACAGACGGCACTGACGTTCCGCCGTCGACCCGCGCCTGACCTCCCGTGGCACTGTCGCGGGCCCGTAAAGCCAATCCCGAGGGGCGGATGTCCCTTTGGGAGCACCTCAAGGAGCTGAAGAACCGGCTGATCAAGTCGGCTATCGGCGTCGTCATCGGCGGTATTGGGGGCTGGATACTTTACGATCCGCTGTTGAAGGCACTGGCTGAACCGGTAAACCGGATTTCGAGTGAGACCGGAGGCCTTGCGGCCATCAACTTCGGAACCATCGCGTCGCCTTTTGACTTCAAGCTGCAGATGTCGCTCCTCATCGGGGCGGTCATCTCCAGCCCCATCTGGATCTACCAGCTCTGGGCGTTCATCACGCCCGGGCTGACGTCCAAGGAACGCCGCTACACCCTGGGCTACATGGCCGCTGCCATCCCCCTGTTCCTTGCCGGAATCTGGGTAGGGTGGCTGGTGGTGCCCCAGGTGGTTCACGCCTTGACCCAGTTCACTCCGGAGGGGTCCTCCAGCGTCATCGACGCCCGGACCTACATTGAATTCGTCACCCGCATGGTGCTGATGCTGGGCCTGGCCTTCCTGGTCCCCGTGGTGCTGGTTGGCATCAACATGGCGGGCATCGTTTCGGGCCGCACCATCCTGAAGGCCTGGCGCATCACCGTCTTCCTGGTGTTTGTCCTGGCAGCAATCGCAGCGCCGGGTGCTGATGCCATTTCGATGTTCATGCTGGCCGGACCGCTGTTGGCGCTCTTCTTTGCAGCGATTGGCATTTGCATCATGAACGACAAACGCCGCGAACGCCGGCAGGCCCGGCAGGTGGAAGAGACCGAGGCCACAGCCGATATCGCCACCCCCGGCAGTGAACTCAAGAAGCTGTAGCGTGCCGCTAGGCTTGGGGTATGTCCTCCACCACCGGACCCTTCTCCACCGGCCCCGTCGATCCTGAAGAACTTTCTCCAGCCGAGAGATACCGTGCCAGCGCCGAGCGCCGGGCAGAGGCGGCCACGTACCTTGGGTCCTTTATCCGGACCCTCGAGTTCGAACTTGACGACTTTCAACGGCAGGCGTGCCGTTCGCTTCAGGAAGGCAGGGGAGTCCTGGTGGCGGCCCCGACCGGAGCCGGGAAGACCATCGTGGGGGAGTTCGCCATCTACCTCGCCCTGCAGCGGGGCCTGAAGGCCTTTTACACCACCCCCATCAAAGCCCTCAGCAACCAGAAATTCACTGAACTCAGCGAAAAGTACGGTGCAGAGAATGTGGGCCTCCTGACCGGCGACACCAGCATCAACGGCGACGCGCAGGTGGTGGTGATGACCACCGAAGTCCTACGGAACATGCTTTACGCGGATTCTGCCACGTTGGAGGACCTCGGCTACGTGGTCATGGACGAGGTCCACTACCTCGCCGACAGGTTCCGCGGGGCAGTGTGGGAGGAAGTCATCATCCACCTGCCCAGCGAGGTCCAGGTCGCCTCGCTCAGTGCAACCGTCTCCAACGCCGAGGAGTTCGGCGCCTGGCTGGACACCGTCCGCGGGGACACGGACATCATCGTCTCCGAGCACCGGCCGGTGCCGCTGTGGCAGCACGTCATGGTGGGCCGGCAGATCATGGACCTGTTCGCCGGAGAGACCACCTTCGACGAGATCGCCCCGCCCGTCGAGGAAGAGGGCCGGCAGCCTGCCGCGACCGGCAAATCCGTTGACACCGCCAAGGGCCGCGGTTTCGACGTCAACCCGGACCTCCTCACTGTTGCCCGCAGCGAAAGCCAGCAGAGCTTCCGCAGCCGCCCCGGCGCCGGACGCCGCGGCCAGCGTGGCCGCAACGGTTATGACCGCCCGGGCAGGAGCGAACAAACGGGGGTCCGCCCCGCCAGCCGTCCGCAGGTAATCGCCAGCCTGGACCGGATGGACCTGTTGCCTGCCATCACCTTCATCTTCTCCCGTGCCGGCTGTGAAGCGGCCGTGGCGCAGTGCGTTGGTTCGGGCCTGTGGCTCACCACGGAAAAGGAGCAGCGGATCATCGCCCAGCGGGTGGACGAGGCCGGGCAGGACATCCCGCCGGACGACCTCGACGTCCTGGGTTTTTGGACGTGGCGGGACGGCCTGCTCCGGGGTTTCGCAGCCCACCATGCCGGCATGCTGCCCACCTTCAAGGAAGTGGTCGAAAGACTTTTCGCCGACGGCCTGGTCAAGGCGGTTTTCGCCACTGAGACCCTCGCCCTGGGTGTCAACATGCCCGCCCGCTCGGTGGTCCTGGAAAAGCTGGACAAGTTCAACGGGGAAGCCCACGTGGACATCACCGCGGGCGAATACACCCAGCTCACCGGCCGCGCCGGGCGGCGCGGCATCGACGTCGAGGGCCACGCCGTGGTGCTGTGGCAGCCGGGGACGGACCCGACGGCGGTGGCAGGCCTGGCGTCGCGGCGGACCTATCCGCTGAACTCCAGTTTCCGGCCCACCTACAACATGAGCATCAACCTCCTGGCACAGTTTGGGCGTGCCAGGGCCCGGGAAATCCTGGAATCGTCCTTTGCCCAGTTCCAGGCCGACCGCTCGGTGGTTGGCCTGGCCAGGCAGGTGCGGAGCCGTGAGGAGTCCCTTGCGGGTTACGCCAAGTCCATGACCTGCCACCTTGGCGACTTCACGGAGTATGCCCGGCTGCGCAGGGAGCTTTCCGATGCCGAGAGTGCCACCTCCCGGACCAAGTCCCGGGTTCAGAAGTCACTCAGTGACGACTCCCTGGCCCGCCTCCTGCCCGGGGACGTGGTCAACGTTCCCGGCGGGCGTGCCCCGGGGCCCGCCGTCGTCCTCAGCTCTGACCACAGCAGCCGCGAACCCCGGCCTGCCGTGCTCACCCTGGACAACCAGCTGCGCCGGATAGGAACGGACGACCTGGAAGGACCCATCGCGCCGGTTACCCGGATCCGCATTCCCAAATCCTTCAATGCCAAGGTGCCCAAGTCCCGGCGGGACCTTGCCTCCAGCGCACGGAACGCCCTGCGCGAGAACCGGCCGCCTGCTCCCGGGCAGAACCGCAACCACGATTTCGGCCGCGCCGCCTTTCCCAACCAAGAGCGGCGCATCGCCGAACTGCGCCGGGCCCTCAAGGCACACCCCTGCCACGGATGCAGCGAACGCGAAGACCATGCCCGGTGGTCGGAGCGGTGGTGGAAACTGCGGCGTGAAACGGATGGCCTGGTCCGCCAAATCCAGGGCCGCACCAACACGATCGCCAAAACCTTCGACCGGGTGTGCGACGTCCTGTCCGCCTACGGATACCTCGAAGACACCGGCGACGGCCGCCTGAACATCAGCCCGGACGGCCAGCGGCTGCGCCGGATCTACGGCGAGAAGGACCTGCTGATCTCACAGTCGCTGCGGCTGGGCGCGTTCGATGACCTGGACGCCGCCGAAGTCGCTGCCCTGGCCAGCGTGCTGGTCTACCAGGCCAAACGCGAAGACCGGGGCCTGCGGCCGCGCATGCCCAGCGTCTCCCTGGAGACCTCCGTGGACATCGTGGTCAAGGAATGGTCCGTCCTTGAAGACGTGGAGGAGGAGAACAAGCTTCCACTGACCGGCGAACCTGAACTCGGACTTGTCTGGCCCCTGTACAAGTGGGCCCGCGGACGCCACCTCCAGGACGTCCTGAGCGGCACCGACCTTGCCGCCGGTGACTTTGTCCGCTGGGTCAAGCAGGTGGTGGACCTGCTGGACCAGCTCGCCAAGATCCCCGGCCTCGATCCGCGCCTGGCACGGCTCTGCGCCGAAGCGATCAACCTCATCCGCCGCGGCGTCGTGGCCTACTCGTCCGTCCTCTAGTCACACCTCACCCCTTGCCGGCTGCAACCGGCCTGCACTATCCCAGGAGTCCTGCCTTTATGCCCCGCCCTGATCCCGCACCCCGCAACGCCGACCGTCCCACTCCGGTGCTGTACCGCAACGGATCCGTGTACACCGCGGCTGACCCGTTCGCCACGGCAATGCTTGTGGATGGGGACACTGTTGCCTGGGTTGGATCGGAGCAGGCGGCCTCGTCCATTGCCGACAGCTCCATGGAACTCATCGACCTCCGCGGCGCCCTGGTTGCGCCGGGCTTCGTCGACTCACACATGCACCTGACCGAAACCGGAATCGCCCTGGAGTCACTCCAGCTGGGAACGCTCAAGTCGGCCCGGGAAGTGCTGGACGCAGTCGCCGGGGCCGCCGGGAATGGACCGGTGCTCGGCCACGGCTGGGACGAGGCCACCTGGGCGGACCCGGCCCTGCCCACTGCAGAAGAACTCGACCGGGCCGCTGGAGGCAGGCCGGTGTATCTCTCCCGTGTGGACGTGCACTCGGCGCTGGTGTCAACGTCGCTGGCACAGTCCGCGGACCTTCAGAACCGGGACGGGTACGACGGCGGCGCCCGGGTGACGCGGGCCGCCCACGAGGCAGCACGGCTGGCGACCCGGCAACTGCCGCAGGATGAGCTGAAGCGGCTCCAGGCCCGGGCCCTGGCGGAAGCGGCCGCCAACGGCTACGTCGCCCTGGCCGAAATGGGTGCACCGCACATCGGCGGCGCCCAAGACCTGCGGCTCGCGGCAGCATGGAACGCCGCCGGAACCGGGGAGCCCCTTTTTCCCGAAGTCATGCCGTACTGGGGCGGGCTGGTCTCCTCCGAGGAACAGGCCCGCGCGCTGGTGGCAGAGCTGGGGGCGGGAGTCCGGGGCCTTGCAGGAGACCTGAACATCGATGGTTCCCTGGGCTCGCGCACCGCCGCCCTGCGCGCCGGTTACAGCGATGCCGGACAGGAGCGCGGCACCTTGTACCTGAGCGTGGACCAGGCAGCAGCCCACCTTGCCGCCTGCTCCCTTGCCGGGATCCAGGGCGGGTTCCACGTGATTGGTGACGCCGGACTGGATGCTGCGCTCGAAGCGCTGGACCTTGCCGCCAGGGAAGTGGGGGAGCAGCGGGTGCGCGCCGCAGGCCACCGGTTTGAGCACGTGGAGATGGCCGATGCCGAAGCCGTGGCCAGACTGGCGCACTACTCCGTGACCGTCAGCGCACAGCCCTCCTTCGACGCTGCCTGGGGCGGCCCCGGTGGCCTCTACGAGCAGCGGCTGGGGGACCGAAGCCGGTCGATGAATCCGTTCGCCGCGTTCCACTCGGCCGGAGTTCCCGTCTGTTTCGGCAGCGACAGCCCCGTCACGCCCCTGCGTCCCTGGTCCAGCGTGCGCGCCTGCGTGGAACACCACAACCCGGACCAGCGTATTTCTGCGCGGGCAGCCTTCCTGGGCCACACCCGGGCCGGCTGGCGGGCCGCGCGGCACCCGAACCCCATGGCCGGGCAACTGGTGCCCGGGGCTCCCGCGAGTTTTGCCGTGTGGGAGGTGGAGGAACTGATGGTCCAGGTGGCTGACGGGCGCGTTCAGTCCTGGAGCACCGATCCGCGCGCCAGGACCCCCTTGCTGCCGGCACTGGACACGGGCTCAGACCCGGTATGCCTGCAAACCGTAAAAGACGGTGCCGAACTGTTCGCCAGCCCGGCCCTGCGTTCCTGACCCGGGAATCCCCCGCCCTATAATGGGGAGTTGCGCCTGCGGCCGGCATGCCCGGCACCAGGTGCACCGACCACTTCCACCAGGAAAGGCCCTCTGTGCGCGTCCTTACGATCATTCCCACCTACAACGAACTGGAATCGCTGCCCAAGACGCTCCAGCGCCTGCGGAAGGCCGTTCCGGCGTCGGACGTGCTGGTGGTCGATGACAACAGCCCTGACGGCACCGGCCAACTTGCCGACGGCTTCGCTGCCGAGGACTCCCAGGTCCACGTCCTGCACCGCAAGGGCAAGGAAGGCCTGGGCGCTGCCTACATCGCAGGTTTCAAGTGGGGCCTGGATGCCGGCTACGACGTCCTGGTGGAAATGGATGCAGACGGTTCCCACCAGCCGGAACAGCTTCCCCAACTGCTTGAAGCCGTGGAACAGGGCGCAGATCTGGCCATGGGCTCGCGCTGGGTCCCCGGCGGCAGCGTGGTCAACTGGCCGCTGTACCGCCAGGCGATTTCCCGGGTGGGCAGCACCTACGCCCGGTTGATGCTGGGCCTGCCGATCCGGGACGTGACCGGCGGATACCGCGCGTTCCGCAGGACCACCCTGGAAAAGCTCAACCTGGACCAGGTGGACTCTGTGGGCTACGGCTTCCAGGTGGACCTGGCCTGGCGCGTGGCCAAACTGGGCCTGCGCATCGAGGAACGCCCCATCACTTTCGTCGAACGGGAGCTCGGCGCATCCAAGATGAGCGGCAACATCGTGGTCGAAGCCATGATCAACGTCACCAAATGGGGTCTGGCCGCGCGTTGGAACACGCTGGCCGGAAAGCTGAAGAACAAGCAGGCCTAGCCTCGCGGTACTGCTGCCGCTGACGATGTCCGGGCGGTGCCAAAAAAGGGGGCGGCCCCGCACCTTAGTGCGGGGCCGCCCCCTTTTTTGGCGGCTGGCCTTATGCCGAGCGGCGCTCTCCGCGGCGTTCGCGCAGGATGGTCAGGCGGTCCTCGAGGATCTGTTCGAGTTCAGGCAGGGAGCGGCGTTCCAGCAGCATGTCCCAGTGGGTGCGGACTGCCTTGTCGTTGCTGGTGTCCGGCTTTTCGCCGTCAACCAGGAGCGCTTCCTTACCGGTCTTGGAGACCCACACCGGAGGAATTTCCGCCTCGGAGGAGAACGTGACGAAGACCTGCTCGCCATCCGCGCAACGGTATTCGACCCGCTGGCGCGGAGCCGGCTCAACTCCGGACTCGGTCTCCATGCTCTGCGCACCAAGGCGCATGCCCCGCAGGCTGCGATCGCTCATGATTTCTCCCTCTGGTCGGTTCGCGGATGAAATCTCCGCGCTAGCCGGTGGCGCCGTGGCACCGCCGGACTACTTTGTGCACTGTGCTGCATCATAGGATTCAACGCATTGCGAAGCTTGGTTGTTCCAGCTGGTAGTCTCCTGCCGGACAAATACCCAATTATACGTTGGTTATCACTGTTGGAACAAAACGGGGAGGGTTTGGCGTCAACCGCCAAGCCCTCCCCGTTTCCCGTTCAGCTTATGGCTGGGCGCGTTCGGTGGGTGCGTCCTGGAAGAGCGTGCCGCCGGCAGTGCCTTCCGCATTGGTGCCTCCGAGGGCGTTGCCAATGCCCTTCAGGGCTTCCCCGACTTCGCTCGGGATGATCCAGAGCTTGTTGGCGGAGCCTTCTGCGAGCTTGGGCAGCGTCTGCAGGTACTGGTAGGCCAGCAGTTTCTGGTCCGGGTTTCCCTTGTGGATGGCGTCGAACACCTTCTGGATGGCCTGCGATTCGCCGTCCGCCCGGAGGATGGCAGCCTTGGCTTCGCCCTCTGCGGCCAGGATGGACGCCTGGCGCTGCCCCTCGGCGGTGAGGATGGCCGACTGCTTGGTACCTTCGGCCGTGAGGATTGCTGCGCGCCGGTCGCGTTCGGCACGCATCTGCTTCTCCATGGAGTCCTGGATGGAGTGGGGCGGATCGATGGCCTTCAGTTCCACCCGTGAAACGCGGATGCCCCAGCGGCCGGTGGCCTCGTCCAGGACGCCGCGCAGCTGTCCGTTGATCTGGTCCCGCGACGTGAGGGCTTCCTCCAGGTTGAGGCCACCCACCACGTTGCGCAGGGTGGTGGTGGTGAGCTGTTCCACGGCCTGGATGTAGTTGGCGATTTCATACGTGGCCGCCCGCGGGTCCGTCACCTGGAAGTAGACCACCGTGTCGATGGACACCACCAGGTTGTCCTCGGTGATGACCGGCTGCGGCGGAAAGGACACCACTTGTTCACGCAGGTCCAGGAGCGGCAGGAGCCGGTCGACGAAAGGAATCAGGATGGTCAGGCCCGGATTGAGTGTCCGCTGGTACTTGCCGAGCCGTTCAACAACACCGGCGCGGGCCTGCGGAATGATCCGGACGGACCGGACCAAAACTATGATGACAAAGACGATCAGAACCACCAGCACGATGGCCAGTGCGGTTCCGCCTGCGTTTTCCATACAACTCCTTGTTCCCCAATTGTCAGGCTGTATCAGGCCCGGTGGCCGCCGTGGGCGGTACCGAAACCACTGCTGTTGCGCCGTCGATGGCCGCTACGACCACCGTCTGTCCTGCGGGAAGCACTCCCGCAGCGGAGCGCGCACTCCATATATCGCCGCCGATTTTCACCAGGCCGCCGTCGGACGTCACGGCCTCCATCACCACGGCCGGCTCACCGATCAGACGGTCCACGTTGGTTCGCTGCTCGGAGGGGCCCTTCTTCAGGTGGGACAGTGCCACGGGCCGGACAAAGGCCACCATGAGCAGCGACACGATGCAGAAGATGACTACCTGGAGCCAGGGCTCGGCGCCGGCAAAATCGGCTACCAGTGCGGCGAGCGATCCGCCGCCAAGCATGATGAAGAACAGGTCAAGGGTGATCATCTCGATCACTGCAAACGCCAGGAAAGCCGTGAGCCACAACGCCCACCAGTTTTCCCCAAGCCATTCGAACATTCCTGCTTCCCCCTTCGTCACGGGGGAGCCGCGTCCGCGGACCCGCCAGCAACTGTCTTTTCATCCTAGTCCGCGGACCTGGCCTGTGGGCCGGTTCACAGCGGGTGCCGGGGGATAGTGGCCAAGTCGTTACGGGGCACCGTGGGCAGTAGGCCGAAACACGGACAGCCTGAATTTTGCGTCGGCTTCCACCGGTTCCGTGGAGTCTTCGAGGCGGGCGGCGATCTTGTCCCGGTCAAGGTGGTGGCCCGCCGGTCCCATGAACGCCAGGTCCGCGGCGGCTGCGCGGCCCAACTTGAGCGGTATGTCCACGTCCACGGCCTTTTCGGGCTCGAAGTGCCCGGCCATCGCCTCTGCCAGCCGCTCATCCTTGCCCTCTTCAATGCCAAGCATTCCGGTCACGGCCGCGATGCCCGCCAGGTGTCCGGGCCGCGGTGTCACCACCGCCAGCACCCCCTCCGGGCGCAGGACCCGGGCGAACTCGGCGGGGTTCCGCGGTGCGAAGACCACGGTGACCGCGTCCACCGAGTTGTCCGCCACCGGCAGCGGCCGCCAGATGTCCCAGACCAGGCTCACGGCTTCCGGGTTGAGGCGGGCAGCCCGCCTGAGGGCGAATTTCGAGATGTCCAGGCCAATGGCGGACGCCTTCCGCCCCCCGGCAGCTGCAGCATCGAGGATTGCCCGCAGATAGTGTCCGGTCCCCGTTCCCGAGTCAAGCACCACCGCGCCTTCCGGCCGCAGGACGGGTACGACGGCGGAGGCCAGGGCCTGCTGCAGCGGCCCGTAGTGCCCGTTCCCCAGGAAGGCGTACCGTGACGCCACCATCGCGGCGCTGTCCGGTTCGAAAGGTGTGCCTTTGCCCACCAGGAGGTTGAAGTAGCCCTGGCGCGCGGCGTCGAAGCTATGCCCGGACGGGCATACCAGGCGCGGCTGGCGCGTGGCCTCCGCTTCCAGGTACTCCAGCGGATGTGAGCAGACGGGGCACAGGAGGGGAAGGTCCGCGGAAGGCATGGGAACCAGTTTAGGGCGGCCCGGGTATGCAGCCTGCCCGCCCTGCATGCGGAGGGAGGCGGTGACCGTCAGCCGAGGGAGATCCCCGCAGGCCCGTCGTCGAAACCCAGCCCTTCCCGTGCCTTGTCAATGCCCGCTTCTGCCCAGTGCGCGGCGTATTCGGCATTGCTGCTCAAAGAGCGAAGCTGGGCGCGGTCTATGTACAGGATGCCGTCGAGGTGGTCCGTCTCGTGCTGCACGATGCGCGCCTGCCAGCCGGAGAACTCACGCCGCTCCGCCGCGCCGTCGGGTGTTGCGTACTCCAGCAGCACGGCCTCCGGACGCGCCACCACCGCCTGCAGCCCGTTGAGGGAAAGACAGCCCTCGTAGAACGACGCGTGTTCCTCCCCAAGCGGCGTGTAGCGGGGGTTGAGGATGGCCAGGAAATCCAGCGGACTCCGGTTGCGCAGGGCAGCGGCAACGGGATCGATGTCGAACTGGTCCTCCAGGACGGCGAGCCGCAGGGGGATGCCCAGCTGCGGCGCGGCAAGGCCCACGCCGGGCGCTTCGTGCATGACCTGCCGCATGATCCCGATCAGGCGGTCCAGCTGGTCCGCTGACAGCTGGCCGTCAAAGTCCGCGGCACGCTGGCGGAGCGCCGGGTGTCCGGCCTGGACGATGGGCGGGAGGGATCCGGCGGCCAGGATCCGCTCGACAATCTCACGGATCTGGCCGGCGCCGGCGGTTGTCGGGGGAACAGTCTGGGTCATGGGGACAGCCTACTGGCGGAGGGCGGGCGGGGACGTTGGGTAGGGTCTACTCCATGGCTGAAGATCCGCTCCCTGCAGCGTCCCCGCTGGAACACGTCCTTGAATTCATCCGGGTCCTCGAATCGGGTGGCGGGGCGGCGGACATCCGGCCGTTCCTCTCTGCAGAGTTCGTGCTGACGGAAGCACCGCACCTGTTGGCCCCGGAAGGCTCCACGCGGACGCTGGCGGCGGTGCTGGCCGGTGCTAACCAGAGCCGCGACGTGGTGGAGGACCAGCAGTTCACTGTCCGGCGGACCACATGTGAAGGCGGCCGGGTGGTGGTGGAGGCGGATTGGTCTGCCACGGTGCTGATGGATCTGCGGTATTGGGACCGCGGCGAGACAATCCGGGCCAGGACCTCGTCCGTCTTTGAGGTCAGCAACGGCGTGATCGTGAGCCAGGACAGCTACGACTGCTACTTCCGGTAACCCGGCAAACCGGTCGTTGGTGCGGCCGCTAGTTCATGGTGAAACGCCTGGCGGCCCACTGGTTCACTGCCGGAATTGCGGCGGCCGCGGCAACACCGGCGGTACGCATCCGCAGGAGCGGGCCCGGCAGCGGCCTGCCCAGCATCATGTTGATTTCGGCCTGCCGGCGGGCCAGGACGGCAGCCCGTCGCCGACTCTGCTCGAAGTGGCTGAGTTGAGTGCCCGGATCTTCACCGGCCAGTGCCGCGCAGGCCACCGGCACCAGGTCCCGGGCACCCAGCCAACCGAGGTTCATGCCCTGGCCACCAATGGGGCTGATCTCATGGGCGGCATCGCCGAGCAGCACCGTCCGTCCGGCGACGGTCCTTTGGGCGATTCCGGACTGCACGTTGAAGGCGCTGAGCATGGAGTTCGTGGCCGGATCAGGGCGAATCCCGGTCCTCCGGTGCACCAGCTCCGCAAGGTGGCCGGCCCCTGCCGCCGGTCCGGCCGGGGCGCCCAGCCGCACCACCCAGCGCCGGACGCCACCGGGCAGCGGGAAGGACTCAACGATTCCGTCCGGTTCAAGGAACAGGACAGCTTTGTCCCCGTAGTCCGTGCCGTCGTCGAAATCCCCCATGAGGTAGTGGTCGGGATACGTTTTCCGGACCATCGGAACCCCGAGCGCATCCCGCAGCCGTGACCGGGCACCGTCGGCCAGGACCAGCAAAGCCCCCGTCGCACTGCGGCCGGGAGCCGTGGCACCCGCGCCGGCATCCACCGCGACGGTGACCGTGCCGGCGTCGTCCCTGACACCGGTGACTTTCGCACCCCTGACAATTGCACCGGGGTCCAGGGCGAGGACGCGCTCTTCCAGGAGCTGCTCCGTCCTGTACTGCGGGAGTGCCAGCACGAACGGAAAGTCCCTGGAGACGTCGTCGAACGCCATGGTGCCCACCGTCTTCCCGCGGCTCACCGCCATGCCGGACCGGATGCGGACACCCTCCTGCACCATGGCAGAGGCCACGCGCACGGCGGCCAGGGCCTCCAGGGCCGGCGGGTGGATGCCGATGGCCCGGGTATGCCGGTTCCGCTGCTGCCGTTGCTCAAAGACCCTTACCGAAACGCCTTCCTGCAGCAGCGCGGCCGCCAGGTACAGGCCCACGGGACCGCCGCCGGCGATCAGGACATCGGCATCCATCTCAGCCCTTCCGGCAGGCCAGGACCTGGTGGAAGACCGATGAGTGCTCCACGGACCACCCCGGGGGAGCGGCTGCGGCAAGCTCGGCATGGGTGTAGCTGCGGCGGATGGACGTCAGCCCGTCTTCCCGGATGAAGGATTTCCGGAACGGCAGGGCGGCCACACCGAAGAGGGAGAATGCGATGGTGCTGCGGATGAGATCGTTGTGCAGCGCCTTGTGGCCGGCGAGGGTTTCCGAATCTGCCAGCAGTTGCTTGAGCTCCCCGGACTGGAGGTGGTGCAGTACGTGGTTGGAGATCACGACGTCGAACCTGGCACCTTCGCGGACCAGGTCACGGCTGTGCGCCTGGCGGAATTCCACGCCGGGCATGGGGGTGCGCCGGCCGGCGAAGGCGGCAGCGCGGGGATCCGGATCAATGCCGGTCACGTGCATGGACGTGCCGTCCCGGTGTGCCCAGCGGGCCAGCATGATGGCGAGGTCGCCGCCGCCGGACCCGATGTCCAGGACGGTCACGGGGCTTTTGTCCGGTTTGACGATGGTGCGCAGTTCCCTGTTGTACAGGCCCCGCCAGCCGGACAACACCCGGTTGATGACCCAAAACTGCCGGTAAGTATTGTCCAGGAGCTTTTCATCGCAGTCCGTGCGGTCCATCTGCTCGATGTCCCCGGCGGCGCGCGTTCGCAGCAGAATCCCCATGGCCTGGCGTTCCAGTCAGGCCACGGGTGCTTCTGTGGGCGTCCGGTCCTGGCGCGCCTCCGGGGCGAATCCGGCAGCGTGGTCCTGCCGTACGAGGTCCTGGTTTGCGGCGATGGACTGCCGGAGCTTGGTGAACAGCCCCGTTTCCACGGTCAATCCCGGGCCGAAAGCCATGGAACAGATACGCCCGCCACCGTTGGAATCCCCGGGCAGCAGCGGCTGTTCCAGGATGTATTTGAGGACAAAGAGCACCGTGGCACTGCTCATGTTGCCGTAGTTCCGGAGGATGTCCCGCGCCGGAACCAGTTGCGCGTCGCTGAGGCCAAGCCGGGACTGGACCTTGTCCAGGATGCTGCGGCCACCGGGGTGGATGGCCCAGTGGGGGATCGCGGTGTAGGGGAGTGCCGCCAATTCCGGGTCCTTTGCCAGCAGTGGCTGCAGGGCACCCACGATGTGGTCATCGATGATGTGGGGCACATAGGTGCCCAGGACCATCTCGAACCCATGGTCGCCGATGTTCCATGCCATGGAGTCCTCACCGACCGGGGTCAGGACTGTTTCGAAGTGGTCCAGCTTCAGCAGCGCGGCTTCTTCCGCGCCGGGCCGTGCGGTCACGACGGCGGCGGCGGCGCCATCGGCGAAAAGGGCCGAACCCATGATGGTGTCCGGATCATTGGACGTGCGTACGTGCAGGGAGCAGAGTTCGGCGCAGACCACCAGGACCACCGCGTCCGGATCGGATTCACAGAACAACTTCGCAGCGCGGAGCGCCGGAAACGCCGCGTAGCAGCCCATGAAGCCCAGGTGATACCGCTGGACGGAAGGACTAAGCCCGAGCTCGCGCACCACCTTGTAGTCCGGGCCCGGATTGAAAAAGCCCGTGCACGACACCGTCACGAGGTGAGTTATGTCAAGTAAATCCAGTTCGGGAGCCGCCTGCAGGGCAGCGCGGGCAGCCTCAACGAACAGCTTGGTGGCTTCCCGGGCGAAGATGTCGTTGCGGACCTTGGTGCTGGGATTCAGCAGGAGCCCGGTGTCCGGGTCATAGAACTGAGGATTGTCCGAGCGTGAGGTGTTGGTGAGTTCGCTGACTGCCGTGAATCTCGTGTCTATGGCTGCGCCGTCAAAGCAGGTGGTGACCAGGCGTGAACCAAGCCGGGAAAGACCCGGCTGCGCGGCGAATACATCACGGGCTTCGGACTGGATCAGCTTTGTCGTCGGAACTGCAGTTTCAAGTGAACGCACGTAGACCGTCATCACGTCATTCTTGACGTGCGCTTTGATTATGACAATGGTCCCGGCGGAATTGAACAGCGGTTTCGCCATGCAATTGTCCCGGGAAGCAGGCGCAAGTGTCCTGGATTGCAGGGCCGGGATTGCTTCGCGTCCTGCCCCGCTCCAGGACTCTATACGAACTGGCATACACGGTTATTCATGGGCCGGGAGTAGCTCTATCGGAGGGCAGTAGTTCCGTTGGCCTGGGTCTGCCGAGGGTCGGTCCTTCGGAAGCTGCTGGCCGCCTTATCGTTACATCGTGAGA